>CAVWJT010000020.1:0-94436 GCA_963755235.1 uncultured Acidimicrobiia bacterium
GCTGTGACGCTCGAAGGTCGGCATGGAGGTCTCCCTGTCCCCTTGCGCCCACCATCGCCGGCCGCGCCGGCGCCGGCAACGGACTTTACAAACCGGCGCCGTTGGTCTTGTATCGCGCACGCCAGGGGCGCGTGGTAGCGCCGTTCGGCATCCTTCGAGGCGAGCATGCACCAGGCCGCAAGGCAAGCCCTGACAGAGTTCGGCCGTGGCCGCGCCGCGGTCTCGGGCGCCCTGCGTGCCGCGCCGCACCTCCTTCTGGCGGAGCTTCGACGTAGCCGCCCCTGAGCCGCGGCCCATGCGCGCGTGTTCAGGGGGACAGCGTCAGCAGCGAAGCGTCCACCATCCGCCAGAAAGGAACCGGTCCATGTCGGCCAACCCGTCCAGTACCGTAGGCGCCGCGTCCACCGACCCGCGCTTCGCCGACGGCGAACGCATCATCATCTTCGACACCACGCTGCGCGACGGCGAGCAGTCGCCCGGCGCGACGATGACGTCGACGAGAAGCTGAGGATCGCCGAGGTGCTCGAGCAGACTGGGCGTGGACGTGATCGAGGCCGGCTTCCCGATCGCCTCGCAGGGCGACTTCGAGGCGGTGACGCAGATCGCGCGAAGCTGCAAGGACAGCGTGGCTGCTCGCTCGCGCGCGCCGGCCGCGCGACATCGACCGCGCCGGCCGAGGCGCTGGAGCCGCGCGCATCGCCGCGCATCCACATCTTCATCGCGACCAGCCCGCTGCACATGGAGCACAAGCTGCAAATAGAGCCCGAGCAGGTGCTCGAGGCGGTGTCGACGGCGTGCCGCGCGCCGCGCGGCTCTGTCGACGACGTCGAGTTCTCGGCCGAGGACGCCTCGCGCACCGAGCACGATTTCCTGTGCCGGTGCTTCGCGAGCGCGATCGCGGCCGGCGCCACGCACGATCAACATCCCGGACACGGTCGGCTACGCCATCCCGGAGGAGTTCGGCGACGCTCTTCGCGCGCTGTTCGAACGCGTGCCGAACATCGACCAGGCGCGTGATCTCGCGTCCACTGCCACAACGACCTGGGCCTGGCCGTCGCCAACTCGCTGGCGGCGATCGAGGCGGGCGCGCGCCAGGTCGAGTGCACGATCAACGGCATCGGCGAGCGCGCCGGCAACGCCTCGCTGGAAGAGATGGTGATGGCGCTCAGGACGCGCAACGACCTGCTGCCGTACTACACCGACATCGACACGCGAGCAGATCACCCGAGCCTCGCAGATGGTCAGCGGCATCACCGGCATGCCCGTCCAGCCGAACAAGGCGATCGTCGGCGAGCAACGCCTTCGCGCACGAAGCGGGCATCCACCAGGACGGCATGCTCAAGGATGCGCGAGCACCTACGAGATCATGCGGCCCGAGGACGTCGGCTGATCCGCTCAGGAGCCTCGTGCTGGGCAAGCACTCCGGCCGCCACGCCTTCAAGAAGCTGGTCGAGCTCGGCTACGAGCTGAGCGACGAGGAGCTGAACCGCGCCTTCGCCGCTTCAAGGAGCTGGCCGACAAGAAGAAGGAGAGTTCGACGACGGACCTCGAGGCGCTCGTCGAGGACGAGACCTCGGGAACAGCGGACACCCTCTGGCGGCTCGACCTCGTGCAGGTACGACGGGCGACCACGGCACCCGACGGCGACCTGGCTGCATCGACCCCGAGGGCGACATCCGCATCGAAGCGCCGGCGTCGGCGACGGCCCGGTGGATGCCACCTTCAACGCCATCAAGCAGCTGGTGCCGCACAGCGCCAAGCTGGCGCTGTTCCAGATCCATGCCGTGACCGAGGGTACCGATGCCCAGGCGGAGGTCACGGTCCGGCTCGAGGAGAGCGGCAAGACGGTCAACGGCCAGGGCGCGGAGACCGACACGATCTTGGCCTCGGCGCGGGCATATGTGGCCGCGTTAAACAAACTTTTAGTCAAACGAGAAAAAACTGGCACCTGCTGCCTTGACCGCTTGACGACCTCGGCTGGGTGCGCCCAGACTGCGGCGACAACATATAGGGGTCGACCGCTCCGATCAGACAACTGGTGGGATCGATCGACTTCTGCGGGCTGGGTCTGAACATTTAGCCGCGGAACCCGTGCACATGTTCTCGAGACTTCTTGGCCTGCTGTCCGCCGACATGGCGATCGACCTCGGCACAGCCAACACCCTGGTGTACGTCAAGGGCAAGGGGATCGTGCTCGATGAGCCCTCGGTGGTGGCGATCACCATCAATCGCGGGCGCAAGCAGGTCCTCGCCGTGGGCGAGGAGGCCAAGCAGATGGTGGGCCGTACCCCCGGCAACATCGAGGCGATTTGGCCGCTGCGCGACGGCGTGATCGCCGACTTCGAAGTCGCCGAGGAAATGATCAAGCACTTCATCCGCAAGGTGCACAACCGGCGCGGCTTCGCGAGCCCCAGGGTGATCATCTGCGTGCCGTCCGGCTCGACCGCGGTCGAGCGCCGGGTGATTTAGGAGTTGGCGGAGAGCGCAGGCGCGAGGCGCGTGTTCCTGATCGAGGAGCCCATGGCGGCGGCGATCGGCGCCGGCCTGCCGGTCACCGAGCCGACCGGCTCGATGGTCGTCGACATCGGAGGCGGCACCACCGAGGTCGCCGTGCTCTCGCTCGGCGGCATCGTATACGCGCGCTCGATCCGGGTCGGCGGCAACAAGATGGATGAGGCGATCATCAGCTACATCCGGCGCAATCACAACCTGCTGGTCGGCGAGTTCGACCGCGGAGCGGATCAAGAAGGAGATCGGCTCCGCCTGCCTGCCCGAGGACGGCAATGGCAGGGTGGTCGAGATCAAAGGCCGCGACCTGATGAACGGCGTGCCCAAGGAGATCGTGATCAGCACGCGCCAGATTGCCGAAGCGCTGGCCGAGCCGGTCAGCGCGATCATCGAGGCGGTCAAGGTGGCGCTCGAGCACACCGCGCCCGAGCTGTCCGCGGACATTGTGGACAAGGGGATCGTGCTGACCGGGGGCGGCTCGCTGCTCGGCAATCTCGACTTCGTGCTGCGCCACGCCACCGGTCTGCCGGTCAGCCTCGCGGACGAGCCGCTCACCTGCGTCGCGCTCGGGACCGGACGCTGCCTCGAGGAGATGAAGACGTTACGCCACGTCTTGCACACCGCCTACTGAGGTGGCTGGCCGCCTCATCACGGATCTCGGGTCCGGTTCGGCCGCGTCCGATGTGCTGGTGAAGGACCGGCACAGGCAACCCGGGAGAATTGATCCGCCGGTGGCGTGCCGGCCGCCGACGCCGCGAAAGTGACGGAGCACTCGGGTGAGACAGGAGCGCCGGTCGCTGTCACGCCTGGCCCTGCCGCTCAAGGCACTGTTGACCGCTTCGCGTTCGGCGCTCTGGTGCTGCTTTCGATCGCGCTGCTGGTGGTCGGCAGGGCGAACGTTCAGCTGCTCGAAGGGATCGGCACCACGGTCGGCGACACTTTGGTGCCGGCGCTCAGTGGCATGACACAACCGATTAGCTCATCCCGCCGTCTGGTCGAGCGGATTGGGGAGCTGGTGGCGCTGCGCGCGGAGATGCTCGGCTGCGCGAGCAGAACCTGCGCCTGCTCGAATGGCAGAGCGCCGCGCGCCAGCTGAGCCTCGAGAACGCGGCGCTGCGCCAGGTGCTCAGCATGGCCGCCCTGATCCTGAACTGCCGACCGCGGTCACCGGTCGCGTGATCGCCGATACCGGTGGCCCGTTCGTGCACACCGTGCTCCTCGACGTGGGCACCGAGCACGGCGCCGCCAGGGGCATGGCTGCGGTCAACGAACGCGGCCTGGTCGGGCGCGTGATCGAGGTCGGGCGCCGAAGCTCACGCGTGCTGCTGCTGACCGACTTCAACTCCCGCATTCCGGTAATGGTCGAGCCGTCGCGCGATCAGGCGATCCTGGCGGGCAACAACACCGGCCGGCCTGCTCTGGTCTTTCTGCCGCTCAACCCGCGCCTCGCGGTCGGCGATGCCGTCGTCACCTCGGGCCGGGGCGGCGTGCTCCGCCGGGGCTCGAGGTCGGCAGGGTGCGGTCGCTCGACGACGCCGGTGTCGCGGTCGAGCCGCTGGTCGATTTCACGCGGCTCGAGTACCTGCGCCTGCTCGAGTACTCCAATGTCTTGCCGCCCGAGCAGCTGGAGGAGCTGCAGCAGGAGATGCACGGGCCGCCGTTGCCGCCCGGCTTCACCCCGACCGAAGTGCCGTCTCCGGCCGACCCGGCGCTCGGGCTGGCTGACCCGCCGGGCCCCGTCTCCGGGAGTGCTCCTTGATCTGGTGGTGGCTGCGCCAGCTGGATGCCCGATTACGCCTGCTCGTGCCGTTCGCGCTTGCGGTCTGCTCGGCGTTGATCGACGTCGTGCCGCTGCAGGGCCTGGGGGCATGGGGCCTGACGCCGTTCTCCCTGCTGTGCGTGGTCTACTTCTGGAGCCTGTACCGCCCGGATCTGTTCGGGCCCCTGGCGGCGTTCGCCAGCGGCGTCGTTACGACGCGCTGGCTGGGCTGCCGCTCGGCCTGACCGCCCTGATCCTGCTGCTGGTGCGCCAGCTCGTCCTGGTGCAGCACCGGTTCTTTGTCGCGCGTTCGTTCCTCGTGGTCTGGAGCTGTTTCGCGCTGCTGGCGCCGGCCGTCGAGGTCGCCCGCTGGCTGCTCGCCTGCGCATGGTGGGGACGGCTGTTCCCGATGCAGCCGGTCGCCTTGTCGCTGCTGTTGACGGTCGCGCTATACCCGCTCGCCAGCCTGCTGCTCACTCGGGTCCACAACCAGGTGCCGCGGCTGCTCCATGCTGCGTGAGTTGGAACGCACGCGGGTGTTCACCCGCCGGGTGCTGCTGCTCGGCGGGTGCCAGTTGGCGCTCTTTGGGGCGCGGCCGGGCGTCTCTACTACCTGCAGGTGCTCAACGCCAACGACTATGCCCCGCTCGCTGACGACAACCGGATCAATCACCGCCTGCTGCCGCCTGAACGCGGCCGTGTCGTCGATCGCCACGGCGTGCCGCTCGCTCGCAATAGCCCGACCTATCGGGCCCTGATCGTGCGCGAGCAGGCAGCCGATCTGCGGGCCACCCTGCAGGCCCTGAGCCGCCTGATCGACCTGCCCGAGGAGCGCATTGAGGAGGTCATCGCCGCCGCAGGGGCACGCCGGCCGTTCGTGCCGATCACGGTGCGCGACGATCTGAACTGGACGGAGGTCGCGCGGATCTCGATCCACAGCCCGCAGCTCCCTGGCGTGATGGTGGTCTCCGGCCTGATCCGCGACTATCCGGCCGGCGAGATACCTCGCCGACCTCACGTGGGGCTGGTTCAACCCCGACTTCATCCGGGGCGCGGTGTACCACAACGTCGACGAGAGCCTCTCCCAGCTGCCCGTGGCGATCCTCTACATCGTCGCCAACATCGCCCTCGGCATCCACCTGTTCCACGGGATCTGGAGCCTGTTCCAGTCGATGGGATGGAACAGTCCCCGGTTCAACTCGTGGCGGCGGTGGACGGCCACCGCGATCGCGACCGTGATCGTGGTGGGCAACTGTTCGTTCCCGATCGCCGTCCAGGCCGGCATCGTGCAGGTCTAGGAGACCACCCCGTGCTCGACGCCAAGATTCCGGCGGGCCCGCTCGCGGACAAGTGGGACACGTTCATCGCCGACGCAAAGTTGGTGAACCCGAACAACAAGCGCAAGTTCAAGATCCTCGTCATCGGCACCGGGCTCGCCGGCGCGTCGGCCGCAGCAACGCTCGCGGAACTGGGTTATCAGGTGGAGGCGTTCACGTTCCACGACTCGGCGCGCCGGGCCCACTCGATCGCCGCCCAGGGCGGGATCAACGCGGCGAAGAACTACCGCGGCGACGGCGACAGCATCCAGCGCCTGTTCTACGACACGATCAAGGGCGGCGACTTCCGGGCCCGCGAAGGCAACGTCTACCGCCTCGCCCAGGTCTCGGTGGACATCATCGACCAGTGCGTCGCCCAAGGGGTGCCGTTCGCCCGGGAGTACGGCGGCCTGCTCGACAACCGCAGCTTCGGCGGCGCCCAGGTGAGCCGCACGTTCTACGTCGGCGGGCAGACCGGCCAGCAGCTGCTCCTCGGCGCCTACCAGCAGATGTCCCGGCAGGTCGGGCTCGGCAACGTCAAGCTGTGGAACCGCGTCGAGCTCGTCGACGTGGTCGTCATCGACGGCCGCTGCGCCGGCATCGTCACCCGCGACCTGCTCACCGGTGAGTTCCGCTCCCACGCCGGACACGCGGTCGTCCTCTGCACCGGCGGGTACGGCAACGTGTTCTTCCTCTCGACCAACGCGATGGCGTGCAACGTCACCGCCGCCTGGCGGGCGCACCGGCGCGGGGCGTACTTCGCCAATCCCTGCTACACGCAGATCCACCCGACGTGCATCCCGCAGTCCGACGAGTTCCAGTCCAAGCTCACGTTGATGTCGGAGTCGCTCCGCAACGACGGGCGGGTCTGGGTGCCGAAGGATCCGGACGACGGACGCGCTCCGGCGGCGATCCCCGAGGAGGAGCGGGACTACTACCTCGAGCGGCTCTACCCGAGCTTCGGCAACCTCGCCCCCCGGGACATCTCCTCGCGAGCCGCGAAACGGGCGGTGGACTCGGGCCGCGGGGTGGGGCCGCGGAGGAACGGTGTGTACCTCGACTTCGCCGAGGCGATCGGGCGGCTCGGGAAGGACGTCGTCCGGGAGCGCTACGGGAACCTCTTCGAGATGTACGAGCGGATCACCGACGAGGACCCGTACACGGTCCCGATGCGGATCTACCCGGCGTCGCACTACACGATGGGTGGGCTCTGGGTCGACTACGAACTGATGACCACCGTCCCCGGCCTGTACTGCGCCGGGGAGGCCAACTTCTCCGACCACGGGGCCAACCGCCTCGGTGCGTCCGCCCTCATGCAGGGCCTCGCCGACGGGTACTTCGTGCTGCCGTACACCTTGGGCAACTACCTCGCTCCACTGCTCAACAAGCCGATCCCCGGGCCTGACCACCACGAGTTCGCCGCCGCGGAGTCGGCGGCCCGCGCCCGGTTCGAGCGCTACGTCACGATCAAGGGCACCCGCTCGCCCGACCACTTCCACCGCGAGCTCGGGCGGATCGTGTGGGACTACTGCGGCATGGAACGGACGGCCGAGGGCCTCGAGAAGGCGTTGTCGGACATCCCGGCGCTGTACGACGAGTTCCAGACACGACCTGCGGATCACCGGTCCGGCGCACACGGTCAACCAGACGCTGGAGAAGGCCGGGCGGGTCGACGACTTCTTCCAGCTCGCCCTGCTGATGTGCCGCGACGCGCTCGAACGCGAGGAGAGTTGCGGCGGCCACTTCCGGGCCGAGTACCAGACCGAGGAGGGGGAGGCCCTGCGCGACGACGAGCGCTTCGCCCACGTGGCGGCGTGGGAGTGGACCGGCGACCCGACCGACGGCCCGCCGCCACGAGGAGGAGCTCGTCTACGAGACCGTCCACTTCCAGACCCGGAGCTACAAGTGAGCGAGGCGGCCGTCCGGGATCTCACCTTGAAGATCTGGCGGCAGGCGGGCCCTGACGCCGAGGGCCGTTTCGAGACCCACCACGTCGAGGAGGTGAGCGAGGAGGCGTCGTTCCTCGAGCTGCTCGACATCGTCAACGAGCGCTTGATCGCCGCGGGGGAGGACGCGATCTCCTTCGACCACGACTGCCGCGAGGGGATCTGCGGGACCTGCTCACTCATGATCAACGGGCAGGCCCACGGCCCCCAACGGGGCACCGCGACCTGCCAGCTGCACATGCGCAAGTTCCGCAGCGGCGACGAGATCGTGGTCGAACCGTGGCGGGCGCGGGCGTTCCCGATCCTCAAGGACCTGATGTGCGACCGGTCGGCGCTCGACCGCATCGTCGAGGTGGGCGGCTTCATCACCGCCGAGACCGGTGGTGCGCCCGACGCCAACTTGATCCCGGTGCCCAAGCCGGTGGCCGACGCCGCCGAGGCGGCGGCCCTCTGCATCGGCTGCGGGGCGTGCGTCGCGGCGTGCCCGAACGGCGCCGCCCAGCTGTTCACCGGGGCCAAGGTCACCCATCTCAACCTGCTCCCTCAGGGCCAGCCCGAGCGGTTCGCCCGGACCGAGGCGATGGTCGAGACGATGGAGCAGTACTTCGGGTCGTGCACCAACCACGGCGAGTGCGAGGTGGCGTGCCCGAAGTCGATCTCCCTCGACGTGATCGCGGTGATGAACGCCGACTACCTGAAGGCCAAGTTCAAGAACCGCCGCTCCCTCTCGCGTATCTGAAGATCAGTCGGCGACGATCGTGGCGCCGGCCCGGCGGGTCGCGGTGACCTCGGCGTCGGTGCCGTCGCGGCCCGTCAGGGCGAGGCCGAGGAGGAGGTCGCCGGGGGCGTCGGGGACGGTGAGCTCCAGGCGACCGACGAGCGCGCACGAATCGGCCTCCACGTCGCCGCGGAACGCCCACTGCCGCCGCCCACCCCGCCACGTGCAGGTGACGGCGACCGTGGCGTCGACGACCATGGAGCGGAGATCGTTGACGACGTGGACATCGAGGGCGAGCTCGGCGCCCGGTCGGACCGTCGCCGGCAGCGGATCGGTGACCACGATCACCGGCCGGCAGGCGTCGACGACCACCGGCCACGCCAGCTTCGGGATCCGATGGTGGTCGAGCACGGCAGCCGAGATCATCGGGCCGGGATCGGCGAGCCACGAGAAGCAGAACCCGCCGGTCGGCCGGTACTTCAGGCGGCGCAGCGTCTCGATGTGGTGGCGGAGCAGCGTCGCCTGGTAGCGCTGCGTCGCGATCCGCCACGAGTCGAACGTCGGGTGGTCCTCCGGCGGTACCCGCTCGCGGATCACGTCGACCTCCAGGCCGTGGTGGACGTGGAGGGCCTCCCAGTCCAGCTCCGGCCAGGCCCCGACGTCGACGAACTCGGCCGCCGAGTCGGGGACGGCTTGGGCCCCGAACTCACTGATGAAGCGGACCAGCCGGGGCACGGTGCGGGCCAGCTCGGCGAGCTCGCCGGTCTCGCCGCGGTGCCACCCGAGCCACAGATGGCTGTCCGTCCCGTCGAGCTTGGGGAGGTGAGGGAACACGCCGCCGTGGGCGACGGTGGGTCGCGTCGGGTCGGCCTCCTCGAACGCCCGCTTGATCCAGCGGTCGAGGACGGTCTTGTTCCACGTCGGGAGCTGGTGGGCGAGGAACCGCCGGAACCGCCGGCCGCGCGTCGACGGCTCGACCTGAGGGGCGTCGGGGATCGGCTCGTCGTGGGCGCACCACTGCACGATCGAGGGGTGGTGGCCGAGCGAGCTCACCGCCTCCCGAGCCTGGCGCACGGCCTCCCGCCGGATCTGCCGGGCGTAGCTCCACTGCAGCGGGAAGTCCTGCAGCACCAGGATGCCGAGCTCGTCCGCGGCGCGGTAGAGCTCGTGATCGGCGATGTGCGCCTGCACGCGCAACACGTCGAGGCCGGCCTCGGCGGCGAGCTCGACGTCGCGGCGCACCTCCTTGGGATCGGCGTCGGCCAGGCCCGGCCGGGTGGGCAGCACGTTGGCCCCCTTGAGGAACAGGCGCTCGCCGTTGATCGAGCACACCCAGTTGTTCCAGGCGACCTCGCGCAGGCCGGTGCGGCGGGACCGGCGATCGCTGGCCACGCCGTCGACGAGCAGCTCGACGTCGATCTCGGTGAGCGGCTGAGGGCCGAGGGCGCGCGGCCACCAGAGCTGGGGCCGATCGAGGTCGAGCGCCCATTCGATCTCGTTGACGCCCGCGGCGAGGGAGTGCTCGGTCTCGCCCACCGTCACGCCGTCGGCCGTGGTGCGCAGGCGGACGGTGCGGGCGGCGTCGCTGTCGATGCGGGCGTACAGGCGGACATGGGCCCGGCTCTCGTCGGCATCGCGGCACAGCACGCGGAGGCGGTCGAGCTTGGCGGGCCCGGTGTCGTACAGGAGCACCGGGCGCCAGAGGCCACCGGGGTTCCAGTCGCGGTCGACCGCCTCGGAGTGCTGGAACAGTCCGGTGATGTTGCGCCGCCCCCGCGTGCCCTGCTCGTCGTTGCAGGCCACCTCGACCGCGAGCACGTGGTGGTCCCCGAGCCGGGCGAGGGCGGTGATGTCGAAGCTGTGGGGGAAGAAGTAGCCCTCGGGGTCGCCGAGGTAGGCCCCGTCGAGCCACACGTCCGCCTGGTAGAAGATCCCGTTGAACGTGATCCAACGCCGCCGTCCCGGGTCCGGCGGCGGGCCGTCGAAGCGGCGGCGGTACAGGATCGGACCGTCGCTGGTGGCCAGCTCGGGCTCCCCGCGCCAGTGGCCGGGCACGGTGACGTCGAGCCAGCCGGCGTCGTCGAAGTCGAGCCCGATGCCGTCCCGCCGGACGTCGTCGTCGGCAGCGATGGCACGCCACGATCCGGACAGGTCCACGGCGGGGGAGATTATGGCCGATTGACGACGGACCCGCCCTGCGCGTCGGGCTGATCGCGCCCGACGACCGTGAGGTCGGGACGGTAGGTTCGGAGCCATGACCGATTCGCGGCCCACAACGATCGGCGAGCTCCGGGCATCCGGATGGGAGTCGCGCCCGGTCAAGGAAGAGATCCGGGCCAACGCCGTCGCCCGCATCGCCGAGGGTGAGCCGTTGTTCACCGACGTCCTGGGGTACGAGCAGACGGTCCTGCCCCAGCTGGAGAACGCCCTGCTCGCCGGCCACGACGTGATCTTCCTGGGCGAACGCGGGCAGGCCAAGACGCGGATGATCCGCTCCCTGTCCAACCTCCTCGACGAGTGGATGCCGATCGTCGCCGGCAGCGAGATCAACGACAACCCGTACGCCCCGGTGTCGCGCTTCGCCCGGGAGCTCGTCGACGAGCGAGGTGACGATGCGCCTGTGGCGTGGGTCCATCGCGACGAACGCTTCGGCGAGAAGCTCGCCACGCCGGACACCTCGATCGCCGATCTGATCGGGGAGGTCGACCCGATCAAGGTCGCCGAAGGCCGCTACCTGTCCGACGAGCTGACCCTCCACTACGGGCTGGTCCCGCGCACCAACCGCGGCATCTTCGCGATCAACGAGCTGCCCGACCTCGCCGAGCGGATCCAGGTCGGCCTGCTCAACGTGCTCGAGGAGCGCGACGTGCAGGTCCGCGGCTACAAGATCCGCCTTCCCCTCGACGTGATGCTGGTGGCGTCGGCCAACCCCGAGGACTACACCAACCGCGGCCGCATCATCACCCCGCTCAAGGACCGGTTCGGGAGCCAGATCCGCACCCACTACCCGCTCGAGGTCGAGACCGAGATCGACATCGTGCGGCAGGAAGCGCGCGCCACGTCGGTGGCCGGAGTCGACGTGCACGTGCCCGACTACCTGGCCGAGGTGATCGCCACGATCAGCCATCTGGCGCGGGCGAGCACGCACGTCAACCAGCGCAGTGGGGTGAGTGTGCGCCTGTCGGTCACCAACTACGAGGCGCTCGCGGCCAACGCCCTGCGGCGGGGCCTGCGCGCCGGCGAGCGGGTGGTCGTCCCGCGGGTCGACGACCTCGATGCCCTCGCCGCCAGTTCCGGCGGGAAGATCGAGATCGAGTCGCTCGACGAGGGCCGCGAGGGGGCGATCTTCGAGAACATCGTGAAGAGCGCGGTGCTCACGGTCTTCAAGGCCCGGGTCGCGCCCGATCGCACGCGTGAGATCATCGCCGCGTTCGAGGAGGGGGCCGTCGCCCACACCGGAGAGGACGTCCCGTCCACCGACCTGGCCCTGTTGGTCGAGACCGTGCCGGCGCTCCGGCCGGTCGCCGCCGAGCTCGCCGGCGGTGACGAATCGCCGGCCGCCCTCGCCGCGGCGGTGTCGTTCGTGCTCGAGGGGCTGCACCTCTCCAAGCGGCTCAACAAGGACGCTGCCGGTCGCCGCGCCACCTACCGCGGCCGCAGCTGAGTCAGTCCTCCGACGAGCGCGGCCAGGTCGCTCTCGTCGTTGTAGACGTGCAGCGAGACGCGGATCGACCCGTTGCGGCTGCTACAGACGACGCTGTGCACTCCGGCCAGCGCTCGCTGCACATCGTCGGCGGGCAACGTCGGATGTGCCAACGCGACGATGTGGCTGCTCGCGGCGGGATCGGTGAGTGGGCGGAACGGTGCCCAGCCGAGGGGTTCCACCAGCTCGATGAGCTTGGTCGCCAGCCGCCGGGCGTGCTGCTCGATGCGGACCGGGTCGAGCGCGAGGAGCATCCTGATCGACTCACCGAGACCGATGGCCGAGACGTAGGCGATGGTCGACATCTCGAAGCGGCGAGCATCGGCGGCGAGCGGAAGCGACAGCGGTTCGAACGCGAACGGTTGGCGCGTCCCCTTCCAGCCCACCAGGTGCGGGGTCAGCTCCACCAGGTCGGGGGCCAGCGCCAGGATCGCCACGCCGCCGTGCGAGGACAGCCACTTGTAACCGCTGCAGACGACGGCATCAGCGCCCCATCGCGGCACGCTCACCGGCCCAGCCCCGGCGAGCTGGGTGGCATCGACGAGGACCCGGGCGCCGGCGCGGTGGGCGTGAGCGGCGACGGCTGCGACGTCGACCTGGGTGCCCGTCGCATACTGCACGGCGCTGAAACACACGACGTCAGTTGACTCGTCGATCGCGGCGATCAGACTCGCGGTCAGGTCCTCGCCCGCACGGTCCTCCACCGTCTTGATCTTCGTGCCGTGCCGCTCCGCCGCCACGAGCCACGGATACGTGACGCTCGGGAAGTCGGACGAGACGAGCAGGACCGAACTGTCGCTCGTCGCGACCAGCGCCGCGACCTGTCCCAGCGCCTCACTGGCCCCGCCCGTGATCGCGACCCACGATGGCGGCACATCCAGCAGCTGCGCAGCAACTTGGCGGACGTCGTCGAGGACGGCGACCTCGGCCTCGTCCGACAATCGAAGATTGCCGAGCTGCCCGATGTCGACCATGAACCGCTCCATCGCCGACACGCTCCGGGAAGGAATCAGACCGAGAGCAGCCTGATTCAGATACACGCACCGACCGAGCGCGACGTACTCGTCTCGCCGTACGAGCGACTGCACACTTCACCGTATCTCCACGAGGTGCGTGGACAGAGGGCGGCCGTAGCTGGGTCAGTCGCCTAGCCTCGCCGGACCCATCCGGAAGGGAGGAGCCTTCACGCGTTTCGGACACTTCGACGACGCGGCGCGCGAGTACGTCATCACGCAGCCGGATCTTCCGCTCCCGTGGATCAACTACCTGGGCAGCGAGGAGTACTTCGGGATCATCTCCAACACCGCGGGCGGCTACTCGTTCGTCCGTGACGCCCGCCTGCGCCGGCTGACCCGCTACCGCTACAACGGGGTCCCGTCCGACAGCGGTGGCCGGTACCTGTACGTGCGGGACACGGACACCGGCGAGTTCTGGTCGCCGACGTGGCAGCCGACGCGCACGGACCTCAGCGACTACCGCTGCCGGCACGGCCTCGGCTACACGGTCATCGGCTCGACCCGGTCCGGCATCGAGGTGGAGACGACGTACCTCGTCCCGCTCGGCGAGACGCTCGAGATCTGGCGAGCGACGGTCACCAACCACCGTCCGTCGAGCGCCCAGCTGTCGCTGTTCAGTGCGGTCGAGTTCTGCCTCTGGGACGCCTTGGACGACGCCACCAACTTCCAGCGCAACCTCTCGATCGGCGAGGTCGAGGTGGCCGTCGACGACGGCGTCATCTACCACACCACCGAGTACCGGGAGCGCCGCAACCACTTCGCCTACTTCGCCTGCTCGGCACCGCTCGCCGGCTTCGACACCCAACGCGAAGCGTTCCTCGGGCCGTACCGCGGGTGGGACCGGCCGGTGGTCGTCGAGCGGGGCGTGTCCGCCAACTCGGTGGCCCACGGCTGGGCGCCCTGCGGCTCGCACCACGTCGCGCTCGAGCTCGGTCCGGGGGAGCGGCGGGAGATCGTGTTCCTGCTCGGTTACGCCGAGAACCCGGCCGACGCCAAGTTCGACCCGCCGGGGTCGGCGACGATCGACAAGGGCCGGGCCCACGACGCGATCGAGCGCTACCTCCGCCTCGAGGAGGTCGACGCCGCGCTCGAGCGTCTCGGCGAGCACTGGGACGGGCTGCTGTCGACGCTGCAGATCGAGACCCCGAGCCCGCACGCCGACCGGATGATCAACACCTGGAACGCCTATCAGTGCATGGCCACGTTCAACCTGTCCCGCTCGGCGTCCCTGTTCGAGTCGGGCCTCGGGCGGGGGATGGGGTTCCGCGACTCGAACCAGGATCTCCTCGGGTTCGTGCACATGGTGCCGGCGCGGGCCCGGGAGCGGATCCTCGACATCGCCGCGACGCAGCTCCCGTCGGGCGGCGCCTACCACCAGTACCAGCCGATGACCAAGCGGGGGAACGACGCCATCGGATCCGGCTTCAACGACGACCCGCTGTGGTTGATCCTCGCCGTCGCCGCCTACGTCAAGGAGACCGGCGACCTCGCCATCCTCGAGGAGGCGGTGCCGTACGACAACCAAGCGGGAACTGAGCGCCCGCTCTACGAGCATCTCCAGCGGGCCTTGCACTACACGCTCGAGCGGTTGGGTCCGCACCGGCTACCACTGATCGGGCGCGCCGACTGGAACGACTGCCTGAACCTGAACTGCTTCTCCGAGACGCCCGGCGAGCCGTTCCAGACGACCGAGAACCGCGAGGGTGGCGTGGCCGAGTCGGTGTTCATCGGCGGCCTGTTCACGCTGGCCGCCGCCGAGCTCACACAGATCGCGACCCGGCACGGCGATGACGAAGGGGCATCGCGCTACCGGTCGGCGGGGGAGGCGATGGCGCGGGCCGTCGGCGAGCACGGGTGGGACGGCGCGATGGTTCCGCCGGGCGTACGACTTCTTCGGCGCGCCCGTCGGGTCCGCGACCAACGAGGAGGGGTCGATCTACATCGAGCCGCAGGGCATGTGCGTGCTCGCCGGGATCGGCCTCGACGACGGCCGCGCCCGCGACGCGCTGCAGTCGGTCGCTGAACGGCTGGCGACGCCGCACGGCCTCGTGCTCGTCCAGCCGGCGTACACCCGCTACCACGTCGAGCTCGGAGAGATCAGCTCGTACCCGCCCGGGTACAAGGAGAACGGCGGGGTGTTCTGCCACACCAACCCGTGGGTGATGATCGCCGAGACGCGCGTCGGGAACGGCGACCGGGCGTTCGACTACTACCTGCGGATCAACCCGTCGGCCCGCGAGGAGCTGAGCGACGTGCACCGCTGCGAGCCGTACGTGTACGCCCAGATGATCGCCGGCAAGGAAGCATCGACCCCCGGCGAGGCGAAGAACTCCTGGCTCACCGGCACGGCGGCGTGGAACTTCGTCGCCCTGACCCAGTGGATCCTCGGGATCCGCCCCGACCACGACGGCCTGCGCATCGATCCGTGCCTGCCGTCTGACTGGGAGGGGTTCGCCGCGACCCGCCGCTTCCGCGGCGCGACGTACCACGTCACCGTGCGCAAGCCCCCCGGCGCGACCGGCCGGGTGACGTCACTGGTGGTCGACGGCCAACACATCGACAGCAACCTCGTCCCGCTCGCTCCGGCGGGGGCCAGGGTCATCGTCGAGGCCGGGATCACCGGGTAGTCGACGTCACGGCTAGGCGATCGCAGCCTGGGCCGAGGCGGCACGGGCCACGGATCGTTCGCGCACGGCCTCGTAGACCCGTTCGTAACGGGCGCACATCCGGTCCACACCGAACTCCATGGCCCGTCGCCGACAGGCTGCCGGATCGATCTCTCCCAGGCGCTTGACCGCGTCGACCATCTCGTCGGCGTCGTCGCAGATGAATCCGCTGATGCCGTGCTCCAGGACTTCCGGCACGGCACCGCGACGCAGTGCGATGACGGGCGTGCCGGCCGCGAGCGACTCGATCATCACCAGACCGAACGGCTCCGGCCAATCGCTGGGGAAGAGCGTCGCCGCGGCGCCGGCGTAGAACGAAGGTTTGGCCGCTTCGTCGAGCTCGCCGACGTAGTCGACCTCGTCCGACTCGAACAGCGGCTCGATCTCATTGTGAAAGTACGCGACGTCGACCGGATCGACCTTGGCGGCAATGCGCAGCGGCCAACCGGTACGTCGGGCGACCTCGACCGCGAGATCTGGTCGCTTCTCCTCGGTGATCCGTCCGACGAAGGCGAGGTACTCGCCAGCCCCGCGGCGCTGCCGGTGGTAGTGCGCCGAGATCGAGGCCGTTGGGCACAGTCGCCACCCATTCGACCGGCAATCCCTCGACAGCTACCCGTTGGTGGTCGCTGATCGACACCAATGGAACACCGGGATACATGGGCAAGACCCGCTGAACGACCGGGGTGTCCAGCCGGCCGTGCAACGTCAACACCGTTGGCGTCACGCTCGATTCGACGAAAGGAAGCGTCGTCAGGTCGATGTGGGAGTGGATGACATCGAAGTCGGACGCGTGCCCGTACACGTCGGCCAGCATCCGCAGGTGCAGGTGGCCGCCGATATCAGCCATCTCGGACGAGTTCATGCGCACCCGCAACGAGGCGCTGATCACCGACTCCAACCGGGCGCCGGTTTGCGATCCGCCGGTGGCGAAGAGGGTCACGTCGTGACCTCGGGCGACCAGTCCGTCACAAAGCGCCGCAATGACGCGCTCGGTACCGCCGTACGTGCGCGGTGGGACGTCCTCGTACAGCGGGGCGATCTGGGCGATGCGCATCTACGCACCCTCCTGATCAACCGGCACCAGATAGCCGAGGCTGGCGTAGTACGCGTGGCGACAGCCCGGACACGTGTACCCCGTGGCGTCCAACGGGACCATGGCTCGGCCACAGCCCGGGCACGGGGCGGTGAATATCGAAGGACGACCGGAAGGCATGCTCCCGGCGGCGGCCCCGGGTGGGTTGGAGGACGGCTTCATGAGAGCCGTCCGTACCCCGTCAGGGCCGACTCAAGTCACACCCCGCATGTCGCCCCCGTCCGCGGTTGTCCGCGACGGCGCGGGCCACAATGGGGGCATCTCCTCCCCGTTTGACGCCGCGGCCCAAACGGTCCCCTTCGCCGGCACCGGGGACCTGCTGACCCTCGTGGAGGGCCGCACGTTCGTCATCAGCGACGTGAGCGGTGACGTTCGCGGGGGTGTCCACGGCCTCGTCTACGACGACCTTCGTCACCTGTCGCGTTTCGTCCTGACCGTCGACGGCAATCGGCTGACACCGATCGCCAGCGCAGCTACGTCACCTCTGGACGCCCTCGTCGTTCACCGGTTGTACGACCGCGACGGCGGTGAGCTCTCGGCCTTGTTGGTCCGGCGTCGCCGTATCGCCGGGGGGCTACGTGACGACCTCGAGTTGTGGTCAACGGACGGACGAGACGTATCGGTGCATCTCACGATCGAGTTCGGCGCCGACTTCGCCCACATCTTCGAGGTCAAGGCCGGGGCGGGGCGGGCGCCGGTACCGCTGCACGCTGACGCTGACGGGATCCAGCTCACCGATCCCGAGACGTCGGCGGCCACCCGGCTGCGCTGGGATCGAGCGCCGCTGACCATCGATCCGGTCGACGGGCTGGCCACCTGGGAGTTGCATGTCGGGCCGCGGGAGCGGACGCGGATGAGCTTGACCGCCGAGCCGGTTGTCGACGGGGCGACCGTCGATCGTGTCCCGCCGCGCGTCGTGCACGGCGTCCGAGGCGTGGCTGTCCGCGACTTGGCGAGCTGGCGGGAGTCGAGTCCACGCGTGACATCGATCGACCCTCGCCTCGGACTCGCAGTCGATCAAGCGTTGGCCGATCTCGCCGCCCTCCAGATCCGCGACGCCGCTCATCCCGACCGCGTCGTCGTCGCCGCGGGGGCGCCATGGTTCATGACCCTGTTCGGCCGGGATTCGCTGCTCACGGCTTGGATGAGCCTGCCGTTCGACGCCTTGCTGGCGCCGGGCGTCCTGCTGACGCTGGCCGAGCTGCAGGGCCGGCGCCACGACCCCATCGCCGAGGAGGAGCCGGGCAAGATCCTCCACGAGCTGCGTCGCCGGGGCGGCAGCGGCCCGTTCTCGGCCCGCCAGCGGTACTACGGCACTGTCGACGCCACGCCGTTGTTCGTGATGCTCGTCGGCGAGGCATGGCGGTGGGGTGCCCTTGATCTCGACACTCTCGACCAGCTGCGACCGGCGGTCGAGGCCGCGGTCGGCTGGATCGAGGCCAGCACGAACGACGGGTTCGTGACCTATGAACGCCGCAGCGACCAAGGCCTCGCCAACCAGGGGTGGAAGGACTCCTGGGACGGCATCACCTTCGTCGACGGGACCCTGCCGACCCCTCCGATCGCGCTCGTCGAGGTACAGGGTTACGCGTACGCCGCGCTCCACGCCGCCGCCGAGATCGCCGACGCCATCCCGGGAACACTCGACGCCATGGCGCTGCGCCAACAGGCTGAGGAGCTCAAGGCCCGGTTCAACGCCACGTTCTGGGACGAGCGGGGCTGGTTCGCCCTCGGACGGGACGGACACGGCCGACTCATCGATGCTCTGACGACGAACCCGGGCCACGCGTTGTGGTGCGGACTCGCCAGCGAGGACCACGCCCGCGTCTACCTCGACCGACTCGCCGAACCCGACATGTGGTCGGGTTGGGGTCTCCGGACGTTGGCTGCCACCATGGGCGCCTACGACCCGTTGAGCTACCACAACGGCTCGGTGTGGCCACACGACACGGCGATCTGTGCGGCCGGCGCGGCTCGCTACGGCCGGTGGGACGTGGTCGACCGAATCGTCGGTGGGTCGCTCGATGCCGCCAGCCACTTCGCCGGTCGACCACCCGAGCTGTACTCCGGAGTCGCCCGCGACGACCTGCCGGTTCCAGTGTCGTATCCGGCGTCGTGCTCGCCCCAGGCTTGGTCTTCGGCATCGATCCTGCTCCTCGTCCGCACCATGCTCGGACTGCAGCCGACGCCGGACGGCCTGTCGGCAACCCGCCCCGCGCTCGACCAGTTCAACGGTCTCAGCATCGAGGGGCTGCGGGCCAACGGACGCCTCCACCACCTGCGCATCGTGGACGGCCACGCTCGTAGCGTGGAGGTCACCGAATGAGAGGAGATGCGCCATGCCGATCATTGGAGCTCACGCCCTGCTCTACACGCCGGAGGCCGAAGCGGTGCGGGCGGTCTTGCGCGACGTCCTCGAGCTCCCCTCCGTCGACGCGGGCGAGGGTTGGCTGATCTTCGAGCTCCCCCCGGCCGAGGTGGGCGTCCACCCCACCGGGATGCGCCCGGGCGACCCAGCCGCCGACCGGCCGCACCACGAGCTCTCGTTCATGTGCGACGACATCGCCGAGACGGTGGCCGACCTCCGCGCCCGCGGGGTCGAGATCCGCGGCGAGCCGACGGATCAGGGGTACGGCATCGTCGTGACCATGGTCCTCCCCGGCGACCTCCACGTCGGCCTGTACGAGCCCCGCCACCCCACGGCCATCTGACAGAACCGGGTCTTAGGCGAACGGTGAGCGGGTCCAGAGCTCGCCGGTGTCGTGGCGATCGGGGGCGTTCGGGGTGCCGGTGAGGGCGAACACTTCGATCTCGCCGGGGAACCCGGCCAGGGTCACCGGGTCGTGGGCGGTCGCCGTGACGCCTTCGGGCAGGCGCTCGAGCCCCATCGTCGGGATGAGCACCTCGTAGGGCCCGGCGACGTCGCACAGGCGGGCCGCCATGTTGACCGCCGAGCCGATGTAGTCGTCGCCCTCGAACAACAGGGCGTAGCCCGAGGCGACGCCGGACCGCAGCGTGAGGGGGGCGCAGACGTCAGCCGAGCGCGACTGGAGGTCGAGCAGGAAGGCGACGGCGTCGGCCTGCTCGACGGCGACGACCATGCAGCCGTCGCCGAGCCATTTGGCGATGCGCACGCCCCGTTCCGAGGCGACCTCGCGCACGATGGTGCGGAAGGCGCCGAGGAGGCGGCCGGCGGCGTCGTCGCCGAACCGCGCCGTGTAGTTGGTGAAGCCGGCGAGGTCGAGGAACACGAACGTTCGGGGCACCCGCATGTCATCAGGATACGGCCGCCGGTGGTGGGTAACCTCGACCCATGACGGCTCGTTTCACCTACTCGCGGTGGGACGGCACGCAGCAGGGGTTCGAGCTCGACAGCGACGCGCTGTTCGAGGAGCTCACCGACGAGCTGCTGTACCACGGCGACGTCAACGCCGCGCTGCGCCGGATGATGCACCAGGGACTCCGCGACCGCACCGGCCAGCGCCTCGCCGGCGTGCGCGAGCTGCTCGATCGGCTGCGCCGCGAACGGCAGGAACGACTCGATCGCTTCGACCTCGGCGGCGTGTACGACGAGATCGCCCGCGAGCTCGACGACATCGTCGACGAGGAGCGGCACGCGATCGACAACGCCGTCCGCGACGCCGAGACGATGGCCACGCGCACCGGCGATCCGCGGCGGGCCGAGACGGCCAGGGAGACCGCGGCCGATCGCAACCTGCGGCTCGACCTGCTCCCCAACGACCTCGCCGGCAAGGTGGGGGAGTTGCAGCAGTACGACTTCGAGTCCGCCGAGGCGGCGCGGCGGTTCGAGCAGCTCCTCGACCGGCTGCGCCAGCAGCTCGCCAACCAGCTCTTCGAGCAGATGAGTGGGGCGATGCAGCAGATGACGCCGGCGGCGATGGACCGGATGAAGGACATGCTCGCCGCCCTCAACGAGATGCTCGAGCGACGCGAGCGGGGCGAGGACCCGGAGTTCGACGAGTTCATGGCGCAATACGGGGACTTCTTCCCCGAGAACCCGCAGAGCCTCGACGAACTGCTCGAGCAACTCGCCCAGCGGATGGCCGCGATGCAGGCGATGCTCAACTCGATGACGCCCGAGCAGCGGGCCCAGCTCCAGGAGCTCGCCGACCAATTGCTCGGCGACATGGACCTGCGGTGGCAGATGGACCAGCTGGGAGGCCACCTGCGCCAGCAGTTCCCCCAGCTCGGGTGGCAGCAGTCCTACGACTTCACCGGCGACGACCCGCTCGGGCTCGGTCAGGCGATGCAGACCATGCAGGATCTCGGCGACCTCGACCAGCTCGAGCACCTGTTGCGCAACGCGTCGAACCCGGGCGCGCTCGCCGAGGCCGACATGGACCGGGTGCGCGACCTGCTCGGCGACGACGCGGCGCGTTCCCTGGAACGCCTCGCCGAGCTGACCCGCATGCTCACCGAGGCCGGGCTGATCGAACAGCGCGAGGGTCGGCTCGAGCTCACGCCGCGCGGCCTGCGGGCGATCGGGTCCAACGCCCTGCGCGACCTGTTCGCCAAGCTCACCAAGGACCAGGTCGGCCAGCACCAGGTCCACCGGCTCGGCCACGGGCACGAGCGCACGTACGACACCAAGGCCTACGAGTACGGCGACCCGTTCCAGCTCGATCTGCAACGGACGATCCGTAACGCCCTCGCTCGGCGTCCGCGCCGCAAGCGAGCGAGCGCCAGCGAGTGGCGCCACCGGCACGCCGGTGCGACTGGAGCCGGACGACTTCGAGATCGAGCGCACCGAGCACCTCACTCGATCCTCAACGGTGCTGATGCTCGACCTGTCGTTGTCGATGCCCATGCGCGACAACTTCCTGCCGGCCAAGAAGGTGGCGATGGCGCTGCACTCGCTGATCTCGACGCAGTTCCCCCGCGACTACCTCGGCCTCGTCGGGTTCAGCGAGACCGCCAGGGTGCTGCGGCCCGAGCAGCTGCCCGAGGTCAGCTGGGACTTCGTCTACGGCACCAACATGCAGCACGGCTTCACCCTGGCCCGCAAGCTGCTCGCCCGGCAGTCCGGCACCAAGCAGATCATCATGATCACCGACGGCGAGCCGACCGCCCACGTGACGCCTTCCGGGGACGTGTTCTTCAACTACCCGCCGGTGAGTGAGACGGTCGAGGCGACCTTGCGCGAGGTGCTGCGCTGCACCCGCGAAGGCATCCGCATCAACACGTTCATGCTCGACGCCACGAGCTACCTGACCGCGTTCGTCGAACGGCTCACCGAGATCAACCGGGGCCGGGCCTTCTTCACCACCCCGGAGACCCTCGGCGACTACGTGCTCGTCGACTTCATCGAGCACAAGCGCCAGATGGCGCGAGGCCGTCGGGCGAGCTGACTCGCGCTGCGGTTTCAATCCGTGCCGCCCCTGCTCCGGGGCTCGCAAGATCCGCCCTTGCGCCTACCTGATGTGATATGCGACAATCACAGGCATGTAATTACGACGTTGTGGCGAGCGCGACGAACGCCGCGCTCGCCGGCAGCGGGACCACACGGCAGGGGGTCCTTCCCAGATGTACGAACCGTTCGAATCCGAGTCCGACCCAGGTGATCATGCCTGGCAGGACCAAGCCAACTGTCTCGGGGTCGATCCCGACCTCTTCTTCCCCGAGCGCGGCGCCTCCACGCGGGAGGCCAAGGAGGTGTGCCGCGGGTGCGTGGTGCGGGAGGAATGCCTCGAGTTCGCCCTGCGGAACGGGGAGAAGTTCGGGATCTGGGGCGGGCTCTCCGAGCGTGAGCGCCGGCGCATCCGCCGTCAGCGGGCGCAGTCCGCCCGCAGCATCCTCGGCGCGTAACCGCGGCATCCGTCGCCGCCTCGACTCCGAACGCAAGGGCGTGCCGCGAGCCCGCGGCGCACACCCACCCATCGAGTAGTTAGGCTGACGTCATGCCATCCGGCCCCGAGTGGTTCATCGTCCTCGCCGTTGTTCTGGTGATCTTCGGCGGTTCGCAGCTGCCGAAGCTGGCTCGCAACCTCGGCAAGGCGCAAAAGGAATTCAAGGACGGTCTGTCCGAGGCCCAGCGGGAGGAAGAGGCGAACGCCGCCAACACTGCCGACTCCGCGGCCGCGGCGCGTGCCGAGACCAAGGTCGACAAGGTCGACAAGGTCGAACAGGTCGAGAAGCCCGAAGCCTGACGGCGTCAGCCGCCCGACACCGCGAGACGACGCCGTTTCAGGATCCGGCGCCGCTCTCGCTCGCTGCACCCGCCCCACACCCCGTGGTCGATGCGGTGCTCCAAGGCGTACTCGAGGCAGGGATCGCTGACCGGGCAGCCGGCGCAGATCTTCCGGGCCTTGTCCACGCCGACCCCGTCACTCGGGAAGAACGTGGCCGGGGGGTACAGACGGCAGTTTCCTGCCGCCATCCACGCCGTCGCCGTGTCGTCCGGGAGGGGAAGACCGCCGTTCGCGCTGTCGCTTGGCTTCGCCATTGCTTCGTGCTCCATCGCTGCTTCCGGGTCGAGGCTACGGGTTCTCAGCCCGCGCGCCGCTCGACATGTTCGACGCCGGCCAGCGTGAAACGGTTCCCGGAAGCTGTTGACAGGCGGGCTGCGTCCGGTCCTGCTTAACACAACCGTAATGTCGGCGCCAATTCTTGGTGGGCGAGGTGCCGCCCGCTCGTCCCGGGCCGGACGGATCGCGGCGCGGTAGGATCGCCCTCTTATGACCGATGTCGTCATCGAGCAGCCACCGCGCGCCCACGCCAGGATCGTGTACCTCGGGCCGGTGTCGCCGCACTGGGAGGTGTACGGCGACTGGGGCGACCGCACGGTGCTCGACGAGTTCCGGGCCCGGGTGCTCGCCCGCCTGGTGTTGCTGCCCCGCGACGACCCCCAGTTCCGGCGCAACCGTGAGCGCATCGTGCGCGACGCCGAGCGGGAGGCGATCACCCTCGAGTGGGATCTCGGCCGGCCCGAGGAGGAGTGACCACGGCCGCCGAACCCGCGAGCTCGACGGCCGGGCCGTCGACGGATGACCGGTTCATCAACCGCGAGCTGAGCTGGCTCGATTTCAACGACCGGGTCCTGCAGCTCGCCGCCGAGGGCGGGATCCCCCTGCTCGAGCGGGCCAAGTTCTGCGCCATCACCACGACCAATCTCGACGAGTTCTTCCAGGTCCGGGTCGCCGCGTTGAAGGACCAGATCGCGGCCGGTCTCGAGGAAACGGCGCCCGATGGCCACTCCCCGTCGCAGCAGCTCAACGCGATCAGCGAACGCGCGGCCGAGCTGGTCGCCCGCCAGGAGTCGATCTACCTCGACGACCTGGTGCCCTCCCTGGCCGCGGCCGACGTCGCCATCGTCACGTGGGCGGACCTCGACCAGCCCGAGCGCAAGGCCCTGCAGGAGATCTACGAGCAGCGCATCTTCCCGGTGCTCACGCCCCTCGCGGTCGACCCGAGCCACCCGTTCCCCTACATCTCCAACCTCGCCCTCAGCATCGCCGCGATGGTCGCCGATCCCGACCCCGAGAACGGCGAACGCCGGTTCGTCAGGGTCAAGGTTCCGACCGTGTTCCCGCGGCTCGTCGAAGTGGACAAGACGCGGTACCTCCCCGTCGAGGACCTGATCATCGCCCAGCTCGACACCCTCTTCTCCGGCATGACGATCGACGAGGCGGCGGCGTTCCGGGTCACCCGCAACGCCGACCTCACGTTCGAGGACGAGGAAGCCGACGACCTCCTCGAGGCGGTGGAGATGGAGCTGCGCCGCCGCCGCTTCAACCGCGCCGTGCGGCTCGAGGTGAGCGATGCGATGAGTGACGCGATGCTCGAGCTGCTCACCCGCGAGCTGGAGCTCACGTCGACCGACGTCTACCGGCTGCGCGGCCCGATCGACCTCGGCTTCCTGTGGCAGATGCACGCCATCGACCGGCCCGATCTCAAGGACCGCCCGTGGCCACCGATCACCGCCGGCCGCATCGCTGCCGCCGAGGAAGTTGACCGTTCGATCGCGTCGGTCACCCGCGACCGGGCGATCATGGTGCACCACCCGTACGAGAGCTTCACCAGCAGCACCGAGGCGTTCATCGAGCAGGCCGCCCACGATCCGCGGGTGCAGAGCATCAAGATGACGCTCTACCGCGCGGGCGGCGACAGCCCGATCATCCGCAGCCTCATCCGGGCCGCCGAACGAGGTGTACAGGTCGCCGTGCTCGTCGAGCTCAAGGCCCGCTTCGACGAGGCGACCAATGTCGGCTGGGCGAAGCAGCTCGAGCGCGCCGGCGTCCACGTCGTCTACGGGATGGTCGGCTTGAAGACGCACTGCAAGTGCGTGCTGATCGTTCGCGACGACGGTGATCAGCTCCGCCGGTACTGCCACGTCGGGACCGGCAACTACAACAACCGCACCGCCCGCACCTACGAGGATCTGGGGATCCTGACGTGCGACAACGACATCGGCGCGGACGTGGCCCGGCTGTTCAACCACCTCACCGGCTACAGCCGCGACGACCGCTACCACACGCTGGTCGTCGCCCCGCGTGACCTGCGCCAGCGGCTGCGGGAGCTGATCCGGAACGAGATCCGCTTCGGGTCCGACGGTCGGATCACGATCAAGGCCAACTCGATCGCCGACCCGGAGATGACCGAGCTGTTGTACGAGGCCAGTGGGGCGGGGGTTCGCGTCGACCTCGTCATCCGCGGCATCTGCTGCCTGCGGGCAGGCGTGCCCGGGCTCTCGGAGAACATCCGGGTGCGCAGCATCCTCGGCCGCTACCTCGAGCACAGCCGCATCTACCGGTTCGGGCACGGCGACGTCGACGACCAGCCGTTGTACCTGATCGGGTCGGCCGACCTGATGCCGCGCAACCTCGACCGCCGGGTGGAGGTGCTCGTCCCGATCGAGCACCCCCGGCACCGGGAGTGGCTCGACGCGGTGTTCGACTTCGACCTCGCCGACGACATCGTGCGCTGGGAGCTGCAGCCGGACGACGGGTGGACGCGCGAAGGCCCGACCGACGCGTTCGAGCCCCACGCCCAGGAGCGGCTCTACCGCTGGGCCGTCGAGCGGCAGGTCTCGCAGGCCCGCAAGTAACACGTTCGCAACTTCGCCTGCCGGCTGCCGCCAGTTCATCTTTCGTTCACGTTCCTGCGGGTGTCAGGACACCTGCGATTCCTACTGTGCGCGCTTGGAGTCACCAGGGCTCCGACCCCCGAACAGGGTTCATCCGCACAAGGAGTTCAACAGCGTGAACACCCTCTCCAGACGCCGCCGAGTGGGCGCGGCGATACTCGCCGGAGCGTTTCTGCTCGCCGCCTGCGGCGACGATGACGACGATGCCGGCGGCGATACCACGACCGGCGGGGCCGACACCACGGGGGGTGCCGACACGACCGCCGCCGCACCGGGGACGACCGGGGGCACCGGCACGACGATGGCACCGGGCACGACGGGGGACACCGGGACAACCGGAGGAGGCACCGGCGAGCTCGCCGGCGGCAGTGTCTTCGTGACCGGCTCGTCGACGGTCGAACCGATCAGCATCCGGGTCGGCGAGCTCGCCGGCGAGATGTCCGGCGGGGAGCTGGCCGTCACCGTGGAAGGCCCCGGAACGGGCGACGGGTTCGCCACGTTCTGCGCCGGCGAGGCGGACATCGCCGACGCCTCCCGCCCGATCAACGACGAGGAGATCGCCGCCTGCGAGGACGGCGGGGTCGAGTACGTCGAGCTGGAGATCGCCATCGACGGATTGACCGTCGCCACCAACCCGGCCAACGAGGCGATCACGTGCCTCGATGTCCCGGCCCTCTACGCGCTGGTCGGTCCGGAGTCCGAGGGCACGGCGACCTGGGCCGAGAACAGCGAGCTGGCGACCGAGGTCGGCTCGGCGTACGCCGACTGCCTTCCCCGACGCCGCGCTGGACATCTCCGGCCCCGGTGAGGAGAGCGGCACGTACGACACCTTCGTCGAGTTCGCCATCGCCGACCTCGCCGAGGAGCGGGAGCAGGAGGAGGCGACCCGCGCCGACTACTCGTCGAGCCCCAACGACAACCTGATCGTCGAGGGCATCGAAGGCTCGGAGTCCTCGCTCGGATGGGTCGGCTACGCCTTCTACGTCGCCGAGGCGGAGCGGATGAAGGCGATCGAGATCGACGGCGGCGAAGGCTGCGTCGCCCCGACCGAGGAGACGATCAGCGGCGGCACGTATCCCGTTCTCGCGGAGCCTCTACATCTACGTCAACACGGCGAACGCCGAGAGCAACCCGGCCGCTGGCGTCGTTCGTCGACCTGTACCTGTCCGACGACGGCCTGGCCAAGGTCACCGAGGCCGGATACGTCGCCCTGCCGGACGACCGCATCCAGGCGACCAGGGACGCGTGGGCGGGCGGGTGAGTCATTCCCGTCGTCCCCTTTAGGCTCGTGGCCGGCCGTCCTGTTCCCCCCGAGGCGGCCGGCCACGCCGTTCGTTCCTTCGCTGTGACACGATCCCGCCCACCATGCTGACGATCCAGGATCTGCAGGGCAGCCGGCGCCGGCGCCGGCGCGAGCGCATGATGCGGGTGGTCTTCCAGGCCGCGGCCATCACGTCGATCGTGATCAGCCTGCTCATCCTGTTCGCCCTGCTCAGAGGGACGATCAACTTCCTCAGCGCGATCGACTGGGACTTCGGGTTGCTCAGCGACACCGGCTGGTTCCCGCGCCGGTCGCGCTTCGACCTGCGCACGATCTTCGTCGGCAGCGTGGTGATGGGCAGCGTGGCGATGCTGGTCGCGGTGCCGTTCGGCCTCGGCACCGCGATCTACCTCTCCGAGTACGCCCCGCGGCGGGTGCGCAGGGTCGTCAAGCCGATCGTCGAGATCCTCGCCGGCATCCCCTCGGTGATCGTCGGCTTCTTCGTGCTCAACTTCGTCGCCCCCGAAGTGGTCAACAAGATCTTCAGCGAACCGGCGGGCAACAAGACGATGCTCGCCGCCGGTCTCGGCGTCGGGATCCTGGTCATCCCGATCATGGCGGCGGTCTCGGAGGACGCCCTCGAGCGCGGTGCCCAACTCGTTGCGCGAGGCGAGTTACGGCTGCGGGGCGCGCAAGGTCAGCACCTCACTTCGCATCGTCCTGCCCGCCGCCGTCTCCGGCCTCGTGGCCGCGTTCATCATCGCCATCTCGCGCGCGATCGGCGAGACGATGGTGATGACCATGGCCGCCGGCTACGACGGATCCGGCCCGTACAACGGCTGGAGCCCGCTGAACGGGGGGATCTCGATGACCGGGGCGATGACCAACGCCGCCGGCGGCACCGACGCCACCGCGGGCGGCGCCGCGTTCGAGGCACTGTTCCTCGTCGGTCTGGTGCTCTTCACGATCACCTTGCTGCTCAACCTCGTCGGCGACCGCTTCGTGCAGCGCGTCCGTCAGAAGTACTAGCGGACGGAGGAATCGACGTGGCTCTCCTCACTCCCGCCGCCGCCGGCGCCACCGCGGCTGATGTCGTTCGGGCGGCCCTCACCCGGCGAGAACGTGACGTCTCGGGGATCGTCCTGCTCCTCGTGCTCCTGCTCGCGACCGGCACGACCCTGCTCGTCCTGTTCGTGCTCCTCGCCCAGATCGTGATCGAGGCGATCCCGGCCTTCGAGGCTCAGGGGGCCGACTTCATCACGGGAACGATCGGATCAGATCCGGCGGCGAGCGGCATCTGGCCAGGTCTCTACGGGTCGTTCTTCATCGGCCTCGGGGTGCTGCTGGTGGCCATCCCGCTCGGCGTGTCCGCCGCGATCTACCTCGAGGAGTACGCCGCGCAGCGCAACCGCATCACCCGGATCATCATGGTCAACATCCGCAACCTCGCCGGCGTGCCCGCCGTGATCTACGGCGTGCTCGGATTGCTCATCTTCGTCGAGTGGCTCGACCCGATGACCCAGGGAAAGACCGTCATCGCGGCCGCGCTCACGATGGCCGTCCTCGTCCTGCCGATCGTCATCATCACGTCGATGGAGGCGATCCGCGCCGTCCCCCAAGGGCTCCGCGACGCCGGCTACGGCGTCGGCGCGTCCCGGTGGGAGGTCACGCGAGATCATGTCCTTCCGTACGCGGCTCCGGGCATCCTGACCGGCACCGTGCTCTCGATCGCGCGTGCTCTCGGCGAGGCCGCGCCGCTGATCATCGTCGGCGCGATCACCGGCCGGCTTCCCGAGACCGGGATCACCGAGCGGTTCACGGCCGTCCCAATGCTCATCTTCAACTGGTCCGGCCGGCCCAACACGCCCGGCGCCGAGGTGACGTGGTCCAACGTCGCCGCCGCCGCGGGTCTGGTTCTGCTGGTCCTCGTCCTGTTCTTCAACGCCGCTGCCATCCTGTTGCGTAACCGCTTCGAGAAGCAGCGCAGCGGGACCTGATTCGCCGAGGTGACCGAATTGTCCGACCAGACGACCACATCTGAAAGCCTGGGAGCGAGGATCACCACGATGGCCGAACCCGCCGCCCCGATCGACCTCGCCGCCGAGGCCAGGGATCACCCGGTCGCGCCCGGTACCGAGCAGGTCGTCTTCGACATCGACGACCTCAGCGTGCTCTACGGCGAGTTCCGCGCCGTGCGGGACGTGACGATCGACGTCCATCGTCACGAGATCACCGCGTTCATCGGCCCCTCCGGTTGCGGCAAGACGACGGTCATCCGCTGCTTGAACCGGATGAACGACTTCATCGAGTCGGCCAAGGTCGAGGGCAAGGTGCTCTACCACGGGGTCGATCTGTACGACGACGCGGTCAACTCCACCGAGGTCCGCCGGCGCATCGGCATGGTGTTCCAGAAGCCCAACCCGTTCCCGAAGAGCGTCTACGACAACGTGGCCTACGGCCCTCGCCTGGCGGGCACGCGGAAGCGCTCGGAACTGGACGTCATCGTGGAGCGGGCTTTGCACGGCGCGGCCCTGTGGGACGAGGTCAAGGACCGCCTCAAGGCCTCGGGCCTCGGCCTCTCGGGCGGTCAGCAACAGCGGCTCTGCATCGCCAGGGCGATCGCCGTCGAGCCCGAAGTGATCCTGATGGACGAGCCGTGCTCGGCGCTCGATCCGATCGCCACGGCCCGCATCGAGGAGCTGATGCAGGAGATCAAGACGAAGTACACGATCGTCATCGTCACCCACAACATGCAGCAGGCGGCCCGGGTCAGCGACCGCACGGCGTTCTTCACCACCGAGGTGAATCCGGAGGGCGACCGGCGCACCGGCCGCCTGGTCGAGTACAACCCGACGGCGAAGATCTTCTCCAACCCCGACGACGAGCGCACCGAGCAGTACGTCACTGGACGGTTCGGATGATGGCCGACGCGCCCGAGGACGCCGTCGTTCAGGAGCCGGAGGAGCACGAAGACCTCCGCTCCGCGTTCCACCACGCGCTCGACGAGATCCGCGAGAACACCGCCAAGCTGGCCGCGGGCGTCACCGAGACGATTCCCAGGGCCACTGAGATCTTGCTCCGCCAGGACCTCGAGGGCGCCGAGTACTTGATCATGGCCGATCAGCGGGTCGACAAGCGGGTGCTCGAACTGGAGGATCGCTGCTACGAGGTGCTCGCCCTGCAGGCGCCGGTCGCCAGCGACCTGCGCCGCCTGATGGCCGCGTTACGGATCATCGCCGAGGTCGAGCGGTCGAGCGACCTGGCGGTGAACATCTGCAAGGCCGCCCGCCGCATCTACGGGCACGGGCTCGACCCGACGCTGCGCGGGATCATCCAGAAGATGGGGGATCAGGCCCGCCAGCTGTTCAAGGAGGCCACAGAGTCGTACATGACGAGCGACGCCACCCGCGCCGCCGCGCTCGGCGACATGGATTCATACCTCGACGATCTCCAACGCCAATTCATCAATGCGATCTTCGAGAGCCACGCGGAGGGCACGATCGACCTGCAGGTCGCCGTGCAGCTCGCCGTCGTCGCCCGATTCTTCGAGCGCATCGGCGACCATGCCGTCAACATCGCCGAGCGGGTGCGGTTCCTCGTCGAGGGCTCGGCGTCGTCCGTCGACGATGAGCGGAGGCTCACCAGAGCAGCGGCGAGTGATCTGGAATGAGTGAAGAGAACGGATGACCCTGCTCGCCGTTCTCGCTGTCCTCGGCGCTGCCGTCGGCGCCTCCGTCGTGACCTGGCTCGTGATGCGCAGCCGGCGACCCGCACCGCCGTCGCCCGCAGCCCCTCGCCCGGTAGTGATCGATGTCGAGGAGCTGGCAGCCGTACCGGCCGCGCAAGGGCCGTCCTCGCCGCGGTGGACCGACGTCGTCGACCGGCTGGCCCTCGGGGTGGTCGTCGCCGGCGTCTCGGGTCGAGTGCACTATCGCAACGCCGCCGCCGACGTGTTCGCGGGAACCCACGCCGGGCTGCTGGTCGACGACACCGTGGACCGTCTCCTCGCCAGCGCTCTCGACGGTCACGAGGAGCGCCAGAATCTCGAGCTCTACGGCCCGCCCCGCGTGGCCGTCGTCGTCACCGCGTCACCACTGCCGGGTGGTGGGGCGATGGTCACGTTGGAGGACGTCAGCGAGCGGCGGCGCGTCGACGCCGTGCGCACCGACTTCGTCGCCAACATCAGCCATGAGTTGAAGACACCGGTCGGCGCGCTCGCCGTGCTCGCCGAGACCCTCGCCGACAGCGCCGAGGACGATGTCGACACCGAGGTCGTGCGGCGCATCGCCGGGCGCATCGTCGACGAGTCCCACCGCGTGGCCCGCACGATCGACGATCTGATGGAGCTGTCCCGCATCGAGCTCGGTGAGGAGCCGCTCCGCGATCTCGTCGACGTGGCCGACATCGTCGACGGGGCGATCGAGCGGGTCCGCCCGCTCGCCGAACTGCGCCGGATCGACGTGACCACGCTCGAAATGCCGCGTGGCGTTCGCGTGAGCGGCGACCGGCGCCAGCTCGTATCGGCGCTGGGCAACCTGGTCGAGAACGCCGTGAAGTACAGCGAGTCCGGGTCGGAGGTGCAGGTCCGCGTGCGCGTCGAGGGCCAGTTCGCCGAGCTGATGGTGGCCGACAACGGGATCGGCATCCCCGCCACCGACCACGACCGGATCTTCGAGCGCTTCTACCGGGTCGACAAGGCGCGCAGCCGGGACACTGGCGGCACCGGTCTCGGGCTGTCGATCGTGCGCCATGTGGCGACGAACCACGGCGGGGAGGTGCTCGTGTCGTCGCGGGAGGGCGAGGGCTCGACGTTCGTCCTGCGCATCCCCACCGCAACAGTGCCGGAGCCGTCCAACGACGTGCAGGGGACGGTGAACACATGAGCGAGCGAAGCGAGCTCGACGTGACGGCGTGCGAAGCGCTCACTGGTGCGCCGGCTGTGTCCCGGACCCGTCGACGCGGCGGAGGGCGCACCAGTGAGTGCGCCAGTGATCCTGGTGGTGGAGGACGAGGCGAGCTTCGTCGAGGCCCTGTCGATCGGGCTCCGGCGAGAGGGGTTCCAGGTCGAGATCGCGGTCGACGGGTACGACGCCCTCGACCGGTTCGACATCGTCCGCCCGGACCTCGTGCTGCTCGACGTGATGCTCCCCAAGATCAGCGGCATCGACGTGTGCCGGCAGCTGCGCAAGCGCAGCCAGGTGCCGATCATCATGGTCACGGCCAAGGGCGCCGAGATCGACACCGTCGTCGGACTGGAGGTCGGCGCCGACGACTACGTCACCAAGCCGTACCGGCTGCGCGAGCTCGTGGCGCGCATGCGGGCCGTGCTGCGGCGTTCGCCCGGCGATCAGGCGGGCGAGCTCGGACCGGCCGCGGTCACCGTCGGCGACGTGTCGCTCGACCCCGACGAGCACACGGTGAACATCAGCGGGCAGCCGTTGGCGCTGCCGCTCAAGGAGTTCGAGCTGCTCCACGTGCTGCTCGCCAACGCCGGACGGGTCCTGCCCCGCGACACCCTCATCGACCGGGTGTGGGGCAGCGACTACGTCGGCGACACGAAGACCCTCGACGTGCACGTCAAGCGGCTGCGCTCGAAGATCGAGCGCGACCCGTCGAACCCGACCCGCATCGTCACGATCCGCGGCCTCGGCTACAAGTACGAACGCGTATAAGCCGCAGACTGCGGCTCCCGTGCGTTCAACGGCACCGAACCCGCAGTCTGCGCTTGAGGTCGCACTTTTCTGGTGCGCCAGCCGCAGTCTGCGGATTTCGTAGCAAGGATCGCGTCCGGTCCGCAGACTGCTGACGAGAGGTCGCAATCTCTAGCATCGGCGATGTGACAGCTCGGGCTCCGGTTTCGAAGTTCCGGCGTCTGAGCATCACGCACGCGGCGATGGTCGGTGGCGACGCGGCGATGATCGTCGCTCTCGCCGATTCGCTGTTCTTCAGCATCGATCCGAGCGCGGCCCGCGGTCGAGTGCTCCTCTTTCTCGTCGTCAGCTTCGCGCCGTTCGTGGTCATCGCCCCGCTGATCGGGCCCGTCATCGACCGGGCCGCCGGCGGCCGGCGCACCGTCATCCAGCTGGTGGCGGCGGCGCGCGTCGTGATCTCGCTGCTGATGGCCACAGCGATCGACAACCTCGCCCTGTTTCCGCTCGTGTTCGCCGCGCTCGTGCTCCAGAAGACGTACCTCGTCTCCAAGCAGGCGCTCGTGCCGTCGGTCGTGCGCGACGAGCGGGACCTCGTGGAGGCCAACTCCAAGCTCGGGCTGATCGCCGGCTTGGCCGGCTTCGTCGCGGTGATCCCGGCGGCCGTCATGCAGCTCATCTCGAACGAAGGTGTCGCGACGCTGATCTACGCCGCCCTGTTGTTCGGCTTCGCCCTCGCCAGCGCGACCCGTCTGCCGGCCGACGTGATCGCGGCCGAGCCGGAGGGATCGGCAGAACGGGTGCAGCTCCAGGCGACCGGTCTGCAGCTGGCCGAGGTGGCGATGCTGCTGTTGCGGGCGACGGTCGGGTTCACGTTCTTCCTCCTCGCCTTCTGGTTGCGCGACCAGACCGCGGGCACGGCCTGGTTCGGTGTCGCCGTCGCGCTGGCGGCGCTGGGCACGATGACGGGCAACGCGATCGGGCCGCGCCTGCGTCGCTCGCTCCGTGAGGAGACGATGCTGCTCGGCGCGCTGGGTCTGTCGAGCGTGGCCGGGGTCGTCGCCGCGCTCGTGGGAGGCGTGCTGGCGGGTGTGCTGCTCGTCGGTGTGGTCAACCTCGCTGCCGCCGTCGGCCGGCTGGCCTTCGAAAGTACCGTCCAGCGGGAGGCGCCTCAGGCCAACCGGGGCCGCGCGTTCGCCCGCTTCGAGACCCGGTTCCAGCTCGGCTGGGCGGTCGCCGGGCTGATCCCGGTGATCATCGACATCCCCGGCCCGCTCGGATTCCTGCTCGTCGGCCTGGTCAGCGCAGCCGGGTTCTTCAACTACGCCGCAGGGACCCGCTGGACCGGCCTACGGCGCTGGCGGCGGCCGCGACGCTCGTGAGGTGACGTCTCGGTCAGACGTCGCTGACGGGCGGTGGTTGTTCCAGCCGGGCGAGCCACAGGCCCGGCGCGTCGAGTTCGTTCGGGGTCGGGATCGCGTCCGGCCGGCGCAGCAGCGGGGCGAGCCCGGAGTCGCCGGCGCGGTCGACGACTCCTTGGACGAACCGCTTGCCGCGGCCCACCTGGTCGTCACCGAGGCGGATGCCGAGCAGTTGCTCGACGAACGTGTCGCTCGCCGTGGTCTCGACCCGCCGCCGGCGCACGGCTTCGGCGATGCGCAGGGCGTTCCCGCCGACGACGCGGACGGACACGGCGTCGACGATCCAGTCGGTGTAGCCGACCACGACGGCGACCAGCGTGTCGAGCCGGGGCCGCAGCGCGTGCTGCTCGGGCGAGGTCACGGCACCGAGGAGCACCTCGGGGTCGCTGAGCGCCTGCTGCAACGCGGCCATCGGGTCGGCCGACTCGACATCGAGCGCTCCGAGGCGGTCGGCCACCGCGCCGGGGTCGGGGCGGAAACCGCCGACGTGCTCGCGCACGAGCCGGGTGAGCGCCTCCCGCACGTGGTCGGCGGCGAAGATGCCGTGGCCGGCGAACTCGTGGGCGAGGACCCACAGCCGCATCTCGTCGACGGGGATCTCCCAATCGGCGGCGAAGCCCTCGATGTTCGCCGGGACGAGGGTCACGGTGGCCGGCTCGCGGGGGATCGGCAGATCGTGGGTGCCGAAGGCTCGCGTGGCCAGGTGCCCGACCATCGAGCCGACGGACATCCCGAGCATCGCCGGCGCCATCATGCGCGACAGCCCCGCCATCATCGACACCATCGGGTCGCTCGTCGTCGGGTGCCTCGACCGGAGTGCCGAGGGCGGTGGCCATCTCGGCGAAGAGGTGACGGTAGGCGTCGAGGGTGCCGCTCGCCCACTGGCTGCGGGTGACCGTCTGCGGCTCGGGCGCGGCGTCCTCGGTGCCGATCACCTCGGCGACGTGGTACCAGGCGAGGCGGGAGAGATCGGCGTAGGCCAGGCGGACGGTCGGGTCGACGTTGGTTTCGATCGTGCCGCCGGTCGCTCCGAGCTGGGCGAACTGGCGGGCGGCGTCCCAGTTCAGCGGGCCCTGGCCGGCGAGCGCCCTGGCGAGGTCGCCGAACATCGGCAGCGACTGAGAACGGATCGTCCGGCCGCTCTTCGGGGGTCGAGCCTTCGGCCATGCCGTCGATGCTACGGGGATAAGGTCGCTCCGGTGCCGCCCGCCGAAGCCGCTGCCGTCGCCGTCGAGGCGCGGCGCCGGTTCCACGTGACGGGTGCCGAGGCGAACCTGGGTTCCCGCGTGTTGGCCCTGCTCGCGGCGAACCCGGGCCTGGAGCCGGGCTCGGCCGCGTCCAACGACGTGGTGATCCACCTCGGCGCGGGCGATCACGATCTGCGGGCCCGGCGCCGCGAGAGTGTGACGGAAGGCGCGGCCACGATGCTGCAGGACGCGACGGTGGGCGGGGCCACCCACGTGGTGCTGGTGTCGTCGGCCCTCGTCTATGGCGCCTACGCCAACAACCCGGTGCCGCTGACCGAGGACGCCGTCCTGCGCCCTGACGTCGAGTTCGTCTACGCCCGCCAGCTGGCGACCGTCGAGGCGATGGCCGATCGTTGGCGTCGATCGGCTCGGGGACGCACGGTGACGGTGCTGCGCCCGGTGGTGGCGATGGCCGCCGACGGCACCTCCTCGCTGGCCCGGGCGCTCGCCGCCGGGCTCGGCCAGCGCTTCGGCGAAGTCGATCCGCCGGCCCAGTTCCTCCACCTCGACGATCTGGCCTCGGCGGTCGCCCTCGCCGTCGACGAACGTCTCGACGGCGTGTTCAACGTCGCCCCCGACGGCTGGATCGCCGGCGAGCGGGTGCGCGCGCTCACCGGCTCACGGCCACGCGTCCGGCTGCCGGATCGGGTCAACGAGGTCCTCGGCCGGGTCCGCTGGCGCTTTCAGCGGGGGCCGATCCCGCCCGGTCTGCGCAGCTACACCCGCGCCCCGTGGCTCATCGCCAACGACCGCCTGAAGGCCCATGGCTGGCGCCCGACCGTGACCAACGAGCAGGCGTACGTCGAGGGCACCGAGGCGCGGTGGTGGACGATGATCACACCCAAGCGCCGGCAGGAGCTGTCGCTCACCGCGATGACGCTGGCGGCGCTCGGCCTCGCCGGCGGGACGTTCGCGCTCGTGCGTCGCTGGCGTCGCCGCCGCTGAGCGCGAGCAGCGACGGTCAGCGTCCCGGTGGATAGGCGGGGCCGATCGACTCCCCGGCCGTCGCGTCCGGGGCCGTGGACGGAGCGCTGTCCGGCGTCGTCGACTCGACGGTGGTCGACTGCTCGACGCTCGACGTGGGCTCGCTCGACTCCGGGCTCGTGGACTCGACAGTGGTGGACTCGACAGTGGTCGTGTCGGTCGTCGTCGGTGGCGCAGTCGTCTCCACCGCGGTCGTCGTGTCGGCACCGGGCGCCGCCGTCGCGTCGTCACCCGGCATCGTGTCGACCGTCATCAGCGTCGTGCCGTCGTAGCTCCCGGTGCACAGCCCGACGAGCTCGCCGGCGGCGTCCACAACCGGGGTGCCCTCCTCGACGTCGAGCTGCGCCAGGTCGAGCAGCGAGACGACTTGCGGCTCGGGGCCATGGATCACCACCGTGTCGGAGGGCCGGGGGGGATCGGCGGCCAGCTGGTAACCATCGGCGTCCGCCGACATCGGCAGCGTCACGACGACCAGGCCGGTGGCCCGGTCCGATCCGATGACCTCGATCTGCACCTCGGCGCCCGACGGCAGGCGGGCCTGCATCCAGCCCGTCTCGCCGCCGACGGCGTCCCACGTCGTGACCGCCCAGCCCTCGTCGCCGACCGGCGTGACGACAGGGAGCGCGGTCGGGGTGACCGCGGCCGACGGCGAACTCGACACGAGTACCGCGGGAGTCGCCGCCGCGTCGCTCACGGTCGAGCTGGCCGCGATCGGCTCGGGCGAGCGGTCGGGCGTGATGGCGATGGCGAGGAGCCCGACCAGGACGCAGGCTCACGGCCGCGCTCGTGGCGATCAGCACCCGGCCCGTGGTCGACGTGGGTTCGTGAGGTGGAGGGCCGAGCTCCGACGGGTGGCGCCATGCGCGTTCGTGAGGAGGCAGTGGACCCGGTTCCACGTGGTCGGAGCGTAGCCACGCTCGTCTCGCTGCGGAGGTCGGGGTCGCACCAGGGGCACCGACGGGCCACCGGCGCCCACGGCTACGATGCGGCCCGTGCAGGCAGAGGCGGCCCCCCCGCTCACCGGAGACGACTGGTTCTCACTCACTGGCGGGGAGCTGCCGGTCGATGCCGTGTACGCGTGGGCCGGGCGTCCTGACTGCGGCGCCGTCGTGTTGTTCAGCGGGACGGTCCGCGACCATGCCGACGGTCGCGAGGGTGTCGACCATCTGACCTACGAGGCGTACGAGGAAGCCGTCGCCGAGCGCCTCGCCGCGATCGCGAACGAGGCGCGCGAGCGCTGGCCCACGATCGGCCGCATCGCCCTCTTGCATCGGACCGGCCGGGTCGAGGTCGGCGAGTCGTCGGTGCTCGTCGCCGTGTCCACTCCGCATCGCGCCGAGGCGTTCGACGCCGCGCGCTACGCCATCGACGCCCTGAAGGCATCGGTCCCGATCTGGAAGCACGAGACCTGGCGCGACGGCAGCGCTTGGGGCACGAGGGCCACGCCGATCAGCGGTGCCGGGACCGTCGCGTGACCGCGGTCATCATCGTCATCGCCGCTGTCGCCGTCGTCGCGATCATCGTCGCGCTCGTGCTCCGCGCCCGCCGGCCCGACACCGTCGAGGTGTTCCAGCGGCAGATCGACGCGCTGTCGCCCGAGGCCCGCAAGCCGGTCGTCGAACAGGTGCAGCAACTCGACGAACGCGATGACGACGAAGCGACCGAGGACGACGACGGTGAACCAGGCGCGACCTCAACCTGAACAAGAGGGTTGGAGGTCGTAGTGGCTCGTGACCTGGCCATTGACCTCGGCACGGCCAACACCCTCGTCTACATGAAGGGTCGAGGGATCGTGCTCAACGAGCCCTCGGTGATCGCCCTCAACCGGCAGACGGGGGAGGTGCTGGCGACCGGACGCGAGGCGTGGCAGATGATCGGGCGGACGCCCGGGTACATCGTCGCCGTGCGCCCGTTGCGCGGGGGCGCGATCACCGACTTCGAGATCACCGAGCGCATGATCCGGTTGCTCTTGCAACGAGTTGGTGTGAGCCGGTTCACGCGGCCGAAGGTCGTGATCTGCGTGCCCTCGGCGATCACCGAGGTCGAGCGGCGAGCGGTCACCGACGCGGCCCGCCGTGCCGGCGCAGCAGATGCCAACCTCATCGAGCAGCCGATGGCGGCGGCGATCGGCGCCGACCTGCCGATCGACGAACCGGTCGGCAACATGGTCATCGACATCGGCGGCGGCACGAGCGAGACCGCGGTCATCAGTCTGGGTGGCATCGTCGCCCTCGAGGCGGTGCGGATCGGCTCGTTCGACATCGACGCGTCGATCCAGAACTACGTGCGCCGGGAGCACGGCATCGCGATCGGTGAGCGCACCGCCGAGGAGATCAAGGTCGCCATCGGCTCGGCCGATCCGACGCCGGACGAGAACCAGGCCGAGGTCCGCGGCCGCGACCTGATGACCGGGCTGCCGAAGACCGTCCTGCTGACGCCGGAGGAGATCCGGTTCGCCATCGAGGATGTGGTGTCCTCGCTCGTCGCGTCCGTGATCCGCTGCCTCGCCAAGGCCCCACCGGAGCTCTCCCAGGACTTCCTCGTCCGCGGCATGTACCTCGTCGGCGGCGGCGGGTTGTTGCGCGGCCTCGCCTCGCGGATCGAGCGGGAGACCAAGGTCCCCGTCCGCATGTCGAACGTGCCCCTCGAGGCGGTCGTGCTCGGCGCCGGCCACGTGATCGAGCACTACGAGGCCCTCAAGGGGATGTTCATGGGGGCCCGGCGCTGACGATGAGACTGCCGGAAGGGACCGAGGAGGCCATCGAGACCGGTCTCGAACGCATCCGGGAGCAGTTCGACGTCCCCGGCGAGTTCCCCGCCGATGTGCTCGCCGCCGCCGAGGAGGCCGCTCGGCGTCAGCCGGACGATGACTACCGCGATCGCACCGCCGATCCGTTCGTCACGCTCGATCCGGCGACGTCGACCGATCTGGACCAGGCGTTCACGATCGACCGCGACGGAGACGATGTCGTGCTGCACTACGCGATCGCCGATGTCGGCTTCTTCGTCCGGCCGGGTGACCCGGTCGACACCGAGGCGTGGCGTCGCGGCGTCACCGTGTTCCTGCCCGGCCGGCGGGCGCGCTTGTACCCACCGGTGCTCTCCGAGGCGGCCGCGAGCTTGCTGCCCGACGGGCCCCGACCGTCCGTCGTGTTCACGGTGCGCGTCCGGCCGGACGGGGGTGCCCTCCTCGACGGCGTCGAACGGGCGGTGATCCACAGCCGGGCCAAGCTCGGATACGAGATGGTCGCGACGGACGAGCTGCCGGAGGGTTTCGGCGAGCTCGCCCGCCGCATCGAGCTGGCCGAGGAGCGCCGGGACGCCGCCCGGGTGGAGTTTCCCGAGCAGGAGCTCCGGCGCCGCGACAGCGGTTGGGATCTGCACTTCCGGGCCAGGAGCGAGAGCGAGGATCGGAACGCGGCGATGTCGCTCGCCACCAATCTCGCCGTGGCCGATGCGCTCCACGCCGCCGGCACGGGTCTGTTCCGGGTGATGCCGGCGCCCGATGAGCGGGCGATCCTCCGCCTGCGCCACAGCGCCAAGGCCTTCGGGTTGACGTGGCCGTCCGATCAGTCGCTGGCCGACTTCGTGCGCTCACTGCGACGAGAGGATCCGCGTCACGCCGCTTTTCTGCTCGCCGTGCGCAAGGCCAGCGGGGCCGCGTCGTATGCCCCGCACGACGACGACGCCAAGCCGTGGCACGCCGCGGTGGCGGCCACGTACGCCCACGCCACCGCACCGATGCGCCGGCTCGGCGACCGCTATGTCGTGGAGGCAGCCCTCGCCGTGGCCAACGGCCGGCCGGTACCGGACGCGATCGAGGCCGCGTTCGGCGAGCTCCCGGCGGTGATGGAGGAGACCGAGACCCGCGCCGACCGCGTCGACACCGCCGTGCTCGACCTCGCCGAGGCCGTGATGCTGTCGGGACGGGAGGGCGAACTGTTCGATGCCGTGGTCGTCGACGAGGATCGCCGGGGCGTGATGATCCAGGTCGTCGATCCCGCCGTGCTCGCCCGGGTCGGCGCCCACCGCGTGGATCCCGGCGACGACGTCCGTGTCCGCCTCACCGCGGTCGACGTCCCGTCCCGACACGTCGAGTTCACCGCGCGTCGGCTAGGCCGGATCGACGCGGTAGACGGGACCGGAGGCGGACAGGATGTAGACCTCGCCGGCGGGGCCGTCGACGACGGCGGTCGGAGCCTCGACCGAGGGCAGTTCGACGGTGCGTCCGGCGGCGATGTCGGCCCCCTCGCCGGTGACCTCCAGGGCCCACACCTTCCCGGAGCAGTAGTCGGCGTAGACGTACCAGCCCTCGAGCGGCGGGACCTGGCCGCCCCGCACGCGGACCCCGCCACTGACCGAGCAGCCCTCGATCGTGGCTGTACGTCGCCATCGGCGGCGTGTGGCCGTCCGCCGAGACGTCGTCGTTGTAGCGCTCGTCGCCCTCGAAGGCACTCCATCCGAAGCTCAACCCCTTGCCGGCGTCGACGCCGCCGGTGGCCGGCGCGACGTTGATCTCCTCCCACGAGTTCTGGCCGACGTCGGCGATCCACAGGTCACCGGTCTCCCGGTCGAACGAGAACTTCCACGGGTTGCGCAACCCGCTCGCCCAGATCTCCGGCGCCGCGCCGTCGGTGCCGACGAACGGGTTGTCGGCGGGCACCGTGTAGGGCTGGCCCTCGCCGATCGCCGGATCGATGCGCAGCATCTTGCCGAGCAACGTCGAGAAGTCCGTCGCCCGGCGCTCGGGGTCACCGCCGTCGCCGCCGTCGCCCATGCCGATGTACAGCAGGCCGTCAGGGCCGAACGTCAGGTCACCGCCGTTGTGGTTGTCGTAGGGCTGCTCGATCTCGAGGACCGTCCGGGCCAGGTCCCCGGTGCCGAACGTGCCATCGTCGGCCACCTGGTGCTCGGAGATGATCGTGTTGTCGTCGCCGTCGATGTAGTTGATGTAGGCGACGTCGCCGCCCGGCGAGAACGCCAGGCCGAGCAGACCCTGCTCGCCGTTCTTGTCGGTGAGATCGGTGATGTCGAGCACGGTCGACGGGATCGCCCGTCACCGAGCCGGACGATCGTGCCGTCCTGCCCGACGACGTAGAGGCCGTTGTCGCCGTCCCGCCACGCCAGGTCGACGGGACTGTCCACGGACGCCACCTCGGTGAGCGCGACCTCCGGGTCGCCGCGGCGGCTCCGTCGCCGGTGGCGCCGTGGTGGTCGGCTGGATCGGTGGGTGGCGGAGCCGTCGTCGCCGGTGGGCGCCGGAGACCTGGTCACGGGCTCGACCTCGTCGCGCTGCGTCGCGGTGGTCGCCGGAGCGACGGTGGTCGGCGCCGAGGGAGCACTCGTGGCGGGGCCACCGGTGTCCGTCGTCACCCGAGCAGCCGGCGACCACGCGCAACGGCGGCGACGACACCCGACCGCCAACGTCGTCGTCACTGCTCGCGTCCCACTCGGGCCAGTCCTTCCTGCACCACGCTCACCACCAGCCGCCCATCGGCGGCGAAGATCGCCCCGCCGGCCAGCCCGCGTGCGGCGCTCGTCGACAGCGCGTACTGGTCGTACAGCAACCACTCGTCGGCCCGGAACGGGCGGTGGAACCACATCGCGTGGTCGAGGCTCGCCATCTGGATCCCGCCACTCGTCCACGACAGGCCGAACGGCAGGACCGTCGTGTCGAGGAGCGTCATGTCGCTGGCGTAGGTGACGACGCAGGCGTGCACGACCGGGTCGTCCGGCAGTTCGCCGTCGGCCCGCAGCCACACCCGCTGACCTTCCGCCGGTGGGCGCTCACCACCGATCGGATCGCCGCCGATGTAGCGCACGTCGATCGACCGGGGTCGCTCGTACCACTCGCCGAGCTGCTCCCGGTACGGGGCCATGCGCGTGTGCCAGTCGGGCAGCGACTCCGGATCGGGCATGTCCGTCGGCATCGAGATCTGGTGGTCGGGGCCCGGCTCCTCGATGTGGAAGCTCGCCTGCAGGTTGAAGATCGCCCGACCATGCTGGATCGCGACGACCCGACGGGTGGTGAAGCTGCGGCCGTCGCGCAGCCGGTCGACCTCGTAGAGGATCGGCACGGTCGGATCTCCCGGGCGGAGGAAATAGGCGTGTAGCGAGTGGACGAGGCGGCCCGGGTCGTCGACGGTGCGGGCCGCGGCCACCAGCGCCTGACCCGCGACCTGCCCGCCGAAGACGCGCTGGCGGTTCTCGTCCGGTGACCGCCCCCGGAAGATGTTGACCTCGATCGGTTCGAGGGCGAGCAAGGTGACGAGCTCGTCGAGCGAAGTCTGCACCCGCCCATTGTGTCTGACCGCAGCCGTACGCTGCCGGCGTGCCCGACGACGACTGGCGGGAGCACGCCCTCGCGGCGAAGGGATTCATGCCGCCCGAGGAGGGTGACGCCCTGCATGCGGCCGCCGTCGCCGCCGCGCGCGCTCCTGCCAGGGGCCCCGCTCGTCGAGGTCGGCTCGTACTGCGGGCGGTCGACGATCTGGCTCGGGGCCGCGGCCCGCTCGGCGGGCACGGTGCTGTTCGCCGTCGACCACCACCGCGGTTCGGAGGAGAACCAGCCCGGCTGGGAGTGGCACGACCCGGCGGTCGTCGACCCGCGGCTCGGGGTGATGGACACGCTCCCGTTCTTCCGGGCCGCGATCCACGACGCCGGGCTCGAGGACCACGTCATCGCCGTCGTTGGGCGCTCACCTGACGTCGCCCGCCACTGGTCGACCCCGGCGGCGCTCGTCTTCATCGACGGTGGTCACGGCGTCGAGCCCGCCCGGGCGGACTACGCCGGATGGTCGCCGCACGTTGCCCATGGCGGCACGCTGGCGATCCACGACGTGTTCCCCGACCCGGCCGACGGCGGTCGCCCGCCGTACGAGGAGATCTTCCTGCCCGCGCTGGAGAGCGGCCGGTTCGAGCTCACCTCCGCGACCGGTTCGCTGCGCATCCTCACCCGCGTGGAGTGAGGGCTACTCGACGCGGAAGGCCTCGGCCGGCCGCAGCCGGGCCGATCGCCAGGCCGGTATGACGGCGACCCCGTGGGCGACGAGGACGGCACCGATGGCGACGACGGCGATGAGCAGCAGCGGCACGACCGGCCCGCTCGCCACGCCCAGTTGCTCGGCCACTGCCCAGCCAGCCCCACCGGCCGGCGACTACACCGAGTGGGAGCCCGATGGCCACGGCGGCCAAACCGAGCACGGTCGCCTGCCAGCGCACCGCCGCCGCCGCCTGCCCACGGCTGAACCCGAGCGTCCTCAGCACCGCGAGCTGCCGCCGGTTCCGGCGCGCGGACAGCACGACGGCGTGGGCGAGCGACGAGATCGCGAGCACGCCGACCGTCGCGGCGAGCGCCAGGGGGAGCGTCCGGATCCGCTCGACGTTGCGGATCGCGGTCTGCTCCACCGGGCCGTTGACCGTTCCTCCGAACTCGCGCTCGATCGCGGCCCGGAAGGCGATCCGGTCGGCCCCCGGCTCGAGGCGGGCGACGTAGGGATCCGGGGTCGATACCTCGGGGGCGGCCTGCGTGAGCCACTCCGGGGACACCACCGCGCCGAGGCCCGGGCTGCCCTCGTACGTGTCGTTGATGAGCGTTGTGCCGACGACCGTCATCGGCGACGGGTCCGAGCTGGTCACGGTGCTGGCGACGCGCACGGTGTCACCGATCCCGACCCCGAGCTGCCGCATCGTGATCGCACCGAGGGCGATCTCGTCGGGTCGCTCCGGCGCGCGCCCGGCGGTGATCGGCGGGTTGACGACGTCGTCGACGCCCGGAACCGGCTGGAACGACTGGGCCCAGTAGATCCGACCGTCGATCTCGACATCCGTGCCGACGATCCCGGCGGCGGCGGCGACAGCATCGGATCGGGTGAGGAAGGTCTCGGCGCGCCCGGCGTCGGGCGGTGCTTCGAACAGTTGGGCGAACGAGAAATCCCACGGCGCGCCGAAGCGTTCCGGCGTCCCGGTGAGGGCTGAGAGGCTGCTGCCGAAGCCGATCGCGGCGATGAACGCGGCGACGGCAAGGGCCACGGTTGCGATCGCCGCGCCGAAGGGGAGCCCGTTGCCGCCACGCCCTCCGTTCATCGCCATCGTCACGCCGACGGTGGCGGGCGGAGGCAACAGGCGGAGCGGAACGCCTCGTTCGCGGGTCACGAGATCCGTGGTGGCGCACCTCGGCCGCCGGCTCATCCGGGCGACGGGGACGCAGGTGGCGAGGAGGACGACGGCGAGCACGAGCCCGCAGCCGATGCTCACGGGCAGCCAGTCGACCTGCCAGGGGTGGTCGCGCTCGGTCTGGCGGGCGACGCCCATCGGCCCGAGGGGCGACACCCCGATCGCCACGATCACGGCCAAGGTCGCGGCGCCGAGGGCCGTCAGCGTTCCCCGCGTGGCGGCGGTGAGCAACGCCTGACGCCGGGTCAGACCGAGCGCGTTGAGGGTCGGGAGATCCGCCCATTCCCGCCGGCTCTGCCGGGCGATGGCCTGCCCGGCAAAGACCGCCGCGGCGACGCCGGCCAGCGCGGCGAACGCGAGTGCCGCCCTGGCCTCGTACTCGATGGCCTCCTGGGCCGGCTCGATCTCATCGGGGCCGAAGGTCGGGGTGATGTTGAACGGACGCCCACCGAAGGCGCGCTCGATCGCCGCCGTCGTGGCCGCAATGTCTCCTTCGCTGGCCTCGACCAGCAAGGACTGGAACCCGGCGGCTGCTGATGTCGCATCCGAGATCGCCGGTCCGGCGAGGAGGAGGGAGTCGTCCGTGAGCGCGCTGACGGATCGACTCGCGGGCGGCGATGTCCCGTACCCCGCGGACGATGCCGACGACCCGGACGTCGGCCGTGGGCCCGTGGAACACCGGTCGGTCTCCCGTGCCCGTGTCGCCGCGCTCCTCGGCGGACCAGAACGTCAGGACCAGCTCGTCGCCAACGGTCACGCCCGCCCGTTCGGCGAGAACCTCGTTGATCACCACCTCGTCGGGCGCGTCGACGTCGTACCACCGGCCGTCGATCACCAGCGGCCGGCCGTCGGCGCTCGGCATGCTCTGATCACGCGCGACCAGGCTCGCCGTCATCAGCGTTCGCTCGGGTTCGGACGGGTCGGCGACGGTCAGGCCGCGCCATGCCGCCCGTCCCACCGCCTCCACCTCCGGGAGCCGCTGCACGGCTGCGTACTCGTCCGACGGGATCGTACGCGTAGCACCTGACGATTGTCTCGTCGTCGACCGACGTCATGTCGGGAGGGCAGAACGTGACGGTGAGATCGGGCAGGCCCGAGCGTTCGACGAAGCGGTCGTACGCTGTTGCCGTGCGCCGGCCGACCGTCCAGGCGCCGATCGCGACTCCGCCGGCGAGTCCGGCGAGCAGAACCAGGAAGACGGTCGCGCGCCAGTTGCGGCGCACGAGAAGTGCCGCCCGCATCCGCACCGCTTCCAAGGATCCCTCCCGCTTCCGCCCGTCAGCAGTCGGTCAGGCTACATGACCGGTCAGCTGATCGGACGGGGCGTGAACAGCCCCGACGCGGGCGACGCGCCGGCGATGGCGTCGGCGGCGAGGATCACCGCGGCCGCCGTGTAGGAGGTGTGCTCCTCGAACGGGAATTGCACCGGGGACGCCCCCGGCGCGTACACGATCCCGGTCCAGTACGAACCGTCGTCACGGCGGTGGGCCCGGGTCCAGCGCAGCAGGTCGGTCGCCGTCGCGACGTCGCCGATGGCCACGTGCGCGAGCGCGCACTCCGCGGTCTCCGACGCGGTGACCCACGGCTCGTCGCTGACACAGCGCACGCCGACGCCCTCCATGGCGAAGTTCTCCCAGCCGTCGGCGAGCCTCGCCTTGGCGGCCTCACCGGTGAGCGCGCCGGTGAGCACCGGGTAGTACCAGTCCATCGCCCAGCGTGTCTTGGGGGCGAACGCGCCCGGTGCCGTCGCCACGGTGTCCACCATGCGGGCCGCGGCGCGGCTCCAATGCGGCCGGTGGGCGCCGACGACAGCAGCGAGGGCCCGCCCACACCGCAGCGCGTGCTGGATGCTCGACGTGCCCGTGAGCAGCGCATAGTCCCACGGGCGGGAGCCGTCGGCCTCCACCGCCCAGAGGGCGAGTCCGTCCGGCCGGCGCAGCGACAGCACCCACGCGAGGGCCCGGTCGACCGTCGGCCAGAGTTGCTCGATGAAGCCGCGGTCCCGCGTGCAGCACCAGTGGTGCCAGGCGCCGGTGGCGATGTAGGCGCACACGTTGGTGTCGAGCTTGTCCTCCTCGACGGTGCCGTCGGCGCGGTAGTAGTTGTGCCAGCTCCCGTCCGGACGCTGGGTGTCGGCCAGCCACTGGTACGCGGCCGCGGCAGGGGAGTGCAGCCCGGCGACGTCGAGCGCCATCGCCGACTCGACGTGGTTCCACGGGTCGCAGTGGCCGCCGGGGAACCAGGGGATCATCCCCGAGCGCAACTGCAGCGACGCCAGGTGCTCGGCGCTCACGCGCACCTCGGCCGCACTGAGCACGCCGGGCAGATCGGGCCCCGTCGCCGCGGTCATGCCGCCTCGGCTCGCCGGGCCACTGGCGCGGCCGTCGCGGCGTCGTCGCGGCGCGTCCCGTACAGGACGAGGCTCTTGCCCAGCACGGGCGACAGCAGCCGGTCGGCGATCCGCGTCGATCGAGGACGGCGGATGATGTCCCACTCGAGGAACCGCCGGTACCGCACCACCAACGGGTGGTCGTCGTCGGTGACCCCGACGGCGCACTTCAGCCACCAGTACGGCGAGTGCAGCGCGTGGGCGTGGTGCGAACCGGTGAGCTGCAGGCCGGCCGCGCGCAGCTTGGCCTTCAGTTCGGTGGCCGAATAGATGCGCACGTGTCCGCCGACTGCCGCGGGGGCGTGGTACTCGTCGGAGAGCATCCAGTTGACCTTCTCGGGCAGCCAGCTCGGCACGGTGGCGGCGAAGGCTCCACCGGGTCGCAGCACCCGGACCAGCTCGGCGAGGGCCCCGGTGTCGTCGGGGACGTGCTCGAGGACCTCGGACGTGATCACGGCATCGAAGCTGCCGTCGGCGAACGGGAGCCGGGTGGCGTCGCCGCGCAGCACCCCGACAACAGCCTGGCGGGGATCTCGCCGGCGTCGACCATCGCGGCGAACGTGTCGAGCGTGCCGTGCACTTCGTCGTCGGCGTAGTCGAGGGCGACCACGCGATGACCGCGGCGGGCGAGCTCGAACGCGTGGCGACCGAAGCCGGCCCCGGCGTCCAGCACCAGGTGCCCCGGCCGAATGCCGAGCGCGGCCAATCGATCGAAGCGGATCGTGAGCATCAGCCGGCCGGCCGGGGTTCGGCGACCGGGCGGCCGTTGCGATGGAGCTTGGCCACGTTGGCGGGCATGGCCAGGACCTCGCGGTACTGCTCGACGGTGAGCTCGGCGCACCGCCGCCACGTCCAGCGGTCGAGCACCCGTTGCCGGCCGGCGGCGCCCACGCGGGCGCGCAGCTCGGGGTTGTCGAGGCCGCGCCCGATCGCCGCGGCGAGCGCGTCGGCGTCGCCCGCGCGGCACTGCAGCACGGTGTCCCCGTCGGTGCCGGTCACCTCCGGCAGCGCGCCGCCATCGGTCGCCACCAGCGCGGTGCCGGTGACCATCGCCTCGATCGCCGGCAGGCTGAACCCCTCGTACAGGCTCGGCACGACCGCCAGCTCGGCCTCGGCGTAGAGCTCGACGATGCGCTCGTCGGGTACGCCGGACACGAACTCGACGTGCGCACGGAGGCCGAGGTCGTCGATCAGGTCCATGCTCTTGCCGGCCTTCGGCTTGCCGATGATCGTCAGCGTGACGTCTCGCTCGGTGCGCAGCTTCGCCATCGCCTCGAGCAGGTACGCCAGCCCCTTCAGGGCCACGTCCGCCGAGGCGGTGGTGATCAGCCGTCCGGGTACGCGGGTGACGTCCGGCCGCGGGCGGAACAGGTCGGGGTCGACGCCGACCGGGACCAACCGCATGCGATCCAGGGCGACGCCCATGTCGGTGTGGATGTCGCGGATCGAGTTCTCGCTGACGACGACGATGCGCGGCATCCGCGCCGCCACCCGACCCTGCATCTTCACGAACGAGTACCACCGCCCGACCGACCAGCGCTTGCGCCGATTGGGGGCGTGCTGCATCTCCAGCGCGCGGTCCTTGGTGATCGGATGGTGCAGGGTGACGACGGTGGGGATCTGGCGCTCGAGGGGGAGGATGCCGTAGCCGAGGCACTGGTTGTCGTGCACGAGGTCGAACTCGCCGGCGCGCGGCTTGAGCGCCCGCAGGGCGCGGTAGCTGAACGCCAGCGGCTCGGGGAACGTTCCCAACGAGAACTGCGCCAGCTCGAGCAGGTCCTCGCGGGTCTTGATCTCCCAGTAGGCGGGGAAGCGACCGGGGTGGTGGTCGTTGAACACGTCGAGGCTGGGCAGCTTGGTGAGGGCGATCCGCGCGTCGAGCTCGGGGTAGGGCTGGCCGCCGAACACCTCGACCTGGTGGCCGAGGTCGACGAGCGCCTTGGTCAGGTGGCGGGTGTAGACGCCCTGGCCGCCGACGTGCGGCTTGCCCCGGTACGTGAGGTAGGCGATCGACAGGGGCCGTTCCGCCCAGGCAGACATTCCGGGCAGGCTATCTGGCAACAGTTACCGCCAGGTAAGGGCACCCTTCGTCCGGTGGTGCCAGCATGCGGTGTGCGCGCGGTCGTGCAACGGGTGACGGAGGCGGCGGTGACCGTCGCCGGGGAGGATGTCGGCCGGATCGGTCGCGGGTTGTGCGTGCTCGTCGGCGTGACCCACGACGACGACGAGGCTGTCGCCAGGACGCTCGCCGACCGCCTGTTCAACATTCGGCTGTTCGACGACGAGGCCGGGGTGATGAACCGGTCCGCCGCCGACGTCGGCGCGGCGATCCTCGTCGTCAGCCAGTTCACGCTGTACGGCGACACCACCAAGGGTCGCCGCCCGAGTTGGATCGCGGCGGCGCGCCCTGACTACGCCGAGCCGCTCGTCCAGGTGGTGGTGGACGAGCTGCGCCGGCTCGGCGCGTCGGTTGCGACCGGACGGTTCGGCGCCGAGATGCTGGTCGCGCTCGTCAACGACGGTCCGGTCACGGTGCTGCTCGAACGCTGAGCGCCGACCTTCGAGTACCGCTGGCGTCGCGCCCCGACCCACGAACCGGCGAACACGAGGACGAGGGCGGCGATGAACGGCGCGTCGCCGAGGTTGACGTACCACGTCCGGCCGGTGCGCAGCTCGACCGTGCCGCGCACGATCGCCCGTTCACTGACGGCGGTGCGGTCGATCACGTCGCCGTCGGGCGTGACGATCTCGGAGAACCCGGTCGGCGACACCTGCACCAGCCACCGTCCGGTCTCGATCGCCCGCAGCCGGCTCGACGCGACCTGCTGGGTCTGCACGATGGTGCCGGTGTAGCTGGCCCCGTTGGTGGGGTTGAGGATCGCCTCCCCGCCGTTCTTCACGCCCTCCCGAGCCCGGCCGCCGAAGAACACCTCCCACGAGATCACCACCGCCAGGCGGGTGCCGTCGGGCAGCTCGATCACCGCCGGCCCGGTCCCGGCGATCGCGTTCGTCGGCACCTGGTCGACCGGCGCCCCGACGCGCCTCGAGCAGGCCGCGCAAGGGGACGTACTCGCCGAACGGGACGCGACGCACCTTGTCGTAGCGGCTGGTGACGCGGCCGTCAGGGGTGACGACGACCTGGGCGTTGGTGACCCGACCCGGTTGGCCGGGCACGTCCTCGGTGATCCCGACGGCGAACGGGACGCCGAGGCGCGCCGCCTCGGCGGCGACCAGTCGGAGCTGCTCGCTGGTCGCGAAGTCGACCGTGTCGATGACGTTCTCCGGCCACACCACGAGGTCGAGGGAGTCGTCGGGCTCGATGGTGCGCGTCGCTTCGACGTGGCGGTCGGTGACGATGCGCGTCGGCACGTCGATGGCCCGGGTTCCCTGCTCCCCACCGCCCTGCACGGCGGCGACGTCGATGAGCTCTCCGGTGCCGCTGCCGCGCGGGGCGACGAACGCCAGCGCCAGCACCGCCGCCGCGGCGACGAGCGCGCCGATCGCGAGCGGCTCCCCGCGGCGCTCGCCGCGCCGGGCGGCGGAGATCAGCGCACCGAGCGCGAAGCCGACCTGGAACACGACCCACGTGATGAGGATCACCCCGCCCACGCGGGCGATGCCGGCGAGCGGACCGGCGGCCTGGGCGATGCCGAGGCTGGCGAGCGGCACGCCGCCGAACGGGAACGAGAACCGCAGCGCCTCGACCAGGCTGTGGGCGGCCGGGCGGCCGATCACCCCCCAGCGCCCGGGCGGCGCGACGAGTTCGGCGACGCCGTGCCAGCTGGCGAAGAGCAGGCTCGTGACGATGTAGCCGGGCACCGTGAGCTGCCACATCCACGCCATGCCCATGGCCATCCAGACGAGTCCGAAGACCATGCCCCTGGCGAACCGGTCGCGCGCCGACGGCCGGGGACCGACGGCGATCTCGAGCAGCGCCGGGCCGGCGAAGGCCAGCGGCCACCATCCCCATGGGGGCAGGGAGAAGGCAACGAGGAATCCGCCGGCGGCGGCGAGACCGATTCGCTTCACGCCAGCTCGAGGTGGACGACGATGCGCTGGGCGACCGAGCCCGGCGGATGGCAGGCGAACAACGTGGCGGTCTTGGCGTAGGTCTGGTCGACGACCCAGAGCGCGTCCGGGCTGACGATCTCGGTCGATTTGACGCGGTACACGTGGCGGCCGGCATCCGTGGTGAAGACGACCTTGTCGCCCGCCGTCAGCTGATCGATCTCGCGGAAGTCCTGGTTCCCGCTCACGCGGTGGCCGGCGACGACGGCGTTGCCGAGCTCGCCGGGGAGCGCCGAGCCCGGCCAGTGGCCCGGTCCGCGATCGAAGGTGCTGAGGCGGATGCCTTCGTACATCGTGCGGCTGAGCCCGAGGCGGGGGATGTCGATCTGGCCGACCACGACGACCGGGTCGGTGGAGCCGTCCTCGACCGGCGGCGCGATCGGCACCGGAAGCGGCGGGCGGGTGGTCGTCGGCGCCAACGTCGTCGGGGTCGTGGGCGGGACCGTTGGGTGGTGGTGGTGGTGGTGCTCGACGTCGGTGTGGTGGTTGCCGGCGCGGTGGTCGCCGGTGAGAACCGCCCGGACGCGCCCTCGTCGTCGCCGCCGCACGCGGCGAGGACACCCAGGGCGAGCGCGGCGGCGAGCCATCGCATGGCCCTGAATTCTGCCAGCGTTGTGGGGTTTCGTTTCGGGAAACCCCGCTATCCGATGAGGGACGCGATCCGTATCTTCGCCCGCCGGCAACGCCTGAAACGGAGCAACCAATGACCGTGACGAACACTCCTGCGCTGTTCGAGCGTCTCGGGGGCAGCTCGGCGGCGCCTGACGCGGTAAGGCATGCGGTGAGTGGTGAGCGCCAATAGGACGCCTACTGCTCACCGCACGACGCGAGTGCCGGCATGCGGTGAGTGGTGAGCGCCCATAGGACGCCTATCGCTCACCGGCCCGGATCTCGAGTCGGCCGTTGGCTTCAGCGTCCGGCGAGGGCGGCCACGACTGGGGCGAAGCCGACGGCGTCGCGGACTACGAAGTGGCTGATTCCCAGTTCGGCGCGCAGCCGTTCCAGCTTGTCGATCACCTGCTCGAGGGATCCGACGAGCGCGAACGGTGTCTCGTTGATGAGGTCGGGGCTGATCCCGAACCGCTCGGAGAGGGACCGAGTCTGCCGGTCTGCGTCGGCGCCGACATGGGTCACCTGGACGAGCGCGGAGCGTTCGATGTCGTCGTCGCGGTCTCCGGCGGCCTCCGCCAACCACTGGGCACGCGCACGGACGTCGGCGAGGGCGAAGCCGCCCGGGCTCGGGACGCCGCCGGGGCCGTGGGTCAGACCGGTGAACTGGAAGATGTCGGCGTGCCGTGCCGCGAGCTTCACCACGACCGGCCCATGACCACCGATCAGGAATGGCACGTGGGTTTGCGCGGGCCGGATGCCGAGGTCGTCGATGGTCAGCTGGTGGAACTCGCCATCGAAGCTCGAGGATCCGTCGTCGAGCAGCGCGCGTAGCACGGCGATCGATTCGGCGAAGCGCCGGACCCTGGGTCCCGGCTCGCGCAGGGTGGCTCCGATGGCGTCGTGCTCGGCGCTCATGTACCCGGTGCCGAGGCCGAGGACGAGGCGGCCGTCGGTGAGGCGATCGACGCTCGCCGCGGTGCGCGCCAGCAGCGCGGGGTGGTGAAGCTCGTTGTTGAGCACGAGCGGCCCGACCCGCAATCCGGGTGCGGCTTCGGCGGCCACCATGAGGGGCACGAACGGGTCCACGGCACCGATGTGATCGAAGGACAAGAACTGCACGTAGCCCAGCTGGTCAGCCTCCTGAGCCGCGGCGCGAACCACCGCGGCGTCGGACAGTTCCATCGCCTGCAGTCCGAACCGGAAAGGGCGAACCATTCGCCAGCGAGCGTACGCGTGCACCGGCTCCGGGCGATGAGCCAGGCTGTGGCTGTGCGCGACGATGAGCAGCTGCTCGAGGAGCAGCAGGCGTTCTATCGGGCCCGCGCGCCCGAGTACGACGAGTGGTGGCAGCGCCGCGGTCGCTACGACCGGGGACAGGACGAGACCCAGGAGTGGCACCGCCAGGTCGCGATCGTCGACGCCGCCTTGACATCGTTCGGCCCGGCCGGCAACGTGCTCGAACTGGCTGGTGGCACGGGCTGGTGGACGCAGCGGCTCGCCCAGACGGCGGAGACACTGACCGTGGTGGACACCTCGCCGGAGGCCATCGAGATCAACCGTGAGCGGGTCGGACGCACCGACGTCGACTACGTGGTGGCGGACGTGTTTGGTTGGCGCCCGAGCCGCTCCTTCGACGTCGTGTTCTTCTCGTTCTGGCTGTCCCACGTCCCGCGTCGTCGCTTCGGCGCCTTCTGGGAACTGGTGCGCTCGTACCTGGCGCCGGCCGGTCGAGTGTTCCTCATCGACAACCGTGAGGACCCGACCCCCGAGCGGCCCGGCAAGGATCCCTACGTCGTCGAGTACGGGCCCGATCTCCATCTGCGCCGGCTCAACGACGGCTCCGAGTACCGCGTCGTGAAGGTCATGTACGAGCCCGACGAGTTGGAGTCACTGCTCGAGGGCGAGGGCTGGGACGCCACCCTCGGCGCGACGCGCTGGTTCATCTTCGGATCGACCAGACCCTCCTCACCGCCGTGATCGACCGACTGGAACGACCCATCGACGCCGCTCGTCCTTGTCGTCGTCTGGGTGGTGGCATGATCGGGCGCAGCGGCCGAGGCACTCCGAGGAGGACACATGACCGCAGATGAGTTCGCACCTCGCGGCACGAGCCGACCTGTCAATGCCTCCGACTTCGGTCCGTCGGATTACGACTCCGAGGTCGACGTCGTCGTCGTCGGTGGTGGTGGTGGTGGGTTGCCGGCCGCGCTGTACGCCCGCTGGCTGGGCAACGACGTCGTCCTGGTGGAAAAGGCGCCAGACCTGGGAGGCACCGCTCGCAAAGCGGCCTTCTGGTACTGGATCCCGAACAACAAGCCGATGCAGGCGCTCGGCATCGAGGACACGGAGGAGGGCTTCCTCCGGTACGTGGCCCGGCTGTCGCGGCCGCAGTGCTACGACGCCGAAGGGCCGACGTTCGGCATGGCGCCGTGGGAGTTCGATCTGTGCCGGGGCATCTACCAGTCGGCGTCCGAGGCAACCGAGCTGTTGAACGAGCGCGGCGCGATCGTCTACCGCCACTGCGCCGAAGTCCCCGACTACTGGTCCGAGCTGGAGGAGGACGTCACGCCGACCGGCCGGGTGCTCGTGCCCGCCGAAGCCCGCGAGTCGATGTCCGACGGGGGGCAGGTGGCGATCCGCACGATGAGCGCAGCCGCCGAACGCGACGGCGTGCAGATCCGTGCCGGGTATCGGGTCCAGCGGGTCATCACCGCCGGCCCGGCGGTGGTGGGCGTCGAGGCCACCACGGCCGACGGCCGCACCGCGCGCTTCGGCGCCCGCAAGGCGGTCATCTTCGCAACCGGTGGCTTCACGCACGATGCAGAGATGCGCCAGAACTTCCTCAGCGTGCCTGCCTTCGGCGGTTGCGCCGCGCTGTCGAACGAGGGCGATTTCGTGCGCATTGCGGCGCCGCTCGGCGCCGAGCTGCGCAACATGCAGTACGCCTGGATGTGCCCGATCCCGCTCGAGAAGGCAGTGCGGCGCGACCCGGACCTGTCCGGCATGTTCTCGGTCGCCGGCGACTCGATGATCTTCGTGAACAAGCACGGCTCGAGGGTCGTCAACGAGAAGCTCCCCTACAACGAGCTCGCCCAGGTGTTCTTCACCTGGGACGGCGATACGGCCGAGTACCCCAACCTCGTCCTCGTCCAGATATGGGATCAGCGCAGCCAGGACCACTCGGCGAGCGACGAGTACGGGCGCCTCATCGTGCCGCCGGGCTCCGACGACCGGCACGTGATCCGGGGTGACACGCTGGCCGAGCTGACGAGGAACATCAACGACCGGCTGGCGAACTACGCCACCGTCACCGGTGGATTCAGACTTGCCGATGACTTCCTCCCCAACCTCGAGGCGTCGATCACGCGGTTCAACGAACTGGCGAGCAGCGGCAAGGACACCGACTTCGGACGAGGCGAGCGGGCGATCTCGATGGTGTTCAACGGGGACGTCAGGGAGGAGCTCGGCCGCGCCAACCCGACGATGTGGCCCATCAGCGACACCGGCCCCTACTACGCGGCGCTCGTCACCGGCGGCACGCTCGACACGAAGGGTGGGCCCAAGGTCAGCCCGGACGGACAGGTACTCGACGACACCGGCACCCCGATTCCCGGCCTGTACGGCGTGGGCAACTGTGTCGCGTCACCGTCGGCGCAGGCGTACTGGGCGGGCGGGGCCACCCTCGGGCCGATCATCGCCATGGCCTATCGCGCGGCGAGCGCGGCCCACCACGAGTCGGCGAAACCGATGGCGGCCCCCACCTCGGCGTGATGCGCACGCCCTGTTCGGTGCGGGATTCACGCCGCTCGGCGGCTTCGGGCGCGACGCTCTCACTGCGAGCATCCCTGCGGCCCGAACTGCGGCTCTGAGCCGCAGAGATGCTCCGCTGTCAGGGGCTTCTGGGCGCGATCGCTTCGCGCGGTGTCTGTACGGTGCCAGAGGCACGCCACCCGCCGAATTCCGCCCTCCAGTTGAGGTCCACACGCGACGATGTTCGTGATGGTCGGCAACCGCGAGAACTGGATCGCCGAGCCCGCCGGAGCACCAAGGGTCGGACCTGTTGCCCGGGATGACCGCGACATCTTCCGCCTCGCGCCGGGCATGGACGCCGCGGTGCTGGAGACGATCGCCACCCGGCTGGAGTTCCGCGGGACTGATGACGGTTACGCACGGCTGTCGCAGGCCTATTTCACGCGTCTGCCGCTCGACGATGCCAGGCGGATCCTGGCCCTCGGTTGTGGCACCGGAATCGAAGTGCGCGCCCTCAAACGCCTGTGTGGAGCGGACACGGAAATCATCGGCGTCGACCACAGTCCCGCGCTGATCGACGCCGCCCGACGGCTCACCGCCGATGAGGGGCCCGCCGACAATGTCACCTACCAGGTCGACGACGCCCACCACACGTCCTTCGACGATGGCGAGTTCGACATCGTCACCCTGCACACCCTCATCAGCCACGTCGACGACCCGCTGCGCGTGCTGCGCGAGGCCCGCCGCGTCGTTCGCCCCGGCGGAACCGTCGCCGTCTTCGACGGCGACTACGCGTCGCTCACCTTCGCCTACCCCGACCACGCCATGGCCAAGACGATCGAAGAGAAGCTGATCCAGCTCATCGTCGCCAATCCCCGCGTGATGCGCGACATGCCGCGGCTGCTGAGCGAGGCCCAGCTGGAAACCGTCGACGCGGAGGGCACGGTCTACGCCGACATCGGCAGCGGCCGGTTCTGGGTGGCCGCGACAGAGTCCTACGGCCCATTGCTCGCTCGTTCCGGACTGCTCGCCCAGGAGATCGTCGAGGATTGGCAGGCGTTCCAGCTCCGGTCCGCGGCGGAGACGACCTTCTTCGGCGCGTCCAACTACTACACCTACGTGACCCGGCGGCCGTAACAGGAGCGGGCATGCTCAGGTGGCGTGCGAGCGGAGAGTGGGATGGGCACTTGGTGCTCCGGCGTGATCACCTGCTCGGCGACGGTCGTGGACGGCGCGTCCGCGACCGAGACGTCCGACAGGGCAACCCTCACCACGGCGCCGGGCGGCAGCGCGATGCGCTGGCGATACTCGTACGAAGCCACCACCGGTGCGATCACTGCGGGCGGACGGCGATGTAGACGAACTCGAGTCCCGGGCGGTCCGGGGCGTCACGGATCTCCACGGTCTGGAAGCCGGCCTCCACGAGCGAGTCCTCGATCTCCGGTCGATCGCGGAACCGCAGGGTCGACGTCGACTCGATGACGACGTTGTCGCGCCTGAATGCGGTCTTTGACCGGAACGTCACGAATGGGCCGGAGACCTCGGTGAGCTCCCCCCAGTCCTCCACCACGCCGGCACCGGGCACATCGAGGACCGACCGGGTCTGCTCCGGCGTCCACCGCTCCCAGGCCCGCCGAGCCGGATCGCGCGGTCTCGAAGACCAGATGGCCACCAGGTCGCAACGCATCCCGCGTACCGCGCAGCGTGGCGGCCCAGTCCTCGTCGGTGAGAAACACCTGGGCGACGTTGCCGGTCATGAACGCCGCGTCCACGGCGAGGGGCGGCAGCGTCGTCGCATCGCCGTGCAGCCAGCGCACCGCGCCGGCATCTGGCTTGGCGCGGGCGACCTCGAGGCTGGCCCATGCCGGATCAACGCCGACGACGTCGATACCTCGTGCGGCCAACATGCAGGCGAACGTGCCGGTGCCACAGCCGATGTCGAGAACCGACTGCGCCCCCAGCTCGGCGACCACGTCGACATAGACCGCGAGGTCCCGGCGGTCGCCCTCGATCGCGTCGTACACGCCGAACCAGGCGGGGATCGTTGAAGATGGCGTCGCCCACAGGGGTCAGGTCGCGCCTCGCAGCCGCAGCATGTTCCAGGACAGGGCTGGCAGCCGGACCTGGAGGCGACCACTGTCGACTGCAGTGTCGTCGAGTCGCCGCGGCCCGACGCGCTGCGGGGCTTCGGCGGTGTTCACCGCGTCCGGATCGTCGTCGCAGACCGTCTCGTGCTCGGCCCTGGTGAGCTCCGGGAAGGCCCGCAGGTCGATGTCGAGCGCGATCGGTTCGCGCTGGTCCCGGTTGACCGTGAAGACCCGGACCTCACCGCTGGCCTCGTCCCACACGGCTGTGGCGTCGAGGATCGGCACCTCGCCCTGTCCGGTGGTCTCATGGCTCGGACAACTGGGCTCGACCCGCAGGACGGATCCTCGCCCGTACTGCGAGGTGAGGGCGAAGGGATGGAAGATCGTCTGTCGCCACGCCGGACCGCCCGGCTCCGAGCGGATCGCGCCGATGACGTTGACGAGTTGGGCGAGGCACGCGAGCTTGACCCGGTCGGCGTGCTTGAGCAGGGAGATGAGCAGGTTCCCGACGACGACCGCGTCAACGACGCTGTACGTGTCCTCGATGAGACGTGGCGTGTCGGCCCACTCGAGGTTGTTCTCGCCCGCGAACCGTGAGATGTACCAGACGTTCCACTCGTCGAACGAGAGATTGATCCGCTTCTTGTGTCGGCCGATGGCGCGCACGTGATCACACGTCGCCACCACGGACTCGATGAAGCGATCCATGTCGACGGCGGCGGCGAGGAAGCTGTCGCGGTCGTCGCCCCGCTGCTCGTAGTAGTTGTGCAGCGATACGTAGTCGACGACGTCGTACGACTCCTCGAGCACCGTTTGTTCCCACCGCCCGAAGGTCGGCATCCGACTGTTGGAGCTGCCGCAGGCAACCAGCTCGATGGAGGGATCGACCCGGCGCATGGCCTTGCCCGCCTCGTTGGCGAGCCGTCCGTACTCCGCCGCGGTCTTGTGCCCGATCTGCCACGGCCCGTCCAACTCGTTGCCGAGGCACCAAACCTTGATGCCGTGTGGTGACTCCGCACCGTTGGTGCGGCGAAGGTCCGACCAGTAGGTGCCCGAGGGGTGATTGCAGTACTCGATCAGATTGCGGGCTTCGGGCACACCCCTCGTGCCCAGGTTCACGGCGATCATCGGCTCGCTGCCCACTCTTCTCGACCACGCCACGAACTCGTCCGTACCGACGCGGTTCGGCTCCACCGTGCGCCACGCGAGGTCGAGTCTCGTGGGGCGCTGGTCAACCGGACCGATGCCGTCCTCCCAGTCGTAGTTCGAGACGAAGTTGCCGCCGGGGTAGCGCAGCATCGGTACGCCGAGCTCCTTGACGAGAGTCGCGACGTCACCTCGGAAGCCCGCTTCGTCGGCAGTCTCGTGGTCGGGCTCGTAGATGCCGGTGTAGACGCAGCGACCCAGGTGCTCGACGAACGACCCGTAGATCCTCGGGTCGACCTCACCGATGCGGAACGCGGGGTCGATGGCGAACGATGCCTGGTGCACGGGAGCGGCGGCCTTTCGTTTGACGGAGGATCGGTCAGCCCTTGAGTCCGGTTCCGGCGATGCCCTCGACGATCTTGCGCTGGAAGAGGAGGAACACCAGGATGAGCGGCAGCGCGCCGAGAATTGCGGACGCGATGATGTCGGCGTACCGGATCCCGTATGAGCCCTGCACCGTCGCCAACCCGACGGGCACGGTCATGAGGTCGGGGTTGGTGAGCGCCAAGAGTGGCCAGAGCAGGCTGTTCCACGACCACACGAAGGTGAAGATCGCGACGGCCGCGAGCGGCGGTCTGGCCAACGGCAACACGATCGTCCGGTAGATCCTGAACCAGCCGGCGCCGTCCACCCGGGCCGCCTCGTCGAGATCCCGTGGCAGTCCGTCGAAGAACTGCTTGAACACGAAGACCGCGATGGCGGTGGGAACCTGCGGCAGGATCACGGCCCAGTAGGTGTTGAGCAGGCCCATTGCGTTGAACTGTTTGAACCACGGAACGATGAGTACCTGACCCGGGATCATGATGCCGGCGAGGATGAACCAGAAGACGAGGTTCTTGAACCGGAACCGGAGCCGAGACAGCCCGTACGCCGCCAGACTCGCCGTGATCACCGTCAGCAGAGCCGTCGCCGACGCGATGATGAGGCTGGAGGCGTACCAGTTCCACATGTCCCCTTGGTCGAAGGCCACCCGGAATGCTTCGAGCGTCGGGTTCTCGATGGCCCACGTCACCGGGACGATGGTCGTCTCCTCGTTGGGCTTCAGGGAGGTGTCGATGGCCCAGAGCAAGGGAATGAGCCAGAGCACACCCAGGGCAATCGTGACCCCGACGCACACCCGGTTGAAGAGCTTGGTCCGGCCGCTGATCGAGCCGACCGTGATGGTGCGCGGGGTCTCGGAGCCGCGGGTATCCACGAGTGTCGTCATGGTCAGACCCCCTTCTCCTGGCGCCGGACGATGGCGAACCAGCCGGCGGACACGATGAGCACGAAGATGAAGAAGAGCGTTGACGCGGCCGCCGCGTACCCGGTCCGGTAGCCGGTGAAGCCGATGTCGTAGATGTATTCGAGGATCGGACGGGTGCTGAAGTTGGGGCCGCCCTGGGTCATGAGATACATCTGGTCGAAGACCTTGAGCGACGCGATGACCTGAAGTACGGCCACGAGTGTCGTCGTCCGCCCGAGCATCGGGATCGTGATCCTGCGGATCTGCTGCCACGGGCCGGCCCCGTCGATCGCCGCCGCCTCATAGAGCTGCCGCGGGATCTCTGACAGGCCGGCGAGGTAGAGCACGAAGTTGAAGCCGAGCGTCCACCACACCGTCGTGATGGCCAGCGAGTACATCGCCCAGTTGGGATCGCCCAAGAAGTTGGGTGCCGTGATGCCGATGCGGTCGAGGGCGTCGGTGAGCAGCCCGATTCCGGGGGTGTAGATCCACACCCAGATCAGCGCGACGGTTGCCGATGGCAGGATGTACGGCGCGAAGAACGCCAGCCGGATGAACCATCGTCCCCGTACGGCCCGTTCGGCCAACAGCGCGAGCACGAAGGCCAGCACGACGAGCGGCGGTGTGGTCAGGATCGTGAACCAGACGGTGTGCCACATGGAGGACCAGAAGTCCGAGCTCCCGAGCGCCTCTCTGTAGTTGTCGAGACCGAGGAACTCACCGAGTCCGGGCTGGACGAGGCTGGTGTTGAAGAAGCTCATCACCACGCCATAGATCGCTGGTCCGATGATGAAGAGCACATAGAGCACGACGAACGGGGCGAGAAAGACGAGTGACGACTTGGTGTCGTCGCGCTCACGGTGCGTCGGTCGAACGGTTCTCGGCTGTCCTGCCGGCGCCTGTGCTGTCAACGTTTCGGTCGTCACGGGAGCACCTCCTGCGGGGGAATGCGGTGACTCGGATCAGACTGGTGGTTTGGTTTCGGCCAGCACGTCCAACTTGTCGTGCATCTGGTTGATGGACTGGTCGACGGAGAGCTGGCCGTTGATCACACCGGCGATGGACTCCCCCATCACGGTTTCGAAGTCGGATCCGGAACCGGAGTACCAGGCGGGCGGATCGTAAACGGCCGCGTCGGCTGCCTCGGCATAGGCCGATTGCGGAGAGAGCTCCTGGTACTCGACGCTGTCGCGGACGGGAAGGTACGACGGCACGTGCCCGCCCATGGCCCACGTGAGGCTCTGCTCGAGCATCGACGTGATGAAGCGCATGGAGCGCTCCCACCGCGTCTCTCCGCCACTGCCCGGCTGTCTGGGGAGCACGAGCACATGTGAGTCGGCCTGGACCTTGTAGTCGCTCCCCCCGAACACGTTGGGGTAGAGCGTCATCGAGAACGGTGTCTCGGCGGTGAGGAAGGTGGAGATCTCCCACTCGCCCTGGACGTAGAACGCCGACTCCCCACTGGCAAAACAGTGCGATCGAGCCGCCGTAGTCGAGGTTGGGCGTCAGCAGCGACTGGTCGACGAGACCGCGCAGGTACTCGAGCACCTGCGTGGCCTTGTCGTCGTCGAGCACGACGCTCGAGCCGTTGTCGGCGAGGACCTCGCCACCGAGCTGCGAATAGAGCGACTGGAAGTTGCGCCAGTTGGTCGCCGGGTCGGCGGTGACCGCACACACCAGGGCGTTCGCCGCGCCGGCGGACTTCGCCCGATCGAGCGCATCCAGAAAGGCGTCCTCTCCCTCCAGGGGCGGAAGCACGCCATCCTGCAGGAGACCGGCCGCCTCGCACAGATCAGTGTTGTAGAAGAGCACGAACGGATGCGTGTCGAGCGGAATGGCGTAGGCCTTGCCGTCGACCAGCCCTTCATCCCAGGTTGTCGCGGTGAAGTTCTCCGGCTGCAGATCCCACTCCGCGAGCCGCTCTGGTGTGAGCTCCTCGAGGAGGTCGGCGTCGACGAGGGTCTTCATGCGGGTCAGGTGGGAGACGGCGACGTCCGGCGGCTTGTTTCCCAGCGTCGCCAGCGACAGCTTGGTGTAGTAGGGCGGCCCCCACGCCAGCGTCACGGCGGAGAGATCGAGATCGGGGTTCTCCTGCCGGAAGACGTCCTTCATCTCCTGCATTCGTACGCCGTCACCGCCGCCGAAGAGGTCCCAGTAGGCGACGGTCTGCTCGTCCAGGTCGCCTCCCGTGACGCCGGCGCCGATCGACGTGCAACTGGACAGGGCCATTCCCCCGAAGGCGGCGCCCGTGCCGGCAAGGAAACTTCGGCGACTGATGGCCGAGCTCAAGAGCTTCCTGGTGGGTAGGGGATCACTCATGACTCATCCTCCAGGTCTTGTCCGTACCGCGGCTGCGCGGAGACGACAGAGCCCATCTCGTTTCGCCGCGGCGAGAATGCGCTCGCGGGTCGCAATCGACACCACCCCCCTGCGCCGCCCATTGAGGACTCTGCTCGCAGTCTGGCCAACCCCCAGTTGGCGAACGTTCGCGACATTGGCAGCACCCCGCGACCTCCGTCAAGGGGTCGCTTCTACATTGTGTCGATGCGCGTCGCTCGCCTGCATGGTGTCCGCGACATCCGTTGCACGACCGAGCCGGTCCCGACGGCGGCGTCGGGAGAGGAGCTGGTGCGGATCACCGCCGTCGGTCTCTGCGGGTCGGACCTGCATTGGTATCTCCACCGCGGGAATCGGCGACGCCAGGCTTGAACGCCCGCTCGTGCCGGGACATGAGTTCGCCGGTGTGATCGATGGTGGACCGCGCGACGGAGTGCGGGTCGCGGTTGATCCGGCGATCCCGTGTGGGCGATGTGCCACCTGTCGCCGGGGCGACCGCAACCTGTGTCCGAACATTGTCTTCGCCGGGCACTCCGATCAGGATGGGGCGCTCCTGGAGTACCTGGCGTGGCCAGCATCGGCGCTCCACCCGTTGCCTGCGGAGCTGAGCGCGGTGGAGGGGGCGATGCTCGAACCGCTCGGGGTCGCCCTGCACGCCCTCGATCTCGCTCACCTGCGAATCGGTTCGAGTGTGGCGGTCGTCGGATGCGGACCGATCGGACTCCTTCTCCTCCAGGCAGCAAAACACGCCGGCGCGGACAAGGTCGTTGCGATCGAGCCCTTGCCGCATCGTCGGGAGGCGGCCTTGCGATTCGGCGCCGATGTCGCGCTCGAGCCCGGCGACGCGCAGGATCAAGGGGTGCTTCGCGACGCGACCGATGAAACTGGGGTCGACGCAGCCTTCGAGCTCGGCGGCACCGATGATTCCGTGGAGTTGGCGATGGCCGCCGCGCGGCCGGGTGCGCGCGTCGTGCTCGTCGGCATCCCGGACGCCGATCGGACCAGTTTCCGCGCCTCCCTCGCCCGTCGCAAGGGCCTGACCCTGGTGTTGGCCCGGCGAATGAACGACGCGTATCCCAGGGCGACCCGACTGGTCCAGCACGGCCTGATCGATGCGGCCTCGATCGTCACGCATCGATTCCCGCTCGAGAGAGTGGACGAGGCCTTCGCCGTCGCCGCCGCCCGTGGCGGGCTGAAGGTCGTCGTCGAGCCACACGCCGAGAGCCCGTGACCATTCCTCGTCACGTCGCGAGGTAGGCGGCCACGGCGCGGGCCGTCGCCTCCGCCTGGGCGACACAGGCCGGGATACCGATGCCGCGGTAGCTCGCCCCGGTCACGAACAGACCGGCGGGGAGGGCGGCATCGACCCGGTCCAGCCACTGCCGGTGATGCGGGCGGTACTGCGGGAACGAGGCGGGCCAGCGGCTGATGCGGACGTCGGTCGGTTGGACGTCGAGATCGAGATCCCGCGCGAGGGCGTCGACGGCGGCGGCGACGACCGCGGTGTCGTCGAGGTCGTCGACCGGCAGCCCGTCTCGTCCCAGCGAGACGCGCAGCACGTCGCGGCCGTCGTCCGGTCGCCAGTGGGCCCACTTCTGCGAGGCGAACGACACCGCTGTGACCGCCGCCTGCTCCGGCTTCGGGACGAGATATCCGCTGTAGCCGTGCAGCCGCTCGGGCAACCGCTCGACGGCGAGGGTCACGAGCACCACCCCGGCGTGATCCATCGTGGCCAGCAGCCGCGCCGCCTCGGGCGCGCCGGTGGCGAGGAGTGGTGCCGTCGGGGCAGCCGGCGTGGCGAGGACGACGGCGTCAGCCGGATCACCGTCGATCCGCCAGCGACGGCCATCCCGGGCGAGCTCGGTGACCGGCGCACTGACGAGAACCTTCACGCCCCGCCCCATGGCCGCGTCGGCAACGGCGTCCGTGAGGGCGCCCATGCCGGCCCGCGGCGCCAGGAACAGCGGCCCGGTCGAGGCCGGGGCGGCCGTCCGCATCCGCCGGGCGCTCAACAGCAGGCTGCGGCCCCGGCCGGCCAGGTCGGCGAGCTGCGGAACCATCGCCAGGCTGAACCGGTCGGTGTCGGCGCCGTAGATCGTGCCGACGAGGGCGTCGACGAGTCGCTCGTGGACCTCGTCCCCGAACCGGTGGCGCACGAGCGCGCCGATGGAGTCGCCGGGATCCCGCGCCGGGATCAACGGCTCGACCGCCGCGCGCGCCTTGCCCCGCCACGACAGCAGCCCGCTCGTCGCCAGCCCGGTGACGGCGGCGGGTACGCCGAGCACGAGCGCGTCCGGGATCGGGTGCAGCCGGCCGCGAGACGCCACCGCGGCCCGCGCCGCGGCCGGCGACGTGAGCACATCACCGAGGCCGACGGCCCGGGCGAGCTCGGTGGCCTCCGGCACCCGGGCGAGGAAGGCGTCCGCGCCCTCGTCGACACCGGGCAGTCCGGCGAACGGCGTGGTCTTGAGCTTGCCGCCGAGGCGATCGTCCGCCTCGCGGACCTCGATCTCGACGGAGTCGGGCGGCCCGATCCCGGCCAGGGCGTGGGCCGTGGCGAGACCGCTGATCCCGCCGCCGACGACGACAACCTTCATGAGGTGGCGACGACGCGCTCGGCGAGCGCGGCCAGCACCGAGGGCTCGGCGTTCATCGACGCGGTGCGGTCGAAGACCAGACCCTGCTGCTCGGCCCGGCGGCGCGCCTCGATGTCGAGGTCGTACAGCACCTCGAGGTGGTCGGCGACGAACCCGCACGGGCACACCAGGATGCCATCGGCGTTCTCGGCGCCGGCGAGCTCGTCGATCACCGTCAGGATGTCGGGGACGAGCCACGGCTCGGGGGTGCGCCCCGCCGACTGCCAGGCGACCGACCACTGCGCCCACGGGGCGAGCCCGAGCGTGGCACCGATCGCCGCCGCCGTCGCCCGCACCTCGTCCGGGTACGGGTCGCCGTTGGCGAGGATCCGCTGGGGCAGCGAGTGGGCGGTGAAGACGACCTTGGTGTTCGGTGGCATCCGGTCGAGGCGGCGGCGGACCTCGGCGGCGAGAAAGGAGACGTACGTCGGCTCCGTGGCCCAGCTCTCGATCCCGGCGAACGGCAGGCCGGCTGACCCGGCCGCGGCCCGGGCGCGATCGAGGTACTCGCCGATCGAGAGCACGGAGTAGTGCGGCGCGAGCACGAGCCCGGTGATCCGCTCGACCCCGGCCGCGGCGAGCGCGGCGACGGCGGCCTCCACGCTCGGCGCGGCGTGCTTGTACCCGAGCGCGACGACGAAGCCGGCGGGTGCCCGCTGGTCGAGCGCGGCCTGCAACTGCTCGCCCTGGGACTCGCTGACCTGCGCCAGCGGCGACGTCCCGCCGATCGCCTCGTACCGGGCCGTCAGCTCGGCGAGCTGTTCCGCCGACGGCGCCCGGCCCCGCCGGATGTCGGTGTAGTAGGCCTCGATGTCGGCCGGCGAGGGCGGCGTCCCGTAGGCCATCAGGACGACGCCGGTCGTCACGTCGCCGCCGTCTGGGTGTGGACGAGGTCGACGATCGCCTGCAGCACGCCCGGGTCGGACGCGGGGAGCACGCCGTGGCCGAGGTTGAAGATGTGGCCGGGATGGCCACCGTTGTCGGCGAGGATCTCGCGGGTGGCCGCGAGGGCGACGTCCGCGCCGGCCAGCACCAGCGCGGGATCGAGGTTGCCCTGCAGGACGGCGTCGGGGCCCAGGCGCCGGCGGGCCTCGGAGATCGGGGTTCGCCAGTCGAGGCCGATCACGCGTGGACCGGCCGACCACATCGCCTCCAGCAGATGGTGGCACCCGACGCCGAAGTGGATCGAGGGGGCTTCCGGGTGGCGGGCGGCGAGGTCGGCGAACACCCGCCGCGAATGGGGCAGGACCAGACGTTCGTAGTCGCGGCGGGAGAGCGCCCCGGCCCACGAATCGAAGAGCTGGAACGCCTGGGCGCCGTTGGCCAGCTGGACGTCGAGGAACGTGACGGCGATCGTGGCGAGCCGGTCCAGCAGGTCGTGCCACAGCGCTTCGTCGGTGCGCATGAGGGCCTTGGTGTGCTCGTAGGTGCGACTCGGCCGGCCCTCGATGAGGTAGCTGGCCACGGTGAACGGGGCGCCGGCGAACCCGAGCACTGGCACGTCGGGCCCGAGCTCGGCGGCCACAGTCTTCACGGTTTCGGCGACGTACCCGATGGCGGAGGGGTCGAGCGGCGGGAGCCGGTCGAGATCGGCGCGGCTGCGCAGCGGCTCCTCGACGACCGGTCCGGAGCCGGGGGCCACGTCGATGCCGAAGCCGGCGGCGTGCACCGGCACGACGATGTCGCTGTACAGGACGGCGGCGTCGACGCCGTAGCGCCGAACCGGCTGCAGGGTGATCTCCGCGGCCAGCTCGGGCCGGCTGATCACGGCCAGGATCGAGCCCTCGCCCCGCACCGACTCGTACTCGGGCAGGCTGCGCCCCGCCTGGCGCATGAACCAGACGGGAGTGTGGGCGGCGGGGCGCCCGACGGCGGCGGCGAGGAAGGGATCCACGGCGGCCGACGCTACCGGCCGCCCGTCACCCCGAACTGTCGTTTGCAAGCGGCTGGATGGGGCCGCAGCCAAACGACAGAACCGCCCGATAGAGTACTCAGACCCCCTTTTCGCACATTTCCACCGCATGACGCAACAGCACCCGGAACTGGCCGACGAGCAGGCTTACGTCGATCACGCGTACGAGTGCCTCGACCGCACCAAGGAATCAGCGTGGCGGCTGCGCGACCTCAGCGAGGCGGACCTCGGCGGCACGTTCCAGGCCCGCTTCGAGCGCAACGCGTTCGACGAAGCCCTGGTCAAGCGGCTCGCCGACCTCGACCTCGGCGACGCGGCGCTGGTCTTCGGGCGCATCGACCGGTATGCCGAGAGCCCGGACGGCGTCGAGAGCTTCCACATCGGCCGGCTCGCCGTGGCCGACGAGAGCTCCGATCCCATCGTGGTCGACTGGCGGGCGCCGGTGGCCGAGCCCTTCTACCGGGCCACCGGTCGGGAGCCGATGGGCCTCCTGCGGCGGCGCCACTTCTCGGTGGACGGGCGCACCGTGCTCGGGCTCGAGGACGAGCTCTTCGGCGGCGGCCATCTCGGAGTCGGCCACGACGACGGGCTCGTCGACGACCAGCCGGCGCTCCGCGGCTACTCGACGCTGCTCGCCGCGCTCGAGCGGGGCCGCACCGGCACGCTCGGGGACATCGTCGCCACGATCCAGGCCGAGCAGGACGAGATCATCCGCTCGCCGCAGGCCGGGGTCCTCGTCGTCCAGGGCGGGCCGGGCACAGGCAAGACCGTGGTCGCCTTGCACCGTGCGGCCTACCTCCTCTACACCCACCGCTTCCCGCTCGAGGACCAGGGGGTGCTCGTGATCGGGCCCAACCGGGTCTTCCTGCGCTACATCGAGCGAGTGCTGCCGTCGCTCGGGGAGGCCGGCGTCGACCAGGTCGTGCTCGCCGATCTGGTGCCGGACGTCCAGTGGGCCCGACCCGGCGTCGATCCCGGCGACTCGCCGCTCGCCGCCCGGGTGAAGGGCGACGCCCGCATGGCCGCGGTGATCGACAAGGCGGTGCGCGATCGGGAGCGGCCGCTGCGCGAGGAGCTGCGGGTGCCGTTCCGCACCGGCTTCGTGCGCGTCACCGTCGAGGAGTCGGCACGCATCGTCAGGGCCGCGCGGCGCCGGTTCCACCGGCACAACGCCGGGCGGCGCTTCGTCGAGAACGAGCTGTTCTCGGCGCTGGCGGCGAGCTGGCGGGGCGAAGCCGTGACGTCGAAGGAGCTGCGCCAGGCGATCCGCCCGCACCCCGACGTGCGGGCGGCGCTGGAGCGGATGTGGCCGGTGCTGACCCCGGCCGAGCTGCTTCACGACCTGTTCGGGTCCCGAGCCCTGCTCGACCTGGCCGCCGCCGACCGGCTGTGCGGCGAGGAGGTCGGTGCGCTCTACCGGCCGCGATCCGCCGAAGTGGGCGACGTGCGGTGGACCGCCGCGGACGTGGCCTTGCTCGACGCCGCCAGGGACATGCTCGGCCCCCGTCTCGGTCGCGACGGCAAGGTCGCCGAGACGGACGAGATCCGCACCTACGGGCACATCGTCGTCGACGAGGTCCAGGACCTCACCCCGATGCAGCTCAAGATGGCGTCGCGGCGGTCGCTCAACGGCTCACTCACCGTCGTCGGCGACCTCGCCCAGGCCACGGGCCCGCTCGCCCCGAACGGCTGGGACGATGTGCTGGCCTATCTTCCCGAGCACAAGCCGGCCCGAGTGGTCGGGCTGTCCGTCGGCTATCGCATCCCCGCCCAGATCATGGAGCTGGCCGACCGCGTCATGGCCGCGGCCACACCGGAGCTGCGGTCGCCGCGGGCGGTGCGCGTCGGCGAGTCGGCGCCCACGGTCGTCGGTGTCGCCGGCAACGGTGATTTCGGCGCCGCGGTGGCGGAGGCGACGGCCAAGATGGCCGCCGAGCTGCGCGCCGGCAACGTCGCGGTCGTCGTGCCGGACCCGCTGGCCGACGAGATCTCGGCCGCCCTCGATCACGCCGGGATCGAGCACGGGAGGGCGGCCCGCACGGGTCTCGACGATCCGATCACCGTCGTGCCGGTGAGCGTGGTCAAGGGACTCGAGCTCGACGGCGTCGTCGTCGTCGAACCGGCCCGCATCGTGGCCGACGAGATCCAGGGCCTGCGCGCCCTCTACGTCGCCCTCACCCGACCGACCCAGCGGCTGACCGTGATCCACGCCGAGCCGCTCCCACCAGCCCTCGCCGGCTGACAGTCAGGCGGAGTAGGCGGCGACGAGCATGCGCAGGTTGTTGTGGGCCTTGTCGGCGTCGGCCGGGCGGCGCCGCTCGACACCGGTGCGCAGGAGGCCGATGGCGCTCTCGAATCCCGGGAGCAGGTCAGCGCGCTCGGACTCGATGTCGGCGCGCACGAGCGCCCACAACGTCTCGATGCGGGCGAGCGCGGCCTGTTGACCCTCGTTCTCGACGATCAGGTCGCTCAGCCGGGCCGACTCGGCGACCAGCTGGTCGAGCAGCTCGGGAGTCGCGCCGACAGGGGCGAAGACCGTCGTCGCCACCGCGGCCGACGGCGGGACCGTGATGTCGGGGTCGACCGTGGTCTGGGAGCAGGAGACGCAGACGATGGCGAGCACCGCCACCGACCTAGCGATCACGCGTCAACGAGAATGCGGGCGCTGGCGAACGCCCCGACGCCCACGTGGCGCCCGTCGATCTCGACCGTGAGCGTGCCGTCGGGCGACGCCGCCGTGATCATCCCCTTGCGCCCCGGCTGCAGGGCGCTCTCCTCGAGGTACTCGAGCAGCCCGGGCGTGAACTCCAGCTCCTCGGTGATCCGCCGGACGATGAAGCCGTCGCCGACGTCGACCTCGGCCAGCGGCCGGGACGCCTCTTCGACATAATCCGAACCCGGGATCGGGTTGCCGTGCGGGCACGTGGTGGGGTTGCCGAGCAGACGGCTCATCGCCTTCTCGACGTGCTCGCTCATCACGTGCTCCCACTTGCCCGCCTCGTGGTGCGCCTCGGCCCACGACAGCTCGAGCACGTCGGTGAGGAAGCGCTCGGCGAGGCGATGCCGGCGCACCACCCGCTCGGCCAGCTCGATGCCCGCGCTCGTGAGGTCGATCCCGCCGTCGGTGGTGATCAGCCCCTCGGTCTCGAGGCGGCGCATCATCTCGCTCACCGCCGGCCGGCTCACCTGCAGGCGGTCGGCGATGCGCGCCTGGATCACGTCCATATCGTCCTCGGCGAGCTCGAAGATGCACTCGCAGTACTCCTCGAACGCCGGATGATGCTCTCCGACGACAGCCATGAAGCGCAGCCTACTGTGAGGGTGTGCGCCGCCGGGTTGACGTGATCGTCGTCGGGGCGGGGTTCGGAGGCCTCGCCGCGGCCAGGGGATTGCTCGCTGAACCGGTCGACGTCCTGTTGATCGACGCCAACAACTTCCACACGTTCCAGCCCCTCCTGTACCAGGTCGCGACGGCGGGACTCGACGCCGACGACGTCTCCTTCCCGGTGCGTGGCATCGTGCGGCCGCGCCGGCGCCTCCGCTGGCCGTGGCGGCGAGCGACCGGCAACGTCGAGGTGCTCATGGCGCGGGTGACGTCGGTGGATGTCGAGGCGCGGGCGGTCACGACCGACGACGGCAGGCGGCTCACGTACGACACACTGGTGCTGGCCTCCGGCGCGGTGTCCACCGACTTCGGCGTCCCGGGAGTCGCCGAGCATGCCTTCCCGCTCAAGCACCTCGACGACGCGCTGGCCCTGCGGGCGCACATCCTCGACCGGTTCGAGCGCGCCGCGGCCGATCCCGGCCTCGTCGGCGCCGGCGGTGGCGACCTCGACGTCGTCGTCTGCGGCGGTGGAGCGACGGGCGTCGAGATGACCGGCGGCCTGCTCGAGCTGTACCACAAGGTGCTCGCCAAGGACTTCCCGCAGCTGCCGGTCGCCGACGCCCGCATCGTGCTCGTCGAGATGGCCGACCGCCTGCTCATCCCGTTCTCGGAGCAGTCGTCGCGCCGGGCCCGGCGCACGCTGGAGCGTCGCGGCGCCGAGGTCCGCCTCGGTGTCGGGGTCGAGCGCATCGAGGACGCCAAGGTGCACCTGACGGACGGGAGCGTGATCGCCGCCCACACCGCCGTGTGGGCGACGGGCGTGACCGCCGAGGCCCTCGCCGCCACGACCGGGTCGCCCGTCGGACGGGGCGGCCGGCTCGTCGTCGAGGCCGACCTCTCGCTCCCTGGCCACCCGGAGGTCTTCGCCATCGGTGACATCTCGACCTCGCCCGGCCGAGACGGCGCGCCGCTCCCCCAGGTGGCCCAACCGGCGATCCAGGGCGGCAAGCACGTCGCCCGCCAGATCCTGCGGCGGCGCCGGGGCGAGCCCACCGAGCCGTTCCGCTACTTCGACAAGGGGCAGATGTCGACGATCGGCCGCCACGACGCGGTGACCGACTTCCCCAACGGCTGGCGGCTGAGCGGGACGATCGGATGGCTCGCCTGGCTGGGGCTGCACCTGCTCTACCTCATGGGGTTCCGCAACCGGCTCAACGTCCTCGTCAACTGGGCGTGGAACTACGTGACGTACGACCGGGGCAGCCGGATCCTCCGCGAATCCGATCGTGGGCGCTGAGCGGGCGACCCGTACACTGAGTCCTGTGACCGGCTGAATCGTCGCTTCGTCCGCCCCGACCCCGCGAGGTTCTTCCGATGCCAGCCGCCGCTCCCCTCCGTGCCCGTGATCTGACGGTTGTTCGCGGCCCGCTCACCGTGCTCGACGGCGTCGACCTGGTCATCGCGTCGGGCCAGCGCATCGGGGTGGTCGGGCCCAATGGGGTCGGCAAGACGACGCTGCTGCGCGCCTTGGCCGGCGAGATCACGCCTGACCGGGGACGGGTGCTCCGCACGCCGCCGACCGCCACCGTCGGCTACCTGCCCCAGGAGCCGTCACGCGCGGCGACCGAGACCGTGCGGGCGTACCTCGCCCGCCGCACGGGCGTGGCGGCCGCCCACGGCGACCTCGACGCGGCCACAGCTGCGCTCGCCGCCCACCGGCCCGGTGCCGACGACGACTACGCCGCCGCCCTCGACCGTTGGCTCGGCTTGGGCGGCGCCGACCTCGACGCCCGCGTCGGCCAGGTGTGGGCGGACCTCGGGTTGCCGGCCCGGCTACTCGACGAGTCGACGGCGTCGCTGTCCGGCGGGGAGGCCGCAAGAGCAAGTCTGGCCGCCCTGCTGCTGGCCCGGTTCGACGTCTTCCTGCTCGACGAGCCGACCAACGACCTTGATCTCGACGGGCTCGATCGGATCGAGCGCTGGGTGACCGGGCTCGACGCCGCGGTGGTCCTGGTGAGCCACGACCGCACGTTTCTCGCCCGCACGGTGACGCACGTGATCGAGCTCGACGAGTTCACCCACCGGGCGAGCCACTTCGCCGGCGGGTGGCAGGGCTATCTCGACGAGCGGGAGGCGGCTCGGCGCCATGCCTGGGAGCGCTTCGACGAGTACGACGAGCGGCGCCGATCGCTCGCCCAGCGGTCGCAGCGCGAGCGGGAGTGGGCCAGCCAGGGGCTGGCCAAGGTGCGGCGGTCGGACGAACCGGACAAGAACATCCGCGCCTTCCGCATCAACCAGACCGAGCAGCTCGCCGGTCGGGCCGCCCGCACCGAGCGGGCGATCGAGCGGCTCGAGGTCGTCGCCAAGCCGCGGGAGCCGTGGCGGCTGCAGCTGTCGGTGCCGTCGGCCGGCCGCAGTGGCGATGTCGTCGCCCGCCTCGAGGGGGCCGTCGTCGACCGCGGCTCGTTCCGACTCGGGCCGATCGACCTGACCATCGGTACCGGGGAGCGGATCGCGGTGCTCGGAGCGAACGGCTCGGGCAAGACGACCTTGCTCGACGCGCTGCTCGGGCGGACCGACCTGGCCGCCGGACGGCGGCGCCTCGGCCCGAGCGTGGTGGTCGGCGAGGTCGAACAGGCCCGGGACCGGCTGGCCACGTCGCCGTCGCTCCTGCGGGCCTTCCAGGACTCGACCGGGTGGGACGCCGCCGACGTGCGGACGCTGCTCGCCAAGTTCGGGCTCGTGGCCGACCACGTCACCCGGCCGACCGGCACGCTGTCGCCGGGCGAGCGGACCAGGGCGTCGTTGGCGCTGCTGATGGCGAACGGCGCCAACGTGCTCGTGCTCGACGAGCCGACCAACCACCTCGACCTGCCGGCGATCGAGCAGCTCGAAGCCGCCCTCGAGGGCTTCGACGGGACCCTGCTCCTCGTGACCCACGACCGCGCGCTGCTCGAGCACGTCCGGCTGACACGGTCGATCGAGCTCGCCGACGGTCAGGTCGTCCGCGACGAGCCGCGGTAGGTTCCGCTTCGATGAAGGTGCTCGACACGCTCCGGTCGACGATGCAATTCCGCCGCATCGAGCTCGACGCCAACAAGCGGCGCATCGGCAAGGTGGCGTCCGTCGAGGACTTCCGCCGCATCGCCCGCCGCCGGTTGCCGCGCGGGGTCTTCGACTACATCGACGGCGGCGCGGACGACGAGCGCACCCTCGCCCGCAACTCCGAGGCCTTCGCCCGGATCGAGTTCCGCCCGCGCGTGCTGCGCGAGGTCGCCGGCGTCGATCCGTCGACGACGGTGCTCGGCCGCCCGCTTCCGTACCCGCTCGTGCTCGCCCCGACCGGCTATACGCGGGTCGCCGATCCGCAGGGAGAGCTCGCCGTCGCCCGCGCCGCCCAGCGCGCGGAGCTTCCGTACACGCTCTCGACGATGGCCACCCGGTCGATCGAGGACGTCGCCGCGGTCAGCGACGGTCCGAAGTGGTTCCAGGTGTACACCTTCCGCGATCGCGGCTTGGTGAAGGACCTGATCTCCCGGGCCGCCGACGCCGGCTACGAGGCGATCGTGATCACGGTCGACACCGCCGTGCTCGGCCATCGCGACCGGGACGTGCGCCGCGGGTTCGTGATGCCGCCCAAGCTCCGGCTGGGCACGCTGGTGGACGGCGCCCTGCACCCGGGCTGGACGTGGGCGTTCGCCCGGTCGGAACCGATCGTGTTCGCCAACGTGACGGGACGCGCCGTCGACCCCGGCAAGACCGCGGTGTCCATCGCCGCCTACGCCGCCGATCAGTTCGACGCCAACCTCTCGTGGCGGGACGTCGAGTGGATGCGGTCGATCTGGGACCGGCCGATCGTCATCAAGGGCATCCAGTGCGTGGCTGACGCCGTCCTCGCCGCCGAGCACGGCGTCGAGGCGGTGGCGCTGTCGAACCACGGTGGCCGCCAACTCGACACCGCGCCGGCGCCGATCGACCTCGTCGCCCCGGTCGTCGACGCGGTGGGGGATCGCGTCGAGGTGATCTGCGACGGCGGCGTGCGGCGGGGGAGCGACATCGTCAAGGCGGTCGCCCTCGGCGCGCGGGCGTGCATGGCCGGGCGGGCCTACCTGTACGCGCTCGGCGCTGCCGGCGAGCAGGGTGTCGACCGCGTCCTGGCGATGCTCAAGAGCGACGTCCGTCGCACGATGGCACTGACCGGGGCGCGCACCGTGGCCGACCTCGACCGCGACCTGGTCGCCCTGCCGTCCGCTCGTTGAGGGCTTCGGGAGGCGTCCGGCGGGCAAGACTGGCGTGATGGCCGTCCTCGCCGAACTGACCCGTGCCCTCTCGTCCGGATCGATCGACGTGATCGACCTCACCGCCCCGCTCTCGAGCGAGACGCCGCTGCTCGAGCTGCCCCCGGAGTTCGGTCAGACGGCGCGGTTCGAGCTGGAGGAGATCAGCCGCTACGACGATCGCGGCCCGGCGTGGTACTGGAACAACTTCCACACCGGAGAGCACACCGGCACCCACTTCGACGCCCCGATCCACTGGGTGACCGGGATGGACCAGGCCGACGTCGGCAGCGTGCCGGTGTCGGCGTTCGTCGCCCCGGCGGTGGTCCTCGATGTCGTCGACCGCGTCGCGGCCGACCCGAACTTCCTGATCGAGGTCGAGCATCTCGAGCGCGTTCACCGCCGAGCACGGACCGTTCCCCGACCGCGGCTGGCTGCTCTGCCGCACCGGGTGGTCGTCGCGGACGACGCAGCAGGAGATGATCAACAACACCGACACCGGCCCGACCAGCCCGGGCATGTCGGTGGAGTGCGCCCGCTGGGTCGCCGAGGAGTCGCCGCTGCAGGGCGTCGGCGTCGAGACGATCGGCACCGACGCCGGGGCGGCGCACTCGTTCGACCCCCCGTTCCCGTGCCACTCGTTCCTCCTCGGCAACGGCAAGTACGGCCTCGCCCAGCTGCAGAACCTCCACCTGCTGCCGCCGACCGGTTCGGTGGTGATCGCCGCTCCGTTGCGGATCGTCGGTGGCTCCGGATCACCGGTGCGGGTGCTCGCGCTCGTCGAGCGTTGACGGGTCGTCCGGGCGGACACCGATGAACGTCGCCGAGGCGGTGGGCCGGACGCTCGCCGAGGCGGGCATCGACTGCGTCTTCGGCGTCGTCGGCTCGGGCAACTTCCACATCACCAACGCCCTGGTCGACGCCGGCGCCACGTTCGTCGCCGCCCGGCACGAGAACGGCGCGGCGACGATGGCCGACGGCTACGCCCGGATGAGCGGGACAGCTGTCGGCGCTGACGGTCCATCAGGGGTGCGGCCTCACCAACGCGATGACGGGGATCACCGAGGCGGCCAAGAGCCGGACGCCGATGATCGTCGTTGCGGCCGAGGTGACCCAGCCGCGGTCCAACTTCTACGTGGACCAGGCCGCGCTCGCCGCCGCGGTGTCGGCGGTGCCGGCCCGGATCACGTCCGCGGCGACCGCGGTCGCCGAGACCCGCGCCGCCGTCGAGCTGGCCCGTCACGGGCGCCGGACCGTCGTGCTCAACGTCCCGCTGCCGCTGCAGGCCGAGTCGGTGGCGCCCGACGCCGCGGCCGGCGCCGCGGCCGCGACGCGGTGCCGACCGGTCCCGCCTGACGACGGTGACCTGGCGACGCTCGTCGACGCGCTGGACCGGGCCCAGCGACTCGTGTTCGTCGCTGGCCGAGGGGCCCGTGGCGCCGGATGCCGGATCGCCCTCGAGCAGCTCGGCGACGCGACGGGAGCGCTGCTCGCGACGTCGGCCGTGGCCAAGGGGCTGTTCAACGGCAGCCCGTGGTCGCTCGACGTGTCCGGCGGGTTCTCCTCGCCGCTCGCCGCCGAGCTGATCAGCGGCGCCGACCTGATCGTCGGGTGGGGCTGCGCCCTCAACATGTGGACGATGCGGCACGGACATCTGATCGCGGACGGTGCCACCGTGATCCAGGTCGACGACGATCCGCAGGCGCTCGGCGCCCACCGCGCCGGCGCGGTCGGAGTCGTCGGCGACGTGCGCGAGACGGCGATCGCCGCCGCGACGCAGGCGGCCGGCGGGCGTCCCGGCTACCGCAGCGACGAGCTCGCGTCTCGCATCGCCGCCGAGATCCGCTGGCGCGACGTCCCCTACACCGACAACAGCACGGCCGACCGCATCGACCCGCGCACGCTGACGATCGCGCTCGACGACCTGCTGCCCGGCCGACCGGGTCGTCAGCGTCGACTCCGGCAACTTCATGGGCTACCCGAGCATGTACCTGTCGGTGCCGGACGAGTGGGGGTTCTGCTTCACGCAGGCGTTCCAGTCGATCGGGCTCGGTCTGGCCACCGCGATCGGGGCCGCGCTCGCCCAACCGCATCGACTCCCGGTCGCCGCCGTCGGCGACGGCGGTGGGCTCATGGGGGTCGCCGAGCTCGACACCGTCGTCCGTCTCGGGCTGCCGATGGTCGTGATCGTGTACAACGACGACGCCTACGGCGCCGAGATCCACCACTTCGGCCCGCACGGACACCGCCTCGACACCGTCGAGTTCCCGCCGACCGACATCGCCGCCATCGCCACGGGCTTCGGCTTCGAGGCCGTCACCGTGCGCACCGGGCCGACCTCGCGCCGGTCGCCCAGTGGGTCGACGGCGACCGCTCGGCGCCGCTGCTCATCGACGCCAAGATCACCCGCTCCGCGGCGTGGTTCCTGGAGGACGCCTTCGCCGGGCACTGAGCCGCCGCATACGTTGTCGACGATGACGACGGGTTGGAACTTCGCTGACGTGTACGAGGCGATCGCCGCCCGCATCCCTGACCGGCCCTGCCTGGTCCACGGCGAGCGGGTGGTCACGTGGGGCGACCTCGATCGGCGGGCGACGGCGCTCGCCGCCGACTTCGTGGCCAGTGGGCTCGGGCACCAGTCCAAGGTGGCCTGCTACCTCCACAACGGCCCCGAGTACATGGAGGCGATGGTCGCCACGTTCAAGGCGGCGATGGTCCCGGTCAACACCAACTACCGCTACGGCGGCGACGAGCTCGTGTACCTCTTCGACAACGCCGACGCCGAGGCGGTGGTGTTCCACGCCCGGTTCGGCGAGCTGCTCGACGGCATCCGGCCCCGCCTCGGCAAGGTCAAGCGGTGGTACGCCGTCGCGGACGACACCGGAGCCGGCCCGGAGTGGGCGACGCCCTACGAGTCCGCCGCCGCGTCCGGGGCGGCGCTCCCCGCGACGGCTCCCGCCCGCAGCGGGGACGACCTGCTGCTCCTCTACACCGGCGGCACGACCGGCATCCCCAAGGGGGTGATGTGGCGCCAGGACGATCTGTTCAACGTGCTCGGGGCCGGGGGCAACCCGTTCGTCGGCGCTCCGCCCGCAACGTCGGTCGCCGAGCTCGCCGGACCGCGCCGATCCGGACGGGCCCGACGGACCGGTGATGCTCGTCGCCTGCCCGCTGATGCACGGCACCGGGCAGTTCTCGGCGCTCATCGCGATGAACCTCGGCGGGGCCGTCGTGACCCTCGTCAACCGCCACTTCGACGTCGCCGAGCTGTTCGCCGCCGCCGAGCGCCACCGGGCCACGAACATCGTGATCGTGGGCCAGGCGTTCGCCCAGCCGATGCTGGAGCACCTCGACGCCGAGCCCGGCCGGTACGACCTCTCCTCCGTCGCCGTGATCTCGTCGTCAGGGGTCATGTGGAGCCAGGAGAACAAGGCCGGCCTGCTCCGCCACATGCCCCAGGCGATCCTGTACGACTCGTTCGGCTCGTCGGAGGCCGTCGGACTCGGCGCGTCCGTGTCCATGGCCGGCGTCGCCACCGAGACGGCGCGCTTCATGGTGACCGAGAACAACGCCGTGTTCACCGACGACGGCCGGCGGGTCGAACCGGGATCCGGCGAGATGGGCATGGTCGCCGTCGGCGGCTTCCTCCCCGTCGGCTACTACAAGGACGAGGCCAAGACGGCGCAGACGTTCCGCGACCTCGAGGGCCGCCGCTGGAGCGTGCCCGGCGACTTCGCCACCGTCAACGCCGACGGCACGATCCACCTGCTCGGTCGCGGCTCGGTGTGCATCAACACCGGCGGCGAGAAAGTCTTCCCGGAGGAGGTCGAGGAGGCCCTCAAGACCCACCCGAGCGTGCGCGACGCAGTCGTCGTCGGCGTTCCGGACCAGCGGTTCGGCGAGACGATCTGCGGTGTCGTCGAGCCGGCGGACGGCGCCACCGTCGACGCCGGGGCGCTCAAGGAGCACGTCACCGCCCAGCTGGCCGCCTACAAGGCGCCGCGCAACGTGGTCGTGGTCGATTCGATCGCCAGGGCGGCCAACGGGAAGGTCGACTACCGCCGGCTCAAGGCGCTGGCGATGGACCGCACGGCCCGGTAGCGGCATTCTGTCGTTTGAAGTCGTCCCGAACCGGTTGATTCCAAACGACAGAACGGCGTCACTCCCGTGTTCAACGGCACACCCGGGCACGGGTTCGCAGTGACACCCCCTCGCTAGCCTCGACCCCATCGCGGATCACTCGGTGCTCGCGGCGTTCTCGCCCGCCGTGCGGGCCTGGTTCGGCGCGTCGTTCCCGGAGCCGACGGCGGCGCAGCTGCAGGGATGGCCGCCGATCACCGCCGGCGAGCACACCCTGATCTGCGCCCCGACCGGAAGCGGCAAGACCCTCGCCGCCTTCCTCGCCGCCATCGATGCCCTGGCAACGAGCCCCGCGCCGGAGGAACGGACCCGCCGCACCCGGGTGCTCTACATCTCGCCGCTGCGGGCCCTGGCGTTCGACGTCGAGAAGAACCTCCGGGCCCCGCTCGCCGGGATCGCGCTCGCCGCCGAGCGGCTCGGCGAGGCGGTGTCGACACCGGAGGTCGCGATGCGCACCGGTGACACCGCGTCGCGGGATCGACAGAAGCTGATCCGCCGGCCGCCCGATCTGCTCATCACCACGCCCGAGAGCCTCTACCTGATGCTGACGTCGTCGGCGGCCGAGACGCTGGCCGGGGTCGAGACCGTCATCGTCGACGAGATCCACGCCCTCGCCCCGACCAAGCGCGGCGCCCACCTGTCGCTGTCGCTCGAGCGGCTGGAGGAGATCACCGCCCGCCCGCCCCAGCGCATCGGGCTGTCCGCCACGCAGCGACCGCTCGAGGAGGTCGCCCGCTTCCTCGGTGGCTACAGCGCTCCCGGCGAGCCGCGCCCGGTGACGATCGTCGACGCCGGCATCAGCAAGCCGATGGAGATCGAGGTCGTGATCCCGGTCGAGGACATGGCCGACCTCGGCAAGGAGGTCGTCGAGCTGCGCAGCGGACCGGCCGACGTCGCCCTGACGCCCCGCCGCACGAGCATCTGGCCGAGCATCTACCCGAAGATCCTCGACCAGGTCCTCGAGCACCGCTCGACGATCATCTTCTGCAACGCCCGCCGGCAGGCCGAGCGCCTCGCGGCCAAGCTCAACGAGCTGGCCGAGGAGCGTGGCATCGGCGTCGACCCGGACACCGGCCGGCTGCGCGAGGAGCTCGTCAAGGCCCACCACGGTTCACTCGCCCGCGAGCAGCGGGTCATCGTCGAGGACCAGCTCAAGCGCGGCGATCTCCGGGCCATCGTCGCCACCAGCAGCCTCGAGCTCGGCATCGACATGGGCGCCGTCGACCTCGTCGTCCAGGTCGAATCCCCCGGCGCCGTCAGCCGCGGGCTGCAGCGCATCGGGCGGGCCGGCCACCAGGTGGGCGAGCCGAGCCGGGGGACGATCTATCCGAAGCACCGCGGCGACCTCCTCGAGGCGGCCGTCGTCACGCGGCGCATGCTCGACGGCGCGATCGAGAGCACCCGGTACCTCCGCAATCCGCTCGACGTGCTCGCCCAGCAGCTCGTCGCCCACACCGCGGCCCGCGGCGAGACGCCCGTGAGCGAGCTGGCGGCGATGGTGCGCCGGAGCGCCAACTTCGCCGACCTCTCCACCGAGCAGCTCGGCAACACCCTCGACCTCCTCGCCGGCCGCTACCCGAGCGAGGAGTTCGCCGAGCTGCGGCCCCGCGTCGTCTGGAACCGGGTCACCGACACGGTGCGGGCGCGGGACGGGTCGAAGCGCCTCGCCGTCACGTCGGGGGGGACGATCCCCGACCGCGGCCTGTTCGGCGTCTTCCTGCCCGACGGCAAGCGGGTCGGCGAGCTCGACGAGGAGATGGTGTACGAGAGCCGGCCGGGGGAGACGTTCGTGCTCGGCGCGTCGACGTGGCGGATCGAGGACATCACGTTCCAGCGGGTCACCGTCACCCCGGCGCCGGGCGAGCCGGGCAAGATGCCGTTCTGGCACGGCGACCGCCCGGGCCGCCCCCTGGAGCTCGGCCGCGCGCTCGGCGGGTTCGTCCGGGAGCTGCGCGACCTCGATCACGGCGCGGCCACCGAGCGACTGCGCACCGACTACTCGCTCGACCCGCTCGCCGCGGCGAACCTGCTCCAGTACGTCGACGAGCAGGCCGAGGCCACCGGCGTCGTCCCCGACGACCGCACCGTCGTCGTCGAGCGCTTCCGCGACGAGATCGGCGACTGGCGGGTCTGCGTGCTGAGCCCGTTCGGCACGCCGGTCCACGCGCCGTGGGCGATGGCGATCGAGCAGCGGCTGAGCGATCGGCACGACCTGCCCGTCGAGTCGATGTGGGGTGACGACGGCATCGTCCTGCGGCTGCCCGAGCACGCCGACGAGCTGCCGCTCGACGCGTTGCTCATCGACCCGGACGACATCGACGAGCTCGTCGTCGCCACCCTGCCGCAGACGGCGCTCTTCTCGTCCCGCTTCCGGGAGTGTGCCGGGCGGGCGCTGCTCCTGCCCCGCCGCCGGCCCGACCAGCGCACGCCGCTCTGGCAGCAACGTCAGCGGGCCGCCGATCTGCTCGCCGTGGCGGCCAAGTTCCCGACGTTCCCGATCCTGCTCGAGGCGACCCGCGAGTGCGTGCAGGACGTGTTCGACGTGCCGGCGCTGCGGGAGGTGCTCGGGCAGCTCCGCAGCCGCGCCGTCCGGCTCGTCAGCGTCGACACCGCCAAGCCGAGCCCGATGGCGCAGAGCCTGCTGTTCAACTGGATCGCCGCCTACATGTACGAGGGCGACGCCCCGCTCGCCGAGCGGCGGGCCGCGGCGCTGGCGCTCGACCGCGACCTGTTGCGCGACCTGCTCGGAGCCGAGGAGCTGCGCGAGCTCCTCGATCCCGGCGTGCTCGCCGATGTCGAGCTCGACCTGCAACGCCTGTCCGACGGTCGCCGCGCCCGGAGCGCCGACGAGCTGCACGACGTCCTGCGCACCGTCGGCGACCTCACCGCCGAGGAGCTCGACCTGCGGTCGGAAGCCCCGGGCGGATGGGTGAAGGAGCTTGTCGCCGAGCGGCGGGCGATCGAGGTGACCGTCGCAGGCGAGGCTCGTTTCGCCGTCGCCGACGACGCCGCCCGCCTACCGCGACGCGCTCGGCTGCGCGCTCCCGCTCGGCCTGCCGGCGGCGTTCACCGACCCCGTGCCCCGCCCGCTGGAGGATCTGATCGGCCGCTACGCCCGCACCCACGGGCCGTTCGTCGAACGCGAGGTGGTCGCCCGGCTGGGCGTCCCCGAGTCGCGAGTCGCCGGCGCGCTTGGCAGCGCTCGAGTCGGAGGGGCGGGTGGTGCGCGGCGAGTTCCGCCCCGACGGCGTCCGCCGCGAGTGGTGCGACACCGAGGTGCTCCGTCAGCTGCGCCGCCGCTCGCTGGCCGCCTTGCGCCGCGAGGTCGAGCCGGTCGAGCAGGAGGCGTTGGCCCGCTTCCTCCCCGCGTGGCACGGCATCCCCCCGCCGCGCCGCGGCGGTGACGCCGTGGTCGAGGCGCTCGGGCTGCTGGCCGGCGCGCCGCTCGTCGCGTCCACGCTCGAGCACGACGTGCTCGCGGCCCGGGTCGAGGACTACCGCCAGAGCCAGCTCGACGAGCTGTGCACGGCGGGCGACGTCCTGTGGGTCGGGGCGGGAGCGATCGGTTCGACCGACGGGCGGGTGCGGGTGTGCTTCGCCGACCAGCTGGCGCTGCTGGCGCCCGGCTGGGAGCGCCTCGATCCGCCGCAGGGCGCGCTGCACGACGCGATCCGAGCGGCGCTGGCCGATCGGGGAGCGAGCTTCTGGAACCAGCTGCGCGCCGCCGCGCCCGGTGCGTCCGACACCGAGCTGCTCGCCGCGCTGTGGGATCTCGTCTGGGCGGGAGAGGTCACCAACGACTCGCTCGCCCCGTTGCGGGCGATGACCGGGTCGTCGGGAGGTCGGTCGCCGCGTCGCCACCAGCCGTACCGCGGCCGCCCACGTCCGGGCCGCCTCGCCCGGATCGGTCCGCCGGCCGGCGCCGGCCGCTGGAGCCTCGTCGCCCCGCTGCTCGAGCCGGTGCCGTCACCGACCGAGGCGGCGCACGCCACGGCGTTGCAGCTCGTCGAGCGCCACGGCGTCGTCACCCGCGAGGCCGTGCTCGCCGAAGGCGTGGTCGGCGGGTACGCCGCCGTGTACGGCGTGTTGAAGGTGCTCGAGGAGCGCGGCCAGGTCCGCCGGGGGTACTTCGTCAGCGGCCTCGGCGCCGCCCAGTTCGCCCTGCCCGGCGCCGTCGACCGTCTTCGCCAGGTGCGCGAGCGGGCCGACGCCGCGCTCCGGCGCGGTCGCCGCGCCCGTGGTGCTCTCGGCGACCGATCCGGCCCAGCCCTACGGTGCGGCGCTCGCCTGGCCGGACACGGCCGGGCACCCCGCCCGCACGGGCGCGGCGTCGGTCGTGCTGCGCGACGGCGTACCCCTGGCGTGGTACGACCGCCGGTCGTTCCACTTGGTGACGTTCCCGGCGACGCTCGACGACCGATCGTGGGCGGAGGCCCTCGCTGATCTCGTGCGAGCGGGCCGCCTGCGCAAGGTCGAGCTGCGCAAGGTCGACGGCGACCCGCTGGCGACCTCACCGGTGGGCACGGAGATCGCCGTGGCCGCCAAGGCCGCCGGATACGTCGACAGTTACCGCGGGGTCGCCTTTCAGTCACGCTGACCGAATATCTGGGCGCAGAAATTCTCAACCGTCGAGAAGGAACGCGCCCAGAACGCCGCGTGAGAAGGATCGCGCCCAGTTCGTCGTGGTCAGTCGGTGCGGCGGACGCCGCGGAGGCCGGCCCACGCCAGGTCGCTCACCTGGCGGCCGATCTGGTCGGGGTCGAAGCGGTCGCCGCGCTCGACGAGGCGGCGGCTGGCGCCCTCGGCGAGCCCGACCAGGGCGTGGGCGAGCGTGAGCCGATGCTCGGCGTCGATGTCGACGGTGATGAGGGGGGCGATCGCCTCGGCCGCCCCGGCGGTGACCCGCCGCACGGCGTGGGCGAACTCGTCGTCCTGCCGCGTGCCGCCGCCGTACAGCAGCATGAAGGCATCGTGATCCTCGGCCACCCACCGGAAGTACGCCCGAAAGCCGCGCTCGGTCTGCTCGCGGCCGTCGGTGGCGCCGGCGGCGGCGGTCACGATGGCGGTGAGCAATCGGTTGCTGACCTCGTCGAGCAACGCCTGGTACAGCTCCCGCTTGGAGTCGAAGTGCTGGTACAGCACCGGCTTGGTGACCCCGGCGGCGTCGGCGATGTCGTTCATCGACGTGTCGTGGTAGCCGTTGCGGGCGAAGACCCCGAGGGCGATGTCGAGCAGCTGCTCGCGGCGGGCGGTCGCCGTGAGGCGGGGGGTGGAGGACTGGGTGCTCGCGGACACGGTTACCCCAGGGTAACCACCGGACCACTCACCAACCGTGTTCTCGGTCCTCCCGTTCGGCGGCCTTGACCGCGTAGCCGAGGATGATCGACGGGGCGAGCAGCACGCACGCGGCGACCAACGCGGCGACGACGAGCGTCGCCATGGTCGCGTTGAACCCGACCGCCAGGGCGACGAAGAACAGCACCACCGCGACCGCGAGCAGCAGGTATCCGGCGCGGTTGGCGAGCGCCGTCCACCGGGCGACCTGGGCCCGGCGGGTGCGCACGGGATCGGGTGGGTCGACGGGAGTCGCCATAGCGTCGCCCGCATGGTACGGAGCGCGGCTCGCGGAGACTTCAGACGCTGATGACTTGGGTATCGAGGTGTTGGTGGAGGTGGGCCGCCAGATCGGCGGTGTCCCGTGCGGCGCCACCGATGAAGCTCGACCCGCGGCGGCGGAGGACGTTGAGCCCCAGCACGTACATTCCGGGAGCCCCACGGACGGCTCCGCCGTCATGGCGGATCATCCCTTTGTGGTCGAACACGGGCAGTTCGATCGAGCGGTGATCGGGGCGGTAGCCGGTGGCCCAGATCACGGTGCGGATGTCGTCACGCTCGAGATCGATGTCGGTGGACGTGGTCGCCGGGATGCAGGTCGGCTCGAAGCGCTCGGGATCTCCGACCTCGTCGTCGATGCCGGCGAGCGTCGCCCATTCGTCGAGGCTCGCGAGCAGCCGGTTCATCTTGAGGTCGGCGAGCTTGCAGGTGTTGGGCAACGAACCGGAGAACTGGGCCGCGCCGTCGCGGATCCGGCCGAGCCGACCGACGATCCTGACCCCGAGACGCTGCAGCGAGTTGAGATCGATCGAGCGCCGTTGCGGAGTGCCGATGAGTTGGGGCGACGGGAGGTGGCGGGCGCGCACGACGTCGTCGAGGGCGTCGTAGGGCTCGTCGAGGATGCCGGCGGTGTCGGTCCACCAGAAGATGTCGCGGCCGCGGTACGTCCGGGGCATGCGGACGTGTTCGCCGACGGCGAGCGTGACGGGGCGACCGCTGCGGTGGATCTCCTCGGCGAGTTGGACCCCGGTGGCCGACGCCCCGACGATCAGCACGCCGCCGTCGGCCAGCTCGTCGGGGCGGCGATACGCCTGCGGGGTCACGGAGGCGATCTCGTCGGGGAGCCCGGCGGCGATCGGCGGGACGACGGCGACGCTGCAGGCGCCGGTGGCCATCACCACCGCTGTGCACCGCCAGACACCGCGATCGGTGGTGATCTCGTAGCCGTCGGCGAGCGCCGTCACCCGTGTGACGATGGTGCCGGACTGCACGGGCGCGGCGATCGTTCGGGCGTAGCCGGCGATGAGGTTGGTGACGTCACGCACCGACATGAACCCGTCCGGGTCGTGGCCGTGGTGCCGGTGCCCGGGCAGCCGGGCGTGCCAGTTCGGCGTCAGCAGCCGCAGCGACTCCCACCGCTCGGTGCGCCACGAGTTGGCCACCTCACCGCGCTCGACCACCACATGGTCGATCGAGCGCTCGGTGAGGCGATGGCTCATCGCCAGGCCGGCATGGCCGGCGCCGACGATCACAACCGGGACGAACATGGTCCTGCTCAGGCGACCTCGACGACGACGTCGGTCGGGTTGGTGAGGACGTCGAACACGGCCGAACGCTTCTGTGACTGGGCCACCAGCGCCTCGAGATCTTCACGAGAGGCGTCGGCGTCGATGGCGAAGCGCACCCGGATGTCGCGGTAGCCGTTGCGCACGTCGGGATCGGCGCCGAGGATGCCGAGCACGTTCATGTCACCCTCGACCGTGGCGGTGACCGACTTGAGTTGGATCTCGCGATACTGGGCGACGGCGGCGACGCCGGCGGTGAGGCAGCTGGCCAGCGCGACGAGCACGTATTCGGCCGGTGTCGCTCCCTTGTCCTCGGATGCGAAGCACTCGGGGTGGTCGGCGTCGAACGTGAACGTCGAGAGGTGGGAGTGCTCCTGCCCGAGGCCCGAGAAGCTCTCGACGGTCGAGCGGCTGTGGGTGCCGTGCACCCACGAGCAGGTGGCGCGCCAGGTGAACTCGGCGGCCTCCGGGGCCGCGGTCAGCGCCTCACGGGCACCGACCAGTGCCTCGGTGTTGACGCCGTTGTCGATTGGCGTGTCGGTGATCGTCATCGGGTGTCTCCTTGGTGGTGATGTGGGTTGGGTTGTGGTTGTGATGAGGGCATCACGGCCGTCGGCCGGAGGCGATGACGAACTCGCCGGGGACCCGGTAGCCGGCGCCCTCCCTGTACGGCGCGATCGACGCAAGGTAGTCGTCGTGCGCCGAGGCCTTGGTCGCGTTATCGAACCGGGAGTAGGCGAGTGCCACCGGTCCGCCGAGAAACGCCGCTCCGAGCGCGGCGGCCTCGTCGGCGTAGACCAGATCGACGCTCAACCGCACCTGGGCGACGTCGATGAACCCGGCCCGCTCGAAGAGGTGGGCGAGAAGGTCGCCGGTTCCGAGCCCGAAGAACAGCGGGCACACGTCACTGGTGACCCGGGCGTCGACGATCGGGAACAGCTCCGCCCAGCCGCAGTTGCGCCGCTCGCCCCACACGGAGACGACCGCGGCCCCGCCGGAGCGCAGGACCCGGCGCATCTCGTTGATCGCCGCCGGTGGGGACGGCACGTACATCAGACCGAGCGAGCACAGCGCAACGTCGAACGGCCCGGTCGCATCGAGCTGCTCGGCGTCGCAGCGGCGGACGTCGACGTTGGTCAGTCCCGCCTGCTGCGCCCGTCGGCCGGTGTCGTCGACCATGTTCTGCGCGATGTCGGTCGCCAACACGTGACCGTCGGGACCGACCGCGGTCGCCGCGGGAATGGTCACCATCCCGGTACCGCAGGCGATGTCGATCACGTGCTGGCCCGGACGCAGATCGGCCGCCTCCAGGACCCGCTCGTGCGCCGGCCGCAGCTGCTCCCGCCAGTACGTCTGGTAGTAGTCGACGGCTCGATCCCATCCCTGCCGTTGCACCCAACGGTGGACCTTGGCCTCCACGTCAGGCCGCCTGCTCGTTGATCGAGACCGTGCGCTGCACCCGGTTCACTCTCGTCAGCCGCGTCGAGCACCGGGCTCAGCCGGTCGGCGAGATCGACGATCCGCTCGAGGTCATTCCGCGGGGCAGGGCTTTCGATGTCGACGCGGTAGCGGATCCCGGTGAACCCCGGCGGGGCCGGCGAATCACACCGCAGCATCCCGCCGACCTCGGAGTCGGCCTCCACCGTGACCCGCACCGACGTCAGCTCGATTCCGTGCTCCGCCGCCCGCAGCTGGTACCCCATCGCGAGGCAGGCACCCAGTGCCGAGCTGAGCAGGACGCTGGGGGTCGGCGCCGAACCCTCGCCACCGAACGCCGGCCCCAGGTCACTCAGGATCGTGAACCCGTCCACCTCGGTCTCGCAGCGCAAACCTTGCCCCAACGTCGTCACCGACGAGCCGGTGTGGCGGCCGAAGTTCGGGCGACGAGCGAGCGCGTCGTTCAGGCGCTGCAGGGCGGCGGCGATCCGCTGCCCGTCCCCCCTCCGCTCCCTCTGCGTCACCTGGGTCCTCCTTGGCGGACGTCGACGTTGCCGAGTGATTCGGTCGACCGACCGACCGAGACTGTCGCGCTCCTCGAGCCCATTGTCAAGCTTGATCTCGCTGCGCCCGGTCAGATACATTGGGATTTCGGTCGATCGACCGAATAGGACAACAGAGGAGAACGCGATGACGGTCGCCGAACCCGCGACGGCCCAGGTCATCCTCGACGCGGCCCGCACGCGCCTCCTCGCTGACGGGTACGCCCACCTGTCGACCCGGAAGGTGGCCCACGAAGCCGGGGTGCCGCTGTCGCAGGTGCACTACCACTTCGGCTCCAAGGGCGGCATGGTGCTCGCCCTGCTGGAAGTCGAGAACCAGCGCCGCCTCGCTCGCCAGGCCGAGATGTACGCCGAGGACATCCCGCTCTGGCGGCGCTACGAGCAGGCGTGCGACTTCCTCGAGGACGACCTCGAGTCGGGCTACGTCCGCGTCCTCCAAGAGATGATCGCCGCCGGGTGGTCGACCCCCGAGATCGGCGCGGCCACGCGAGAGATGGTCACCCTCTGGTACGAACTGCTCAACGATGTCGCCACGGAAGCCGCGGCCGAGTTCGGGGGCCTCGGCCCGTTCTCACCATCCGAGGCGGCCGCGCTCATCGTCAACGCCTTCATCGGCGCCGAGGCCCTGCTCCTCCTCGGCTTTGATCGCCATCAGATCCCGATCCGGGCGAGCCTGCGCCGGGTCGGTGACCTGATCCGCGCCGCCGAGGAGCGCTCGGTCGCTCGCCCGGTCCAGGACAAGGCGGGGTGATGCGGGCGGCTGAGCCGGAGACCGCCGGCTACGTCGAGCGGGACGGGGTCAAGCTCCACTGGGAGCAGTTCGGCGACGGCGAGCCGACGATCCTCCTGCTGCCCACGTGGTCGATCGCCCATTCGCGTCACTGGAAGTTCCAGGTGCCCTACCTCGCCCGCCACTACCGAGTGATCACGTTCGACGGGCGGGGCTCGGGCCTGTCGGATCGTCCTACGGAACCGTCCGCCTACAGCTACCTGGAGTTCGCCGCCGACGCCCTCGCCGTGATGGATGTGACGGAGACCGACCGGGCGGTGCTCGCCGGACTCTCGCTGGGTGCGGTGTGGAGCCTTGTGCTCGCCGCCGACGAGCCCGAACGAGTGCTCGGCGTCGTCTGCTTCGGCCCAGCGTTGCGGCTGGCGCCGATGTCCGCGAGCGCGAAGTCCACCCGTTCAACGAGCGGCTGGACTCGACGGAGGGGTGGGCGAAGTACAACCGCTTCTATTGGGAGGAGGGCGGCTACCCCGACTTTCTCGATTTCTTCTTCCATCAGTTCTTCCCCGAAACCCACTCGACGAAGCAGATCGAGGATTTCGTGACCTGGGGCCTGGAGATCGACCCATCAACGCTCGTCACCATCGAAGACGGCCTCTTTGCTCGCCGAGCGCGAGACGGCGCGGGCGCTCTGCGAACGGATCACCGTTCCGGTGCTGGTCATCCACGGCGACCAGGACGAGATGTCGCTTCATGCCAATGGACAAGGGGTGGCCGAGATCACCGGCGGGCAGCTCGTCACCATCGCCGGTGGCGGTCACGGTGTGCTGGCCCGCGATCCCGTGGTCGTCAACCGGGTCATCAAACGGTTCGTCGACAGGATCGCCCGATGAGGGCTCGCTACCCCGACCACGAAGGCTTCGTCGAGCGGGACGGGGTCAAGGTCGGCTACGAGGTCTACGGCGAGGGGGAGCCCAGCCTGCTCCTCGTCCCACCGGCGCCGATCACGCACTCGAGGGTCTTCAAAGCCATCGTCCCCAACCTCGCCCGTCGCCACCGTGTCGTCACCGTGGACGGCCGGGGCACCGGCCGGTCCGCCCGGCCGAGCACGATCGAGCCGCTTCGGCGAGCGGAGAACGTCGGCGACATCGTCGCCGTGCTCGACGCGGCCGACCTCGAAGAGGTCGTGCTGCTCGCCCACTGCCACGCCAACTGGTGGGCCGTCGACGTCATCGCGACGCACCGCGACCGGGTGCTCGGGCTCGTCGCCATTTCGCCCGGCGTCCCCTACCTCGGGGTGGGCAAGCCGCACTGGGTCGAGGCGGCGAGCCGGTGGGAGGAGATCATCGACGAGCCGACCGGCTGGGCGTTGTGCAACCGTCACGCCATTCAGCGCGACCTGCGCGGCTGGGTGGAGTTCTTCTTCGCCGAGCAGCTCGTCGAACCCCACTCGACGAAGCACTATGAGGACGCGGTGTCGTGGGCGTTGGAGTCGACCGGTGACATCCTCGCCGCCAGCGAAGAGGCCCAGGATCTCGACCTACCTTCGCGCCTGGCGTTCGAGCAGCAGTGCCGCGACCTCGCGGTTCCGGTGCTCGTGATCCATGGGACGCTCGACGTCTGCCAGGACGTCGAACGGGGCCGGGCGTTCGCCGAGCTCACCGGCGGCGAGCTCGTGCTCATCGAGGGCGGCGGCCACCTGCCCCACGTCAGGGATCCGGTGGTGGTGAACCAACTCGTCGAGCGTTTCGTCGACAGGGTCGGCCGATGAGAGCGCGCGACCCCGATCACGAAAGCTTCGTCGAGCGCGACGGGGTCAAGGTCGCGTACGAGGTCTACGGAGAAGGCGACCTCGCGGTCTTCCTCGTCCCGTCGTCACCGATCACCCACGCCCGGTCGTGGAAGGGGCTGATCCCGTACCTGTCGCGCCACCTCACCGTCGTCACCACCGACGGACGGGGCACCGGTCGCTCGGATCGGCCCCACCAGAGCGAGCGCTACGGCCCCGACGAGATCGATGCCGACCTGGTCGCCGTGCTCGACGCCGCCGGTGTGCGCCAGACCGTCGTCGTCGCCCACTGTCATTCGACGGCCGTGGGCACTGCGGCTCGCCGCCGATCATCCGGATCTCGTTGTCGGACTCGTGGTCATCTCGCCGGGTATCGGGGTGATGCCAGGGCACGAGTACACCGTGGAGCCCGAGCGCTGTTGGCCCGAGGAGGTCGTCGACCCGACGGGATGGGCGATGCGCAACCGCAACTTCTGGCGGAAGCGATGACGGCTACCGCGGCGTGGGTGGAGTTCTTCTTCGACCAGCAGCTGCCGGAGCCCCATTCCACCAAGCAGTTCGAGGACACGGTGTCCTGGGCGCTGGACACCGAGGTCGAGGCGATGATCGCCGAGCGCGAGGGACGGCAGGCCCCGGCCGGCACCGAGGCCGAAGAGCTGTGCGGGCGGCGTGCAGTGCCCGGTGCTCGTCATCCACGGCACGGACGACCGCTGCCAGCCGCTGGCGAGGGGCAGCGGGTGGCCGAGCTCACCGGCGGCGAGCTCGTCGTGCTCGACGGTTCCGGGCACCTGCCGCACGTCCGCGATCCGGTGACGGGTCAACCGGCTGATCATCGACTTCATCGAGGAGACAACGGGGGTGGCGATGCACACCAAGGTCTGGTCACGTGGCCTCAGCCGACCGAAGCGGGCGCTCTACCTGTCCTCTCCGATCGGGCTCGGCCACGCTCGGCGAGACGTGGCCGTGGCCAAGGAGCTCAAACGGCTGCGCCCCGACCTCGAGATCGACTGGCTGGCCCAGCATCCCGGTCACCGCCGTGCTCGAGGCCGAGGGTGAGACGATCCACCCGGCGAGCCGCTGGCTCGCCAACGAGTCGGCCCACATCGCGTCAGAGTCCAGCGAGCACGACCTCCACTGCTTCCAGGCGCTGCGCCGGATGGACGAGATCCTGCTGGCCAACTTCATGGTCTTCCAGGAGGTCGTCGACGAAGGGCTGTACGACCTGGTCATCGGCGACGAGGCGTGGGACGTCGACCACTTCTGGCACGAGAACCCCGAGCTGAAACGAGGCCAGCACGTGTGGCTGACCGACTTCGTCGGCTTCCTCCCGATGCCCGACGGCGGCGAGCACGAGGCGTTCCTGACCACCGACTACAACGCCGAGATGATCGAGCACATCGACCGCTACCCGTGGATCCGGGACCGGGCCATCTTCGTCGGCAACCCGGACGACATCGTGGCTGATCGCTTCGGCGCCGAGCTGCCCGGCCATCCGCGACTGGACCGGGGAGCACTTCTCGTTCTCCGGGTACATCACCGGCTTCACGCCGCCCACGCCGCGAGGAGGTACCGGCCTGGCGCGCCGAGCTCGGCTACCGCGACGACGAGCTGGTGTGCGTCGTCGCCGTGGGGGGCAGCGGCGTCGGGCGCGCGCTGCTCGACAAGGTCATCGCCGCCTACCCGATGGCCAAGAACGGCACGTCCCCGGCGCTGCGGATGATCGCCGTCACCGGGCCCCGCATCGACCCGGCCGAGCTTCCCGACCCACCCCGGCCTCGAGGTCCACGGCTACGTCGACCGCCTGTACCGGCACCTCTGCGTCTGCGACCTCGCCGTGGTCCAGGGCGGGCTCACCACGACCATGGAGCTGGCCGCGGCCAAGCGGCCGTTCCTGTACTTCCCGCTCGGCCATCACTTCGAGCAGAACTTCCACGTCCGCCACCGCCTCGATCGCTACGGCGCCGGGCGGTGCATGGACTACGCGACGAGCGATCCCGACCTCGTCGCCGAAGCCATCGTCGAAACCGTCGGCCGACCGGTGACGTACCGCGACGTGGAGACCGACGGCGCCGCCCGCGCCGCCCAACTCATCGCCGAACTCGTCTGACGGCGGAGCGTGAGCTGAGCGGGCCGAGATCGGCTCGCTGAGCTCACAGTTCACCGGAGACGGCGCCGGTGAAGGGCGGCGGGGCAGGCACACCCGTCGCTCCCGAAGGGTGTGCATGGAATGTGCACCGAGCGTTCACTCGACGCCAGATCCGGCCGCGAACACGAGCCAAGCGCGGCGGGGAGCAGGCGGTTGACGTTCTGGAAGAAGAAGTAGAGGGCGACGAGGAACGGCACGCAGCCGACTAACACGCCGACCCAGACTCGTCGGACCGAGCGGGCCAGGAGGTAGGCGGCGACGGCGACGGCGGTGCAGATCAGCCCCCAGATCACGACCTGGGGCCACGCCGACCCGTCGCTGAACCAGCCGTGGGCGAACGCGTCGGCCGATTCCTCGGTGACGCCCGCCGCCCCGCCACCGCCAGCGCCACCGGCGGCGATCGTCGGGTCCTCGACCGTCGTCGGCGAGGTCCCGCCGGTCACGGTGCGTCGCCGGCACCGTCGTCCCGCTGGTCTCTTCGTCGGTCTCGCCGCCGTACTCGAGCACCGGGGGCTGGGGACGGGCGGACGCCTCGACGTCCAAGTCGGCGTAGACGACGAGGCGCTCGTTCGCGGTGTAACGGGGCGTGCACGTGGTCAGGGTCAGCGTGGCCACGGTCGGATCGGTGGTCGCCACCACGTGCGACGCGCCCGGCTCGACCACCTCGCTGCCCGTCGCCCGGTAGACGAACCGGCCCTGGACGGTCGTCAGCACGATCTCGTCCCCGACCTCCACCTCGTCCAGGCGGTAGAACGGCTGACCGTAGGTCGTGCGGTGGCCGGCGATCGCCGAGTTGCCGAGTTGCCCCGGCATCGGTGTCCCCTCGTAGTGGCCGGGGCCCTTCTTGAGATCGTCGGGGTCGACCCCGGCGACCACCACGGAGTCGACGCCGATCGAGGGGATCTCGATGCGGGCGATCGCGTCGCCCGGATCGAAGGCCGGCACCGGCACCGCGGGGGTCGGAACCGTGGTCGCCGGCGGTTCACCCTCGACGGTGGTGACCGGCGCCGGCACGGCGTGCTGGTCGTCGGCGGGACGGCGAGCAGTTCCTCGAGCTCGTTGTCCAACCGGCTCTGGGCCTGGGCGTACTCGATCCCGGTGCCCCAGAGCTGGTAGGCGACGAAGGCGAACATCAAGCAGGCCGGTGACGATCAGCACCCTGCCGATCCCGCCGACGACCCACCGCCAGTCGTGAGGGGGTTTGGGTCGGTCCCACCGCGACACCCGTCGGGGTTTCTCGGCCGGCGACGGGTCGCTGGTCACGGCGGCAACGGTACCGGCGGCCCTGGGGCTGCCACTGGCAACACGGATAGCGTCGCGGCGCAATGGACGCGCCGGTGATCGAGCTCGACGGTGTCGTCGCCGTGCTCGGCGGGTTCCCCGCCCTGGCCGGAGCGTCGCTGACCGTCGAGCGGGGCGAGATCGTCCTGTTGCGCGGGCCCAACGGCGCCGGCAAGACCACCCTGCTGCGCGTGTGTGCCGGTCTGCTGCCGGTCGCCCGGGGCCGGGCGACGGTGCTCGGCTGTGACCTGTCGGCCGATCGCACAGCGGGTCCGCCGCCTGGTCGGGCTGCTCGGTCACCGCAACGGTCTCTATCTCGACCTGTCGGCGGCGGAGAACGTGCGGTTCTGGGGGTCGACGGTCGGGGCCACCCCGGTCGAGATCGACGGTGCCCTCGCCCGGCTCGGCCTCGCCGGCCGGCTCGCCGCGGTGAGCGTGCGCCGCCTGTCGGCGGGACAGCAGCGGCGCACCGCGCTGGCGTGCCTGGTCGCCCGGCGGGCGCAGCTGTGGCTGCTCGACGAGCCCCACGCCGGCCTCGACGCCGCCGCCCACGACGAGATCGACGCCACCGCTGCGCCAGGCCGCCGCGTCCGGCGCCACCGTGGTCGTCGCCAGCCACGAACTGGAGCGGGCGGGTTCCCTGGCGACCCGGTGCGTCGACGTCGTCGCCGGCGTCGTCGAGCCGCGTTGGCCCCAGCGGGTTGCCCAGTGAGCACGTGGCGGCTCGCCCGGCTCGTCGCCGGCAAGGACCTGCGCATCGAGTGGCGCAGCCGCGTCGCCCTGAATCAGGTGCTGCCGTTCGCCGCGGTGGTGATGGTCATGTTCGCCTTCGCCCTCGACCGCCTGCCCCGCCCGGCGGGGGCCGAGGAGTCACTGCTCGAGTCGGTCGCCCCTGGTCTGGTGTGGCTCGCGACCTTGTTCAGCCTGCTCGTCCTCGTCCAGCGCGCCTTCGCCGTCGAGACCGACGACGGTGCCCTCGACGCCCTGCGCGTCGCGGGGGTCGACGCGGCCGCACTGTTCTGGCAAGGCGCTGGCGCTCGCCGCCCAACTCGCCGTTGTCGCC
>CAVWJT010000021.1:0-140818 GCA_963755235.1 uncultured Acidimicrobiia bacterium
TCGGTGTCCCGAGGAGCCAGGCGAGCAGGGCGGCGGCGGCGAGCACGAGGAGCGGACGCGTCCAGACGGGCGCCAGTCCCCGGTGACGCGCCAGGACTTCGGCGCCGACGACGACCACGACGCCCACGACCGCGGCCACATTGGTCAGCAGCGATGACGTCGCGCCGGCGACCACGCCGACCGCCAGGCCGGTGCCGACGCCGACGACCGCGGTCCTCGCCGCGGCCACGGCCAGCCGGCCGACGTGCCACCCCGCCACGAAGCCGAGCACGGCGACGAGCGCACCGTCGTGGAGCACTTGACCGGCACGGCCGTCGGAACCGTGGTACAGCAGGCTGCCGACGCCCTCCAGGGCGGTCGCCGCGCCGAGGGCGACGAAGGCCCGCGGCACTCCGCGCCGGGCGACGGCCAGCACGACGAACAGCCCGACCGCCACGTACGCGAGGGAGGACCAGGCGTTGACGTCCTGGGCGAAGAACCAGTCGTCCCGGAGCTCGCAGTCAGCCACAGAGGCGTGGCGACGGATGGTCAGCCTTCCGCCATCGGGATGCGCACGCCCCGCTCGGTGGCGACCGCCGCGGCGCGGTCGTAGCCGGCGTCGACGTGGCGGATCACGCCCGTGCCGGGGTCGGTGGTGAGTACCCGTTCGAGTTTCTGCGCCGCCAGATCGCTGCCGTCGGCGACGGCGACCATGCCGGCGTGGATCGAGCGACCGATGCCGACCCCGCCGCCGTGGTGGATCGAGATCCACGTCGCGCCGGCGGACGTGTTCACCAGGGCGTTGAGCAGGGGCCAGTCGGCGATCGCGTCGGATCCGTCGGCCATCGCCTCCGTCTCGCGGTAGGGCGAGGCCACCGAGCCGGAGTCGAGGTGGTCGCGACCGATCACGATCGGTGCCTGCACGTCGCCGCGGTGCACCATCTCGTTGAAGCGCAGCCCGAGGCGGGCCCGCTCCCCGTAGCCGAGCCAGCAGATCCGGGCCGGCAGTCCTTGGAACGCGACGCGCGCACCGGCGAGCCCGATCCAGCGGGCGAGGGCCTCGTCGTCAGGGAACTCCTCGAGCACCGCCCGGTCCGTGGCGGCGATGTCCGCCGGATCACCGGACAGCGCAACCCAGCGGAACGGGCCCTTGCCCTCGCAGAACAGCGGCCGGATGTACGCGGGAAGGAAGCCGGGGTAGGCGAAGGCCCGGTCGAACCCGCCCAGCTCCGCCTCCGCCCGCAGGCTGTTGCCGTAGTCGAACACCTCGGCTCCTCGGTCGAGGAAGCCGACCATCGCCGCGCAGTGCATCGCCATCGACTCGCGGGCCCGGCGCACGAGCACGTCCGGTTCGGAGCGGGCCAGCTCGGCGCACGCCTCGGGGGTGAGGTCGACGGGCACGTAGCTCAGCGGGTCGTGGGCGCTCGTCTGGTCGGTGACGATGTCGGCCGGGAACTGGAGGTCGAGCAGGCGCGGGACGACGGTGGCGGCGTTGCCGACCAGCCCGACCGACAGCCCGCGTCCCTCGTCGCGCGCCGCCGTGCAGCGCGCGATCGCGTCATCGACGTCGTCGGCGATCTCGTCCAGGTACCTCGTCTCGATCCGGCGTTGCACGCGGGCGGGATCCACGTCGACGCACAGCGCGACCCCGTCGTTCATCGTGATCGCCAGCGGCTGCGCTCCACCCATGCCGCCGAGTCCGGCCGTCAGGGTGATCGTGCCGGCCAGCGAGCCGTCGAAGCGGCGGCGGGCGATCTCGGCGAAGCACTCGTAGGTCCCCTGGAGGATGCCCTGGGTGCCGATGTAGATCCACGAGCCGGCGGTCATCTGCCCGTACATCGTCAGGCCGGCCGCCTCGAGCCGGCGGAACTCGTCCCACGTCGCCCAGTCGGGCACGAGGTTGGAGTTGGCGATGAGCACGCGCGGCGCCCACTCGTGGGTGCGGAACACCCCGACCGGCTTGCCCGACTGGACGAGCATCGTCTCGTCGTCGCCGAGCGTGCGCAGCGTGCGGGCCATGGCGTCGAACGCTTCCCACGAGCGGGCCGCCCGCCCGGTGCCGCCGTAGACCACGAGGTCGTCGGGCCGCTCGGCCACCTCGGGGTCGAGGTTGTTGTGCAGCATCCGATAGGCCGCTTCTTGCGGCCAGCCCCGGCACGACAGCTCGCTCCCCCGTGGGGCTCTGACGGTGCGCGCGCCGGCGGTCACGTCGTCACTGTGTCACGCGGCGTAGTTGCGCAGGACCCGGAGGGCTGTCGAGCCGTGCGGGCCGGTGGTGACGAGCCCGGACTCCTCCGGCGAGAGGCGATGGGCACCGACCCGGCAGAACGCACCGGCAGGACCGGTGATCGTGCGACTCGGCCTCCGGCGGGCCGAAGCGCCAGGTCGCGCCGCTGGGGGACACCAGCTCGCAGTACACCTCTGCCGGTTGCTCACCCGCGACGGAGAACCCGTAGGGCAACGTGGCGTGGCCGAGCCAGGCGATGTGGTGCAAGCGATCGGTGTCGGGGAAGTCGATGCCGAGGGGCTCGGTGATGTCGAGTCCGTGGGCCCAGTGCTCGGCGAGCCGGGTCGTCGCCAGGGTCCGCGGCTTGAGCGGGGCCGCCGCCCAGGACAACCGTTGCTCGGGATCCGCCGCCCGCAGCGTCGCGACCGCCGAGCGGCGAGCCACCCGCCAGCGTTCGAACACCTCGGACGGAGTCGCCCGCTCCGTCGTCACCATTCGCTCGGCGAGGTCGTCGACCGCCTCGCCGGTCCGCCACATCGAGTCCCCGCCCGCCGGGTCCGCTGCCGCGGCGCTGGCGACGACGGCTTCCTCGGTCTGGGCGAGGTGGAGCACGACGTCGGCCACCGACCATCCAGCCGCTGCCGACGGGCTGAGCCACGCCTCCTCGTCGAGCTCGACGAGGATCGCCTCGAGCCGATCCTGCTCGGCCACGAGGTCGTCGATGATCTCCACGGCCGGACGGTACCGCGCGCCCGAGCCGAGTGGTCAGGCGGCGTGGGGTGGGGGTCGGTTGGCGTGGTCGGTGGTGAGGGCGGCGAGTCGTTGGCGGGCGAGGTGGTCGAGTTCGTCGGCGTTGGCGGGCGGCTTCGATGGCGTCGGCGGGTTGGCGGCCGTGGAGGTCGGATTTGCGGTTGTGCGACTCGCATTCGAGGTTGCCGTTGGCTTCGGCGGTGATCCCGCCGTCGGTGTAGGCGACACGGTGGTCGACGTCGCAGTGGGTGATCGGCTCATCGCAACCGGACGGGTGTTGGCAGTGCCGGTCGCGCACTTGGATCGCGCGGCGCAGCATCCCCCGGAAGGTGCGCTGGGGGGAGGCGGCGATGACCTTGTCGGCGCCGTCGAAGATGAACGTCTGCACCTGGGACCGGTCGAGGTGGGGCACGATCAGGCCGGGGTGGATGACGACCCCGCTGGCCAGCTCACAGACCCGTTCGACGGTGGCTTCACCGGCGAGGATGCAGATCAACGGCTCCGGGCGGCGCCCGCCGGCGGGGACGGTCTGGGAGCGCACCGCCATTTCGACCAGGGCGGCGGCCATCCGTTCACTCATCGTGCGGATCACCCCGTCACGCTGGTCTTGGCGGTACAGGTCGCGTTCGATCCGCCGCAACGCCTCGCTCACCGTGGCCCCGGCGATCGGGTCCAGGGTGAAGTCGCCGGTGACGGTGCCGTCGAACCCGGTGTGCAGACGCAGCGAACCTGGCTTGGGTGGCGGTGTTCCGTCGTGGTCGAGTTCGGCGTCGGCCCGCTGACACCAGTACTGGATCGCCTTGACCACCTGCCCGTAGGTCAGCTCCTCACACTGGCCGACCAGGACGGCCTCGTCGCGGGCGAACAGCGGTGGCGGCCTTCACCGGCGGCGCGGGCGAGCAGGTCGACGTGGTCGGTGCCGATCCTGCCGGCGGCGAACGCCTCGGCGGTCACGGGCATCGTGAGCGAGCGTCACGGCCGTGACGCAACGATCTTCTTGGCGGCGCCGGGTGACAGGCTGGCGGTGCGGGACAGCCGGGCCCACGGGGCGCGGGAGCCATCGGACTGCCACACGCCGCGGGTGTCCCAGCGGTGGGCCCGGCGGGCGATCTCGGCGTCGAGACGGTGCCGCTCCCGGACCAGGCGCGACCAGCTCGGCGTCCAACTCGGTGTCGGTCAGCGTGTCGAGGTCCACGGCGGCGGCCGTGTCGACTGCTTCGCCGAGCGTTTCGACCACCGATTGCATGCTCACATTCTATCGAACACACGTTCTAGAGGTCAACCCTTTTCCGAGATTTCTTTCGACGGAGTGGCCCCTAGAGGCCCCCCAGATCGCCGCAACCGGCACCCTCGGATAGCGGGCAGTGGTACAAAACCTGACGGCCGGATCGACCGGCGGCCACCGCAGTTGTCGGGAGGCCCCGTCGAGGTTCCTGTGGAACAGAACGATCGCACCGCCGCGCGGCTCCTGTGGCGTGGCACCACTCGATCGACCGAGCAGGTGGAGCGAGAGACACTCGACATGATCCGTATCCGTGACGTATGGCGGTGGAGCACTGGGGCGGTCGTAGACCTCGCCATCTGTCGCCGAGAGCTCAGTGGCACCGAACTAGGAGAAGGTCGTTCGGTCGCCGGCGCCGCGCAGACTGCGACTGCCGATCGGCAGTTCTGTGGCTTCAGAGGGTGGGTCCGGTGATGTCGCAGACGGGGATGGAGGGTGCGTCTCTGCGTGCCTTCTCGGTTGCAGTGTCGAGATTGCCGAGTTGGGTGTAGCTCGTGTGGGAGGCGTCGATTCCGAGGGCGGCTGCGTCCTCGCGGTCGAGTCGTTCGATGAGGGCTTTGGAGGCGAGGGTTCGGCCGCCGGTCGCGCAGGCTTCGATCCTCGCTGCTTCGTTCATCTCGTCGCCCAGCGCGGTGACTTCGCTTCGACCCGCCGACAGGATCCGTCCCATGTACAGGGTGGCTCCCCAGTGCAGCCCGAAACGCAACGAGATGTCGGGAGCGGAGATGTCGGTACGCGCCGCGACGTCGGCGAGGAGGCGACGAAGACTCGTCGTGGCGGTGATGCACGCTCGCACGGCACCGGATTCGGACCCGGCGGTTTCGGCGAGGAAGTAGGCGATGATGCCGTCTCCGGCGTGGCGGCCGACGATGCCTCCGGCGTCGATGATGCATTGATCGGCGGCGCGGACGAGACGACGCGTGAACTCGAAGAACTGCGCGCTCGGACAGGCGACGCGCCAAGGGCGACGAGCCGTCGAGGTCGGCGGTCAGAATCGCCACCTGGTGACGGTCGGGAGACTCCAGCATCCGCATCCGTTCGAGGTGCGCCAAATCTGCGATAGCGGCGGCGACCGTGAGCTGCGACATCCCGACCGCCGGTTTGCTGAGCTGGCAGACGCCCGCGAGGCGACCATCACTGTCGTCGATTCGAATCACGACCACAGTGGTTCCAACCTGGACACCGGCGTACGTCATCACGCTCCGCCTGGCCAATGTGACGGGAAGTTCTTGAGGTTGCAGCTCGTCGACCAAGTCCGCGTACTCGGGATGAACGATTCGACGAAGCTCGTCGCGACCTCCCGGTGTGCTCGCCAGAACATAGGCTCCCAGCGCCCGGAATCCCGCTCGCCGGAGCTCCAGTGGAGCTCGAAAGTGCGCTATGCGAACGTCCACCGCCTCCGTACTCGAAATGATGCGACCCGATCGGGAAGGCGGTGGAGTCCCCCGTATCTCCGACGGCCAATCGCCACTCGTCGGTCTGAAACACGATCCGCCACTGCGAGTCCATCAGGCGTCCCAAAGTGGCCCGCATCGTTAAGGGCAGACGCCCACGCAGCCAGCCGCGGATCGTCAGGCAGCGGAAGCGAACTCACGGACCCCGCCATGCCCCACAGATTGCCCGATCTGGGCGCCGGTCAGCCACAGCCCGCCAGCACCGAACGCGAGGGCTGGGCGTATCCGAGAACGACGCCGACAATCTCGAGAGGCCGCGTCCTTCCGTCAGGCCAGGGGTTCGTCGAGCGCGGCGTCGGCGGCGGTGACGACCGAGCCGTCGGCGACGAGGTGCTCGACCGCGGCCAGGCAGAGGGGCCAGCCACCGGTCGGGCCCGGGGTCGCCGGTCGCCTGGCGAACGACTTCGGCGACCGCCGCGGTGCCGGCCGCGGGCGCGAGCGGCCGCCGCAGGGCGAGGCCCCACGAGGCGGCGGCCAGCTCGACGGCGAGGATGCGGGACAGGTTCGTCACGGCGGTCCGCAGCTTGCGGGTCGCCGACCAGCCCAGCGACACGTGGTCCTCCTGCATCGCGCTCGTCGGCAAGGTGTCGGTGCTCGCCGGCACGGCGAGCCGGCGGTTCTCCGCGACCATCGCCGCCTGGCCGTACTGGGCGAGCATCAGTCCCGAGTTCACGCCGGCGTCGGGGGCGAGGAACGGCGGGAGGCCGTGCGACCGCGCCGGGTCGAGCAGGCGGTCGGTGCGGGCGACGCAGATCGCCCCGACGTCGGCGATCGAGACGGCCAGGAAGTCGGCGACCGCGGCGAGCGGGGCACCGTGGAAGTTGCCGCACGACTCGACCCGTCCGTCGGGGAGCACGACCGGGTTGTCGATGCACGAGTCGAGCTCGCGTGCGGCGATCGCCCGCGCGTGCTCGACGGTGTCGCGCGCCGCGCCGTGCACCTGGGGCGTGCAACGCAACGAATAGGCGTCCTGCACCCGGTCGTCGCCGTGACGGTGGCTGGCGACGATCGGCGACCCGGCGAGCAGGCGCCGCAGGTTGGCGGCACTGACCGCCTGACCGTGCTGCGGCCGCATCGCGATCAGGTCCTCGGCGAAGGCGCGGTCGGTCCCGAGCAGGGCCTCGACTGACATCGCCGCGGCGATGTCGGCGACCCGCAGCAGCCGGTCGAGGTCGGCGATCGCGAGCACGAGCATGCCGAGCATCCCGTCGGTGCCGTTGATCAGGGCCAGGCCCTCTTTGGCCTGCAGGACGAGGGGCTCGCGTTGGGCCTCGGCCAGAGCGGTCTCGCCGTCCACCAGGGTGCCATCGCCTCGGCGGGCTTCGCCCTCGCCGAGCATGACCAGGGCGACCGCCGCCAGCGGGGCGAGGTCGCCGCTGGCGCCGAGCGAGCCGTGCTCGGGGACGACGGGCGTGATGCCGGAGTCGAGGAGGGCGAGGATCGTGTCGACGACCTCGGGCCTCGTCCCGGAGTAGCCCATCGCCAGGCTGCGGGCGCGCAGCAGCATCATCGCCCGCACGACCTCGCGCTCGATCTCCGGGCCCATCCCCGCGGCGTGGGACCGGATCAGCGCGAGCTGGAGCTCGGCGGACCGTTCCGCGGGGATCACGGTGTTGGCGAGGGCACCGAAGCCGGTGGACACGCCGTACACGGGCTCGGCCTCGTGGACGAGACGATCGACCACGGCGGCACTGCGGTCGAGCGCGGCGCGGGCGTCCTCGCCCAGCGTCACCGGTCGGTCGTGCCTGGCCACCGCCACGACATCGGCGGCGCTCACTCCGTGGGGTCCGAGGACGAGCGCGCGCTCCACGGCTCGGACCGTAGCCCCGAACTGTTTCAGTGTCGCTTGACGCCGCCGTACTTCATGCGGGTGTCGCTCATCGCCGCCGGCCGGCTCTCGTCGTCGTTCACCCCGGCGTCGACGACCTCGCCGACGAACAGCGTGTGCGTCCCCAGGTCGTGGGCGTCGCGCACCATGCAGTCGAGCCACGCCACGGCTTCGGTGAAGATCGGGGCGCCGGTCTGCCCGGCGCGGACGGGGCGGCCGTTGAGCGTCATGGCCTCGGCGTCGAACGTCGCCGGCTTGGAGAACTTGACGAACACCTTGGTGTCGTCCGACGACCACAGGTTGACGGTGAACGATCGGCCGGCGGTGATCAGGCGGTGGGTCACCGCGGTGTTGTCGATGCCGACCCCGATGAGGACCGGCTCCATCGACACCTGCGTGATCCAACTCGCCGTCATCCCGTTCCACTCGTCCCCCGCCCGGGAGCCGATCAGCGCGAGGGCGTTGGGGATCTTCCAGGTGACCCGGTTGAGCAGCCCGTCGTCGAGTCCTTCGGTCACCCGGTCAGCGTAGAACGCGCTCTGCCTGTCCGATTCGTTCAAGACGGGGCTCGGCGCATGGTCCTACCGTGTTCGTCATGACTGCTCGCTTCGATGCCATCGGCCTGGTCGTCGCCGACATGGGCCGCGCCCTCGCCTTCTACCGCACCCTCGGGCTCGACGTGCCGGCGGACGCCGACGATCAGCCGCACGTGGACGTACCGCTGCCGAACGGCTCCCGGCTGATGTTCGACACGATCGAGACGGTGCGCGGCTTCGATCCCGACTGGTCCCCGCCGACGGGCGGCTCCCGGGCGGCCCTCGCGTTCGCCTGCGACAGCCCGAGTGACGTCGACGCGGTCTTCGCCGAGCTCGTCGCCGCCGGTTACGCAGGCCATCTCGAGCCGTGGGACGCGTTCTGGGGCCAGCGCTACGCCTCCGTCCGTGATCCCGACGGCAACGGCGTGGACCTCTTCGCCGCGCTGCCGACGGCGTCGTGACCAGCCGGCGGATGTTCGCGTAGCAACTGCCGGGCGACCCGGCGGATCTCGGCCCGCACGGCGTCCGGTGCGAGGATCTCGCACCGGTAGGGCAGCCCGACGAGGTAGCGGGCGATCCAGTCGACGTCCCCACCGATGCGCACGATGGTGGTGTCCGCATCGTCGGGACCCGGCTCGATCACACCGACATTCGGGGCGAACTGCCGCGTTGCTGCCGGCGGGCTGCAGTGGACGCGAACGACGGCCTGGACGTCGTGACCGCGCAGGGCCACACCCTCGGTGACGAGGGCCGTGGCGTCCGGCGCTGCACGCGGGATCGCCCGCACGCCGGTGCGCACCGGGGTGCCGATGCGATCGATGCGGAACGTGCGCCAGTCGTCGCGGTCGAGGTCGAAGGCCACCAGGTACCAGCGTCGGCTCAGCGACACCAGGCGATGCGGCTCGACGTGGCGCCGGCTCGCCTGACCGTCGCCGGTGCGGTAGTCGAAGCGCATCCGATCTTGTCCCCGACTCGCCAAGGCCAAGGTCATCAACGTCGACAGGTCGACCGATGGATCGTCGCCGGCCCGGGCTGGATCCGGGCGTCCGATCCCCTCGGTCACTTCGCCCAACGCGGTGACCCGCTCGCGCAACGCGCTCGGCAACACCTGCGCCAGCTTGGCCAGCGCGGCGAGCGCCCCCTCGGCGATCACCGGGTCGGCGACGCGTGACAGGTCGCGGAGTCCGACCGAGACGGCGACGGCCTCGTCGTCGGTGAGGAGGAGCGGAGGTAACCGTCCACCCGCGCCGAGGGTGTAGCCGCCGTGCGGTCCGGTCGCACTCTCGATCGGGTAGCCGAGGCCGCGCAGCCGGGTGACGTCGCGACGCAAGGTGCGGGCCGTGACCTGCAGCCGGTCCGTCAACTCGTCCGCCGACCACTGCGGTCGCGAGGTGAACAGGACGAGCAGACGGAGCAGGCGGGCGGGTGTGTCCACTGTCTCAACGGTACCCAGGAGTTGCGGACCGGTTCTGACCACAACCGGGCGTACGTTCGAAATGACAGCGATGACAGCCGACGAGGAGCCCACGATGCATTACATGTCCTTCGACGCCGCCTGGCAGCTCAGCAAGGACCGCCGGCAATCGCTGCTGGCCGCGGCCGCCGAGTCCAGGCTGCTCCGGTTCCGCCGCCAGCGGCCGCGCCCGCCCGTGGACGACCTCCTCCCGCGACCCCCCTCCACGGGCGGGTTGCCGCCGGCCGCCTAGCTGTCAGAGCGGGAGGCCGCGGAGCACGCTGAGCGCGTCGGCCAGCACCGCCGCCGTGTCTCCCGCCGCCGCCGGCATCGCCACCGGTAGACGGGGCGGGAGCACGGGCAGCGCCGGCAGCGGCCCGGGGGAGCCGAGCAGGCCGGCGAGCAGATCGGCCTCGGATTCGACCGCCGGTCGGCGCGCTCGGGCCGTCAGTCCCACCCGACCGCCAGCGGGTGAGCAGGTCGGGTTCGATGGTCAGCTCATCGGCCAGCACGAGCAGGGTGGCCAGCACGTGCTTGCACGAGGCGCCCCCCGACGGCGCCGCGTCGGGGCAGGTACAGGCGGCGGCGATCTCGTTCCGGTCGGGGACCAGCGCGACGAGGTCGCGGGCCCCGCGAGCGTCGTCGGCGGCGGAGACGTGGAGCTCGGTGAGGTACGGGTCGTACCGGGAGCCCTGGACCTCGGCACGGACCACGCCCGGCTCGATCTCGATGTCGACGATGGCGCCGTCGCGGGCGTAGGCCTTGGCCCTGGTGAAGCGGCCCGGGTCGGCCAGCTCGGCGGCGAGGGCGCGCAGCATCGCCGCGGCGAGGCGGCCCGGCGGGTTGGGTCCGAACGATCGTCGAGGCGGACTCACCGGTCGGCTCCGTGCTCGAGGCGGACCAGCTCGCGAAGGTCCGCCGTCGAGAGCTCGGACAGCCAGGCCTCGCCGCTGCCGACGACCGAGTCGGCGAGCGCCCGCTTCTCGTCGATGAGCGCGGCGATGCGCTCCTCGACCGTGCCTTCGCAGACGAGCTTGTGCACGACCACCGTCCGCGACTGCCCGATGCGCCACGCCCGGTCCGTCGCCTGGTCCTCGACGGCCGGGTTCCACCACCGGTCGTAGTGGATCACCTGGCCGGCGGCGGTCAGGTTGAGTCCGGTGCCGCCCGCCCTCAGCGACACGAGCAGGAGCGGCGGCCCCTCGCCGGCTTGGAATGCGGACACCATCGCGTCGCGTCGAGCCCGGCTGACGCCGCCGTGGAGGAACGGCACCCGCAGCTGCAGCCGCTCGGCGGCGTGGCGCCGCAACAGCTCGCCCATCTCGCGGAACTGGGTGAACACGATGGCCCGTTCGCCGATGTCGAGCAGCTCGTCGATCAGCTCGTCGTACCGGGCGAGCTTGCCCGAGCGACCGGCGAGCCGCGATCCGTCGCCGAGCACGTGGGCGGGGTGGTTGCAGATCTGCTTCAGCCGGGTCAGCGCGGCGAGCACCAGCCCGCGCCGCTTCATCCCGGTGGTCATGGCCGCGTCGGTGAGGAGCTGATCCACCACGTTCTGGTAGAGCACGGCTTGCTCCCGGGTGAGCCCCGCCCACGCCACCTGCTCGATCTTGTCGGGCAGGTCGGGCACGAGCTGGCGGTCGGCCTTGCTGCGGCGCAGCACGAACGGCTGGGTGATCCGGCGCAGCCGGGCGGCGGCGTCGGCGTCGCCGTTGCGCTCGATCGGCTTGCCGAAGCGGTGCCGGAACTGCTCGCGGCTGCCGAGCATGCCCGGGTTCACGGTGTCGAGGATCGCCCACAACTCGGCGAGGCGGTTCTCGACCGGCGTCCCGGTGAGTGCGAGCTTCTGGCGCGCCCGTCAGCAGGCGGGCGGCGCGGGCGGCATGCGTCGCCGGGTTCTTGATCATCTGGGCTTCGTCGAAGACGACGGTGGACCACTCGACGGCGGCGAGGTGGGCGAGATCCCGGGGCAGCAGCCCGTACGTGGTGACGACCACATCGGCGCGGGCGAGATCGGTGTCGTCGAACGCTCCATCGCCCCGTACCCGTTCCGCGCCGTGGTGGACGACGACCCGCAACGACGGTGTGAAGCGAGCAGCCTCCGACTCCCAGTTGTGCACGACCGAGAGTGGGCAGACGACCAGGTGCGGGCCGGGTCGATCGAGCAGGTGGGCGAGCGCCGTGGCCGTCTTGCCGAGCCCCATGTCGTCGGCCAGGCACCCGCCGAGGCCGATCCGTTCGAGGAAGCGGATCCACCCGAGCCCGCGCCGCTGGTAGTGCCGCAACTCGCCGACGAACCCGGCCGACTCACGCGTCTCGACCAGCCGCTCGTCGGGGAGTCCGCCGAGCAGCTCGTCGGTCCAGCCGCGCCCGGCCGCGGTGATCTCGGCCTCGCCGGCGAGGCGCAACAGGGTGATGGCATCGACCCGGACGTGCTCGCGGCGGTGCTCGTCGAGCCGCCGCCGCGCCCGTCGCAGCGCGGCCGGGTCGATGCGCACCCAGCGTCGCCCGGTGTGCAGCAACGTCGCCCCGGCCCGCTCCGCCCTGGCGAGCTCGGCGGCGGACAGGGCGGCGGGGCCGTCGTCGTCGGCGACCACCATCGCCCACTCGACGATCGCGTCGCGCCCGAAGCCGGCCGCCCGGTCGCTCGCCGGCGCCGCCGTTGCCCGGCCGCGGACCTCGACGTCGGCGCGTAGGAGGCGCTCGGGGCCGATCAGCTCGACGCCGAGGCGGGCGAGCTCAGCCGGTGCCTGCTCGAGAAACAGGTCGGCGCCCTCGACGTCGAGCTGGACGGCAGTCGGTTCCGTGGCGCCGGTGAGCTCGGCCAGCACGTCGACGACCTCGCCGACCCGCTGGGCCGTGTCGACGATGGTCTCGGCCAGCGCGTCGAGGTGGTCCTCGTGGCCGGCGAGCTCGATGGCGAGCGGCGTGGCCCGCCACACGTCGTCCGCCGTGCACCACCGGCCGGGATCGAGCTCGTCGACGACCTCGATCGCGACCTCCCACGCGTCGAACGGGTCGTCGGGGACGACGAGCCGCAGACGAGGCAGGACGACGGGCTCGCCGAGCGCGCGGCGATGGTGGCGATCGAGCGCGGCAGCGAGCGCGTCCACCGCCTCGAGGTGGGGGGCCGTCCGCCCGCGCACGATCGGGTCCGCGTTGGCCAGGGCCTTGAACACGGCCCGCGCCGCCGATGTCGACGGGCGCCGATCGGGCGCCAGGTCGGGATACCAGCGCTGGGCGACGAGACGGTCCCGGGCGAGACCGTCGACGAGCGCGGCGTGGATGCCGGCCACGGTCGCATCAGGATCACCGGCCAGGCAGATCGGCGGCGCGGCCGCGGCGAGGGCGGAACAGGCGTCGCCGAGGATGCCGTCGGTGACCGGCCTCCAGCGGGCCAGCCGGAGGCCGCGCTCCTCGACGACGACCGGCGTGAGTTGGCCGGCGGCGACGGTGGCGGCGGCGAGTCGGTTGACGGCGACGAACCAGGCCAGCGACTCTCCGGGGACCGTCGATTCCTCCAGCGCCCGCAGCCACGGGGCGACGCGGTCCGGGTTCAGGCGCAGGGTCACCGGCCGGAGTCGTTCGCCCTGCGGGAGTTCGACGTCGAGCACGGCGAGGCGGCCGAGCCGAAAGGGATCGTCGGCACCGTCGAAGGCGCCGGCGAACCAGGTGGGAGCGACGCTGTGCCGGCCGTCCCAGCCCCACAGGTGGAGGGTGGTCCCGTGCCACGAGGCGACGACCGACACCGTTCGGTCCGGCCGTTCCTGGCCGGACAGCCCGCTCGGGCTCCAATCCGGACGCAGCGCACGCACGGGAACGACCCTACCGAGGGGGTGCGCGGGGGATGGGGAGACGAGCGTCAGCCGGGTCGGGCGAGGTCCATGGTCCAGTAGATCGGGCCGTCGCCGGAGCGCCGCACGCCGACGCCGATGTGCCGGAAGCGGCGGCTGAGGATGTTGGCGCGGTGGCCGGGGCTGTGCATCCAGGCCCGCATCACCGCCCTCGGCGTGCCGTAGCCCATGGCGACGTTCTCGCCCCATGCCGACCAGCTGTAGCCCTCGCGGCTGATCCGCTGCCCGGCGTCGGAGCCGTCCGACCCCGTGTGGGTCATGCGGTGCATGCGCGCCTGGTCGGCGGAGTGCTTGCGGGCGGCGACGTGGACGTCGGCGTGCAGGCGCACGGGACGCAGACCGGCCTCGGCGCGGCGCAGGTTGACGAGCGTCACGACCCGGCGGCCAGGCCACCTGGCCGCGTCGACGTCACCCTGGGCGGTGAGCGGCCCGAGGGCACCGAGGCTGAGCGTCGCGGCGACGCCGAACGCACCGAGGTTGCGGACGATCCGGCTCACGATCGCTCCTCCTCCCCGCCCCCGCCCGAGACCGACCGTACACCCGTCTCCGGCTCGGCAGGAACTTGATACGAAGCGACTCAAGTTTTCTGCAAAGGAGTATCCTGGGCGCATGGCGCTCGACCCCAAGAAGTGGACGCTGAAGACCCAGGAGGCGATGGCCGCGGCCATCGACCAGGCCAAGGCGAACTCGAATCCCGAGCTCACTCCCGATCACCTGCTCGCCGCGCTCGACCCGCCAGGACGACACCGTCGTGCCGGCGGTGCTGGCCAAGCTCGGCCAGGCCCCGCTGATGGTGCGCAACAAGGCCGACGAGACGGTCGCCCGGTTGCCCAAGGCCTACGGCGGTGACGAGCCCCGCCTCGGTCGCGAGCTCACCACCGTTTTCGACGCTGCCCAGCGCTTCCAGTCCGACCTGCGCGACGACTTCTTGTCCGTCGAGCACCTCCTGCTGGCGATGAGCGACCGGCTCGGGGTCGGCACCGAGGAGCTGCTCCAGGTCCTCCAAGAGGTGCGCGGCGCCCACCGCGTCACGTCGCAGAATCCGGAGGACCAGTTCCAGGCGCTGGAGCGCTACGGCCAGGACCTCACGGCGCGCGCCCGCGAGGGCAAGATCGATCCGGTCATCGGGCGCGACGACGAGATCCGCCGGGTCATCCAGGTGCTGTCGCGCCGCACGAAGAACAACCCGGTCCTGATCGGCGAGCCAGGCGTCGGCAAGACGGCGATCGTCGAGGGTCTGGCCCGGCGCATCGCCGACGGCGACGTCCCCGAGGGGTTGAAGAACAAGCGCATCATCATGCTCGACATCGCGTCGATGCTCGCCGGGGCGAAGTACCGCGGCGAGTTCGAGGAGCGGTTGAAGGCGGTGCTCAAGGAGATCACCGACGCCGCCGGCGAGATCATCACGTTCGTCGACGAGCTGCACACGATCGTCGGTGCCGGCGCCGCGGAAGGGGCGATGGACGCCGGCAACATGATCAAGCCGATGCTCGCCCGGGGCGAGCTGCGCATGATCGGCGCGACGACGCTCGACGAGTACCGCAAGCACGTCGAGAAGGATCCCGCGCTCGAGCGCCGCTTCCAGCAGGTGTACGTCGCCGAGCCGTCGGTCGAGGACACCGTCGGCATCCTGCGCGGCCTGAAGGAGCGCTACGAGGTCCACCACGGCGTGCGCATCCAGGACTCCGCGCTCGTCGCCGCCGCGGTGCTGTCGAATCGCTACCTCACCAACCGCTTCCTCCCCGACAAGGCGATCGACCTCGTCGACGAGGCGGCGAGCAAGCTGCGCATCGAGATCGACTCGATGCCGACGGAGATCGACGTCGTCGAGCGGCGCATCCTGCAGCTGGAGATCGAGCAGGTGGCCCTGGAGAAGGAGTCCGACGAGGCGTCCAAGGCTCGGCTGGAGGCGCTGCACGACGAGCTCGCCGTGCTCAACGCCGAGGCCGCCGAGATGAAGCGGCACTGGGAGGCCGAGCGGGAGGCGATCGACGCGATCCGCACGTTGAAGGAGGAGCTCGAGCAGCTGCGCACGCAACTGGAACGGGAGGCCGACCTCAACGTGGCGGCGGAGATCCGCTACGGGCGGATCCCCGAGCTCGAACGGCGCATCACCGAGGCCACGGCCCACCTCGACGAGCTGCAGACCGAGAAGCGGATGCTCAAGGAGGAGGTCGACGCCGAGGACATCGCCGAGGTCGTCTCGAAGTGGACGGGCGTACCGGTGAGCCGGCTGATGGAGGCCGAGGCGGCGAAGCTGATCCACCTCGAGGAGCACCTCCACGAGCGCGTCGTCGGCCAGGACGACGCCGTGCGCGCGGTGGCGAACGCGATCCGCCGCAGCCGGGCCGGGCTCTCCGACCCCAACCGACCGATCGGGTCGTTCATGTTCCTCGGGCCGACGGGCGTCGGCAAGACCGAGCTCGCCCGCGCCCTGGCCGCGTTCCTGTTCGACGACGAGCACGCGATGGTCCGCATCGACATGGGCGAGTACATGGAGAAGTTCTCGGTCAGCCGGTTGATCGGCGCCCCGCCCGGCTACGTCGGCTACGACGAGGGCGGCCAGCTCACCGAGGCCGTGCGCCGGCGGCCGTACTCGGTGGTTCTGCTCGACGAGATCGAGAAGGCCCATCCCGATGTGTTCAACGTGCTGTTGCAGGTGCTCGACGACGGGCGGTTGACCGACGGTCAGGGCCGCACGGTCGACTTCACCAACGTCGTGCTGATCATGACGTCGAATCTGCAGGTCGACCCGCTGGACTTCTTCCGGCCCGAGTTCATCAACCGGGTCGACGAGATCATCCGCTTCCGCGCCCTGGACGAGGCCGACCTCGCCCAGATCGTGGAGATCCAGCTCGGCCGGTGGCGGGAGCGGCTGGCGGAGCGACGGATCGAGCTGGCAGGTCACGCCCGAGGCGATGGCGCACCTGGCCAGGGAGGGCTTCGACCCGGCGTTCGGCGCCCGCCCGCTGAAGCGGATCATCCAGCGCGAGATCGGCGACGCCGCGGCGATGCTGCTCCTCGAGGGCAAGGTCGCCGACGGCGGCGCGATCCACGTCGACGTCGTCGACGGCGTGCTGACGCGTCGACCTGACGTCGTGAGTTCTGTCGTTTGGTATCGGCCGTCTGTGAGTCGTTGCTAAACGACAGAACCGGGGGTTTCGGCGGCGGAGGGCGGCGGCGTGGGCGGGGAAGCCCTCGTGGTCGGCGAGGGCGATGATCGATGGGGCCATCCGCGCCACGGCCCGCTCGTCGGCGCGGGCGATCGCGGTCCGCTTGAGGAACGCCTCGACGGTGATCCCGCTCGACACCTCGGCGAAGCCGGACGTCGGCAGCGACGCGGGGCAGCCGATCACGAAGTTCGCCGCACTGAATGGTGTGTGCTGGCCGACGAGGATCTCACCGGCGTTGACCAACCCGTCCACGACTTCGTCGACGCGAGCTTCGGCGACCGCGACCTGGAGGTGCTCGGGGGCGTAGCGGTTGGCGATGCCGACTGCCTCGGCGAGATCGCCGGCGAGGACACACCCACCGTTCGTCCCCAGCGCCGCCCGCGCCGCGTCGGCCCGGACGTCGGGCAACTCGGCGAGCTGGCGGGCGAGCTCGGCGTCGGTCGCCGCGGCGAGCTCGGACGACGTGGTCACGAGGACGACCGCCGAGTCAGGTCCGTGCTCGGCCTCGATGAGCAGGTCGGCGGCGAGCCGGACCGGGTCGGCGGAGCCGTCGGCGATCACCAGGCTCTCGGTCGGACCGAGCAGCATCATCGTCGCCACGCCGTAGCGCTGCAGTTCGACTTGGGCGCAGGCGACCGCGGGCGAGCCCGGCCCGACGACCTTGCGGACGGACGGGATCGTCTCGGTGCCGAACCCGAGGGCGGCGACGCCCGCCGGCCCGTTGACGCGGAACACGTCGGCGATGCCGAGCTTGCGGCAGACGACGAGCACCGCCGGGTCGACCGTGCCGCCGGCCCGCCCGCCCCCGGCCGGCCCCGCCGGGCACCGGCGGCACCACGAGCACCACCTGGGGAACCCCGGCGACGCGGGCCGGTACACCGAGCTGGTAGGCGACGCTCGGGTAGCTCGCCTTGCCCGACGGCACGAACAAGCCGGCCGACGTGATCGGCGTGATCTTCTCGCCGACCCGCAGCCCCGGTTCGGCCTCGAAGTCCCACCCGGCGGCCCGGTCCATCACCTGCTCGTTGAACGCCTGGCAGTGGGCGATGGCGTCGTCGAGGGCCGCGTCCACGGCGGGCGACACGTCGGCCGCGGCGATCTCGTCCGGGCCGACCCGCAAGCCCGCCGGCTCCACCTCCACGCCGTCGAAGCGGGCGAGCGCGTCGCACACCGCGGCATCGCCGCGCATCCGCACGTCCTCGATGAGCTCGGCGATCGACGCGCGCAGGGCCGGGTCGAAGATGTCGGCCAACCCACGGGAGCACAGTGCGGCCCGCTCGGGCTCGGACATCCGCGACCACGTCAGCCGCCGCATCACCGTCTCCATCGCCGGCCGACGGTACCGGAGTAACGTCGGCTCACCATGCCCGTCACCGTCGTCGTCGGCGCCCAGTGGGGTGACGAGGGCAAGGCCAAGGTCATCGACCTGTTGGCGAAGGAGCACACCTACGTCGTGCGCTACCAGGGTGGGCACAACGCCGGACACACGGTGGTGGTCGCCGGCGAGCGTTACGCCCTCCAGCTCGTGCCGAGCGGGATCCTGTACGACCACGTCGTGCCGGTGATCGGCAACGGCGTCGTCGTCGATCTGCCGACCCTGTTCAGCGAGATCGACGCCCTCGAGGCCCGCGGGATCTCCTGTCGCCGGCTCCAGGTGTCCAGCCGGGCCCATCTGATCTTCCCGTGGCACCAGGCGCAGGATGCGATCGCCGAGGCGATGCGGGGCGACGACAAGATCGGCACCACCCTCAAGGGGATCGGACCGGCCTACGCCGACAAGGCCCGGCGGGTCGGCTTGCGGGCCGGAGACGTGCTCGACGCCGGCTCGTTCGCCGAGCACGTGAAGGTCCGCGCCGTGGCCGAGAACCGCCAGCTCGCCGACGCAGGGGGCGAGACGCTCGATGTCGACGAGATCGTCGAGCGCTTCTCCGCGTTCGGCGCCCGCCTGGCCCCGTACGTCGTGGACACGGTGGGGCTCCTCCACGAGGCCCTCGCCGCTGGTGCCCATCTGCTCCTCGAAGGCGCCCAGGCCACGTTCCTCGACCTCGACCACGGCACCTATCCCTACGTGACCTCGTCCAACCCGACCGCGGGCGGCGCCTGCGCCGGCACCGGGCTCGGTCCTCGCGACATCGACCGGGTGGTCGGGATCACCAAGGCCTACACCACCAGGGTGGGCGCGGGGCCGTTTCCCACCGAGCTCACCGACGCCGATGGTGACGCCCTGGTCGACGTCGGCCGCGAGTTCGGCACCGTCACCGGACGCCGCCGTCGGGCCGGCTGGCTCGACTGCGTGATGCTCCGCCACGCCGTGCGCCTCAACAGCCTCACCGAGCTCGCCCTGACCAAGCTCGACGTGCTCGACGGCTTCGAGACCGTGAAGGTGTGCACCGGCTACCGGCTCGACGGCGCCGCAGCTGGAGCACTACCCCGACCGGTCCGACATCGTGGCGCGCGTGGAGCCGGTCTACCGCGACGCTGCCCGGATGGGGGACGACCCTCAGCGGCGCGCGGACACGGGCCGACCTGCCCCCGGCCGCCAGCGACCTCATCGACCTCGTCGAGCGGGAGGTCGGGATCCCCGTCGGCGTCGTCGGTGTCGGGGCGGACCGCGACGACCATCTGCTGTGGCACGCATGATCGAGCGCTACTCCCTTCCCGAGATGGCCGCGGTCTGGGCCGACACGGCCCGCATGGGGCGTTGGCTCGAGATCGAGCTGCTGGCGACGGAGGCCCACGCCGAGCTCGGCGTCCTGCCGGTCGCCACGGCCAAGGAGTGCCGCGAGCGGGCGCCGGTCGTCGACGAGGCATTCGTCGCCGCGGTCGCGGAGCGGGAGCGCACCACCGACCACGACGTGGCCGCGTTCGTCGACGTCGTCCAGGCCCGCATCGGAACGCCGGCGGCGTCATGGATCCACTACGGCTTGACGTCGTCCGACGTCGTCGACACCGCGCTGTGCTGGGCGATGCGGGATGCGGTCGACCTGCTTCTGTCGGCCGCGGACGATCTCCTCGCCACGCTCGTCCCGCTGGCGCGGGCCCACATCGGCACGACGATGATCGGACGGACGCACGGGATTCACGCCGAGCCGACGACGTTCGGCGCCAAGGTCGCCCTCTGGGCCCTCCAGTTCGACCGGGACCGCGCACGGCTGCGTGCGGCGCGCGACGCGGTCGGCGTGGGCAAGTTGTCCGGCGCCGTGGGCACCTACTCGAACGTCGATCCCGCGGTCGAGGTCCACGTCGCCGCGGCCATCGGGCTGCGCCCGGTGCCGGCGACGCAGGTGATCGCGAGGGATCGTCACGCCGAGTTTCTGTGGGCGTGCGCCGCCGTCGCGGCGACGTGCGAGTCAGTGGCCGTCGAGCTGCGTCACCTGCAAAGAACGGAGGTGGCGGAAGTCCGCGAAGGCTTCAAGCCGGGCCAGAAGGGCTCGTCGGCGATGCCCCACAAACGCAACCCGATCTCCGCCGAGACGATCAGTGGCCTGGCCCGCGTCGTCCGGTCGAATCTCCAGGCCGGCCTGCAAGATGTCGCCCTCTGGCACGAACGCGACATCTCCCATTCATCAGTGGAACGGATCGTGCTGCCGGATTCGGCACTTCTCACCCACTACATGCTTCATCGCCTCAATCGGCTCGTGTCCGGCCTCCAGATCGACCGCGACCGCATGCTCACCAATCTGCGGTCGACGCATGGCCTGGTGTTCAGCCAACCGGTGCTTCTCGCCCTGGTGAGCGCGGGCGCGTCACGTGACGATGCCTACAGGATCGTGCAGCGCAACGCGATGGAGGCGTGGGAGACCGGTTCCGAGTTTCGCACCCTGCTGGAACAGGACCCAGAGATGACGCTCGACGGCGCAAGCCTTGGACGAGGCGTTCGACCTCGCGCGATCGCTACGTCACGTCGAGCGATTCGCCGCCGCCCTCGACGTGGTCGAGCTCGATCAGGAGCCGCGGGAGAGGCCCGCCCGGCTCAACACTGCGGCCGGAACTCCCACCTCACGCCACGAGGCGTAGGAGATCCCCTGGCGCTTGCTGTAGTTACCGACGACCTTCACGAACGCGTCCTCGATCGACTTGAGATCGACGTTCGACTGCATTCCCTCCATCTCGGACATGAGGTCGCGGCGCTCCTGCACCAGCCGCACTTCGGTGAGCGGGTCGGCGGATTTCAGCTGTTCGTTGATCGCATCGAGCCGCTTCTTGATCGAATCGGCGGTGCGCCGGCGCCCCCGCTTCGGTTTGTTAGTGCGCAGCGCCTCCAGATAGGCGCGCACGGCACGACCTTCGACGCGCCCCTTGGCGAGCGCCGCCTTGTGCTGATCGGTCAGTGGGCCTTTGGGGCCTCGTTTGGCAGCCATGGCGTCTGATCCTAACCAAATCCGGTCGCGATCATAGAATCTCGATCGTGTTCGACCTCGAGCCTCATGGACCCGATACCTACGTCGGCATCGGCCCGCGATATCCGTGGGGCGGTTTGTACGGAGGCCAGATCGTCGCCCAGGCGCTGCGGGCCGCGGCGGCGACGATCGACTCCGAGCTGACCGCGCACTCGCTGCGCGCGTACTTCATTCGGCGCGGCGACCACTCCGAGCCGATTCGATACGAGGTGGACCGCATCCGCAACGGCCGCAGCTTCGCGACCCGCCGCGTCGTCGCCCGCCAGGCTGTGGGCGCGATCCTCAACCTCGAGGCCTCGTTCCAGTTGACGGAGCAGTCGGCCACTGTGCAGAGCGTGGAGATGCCGGAGGTGCCGCCGCCGGGCGCGCTCGAGAACTCGTCGTGGACGCGCCGCTTCGATCGGTGTTTCGTGCCCGACGCCGACATCGACTTCGCTGGCCGCACCGGCTCGGGACGGACCGTCGGGTGGCTCAAGGTCAACGACGACCTCGGCGACCCGGACGAGCCGGCGGCTGCGCTGATCCACCGCTGCTGGCTGGCCTACCTGTCGGACGATCTAGCGACCGACGCGGTGGTCCGCTCGCACCCGCGCCGATCCGAGGCCGAGTTCACCGAGGGCCGCTACACCGCCAGCCTCGACCACACGATGTGGTTCCATCGCCCGTTGCGTGCCGACCGGTGGCACGTCCACGACGTCACGTGCCACGCCTACGTGGGGAGCCGGGGCCTGGCGATCGGGCACGTCTTCGCCGCCGACGGTACCCACGTCGCGACGTTCGCCCAGGAGTGCCTCCTTCGCGATCCTGCCGATCGCGTCTAGGAGACGAGGGCAGCGATCGCCTCGAGGTGCTCGAGGTCGGACAGGTCGAGCACCTGGGCGTAGAGCCGCTCGGCGCCGGCATCGAACCAGCGGGCGAGCGTTTCGCGTGCCTCGTCGGGCGTGCCGGCCACGCCGTTGGAGCGCAGCTCGTCCGGTTGGCGATCGATCGCCGCCGCGCGCCTCGCGTACTCCGAGTCGTCACCGCCGACGCAGACGACGGCCGCGGCGGAGAATCGCATCGTCGCCGGATCGCGGCCGATGGCCTCGCAGGCGGCGACGACACGATCACGCTGCTCGACGAACCGTTCCACCGGCGCGAACGGGAGGTTGTACTCGGCGGCGTACTGGGCGGCGAGGGCCGGCGTGCGCTTCGCGCCACCGCCACCGACGATCACTGGGATCCCGCCGTCCTGGACCGGCTTGGGGAGCGCCGGCGAGTCGGTCGCCTGGTAGTGCTTCCCCTCGTACGAGAAGCGGTCGCCAACCGGCGTCGCCCACAGACCGGTGATCACGGCCAGTTGCTCCTCGAGGCGGTCGAAGCGCTCGCCGAGGGAGGGGAACGGGATGGCGTAGGCCCGGTGCTCGGCCTCGTACCAGCCGGATCCGAGCCCCAACTCGACCCGGCCGCCGGACATCTGGTCGACCTGGGCGATGGAGATGGCGAGCGGACCGGGGAGGCGGAACGTCGCCGCCGTGACCATCGTGCCAAGGCGGATCGTCGACGTCTCGCGCGCGAGGCCGGCGAGCGTCACCCACGAGTCGGTCGGCCCGGGCAGTCCGCCCCGCTCGAGCGCCTTGCCCATCGCCAGGTAGTGGTCGCTGCGGAAGAAGGCTCCGAAGCCGAGTCGCTCGGCGGCCTGCGCCACTGCGAGCAGGTCGTCGTACGTCGCCCCCTGTTGGGGTTCGGTGAAGACACGGAGTTGGGAGAGCTCGAACATGACGCCCGACGCTAGGGGATCAGGGCGATGCCTTTTCGAGCGCTTGCTCGGCGGCACCGACCTCGGCCTCGGCGTCGGCCAGGCGGCGGGCGACGCTGTCACGGTCGGCCTCCGCGGCGCTGAGCACGTCGCTCGCCTGCTCGAGCTGACGCTCGGCGTTGCGGACGGCCGCGGCGGCCTTCTCCACGGCCGCGTCCGCCTTCTTGAGGTCTTTGGCCGCGCCGTCTCGAGCTCGGGTCGCCTGGGTCAGCGCCCGCTTGATCTCTCGTGTTTGTGTCACCGAAACCGCGGTCGACGGCAGTTTCGGTGACCCAGACTTCCGACTGCGGCGTGGCGAGGGGTGGGCCGGCGCGAGCTCGCCGAACACGTCGGCCGTGATGAGTCCCTCCGAGCCGAGCACCCCGGCCGCAAGTTGCGCCGACGCCTCGGCGTTGGCGGAGACCTCGGTCAGTCGGGACGCGACGACACCCGCCTCGGCGGCCGCGTCCCGACCGGCTTCGGCGAGCACCTTCTGGGCGCGGCTCAGGACCTGACCGCTGTGCTCGCGGAGGTCGCGCAGCGCGGCGCGGATGTCCGGCCCATCGCGGCCTTCGATCGCCGCCGCCTGGGCGTCGCGCACGGTGCCGGCGGAATCGAGGAACGCGGCGACGTCGTCGCCGTGGCGGGCGGCGACGACGTTCAGCGCCCAGTCGGCGAGCGCCGGCTTGCGCAGCTTGCCCAGCGCGGTGGCCGTGTCCCGGTCCTTGGCCGCCCGCCGGTCCTTGACCAACTGGTTGCGGGCGGCGATGAACTCCGTCGGCAGGGTCGTGTACAGCTCGCGCAGCGTCGATACATCGACAGGCTCCGGCTCCACGACGGCTCATGCTCGCAGATCCGCCACGACGCCCGCCGCTACGTTCGGTGCTGATGTCCGACGCCGAGCGGGTCGCGCTGCCTCCGCTTCCTCCCGCGCTGGCCGCGCTGCGCGAGCACGTCCTGGAGCATTCGGTGAAGCGGGGCCAGTTCACCCTCAAGTCCGGCGCCACCAGCACGTGGTTCCTCGACACCAAACAGACCGCCTGCCGGCCAGACGGGATCGTGCTCGTCGCCGACGCGGTGCTCTCGATCCTCCCGGACTCGGCGACCGCGATCGGCGGGCTCACGATGGGCGCCGATCCGGTCGCGTTCGGGGTCGCCGCGGTCGCCGCCACGCGTGGTCGCGCGCTCCGCAGTTTCAGTGTGCGCAAGGAGGCCAAGGACCACGGCGTGACCGGCCGCATCGCCGGCGCTCTCGAACCCGGCGACGGGGTCGTCATCACCGAGGACACGGTCACCCGCGGAACCTCGCTGATGGAGGCCGTGGAGGTGGTGCGCCAGTTCGGCGCCGAGCCGGTGCTGATCACGGTGATCGTCGACCGCGGCGGGACCTGCGCGGCGCTGGCCGCCGACGCCGGCGTCGCCTACCGCCCGTTGCTCACCGCGCCCGACCTCGGCTTCCCCTTCGGCACCTGAAACCCCGTTCTGTCGTTTGGAATCGACCCGAACGGGCTGATCCCAAACGACAGTTGGTGCTCAGGGGAGTCCCAACACCCCTGGGTTCAACAACCCGTTGGGGTCGAGGGCACGCTTGACCGCCGCGCTCGCCGCCAGCTCGGCGGGGGAGCGGATCAGGTGGAGCCAGCCGGCCTTGGCGATGCCGACCCCGTGCTCGGCCGAGATCGTGCCTCCGAGGTCCGCCGCCGCGGTGAGCACCTCGGCGGTGATCGCCTCGGGATCGCCGGGGTCGAGCACGTTGAGATGGACGTTGCCTTCGGCGAGATGGCCGAACGGGACGAGCTGGCCGCCGTGACGGGCCACCGACGCTCGGGCGGCCGCCATCAACTCACCGAGGGCGCTGACCGGGACGGCGACGTCGAGCTTCAGGGGCACACCGCGGGCCGCGATCGCCTCGGCGATCCGATCGCGGAACGCGACGAGTCGTTCTCGCGGCGGCCCTTCGGTCGTCACCGCCGCGTCGAGCACCTCGGGCGATCCGGACAGGGCGGTGGTGAGCTCGTCGGTCGGATCGATGTGGTCGGCACACTCCACCATCACGTATGCGCCGACGGAGCCATCGCCGGCTCCGACCGGCGGTGCGGAGCGGAGATGCTCGGCCACCAGTGCCATCGCCTCCGGCAGGATCAGCTCGACCGCGTCGAGGTGGGGGACACCGGCGCGAAGACGAGCCAGGACGGCCACGGCTTCGTCCAACCCTGACATCGCGAGCAGCGCCGTTGCCGTGTAGCGGTACCACGGCACCAGGCGCAGGCGCACGGCGGTGAGGATGGCCAAGGTCCCCTCGCTCCCGCACAGCAGCGATGGCCAATGGAGGCCGGCGGTCTCCTTCGGCAAGCCGGACAACGAGCCGACCTCGGACCCGTCGGCGAGCACCGCGGTGACGCCGACGACCTGGGACCGCATCGTGCCGAACCGCACGACCCGCGACCCGCCGGCGTTGGTCGCGACGGCGCCGCCGACCGTCGCCGAGTCGCGGCTGGCGAAGTCGACCGGCGCGTCGAGCCCCGCCGCCCGGGCATGGCGACGCCAGCCGGCGAGGGTCACACCGGCGCCGAGGCTCACCTGCATCGCACCGGAGTCGACCGGCTCCACGCGGTCGAGCCGGCGCGTCGACAGCACGACCATCGCACGACGCCGCGGGACCCCGCCACCGACCAGTCCGGTGTTGCCGCCCTGCGGCACGACCGCCGCTCCGGCGTCGGCGCACCGGGCGACGACGGCCGCGACCTGTTCGGTGTTGGCGGGCCGCACGACGAGCAACGCGTCGCCGCGGAACCGGCCCGTCCAGTCGGTCGTGTACGACGCCGTGACGTCGCGGTCGGTCAGCACGTGCTCGGCGCCGACGATCTCACCGAGCGCGGCGGCGAGCGTGCTCACGCCCGATCAGCCGGCTGGTCGGAGGAGCAGGGTCTGCAGGGCCCGCCCGACCGGGCCGTCGTCGTCGAACAGCAGAGCGTCGGCGAGACCCACCCCCGACGGTTGCCAGTGCGAGGAAACTCGGCTGCCGAGCCAGTCGCCGATCGGGTCTCGATGGAGGGCGATCGTGAGGTCGGTGTTGATGAACTGCACCTGGCCCGGCTCGGCGTGGCGGCTGAAGGCGTTGCCGCAGTCAGCGAGCGGGCAGATCCGCTGGAAGGGTGACGGCTCCTCGTCCGGGAGCAGCGCGATCGTTCGCATCCACACTGTGGTCGCCCCGGAACCGGCCTCGCCTCGCGGGTAGCGAACCTCGACCGCTCGGCTGAACGACGGCTCATCGTGGAGCAGCCGGGCGATGGGGAAGGCGCCCACCTCGGCGTCCGCCAGGCGGGGTGTCTCGAACCCGCTGTTGTCGAGCGCGGCCGGAAACAGCGCGATCGGGCTGGTGATGATGTGCGTCCCCGTCGCGACGGCCCGCGGCGCGCCGTCGGCGTCCACGATGGTCGCCCGCGTGGTACCCGTGGCCCGGCCCGCCTTGACGATCTCGGTCTCGACGGCGAACCCGGCCATCGGCACCGGGCGGGCGAGGTCGACGGTGAGCCGGGCGAGGCGGAAGTCCGGGAGCGTCCGCTCGAGCGCCCGCGTCAGCAGCGCCGTCGGCGGACCTCCGTGGCACGCCTCGGGATCCCACGGGCCGCGCGCGATACTCGGTCGGGACGAACCACTCGCTGCCGGCGGTGGTCTCGACGTCGAAGAACACGTCGGGCATGCCCGCAAGATACGGGCAGGCGGTGCACTGGGCGCGATCGTTCTCAGCAGTTGAGAAGAATGCGCCCAGAACGGTGCGTGAGAAGAAACGCGCCCAGAACTGAGTGGTCGAGCCCGGCGTCGATCCGGGGACCTTCCGCTTTTCAGGCGGACGCTCTGCCGACTGAGCTACTCGACCTCGTCCGTCGGACCGGGCTGGGCCCGGTCGGACGGCAGCGGTCCCGACGGGATTTGAACCCGCGGCCTCCGGCTTGACAGGCCGGCGTGAACTCCAGACTTCACCACGGGACCAGTGGCATCCAACGCACCCCCAACGGGATTCGAACCCGTGCCGCCACCTTGAAAGGGTGGTGTCCTAGGCCACTAGACGATGGGGGCAAGAGCCTCATCCAGTTGAGAGCACTGCGACACTAGCAGCGGGGGAAGGTCCTTCCACAGGGGCTTCAGCCGCCGGAGAGGGCCTGCACGGAGGAGTCGAGCACCCACGACAGGTACCCGTAGAGGTGGTACTCGGGGGTGTCGTCGACCTCCTCCCGTTCGATCAGCTCGTCGTCCTCGGTCACGTCGAGCAGCGTGCCCAGCACCAGCCGCACCCCGTTGACGGCCTGCATGAACGCCACCATCTGGGCCTCGTCGAGGGTCACCTTCCGCCCGCTCCGCCCGAGCACGTTCGACACCGTCTCGATCCCGGCCAGCTTGCTGGTCACGAGCTCGTCGCGCATGAGACGCTGATACTCGGCCTCCCGTTCGGGGTTGTCGGGATGGACCACCGGGAACAGCCGGCGCACGAGCTCGGGATCGGCCGGCTCGGTCAGCAGGGCGCGCAGCTCGTCGAGCAGTCGCACGACCAGCGCCCGCTCGTCCCGGCCCAGGTGCAGCACGTAGCCGGAACCGGATCGGGTGACGGGTCGGGCCAACTGCTCACTCATCGTGCTGCAGTGTCGCCCACAAGCCGTGCTCGTGGAGGCGGAACACGTGCAGCTCGGACTGCTCCCGTGATCCCGACGCCACGACGGCCTTGCCCTTGTGGTGCACGTCGAGCATCAGCTCGGTGGCCTTCTCGAGGCTGTAGCCGAAGAGCTTCTGGAGCACGAACGTCACGTAGCTCATCAGGTTGATCGGGTCGTTCCACACGATCACCACCCATGGGCGGTCATCGAGCGTGGTCTCATCGGTCGTCCTCTCCTCGACCACCGTGAGCTCTGGCGCGGCCGTCGCGGTCACGGGACCATTCAATCGTGGCAGGAAACCCTCGAGTGAGGAGAGATTGTCGAGGCGTCGGACCGCAGCCGTACCATGGGCTCGCTATGGCCGTCGGCAGCCGACCTCTCGTCCCGTCCCGGCTGGCGCCGGGCGGCGTGCTGCACCGGGCGCACGACACACGGCGCACGCCCACGTCCGTCGTCGGTGCCTACGTCGCCCTCACCAAGCCCCGGATCATCGAGCTCCTGCTCGTCACCACCGTGCCGACGATGGTGCTCGCCGAACGGGGCTGGCCGCCGCTCGGGCTCGTTCTCGTCACCCTGATCGGGGGAACGCTCTCTGCCGGCGGCGCCAACGCGATCAACATGTACGTCGACCGCGACATCGACGCCCTCATGGAGCGCACGCGGCAGCGGCCATTGGTCACGGGCGTCATCGCCCCCCGCAACGCCCTGGTCTTCGCCCTCGTGCTCGAGATCGTCGCGTTCGTCGTGCTCCTCGTCGGCGCCAACGCCCTCGCCGCCGCGCTGGCGCTCGGCGCGGCCGCGTTCTACGTGCTCGTCTACTCGCTCTGGCTGAAGCGCACGAGCCGGCACAACATCGTCGTCGGCGGCGCGGCAGGCGCCGTTCCAGTGCTCGTCGGATGGGCGGCCGTCACCGGGTCGCTCGGCTGGACGCCGATCGTCCTGTTCACCGCCATGTTCCTCTGGACCCCGCCGCACTTCTGGTCGCTGGCGATCCGTTACGCCGACGAGTACCGGGCGGCCGACGTCCCGATGCTCCCGGCGGTCGCGCCCGTCGCCGACGCCGCCCGGCAGATGGTCCTCTACACGGCCGCGCTGGTCGTCACGACGCTCGTCCTCGTGCCGGTCGCCGATCTCGGCTGGATCTACACCGTTGCCGCCATCACCCTCGGACTCGGCTTCCTCGGCGCGACGGTCGCCCTGGCGCGCCACCCGACGCCGAACACCGGCGCCCGGGCGATGAAGGTGTTCACCTTCAGCATCACGTACGTCACCGTGCTGTTCGCCGCCCTCATGATCGACGTCCTCGTCCTGGGATGACCGCCGAGCGCGAGGCGGTCATTTCACCCCGTACGACGGGCGGCCGATAATGTCCCGGCGCAGCGCCCACCGTGTGCGTCGGTCCTGATCACACCACCCATGAGCACCATCGACACGAGCCCTGACGCGATCACAACAGCGGAGAGCGCGGACGCTCGCGCCGACGAGTCCGGAAACATCGTCGCGTCGATGGCCGCGGTGCTCACGACGAGCGACCACAAGGTGATCGGCCGGATGTTCGTCGGCGCCTCCCTCCTCGCGCTGGTGGCCTGCCTGGCCATCGGTGTGCTGCTGGGCGTCGAGCGCATCGACGGCTCCGACACCCTGCTCGACGCCGACGCCCTGCCCCAGCTCTTCGTCGCCTTCCGGATCGGACTGCTCTACGGGGTGGTGATCCCCCTCCTCCTCGGGATCGCGGTGGCCGTCGTACCGCTGCAGCTCGGGGCCCGCGCCCTCGCCTTCCCGCGCATCGCCATGGCCGGGTTCTGGGCCTGGGTGGGAGGGATCACGATCGTGATCGTGGCGCTCGCCAACAACGGTGGTCCGGGTGGCGGCGACGCCGAGATGGTCGACCTCTTCAACGCCGGATTCGCCTTGGCCGTGATCGGGCTCGCGGCGGCGGCCCTCCCCACGGCAGCGACGGTGCTCACGACGCGAGCACCTGGCATGCGGATGAGCCGGGTGCCGTTCTTCTCGTGGTCGGCACTGATCGCGGCGATCGGACTGCTCCTGGCGCTACCCGTGCTCGTCGGCGTCCTCATCTACCTGTATGTCGACCACCGCTACGGACAGGGTCTGTTCGGCGGATCCGACGGCATCGCCTCCTGGATCGGCTTTGCGCTCACCCAGCCGGCCACCTATCTCTTCGCCCTGCCCGCGGCGGGAATCGCCGCCGAGCTCGTGCCGGTCACGTTCCGGACGCGGATGCCGCTGCGCGGTGCCGTCTACGCCGGGTTGGGCCTGATCGGTGTCGCCGCCCTCTCCGCCGTCACCCAGCAGGCCACCCACGATGTGCCGTGGGCCGGCAGCCAGCTCGACCTCGACGGGTTCGGCGACAAGTTCGCCGACCTGCTGCCGTACGCCTTCTTCACCCTGCTCCCGATCCTCGGCGTGCTGATCGTGATGCTCGTCGGCGCGCTCGCCGCCAAGCCAACCGGCGACCGCCGCCGGCCCCGCATCACGGCGCCGTTCGTGTTCGCCTTCCTCGGCCTGGCCATGGTGTTCACCGGGATGCTCGGCGGGGCGCTGGTCCCCATCGTCGACCTCGGGCTGCAAGGCACGGTCTTCGAGGAAGGCGCGCTCGTGTATGTCGCCTACGGCGCCGTGCTGGCGGGTCTCGGCGCGCTGGCCTACTGGAGCCCCAAGCTGACCGGGCGGGTGATCCCGGACAAGGCCGCGATGGGGCTGGCGGTCCTCGGCTTCCTCGCCACCGTCCTCGCCGCCCTCCCGTACTACATCGCCGGCTTCGCCGACCAGCCAGCCGCATCGGGTGTCTACGACTACAGCGGGCCGGCGGAACTGTGGAACGTGCTGGTGACAGTCGGTCACGGCTTGATGGGCGTCGTCCTGCTCGGCTTCATCGCCTTGGCGGCGAGGACCCTGCGGGCCGGTGAGGCCGCGGACGAGGACCCGTGGGAGGCCCACACCCTCGAGTGGTCCACGTCGTCGCCGGCGCCGGTGGACAACTTCGCCGAGACGCCCACGGTGATGTCGCCGGAGCCACTGCTCGACATGCGGGCGGCGCCCGAGGGGAGCGACCGGTGACCGTCCATTGCGTTCCCCGGCCACGCAGGCCGTTGGTAGCCGCTCGCTCGCTGGCGCTCGCTCCCTCGCATCAGTGCGGGGTGGTCCTGTGACTACGCCCTGCCGCCCGCCCCGCCCCGCCGCCGCGTCGGCAGGTGTTCGTCGGCACCGCTCTCGCAGGGGTCGCCACGCTGATGCTCATCGGCGGCATGCTCGCGGTGTGGGTCCTCCAGCGGGAACGGGCCCTCGATTCCGAGGAGGGCACCTGGGTCCCGGAGGACATCACGATCCCCGAAGTGCCGACGAACGTGATGCTGATCGGGCTGCTCGCCCTCGTCGTCTTCGCCCAGTGGGCGGTGTACGCGGCGCGCCGCGGCGACAAGGCGCACGCCGCGCTGGCGCTGGGGCTGGTCGGGCTGCTCGGGCTGGCCGTGATCAACGCCCAGGCGTACGTCTGGAACCAGATCGAGATGCCGATCCTCGACGGCGGCTACCCCGGGATGTTCTACGCCGTGACGGGGACGATGACCGTCCTGCTGATCGCCGGCGTCGCGTACACCGGCGTCACCGCCTTCCGCTACCTCGGCGGACGCGTCACCGACCGCGAGGTCGTCGCCGCCCACGCCCTCTACTGGTACGTGCTCACCGCCGCGTTCTGCGCGGTCTGGTTCGTGGTGTACGTGACGAAGTGAGCGGCACGCGATGACCCCCACCGGTTCCCGCTTCCTGTTCGCCGCGGCGACGCTCGCCACCATCGGCGCAATCGTCTACGGGATCACCCAGGAGGGCTCGCTCGGCACGGTCGGGCTGATCAGCGCGGCGCTGGCCCTGTTCCTGTTGGCCGGGGTCAACCTCTACACGCGCGACGCCGACGTGTCGTCGATGGACCCGGCCGCCACCACCGAGTCGGCGGCCGCGGCGCGCGCTCCCGGTCCGAGCCTGTGGCCGCTGGTGGCGGCGGTCGGGGCCGTGCTGCTCGTGGTCGGCCTCATCACCTACCCGGTGATCTTCATCTTCGGCCTCGTCGCCCTCCTGGCTGCGACCGTCGAGTGGATGGTGCAGGCGTGGAGCGAGCGGGCATCGGCCGACAACGAGTTCAACGAGACGATCCGCGGCCGCCTCGCCCACCCGCTCGAGTTCCCCATCCTCGGCGCCGTCGCGCTGGGCATCGTGATCTACTCGTTCAGCCGGATCATGCTGTTCCTCTCCAAGACCGGCGGGCCCGCCGTGTTCATCGTCATCGCCGCGCTCATTCTCTTGGGCGGGTTCCTCTTCGCCTACCGGCCCTCGCTCCGCGGCGGCGCGATCGCCGGGGTCATGGCGATCGCCGCGATCGGGCTGGTCACGGGCGGGATCGTCGCCGCCCTCGAAGGCGAGCGGGAGACCGAAGCCCACGAGACCACCGGTGACCTCGCCGCCGACGGCGAGTGCGACACCCCGGAGGAGACCGAGGCCGACGACAACGCGTCCCAGAACGTCGCCGCCAAGGCCAACCTGACGGCAGAGATCATCCTCGAATCCGACGGCACGCTGGTCGCCCGCAGCGAGGGGGTCGACGAGCCGCTCCCCACGCTGGTCGTGGTGCGCAACAATCCCACCAACGTGCTGTTCCACAACGAGACCGACGAGGACCGGCGCCTCGTGCTCGACCTGGGGACGCGTGCCGAGGTCGACGAAGCCACGGGCGAAACGGTGCCGGACACCGAGGTCCCGAACCAGATCTGCACCGCGCTCGCCGAGGACGGCGGCAGCCAGCTGCTGACCTTCTCGATCGCCCAGCCGAGTGAGCTGGCCGAGACCCCGTACCGCTTCGTCGTGCCCGGCGTCGATGGCGCCGAGGTGGAAGTGGTCGTGCCGTGAAGCCTCTCGCTACGGTGGACGTGGTGCCTCGTCCTCGCCGCTCTCTGCGCCGAGTCGTCGTTGCGACCGCCGGCGGGGTGGTGCTCGCCGGGTGCGCCTCGGACGCCCCGCAGGACACGTGGCAACCGGCGGGCGAGAACGCGCAGAAGATCCACGACCTGCAGTGGCCGGTGTTCGCCATCGCGGGCGTCGTCTTCGTGCTCGTCGCCCTTGCCATCGGGTGGGCGGTCTACCGCTACCGCGATCGGGGCCAACCGATCCCCAAGCAGACCCACGGCAAGCCGATCCTGGAGATCGGGATGACGATCATCCCGGCCGTCATCCTGATCGGGATCTCGATCCCCACCGTCGGTGTCCTCTTCGCCCTCGCCGAGACCGACGACACCGAGTGCTTCGTCAACGTCACGGGCAACCAGTGGTGGTGGGAGATGGACTACCCGCCGCAGGACGGCTGCGGCGGCATCGCGACGCCGATCGTGACCAGCGGCCAGCTCGTCATCCCGATCGAGACCAACGTGCTCGTGCGGGGCACGAGCCGCGACGTGATCCACAGCTGGTGGATCCCGCGCCTCAACGGTAAGCGGGACATGGTGCCGGGGCGCGTGCAGACCGTGCGCCTCCAGGCCGACCAACCCGGGATCTTCGCCGGACAGTGCGCCGAGTTCTGCGGGCTCTCGCACGCCAACATGCGGATGGAGGTCGTCGCCCTGACGCCGGAGGACTTCGAGACGTGGAAGGCGAACCAGCTCGCCGAGTACACGCCACCGGAGGAAGGGAGCTTGGCCGCGGAGGGGGAGCAGGTGTTCATCGCCCAGTGCGCGCGGTGCCACCAGGTCAACGGCCTCGTCGACCCCGACGGCGTGCCCGCGATCGCCCAACCCGAGCTCTACGTCTGGTCCGGTGCGGCCCCGAACCTGACCAACCTGATGACCCGCAACACGTTTGCGGGCGCCACGTTCAGCCTGCTCACCGAGGACTGCCGCGACAACGTGTGGGACGCCCCGCCCGAGGAGTTCGGGGCGAGATACCTTGAAGGGGTCAGCGAGGAGTGCCTCAACGCGGTCGACCTGCGGGAGTGGCTGCGCAACGCCCCCGAGAAGAAGCCGATGTACACCGACCCCGAGGAGCTGTCCGAGACCGACAACAAGTCGCGCGGGATGCCGTACCTCGCGCTCTCCGAGGACCAGATCGACCTGCTCGTCGCCTACCTGCTGGAACGGCAGTAATGGCGATCATCGAGCGACCCACGCCGACCGCTCCGGCTCCGGTCGGCCCGGCCGTCCCGGTCGTCACCCCGACGACCTCGCTCGGCGTGTTCCGCCGTCCGGTCTCCAGCACCGGCTGGCGCTCGTGGCTGTTCACCGTCGATCACAAGAAGATCGGGATCATGTACGGCGTCACCGCCTTCGTGTTCTTCATCATCGGCGGGATCGAGGCCCTGCTGATCCGGAGCCAGCTCTCCAGTCCCAACGGGAAGGTGCTCTCCGCGGACCTCTACAACCAGATGTTCACGATGCACGCGACGACGATGATCTTCCTGTTCGTGATGCCGATGGCGGCGGCGCTCGGCAACTACTTCTTGCCGCTGCAGATCGGTGCTCGTGACGTCGCGTTCCCCCGCATCAACGCCTTCGGGCTGTGGTGCCTGGTGCTCGGCGGCATCTTCATCAACCTGTCGTGGATCCTCGGCGGCGCTGCCGACGGCGGCTGGTTCATGTACTCGCCGAACTCGAGCGTGCCCTACTCGCCCACCAACGGCATCGACTTCTGGGTGCTCGGCCTGCAGATCACCGGCATCGCCTCGTTGACGGGCGCCCTCAACCTCATCACCACGGCTTTGAACATGCGGGCCAAGGGCATGTCGCTGATGCGGATGCCGGTGTTCACCTGGATGATCCTCGTCGTCCAGTTCCTGCTGGTGTTCGCGATCCCGGTGATCACGGTGGCGCTGTTCCTGCTGATGTTCCAGCGCAACTTCGACGCCACGTTCTTCTCCGTCGAAGCCGGCGCCGACCCGTTGCTGTGGCAGCACCTGTTCTGGATCTTCGGTCACCCGGAGGTGTACATCCTCATCCTGCCGGCGTTCGGGATCGTCAGCGAGGTCCTCCCCGTCTTCTCCAAGAAGCCGTTGTTCGGCTACCCGTTCGTCGTGTTCTCCGGCGCGGCCATCGGGTTCCTCGGCTGGGGTGTGTGGGCGCACCACATGTTCGCCTCGGGCCTCGGCCCGGTGAGCGTCGCCGTCTTCGCCGTCGCCACGATGGCCATCGCCATCCCGACCGGTGTGAAGATCATCAACTGGACGCTCACCATGTGGGGCGGCAAGCTGGTCTTCACGACGGCGATGCTGTTCAGCATCGGACTGGTCGTGCAGTTCACGATCGGCGGTCTGTCCGGCGTCACGCACGCGGTCGCGCCCTCCGACACGCAGCAGACCGACACCTACTACATCGTCGCCCACTTCCACTACGTGCTGTTCGGCGGAGCCGTGCTCGGGATCTTCTCCGGCTTCTACTACTGGTGGCCGAAGGTCTTCGGGAAGTGCCTCAACGAGAAGCTCGGCAAGTGGAACTTCTGGCTGATGGTGATCGGGATGAACCTGACGTTCGGCCCGATGCACATCACCGGCCTGCAGGGGCAGCCCCGGCGGATGTACGTCTGGACCAAGGAGCGCGCCGGCGAGGGGGTCTTCAACATCGGGACCTGGAACCTCATCGCGACGATCGGGTCGTTCATCATCGCCGTGAGCGTGCTGATGTTCATCATCAACATCGTCCACACCCACCGCAAGGAGCCGGTGGCGCCGCTCGACCCGTGGGATGCCCGCACGCTCGAGTGGATGACGACGAACCCGCCCAAGGAGCACAACTTCGACAGCCTGCCGACGATCCACGCGCTCGACGAGTTCTTCCACCGCAAGTACGAGGACGTCGGCGAGGGCGACGCCCACGACCTGCGACCGGTGGCGACGGCCGAGGAGATCCTCGCCGAACAGGAAGCCAACGCCGATCACCACATCCACATGCCGTCGCCGTCGTATTGGCCGCTCGTGACCGCGCTCGGGCTGCCGATCATGGCGTTCGGCATCATCTACAACCTGCTGATCACGTTCGTCGGCGCGGCGATCGTGCTGCTCGGCGCGTTCAGCTGGGCGCTCGAGCCGTCCGTCGCCCCCGAGTCGGACTACGAACCACCGGGTGACGGTCCGGGCACCGAGCTGGCGACGGTGAGCCAATGACCGAGTCCGGCGAACACGGCGGCTCGCTGGCGGCGGCCCTCGCCGACGAGCTGAGCGTCGTCGACCACGCCCATCACGATGCGGACGAGGTCCTCCACTCGACCACCGGGCTGTCGAACAACAAGCTGGCGATGTGGCTGTTCCTCGGTTCGGAGTGCTTGCTGTTCGGCGGTCTGATCAGCACGTACATGCTCTACCGCGGCCGCCACTCGGGCAGCATCGGTCCCGATCAGGTCTACGACATCGCGTTCACCTCGGTGTCGAGCTTCGTGCTGTTGATGAGCTCGCTGACCATGGTCCTCGCCGTCTCGGCGGCGACGAGGGGCGACGATCGCAACACCAAGCTGTGGCTGATGGCCACGGCGTTGCTCGGCGCCACGTTCGTCGGCGGGCAGGTCTACGAGTTCACCGTCTTCTATCGCGAGGGTCTCGGCTTCACGACGAGCCTGTTCTCGTCGAGCTTCTACACCCTCACCGGGTTCCACGGGACGCACGTCACGGTCGGCATCGTGATGCTCGTGGCCGTCGCGGGAATGATCTCCCGCCATCGCATCCACGGAGACAAGGCCGAAGTGGTCGAGCTCATCGGCCTGTACTGGCACTTCGTGGACATCGTCTGGATCGTGATCTTCACCCTCGTCTACCTGATCCCGGCATGAGCCCATGACCGCGACCACCGAGCATCCCGAGGAGCACCACGGCGGGGAGGAGCTGTTCGTCGCCAAGGGGCATCACGCGGCCACCGACAAGCAGTACGTCCTGATCGCGTTGATCCTCATGGTGATGACCGGTGCTGAGGTGACGCTCAGCTACATGGACGTCGGCTGGATCTTCCTCCCCGCCCTGCTCGTGCTGATGACGGCCAAGTTCCTGACGGTCGTGAGCTACTTCATGCACCTCAAGTTCGACCACCGGCTGTTCACGTTCCTCTTCTACACCGGGCTGGTGCTCGCCGTCTTCGTCTACGCCGTGGCGCTCGCGACGTTCCACTTCTTCGAGTAGCTGAGGACGAGCCGCAGGGCGCGAGCGGTGCGGTGAGCAATCGGCGTCGTAGAGGCGCTCACTGCTCACCAGCCGGTGCGGCATGGCATCAAGCATTCACGCTCGCTGGGCTCACACGCTCGACCGGCCCGAACCGGCCGATTGCGGCAAACGGAACCGCGTGGCACACTGTGGCTGTGGACGTCGACCCGTTCCGGTTCCAGGTCCATCCTGACGTCTGGCTGCTCGTCGCCTTCCTGACCGGTTCGTACGTCTACATGGTGCGCGTCGTCGGCCCGCACGCCGTCGCCGTCGGCCAGCAGGTCGTGACCCGGGTGAACGTCGCCGCCTTCGCCGGCGCGATGGCGCTGCTGTGGGCGGCCAGCGACTGGCCGATCCACGACATCGGTGAGAACTACCTCTACTCGGCCCACATGCTCCAGCACATGATGCTGAGCTACTTCCTGCCGCCGCTGGCGCTCCTCGCGACCCCGGAGTGGCTGCTGCGGGTGCTGGTCGGGAACGGCCGCGACCTATGCCGTGCTGCGGTGGTTCTGCCATCCGGTCGTCGCCGGGGTGCTGTTCAACGTCTCGGTGATGGTCACCCACATCCCCGGCGTCGTGAACGCCTCGGTGCAGAACGGCGCCCTCCACTACCTCCTCCACGTGATGGTGGTGACGTTCTCGCTGCTGGTGTGGATGCCCGTCGTCGGGCCGTTCCCCGAGTTCCGGCTGAGCACGATGGGCAAGATGATCTACCTCTTCCTGCTGTCGGTCGTGCCGACGGTTCCGGCGGCCTGGCTGACGTTCGCCGACGGGGCGGTGTACCGGTCCTACGGCGAGCAGCCGGTGCGGGTGTGGGGGATCTCGGTCACCGCCGACCAGCAGCTCGCCGGGGCGATCATGAAGACCGGAGGCTCGATCTTCCTCTGGTCGATCATCGTCGTGCTGTGGTTCACCCGCTTCTCGGCGTCCTATCGCGACGAGCACGACTACCGGCGCGGGCACCTCATGCCCTCGGCGGAGATCACCGGCCACGACGACGATCCGTTGACCTACGACGATGTCGAGCGCGAGTTCGCCCGCGTGCCGGCGTCACCCGAGCCGGACGCCACCGACCGGTAGCGTCCGCCCCGATGATCGACGTCCGGCTGCTGCGCACCGACCTCGAGGCGGTGCGCGCCTCGCTCGCCCGGCGGGGCGATCCCACGGTGCTCGAGCAGCTCGACGAGGCGGCGCGCCTCGACGGTCGGCTGCGCGAGATCACCGCCGAGCGCGACGCCACCCGCGCCAGGGTCAACGAGCTCTCCCGGGAGGTCGGGCAGCTCCGCCGGGACGGCCGCACCGCCGAGGCGGAGGAGCGGCAGGCCGAGAGCCGGGAGCTCGGGCAGGCGGAGAAGGTGCTCGTCGACGAGCACGACGAGGTGGCCGGTGCGCTCCGCGGCCTGCTGCTGGTGATCCCCAACCTCGTCCATCCCGATGCTCCCGACGGCGCTTCGGCCGCCGACAACCCGGTCGTGCACGGACCGATCGGGCTGCCCGAGACCTTCGGCGAGCACCAGCGCGTCCCGCACTGGGACGTGGGCACCGCGCTCGGCATCCTCGACGTCGAGCGGGCGGTCAAGATCAGCGGGGCGATGTTCGCGATGACCCGCGGGCTCGGGGCCACGCTGAGTCGCGCGTTGTGCCAGTTCGCCCTCGATCGCAACGCCGACGCGTTCGAGGAGGTCCGCCCGCCGTCGCTGGTCACGACGGCCACGCTGACGGCCAGCGGCCAGCTGCCGAAGTTCGCCGACGACGCCTTCGCCGTCGAGCGCGACGAGCTGTGGTGCATCCCCACCGCCGAGGTGCCGCTGACCTCGATGTTCGGCGACGAGATCCTGCCCGAGGCCGAGCTGCCGCGGCGGCTGATGGCGTACACGCCGTGCTTCCGCCGCGAGGCCGGTGCGGCCGGGCGGGACACGCGCGGGCTGCTCCGGTCGCACGAGTTCGACAAGGTCGAGATCCTCGCCATCGCCACGCCCGAGCAGGCGCCGGCGATGCACACCGAGCTGTTGAGCCGGGTGGAAGCGCTCATCGGCGAGCTCGGGCTTCCCTATCGCCGGGTCGCGATCTGCGCCGGCGACCTCGGGCAGAGCCACCACATCCAGTACGACGTCGAGGTCTACGCGCCGGGAGTCGATCAGTGGCTGGAGGTCTCGTCGGTCAGCTGGTTCTCGGACTACCAGGCCCGCCGGGCCAACATCCGCCTCCGGCGCGAGGGGGAGAAGGGCACCGAGATCGCCCACACGCTCAACGGCTCGGCCCTCGCCGTGCCCCGGGTGCTGGCGGCGATCCTCGAGAACTACCGCCAGCCCGACGGGTCGGTGACGATCCCGGAGGCGCTGCGGCCGTACACCCGCGGCGCCGAGCGCATCGACGGTTGACGTGGCGCTCGACGACGAGCTCCGGTCCCGCCGCGTGCAGTACGAGACGGCGGGGCTCGATGTCGCCGACGTCGACCCTGATCCGATCGTGCAGTGGCAGCGGTGGTACGACGACGCCGCCTCGGCCGGGGTGAGCGAGCCCAACGCGATGGTCCTCGCCACGACCGACTCGGCCGGTCGACCCGATGCCCGCTTCGTGCTCGTGCGGGGCATCGACGAACGGGGATTCGTCTTCCACACCAACTACGACAGCGTGAAGAGCCGCCACCTCGTCACCAACTCGCATGCCGCCGGCGTCTTCGCCTGGCTCGACCTGCACCGGCAGGTGCGCCTGCGCGGCCCCGTCGAGCGGGTGAGCGACGTCGAGAGCGACGCCTACTTCGCGTCGCGGCCCCACGGCAGCCAGATCGGCGCGTGGGCGTCGCCGCAGAGCGAGGTGATCGCCGACCGGGCCGAGCTCGACCGGCTCGTCGCCGACGCCGAGGCCCGGTTCACCGGCCGCGACGTGCCGCGGCCGCCGTTCTGGGGCGGCTGGCGACTCGGCGTGGACGTCATCGAGTTCTGGCAGGGCCGCCCGAGCCGCCTCCACGACCGCATCCGCTACCGCCGCGCCGCCGAGGGTGGATGGGTCATCGAACGCCTCGCGCCTTAGCGGTGTCGCTTTCCCACAACTCTTGATGGAGAGCGACACTTTTTGTCGTTTTCCATCAAGAGTTGGCCCTGAGCGACATCAGGGGTCTTCGCAGCCGTGGGTGAAGCGGATGCGCACCACGTGGCCGTCGGGGGAGTACGTGAGGCTGGCGATGTCCTCGGTCGCCGCCGGCAGGTCGAGGTACGACGTCTCGACGGACTCCCACTCCGGACTGGCCGGCGGGCCCTGTCCGCGGCACGGCGCCGCGGCGTCGCCGCCGAGCACGAGCACCTCGACGTCGTCGGCGAGCACGAACGTGCGCAACTGCTCCTGGACGTTGACGAAGGGCGAGTCCCTCCAGCTGTAGGCGATCGGCTCGGCGGTGAGGGCGCCGGCGTCGATCACGCCCCGTTCCGGGTGCTGGTACGAGTAACGATCGAACTCGATCGTCCGGTACCCGCCGAGCTCCCCCACCCGGTCGATCACCCCGATGTCGAACTCGGCGCCGTCCCAATCGCCGACCAGCTCCGGAGCGTTCGTGTCGACGGTGGAGGCAATCGTCGCCGAGGGAGTCGAGGCGCCCTGGGTCGAGCTCGTCACGATGGCCGGAGCCGGCGTGGGCCCGGAGACCGGCAACGGGGCGAGCGTGTCGCCGGCGTCGTTGGATTCGGCGCACGCGATCGGCGCGACCGACAGGAGGCCGGCGGTCAGCACACCGCGGGCAATCATCGGATCTCGGACCGGTTCTCCGGGTCGGCCTGCCAGTCGGCGGCGACGGCGGCGAGCACGTCCACGAGCGCCTGGGCCGGCGGCACGAATCCGGGTCCGCGCCAGTCCGCCCACTTCGGCCCGAGTCCGCGCACCCGCGGCGGCAGCTCGATCTGTACGCCGTCGAGGCGCGGCAGGTTGACCGGGTTGTCGGGGTGCAGGCCGCGTAGCTCCCGCGGGATGACCGCGAGGTCGGTGACGACCTCGTAGCCGTCGAGGGCCGGGCGCAGTCGCTCACCGATCATCGCCGCCAGCCCGCGGTTGCGCCCGCCGAGCAGGAGCGCGGTGAACATCCCCGAGCGCCCGTAGCCGTGCAGCGTCACCACGACGTCGACGTGGTCGATGAAACGAGCGAGCGTCGGTGACTCCGCCGGACGGACGAGGGTCGACGGAACGTGCTCGGGATCGGGCGGCGGCTGCAGGACGGCATAGAGCGACGCTCCTGACGCGTCGGCGGCGGCTTTGGCGATGCGGTCGGTGCCCTCCTCCAGCGCCCCGCCGTGGAACGCCATGAAGCCGAAGCGGCCGCGGATCTCGCCCACCTCCTCGACTCCCGGCTGGGCGAGCCACCTCGTGAACGGGGCGTCGTCATCCCGGTCCGTCGCGGCCATGACCACGATGGTGCCATGGCTAAGGTCCTCACGAAACAGGTCGGACGGTCCCGCAGCTTCGGAGGACAGCTCGTGTTGGTGTGGATGGACTTGGAGATGACCGGCCTGGACCCCGCCACCGACGTCATCGTCGAGATCGCCACCGTCGTCACCGATGATCAGCTGGACATCGTCGCCGAGGGACCCGATCTGGTGATCCACCAGCCGGACGACGTGCTGGCGACGATGGATCCCGTCGTCAACGAGATGCACACTCGATCGGGACTGCTCGATGCGATCCGCACGTCGGACATGTCGCTCGCCGATGCCGGGGCGGCGACGTTGGCCTTCATCCGCACCCATGCGCCCGAACCGCGGTCGGTCCCGCTGTGCGGCAACTCGATCGGCACCGACCGTCGCTTCCTCGCCGCCTACCTGCCCGAGATCGAGGACTACCTCCACTACCGGTCGATCGATGTGTCGGCGGTCAAGGAGCTCGCCCGCCGGTGGTACCCGAAGCTCGCCCAGGCCCGTCCGCAGAAGGTCGGTCTGCACCGGGCGCTCGACGACATCAAGGAGTCGATCGAGGAACTGCGCTACTACCGCCAACGGGTCTTCGTACCCCCCGAGCCGGCCGTGGAGCCGGCGGCGGAGACGTCCTGACGTGCGCGCCGTGGTGCTCTCCGGGTACGGCGGGCCCGAGGTGATGGAGGTCGCCGACGTCGACCCGCCCGTGGCGGGTGCGGACGAGATCGTCGTCGATGTCCATCACGCCGGCGTCAATCGCGCCGACGTGCTGCAGCGCATGGGTCGCTACCCGAACCCGACCCCGGTCACGCCGGAGATCCTGGGCCTGGAGTACGCCGGGCTCGTCGCGTCCGTCGGCGCCCGGATCACGGACTGGCAGGCCGGCGACCAGGTGATGGGCATCGAGACGGGTGGCTGCTACGCCGAGCAACTCGTCACCCCCGGCCGGCTCGCCGTCCGGGTGCCGGCCGGTCTGGATCTCGCCGACGCGGCTGCGGTTCCCGAGGTGTTCCTCACCGCGTGGGACGCGCTCGTCGTCCAGGGCGGACTGACGAGCGGACGCTGGGCTCTCGTCCACGCCGGAGCATCGGGCGTCGGGACGGCGGCGATCCAGATCGCCAAGGCGATCGGCGCGCGCATCGCGGTCACCTGTTCGGCTGGCAAGGTCGAGGCCTGCCGGTCGCTCGGCGCCGATCTGGTGCTCGAACGGTCACCCGCGGACTGGGCGACGGCGTTGCGCGAAGGGCTCGCCGAGCACCGGCGTGCCGACGGTGTCGACGTCGTGCTCGACGTGGTCGGTGGCGAGGAGGCCGACCGCAACCTCGCCGCCGTGCGACCGAAGGGGTCGATCGTGCAGGTCGGTCTACTCGGCGGCGGGACGGCCACGGTGAACCTCGGCCTGCTGCTCGCCAAACGGCTGCACTGGATCGGAACGGTCCTGCGCGGGCGCCCGATCGAGGAACGCATCGCGATCAGCCGGCGTTTCGCCGACGAAGTGGTCCCGCTCTTCACCGCCGGAGTGTTGCGGCCGGTGATCGACCGCCGCTTTGCGCTCGGCGACGTCGCCGAGGCCCACCGGATGATGGAGGCCGACGCCAACGTCGGCAAGATCCTCCTGGACGTGAAGGAGTAGGGCTCGTCGGTTTGCGGTGATCGCCCGTAGCGTCGCGGGGGTGAAGGAACGGCCGCGACGCCAGGAGCAGGAGCCGGCGGAAGACGAGGTCACCGAGGTCGCCCCGGGCGTGCTGCGCTGTCAGCTGCCGATCGACATGCCCGGTCTCGGGCACGTCAACTGTTACGTCCTGGAGGACGAACGGGGCGCGGCGATCGTCGACCCCGGGCTCCCTGGTCGCCGCATGTTCGACCAGCTCAGCCGACGCCTGGCCTCGGCGGGGATCCCCGTGCGTCGCGTGCACACGGTGGTCGTCACGCACAGTCATCCCGACCACTTCGGCGGGGCCGGGTGGGTGCGCCGCGAGAGCGGCGCGGACATCGTCACCCACCGGCAGTTCCGCCTGCTGTGGGACGTGGCCGACCCGCCCGACGTCGACGTCGAGGAGGCGGCCGAATTCAGCCGCCACCGACCGTGGGATCCGCCGCCGTGGGGCGGAGACGCGTACCCGTTCTCGTTCCGCCGCCGGATGTTCATGCGTGGTTCCCGACGGTTCCCCCGACTGTTCCGCACCCCCACGCCGACCGTGCGGGTGAACGACGCCGCGTCCATCCGGCTCGCCGGGCGCGAGTGGACCGCGCTGCACACTCCCGGCCACACCGCCGATCACCTGTGCCTCTACGACCCGACCGAGCGGGTGATGCTCTCCGGCGACCACGTGCTGCCGACGATCACCCCGCACATCGGGGGCTTTGTCCGCGAGGCGGACCCGCTCGACCGGTTCTTCGACTCCCTCGAGAAGGTCGCCGAGTACGGGTCGAGCGTGTCGACCGTGCTGCCCGCCCATGGCCACCCCTTCCACGACCTCGCCGGCCGGGCGAAGGCGATCCGCGAGCACCACCTCGACCGGCTCGATGTCCTCCGCCGGGCATCCGCCGAGATCGGTCGCCCGGCCCGCGTGCAGGAGCTCTCCGCCCGCCTGTTCTCCCCGCGGGCGCAGGGCCCGATGGCGGACAGCGAGACGTTCGCCCACCTCGAGCACCTCCGCCGGGCCGGCGAGTTCGAGCGCGCCGAAGCGGCGACCGGGTTCGAGTACGTCCTCGTCGGCTAGCGCCTTTCCATTTCTTCGCGAACCGCGTCTCACGGAGCGGCGTACCGACTCCACAATGACGATGGACATTCGACGTTGGGCCCGCTGCAACGACGGACGGGGCTCCTTCACCCACATCTTCTTCTCCGACGACCCGGTCGACATCGCCCGGGCCAAGGCGATCTGTGCCAAGTGCGTGCTGCGCGCCCCATGTCTCGCCGGCGCTCTCCAGCGGGGCGAGGTGTGGGGCGTCTGGGGCGGGGAGATCCTGGTCGATGGCGTGGTCGTCGCCGTGAAGCGGCGGCGCGGGCGTCCGCCGGTCCATCCCCGACCGCCGCTCATCGTGGCCGAGGTCCCCGGCGAGGTCACCGAAGTCGCCTGACGTCCGGGCTCGGCGCGCCCGAACCCGAACCGACAGGTGTGTCATTTGTCATGGTGCGGAAGGCCGTCATCAGACCGAAAGGTCTTGACGCCGGGCACCGTGGCGTGATTTCCTGACTTGGCCCGTTCCCCCCGGATCGGGCGAGACCTATTCACCGAGCAAAGCGGACTCATCGATGAGCAGCGTGATCTCCATGAGCCAGCGTGCGGCTGCAATGCCGATCGCCGCGTTCATTCGCGTGCGCAGCGGTGATCTCGGCCCGGTCTTTGCCATTACCTACCAGTGGGATGGCGGGGATTGCACCGGCAGCAACGGCCTCACCGCCAAGCATCCCCCCCGGCCCCTCGGGAGACTCTCGACGTAGAGAAGTCGAAACTCCACCTGAGGCCGCCGGGATCACCCGGCGGCCATTTCGGTTTTCGGGCCCAGTTCGAAGCAGCAGACAGAACCAATACCGACCACGACGAGGAACACGCCATGTTCGCCATCCACCCCCTTGCCCGCACCGAATTCACCAGTCCCACCGCCGTCCGCGCACCCGCCCCTCGGTGCGCGGACGGCAACGGGACGCTGACCCCGCTGTTCTTCTCCGATGACCTGATCGACATCGCGAGGGCCAAGGCGATCTGCAGCAAGTGCGCGCTCCGTCCGTCCTGCCTGCGTGACGCCCTCGACCGCGAGGAGCCGTGGGGCGTCTGGGGCGGTGAACTGCTCCTCGCCGGGCGCATCGTCACCAGCAAGCGTCCATGCGGACGACCCCCCAAACATCCCCGTCCCGAGCTGATCGTGGACGAGCTCGGCCCGGTGGGCAGCGTCGCCTGACGGGTTCCGACAACCAGTCCCTGGTCACGGAATTGGCAGACCCCCCGGCCAATTCCGTGACCAGGACACCTGGATAGCCTCGGAGGTTGTGGCTCCGACGGCTTCCCCCAGGCTGCGAGCACAACTGGTCGGGTTGCTCGTCGCGCTCGTGGTCATCGTCGGCGGCGGGTACGCCTGGAGCCGGCTCGCGACCGACGACGGCGCTGACGAGGTGATCCGCCTCGACACCCCTGGTGAATACGTCGAGCCCGGCGCGCCCACCAACCCTCCGCTCCCCACGGACCGGCTCCCTGACGTCGAGCTCGTCGGAGCCGACGGGTCGGCCGTCCGGCTCCCTGACGGAGACGACCGCCCGATGGTGCTCAACCTCTGGTACTCGACGTGCGCCCCGTGTGCCCGCGAGCTCGCCAACTTCGCCGAGGTGCACGGCGAGGTCGGCGACGAGGTCAGGTTCGTGGGCATCAACCCCTATGACGCGACGGCGACGATGGAGCGGTTCGCCGGCGATCGCGGGGTCCGTTACGAGCTGCTGCGCGATCCCGACGCCGCCTTCACCGACGAGCTCCGCATCGTCGCCTACCCGGTCACCCTCTTCGTCGACGGGGACGGACGCATCGTCGCCCGCACCGGCCCGATCGACGACGACGAACTGCGCCGCCACATCGCCCAACACTTCGGTGCGGCGTGAACCTCGGCCTCTCGTTCCTGCGGGGGCTCGTCGCCGCCGTCAACCCGTGTGCGTTCGTCCTCTTGCCGACGTACCTGATGTACTTCCTCGGGATCGAGGCCGGGCGCGAGGGCCCGGCCCGAACGTCGATCCAGCGGGCGCTGACGGTGGCGGCCGCCGTCTCGAGCGGCTTCATGCTCGTCTTCGTCGTCGCCGGCGTGATCAGCAACTTCTTCACGTCGTGGCTCGACCGCAACGCCAAGTACGCCACGGCGGCGATCGGAGTCGGCCTGATCGTGCTCGGCGCGGCGATGCTCTTCGGGTACCGGCTCCCGCTGTCGACGGTGAACGTGAGCGGGGCGGGACGCGACCGCACCGTGCGCTCGATGTTCGTGTACGGCGTGGCCTACGCGGTGGCGTCGTTGAGCTGCACCATCGCGTTGTTCGCGGCCACGGCCTTCGCCGCCCCCGACTCCTTCGTCGAGGGGGTCGCCAACGTCGTCGCCTTCGGCCTCGGCATGGCGCTCATCGTGACCGCCCTCACCGTGAGCCTGGCCTTCGCCAACCAGGCGCTGCTCCGCGGGATGCGCGCCGCCCGGCGCTACGTCGACCTGTTCGCTGCGGCGTTCGTCCTGATCTCGGGGGTGTACCTGCTCAGGTACTTCTGGGTCGTCGACGTCAACGAGGACACCGATGCGGCCACGGGGGCCGTGGAGCGACTGCAGAACTGGATCCTCGTCCAGCTCAACGACAACTGGCAGGTCGTCGCTCTCGCCCTGGCCGCGGTCGTCATCACCGCCGTCGCCTACGTCGGGCTCCGGCGGGGTGCCGACGACGCGGTCGAAGTACCTTCGCCCGTGCATGACTCTGCCCCCCGCTGAGCTTCCGGCTGAACCCGACGTCGTCCCGGCCCTGCCGGCCGCCACCGTGATGCTGGTGCGGGACAGCCCGCCGGCGGGCGTCGAGGTCTTCGTGCTGCGGCGGACCGCCAGCGCGGCGTTCGCCGCCGGGATGTATGTGTTCCCGGGCGGCCGGGTCGACGACGTGGACGGGACCGCCGCGATCGAGGCCTTCTGCACCGGACTCGACGATGCCGCGGCGTCGGCCGCGCTCGGGATCGACCACGGCGGCTTGGCGTTCTGGGTGGCCGCGGTGAGGGAGTGCTTCGAGGAGGCCGGCGTCCTCCTCGCCCGCCGGCGCGACGGCGGCCCTCCCGAAGTCGACGACGACGAGCGGCGGGCGGTCCACGCCGGCGAGCTGTCGATGGTGGAGCTGTGCCGGCGCCACGACCTCGTCCTCGATCTCTCCGAGATCGGCTACGTCGCGCACTGGGTGACGCCTGTCGGCGAGCGGCGCCGGTTCGACACCAGGTTCTTCCTCGCCGCCGCGCCGCCGGGCCAGGAGGGTCAGCACGACGACGCCGAGTTGGTCGACAGTCGGTGGGTGCGTCCGGCTGACGCCCTCGCCGAGGTGGAGGCGGGCGTCCTGCTGATGCTGCCGCCGACGCTGGCCAACCTCCGCATGCTGGCGGAGTCCGGCAGCGTCACCGCGGCGCTGGCCGCCGCCGCGGCCGCCGGGAGGCCGCCGTGCATCGAGCCCCGCTTGCGTCGCGACGAGACCGGGCGAGTCGTGGGAATCGCGCTACCGGGCGACCCGGACTACGACGCGCTCGAGTAGCTAGACCGACTCGCCGAGCGCGGCGTCCACCGCGGCGAGCATGCGGGCCGAGCACCCGGCCATGTCGACCCCCTCCGTCGCGGGCCCGGTGGGAACCTCGACGTTCAACCGCTCGGCGATCGCGGTGAAACTGCCCGCCGCCGGGGTCGCGGTGCCGCGGTCATCGAGGGTGACCGGCCGACCAGCGTCGCCGCCGGCGGACACCGCGGCTTCGAGCGGGACCTCGCCGAGCAGTGGGACGCCGATCGCGTCGGCGAGCGCCTGGCCGCCGCCAGCTCCGAACAGCGGGTACGTCCCGCCGTGCTCGCACCGGAAGTCGGTCATGTTCTCGATCACGCCGACGACCCGCACGAAGCTGCGTCGGGCCATGTCGGCGGCGCGTTGGGCGACCTTCTGCGCGGCCAGGGCTGGCGTGGTCACGATCACCATGTCGGCCCGCGGCAGGAGGCGGGCGAGGCCCATCTGGACATCTCCGGTCCCCGGGGGCATGTCGATCAGCAGGTCGTCGAGCTCCCCCCAGTGGACGTCGCGCAGGAACTGCTCGACGGCCTTGGTCAGCATCAGACCCCGCCACATCAGCGCGGTGTCCTCCTCGACGAGGAATCCCGTGGACACGACCTTGAGCAGGCCGGTGCCGACGGCGAGCTCGTTGGGGATGATCAGGGGGCGTTCGCTCCCGGGGACCCGTTGCGCCTCCATGCGCTCGCTCATCCCGAGCAGGCGGGGGACGGAGAACCCCCAGATGTCGGCGTCGAGGACGCCGACGGTGCGCCCTTGGCGGGCGAGGGCGACCGCCAGGTTGACGGTGATCGAGCTCTTGCCCACGCCGCCCTTGCCGCTGGCGATGGCGAGGACCCGGGTGGCCGCCGGCACCTGGGTGTCGGCGGCGCTCTGCCGCGCGTTCCAACGGGCCTTGAGCATCACCTCGCTGCGCTCCTCGGCCGTCATCTCGCCCCAGTCGATGTGCACGTCGCTGACCCCAGGGTGGACGCCGACGCGGGTCTCGATCTCGCGCTTGATGTCGGCGCGCAGCGGGCAGCCGCCGATCGTGAGCTTCACCGTGACCCGCACCGCCCCGTCGTCGGCGACGGAGACGGCGGGCACCATCCCGAGCGAAACGATGTCGCTGCCCAGCTCGGGATCGATCACCGATTCGAGGACGGCCATCACCTCGTCCCGCGTGGGCACGGGGATCGACCGGTCGGGCGCCATGGACGGCATTTTACCGGTCCTCACCGTGTAATCTGGAGTGGTGGCAGGAGAAACCGTGCTCCCGTCCCGAGATCTACTCCGCGTGCTCGGTGACAACACCCGGTACGCGATCTATCTCGAGCTGGCCCGGTCCCCGCGTCCGCTGGTGACGGCGGAGATCGCCGAGACGCTCGATCTGCACCCCAACACGGTACGGCCGCACCTCGAGCGGATGCGCGAAGTCGGACTGCTCGAGGTCACCACCGACGCCAGGGGCGAGGTCGGGCGACCCCAGCACCGCTACTCGCTCGCTCCTGACGCGCCGTCGCTCGGGCTCGAGCCGCCGACCATGCCCGTCCTCGCCCGGATGGTGCTGGCCATGGCTGAGCGTCTCGGGGCCAGCCCGGCCGACGCAGTCGCCGTCGGGGAGGCCGAGGGGAGGACGCGCGCGACCAGCTACGACGACGCCCCGTCGACACTGGAGGCGCTGGTCGCCGACCTCGACCGGCTGGGCTTCGATCCAGTCGTGACCGAGGGTGGGGTCGATGACGAGCACGCCGAGCCCGACCTCGTGACCGCCGTCGTCGCCTTCGCCAACTGCCCGTTCGCCGAGCTCGCCCGCGCCCACCCGGACCTGGTGTGCAGCCTGCACCGGGGCCTCGTCGCCGGTTTCGTCGCCCGCATGGGCGACGCCGAGGTCGCCGAATTCTGTTCCCTCGCCCACCGCACGCCCTGTCAGGTGTCGGTCGCCACCAGATAGCGTTGTCACCGCAAGCATCCGAGGAGGAACCGTGATCACCCTCACCGAATCAGCCGCCGTCAAGGTCAAGGAGCTGCTCGAGGCCGAAGACGCCGCCGAGCTCGCTCTGCCGCGTTGCCGTGCGTCCCGGTGGTTGCAGCGGGTTCTCCTACGAGATGTTCTTCGACGGTGACATCGCCGCCGACGACGAGCAGGCGCAGTTCGGTCCCGAAGGAACGGTGAAGGTGGTCGTCGACCCCGCATCGGCGCAACTGCTCGCCGGCGCCACGCTGGACTACAAGGACGGCCTCGAGCAGTCCGGGTTCGCGATCACCAACCCCAACGCCTCGCGCACCTGCGGCTGCGGGCAGAGCTTCAGCTGAGTTGATTCGCTTCCGCCTCGACGGCAGGGACGTCGAGGTCGAGGCGGACGATTCCTCCCTCCTCGAGACCCTGCGCGATCGCCTCGGCGCGCGCACCGCCAAGGACGGCTGCAGCCCGCAGGGCCAGTGCGGCTGCTGCACGGTCTGGATCGACGGTCAGCCGCGGGTCGCCTGCGTCACGCCCGTCTCCCGCGTGGCCGGGCGCGAGATCACGACGCTCGCCGGGCTGCCCGACGCCGAGGCGTGGGCCGACCGCTTCGCTGCCTACGGCGCGTCGCAGTGCGGCTTCTGCACGCCCGGCATCATCATGCGCGTCGCCGCGCTGGACCCAGCCGCCCGGCGATCAGCGCGTCGCCGTCGACCGCGCGCTCGCCGCCCACTTGTGCCGGTGCACCGGCTGGAACTCCATCGTCGAAGCCGTTCTGTCGTTTGGAATCGGCCAGAACCGGTCGATTCCAACCGACAGAACCGCGCCGGCAGAGTCCCGCGCCGCCCTTGAAGGGGGCTGTGCCCAAGCAGTAGGGGCTCACGTGGCAATGGGAGGCGGCGGGTTCAGTGATGACGCGGCGCCGCCGGACGCGTTGGTTGCCGTGCGCGCACCCAGCGGGGACTGGGTGGTCGGCGAGACCCTGACGGATGCCCGCCGCCGGGCCGGCAAGGTCCAGGGCCGGCGGTCGACGGTGGCGCTGTCCTGGCCGCTCGACCCGCCGGAGGGAACGTGGCACCGAACCCTCCAGACCACGTGGGTGGAACCGGCGTATCTCGAACCGGACGCCTCATGGTGCGCGCCGGGCGGCGAGCCGGTCACGCCGCTCGCCAACGGCGGGGCATTCGGGGGCAAGCGGTCGAGCGAGGTCGCGGAGGTGGCCCGGCGACTGGCCGACGAGCACGGGACGGCGGTGCGGGTGCTCTACGCCCGCGAGGACGTCGTGCGCCTCGGACCCAAACGTCCGCCAGTTGCCGCCGGGGTGCGGGCCGATGGGTCCGGCGTGATCCGGGTCGTCAGGACACCGGGCATCGCCGGCGCGATCGGTTCGGCCGCGCCCGGACTCAGGGTGGAGGAGGTCGATGTCGCCGGACCGGTGACGTCCGCCGCGCTGCGGGGTGCCGGGTGGGCGGAAGCGGCAGTGCTGCTCACCTCGCTCGGAGACGCTCCCGACACCGTCGTCGCCCCCACCGGCGCCCGCGCCACCGCGACGCTCGATGACGGCGGCCTCCACGTGGTGGTCCGCTGCGGTGCGCCGCTCGACGAGGTCGTGATGCGCAGCTACTGCACCGGCGCCGCCCACATGGCGCTGAGCTGGGTGCGGTCCGAAGGGTTGGCCGTCGACGCCGCGGGAGTCCCCGTCGACCTGACGATCCGGTCCTTCGGGATCATCCGCCCGGCGGAGATGCCGGCGGTCACGGTCGAGATCGAGGACGACGACGGCGCACCGGTGAACGGCTCGGACGCCGTGTTCGCCGCCGTCGCCGCCGCGGCCTGGCGGCACGCCGGGTACCCGCCCCGCTGGCCACTACGTTCACATCGATGAGCAAGCCACTCGGGCCCTATTCCCCAGTCGTCCGCGCCGGCGACTTCGTGATCGTGTCTGGACAGGGCGGGATGCGCGACGGCGCGATCGTCGACGGTGGGGTGCCCGCCCAGACCACGCAGACGATCGCCAACCTCGCCGACCGCCTGGCCGAGGCCGGCGCGTCGTTGTCGGACGTGGTGAAGACCATGTGCTTCCTCACCGACATGAACACCTTCGCCGAGTTCAACGACGCCTACTCGATCGCGTTCGGCGACCACCGCCCCGCCCGCTCGACGGTCGAGGTGTCGGCGCTGCCCGGCGGGATGAACGTGGAGATCGAAGCCTGGGCGTACCGGCCCCAGTGAACGCGGACCTCCCGCGTTGCGATTGGGCGGGCACCGACGCGCTCTACGTCGAGTACCACGACATCGAGTGGGGCGTCCCTGAGCGCGACCCGAGGCGGCTCTTCGAGCTCCTCGTCCTCGAAGGGGCCCAGGCCGGCCTGTCGTGGTCCACGATCCTGCGCAAGCGCGACGGCTATCGCCAGGCTTTCGTCGGGTTCGACCCGGTCCGCGTCGCCCGCTTCGATGACGACGACGTCGCCCGGTGCATGGCCGACCCGGGCATCGTGCGCAACCGGGCGAAGATCACGTCGACGATCGACAACGCGCAGGCCTGGTTGGAGCTCGACGACCCCGCGGCGTTCCTCTGGGGCTTCGTCGACGGCACACCGGTGCAGAACTCGTGGACCTCGGTCGGCGACGTGCCGGCCACCACGTCGGCCTCCGAGGCGATGAGCAAGGCCCTCAAGAAGCGGGGCTTCCGGTTCGTGGGCCCGACGATCTGCTACACGCTGATGCAGTCGTGCGGCCTCGTCAACGACCACATCACGAGCTGCTTCCGCCACGCCGAGCTGGCCGGGCTAGCTTGAGCCGCATATGGCCGGTGCCATCGCCATCGTCGTCGCGCTGCTGTTGATCCCGGTGCTCGTGCTCATCAGCGGCGGCGTGTTCGCGGCCGTGTTCGGGCAGGTGCTCGAGGCTGACGCCGAGCAGCGCCACGAAGGCGACGAACTGCTCCAGTTCGACGACTGACGCGCATGCACGGCCACGACGCCGCGACCGAGGCGCTCACCGATGCCATCGTGCGCTACGCCGTCGACCGCGTGCGGCTCGACCCGCCGCCGCTCGACGGCCCGCTGACCCCGGCCGAGCTGCGTGCCGCCGCCGGGTCCACGGTGACGCCGGAGGGGATCGGTGGCGTCGAGGCGCTGCGCATCTTCGGTGACGTGCTCGCGCCGGCGTGCATCTCGGTCGACCATCCCCGCTTCTTGTCGTTCGTCCCGGCGGCGCCCACCGATGCGTCGATCCTGTTCGATCTCGTCGTCGGCGCGTCGAGCATCTACGGCGGCTCGTGGCTCGAAGGCGCGGGCGCGATCTTCGCCGAGAACGAGGCGCTGCGCTGGATCGCCGACCTCGCCGGACTGCCCGCTTCCGCCGGTGGCGTCTTCGTGAGCGGCGGGACGGCGGGAAATCTCAGCGCGCTGGTGGCTGCCCGCTGGCAGTGGCGCGATCGGGCCGGGGGTGCCCACGACCGGACGAGGGGCCTGCTCGTCGCGTCCGGGGGCGCGCACTCGTCGGTCGGGCAGGCCGCCAGGGCGATGGACGCGGACGTCGTCGTCGTCCCGGCCGACGCGACCGGCCGGCTCACCGCGCCCGCCCTCCAGGACAACGGTCGATGGGCTCGGCTCATCCGATCGCGACCGCACGTTCGCGGTGGTCGCCACCGCCGGCACGACCAACACCGGCGTGATCGACGACCTGGGGGCCGCCGCCGATGCCGCCCGCCGGCTGGAGACGTGGCTGCACGTCGACGGCGCGTACGGCGGCGCCGCGTTGGCCGCGCCGAGCGTCCGCGACCGATTCGCCGGCGTGGAGCACGCCGACAGCTTCATCGTCGACCCGCACAAGTGGCTGTTCGCGCCGTTCGACTCGTGCGCGCTGATCTACCGCGATCCCGAGGTCGGCCGCCGCGCGCACACCCAGCACGCCGAATACCTCGACGTGCTCCACGCCGACCACGAGGCCTCCGGCCCGGCCGTTGAGGCGTGGAACGCGTCGGACTACGCCCACCACCTGTCGCGGCGGGCCCGCGGGCTGCCTCTCTGGTTCAGCCTCGCCACGCACGGCACCGATGCGTACCGCGACGCGATCGAGACCACGCTGCGGGTCACCCGGGAGGGGGCCGAACTCGTCCGCGCCGCGCCTCATCTCGAGCTCGTCATGGACCCGGAGTTGTCGATCGTGCTGTTCCGGCGGCGCGGCTGGGACGCGCCGCGCTACCACGAGTGGAGCGACCGCCAACTGGCTGCCGGGGCGGCCTTCGTGACGCCGAGCGCGTGGGGCGCGGAGACCGTTCTGCGCTGGTGCATCGTGAACCCGCAGACGACGGTCGACGACCTGGCCGCGATCGTTTCCAGCCTCGAATGACCGGACAACCAGCCGATCTCGTCGTCTCCGGCGCGGCGTGCGTGGCGACGATGGACGTCGATCGGCGCGAGCTGGCCGGCGGGTGGGTCGCGATCACCGGCGGTCTCGTCAGCGCGGTCGGAACCGGCGCGCCGCCACCGGCCGCGGTGACGCTCGACGCCTCCGACTGCCTCGTCACCCCGGGCTTGATCAACGCCCACCACCACCTGTTCCAGAACCTGACCAGGGCCCACCCGGCGATGACCGACAAGCCGCTGTTCGACTGGTTGCGCTCGCTCTACCCGCGGTGGCGGGGCCTCGACACCGAAGGCCGCCTACCTGTCGGCATGGGTCGGTCTCGCCGAGCTCGCCCTGTCCGGGTGCACGACGTCGACCGACCACCTGTACCTCCATCCGCGCGGAGCCGGCGATCTGCTCGCCGCCGAGATCGATGCCGCCCGCGACCTCGGTGTGCGGTTCCACCCGACCCGCGGCTCGATGTCGCTGTCGGTGAAGGACGGCGGGCTGCCGCCGGACGACGTCGTCGGTGACGATGACGACATCCTCGCCGCCAGCGAGCAGGCCGTCCTCCGGCACCACGACCGGTCATTCGGAGCGATGGTGCAGGTGGCCCTGGCGCCGTGCTCGCCCTTCACCGTCACCGAGTCGCTGATGGTGCGATCGGCCGAGCTGGCCGAGCGCCTCGACGTGCGGCTGCACACCCACTTCGCCGAGAACGCCGAGGACGACGAGTTCTCCCTGGCGACGTTCGGTTGCCGCCCGACGGAGTACCTCGAGCGCACCGGCTGGCTCGACGACCGGACCTGGCTTGCCCACTGCGTGCGACCGAACCCGGACGAGGTGATCCGGCTCGGCCGGGCCGGCGTCGCCGTCGCCCACTGCCCGTCGAGCAACCTCATCCTCGCGTCGGGGATCGCACCGGTCGTCGCGTTGCGCCGGGCCGGCGTCGAGGTCGGCCTCGGCGTCGACGGGTCGTCCTCCGCGGACAGCGCGTCGCTGTGGCTGGAGGCGCGCCAGGCCATGCTGCTCGCCAAGCTGCACGACGGCGCGGCGGCGGGCACGGCTCGAGTGGCGCTCGAGATGGCCACCCTCGGAGGGGCCGCCTGCCTCGGCCGCCGCGGCGAGCTCGGCGTGCTCACGCCCGGGGCGGTCGGCGATGTTGCGGTGTGGCCGCTCGAGGGGCCGGGCTTTGCCGGCGCGATCGCCGACCCGATCGAGGCGTGGCTGCGGTGCGGACCGCTCGCCGCGCGGCACACCGTGGTGCACGGACGGGTCGTCGTCGACGACGGCGCGCTCGTCCACCGCGAGCTCGACGACCGGTTGGTCGCGCACCGTCGCGAAGCCGCGCGTATTCAGAGTGGGTGCTGACGGCTCAAGTTCAATCGACGGAGAGAAATTGTCGGCAACCGATCAATCTCGAACCGTCCGTGCGTCGAATACGTAGAGAAGTCACAGGGCGATGAGCCCCGAGTCCCGAAGGAGGTAGCCGTGGCGGCAACCATGACACTGTGGGTGAACACGATCACCGGCGAGCGGCTCGATCGGGACGCCCTGGAGGTCCTTCGTCACAAGGCCCACGACACGTACGAGGCGAACTCGCACATCTTCGAGGACGAGTACGAGGCGCTCACCGCGCTCGGTGCCGTCCCTCTCAGCCGCCTCAACGAGGGCGTGCTGGGCGTCGCGTAGTCAGCTCGCCGCTGGCTCCAGCCAGACGCCATCACGCATCAGCGTGCGGCCGGTGATCTCGTTGCCTTCCCGCCACGCCTGGATGCGGCTGGGACGCAGGACCAAGTACACGTAGGGCTCGCCCGCGGTCCGGGCGTCCCAGTCGGACTGATCGGCGAAGGGGCCGGCCACGTCGTCCGGGGCCTCGCCGACCGGTTGCACGGATTCCAGCTCGGCGTCGATCATCACCACGTCACGAGTGTGTCCCGTGCCCAGCCGCGCCTTCCGGGACGCGACGAGGTTGCGGGCGGTCACCATGGTGGCGTCCGTCGCCAGCACGATCCGCTCGCCTGTCCACGCGTAGGAGAGCGGTACCAGATGGGCCGCGCCGTCCACCGACGCCGTCGCCACCCAGATGTCGGCGTGGTGCGTCGCCAGCAGGGCGAGAGTGTCGGCGACCCGTTGGTCGAACGTCCGCGGTGGCTCCATCGGTTCAGCGTGGCACAGCCGTGCCGTCCCCTCGACGCGACTCGCGGCCAGACTGACGCTCGTGCCTGCGCCAACCGATCGTCGTTCGTTGCTCCGCGCCGCGCTGCTGACGATGATCGGTCTCGTGGGCGCGTGCTCATCGGATCGCGGCACGCTGACCGCGCCGTCGTTCGGAGGAGCCGGACGCGTCCGCACCGACGGCCGGTCCTGGCGTCAGCGCGGACGTCAACGATGACAGCGAGATCCAGACGGTCGCGATGGTCGGGGACTCGATCACCGTCGGATCGGTGGCTCCGCTCCAGGACGGGTTCCAAGGGCTCGGCCTCGACGTCCGTGCGATCGACGCCGACCACGGGCGGCGGATCGTGGTCGAAGGCTCGGCTGACGGCTCCGGGCTCGACGCCGTGAACGCGCTCGCCGCCTCTAGTCCGCCCGACCTCTGGGTGATCGCGCTCGGGACCAACGACGTGCTCCAGTACGCCGGCGCCGAGGAGTACCACGCGGCGATCGGCGCGCTGCTGACGGCCGTCCCGGCCAACGCGCCGGTGGTCTGGGTGGACACCTACCTCGCCGAGGACCCCGCCCGGTGCGACGAGTTCAACTCGGCGTTGCGGGACACGTTGGACTTTCGCGGTACGGCCAGCGCCGCCGACTGGGCGAGTGTGGCGTCCGGCGACGGCGTGCTCGCCGACGGGATCCACCCGTCGGCCGAAGGGACGCAGCAGTTCGCCGACGTCGTGATGGCCGCCGTCCAGGAGTGGCTCGGCTGACCGCCAGATGCTCGAGTCAATTGCCCCAGCGGCTCTGCCCGAAGCGGTAGCCGACCGAGCGCACGGTCTGGATCAGGCCGGCGTACTCCTCACCGAGCTTGGCCCGCAGCCGGCGCACGTGCACGTCCACCGTGCGGGCTCCGCCGTAGTACTCGTATCCCCACACCCGGTTGAGCAGCATCTCCCGCGTGAACACCTTGCCCGGGTTCTGGGCGAGGAACTTGAGCAGCTCGTACTCCATGTAGGTGAGGTCGAGCGGGCGGCCGGCGATCGACGCCTGGTAGGTCTCGAGGTTGAGGGCGAGCTCGCGGTACTCGATCATCTCCGGCCGGATACCGCCGCCGATCCGCCAGAGCAGGTGACGCACGCGGGCCTCCAGCTCGGCGGGATGGAACGGGGCGAGGCAGAAGTCCTCGAACAGGTCGTCGCGCAGCTCCAGGTCGCCGAGCTGGGCGCCCGACACGACGGCGAGCACCGGTGGGGTGCCGGGATCGCGCTTGCGGATCGTGCGGGCGAAGGCCCACGCTCCGGCCGGGTCGCCGGTGCAGTCGATGATCGCGCCCGCCCACCCTCCTGGCGGCTCGAGCTCGGCCGCCTCGTCCGGCGACGTGACCGGCTTCCAGTCGTAGCCGGCGAGGTCGAGGGTGCGGGCGAGCTCAGGGGCGATCGGATCACCGAAGACGGCCAGCAACTCCCCGTCGGCGGTCGTCACAGCGCCCTCAGGTAGCGGTCGATCTCGAACGTCGACACGTGGGTCTTGTAGGCGCGCCACTCGGTGCGCTTGTTGCGCAGGAACCACTCGAAGATGTGCTCGCCCAGCGCGTCGTGGACGAGGTCCGATCCTTCCATCGCCCGCAGGGCGTCGGAGAGTGATTGCGGGAGGTGCTCGATGCCGAGCTTGGCCAACACGTCGTCGCCGATCTCGAACAGGTTGGCATCGGCCTCCACTGGAAGCTCGTAGCCCTCGGCGACCCCGCGGAGGCCGGCGGCGAGGATCAGGCTGAACGCGAGGTAGGGGTTGCAGCTCGGGTCGGGTGAGCGGTACTCGATCCGGGTCGCCACCGGGTTGTTCCGCTTGGCGATCGGCACCCGGACCAGGCCGCTGCGGTTGTTGCGCGCCCACGAGATGTGCACGGGAGCCTCGAAGCCGGGTACCAGGCGTTTGTAACTGTTGACGGTTTGATTGGTGATCGCCGTGATCTCGGCGGCATGGCGGATCAGGCCGGCCATGAACGACTTCGCCAGGGGCGAGAGGGAGTAGGCGTCGCCGGCGTCGTAGAAGGCATTGTCGTCGCCGCGGAACAGCGACAGGTGGATGTGCATGCCCGAGCCCTGCACGCCCTCCATCGGCTTGGGCATGAACGTGGCGTGGAGCCCGTTCGACGCCGCGACCTCGCGCACCACGAGCCGGAACGTCATCACACTGTCCGCCATCGAGAGCGCGTCGGTGTGCCGGAGGTCGATCTCCTGCTGGCTCGGCGCGTCCTCGTGGAAGCTGTACTCGACGGGGATGCCCATCGCTTCGAGCGTGCGGATCGTCTGCTTGCGGAGCGATCCGGCGATGTCGTTGGTGGTGAGGTCGAAGAAGCTGCCCTCGTCGAGCGGCTGCGGCGGCTGGCCCGGCTCGGGCGGGGCGAAGTAGAAGAACTCGATGTCCGGGGCGACGTAGAACGTGAGGCCCTGCTCGTGGGCGGTGCGCACGTGCCGGCGCAGGACCTGGCGGGGATCGCCCTCGAACGGCGTGCCGTCGAGGTTGTGGATGTCGCAGAAGACCCTGGCTTCGGGCGTCGTCGGGTCGCCCCACGGCAAGACCTCGAAGGTGTCCGGGTCGGGGATCGCCAGCACGTCGGCTTCCTGGATGCGGGAGAAGCCGTCGATCGACGACCCGTCGAACGTCATCCCGTCACCGAGGGCGTTCTCCAACTCGGCGGGGCTGATGGCGAAGCTCTTGAGGTTGCCGAGGATGTCGGTGAACCACAGCCGGACCAGGCGCACGCCGCGTTCCTCCACGCTGCGCAGCACGTAGTCGCGTTGTTGCTCCAGCATCTCGCTCACCCAACCATTCTGGTCCCCCGGATGGGTTGCCCGACTGTGAACGCTCTGTGAACCGCGGTTGTGAGCGGTGAGCGCCCGATGGCCGCTCACCGCTCACCGCATCGAGAAAAGGCGGGTCACCTCGGGCTTGAGGACCTTGCCGAGCGTGTTGCGGGGGAGCTCGTCGACGAAGCGGAAGCGCGAGGGCACCTTGGCGGCCGCGAGCTGCTGCTTGCCCCACGCGCGGAGGTCGCCGGGATCCAGGTCGGTGTCGGCCTCCGGCACGACGGCAGCGCACACCCGCTCGCCCCACTCGTCATCGGCGATGCCGACGACCGCGCAGTCGGCGATGCCCGGATGCGTGCGGTACACCTCCTCGATCTCGAGCGCCGACACCTTCTCCCCGCCGGTCTTGATGATGTCGACCGACGAGCGGCCGAGCAGGCGGTACCCCTCCGGCTCCCGCACCGCCACATCGCCGGTGCGGAACCACCCGTCGGTGAACGCGTCGGCCGTCGCCTCCGGGCGCTGCCAGTACCCGGCGAAGACCTGCGGTCCCCGCACCAGCAACTCGCCGGGCTCGCCGTCGGTCACGTCGGCGCCGCCATCGTCGACGATGCGGACCTCCATGCCGGGCATCGGCGCACCGACATGTCCCGGCACGCGGCGGTCGAGCGAGTTCGACAGGACCATGCCGAGCTCGGTCATCCCGTACCGCTCGAGCAGGACGTGGCCGCTGATCTCCCGCCAGCGGTCCAGCGTCGAAACCGGCAGTGCCGCGGACCCGCACACCATCAGCCGTAGCCCGGCCGCACCGGCCGACCACGCCCGGCGGGTCTCGTCGTCGGTCTGCTCCCACGCCGCGGCGAGTCGGGTGTAGATGGTCGGCACGGCCATGAACAGGGTGACGTCGCCGGAGGCGAGGCGCCGCCAGACGTGCTCGGCGTCGAAGCTGCCCGGCGCCTCGCAGCAGGCGCCGATGGCGAGCGAACACAGCGTCACGTTGATCAGGCCGTGCACGTGGTTCAGCGGGAGGACGAGGACGACACGGTCGTCGGCGGACCAGGCCCACGCGGTGAGCATCGCGTCGACCATGGCGGTCACGCCGCCGTGGGTGTGGACCGCCCCTTTCGGGCGGCCGGTCGTACCACTCGTGTAGACCATCAGCGCCGGCTCGTCGAGCGCTGGATCCACCCGGTGCGCGCGCCCGCGGGCACCAACGTCGACGACGGCCGTGCCACCGGTTGACGCCACCCGCTCGGCCACGTCGCGATGCTCCGGGGACGCGACGATCGCTCGCGCCCCGCTGTCGCCGACGACGTAGGCCAGCTCGGCATCCGGGTGTTGGGGATGCAGGGGCACGGCGATGGCGCCGGCGTGCCAGCACGCGAGCAGGGCGGTCACGAAGTCGTGCCCGGGCGTGCACACGATCGCCACGCGGTCGCCGTCGGCTCGTCGGTCGGCCACGATCACTGACGCCAACGCCGCCGCGTCCCGGTCGATCGTCGCGTACGTCCACGGCCCGCCGGGATCGACGATCGCCAGTCGGTCGCCGTGCTGTCCGACGCGCTCCGTCAGCGCCTGCGTGCTCACGGACCGAACGGTAAACGTCGTTAGCCTCCTTGGTGTGACCGTGGTGCGCGTCGCGCTGGCCCAGCTGAACCCCACCGTCGGCGACCTGGACGGCAACCTGGCCAAGCTCTTGGCGGCTTACGACCGGGCGGAGGCGGCGGGATGCGACCTCATCGCCTTCCCCGAGCTGGCGATCACGGGCTACCCGCCCGAGGACCTCGTCCTGAAGCCCGGCTTCGTGTCCGACAACGAAGCGGCCCTCGGCAAGCTCGCCGCCCGGACCCGCCACTGCGCGGCCGTCGTCGGGTTCGTCGACGAGGACCGCGATCTGTTCAACGCGGCCGCAGTCTGCGCCAACGGTGAGGTGCTCGGCACGTACCGCAAGCGGCTGCTGCCGAACTATGCCGTGTTCGACGAGGCCCGCTACTTCACGCCCGGCGGCGAGACGGACCCGCTCGAGCTGTACGTCATCGGCGGCGTGAAGGCAGGGATCAGCATCTGCGAGGACGTGTGGAGCCCCGACGGGCCGCTCGCCGTGCAGGCCGACGGTGGCGCCGAGCTCGCCGTCAACATCAACGGCTCGCCCTACCACCGAGGCAAGGGCCCCGCCCGCGAGCGGATGCTCGCCACCCGCGCCGCCGACGCCCATTCCGCGCTCGTCTACGTCAACCAGGTCGGCGGACAGGACGAGCTCGTCTTCGACGGCTGCTCGCTGGTGTTCGACGCCGAGGGCAACCTCCTCGCCCGGGGCCGTCCGTTCGTCGAGGATCTCCTCATCGTCGACGTGCCGGTGCCGCCCGTCTACCGTCAGCGGCTGCTCGATCCCCGCGGCCGCATCTCGCAGGTCGCGCTGCCGCAGATCACCGTGAGCCCGACGCCGGTCGTGCACGACGAGCCGGTGGCCGGCGCCGTCGTCGAACCGCTCGATCCGGTGGCCGAGCTGTTCGAGGCCCTCGTCCTCGGCACCCGCGACTACTGCCGGAAGAACGGCTTCAGTGACGTCGTCATCGGCCTCTCCGGGGGGATCGACTCGTCGCTGGTCGCGGCGATCGCCGCCGAGGCACTGGGGGCCGAGCACGTCCACGGCGTCTCCATGCCTTCGCGGTACTCGAGCGACCACTCGAAGTCCGACGCCGCCGCGCTCGCCGAGCACCTCGGCCTCGACTACCGGACGATCTCGATCGAGCCGGCCTTCGCCGCCTACCTCGAGATGCTCGCGCCCAGCTTCGCCGGTCGCCAGCCGGGACTCACCCAGGAGAACATCCAGAGCCGTTGCCGCGGGCAGGTGCTGATGGCGCTCTCCAACGAGTTCGGGTGGATGGTGCTGGCCACCGGCAACAAGTCGGAGATGGCCGTCGGCTACTTCACCATCTACGGCGACTCCGTCGGCGGCTACGCGGTGATCAAGGACGTGCTGAAGACCGAGGTCTATGCCCTCGCCCGCTACGTCAACCACCGGGCCGGCCGCGAGGTCATCCCCGAGAGCGTGATCACCAAGCCGCCGTCGGCCGAACTGCGGCCCGACCAGCGGGACGACCAGAGCCTCCCGCCGTACGACGTGCTCGACCCGATCCTCGAGCTCTACGTCGAGGAGGACCGCACCGCGGCGGAGATCATCGAGCTCGGCCACGACGAAGCGGTGGTCAGGCGGGTCACGCGGCTGGTCGACATCGCCGAGTACAAGCGCCGCCAGTCGCCCCCCGGCGTGCGGGTGACGACCAAGGCGTTCGGTCGCGACCGCCGGTTGCCGATCACGAACGGATATCGAGGCTGACCCGTCTCCGATCGAGCACACGGAGGCGGGTGAACATCGCCGCCCCGGCCACGGCAGCGAACGCGGCGCCGAGCAGGGCGGCCGGCGTCAGGCCCCAGCGGTCGTAGAGCCGGGTCGCCGGGATCGCCGTCAGCGCCCGTCCGAGCGTGCCGCACGCGATCATTGTGCCGAGTCCCCTCGCCGGCGAGCCGGGGATGAGATCACCGCCGATCGGGATGCACGAGACGATGGCGAACTCGAAGGCGGCGATGAACAGGCCGAGCAGGAGCAGACCGATCACCAACCGTGAGTCGAGGGCGGCGAGGGCGAGGGCGGCCGGCACCATCACCGCCGCCCCGCCCACGACGCTCCGCTCCTTGCCCCAGCGGTCGGTGCGGGCCGCCGACGTCGTCGAGGCGGCGAGCTCGAGCGCACCCAGCCCGAACGTCACCGCCGCCAGGCCCACGGTCCGTACGTCGAACTCGTCCTCGAGCCACGGTCCGAACGTGACGAACAACGCCTGCGTCGCCGACATCAGGCAGAACATCCCGAGCACGGCGAGCCACCCGGGCAGGCCGAGACGGGCACTCGGATCGACGACGGCCGCCCGGGCGGATCGGTCGCTGGCGCCGGAGTCGATGCGTGACGGCGAGCACGCCGGCCATCACCACCACGGCGACCGCAGCCGCGGCGTACGCCCAGCGCCACGACGTGGCCGCGGTGATCAGTCCCATGAGGCTGACGCCGATCAGCAGCCCGAGCGCCCACGCCGTCTCGGTCACGCCCACCACCCGGCCCCGCCGCTCGTACGGCACGTGGTCGGCGATCCACGAACCGAGCCCGACGTCGAACACGATCTTGGTCATCGCGAGCACGAACAGTCCGGCGCCGAACATGACGACGCCGGTGCTGGCGCCGGCGATCACCGCTCCGCACCCGATCCCGGTCAGCCCGGTCACCATCGACCACCGTCTCGGCACCCGTTCGACGATGCGCCCGATCAGCGGCGACGACAGCCCGCACAGCTCGCTGACCGCCAAGGCGACACCGAGCTCGCTCAGCTCGACGTCGAGGCCTCGGGCGATGGTGGCGAGAAACGGTGGAGCGAACCGGTAGGCGGCGTTCGCCGTCAGCCGGGCGACGGTGATCGTGGTGACGTCACGCCGGACCGCGGCGGGGTACGAGTCGTCGAGCGTCCGGCGCAGCACCGTGGCTGGACGCTACTCAGGTGGCATCATCGACCCATCGAGCCGATTCGCTATGCGCCCGCCCTCCGCGACCTGATCACCCGCAACCTCGCCGGTCACCAGCGGCGCACCGTCGATCTCGGCGAACATCGTCACGCCGCCGTCGCCGTCGTGGTCGTGGACTCGGACGTGGGCGAGGACCGCGTCGATCCGTTCCTGTTCGAGGACGTGTCGATGGACTCGATCCCGGGCGGGTCGCAAGGTCTCGACGGGCGGATGACGGACGTGTCCGGTGGAGCGGCCTTCTTGCTGTGCCGGCGGGCGGCCGGGCTCAACCGCCACGCCTCGCAGTGGGCGCTGCCTGGGGGGCGTGTCGACGACGGCGAGACCGTGGTGGACGCCGCCCGGCGCGAGCTCGACGAGGAGCTCGGCGTGTCCCTCGGCGCCGACACCGTGCTCGGACTGCTGGACGACTACCCGACCCGATCCGGCTACGTGATCACGCCGGTGGTGCTGTGGGGCGGCGGGCGGCTCGACCTGCGGCCGGACCCGGGCGAAGTGCTCGCCGCCTACCGGGTCGGGTTGCACCAGCTCTGCCGGGACGACTCGCCCCGGTTCGTGATGATCCCGGAGAGCGATCGACCGGTGGTGCAGGTGCCGTTGGGCCATGACCTGATCCACGCCCCGACCGGCGCCGTGCTGGTGCAGTTCCGCTGGCTCGGCCTCGAGGGCCGCGACGACCCCGTCGCCGGTTTCGAACAGCCGGTCTTCGCCTGGCGCTGATTCTGCGCCTCAGCGGCCACTGTGGCCGAAGCCGCCGCCCCGGTCGTGACCGTCGAGCTCGTCGACCACCTGCCACGCGACCTCCTCGACGCGCTGCACGACGAGTTGGGCGATGCGGTCGCCGCGGTGGACGAGGTAGTCGTCGTTCGGGTCGGTGTTCAGGAGGATCACCTTCACCTCGCCGCGGTAGGCCGAGTCGATGAGCCCCGGGGCGTTGACCACCCCGATGCCGTGGCGCAGCGCCAGGCCGCTCCGCGGGACCACGAAGCCGGCGTGCCCGGGTGGGATGGCGACGGCGATGCCGGTCGGGACGAGCGCCCGCCCGCCCCCTGCGCCGACGACGGCGTCTTCGCGTGCGAGCAGGTCGAGCCCGGCGTCACCGGCGTGCGCGTAGGCGGGAAGTGGTAGGTCAGGGTCCAGCCGGACCACCTGGACGACAAGGCCCATATGACCCGACAGGCTACGAACTGCGCGCCTTCCCGAATCTGGGCGGGATCTTTGTCACCTGTTGGCAGGATTCCCGCCCAGAAGCCCGGGTGGCACGATTCCCGCCCAGATGAAGGGCACGGGGGCGGTCAGTAGGCTCGCCGCCGATGGAGCGCCCGCCGTCGGTCGACGCGCTCGCCCGGTCGCTCGCCGGGAGCGGGCTGCCGCACCCGATCCTCGTCGACATCGCCCGCCAGGCCATCGCCGACGACGCGGTCGAGGACGCCGCGTCGCGCGCCGAGGCCTTCCGGCGCACCCTGCTGACCCCGGTGATCAATGCCACTGGTGTGCTGCTCCACACCAACCTCGGCCGGGCGCCACTCGCCCACACCCAGCCGGCGCGGGCGCAGTCGATCGAGCTCGACCTGGCCACCGGGGACCGGGGCTCGCGCCAGCGCGCGGTCGGGCAGCTCTTCGCCCGCTTGTGCGGGGCCGAGGCGGCGATGGTCGTCAACAACAACGCCGCGGCCGTGCTGCTCGTCCTCGCCGCCCTCGCGGCCGGTCGGGAGGTGCCGGTGAGCCGGGGCGAGAGCGTCGAGATCGGCGGCGGCTTCCGGGTACCCGAGGTGATCGAGCAATCCGGAGCCACGCTCGTCGACGTCGGCACGACGAACCGCACCCGCCTCGACGACTACCGCAGGGCGATCGACCGCCCCGCCGCGGACGTCGCCCTCGTGCTCAAGGTGCACCCGAGCAACTATCGCCTCGACGGGTTCGTCGAGGACACCCCGGTGGCGGAGCTGGTCACGCTCGGGGTGCCGCGTCGTCGTCGACCTCGGCAGCGGCCTCCTCGACGCCACGTGCCCGTGGCTGCCCGGTCCGCACCCGCCGGCGTGGCTCGCCGGCGAGCCGGCGGCGGTCCAGACGCTGGCCGCCGGGGCGGCCATCGTGACGTTCAGCGGCGACAAGCTGCTCGGCGGGCCGCAGGCCGGGATCATCGTCGGGCGATGCGGACCTGGTCGCCCGCTGCGCGCGGCATCCGCTCGCCCGCGCTCTGCGTCCGGGCGGGCTCGTCCTGTCGGCCCTCCAAGACGTGGGGCTCGCCTACCTTCGCCGCGAGGTCGTCGAGAACGGTGCCGTTCTGGCGGCTGGCTGCGGCGCCGCTGGACGAGCTGGCCGCCCGGGCGCGGGCGATCGCCGCCGGCACCGGCAGCGAGGCGCTCGCCACCGAGGCCCTCCCGGGGGCCGGCTCGGCGCCGGGGGCGACGATCCCGTCGTGGGGCGTCGCCGTCGCCGGCGACCATCTCGCCGCCCTGCGGGCCAACGATCCGCCCGTCGTCGCCAGGGCGACGGAGGGCCGGACGCGTGCTCGATCTGCGCGCGGTGGAGCCCGCCGACGACCTCGCAATCGTCGCCGCGCTCGACTCGCTGGGCGCGAGGTGAACCGGTGCGCGTGATCGCGACGGCCGGCCACGTCGATCACGGCAAGTCGTCGCTCGTGCAGGCGCTCACCGGTACCGACCCCGACCGGCTGGTGGAGGAGAAGCAGCGCGGTCTCACCATCGACCTCGGCTTCGCCCACACCGTGATCGAGGACGAGGCGATCAGCTTCGTCGACGTCCCCGGCCACGTCCGGTTCCTCCGCAACATGCTCGCCGGCGTCGGCGGCGTCGACGCCTGCCTGTTCGTCATCGCCGCGACCGAAGGGTGGAAGCCGCAGAGCGAGGAGCACCTCCGCATCCTCGAACTGCTCGGGGTTTCCGACGGGGTGGTCGCCCTCACCAAGGTCGACCTGCTCGGCGATGACGAGCTCGTCGAACTGGCGACGCTCGAGCTGGCCGAGCGGCTCGCCGGCAGCTTCCTCGCCGGCGCCCCGATCGTCCCGGTCGCTGCGCCGAGCGGCACGGGGCTCGACCAGTTGGCCGCCGAGCTCGCCGCGCTGGCTCGCCGGACGCCGGCCGCCGCCGACCGCGACCTTCCTCGGCTGTGGGTCGACCGCGTCTTCGCCGCCAAGGGCAGCGGCACCGTGGTCACCGGCACCCTGACCGGCGGGTCGCTGGCGACCGATGGTCGGGTCGTCGTCGAGCCCCCTCACCTTCCGGCCCGGATCCGCGCGATCCAGACCCTCGGCGAGACGGTCGCGCGGATCGGGCCCGGCAATCGCGTCGCCCTCAACCTGGTGGGCGTCGACCACCATGCCGTCACCCGGGGCGACGCCGTGGTCGAACCCGGTGCATGGTGGTCGACGGAACGGTTCGACGCCTCGCTGACCGTGCTGCCCAGCCTCACCCACGACGTCTCGCGGCGGGGCGCCTACCTCGCCTACGTCGGCTCGGGCGAGCATCCGGTGCGGGTGCGGGTGCTCGGCGCGGCGTCATTGCCCCCGGGCGCGACCGGATCTGTCCGCCTGCACCTGCAACGACGGACCCCGCTCCCGCTGCTGCCGGGCGACCGCTACATCCTGCGGGAGACCGGCCGCGACGAGACGGTCGGCGGGGGCGAGGTCCTCGACGTCGCCCCGGTTCTACCGGCGTCGCGGGCCCGGCCCGACCGCAGCGTCGAGCGGGTCGTGATCGAGCGGGGCTGGGTGGACGTCGACGAGCTGCGGCGCCTGACCGGCGAGCGCCGCGAGCCGACGGTGGGGAGGTGGGTGGCCTCCGACGACGCCCTGCGCGCGGCCACGGAGTCGCTGCGGGCGCGGCTCACCGGCGCCGGCCCACTCGGCATGGAGGTCAGTGCGCTCGACGAGCGCGAGCGGGACGTCCTCGCCACGCTGTCCGACGTCGTGGTGGACGGCGGCTACGCCCGCACGGTCGGCGCCGACGACCCGCTCGCCGACCACCCGTATCTCGCCGCCCTCGCCGCGGGCGGGATGTCGCCGCCAGCACCGGACGGCGTCGACCGGGCCGAGCTCCGGGAGCTCGTGCGCCGCGGGTTGGTGGTCGAGCGCGACGGCCAGTGGTTCCACGCCGATGCGCTGGAGGCGGCCGCCGACCTTGCCGGCCGCCTGCTCGCCGATGCCCCCGAGGGGTTCACGGTCAGCGAGTTCCGGGACGCGGCCGGTGTGACCCGCAAGCATGCCCTGCCCCTCGTCAGCGAGCTCGACGCCCGCGGCATCACTCGCCGCCGGGGCGACGTCCGTGTCGCGGGGCCGCGCCTCGAGCGTTAGGCCGAGCGCCGGAGGTGGCGGCGCTCGTCCTGGGTGAGCCCGCCCCAGATGCCGTACCGCTCGTCGGCGGTGACGGCATGCTCGAGGCAGTCGAGACGTACCGGACAGGACGCGCACACGGCCTTGGCCCGCCGCTCGCGGGCGACCCGCTCGTGCTTGCGCTCGTGCTCGATCGGAGGATAGAAGTCGACGCCGGCTTCGCCCCGGCACGCTCCTCGTTGCTGCCACTTGGCCGTGGTGCCCATCACGGGAGTCAAGGTAGGGATGGCGGACGGCGGCGGGCAATGGCCACGAACGGTGTTCACACAGGGTTCACCGACGCGTGGCGCTTCGTTGCGGTCAGCGGGCCGAGCGTTCGCGGTGGTCGCGGGCGGCACCCTCGAGCGGTTCGACCTCGAGCGTCACCCCGTCGATGGCGACGACCCGCACCGGCTGTCCCGCCTCGACCGGCGTCGCCCGGTTGGTGCGCGCCCTCCAGCGGGCGTCGCCGACGGTGACCACTCCGTCGGGATCGACGGGCTCCACGACCTGGCCGATGGCACCGACCATCCACTCGCGCCCGATCGTCGGTGTCGCGAAGCGGGCCCGCACCATCGACGGCATCCCGACGACGAAGGCGAGCACGACCCCGCCGATGCCGGCCAGCAGCGTGATCCACGACGGCCGCAGCGTCGCGCCGGGCAGCGGCTCGAACAGCCAGAGGCTGCCGACGACGGTGAGCAGCACGCCCACCCCGGTCCACAACCGGGGTAGCCCGACCTGCACGTCGATGGCGAAGGCGATCACGGCGGCGAGGATCAACCCGACCGCCCATCCCCGTGCCGGCAGGGTGGCCAGCCCGGTGCTCGCCAGAACGACGGCGACCGCCCCGACGACACCCGCGATCCCGACGCCGGCCGTGAAGAACTCGAACACCAGCAGGCACAGGCCGGCGAGCAGCAGCAGGTAGGCGACGGCCGGGCTTGCCGCCGTGTGGAACACCTGGTCGACCAGCGACAGCTTGGAGAAGCGCACGGTCGTCGTCGTCGTGCGGCGCACGGTGAGGTCGTCGAGCACCTCCTCCTCGGTCGTCTCGATCACCTGGCCCCCCTCCTCGAAGCCGTCGAGGGCGTCGACCATGTTCCGGATCGTGGCGATGCCCCGGTCGGTGACGCGCTGCTCGAACACGCCGAGCTCGCGGGCCTCGCTGAGCCCGACCGAGCCCTGGCGGAGAGCGGATTCGGCGGCCCCGAAGTCGACGGCCACGCCGCTCGGGCTGAGCGGCACGCCGATGTACCCGACCCTCGCGCCGGCGGCCATCCCGCTGACGTCGGCGACGGCGAGGACCTGGGCGGCAGTTCCGTAGAGCCGGGCGCCGGACGGCCCGACCCACACGGCGATCGGGATCGGCGCGTCGGCGATGCGCTCGAGCAGAGCCTCGATGTCGTCACGGCCCACAACCGCCCCGCGGGAGTTGATCTGGAGGACGAGGGCCTGAGCGCCGTCGGTGTCGGCGCGCGCGATGGCCTCGTCGATGGCGTCGACGACGATCGGATCGATGAGCCCGCTGACCTGGAGCACGTCGACGGATCCGGGCGCGGGGGCCGGATCCTCGGCGGCCTGGGTGCGGCCGGAGGGGGCGGCGAGCAGCAGCGCGCCAGCGGCGCCGAAGAGACCGATCAGTAGCCTGCGCAAAGGTGCCTTCCGAGAGCGTCGATCCAGTGCCGGTGCTGACCGCCTCACGGGTGACGATCGTGGCGGGCAAAGGCGGTGTCGGCAAGACCACGGTAACGGCGGTTCTGGCCCGCGCGGCAGCTGACGCCGGCCACCGGGTGCTGGTCGTGGAGCTGGACGGCAAACCGGTACTCGGCGAACTCGCCGACGGCCTCCCCTGCGAGAGCATCGGCGCTCCGGCCGCCCTCGAGGAGTATCTCCGCGATCACGGGTTCGGGCGGTTCGCCAAGCGGTTGTCGTCGTCGGGGGTCATCGACGTGGTGGCCACCGCGGCCCCGGGCATCGACGACATCGTCGTGCTCGGCAAGATCAAGCAGCTCGAACGCAGCGGCCGCTGGGACGTGATCGTCGTCGACGGGCCGGCCGCCGGGCACGCGGTCACGTTCCTCCTCGCCGCGGCGGGGCTGCGCGACGCCGTACGGGGAGGGCCGGTGCGCACCCAGGCCGACGACGTCGCGGCGATGCTGGGCGATCCGGCGCGGGCGCAGGTCGTGCTGGTGACCGTGCCCGAGACCACCCCGGTGAACGAGGCGATCGAGACCGCGTACGCGCTCGAGGATCGGGTCGGGATCAAGCTCGGCGCGGTCGTCGTGAACGCGATCGACGGCCTGCACGATGACCGGCCACCTGACGCGGACACGGTCGAGCTGGGCTCCGTACCGGAAGCCGAACTGCTGACCCGCGCCGCCGACTTCCGCCGCTCGCGGCAGCGGATGCAGGACGAGGAGATCGACCGGCTGGGCCGTGAGGTCGCCCTCGAGCAGTGGCTGCTCCCGCTGCTGTCCGTCTCCGGACTGAACGCCGAGCACGTCAAGCTGCTCGCCGGCGCGGTGCGGGGCGGCCGGTGACGACCGGCCTCGACGACGCCCTCGATGGCGCCGACGTCGTGGTCACGTGCGGATCCGGAGGCGTGGGCAAGACAACGACCGCCGCCGTGATCGGCATGCAGGCGGCCCGGCTCGGCCGGCGGGTCGTCGTGGTGACGATCGATCCGGCCCGGCGCCTCGCCGACGCCCTCGGGCTGCCGGACGGGCTGGCCGCCGAGCCCCAGCGGATCGAGCTCGGTGAGGGTGGTCGCGGCGAGCTGTGGGCGATGATGCTCGATTCCGGAGCGGCGTTCGACGCCCTCGTGCGGCGCCACGCTGCCGACGACGAGCAGGCCAACCGGATCGTGTCGAACAACTTCTACCGCAACATCTCGCGCGCGCTCAGCGGGACCCAGGAGTACATGGCGGCCGAGACTCTGTACCAGTTGCACGAGGACGAGCGCTTCGACGTCGTCGTGGTCGACACGCCGCCGAGCCGCAACGCCCTCGACTTCATCGAGGCTCCGGGAGTCCTTGCCCGGTTCCTCGACCACCGCCTCTTCCGGCTGCTGATGCTGCCCGCCCGAGGGGGGATGCGGGTGGTGACGGCGGCGACCCAGCCGCTGCTGCGCGCGATCGGCAAGGTCGTCGGGTCCGACGTGCTCGCCGACGCCGTGGCGTTCTTCCACGCCTTCGCCGGCATGGAGGGCGGATTCCGCCAGCGCGCCGAAGTCGTGATCGGGCTGTTGCGGTCCGACGCGACGAGGTACGTCATCGTCTCGTCGCCGCATCGGGACACCGTCGTCGAGGCCGCGTGGTTCGCCGGCCAGCTCGCCGGCCAGGGGATCGACCGGTTCGCGGGAGTCGCCAACCGCGTCCACCCGTCGTTCGGGCCCGGCACGGCGGCCGAAGCCACGGCGCGGGAAGAGGCCGCCGCGGCCGATGGCCGAGCCGACGAGGCCGCGCTGTGGCGCAACCTGGCCGAGCTGCGGGGGTATGCGGAAGCCGACCGGGCCGAGCTCGGACCGTTCACCGAGCTGCTCGGCACGGCCCCGTTCGCCGAGGTCCCGCTGCTGGCCGGTGACGTTCACGAGCTCGCCGGACTCGTCGAGATCCGCCGGCACCTCTTCGCGCGCTGAGCGCCGGGTAGATTCGGCCCCCGTGCGCGTGCTGCTCGCCGCCGATGCCCAGTGGCTCGTCGACGAGCTCGTCGCGGTGCTCGCCGGGCCCGACGTCTCGTTCACGGTGTGCTCGGAGGGCCGGGAGGTCTCCAAAGTGGTCGCCGACCGCACGGAGAACGGCGAGCCGTTCGACATCGCGATCGTGGACCTGCAGATCGGGTCGATGGGCGGGATGGCGGTGACCCTGGCCCTCCGCCTCGACGAGTCGGCCGGTGTCGTCCCGCACGTCCCCGTCGTGATGTTGCTCGACCGGGTCGCCGACGTGCACCTGGCCCGGCGCAGCGCCACCGAGGGCTGGCTGGTCAAGCCGCTCGACCCCCTGCGCGTGGATCGGGCGGTGTCCACGGTGCTGGCCGGTGGCGCCTACCGCGAGGGACTCAACGGCATCGAGGTCGTCCCGGCGGAACCGGGCGAGCCCGAGTCGGTGGCCGCGGGGTAGGCTGACCAGCCGCTACGGGGTGTAGCGCAGCTTGGTTAGCGCGCCACGTTCGGGACGTGGAGGCCGGGAGTTCAAATCTCCCCACCCCGACCCAGAGCCCTCGTTCTTGCAGCTGGATCGGCCCCCAGGGGGGCCGGATCAGCTGCAGAAACCGCCCGTCAGCGGTCGAGCAGCAGTTCGGCGATCTGGACCGCGTTGAGGGCGGCGCCCTTGCGCAGGTTGTCGCTGCTCACGAACAGGGCCAGGCCACGGCCGTCGGGCACGCCGGGATCGCTCCGAATCCGGCCGACGTAGCTGGTGTCGCGACCGGCGGCCTCGAGCGGGGTCGGCACCTCGCTCAGCTCGACGCCGGGAGCCGCGGCCAGCACCTCGATCGCCCGGGCCACCGAGATCGGCCGGGAGAACTCGGCGTTCAGCGACAACGAGTGGCCCGTGAACACCGGTACCCGCACGCACGTGCCCGACACGGGGAGGTCGGGGATGCCGAGGATCTTGCGGCTCTCGTTGCGCAGCTTCTGCTCCTCGTCGGTCTCGAACAGGCCGTCGTCGACGAGCTTCCCGGCGAACGGGAGCACGTTGAAGGCGATCGGGCGGGCGAACTTCTCCGGCTCGGGGAACGTGACGGCACTGCCATCGTGGGTGAGCTCGGCGGCGCGGTCGACCACCTGGCGGGCCTGCTTGTCGAGCTCGTCGACCCCGGCGGAGCCGGCTCCCGACACGGCCTGATAGGTGCTGGCGACGAGACGCACGAGGCCGGCCTCGTCGTGCAGCGCCTTGAGCGCAGGCATCGCCGCCATCGTCGTGCAGTTGGGGTTGGCGATGATGCCCTTGCGGGCGTCGGCGATCGCCTCCGGGTTGACCTCGGACACGACGAGCGGCACGTCAGGGTCCATGCGGAACGCCGACGAGTTGTCGATCACGGTCGCACCGGCGGCGGCGAACTTCGGGGCCACCTCCCGGGATGCCGTGGCGCCGGCCGAGAACAACGCGATCTCGAGGTTGGACGGGTCGGCGGTCGCCGCATCCTCGACGGTGACGTCTTCGTCGCCCCACCGCAGGGTGGTGCCGGCGGACCGGGCCGAGGCGAAGTAGCGGATCTCGTCGACCGGGAACCCCCGCTCCGCGAGCAGTCGACGCATGACCCCACCGACCTGACCAGTGGCACCAACAACACCAACGCGCATGGCCGTCGAGCCTACCGACCCCCGTTTATCTCGCTTCTGTCGTTTGAAACCGGCCCGATCCGGCCGATTCCAAACGACAGAACGCGGTTTTGGGTCAGTTCACGGTGGCCACGAGCCACCAGTGGTTGCGGTTGATCCCCTCGAAGTAGCCGGTCGTGGCATTGTCGACGCCCCACACCGGCGCGTCGCGCGCCGGGTTGCGCCAGATCACCACATCGGTGATCCGATCGGCGATCGGCCCGACGACCTGATGGGGATCGAGCCGGCTGACCTGCCACGCCAGCCGGGTCGGGGTGCGGCGCTGGGACAGCCACGATCCGACGCCGGGCAGGCGGAACAGCCCGCGGACCGCCGCCGCGGCCGGCAGCACCACCGGGTCGCCACCCGACCAGGAACGGAAGTTGAGCGCGATCTTCCCGCCTGGGCGCACGACGCGGAGCGACTCGTCGACCAGGGCCAGGGCGTCGTCGCGCTCGCAGTGCTGCAACGTCAGGTAGCTGAACACCACGTCGGCCACGTTGTCGGGGACCGCCAGCGTGCGCCCGTCGGCGACCTCGATCGTGCGCAACCGGTACACCGCACCGAAGCGGGCCACCGCCTCCCGACAGCGCTCGAGGAATCCGGCGTCGAGATCGCACGCATACACGGTGCCGAAGCGCCGGGTGAGGGCACACGTCATGCGCCCGATGCCGCACCCGATCTCCACCAGCGTTCGTCTCAGGTCATCGTCACGCTTGAGCCCGAACCGCTCGAGGTAGACCGGGACCTCCTGGTCGCCGGTGGCGACGAACTCGGCCAGCGTGAGCTGGTCGCCCGTCTCGCTGTTGAACACCCAACCCGTCGCCTGCACGACGTCGTCGGCGTTGGCCTGGCGCTCGGTGACGCGACCGGCGACCTTCCACGGGATCAGCTGCGAACGCCGGCGCATCCGGAAAGTGTGGCAGAGGACCTCGCGCCGCTGAATTCGAGCGCGCACGCGGATGGCAAACTCTCGGGATGAGCTTGACAATGGATCGGGAACTCTGGGAATCAATCGTGGCCAGCGACGCCGAGGTGCCGCCCGGACACACGGCAGCGGAGCTGCTCCCCGGACTTCTCGATCTGCTCGGCTCTCCCGACCCGTTCCTCCGCGACGACGTCGGCTACAAGGTGCTGGCCCGCTGGATCGTGCACGATCAGCTGGTCGGCCCCGACGAGCTGCGGGAGTGCGCCGAACGGCTGCTGCCCGACCTGCGCCACGGTCTCGACGGTGACGGTGACGAGCATGCCGTGCTCCGGCGCTCGTTCTCGGCCCTCGCGCTGGCGATCATCGCCTACCGCGACGTCGAGGAGCAGTTTCTCGAGCCGGCCGAGGTGCACCGGCTGTTCGACGCCGGCCTCGACTACCTGCTCGACGAGACCGACCGCCGTGGGTGGGTCCCCGAGATGGGCTGGGTGCACGCCACCGCCCACGCCGCCGACCTGCTCAAGTTCCTGGTCCGCAACCCGGTCACCGACCGGGAGGACCACCGCCGGGTGCTCGCCGCCCTCCAGACCCTGCTCACCCGGCCCGGCCCGATCTTCGTCGACGACGAGGAGGATCGCCTCGTCCTCGTCGTCGTCGACGTGCTCGGACGCGAGACGATCGGCGACGCCGAGCTGGTCGAGTGGATCGACGGGTTCGGCTCGTGGCTCGGCGAGCACACCGAGGGCGCCTTCGACCCGGTCGTCCACGCCACGGCCACCAACGTGAAGCGGTTCGTGCGGACATTGCATCTGGCCCTGTGCTCGCGGGCCCACCGGCGGGGCCTCAAGCACGACCAGGCCGAGCTCGCCGCGCTGGACACGGCCAGGCGCTTCGCCGCCGGTCCGATCTGACCGCTAGTCCGCGGCCGCCGGCGGCTGTTCGCCGGCCGTCGTCCGGCTGGACGGCGTAGTCGGCGTACGCGGAGGCGGCTTCGAGGAGCTGGATCGGGATCGGGAAGATGACCGTCGAGCGGTTCTCGGCCGAGATCTCGACCATCGTCTGCAGTTGACGCAGTTGGATCGCTCCCGGCGAGGCGGCGATCACCCGCGCCGCCTGGCCGAGCTTCTCCGAGGCTTGCAGCTCACCGTCGGCGGCGATGACCTTGGCCCGCCGCTCCCGCTCGGCCTCCGCCTGACGGGCCATCGCCCGCTGCATCTGGACGGGAACGCCGACGTCACGAATCTCGACCCGGTGGACCTTGATCCCCCACGGCGACGTCTGGGCGTCCAACGCGATCTGCAACTCGGCGTCGATGCGGTCGCGCTCCTGCAGCAGCTGGTCGAGCTCATGGCGGCCGACGATCGACCGCAGGGTGGTCTGGGCGACGAGCTGCGACGCGCTGTACCAGTCGCGAACCTGGATGACCGAGGCCGCGGCGTCGACGACCTGGAAGTACGCGACCGCGTCGACCGTTGCGGTGACGTTGTCCTTGGTGATGACGGCCTGCGAGGTGACCGGCACGGCGATGATCTGGAGGTTGGTGCGGATGAGCCGGTCGACGACCGGGATGATGAAGAACACTCCCGGGCCCTTCGCGCCCTGCGAGCGACCGAGCCGGAAGATCACCCCCCGCTCGTACTCCTGGACGATCTTGATCGAGGCGGCGAGGAAGATCAGACCGAGGATGACGATGACGGCGACGACGGCGACGAGCGCGTTCATGAGGGCAGGACCTCCTCGGTCACGGATGGGGTCGGCCCGGCGCACCCGGTGGCGGCCAGACCTCGACGGTCGTCCCGTGGAACCCGACCACGGTGACCGGATCGCCTGGGGTGAGGTCGAACGCCTGGGCGGCGGCGGCGTTCCACCGCGATCCGTCGATCAGGACGACGCCGGTCGTGCGGTCCCATCGGTCCACCGCCGCGGTGTGACCGACGAGCGCCTCCATGCCGGTGAGCGCCGGGCGCTGGGCGAGCCGGGTCGCCGCGTCGTGGAGCCGCGGGAAGCCGTAGGCGAGCAGGGGAGTGGCGACGACGGTGACGACCATGCTCATCGTGTCGTCGTTGGCGATCGCGAACCCGGCGCCGCCGAGGGCGAAGGCGGCGGCGGCGATCGCCTCCCCGACGGGCGAACGCCGCTGGCGGGCGATCATCACCGCCCAGATCCCCGACGGCGAACGCCGGGCCGAGCAGCGGCCACCACGTCGCGTCCTGGTCGACGATCGCCGCGACGGCGAAGCCGCCGGCGACGAGCGCCAAGGTGCCGGCGATGCCGATGGTCGGCAGGGCGACTTCGACGATGAGGAGGAGAGCGGCAATCGTGACGCAGACGAGGACCACGCTCGGCTCGTCGAACAGCCAGTCCATAGCTTTCCGCAGCGTACGCGCGCTACTTGCGTTCGGGGAGGGGTCCGCTGTAGTCCGTACCCGAGTCGAGACCGAAGGCGGTGTGCAGCGCCCGGGCCGCCCGCTCGAGGTCGGCGGTGGCGATCACCACCGAGATGCGGATCGTCGAGGTCGAGATCATCTCGATGTTGACGCGCTCGTCGGCGAGGATGCGGAACATCTTGGCGGCGATGCCGGGCGACGTCTTCATCCCCGCGCCGACGAGCGACAGCCGGGCGATGTCGCTGTCGTGCGTGACGCCGGTGGCCCCGATCTCGCCCGCCACCCGCTTGACGATGTCCTCGGCCACGGCCATGTCGGCCGACGGCATCGTGAAGCTGATGTCGGTGGTGCCCTCGGTCGACGTGTTCTGCACGATCATGTCGACGTTGATGTTGGACGCGGCGAGGGGCTCGAAGAGCGACGCCGAGATGCCCGGCCGGTCGGGCACCGCGAGCACGGTGACCTTCGACTCGCTGGTGTCGGTGACGACACCGGAGATGATCGGATCTTCCACGGAACGGTCCCTCCCGGATTCGTCGGCTTCTTCGGTGATCCAGGTGCCCGGCTCCCACGTGAACGCCGAGCGCACGTGGAGCGACACGCCATGGTTGCGGGCGAACTCGACCGAGCGCAGGGCGAGCACCTTGGATCCGGCGCCGGCCATCTCGAGCATCTCCTCGAAGCTCACCCGGGGCAGCCGGCGGGCCCGGGGCACGATGCGCGGATCGGCGGAGAACACGCCGGTGACGTCGGTGTAGATCTCGCAGGCGTCGGCGCCGAGCGCCTTGGCGAGCGCGGCGGCGGTGAGGTCGGACGCCCCTCGGCCCATCGTGGTGATCTCCCGATCGGTGCTCACACCCTGGAACCCGGCGACGACGCACACCCTGCCGGCGCCGACCGCGTCGCGGACTCGGTCGCCCTTGACCTCGAGGATCTTCGCCTTGCCGTGGACGGTGTCGGTGATGATGCCCACCTGGCTGCCGGTGAAGCTCACCGCTTCCACGCCGAGGTCGGCGAGGGCCATCGTCAACAGCGCGGCCGACACCCGCTCGCCCGTGGTCAGCAACATGTCCATCTCCCGGCCGGGGCGGGTGGTCGACACCTGCGAGGCGAGGGCGATCAGGTTGTCGGTGGCCTTGCCCATCGCCGAGACGACGACCACGACGTCATGGCCGTGGCGTTTCGTGATGGCGACGTTCTCGGCGACCGCCCGCATCCGATCGGGGTCGGCGACGGAGGTGCCGCCGTACTTCTGCACGATCAGGGCCACGGGCTCCGGAGCCTAACCGTGGGTGCTCCTCCCCAGCCCGGCGCGTTCACAGTGAGGGAACGGCCCGAAGCGGGCCGTTTCCCTCACGCAGACGGAGATTCCGGCCGGCCGACGAGCTGGACGACCTCGAAGGCGAGCAGGTGCGAACCGGTCGCCACCGGCTTGCCGTCCGACGACTCCGCCCGGGCGTGGCCGTGCTGGAAGGCGGGACTGTTGACCCAGGCTTGGAACGACTCCTCGCTGTCCCAGCGGGTGTAGACGAAGTAGCGCGTCTCGCCCTCGACCGGCCGCAACAACTGGAACTCCTCGAAGCCCGGCATCTGCTCGACGCTGCGCGCGCGGGCCGCGAAGCGCGCTTCGAGCTCGGCGCCGGCGCCCTCGGGCACGGCGATGGCATTGATCTTGACGACGCTCATGCTGTCCATCCTCGCCGTCGTTAGGCTGCCCTGACAACCGCTATGGCCGGATCCTCACTCGCCGTCGCCGACGTGACCAAGCGCTTCGGCGCCACCGAGGTGCTGCGCGGGGTGTCGCTGATCGTGGAGCCGGGACAGGTCTGCGCCCTGCTCGGCCCGAGCGGTTCGGGCAAGACCACGCTGCTCCGTTCGATCGCCGGTCTCGAGCGCCCCGATCAGGGCCGGGTCGCGGTCGGGCAACGGGTGCTCAGCGACGCCAACGGCACCTGGGTCGCCCCCGAGCAGCGGCGGGTCGGGATGGTGTTCCAGGACTGGGCGCTGTTCCCGCAGATGACCGTCGCCGCCAACGTCGGCTTCGGGCTGAGCCGGGCGGAGCGCCGCACCGCCCGAGTGGGCGAGGTGCTCGACATGGTCGGCCTGTCGGCGTTCGCCGACCGTCACCCGGGCACGCTCTCCGGGGGGCAGCAGCAGCGGGTGGCCCTGGCCAGGGCGCTCGCCCCCCGGCCCGAGGTGCTGCTGCTCGACGAGCCGTTCTCCAACCTCGACACGACGCTGCGCGTCAAGGTTCGCACCGATGTCCACCGCCTGCTCGCCGACACCGCGATCACCGCCCTCTTCGTGACCCATGATCAGGAGGAGGCGTTCGTGCTGGGCGACGTCGTGGCCGTCGTCAACGACGGCGTCGTCGAGCAGGTCGGCACACCGGCCGACCTCTACCGGCGACCCGCCTCGCCGTGGGTGGCCGGCTTCGTCGGCGACGCCAACCTCCTGCCGGGCCGGGCTACTGGCGCCGAGGCCGACACGGTCGTCGGCCCGGTGCCCCTCGACACCCTGGTCGACGGCGCGGTCGACGTGCTCGTGCGGCCTGAGCACGTGCGGATCACGCCGGGCGGAGCGGCGACGGTCACGCTGGTCGAGTACTACGGCCACGACAGCGTGATCCTGGTCGAGACCAGCAGCCGGTGAGTCAGGTGCGGGTGCGCACGATGTTCACCACCCTGCAGCGCGGCGACGCGGTCTCCGTGAGCTATGCCGGCCCGCCGACGGCGGCCTACGCGTCCGTGCATTGACCAAGTTCCGGGCGAGGCTTACGGTCGACGAGTCTCCGCAGAGAAGGGAGCTGCGATGCGTCTTGTCGCGATGCGGGGTGTGGGATCGACCGGCGCAAGTTCGTCCTCGGCGCCGGCGCGCTGGCCTCGGCCGGCCTCGTCGGCGGGCCGTCCGTTGCCGACGCTCGAGGCCGGGGCCATCGGAGGATGCCGCCGCCGCCCGACCCGATCCCCGGCGGCATCGAGCTCGCCCCGGGCCAGGTCATCCACGTGTTCGGGCCCGGCGATCCGGAGGTCACGCTGCCGTTCACCGGGGTCACGCTGCAGGGCTTCGACGTCGAGCCGGGCACGATCACCGACTTCCGGGGCTCGAGCGCGGTGGCCTTCCACGTCGGCACCGCCCGGGGCCACGACGGCACGATGTACAACCTCGAGACCGACATGCGCGCCCTGGAAGGCGAGTACGTCGTCGACGGGGAGACCTACCGCGGCTCGTTCGCCTTCGTTTGAATCGACCTTTTCGACCCCAGTTCGGGGGAGCAACTGCACGACTTCAACGGCGGCATCCTCCCGTCGGGCCTGTTCTGGACGCTCGACGTGCACAAGACCGCAATCGACTTCAGGATGTCGAACCGGCGGGCCGTGCTGCGGGTCCGCAACTTCCCGGTGATCGACACGTTCCAGTTCTTCGGTCCGAACGACACCCCGGCCCTCGTCGACTTCACGGTCGACTGGCGGGCGAGTGCGTCCGGCCGTGCCCCGCGGCCGCGGCGACCGAGGTTCCGCCCACCGACACGGCGGCGTTCCTGGGCGAGATCGCGCCGGCGGTGTCCACGATCCGCTGCTCGGGCGAGGAGTTCGGCTTCGAGTTCGAGAACGGGCGGGCGACCACGTCGCCTCCCGCCCCGCACGGAGGGCTGGGGACAGATCGGCACCCATCGCAACGGGGTGTTCCTCAGGCTAGCTCCGCCTCGCGCGTCGGCGTAGATGTCCGCCACGATGAGCCAGGTCTCTTCGTCGCCGCGCGTCAGCACCTTCAGGGAGTGGGACCGACGGGGCGGCTCGCCGCGACGCTCGAGGTAGGTGGTCGCGATCACCACGTCGTCACCGAGCCAGCGCAGCGTCAGCGTCGGAGGAGTGACCAGCGAGGCCGGACCGAGGTGGGGGACGGCGAAGACCCGTCGGAGGTGGTCGACGATGGCGTCGCGACCGTGGACCGCGTTGCCGTCGGCGTCGATGCAATCGGCGTCGGGCGCGTAGGCGGTTCGAACGGCGTCGGCGTTGAACGTGGCGAAGGCCCTGGCCACGGCGATCAGGGCGTGCACGATGTGCTCCTCGTCCGACTCGCGTGAGGGAGGCGGACCGGACACGGAGGCGGCGGCGGGCATGACGAGATCGTCGCTGGTGCCGCCGCCCCGGACATCCGCCACCTGGCTGAACTGTCGTATGCTCGCCGCGTGGTCGGTCGCCAGGCCGAACTGGCGGCGTTGACGGCCGCCGCTCGGCGGGCCGTCGATGGACGCGGTTCGGTTGCGGTCATCCTCGGCGAGCCGGGAATCGGCAAGACGCATCTGCTCGAGTCGTTCGCCGATGCCGCCGGCGACCTGGGCCTGAGCGTCCACTCCGCGTCGGCGTACGAGCTGGAGCAGCGCCGCCCGTTCGGCGTCCTGCTCGACGCGCTCGGTGTCCGTTCGGGGGCGCAGGACTCATGGCGGGCGCGGGTTGCGGCCCGGGTCGACGCCGATGTCGCCGGCGCCGATCCGGCCGGCTTCTGGATCGGCGAGGAGATCCTCGCCCTCGTCGACGAGCTGTGCACGCGGACACCGGTCGCCGTCGTCGTGGACGACATGCAGTGGGTCGATCAGGCGTCCCTCATGCTGATCGCCCGGATGGCTCGACTGGCTCCCCAGCAACGCCTGTTGATCGTGCTGACGGTGCGGCCGCCCCCCCGACCGGTCGACGTGACGCGGCTCGTGACGGGCATCGTCGCGGCCGGAGCTCTGGAGCTGACCGTCGGGCCGCTGAACGACGACGAGGTCGCCGAGCTCGTCGCCGCGGACGTCGGCGCCCCGCCGGGCGACTCCTTGTGGTCACTGCTGCGGCGAACGGGCGGCAGTCCCCTGTTCGTGCGCGAGTTGATCGCCGGCCTCCGTGCGGACCGAGCCCTGCGCATGGAAGGCGGCCACGTCGAAGCGGTGGCCACGGACATCCCGGCCTCGTTGTCGGTGGCGGTGCGCCATCGTCTCGCCCAACTCGACCCACCCACGATCGAGGTGCTGCGTCTCGCCGCCGTGCTCGGCGGCCCGTTCACCCTCTCTCAGCTGGGTCACGTCACGGCGCGGCGTCCGGTGGAGCTCTACGCCACGGTCGGGGCGGCGCTCGAGGCCGGGTTGCTGCGCGACGACGGCAGCCGGCTGCGGTTCGCTCACGACGTGATTCGCACGACGCTGTACGACGACATCCCATCCGGCGTGCGCGTCGGGTTGCATCGTGACATCGCCAACACCCTGGCCGATGCCGGCGCGCCGGCGCTCGACGTGGCGGAGCACTATCTGCGGGGTGCCACGCCCGGCGACCGTGACGCCGTGGAGGGACTGCGCCGGGCCGCGACCGCGACGGCCCGGCAGGCACCGGCGGCGGCCGCCGAGCTGCTCGACCGCGCCGCCGCCCTGCTCCCTCCCTCGGATCCCGAGCAGCCCGCGCTGGCCCATGTCCGGGCCCGGTACCTCGCCTCAGCGGGGCGGGCGGTGGACGCCGAGGCGGTGTGTCGCGAGCTGCTGCGATCGGCGGAGGGTACGGAGGCGGAACCGTCGATCCGGCGCACGCTGACGTCCGCCCTCCTCGTGCAATCGCGCATGGCGGAGGCCCTGGAGGAAGCCCGTCGCATCGCCGCGGCGGTCCCGCCGGGCACCGCGGCGTGGGCGCGGGCCACCGCCGCGCTGAGCTACGCGCTCCTGACCGGTGGCGACCTGTCAGAGGCGGAGCAGATCGCCCACTCTCTGCTCGGGCCACCCGAAGCGGAGGATCCGTCGGCCGTCTACACCGCTCGGCTGACCCTCGCCGTGTCCTGCCGGCTGCGCGCCCGAGCGAGTGAAGGCTTGGAGCACCTCGATCGCGCCGAAGCGGTGGCTCGGACGGTGCATCGGCCGCTGGGCGGCGCGAACCCCGTCGGGCTCTGGCGTGCCCTGCTGCTGCTGGATCTCGACCGGCTCGACGAGGCGCTGGACACGGCGCACCGCGGCCGGGCCGCCGCCGAGGAGGCGGGCGTGTCGTCCGCCCTGGCCAACTACCAGTCGGCGACGGGCTCGACGCTCCACGCGCGAGGGGACGTCGACGACGCCGTCGCCGAGTACCGGGCCGGCATGGAGCTCGCCGAGGAGCTGGGGACGGGCTGGCGGCTCTCCTGCTACGGCGCGCTGACGAGCATCGCCGTCCGCAGCGACGATCTCGCGGGGGCGGCCGAGCTGGTGGCGGATGGGGAGGCCTACCTGCGCCGCACGGGCGAGCAACCCCAGCTGCCGCTGTTCCTCCGCGCCAAGGCGGAACTGCTCGAGGCGCAGGGACGCCCGGCGGAGGCACTGGCCGTGCTGGCCGACGGCTGGCGATCGCTCCTCGACGCCGACGTCGTCGGTTCGGTCCCCTTCTTCGGTCCCGACGTGGTTCGGCTGGCTGTGGCCGAGGGCGACCACGAGTTGGCGGCGGCCATGCTGAACGGGGCCCAGAACGCGGCCGGGCGCCTCCAGACCGCCACCGCGGAGGCGGCCGCCCTGCGCTCCTCCGGCTTCCTCGACGGGAGCGTGGACGCGTTCGTCAGCGCCGCCGAGATCGCCGTCGACAGCCCGCGCCCCCTCGTGCGGGCCGGCGCCCACGAGGACGCCGGCCGGGCCCTGGCGACCGCCGGACGGGTCGACGACGCGCGCCGCCACCTCGTGGCTTCGATCGACGCCTACGAGCAGCTTGGCGCGGTGCGCGACGTGGCCCGGGTGTCCGCCGCCGGCCGAGCGGTCGGGATTGCGCCGCGGCCAGCGCGGCCACCGCCGCCGGGCCACCCACGGGTGGGACAGTCTCACCGACACCGAACGCCGCGTCGCCGATCTCGTCGCCGTGGGGCTCTCCAACCCCGTGATCGCGGAGCGCATGTTCCTGTCCCGCCGCACCGTGCAGACCCACGTCTCCCACGTCCTCACCAAGACCGGACTCACGTCGCGCGTCGAGCTGGCCACCGCGATGGCCCGCCGCACCAACTGACTCGATCTCCGCCACCTGGCTGATGTCTCCGTGGCCGCGGTGGCGCACGGTCGGCGCATGGCAACCAGTGCGCGATCCATCTTGGCGGCAGTAATCGGTGTCGGAGCGACGATGGTGTGGGCGCCCGAGGTGGACGCGGAAACCACCATCGTCACCGTGGACAGCGATGGTGACGTCGGGCTCGGCTCGTCGCTGGTGCTGGATGTGGCGGGCGACCCGGTCATCGCCTACTTCGACGACGGGAACCTCGACCTGAAAGTGGCGCACTGCAACGACGTCAATTGCTCAGGCGGCGGCGACAGCATCGTCGCGGTGGATGTCGCGGGCGACGTCGGCGGGTACATATCGCTGGTGCTGGATGCCGTGGGCAACCCGGTGATCAGCTACTCCGACCTGTCGAACGACGACCTGACGGTCGTCCACTGCAACGACGCCAACTGCGCCGGCGGCGGCGAGAGCGTCAGGGCCGTCGACGGCGCCGCCGATGTCGGCACGTACACGTCGCTGGTGTTGGATGCGGCGGGCAACCCGGTCATCGCCTACTACGACGGTTCCAACGGCGACCTGAAGGTCGCCCACTGCAACGACGCCAACTGTGAGGGCGGCGGCGAGCGCATCGTCACCGTCGACCGCGCCGATGTCGGCACGGACACATCGCTGGCATTGGATGCGGCGGGCAACCCGGTCATCTCCTACTACGACTTCTTCAACGAGGATCTCAAGGTCGCCCACTGCAACGACGCCAACTGTGAGGGCGCCGACGAGAGCATCGTCACCGTGGACAGTCCCGGCATCGTCGGGTCCTTCACGTCGCTGGAACTGGACGCGATGGGCAATCCCGTCGTCAGCTACTACGACGGTTCGAACGGTGATCTGAAGCTGGCGCACTGCAACGACGCCGACTGCGAGGCGGGCGGCGACAGCATCGTGACCGTCGACGACGCGGACGGCACGGTGGGTTTCGACACGTCGCTGGCGTTGGACGCGGTCGGCAACCCGGTCATCAGCTACGCCGACCTGACGAACGGCGATCTGAAGGTCGCCCACTGCGACGACGCCAACTGTGCCGGCGGCGGCGAGCGCATCGTCGCCGTGGACAGCGTGGGCGATGTCGGCACGTACACGTCGCTCGTGCTGGATGCGGCGGGCAACCCGGTGATCAGCTACCGGGACATTGACGCCGCGGCTCTGAAGCTGGCGCACTGTGACAACGCCAACTGCACGCCCCCGCCCCCGTTGTGCGACGGCGTGGAGGCGACCATCGCCGGCACGGCTGGCGACGACGTGCTCGACGGCACCCCCGGCAGCGACGTGATCTTCGCCGGCGACGGCGACGACCTCATCAACGGCCTCGAGGGCGACGATGCGATCTGTGGCGGCGATGGCCGCGACCGGATCGAAGGTGGCGCCGGTGACGATCGGCTCGATGGCGGGGAGGGCGTCGACACCGTCGACTACTCCTTCGGTGCGGCCGGAGTCTCGGTAAGCCTGGCGACGGGGTCGGCCACCGGCGACGGCAGTGACGAGCTCGCCGACGTGGAGACCGTGATCGGCTCGCCGTTCGACGACGTGCTCATCGGTTCGGGTGGCGACGACTTCCTGCTGGGAGGCGAGGGAAACGACGTTGTCGCCGGGTCGCTGGGCAACGACATGCTCGACGGGCAGGCCGGCGTCGACACCGCGAACTTCGCCGCGTCGGCCGAGGAAGTGGACGTCAACCTGAGCACCGGGACCGCGGCCGGTGAGGGCGCCGATCAGCTGGTCGACATCGAAGGCCTGATCGGGTCGCCGTTCGACGACGTGCTCACCGGCGACGACGGGAGGAACGGCGTCGAGGGCGGCGATGGCGACGACGTGCTCGCCGGGTCGGCGGGCGACGACGCGCTCGTCGGTGGTGCCGGCGCCGACACCGCCGACTTCACGGCATCCCCGACCGCCGTCAGTGCCAACCTGACCACCGGCAACGCCGCCGGTGAGGGCACTGACGCGCTCGCCGGCGCTCGAGACCGTGGCCGGGTCGCCGTTCGACGACGTGCTCACGGGGGACGCGGCGAGCAACACGCTCCACGGTGGCGACGGCCACGATCTCATCGATGGCGGCGCCGGCGACGACCACGTGTTCGGCGACGATGGCCCCGACCGGCTCCGCGGCGGTCCGGGTGACGACCAGATCGCCGGCGGCCCGGACGCCGACGACCTCTTCGGCGGAGCGGACGACGACCAGATCGACGGCGGGCCCAGCGACGACACGATCGTCGGGGACGACGGCGACGACGTGCTGGTCGGGTCGGCGGGCCGCGACGAACTCTTCGGCGAGGCCGGCGTCGACACGGCCGACTTTACGGCTGCTTCCGCGGCGGTGACCGCCGACCTCACCGCCGGGACGGCCGTCGGTGACGGAACCGATGGGCTGCTCGGGATCGAGGCCCTGGTCGGGTCGGCGTTCGACGACGACCTCACCGGCGACGCCGAGGACAACACGATCCACGCCGGCGACGGGAACGACCACGTGTTCGGGGAGGCTGGTGACGACATCATCGACGGCGCAGCGGGCCCCGACGAGGTCTTCGGCGGTCACGGCTCGGACGTGATCCACGGCGGTGATGGCGACGACCTGCTCCGCGGCTACGACCACAACGACACCGCGGCTGATGCCGATGACACGATCCACGGCGACGCCGGCGACGACCGCATCGACGGCGGCGTCGGAGGTGACGTTCTCCACGGCGGTGCGGGCAACGACCAGGTTGTCGGCGGCGAGGAAGTGTCCGGTGCGGACGTGCTCGACGGGGGTCCAGGCGACGACCGCCTCATCGGGGAGGAAGGGGTCGACACCGTGACCTATGCCGGCGCCGGTGCGGGGGTGACAGTGAGCATCGCCACTGGCACGGCGACAGGTGACGGCAGCGATGAGCTCTTCGACATCGAGAACGTGATCGGGTCGTCGTTCGACGACGTGTTCACGGGCGACGTCAGTGACAACTCGATCTCGGGCGGCGACGGCGACGACGTGCTCGACGGCGGTCCCGGCGGAGACCTGCTCTCGGGTGGCGTCGGCGTGGACACGACCGTCTACACCGCCTCGGCCGCGGCGGTGATCGTCGATCTGACGGCGGGGATCGCCCGGGGCGCGGGCAGCGACGAGCTCGAGTCGGTCGAGAACGTCGTCGGGTCGCGGCTCAACGATGTGCTGACCGGCAACGCAGGGGCCAACACGATCCAGGGCGGCAACGGCAACGACGCGCTGGCGGGGCGGGGCGGCAACGACGTCCTCGACGGCGGGGCCGGTGCCGACACGGTGAGCTTCGCCGCCGCCCTCACGGCGGTGAACGCCAACTTGATCACCGGGAGGTCCGCGGGGGAGGGCGCTGACGTGTTGGCGGGGATCGACAGTGTGGTCGGGTCGCGATTCAACGACGTGCTCACTGGCAACGCCGCGGCCAACACGATCCGCGGCGGCAACGGCAACGATGCGCTGTCGGGGCGGGCCGGTAACGACGTTCTCGACGGCGGGGCCGGTGCCGACACGGTGAGTTTCGCCGCCGCCCCAAAGGCGATGAACGCCAACCTGACTGCGGGCCGGGCGGTCGGGGAGGGCGCCGACGTGCTGGTGGGGATCGACGGTGTGGTCGGGTCGCGGTTCGGCGACGTGCTCACCGGCAACGCCGCGGCCAACACGATTCGCGGCGGCGCCGGCAACGACCGGCTCGCCGCGGCTGCGGGCAACGACCGCTACGACGGCGGGGCCGGTGCCGACACGGTGAGCTTCGCCGCCGCTCCCGCCGCCGTGGTTGCCAACCTCACCACGGGTCGGGCGGTCGGAGAAGGCGCCGATGTCCTGGTGGCGATCGACAACGTCGTCGGCTCGAGCTTCGGCGACGTGCTCACCGGCAACGCCGCGGCCAACACGATCTCGGGTGGGAACGGCAACGACCGCCTGATCGGCCGGGCCGGCAACGACACGCTCGACGGTGGGGCCGGTCTCGACCGCGGCAACGGTGGCACCGGCTCGGACCGCCAGCTCCGGTGCGAAGTGATCGTGCAGATCCCATGACGTGGCGAGCCCGAGTGGAGGAAGTCGCATGAGAACGAGGACAGCGAGCATTGTTGGCAGTTGTCATCGGTGTGGGGACGATGACGGTGTGGTCGCCGCCGGTGGAGGCCGCCACCAGCATCACGACGGTGGACGTGGCACTCGGCTTCTCCACGTCGTTGGTGTTGGACTCCGCCGGCAACCCGGTGATCAGCTACTACGACCGTCCCACGGGCCTTCTGAAGCTGGCCCGTTGCGACGACGCCGATTGCGCCGGTGGTGGCGAGAGCATCGTCGGGGTGGACAGTGCCGGCCTCGTCGGAGTCGACCCGTCGTTGGTGTTGGATGCGGCGGGCAACCCGGTGATCAGCTACTTCGACGCCATCGACAGGGACTTGAAGCTGGCCCGTTGCGACGACGCCGATTGTTCGGGTGGTGGCGAGAGCATCGTCAGGGTGGACAGCGCCGGTGTCGTCGGCCAGTACACGTCGTTGGTGTTGGATGCGTTTGGCTACCCGGTGGTCAGCTACTTCGATTCCACCAACGGTGACTTGAAGCTGGCCCATTGCGACGACGCCGATTGTTCGGGTGGTGGCGAGAGCATCGTCACGGTGGACAGCGCCGGCGCAGTCGGTCGTTACACGTCGTTGGTGTTGGATGCGTTTGGCTACCCGGTGGTCAGCTACTTCGATTCCATCGACAATGACTTGAAGCTGGCCCATTGCGACGACGCCGATTGTTCGGGTGGTGGCGAGAGCATCGTCAGGGTGGACAGCGCCGGCCTCGTCGGAGTTGACACGTCGTTGGTGTTGGATGCCGCGGGCAACCCGGTGGTCAGCTACCTCGACTTCACGACCGGTGACTTGAAGCTGGCCCATTGCGACGACGCCGATTGTTCGGGTGGTGGCGAGAGCATCGTCAGGGTGGACAGCGCCGGCCTCGCCGGAGTTGACCCGTCGTTGGTGTTGGATGCCGCGGGCAACCCGGTGGTGAGCTACTTCGACTCCATCGACAATGACTTGAAGCTGGCCCATTGCGACGACGCCGATTGTTCGGGTGGTGGCGAGAGCATCGTCAGGGTGGACAGCGCCGGTCTCGTCGGTGGTCACACGTCGTTGGAGTTGGATGGGTCGGGCAACCCGGTGATCAGCTACGTCGACTTCACCAGGGGTGCCGTGAAGCTGGCGCACTGTGACAACGCCGATTGCTCCACCGCGTCGTGCGACGGCATTGCGGCGACGATCGTCGGCAGCCCGGGCAACGACCAGATCCTCGGGACCGCCGGCGCGGACGTGGTGGTCGCCCTCGACGGCGACGACACGATCAGCGGGTTCGCGGGTGACGACGTGATCTGTGGCGGCGATGGCGACGACGTGCTCGACGGAGGCTCGGGCGACGATCACGTCTCCGGTGATGCTGGTGTCGACACGGTGGTCTTCTTCTCCTCGCCGGCGGGGGTTTCGGCGAGCCTGACGACGAACACCGCCACTGGCGACGGTACGGACCAACTCGTCGGCGACGAGAACCTCGTCGGGTCGCCGTTCGGTGACGTGCTCGTCGGCGACCACCGAGCGAACACCATTGTCGGCGTCCTCGGCGACGACACGCTCGACGGCGCCGGGGGCGACGACGTTGTCATGGGGCACCATGGCGACGACGTGCTCGTCGGGGGGGCGGGTGAGGACGCGCTCGACGGCGACTTGGGCTTCGACACGGTGAGCTTCGCCGCCTCGGCCGCGCGGGTGGATGCCGACCTGAGCACCGGAACGGCGGCCGGAGAGGGCAGTGATCAGCTCTTCGGCATCGAAGGTCTGACCGGGTCGCAGTTCAATGACGTGCTCACCGGGTCCGCCGCGAGCGATGCACTCAACGGTGGTCCCGGCGACGACGCGCTCAACGGCGGTTCCGGCGACGACGTGCTCCGTGGTGCGGACGGCGTCGACGCCGCCAGCTACTCCGCGGCGGCGGCGGCGATCTCGGCGAGCCTCGCCATGGGGACTGCGACCGGTGACGGCAGCGACGTGCTGGTGGAAATCGAGACCGTGCTCGGCTCGGCGTTCGACGACGTGCTCACGGGCGACGATCACGCCAACACGCTCCGCGGCGGGAACGGCGATGACTCGATGGGGGGACGGAGCGGCGACGATGCACTCGACGGCGGCCCCGGCGACGATGTTCTCCGTGGTGAGGACGGTGTCGACGTCGCGATCTACTCCGCTTCGACGGCGGCGGTCTCGGCGAATCTCGCCATTGGGACCGCGACCGGTGACGGCGGCGACGAGCTCGCGGAGATCGAGTCCGTGGTCGGGTCCCGGTTCGGCGACGCGCTGACGGGCGACGACGCGGCGAACACGCTCCGGGGCGGGAACGGCGATGACGTCGTCGCCGGCGCGGCGGGCAACGACATGGTCGATGGTGGCGCGGGGGTGGACACGGTGAGCTTTGCCGCCTCCACCGCTGGGGTGACCGCCAACCTCGGCACCGGCAAGGCCGCCGGGGAGGGTACGGACCGGCTGGTCGCGATCGACGGTGTGGTCGGGTCGCGGTTCAACGATGTACTCACCGGGAACGCAAGCGCGAACACGCTCCGGGGCGGGAACGGCAACGACGTTGTCGCCGGCGCGGCGGGCAACGACATGGTCGATGGTGGCGCGGGGGTGGACACGGTGAGCTTCGCGGCCTCCACCGCTGCGGTGACCGCCAACCTCGGCACCGGCAAGGCGGCCGGGGAGGGTGGCGACCAGCTGGTCGGGTTCGAGACCGTGGTCGGTTCACGGTTCGCCGACGTGCTCATCGGCAACGCCGGAGCGAACGCCCTCCAGGGTCGAATCGGCAACGACACCCTGTCCGGCCGCGGCGGCAACGACGCCCTCGATGGCGGGGCCGGGGCCGACACGGCGAGCTTCGCCGTTGCGGTCAGGTCGGTGACCGCCAACCTCGGCACCGGGAAGGCGGTCGGCGATGGCGCCGACAGTCTGGTCGGGGTCGACGGTCTTGTCGGGTCGTCCTTCGACGACGTGCTCACGGGTAACGCGGGGGCGAACAACCTGCGGGGCGGGAGTGGCAACGACTCGGTGCAGGGCCGCGCCGGTAACGACGTCCTCGACGGCGGGGCCGGGCTGGATGTCGTGAGCTTCGCCGCGGCGGTCAGGGGGATGCTCGCCAACCTGACCACGCGCGCCGCGGTGGGAGAGGGCGCGGACCGGCTGGTCGGTTTCGAGACCGTGGTCGGATCCCGGTTCAACGACCTGCTCGTCGGCAACGCAGGGTCGAACACGCTCCGCGGCGGGAACGGCCGGGACCGGCTCTCCGGGCGGGCGGGCCAGGACGTGCTCACTGGCCGCGCTGGCAACGACGACCTCAACGGTGGTGCCGGCTTCGACCGCGGCAACGGTGGTGCCGGCTTCGACACGCAGATCCGCTGTGAAGTGATCGCCCGGATCCCGTAACTGCCGACGGCCCGATCGACCAACGATCAGGCCCCGCCCGCGACCCCGCCGTGCTCCCTCCGGCGGGGTCGCCCGCGTCCGGCGACCGGTGGTCCCGCACCAATCTCCGCCACCTGGCCGATGTCTCGGCGACCGTCGCGGCGCACCGTCATCTCATGACCATCGACATCCGTCCTGCTGGCCGCTTCCCGTGGGCGCGCGCCCTCGTGGTTGCGGCGATGGCGCTCGCGCTCACCCCGCTGTGGTCGGCTGGCAGGGCGGCGTCGTCGGCACCCGACGGCTTTTCCGTCGTCCTGGCTCGGCCTGGTGCGGTCGCGATGAGCGCCGGCGACCAGCACGGCTGCGCGGTGCGCACGGATGGAACATTGGCCTGTTGGGGCAGCAACGGCGAAGGGCGCGCCTCGCCGCCCGGCGGCACGTTCACCGCGGTCAGCGCCGGCGGCTCGCACGCCTGCGCGATCCGGAGCGACGGGACCCTGGCCTGTTGGGGGGACGACCGCGTGCAGCAGGCGTCGCCGCCCGGCGGCACGTTCACCGCGGTCAGCGCCGGCGGCTCGCACAGCTGCGCGATTCGGTCGGACTCGACGCTGGCGTGCTGGGGCAGCGACGACGGGGGCGCGACCTCGCCGCCCGCCGGCACGTTCACCGCGGTCAGCGCCAGCAGCTTCTTGCGGAGCTGCGCGCTGCGGACGGATGGGACGTTGGCCTGCTGGGGTTCCGGAGCGACGGCGCCCACGGGCACGTACACGGCTGTCAGCGTCGGGTTCACCCGCACGTGCGCGATTCGGACCGACGGGACGTTGGCCTGCTGGGGCTCCGGGCCATTGCCGCCTGCGGGCACGTTCTCCGCGGTCAGCGTCGGGTTCCTGCACAGCTGCGCCGTGCGAACGGACGCGACGTTGGTCTGTTGGGGGGACGACCTCGAGAAGCAGTCGTCGCCGCCAGCGGGCCGGTTCATCGCGGTCGACCTCGGCGCCTTCTACAGCTGTGCCGTGCGAGCGACCGGGACGTTGGCCTGCTGGGGCTCCGATGACGTCGGGCAGTCCTTGCCGCCCTCCGGAACGTTCAGCCGCCCCGCGGTCGGCGCCGGTGGGTTCTACAGCTGCGCCGTACGGGCGGGCGGGTCGTTGGCCTGCTGGGGCTCAAATGACGTCGGGCAGTCCTCGCCGCCGACCGGCATCTTCGCCACCGCAAGCGTGGCGAGCCAACACGGCTGCGCGGTGAGGAATGATGGATGGCTCGCCTGCTGGGGGCGCGACGCCGACGGGAGGGCGTCGCCGCCCAGCGGGACCTTCGCCGCCGTCAGTGCTGGGGGTGGCCACAGCTGCGGGCTTCGGACGGATGGGACCGCGGCCTGCTGGGGTCGCGACAACCTCAGTCAGGCGTCGCCGCCAGCGGGTGCGTTCTCCATGCTCAGCGCGGGCAGCGCGCACAGCTGCGGGCTCCGGACGGATGGGACGCTCGCCTGCTGGGGAGACGACCGCCAGGACCAGGCGTCGCCGCCGCCGGGGACGTTCACCGCGGTCAGCGCCGGCAACCTGCACAGCTGCGGGCTGCGGACGGACGGAACGCTGACGTGCTGGGGCAACGATCTCGAAGACCAGGCGTCGCCGCCGCCGGGCACGTTCACCGCGGTGTCCGCCGGCGGCGGCCACACCTGCGCAGTTCGGACTGACGGGACGTTGGCCTGCTGGGGCAACAATTCCTCCGCCCAGTCCTCTCCACCGCCGGGCCCGTTCACTGCGGTCAGTGCCGGCAACGCGCACAGCTGCGCGGTGCGGACGGATGGGACCGTCACCTGCTGGGGAAGCAACATCAACGGGCGGCTCGGAATGGCGCCGGAGGCTCCGGGCCCGAACCCGCCACCGGGAGAGGTCGACATCCCGTTCAGTCACCCGTTCGCATCCGGCGCCGGCGACCCCCGGGGCCGGTTCGCCGTGACCGCGGGTGCGTTGCCTCGGGGACTCACTCTCAGCCGCGAGGGCCTCCTCTCGGGTACCCCGACGGCGGCGGGCCAGTTCACCTTCACCGTCACGGTCTCCAACGAGTTGTTCATCGATGCCTCCGCACCGATGACGCTCACGATCGGTCCGGCCAATGAGAGGCCCGTCGCCATCGACGATGCCTACTCGACGATCGAAGGAACCCGGCTGAAGGTGGCCCCACCGGGGTTGCTCGGCAACGACGGCGACGCCGACGGCGACCCGTTGCGGGCGACCCTCGCTGTGGGCGCCGCCCATGGGACCGTCTCCGTCGCGGCGGACGGTTCGTTCACCTACCAACCGACTCCCGGGTTCACGGGCGCTGACCGCTTCACCTATCGGGCCGGCGATGGCCAGCACGGCTCGGGACTGGCCACGGTCGTGATCACGATCGAACCGTCCGCGTCAGCGCCGGTTGCTGCTGCCGACGCCTACTCGACACCACAGAGCATCCCGTTGACGGTGCCCGTCCCCGGTGTGCTCGGCAACGACGCCCCTGTCGACGGCAGCGCACTGGTGGCGCTGCTCGCGAACCGCCCGAGCCACGGAACGCTGTCCCTCGATCGGGACGGATCGTTCCGCTACAACCCCGCCGCCGGGTTCGCCGGCGCCGACCGCTTCACGTACCGGGCCAGCGACGGCCGCCTCACTTCGCGGTCCGGTGGCGGTGACGATTCGGGTGGTCGCGCTGCCGCGTTGCCTCGGACGGAGCGCCACCCTCGTCGGCACCGCCGGCGCCGATGTGCTGCGCGGCAGCCCAGGAGCCGACGTGATCGTCGCCGGGGGCGGCAACGACAACGTGGTCGGTCGGGGCGGCAACGATCTGGTCTGCGCCGGGAGGGGCAACGACCGAGTGCGCGGCCGGGCGGGGAACGATCACCTGCTCGGCCAGCGCGGGAATGATCGTCTCGTCGGCGGGCCGGGCGTCGACATCCTGCGCGGCGGCCCCGGCCGGGACCACCTCGTTGACGGCAATGCCCGCTAGCCCCTCGCCACTTCGGCCAGCGCCGTCACGCCGTCGAACACGTCGACGAACCGGGTGGTGAGGGCGGCGCAGCCCAGGCGGATGAGATCCGGGCGGCGGACGTCGGTGATGACGCCCCGCCGGGTGAGCTCGGCGTGCACGGCGTCGGCGTCGGCGACCCGGACGGCGACGTGCGCGCCCCGCCGGGTCGGGTCGGGCGGGGTCACCGACTCGAGGCCGTGGTCACGGCACAGTTCGAGGGCGAATCCGGTGAGCGCCCGCCCCTTGGCGGCGATCGCCGCCATGCCGGCGTCGGCGACGAGCCCGATGCCGACCTCGGCCGCCGCCATCCCCAGGATCCCGGGTGTGCCGAGCAGGAGGCGGCGGATGTCGGGCTGCGGCTCGAAGCGGTCGCCCATCTCGAACTGGTCGCGCTGGGCGAACCATCCCCAGATCGGCTGGTCGAGCTCGGCTTGCCGCTCCGGCGCGACGTACGTCCAGGCCGGGGCGCCGGGACCGCCGTGGAGGAACTTGTAGGTGCAGCCGACGGCGAGCTCCACCCCGGCGCCGGCCAGGTCGACCTCGATCGCGCCCGCGGCGTGGGAGAGGTCCCAGACGACGACCGCGCCGGCCTCGGCGGCCCGGCTGGCCTCGGCGCGGAGGTCGACGACGGCGGCGGTGCGGTAGTCGACGAGCGAGCGCACCACCACCGCGACGTCGTCGAGATCGGCGAATCCGGCGCGGATCGACGCCCCGGTGCTCCGGGCGATGCCGGCGACGACGTAGCGGTCAGTGGGGAAGTCCGTCGGCTCGACCGCGATCACGGTGCGGTCGGGCCGCCAGGCCAGGGCGGCGTGGACGAGCTGGTAGAGGCCGACCGTCGTCGAGTCGTGAACGACGACCGAACCGGCCGGGGCGCCGATGACGGGGGCGAGCCGGTCGCCGACCCGGGTCGGGAGGTCGAGCCACTGGCCCTGCTCCCACGAACGGATCAGCCCGTGCGCCCACTCCCCGGCGGCCACACCGGCGATCCGGTCGAGCGCGGCCCGGGGCGCCATGCCGAGCGAGTTCCCGTCCAGGTACACGAGCCCCTCCGGGGTGACGAAGCAGTCGCGCCAGCGGGCCAGCTCGTCGGCCGCGTCCCGGGCCAGGGCGTCGTCCCTGGAGATCACGACGGCGAGCTTCGCGCGGGACCTGTCCGTTAGGTCGTCCTTTACAACTGACGAGATCACTGCCTAGCATCCCGTCGCGTGACCCACTTTCGCCCGATCCTCGCCGTTTCCGCCGCGATGTTGCTCGCCGTGGCGGCGTGTGGAGACGACGACAGCGACACCGACGACGACGGCGGGGCGGAGGCGACCGAGGCGGCGTCGGACGGCGACAGCGCCGCCGCCGACGGCGACAGCGGGGCGATGAGCGAGTCCTCCGCGTTCGACTGTGCCGAGGTGCCCGAGATCGACGCCAGTGGCGACCTCACGGTCTACAGCGGCCGCAGCGAGGAGCTCGTCGGCCCGCTCATCGACTGCTTCGGCGAGCGCAGCGACGTCGACGTCACCGTGCGCTACGCGGGGAGCGAGGAGCTCGCCCTTCAGATCAACGAGGAGGGCGAGTCGACGGGCGCCGACGTGTTCTTCTCCCAGACCTCGGGCGCCCTCGGCTTCCTCGAGGGAAAAGGGCGGCTCGTGGAGCTGCCGGCGGCGACGCTCGATCAGGTGGCGGAGGAGTACCGCAGTCCCACCGGGGCGTGGGTGGGCACGTCCGGTCGCGTCCGGGTCTTCGTGCACAACACCGAGACCGTCGACGACGCCGAGCTCCCGGCCACGATCGACGACGTGCTCGATCCGGTGTGGGAGGACCGGCTCGCCGTCGCCCCCTCGAATGCCTCGTTCCAGGACTTCATCGCGGCGATGATCCTCGAGCGCGGCGAGGACGAGACGGCCGCGTTCCTCGAGGGGCTCGTGGCCCTGGACCCGCGGATCGAGGCCAACAACGTCGCCATCGTCGACGCCGTCGGCCGGGGCGAGGTCGACGCCGGGCTCGTCAACCACTACTACGGGGTGCTCGCGCTGATGGAGGACCCGACCCTGCCGATCGCCAACCACTTCTTCCCGCAGGGCGACCTCGGTTCGTTCGTCCTCGTCGCCGGGACCGGCATCCTCGACGCCGGGGAGGATCACCAGGAGCAGGCGCAGGCGTTCGTCGACTACCTGCTCTCGACCCCGGCCCAGGAGTACTTCGCCACGCAGACCGGTGAGTATCCGCTGGCCGGTGGTGTTGACCCGCCGGAGGGTCTGCCCGCGATCACGAGCGTCGGCATCCCGGGTTACGACGAGGGCCGTCTCGGCGAGGCGATCGAGGACTCGGCTCGACTGATCGAGGAGAGCGGGCTGCCGACCGGGTGATGGTGACGAGACCGAGGCCACGCTGGCCGCGCTACGCGACGGCAATAGCGGGCCTCGGGATCGCGGCCGCGTTCGCGCTCCCGTTCGCCTACCTGCTGATCCGGGCCGGGGAGGACTGGGCTGCGGTCTGGCGGGCGCTGACGTCGCGGCGCACCGTGGAGCCACTGTGGCGCAGCGTCCAGCTGACGGTGCTGGTGTCAGCAGGGGCGACGGCCCTCGGGGTCGCGCTCGCCTGGCTCACCGTGCGCACCGACCTGCCGGGGCGCAAGGTGTGGCGCGTCACCGCCGTGCTGCCCCTTGTGATTCCGTCGTTCGTCGGCGCCGCCGCGTGGCGGCTGACATTCGAGCGGGGCGGGATCCTCGACGACTGGTTCGGGATCGCGTCGTTCCCGGAGATGCGCGGCCTGCGTGGCGCCACCATCGTGCTGATCCTGTTGACCTACCCGTACGTGTACCTGCCGGTGGCGGCCCGGCTGGCCAGCCTCCCGCCGTCGCTCGAGGAGAACGCCCGCATCCTGGGCCGCTCGCCGAGCTACGCCTTCTGGCGCATCGTGCTCCCGCAGTGTGCGAGCGCGATCGCCGCCGGCACGCTGTTCGTCGCCCTGTACACCGTCAGCGAGTTCGGGTCGGTCCAGATCCTCGGCTACGACACGCTCACCCGCCGGTTGTTCGCCAACCAGCTACGCCAGCCGGACGTGGCGACCGCGATGGGCCTCCTGCTCGCCGTGCTCGCGCTCGCCATCACCATCGGAGAGCGGGCGGTGGTGCGGCGGATCCCGCCCTCGGCCGGGATCGGTGCCCGGCGAGCGCTGCTCGTGCCGCTCGGGCGGTGGCGCCGACCGGCGCTCGTGGCCGTGATCGCGGTGACGCTGGCCGCGCTCGTCGCCCCGATCATCGTGTTCGCGTGGTGGGTCTGGCGAGGCATCTCGACGGGAGCGCCCCGCAGCGTCAACACCGATCTCGTCGGCCTCGGCGCTCTCGAGCGCCCAGGCTGGCATCGTCGCCGCGGTCGTGGCGGTGCTGGTCGTGTTGCCGCTCGCCGTGCTCACCGTGCGGCAACGCAGCCGCACGGCGGGTGTCGCCGGCGGTCTCGTCGTCGCCGGTTTCGCCCTCCCCGGCCTCGTGACCGCGTTCGCCGTCGGGCTCGCCGTCCGCGGCACGGCCCTCTACCTGACGTTCCCGGTGCTCATCGCCGCCTACGTGCTGCACTTCGGTGGACAGTCACTCCGGGCTGCGCAGAGCTCGGTGGGCGCGGTCCCGGCGCGTCTCGGCGAGGCGGCGCGCCTGCTCGGGGCGCCGTGGTGGCGCCGGTTGGGCCGGGTGGAGCTGCCCTTGATGGTGCCGGGCCTCGTCGCCGGCGGTGGGCTGGTGATGCTGTCGGTGCTCAAGGAGCTGCCGATCACGCTCATCCTCCGCCCGGACGACATGACCCCGACGCTCGCCCAGCGGATCTACGCGACCGCCGAGGAGGCGTTGCGCGTCGACACTGGCCTCGCCTCGCTCGTGCTCATCGGCATGTCCGCCGTCCTCACGTGGCTCCTGGTCATCCGCCGCATGGACCACCTGTAACCCGATCCGGTTCTTGCAGCTGGATCGGCCCCTATAGGGGCCGATCCAGCTGCAGAAACCCGGTATCAGTCCTCGACCAAGTCGATGAAGCGAGGCTTGGCGGACGTAGCCCTCGTTGGTGAACTCGGTGATCTCCACCTTCGCCCGGAGCACCGGTTCGACCCAGGTGGCGCCGCGCCGGTAGGCGGTGGGCGGCGGCGGGTCGAACGGGCACTCGGGGAGCTTGCAAGGCGCGGAGCCGCTTGGTCAGCTCCTCCAGCCGGCGTTGGGTGAACCCCGTGCCGACGCCGCCGGCGAAGGCCAGGCGGTCGCCCTCCCACCGTCCGACGAGCAACGCCCCGAAGCTCGACGTCCGGTTCCCCGTGCCCGCGGTGTACCCGCCGATGACGACCTCGGCCTGCTGGCGGTGTTTGACCTTGCGCCACTCCTTGGTGCGCGTGCCCGGGTGGTACTTCGAGCCCAGCCGCTTCGCCATGACCCCCTCGAGCCCACGCTCGGCGGTGGCATCGAGCAGAGCCTCACCGTCCCCGACGCGGTGGGCCGGGGCGCTCCAGTTCGGCCCGACGTCGAGGACCTCGGCGAGCAGGCGGCGGCGATCCTCGTAGGCGAGCGTGATCGTGTCGTGGTCGTCGATCGACAACACGTCGAAGGCGTAGAACGCGGCCTCGCGCTGCTCGATCGCGTGCCGCTGGATCAGCTCGAAGCGGGGGCGGCCCTCGTCGTCGAGCACGACCAGCTCACCGTCGAGCACGACCCGCCGGGCGCCGGTCGCCGCCCCGAGCGGCGCCAGCTCGGGGTACTTGGCGGTGACGTCGTAGAGGTGCGAGCTCTGCAGCCGGAGCCGGCCCGACTCGATGAAGGCGAGCGTGCGATAGCCGTCCCACTTCACCTCGAACGCCCAGCCGGAGTCGTCGGTGGGGAGACGGCTCAGCGTCGCCCGCATCGGCACGACGGGGAACGACAGCGTCACCGGCGTGAGCTGGGCAGCCGCGCCGAGAGGATCCCGTCGGCCTCGAGGGCGTCGATCGTGGCGTCGTCGTAGCCGAGGAGCTCGGCGAGCACGGCCCGGTTGTCCTCGCCGCGGTACTGCGCCACCCCGCGGACGGCGGCATCGGCGTCGCTGAACCGCCATGGCACGTTGGGCACCTTGATCGTGCCGCTGCCGCGGTCGGACACCTCGACGATCGCCCCCCGGGCCGCGGCCCACTCGCTCTCGGCGATCTCGCGGGTGCTGCGGAGCAGCCCGACGGCCAGACGATGGGCGGCGAACTGCTCCTCGAACGTCGCCGCGTCTGGGATCTTCGCACCGGCGGCCAGGAAGAGCTCGCGGAGCTCGTCGAAGTTCGCTCGCCGTGCGGCGACGTCGACGAAGCGGGGGTCGTCCTCGAGGTGCTCGAGGCCGAGGGCGCCGAGGAACAGCTCGAACGTGCCCCGCTCCGCGGGGTGGCCGCTGACGATGACCAGCTGGCCGTTGGCGAGGGTGAACACGAGGAAGTCTCCGGGCGAGAAGCTCCGGATGGTCTGGCCGTCGGTCGGCCCGTCGTAGAGCTGGTCGTGGAGATGCTCGTTGACGTACAGCATCGTCTCGGCCATCGAGATCTCGACGTGCTGGCCTTGCCCGGTGCGCTCGCGCTGGTGCAACGCGGCGAGGATCGCCACGGTCGCCTCGAGCGACGTGTACACGTCGGCGTGGCTGTGCGGATCGTTGGCGTAGACGGCGCCCCGAGCGTCGCCCTGAGTCCTTGGTGAAGCCGGTTTCCGCGCCGACGACCGGGGCGTAGGCCCGCCGGTGCACCCAGGGACCGGTCGAGCCGTAGCCGCTGATCGACGCGTAGACGAGCCGGGGGTTGCGGGTCGCCACGGTGGCCGGTCCGAGCCCGAGCCGGTCCATCACCCCCGGGCGGTAGTTCTGGATCAGCACGTCGCAGTGCTCGGCGAGGCGGAGGGCGAGCTCGATGCCCTGCGGGACGCCGAGGTCGATGCTCACGTTGCGCTTGCCGACGTTCTGCTGCACGAAGTACGTCGCCAGCCCGTTCACCCGCGGGTTGGCGAACCGGGTCAGGTCACCGGCCGGTGGTTCGACCTTGATGACGTCGGCGCCGAGGTCGGTGAGCATGCGGGTGGCGTGCGGGCCCGCGAGCACGCGGGTGAAGTCGAGCACGCGCACGCCATCGAGCGGTCCAGGCACGAGCCGGACGATACGCCGAACCGTCGTTCAAGAACGGCCCGAAGCGGTCGATTCCAAACGACAGAACGGAAGGGCGAGGCCTCAGGCGACGATCGGGATGCCGGTGATCTCGTCGACGACGAGACGCGGGCGGGGCACCTTCGGCGGCCGGCCGCGGCCCCGCTTGTCCGGCACGATGACCCCGTCGACGAGCAGCTCGCCACCCCACACCCCGTAGGGCTCGCGGCGCTCGATGGCGCGGCCCAGGCACAACGGCCGCACCGTGCACGCCGAACAGATCGCCCGGGCCCTGGCCAGCTCCATCGGATCCTCGGAGAAGAAGAGGTGGGTCAGCGACGCACGGGGATCGGCGCAGCGGGCGCTGGCGTCGATCTCAGTGTCCACCGAGTCCCGCGCCGTGACCCCCGGCAGGCGGGCCGAGCCCGCCGCCGGGCGGTCAACGTCGGACGGCCCGCCTCCGTCCCGTTCCCGCCTCGGCCCGTCGACGAGGCGGAACGTGCAGAGTTCGGTGGCGTAGGACCGGAGAAAGGTGAAGGGCATGTAGCCATCGCCGCCGTCACCCCAGCCTCGGTCACCCCAACCGTTCCGCACGATCAAGTAGCCCCCTCCTGGGAACGCGTCATGGCGCCCATAGCCCACGATCACGACGGCGTGGCCGTCGGCCAGACCGGTCCGCTTCCGGTCCGGCGGCGGGACCTCCATCGCGTCGACGCCGAGGATCTCCGTGGTCGTGGCGAGCTCCGCGGTCGGCCACCACCCGTAGAAGGCGACCGGATGTCCGGCGTCGAGGTAGTCGAGAACCCGCCGCATCTGGTCGTGGTCGGCTCCCCGATGGGCGTTGTACGGCTTGATCGTCTCGTCGATCAGGTCCGTCTCGGCGCGGCCCGTCGCCTCGGCGACGAACTGGCGGAGATAGTCGATCGCGCCCTCCCAGGGCGTCGCCCCGCGATCGCCGAGCCGCACGGCGTGCGGATGGTCCCGTGAGGTCGACCACTGGAGCGGCCCCCGGTGGGGTGCTCAGCGGCCGCACCACCAGCGGGTACGGATCGACGCTTCCCCGTTCCGCCCCGGTTCGCGTCGATCCGCCCGCTGACCCGCGCTGCGTATCCGCCCATGACGGAGCATCATGACGACGGCGGTTCAGACCAGGTTCAGATCCGTTTCGAAGCGCGCTCGGATCGGAAAAAGCCCTGCTCAGCCGGGGAACGGGGCGGGGTCGACGTCGAGCTCGCCGAGCCGGCTGCAGTACGTCCGGTACGCCCGCCGGGCCTCGCCGTGCCGGCGCTGCAGGCGGAGCGACCGGATGAGGTCGAGGTGGGCGGTCTCGTCGTACGGATCGACGTCGAGGATCCGCAGCCGGTGGCGGAGGGCCTCGCTGTGCTCGCCGCTGTCCTCGGCGATCCGGGCGAGGAGCCGGGCGGTTTCGACGAACGTGTGCCGCGCCAGCTCGCGCGGGCCCGCCGCCCAATCGGCATACGGATCGTCGGCGCAGAAGTCGCCGAGGTACCGCGCCGCGGCCTGGGCGAGCACGTCGGCTCCCTTCGCCCGGTTGCCCGACGTGAGCAGGCGCCGGCCCTCGGCCGCCTCGGTGAGGAACAGCTCGACGTCGACCTCGACGTGTTCCCGGACGAGCCACAGCGCGTCGTGATCGGCGGCGACGAAGTGCTCGGGCGGCCACTGCTTGGTCGGGTCGAGCACGCTGCGGATCGTGCTCAACAGCACGGACAGCCGGCGGGCCGAGCGGTCGGTCTCGTCGGGCCACAGCATCTCGGTGACCTCGTCGCGGACAACCGGGGCGCCGCGCCGGGCGACGAGCAGCTTGAGGAGATCGCGGGCCTTGCGCGAACCCCAGTCCCCGATCTCCACCGGGGCGCCGTCGCGGGTCACCCGGAAGCCGCCGAGCGTGGTGATCGCAACCGGCGGAGGGGTCGTGGCCGGCTCGGCAGCGAGGCGGCGGACGTCGGCGAGGTAGCGCCACGCCCCGGCGTCGTACAGGAGCCGCTCGGCCTTGGCCACGTGCTCGGCGCGCGCCTCGCCCGAGAGGGTCTCGGCGACCATCAGCAGGGCCCGGGCTTCGCCGATCGGGTTCCCGAGCTCGTGCCAGAGCCGGCCCGCTTCCTCGGCTCGGCTCGCCGCCGGTGGATCCTGGGTGGCGGCGAGCAACAGCAGCGCCTCGGCGACCGAAGGACGGTCGAGCTGGGTGTGCGCCTGCTCGAGCGCCATGTCGGCATGTCGCTGGGCCGCCTGGCGGTCGCCCCGGTGAAGGTCGATCCAGCCGGCGGCACTGTGGGCCTGGGACCGCCACAGTGGCCGCGCGATCTTTACCGCCTGCTCGGCGGTGGCCGCGGCGGCCGTCAGGTCGTCGTCGGTCAGCACCCGGGCCAGGCCGACCAGGGCGGGCACCAGCCCCTGCACGTCGCCGCCCTGCTCGGCGAGTTCGATCGCCCGCTGGAAGAAGGATCGGGCCTCGGACTGCTGTCCGCGCAGGTACTGCACGTCGCCGAGGTAGGCGAGGGCGTAGGCGACGTCGTCCGACTCGAGCCGTTCCCAGATCCGCTGCGCCTGGCGCAGGTCGCGGAGCGCATCGTCGAGACGGCCCATCCGGGTGAAGGTGTCACCACGGTTGGCGTAGGCATGCCCGGTGAAGGAGTCCGATCCGGCCAGCTCCGCCAGACCGATCGCGGTGTCGAGCTCGGCGATGGCCTCCGGGTAGGAACCCTCCTCGGAGAAGTGGCTGCCCATGTTGGTGTGGATGCGGATCATCTGGATCACGTCGCCGGCCCGCTCGGCGTGCTCCAGCGCCTTGCGGTAGGACCACTCGTTGGCCCGGCGGTCGGCTTGGAAGGCGGCGATCATGGCCCGGGTCGTGTGGACCGCGGCCAGGGCGGCGTCGTCGCCCGCGGCGTTGGCCGCGGCCTCCGCCGGCCCGATGAGCTCCTCGCAGCCGGCCACGTCGCTCCGCACCCACCGGACCGCCGCCCGCCAGGCCAGAACCTGGGCCTCCTCGGCGGGGTCGGTGCCGTCGAGCCGGGCCGCGGCGAACACCCCGTCGGCCTCGTCGAGGCGGCCCCGGAGATACAGGATGATGCCTCGCTTGCGGGCCAGTCGTGGCGACGCGGGGTCGCCCAACGCGGCGGCCTCGGCGTAGGAGGCGAGCGCGGCGTCCCAGTCCCCGTGCAGGTACTGCAGGTCGCCGTGGAGCTCGGCGATGCGGGGATCGGGCCCCGCTGGTTCGGCGATGCGGAGCGTTTCGGTCAGCGCATCGGGCGTGCCGAGCCGGTCGACGCGATCGACGGCCTGGAGGACGCGGCGGGCGAGCTGCGGATCACCAGCCCGGGTGCCCAGCAACAGGGCGTTGTCGACATCCCCCCGGGTGATCATGGCGTCGACGGCGCGGTGCAGCACCTCCCGTCCGGGAACGGGTTCGCTCCGGCGGAGGAACTCGCCGCCGAGGAGCGTCGCCCGGTACCCGTCGGGCGTGTTGGGGTCCGGTTCGAGGAAGACGCCGCCCTCACCGAGCGGGGCCAGGAGGGGGACGAGATCATTCCGGTCCAGGTCGCGGAGCAGGGTGGTCGACACGTGGGGCAGGTGGGCGGCGAGGGCGAGCACCTCTCGGTCCGGCGTCGGCAGGCCCGCCAGGACCTCGTCGGCGAGGTACTCGAACAGGGTCGCGTCCGGAGCGAGCAGCCGGTCGACCACCGCGGCCCGGTCGAGCGGACCACCCCGGTGGATCGCCTCGACGGCGAGCCGCACCGCCAGCGGCCAGCCCCCGGTCGCCCGCACGATCTCTTCGACCGTCGCCGTGCCCGCCTCGTCGAGTCCGAGCTGTCTCACGTCCTCCGCGGTGACCGCGAGGTCGTGGGCCGAGATCTGCGCGACCTCTCCTGCCGCCCGGAGGCGGGCGATGCGGAGCGTCGGCTGCCGGCGGCAGGTGAGCACGAGATGAAGGCGCGGCGGGAGGTGGAGGACGAGGGCCTCGAGGAACCGCTCGAGGGGCTCGTGCTGCTCGACGTCGGCGTCGTCGAGCAGCACAAGGGTGCGGCTCTTGATCGTTCGGGCCGCGGTCGCGCAGACGCCGGCGGCGAGGGCCGAGACCTGCTCGGGGTTGTCCGGGGAGTCCGGCGCGGCGTGGGCGGGGAAGTCCTCGGCCGGCGGATCCGACACCTGGGCGAGCACTCCGTCGAGGAGGCCACGGGCCAGCGAGAACGGCGTCCAACCCGAAGGTGGACGGGTCACCTCGATGCTCGGTCCCGCCGCCGCGAGGCGGCGGAGCAACGAGGACTTGCCCCATCCGGGCCCGGCGATGACCAACGTGAGGCGATGACTGAGAGCCCGACGCCACATGCGGTCGCCGACCGCACCCCGTGCCCGCTCGCTGGACATTGCCCTGCAGAGACTAGCGGTCGAGCCCATCGCGTCTCCTGGGCGGACGGCGTTCGGCCAGACTTCGCCCGATGGCTCTGATCTCCTATTCCCGTCGCCTGTCCGAGCTCGCCGATCGCGATCCCGACCGGGTCGCGATCACGTGCGGCGGCCGGGTGCTGACGAGGGGCGACCTGGAGCGGCAGGCGAACCGCTTCGCCCGCGATCTCGCCGGCCGCGGCGTCACGACCGGCGACTTCGTCACCGTCGCCCTGCCGAACTCGACCGACTGGTTCGTCGCGTACGTGGCCTGCTGGCGGCTGGGGGCGATACCGCAACCGGTGTCGGCCAGGCTGCCGGCCCGCGAGCTGAGCGAGATCGTCGCCCTCGCCGGCTCGAAGGTCGTCGTCGGCGCCGAGTCGGGGAGCCTCCCCGGCACGACGTGCCTGCCGGTCGGCTACCAGCCGCCGCCCGAGCTCGACGACGGTCCGCTGCCGGACGCGGTGTCCCCCGCCTGGAAGGCCCCGACCTCGGGTGGTTCGACGGGGCGGCCCAAGCTGATCGTCGCCGGCGAGCCGTCACTCATCGACACCGACGCTCCCCCGTCGCACGCCCTGCCGCTCGACGGCTGTCTCGTCATGCCCGGACCGCTGTACCACAACGGGCCGGCCTTGATGTCCTGCCAGGCGCTGCTCGCCGGCTGTCACGTCGTGTTGCTCGAGCGGTTCGACGCCGAGGCGACGCTGGCGGCCATCGACGAGCATCGGGGCGAGGTCGTCTACCTCGTCCCGACGATGATGAAGCGGATCTGGCGGCTTCCCGAGGCGTCCCGGCTGGCCTACGACCTCTCGTCGCTGCGGACCGTCTGGCACCTGGCCGAGCCGTGCCCGATGTGGTTGAAGGAGGCGTGGATCGACTGGCTCGGCGCCGAGCGCATCTGGGAGCTCTACGCCGGTACGGAGGGCCAGGCCGTCACCGTGATCACGGGTCCCGAGTGGCTCGAGCACAAGGGCTCGGTGGGTCGGGTCGTGATCGGCGAGATGATGGTCGCCGACATCGACGGCAATCCGCTGCCACCGGGGGAGAAGGGCGAGGTGTGGCTGCGCAACACCAGCGGCAAGCCGACGTACCACTACGTCGGGGCCGAGCCGCGGACGCTCGACGGCGGGTGGGAGTCGCTCGGCGACATGGGCTGGTTCGACGAGGAGGGCTACCTGTATCTCGCCGACCGGATGCAGGACATGATCCTGAGCGGCGGCGCGAACATCTACCCGGCCGAGGTCGAGGCCGCCCTGCAGGAGCATCCCGACGGTGCGCTCGGTCGCCGTGATCGGGCTGCCGGACGAAGACCGCGGCAACACCATCCACGCCATCGTCGAGGCGGACCCGGCGGTCGTCGACGAGGCCGAGCTGCTCGCCTTCGCCGCCGAGCGCCTCGCCCGCTACAAGCTGCCCCGCACGGTGGAGTATGTCGACACCCCGCTACGCGACGACAGCGGGAAGCTGCGCCGGTCCGCGCTGCGCGCCGAGCGACTCTGAGACCCCCCGGTACCGTTGCGCGCCATGCACGACGACCGCGAGCTGGTCGAGGAGCGGATCAGGCGGGAGCTGACCGAACGGGTCCTCCCCCTCGTCCATCCCGCCCGCGTGCCGCTCGAGGTCGAAGCCGGGCCGTCGCTCGACGAGGTCGCGCCGTTCGCCGTCGGCGCGCGCTGGGGACCTCCGTGGGGCACCACGTGGTTCCGGTTCACCGGTGAGGTGCCGGCGTCGTGGTCGGGCCGCCGCGTCGAGGCGCTCATCGACCTCGGCTTCCGGCTCGACACCCCCGGCTTCCAGTGCGAGGGGCTCGTGCGCGACGGCAAGGGGCGTCCGGTGCAGGGGATCCACCCGCGCCGCCAGGCCGTGCCGCTGCGCGGGGAGCCCGGGCCGGTCGAGCTCGTCGTCGAGGCCGCGGCCAATCCCGTGCTGCCGCAGTTCCGGCCGTCGCCGCTCGGCTCGCCCGCCACCGCCGGCGACCGGCTGCTGTACACGCTCGACCGGGCGGAGCTCGTGCGGGTGGACACCGACGCCGAGGCGCTCCTCCACGACCTCGACGTGCTCGACGGGGTGATGCGCGCGCTCGCCGTCGACGACCCGCGCCGGGCCCGCATCCGCACGAGCATCGTGCGGGCGCTCGACCTGCTCGCCCAGCCGCCCGGCGGTTGCGACGACCCGCCCGTCGCCGCCCGGTCGGTGCTGGAGGCTGCGCTCGCCGTCCCGGCGCGGGCGAGCGCCCACCGCGTGATCGCCACCGGGCACGCCCACATCGACACCGCGTGGCTGTGGCCGCTGCAGGAGACCGTGCGCAAGTGCACCCGCACGTTCGCCTCGGCGGTCGCCCTGATGGACTCCGTGCCCGAGTTCCGGTTCTCGTGCTCGCAGGCGCAGCAGTACGCCTGGATCGCCGAGCGCGAGCCCGAGCTGTTCGCCCGCATCACCGACAAGGTCGCCGCCGGTCAGTGGGTCCCGGTCGGCGGCATGTGGGTCGAGCCCGACATGAACCTGCCGTCCGGCGAGAGCATCGTCCGCCAGATCGTCCACGGGCAGCGCTACTTCGAGGCGCACTTCGGGATGCGGTGCCGGGAGGTGTGGATCCCCGACGTGTTCGGCTACCCGGCCGGCCTGCCCCAGGTGTTCGCGGCCGGCGGGATGCGTCGGTTCGTCACCCAGAAGCTGTCGTGGAACCGCACCAACCGGTTCCCTCACTCCACGTTCTTCTGGGAGGGCATCGACGGCACCCGCGTGCTCACCCACTTCCCGCCGGTCGACACGTACAACGCCGAGGTCACGCCGGCGGAGCTGGCCCGGGCGACGGCGAACTTCGCCGAGCACGCGTGGAGCGGCTGGTCGCTGCTGCCCTTCGGGTACGGCGACGGTGGCGGCGGTCCGACGCGGGAGATGCTCGAGCGGGCCCGGCGCCTCGCCGACCTGGACGGCATGCCCCCGGTCGAGTTGGGCACGGCCGCCGGCTTCTTCGACCACGTCGAAGGCGAAGCCGCCCGCGGCGCGCCGGTGCCGGTGTGGCGCGGCGAGCTCTACTTCGAGAACCACCGCGGCACCCTCACCAGCCAGTTGCGCACCAAGCTCGGCAACAAGCGCTGCGAGCGGCTGCTCCGCGAGCTCGAGCTCTGGACGGCGACACAGGGCAGCGACGATCCGTCCGAGTTGGATGCGCTGTGGCAGGAGGTGCTCACGCTGCAGTTCCACGACATCCTGCCCGGCTCGTCGATCGCCTGGGTCCACGCCGACGCCGAGGCCGCCCACGCCCGCATCGGCGCCGAACTGGAGGCGCGCGTCGACGCCGTGCTGGCCTCCCTCGCGCCAGCGGGGCCGGTGCTCGCCAACAGCGCCACCCACGATCGTGACGAGGTGATCATCGCCGACGTCACCCCGGACGGCGACGGCCCGACCCAGCGGCTCCCCGACGGGCGCACCGCGTTCCGGGCCCACGTGCCCGGCCTGGGGCTGGCCCCGGCGGAGGCGCACGACGGTGTCGAGCGGGTCGTCGTCACCGACCGCACGATGACCAATGGCCGACTCGCCGTCGCCTGGGACCTCCACGGCAACCTGCAGTTCCGTCATCGACGTCGGTGCCGCGCGCGAGCTGCTGCCCGCGGGACGCCTCGGCGCGGTGCTGGAGCTGGCGCCCGACCAACCCGTCCGCTACGACGCGTGGGACCTCGAGGCATGGGTGCGGGACTCTCCGGAGCAGTTGACCGGCGCCGAGTCCGTCGACGTCGTCGCCGACGGGCCGCTCGTCGGCCTGGTCCGGGTGGAGCGGCAGTTCGGGCCGTCGTCGGCCACGATCACGTACGTCCTGCGCGCCGGCTCCCCCCGCCTCGACGTGCACGTCGACCTCGACTGGCAGCACTCCGAGCACCTGCTGTCGATGGCGTTCCCGCTCGACGTCCGGGCCGACACCGCGATGTGCGGGATCCAGTTCGGCGCCGTCGCCCGTCCGACGCACCCGTCGACGTCGTGGGACGCGGCCAAGTTCGAGGTGTGTGCCCATCGTTACGTCGACGTCGCCGAACCGGCCTTCGGCGTGGCCGTGCTCAACGACGGGCGCTACGGCCACGCCCTGTTCGACGGCGCCGTCAGAGTCAGCCTCGCCCGCTCGGCGCGCTACCCGGACCCCGACCCGGACAAGGGGCGCCACGAGGTCACGATCAGCCTGTTCCCGCACGGGGCGGGGCGCGCCGACGTGGTCGCCGAGGCCGAGCGTCTCGACCTCCCGGTCCGGGCCTTCGTGGGCGGCGGGGCGCAGGGAATCCCGGCCCCGGTCGTGCGGGTGACCGGCGTCGGCGTCGAGGTCGACGCGGTCAAGCTCGCCGACGACGGGTCCGGCGATGTCGTCGTGCGGCTCCACGAGGCGGGCGGGGACCGGGCGCGGGTCAGCGTCCGGACGGACGGGCGGATCACCGCCGCGTCCCGATGCAACCTGCTCGAGGAGCCGGCCAACGGCTTCGAGGTGAGCGACGGGATCGTCGCCCTCACCCTGCGCCCGTACGAGCTGGTGACCCTCCGCCTCAGCCGCTGAGGTGGTCGAGGGCGACGGCGGCGTAGGTGGCGATGCCGTTCACCATCGCGTCCTCGTCGAAGAGCACCCGGTTCGAGTGGTTGGGCGCGGCGCTGGCGAGGTCGCGGTCGGGGTGGGTGCCGCCGAGGAACATCATCGCTCCCGGCACCCGCTGCAGCACGTAGCTCCAGTCCTCGGCGCCCATGATCGGATGGGCCTGGCGCAGGACCTGGTCGGTGCCGACGACCTGTTCGGCGATGCCGATCACGGTCTCGGCGAAGTCCTTGTCGTTGACGGTGACGGGGTAGCCCGTCTCGATGTCGACCGTCATTTCGCAGCCGTGGGCGGCGGCGAGGCCGTCGAGGACCCGGCGGATGCCGTCGTGGACCCGGGTCCTCGTCTTCTCGCTGACGGCGCGGATCGTGCCCTCGATCTCGGCCGTCTCGGGAATCACGTTGTTCGTCGTGCCGGCGGTGATCCGCCCCACGGTGACGACCGAGGGGTCGAACACGTCGATGCGCCGGGTGACCATCGTCTGCAGCGCCTGGACGATCTCGCACGCCACCGGGATCGGGTCGACCGCCCGGTGGGGCTCGCTGGCGTGGCCGCCCTTCCCCGTGACGGTGACCAGGAACTTGTCGGCCGACGCCATGAGCGGGCCGCCGCGGCAGCCCATCCAGCCCGACGGCAGGGTCGACGTGATGTGGATGGCGAACGCGCCGGTGACCGGAGATGGCGTGCCGTCGGCCAGCGGCGGGACGTCGAGGAGTCCCTCGTCGAGCATGAAGCGGGCGCCGTGGTGGCCCTCCTCGCCGGGCTGGAACATGAACAGCACCCGTCCGGCCAGCTCGTCACGGCGAGCGGCGAGCACCTCCGCCGCGCCGACGAGCATCGCCGTGTGGGTGTCGTGCCCGCAGGCGTGCATCGTGGCGTCGACGTTCGACGCGAAGTCGAGGCCGGTGTCCTCGTGCAGCGGGAGGGCGTCCATGTCCCCCCGGAGCAGGATCGTCGGCCCCGGGCGAGTCCCGGTGAGCAGGGCGGCGATCCCGCTCGTGGTCTCGTGGACGGTGACGTCGAGGGGCAACCCCTCGATCGCGGCCAGCACCTGCTCCTGGGTCACCGGCAGCTCGTTGCCGACCTCCGGCCAGCGGTGCAGCGTCCGGCGCAGCTCGACCGTGGCCTTCAGCTGGTCGGTCGCTTGCTCGAGGAGGGCTCGGGCGTCCAGGTCAGCCGTCATCGGGTCATCGTAGGCATGCGAGGAGGACCGGTTTCCCCTTCCGCCTCGCCGTCACCCCCATGGTGGGTAGCCGGCCTGGGTGCCGGGGTGAGAAGGGACTGTCCATGACGAAGATGGGTGCTGACACCGAGCAGCTGCACAGCCTCGGGGCCAAGCTGAAGGCGCAGATGGAGGTCATCGACACGCTGACGACGACCGTGACCGGCGCGCTCGGCAGCACGACCTGGGAGGGCCCGGCCCGGCAGCGTTTCGAGCAGGACTGGCACAACTCGTTCGCCCAGGCGCTGCGCAACCTCAAGGAGGCGTTCGACGCCGCCGGGACCGAGTGCCAGAGCCGGGCGAGCGCCCTGGCCCAGGCGATGGGTGTCGGCTGACGCGCCCTACGATCGCCGCCGTGGACGTGGTCGAGTTCATCGTCGAGCCGTTCGTCGACGGTCACCCCGGGCCGCACGTCCGGGCGGCCGTGGACGCGGCCACCGCGGCGGGGGCGGAGGTCGAGTTCGGCCCGTTCGGCTCCACCGGGCGCGTCGCGGCCGAGTCGATGCCCGACGTCGTCGCCGCGATCACACGGGCGGCGTTCGCCAACGGCGCCACCCACGTGACCCTCCACGTGTCCAGCGCGCCGCGGGACGAGGGGGAGTACGCGTGAGTGGCGTCAACGGTCACGAGCCGGCGCGGCACCCGCTGCTGACGGCGGTGCAGCCGGTGGTCGAGGCGGTCGGGGCCACGCTCGTCGCCGCCGACGAGCAGGAGGCCAGTGACGTGCCGCTGGTGTGGGACGGCGAGGTCGTCGGGGCGGTGCGGATGCCGGCACTGCACGGCGCCCTCGAGCGGTTGATCGACGCGGTGGAGGCCGAGCTCGGCGGCCGGTTGCCCACCCTCAGCCGGGAGGACAAGCAGCGGGCGGTGCGGATGCTCGACCAGCGTGGCGCGTTCACACTGCGGCGGGCGGTCGAGGACGTCGCCGACGCCCTCGGCGTCAGCCGGATCACGGTCTACAACTACCTCAACGCGATCCACCGCTGAGCGTCGCCAGACTCATCGCCATGGCCCAGCGGTTCGACGTGATCGGGTTCGACGCCGACGACACGCTTTGGCACAGCGAGGACTCGTTCCACGTCGTCGAGGCCCGGTTCGTGGAGCTGCTGCAGCCCTACGTTCCCGCCGGGATCGACATCGCCGCGGCCCTACGGGCCACCGAGCTCGATCAGATCCCCGTCTCCGGCTACGGCGTCAAGGCGTTCACCCTGTCGATGGTGCAGACCGCGATCACCGTGTCGGAGGGAAGGGTTCCGGCGATGGTGATCGGTCAGATCGTCGACGCCGGCATGGACATGCTCACCGAGACGGTCCGCCTGCTCCCCGACGTACCCGAGATGCTCGCCGACGTCGGTCGCGACCATCGACTGGTGCTCATCACCAAGGGCGATCTGGTGCACCAGACCCGGAAGGTCACGACGTCGGGGCTCGCCCACCACTTCGAGCGGGTCGAGGTCGTGTTGGACAAGGACGTCGACACGTACGCCCGCATCCTCGCCCTCCTCGAGGTCGAGCCGGCGCGGTTCTGCATGGTGGGCAACTCCGTGCGCAGCGACATCCTCCCCGTGCTCGCCCTCGGCGGCCACGCGGTGCACATCCCGTACCCGCTGCTGTGGGAACACGAGCACGTCGACCACGACGAGGACGTCGACGAGCTGGCGTCGATCAAGGAGCTTCCCGGGCGCGTGCGGTGAGCGCGCGTCAGAGCTTGTGGAGGCTGACCTCCGACACCCGGTGATCGGATTCCTTGCGCAGGATGAGCGACGCCCGCTCGCGTGTCGGGGCGATGTTCTCCTCGAGGTTGCGGCCGTTGATCTCCACCCAGATCGCCTCGGCCGTCGCCACCGCCTCGTCCTCGGAGAGGTCGGCGAAGTGGCGGAAGTAGCTCCGCGGGTCCTGGAACACCGTCTTGCGCAGGGTGAGGAAGCGCTCGACGTACCAGGCGCGGATGTCGGCCTCGTCGGCGTCGAGGTAGATCGAGAAGTCGAAGTAGTCGCTGACGAACTCGCTCGCCGGGGCCCCGCTCGGGCTGCCGACCTGGAGCACGTTGAGCCCCTCGAGGATGACGATGTCGGGTTGGCGGACGACGATCTCCTCGTCCGGGACGATGTCGTAGACGACGTGGCTGTACACCGGGGCGCGCACGGCCGCGGTCCCGCTCTTCAGGTCGCGCAGGAAGGCGAGCAGGCGCCTGGTGTCGTAGCTCTCGGGGAACCCCTTGCGCTGCATCAGCCCGCGTTCGAGCAGCACCGCGTTCGGGTAGAGGAACCCGTCCGTCGTGACGAGGTCGACCCGGGGATGATCCGGCCAGCGGGCGAGGAGCGCCTGGAGGATGCGGGCGAACGTGCTCTTGCCGACCGCCACGCTGCCGGCGACGCCGATCACGTACGGCACCGGCGGGGCGATCGTGCCGAGGAACGTCGACGAGACCCGGGCCAGGTCCTGCGACGCGCTGACGTAGAGGTTGAGCAGTCGGGACAGCGGGAGGTAGATCGCGGTGACCTCGTCGAGGTCGATGCGCTCGTTGATCCCGCGCAGCTTGTCCAGGTCCGCCTCGCGCAGCGTCATCGGCGTCGCCGCCCGGAGCGCCGCCCAGTCGTCGCGCCCGATCGTGATGAACCGGGTCGCGGCCTCCTGCATCTGGCGGACCCTAGGCTCGGCCCGTGGTCCCGCTGCAACCCGCGGCCCACGCGGCACGGAAGCAGCGTGGCGCGTTCGCGACACCACCCGAACTGGTGGAGCTGGTGGTCGCCAACACGTTGCCGGCGATGCGACCGGGCCAGCGGGTCACGGTGCTCGACCCGGCCTGCGGCGACGGTCGCTTCCTGACCGCCGCCGCGGCGCGGATCGCGGCGGCCGGCGCGGTTCCGCTCGTGACCGGGGTCGACATCGACGCCGACGCGGTCCGTGCCGCGCGGCGCGCGGTGGCGGCCGGCCCAGGCGCGCCGTCCGCGCGGTTCCGGCGGGCCGACGCCCTCCATCACGACTGGGGGGACGAGCGCTTCGACGTCGTGCTCGGCAACCCGCCGTTCCTCTCCCAACTCGCGGCGAGCACGACGAGAGGCGGGTCGAGCCGCCACGGCGGCGGCCCGTACGCCGACGCCGCGGCCGAGTTCCTCGCCCTCGCCGTGCGCCTGGCGCGGCCCGGAGCCGGGCGGGTGGGGCTGGTGCTGCCGCAGTCGATCCTCGCCTCCCGCGACGCGGCCGGAGTGCGATCCGACGTCGACCGCCGCGCCGAGCTGATCTGGTCGTGGTGGTCGCCCCGCCGGGTCTTCGACGCCCAGGTGTTCGTGTGCGCGCTCGCCTTCGAGGTCGGCGCCGCCGGGGTGAACGGACATCGGCACCGGCCGTGGAGCAGCGTCGTGACCGACGCCCTCGGGGTCCCGGCGCTGCCGCCGCTCGCGACGGCCGGCACGCTCGGGGCCCGCGGCCGGCTCAGCGCCAACTTCCGCGATCAGTACTACGGGCTGGTCCCCGCCGTCGACGACCATGCGACCGGCCCGCCGCTCGTGACCAGCGGGCTCATCGACCCCGGCCGCTGCCGGTGGGGCGAGCGGGCGGTGACGTTCGCCCGCCGCCGGCTCGCCCGGCCACGCGTCGACCGGACGCGGCTGAGTCCCCCGATGCGCCGATGGGCCGACCGCTTCGCCGTGCCCAAGGTGCTCGTGGCCAACCAGACGCGGATCATCGAAGCCGTCGCCGACCCCGAAGGCGCCTGGCTCCCCGGCGTGCCGCTGATCACGGTGCGCGCACCCGCGCCCGCCGACGTCTGGGCGATCGCCGCCGTCCTCACGTCGGCGCCGGCGAGTGCCTGGGCCTGGCACCGCGCCGCCGGCACCGGGCTGTCGGCGGGCACGCTGCGCCTGGGCCCGCGGTGGCTGGCCGACCTGCCGTGGCCCGCCGGGTCGGTCGCCCCTGCGGTCGAGGCGCTGCGCGACGGCGACGTCGTGGCGTGTGGGGCGGCGGTCGGCGACGCCTACGGGATCGACGCCGCCGACGCCGTCGTCCTGGAGAACTGGTGGCGCGCCCGGCTCCGCGGTGATCGAGCTGGCACGTGGTCGCCGTCCTCGGGCTTGGCGCGGTGAGTTGCGGTGGCGACGATGGTTCGCCGGGGTCGGCGACGGACGAGGGACGCGAGATCTCCCAGCGCGCCGGGTGCACCGCGTGCCACGGCGCCGACGGCGAGGGCGGCATCGGGCCGGCCTGGGCCGGCAGCCTCGGGTCCGAGATCGAGCTCGACGACGGCACGACCGTCACCGTCGACGAGGCGTACCTGGAGCGGGCGATCACCGACCCCGCGGCGGAGATCCACGCCGGGTTCTCGGTGACGATGCCGGAGAACCAGCTCACCGACGAAGAGGTCGCCCAGGTGATCGACTACATCGTCTCCCTGGACAGCTGACTCCCCGCCCATCCGAGGGTTTGCTGCCCCCCATCCGGGCCGCAAACCCTCGGGCGCCGTAACGTTTTTCCCGTGATGAGCTGGATCGCGGCGGTCGTGGTGAGCACGCTCCTCGTCGCCGACGCCGCGGCTCCCACGGACTACCGCACGACGGTGGTCGCGGTCACTCCGGCGACCGACTCGATCGAGGTGGAGGTCGTCGGCGGCGATGCCTTCCTGCAGCTCACCGCCGATCCGGGCACCACGGTCATGGTCGTCGGCTACGAGGACGAGCCGTACCTGCGCTTCCGGGCCGACGGGGTCGTCCTGGAGAACCAGCGGTCGCCGACCACGTACCTCAACGAGAGCCGCTACGGGACCACCGCTCCTCCGGGTGCCGACCCGGCGCTGCCGCCCGACTGGCTGCCGGTCGGGAGCGGCGGTCGCTACGCGTGGCACGACCACCGCGCCCACTGGATGTCGCAGGAGCCGCCCGAGCACGCGCTGCCGTGGGGATCGGATCCTCGAGTCGGCCATCCCGTTGCGGGTCGACGGGGTCGACGTGTCGGTCGAGGTCGCCACGGACTGGCTGCACCGCCCGTCGCGGGTCCCGCTCTACGTCGGAGCAGGCATCGCCGCCGGACTCGTCGCGGTGGCGCTCGTCCTCCGCCGCCGGGTCGCCTGGGTGCTGCTGGCGGTCGCCGTCGCCGCGGCCGGCATCGGCTGGTGGGAGTACGCCTCGTTGCCCTCCGAGACCGGACCGCTGTCGGTGTGGTGGCTGCTCCCGGTCGTCGCCGCCGCGTCGGCCGCCCTCGCCCTCGTCCTGGGCTACCGGCTGGTGTCGTACGCCCTCGTGCTGCTCGGCGCGATCGAGCTCGGGGCGTGGGTGGTGATCCGTCGCGACGGCGCCTTCCGCGCCCTCATCCCGACGGACGCCCCGTTCTGGCTCGACCGCGGCGTCTTGGCGGCCGCGTTCGTTGCCGCGGTGGCCGCGGGTATCGCCGCCGCGATCGGCCTCTACCGCGCCTCGACGGCCTGACCCCTGCTCCCCAATCTGGGCGGGAATCGTGCCACTCCGGCATCTGGGCGGGAATTTTGCCGACAGGTGAAAAGAATCCCGCCCAGATCGTGGAGTGACGGGGCGGACGGGGAGCTCGTGGATCACCGATTCCAGGGGGCGCTCGGCGACACCGCGCCGGGGCCGCCGGTGAGCACGTCGCATCCGTCGTCGGTGACGACGAGGGTGTGCTCGAACTGGGCCGTGCGCTTGCCGTCGGCGGTCACGGCGGTCCAGTCGTCGTCCCACATGCGGTGCTGCCAGGTGCCGAGCGAGATCATCGGCTCGATCGTGAACGTCATCCCCGGGCGCATGATCATCGACGCCCGCGAGTCGTAGTAGTGGGGCACCTGGATGTCGGCGTGGAACTGCTCACCGATGCCGTGGCCGATGAAGGCCCTGATCACGCCGTAGCGGTGGGCCTTGGCGTGGTGCTCGATGGCCCGGCCGATGTCGCTGATCGGGCGGCCGGGCTGGACCGCCTCGATCCCGTGCCACATGCACTCCTCGGTGACCTGCACCAGCTGGCGGCTGGTCTCGTCGACGTCGCCGATGAAGAACGTGGCGTTGGTGTCGCCGTGCACGCCGCCGATGAAGGCGGTGACGTCGAGGTTGACGATGTCGCCGTCGAGCAGCGCCCGGGAGTCGGGGATGCCGTGGCAGATCACCTCGTTCACCGACGTGCACAGGCTCTTCGGGTAGCCGTTGTAGTTGAGCGGCGACGGGTAGGCGCCGCGCTCGATGTACAGCTCGTGGACGTGGGCGTCGAGCTCGTCGGTGGTCATCCCCGGGCGCAGCGCCTCGCCGGCCAGCCGGAGGATCTCGGCGGCGACGGTGCCGGCCCGGCGCATCCGGGCGATCGTCTCCGGCGACTTCACCCGCGGCTCGTCCCACGGGACCGGGACGCCGGTGTCGGCGTACGGCGGGCGCGGGATGTGGGCGGGCACCGTCCGCATCGGTGACACCGTGCCCGGGAGCACCCGGCCCTCCGAGCGTCGGTGGCAGCGCTTGTACTTGCGACCGCTGCCGCACCAGCACGGATCGTTCGCCTGCGGCAGGTGCGAAGGAGCGTTGGCGACGGTGCTCATCGGTCCCAGGATACGGATTTCCCTTTCCGGCTTCCTCGCGCGCTCCAGGTGGGCATGGGAGGTCGCGAAAGCGTACGAAAACTCAAAGGTCGCCCATTCACGGCGCCGTCGAGCGCAATTAATCTTCGCCACAGCGGGCCCCGTTCGGGGGACAGGAGAGACGGGATGAATCCGCCCGCGTTGACGGCGGAAGCCGTTGCAGACCGCATCGGAGAGGCGGAGACCAGCCGCGGGATCGAGACGGCATGGGCAACCGTCGGTGGACGGGGCCGGCTCGCCACCGCCGCAGGAGCCCTGGCCGCCGTGGCCGCCGCCGCGGTGTGGGTCCCCGAGACGTCTGCCGCGGTGGCGACGGGGCTCGCGCTGCTGGTCCTGGTCGCCGCGGCGCTGGTCGATGCGGTCGAGCATCGGCTCCCGAACGTCCTCGTCGGCGCCGCCGCGGTGCCGGTGGTCGGAGCACTGGCCGTGGCGTGGGTGACCGGGGCAACCGACGTGGTCGTGGGCGCCGCGGTCGGCGCGGCGCTCGTCGGTGGGCCGCTGCTCGTGACGCACCTGGCATCGCCCACCGGGATGGGATTCGGCGACGTCAAAGCGGGAGCCGTGCTCGGCGCCGCGCTCGGCCTCGTCAACTCGCAGATCGCCGTGCTCGCGCTGCTGCTCGGGCTGTCCGGGGCGGCGGCCTGGGCGGTCGCCGGGCGGCGGCGGACGATCGCCCTCGGACCCGGTCTCGTCGCCGGGGCGGTGCTGGCCCTGCTCGTGGCGCGCTGGATGAACGTCGAGGCCTACGGATGAGGCCGCTGATGGTGGTCCTCCTGGCGGTCGCACTGGCGGCGTGCTCCGACGACGACGACAGCCAGGGCAACAACACCACGGTCGTGGACCCGGCGACCACGCCGACGACGGCGATCGCCACCACCACGGCCTCGACGCCCGCAACGACGGTGACGACCGCAACCTCACCACCGACGACCGAGGCACCGACGACGCTCCCACCGGAGACGACCCCGCCGGTCGACGAGGAGGCGCTCAAGGCCGAGATCGCAGAGGACTACGAGCGTGCCTTCTACCGCGGCTGCCGAGATGCTCGAGACGCCGCGGCTGCACAACCTCGAGGCAACGAGTGGCCAAGGTGCTGGTCGAGGATTCCCCTGCGTTCGACAGCTTCGTGGAGCGGATCGAGGAGCTGGTCGCCCTGGGCGATCAGGTCGTCCCGAACGACCCGGACCTGCTATTCGGCGACGGTCGAGAACGTCGAGCTCGTCGGTCGGCCGCCGTACCGCCGAGCGATCGTCACGGTGTGCGAGGTGACCAACCGTCGACAGGTCACGCCACCGGAGAACTCCCCGACCGGCGAGGAGGTCGAAGTGGCTGGCACGGGCAAGCTCCTGGTGACACGGTATCGAAGAGCCCGTCCGGCTCACCAACAATGGCTGGCTCCGCTATCGATCGACCCGCGAAGGAACTCGGCTTCGTCAACGGGGAGACGACATGCCCACCCGCCTGATGCGGCTCGGCCGTGATCGACGGCGCTGCTCGCAGCGGCTGCGCTCGCGCAGTCTGATAGCGCTGCCGCAGCGACGAGTGCGTGAGGTGGACGACCGTGACGGTCACCGACTCGCGACGGCAGACACGCTAAAGCAAACCGTCTGTGCCGAAGAGGAGGGCGACCCCGGCAGTCGCACCCCGGGCGCCCAGGGGGTGGCCGCGCCGGGGGGCGGCAAGGGCGGTCGGTCTCGCTGCACCGCGACGCCCTACGGGCCGCTCGACGAGGCCCGCAGGATCTGGGAGTCCGTGAACGAGGGCGAGAAGCCCGACGTCGACGAGCCCGCCGCCGGTTCCGACCCGGTCCGCGACCTCGGCAACGTGGCCACCGGCTCGTGGTACCGGATCACGCCGTCGAAGCGTCGAGATCCTCTACCAGTTCAACTGCGTCGACCCGACGGAGGTCTACAGCCGCTGGGTCACCGTGACCCCGACCTCCAGCGGCGGCCTCGACCCGACCGTTACCCCGCCGGACCTGATCCCGCTGGCCTGGGAGCGGGTGAAGCGGCAACTGCCAACGCCCGTGCCGCGCATCGCGCCCGCCGACCTCGCCGATGACGGGTTCGCCTTCGTGCAGGCGAAGACCTTCTTCTGGGTCGATCAGGCCGCCGGGCAGTGGGAGAACGTCTCCGCGACCGCGTCGCTCGCGGGGTTGTCCCTGACCGTGACCGTGGTGCCCGAGCTGCTCGTGGTGACGACCGGCGACGGCACGACCTTGCAGTGCCCCGGCGCGCCGCCTCCATTCCCGACTGGAGCCGACCCGGACACGTTCGTCGGCTGCGGGCACGTGTACGAACACTCCTCGGCGACCGCCGAGAACGGGAAGACGTTCCCGGTGACGGTGGCGAATCGTCTGGCACGCGACGTGGCAGGCGTCGAACGGGGAGTCCGGTGATCTGGGTTCCTTGACGACGACATCGGCGGTGCGCGAGCTGCCGGTGGCCGAGATCCAAGCAGTGGTGGTGGATGGATGAGCGACACCCTCGACAAGACGGCACCCGCTCCCGCCGCCGGCCAAGCCGCGCCGGCCCGGACACCGGCGCCGACCATCGCCGCCCACACCCGCGGCCCGGTTCGATCCCGGCCGGGTCGCCGAGAGCCGTCATCGCAACCCGGCGTGGGTGCTCGCCGGCGTGCTGCTCGTGGTGCTGTGCGCGCTCGGTGGCGTGCTCCTGTTCGCTTCCGCCGATGACCGCACCGAGGTGCTGGTCGCGGCCGGGGACCTCGAGCCGGGCGAGCCGATCTCCCGCGGCGACCTGCGCATCGAGCGGCTCGTCATCGATGGCGACGTGGGCTCGCTGTCGCCGGCCGCAGCCGACGCACTGGTCGGCCTGCTGCCGGTAGGACGCATCCCGGCCGGGACGTTGCTCGCGCAGGGGATGTTCGCCGACGAAGTCCCGCTGGCGCCGAACGAGGTCGTGTTCGGGGCCGCCCTCGACCCGGGCGAGGCGCCGCTTTCGGGGGTCCAGGTCGGGGCCCCGGTCGAGCTGCTCGACGTCCCCAAGGCGAGTCCGGCCCCGGACCAGTCCTCCGCACCCACGGGCGGCGGGGCGACCGCGATCGGGTCGGGCACGGTGTGGGCCGTCGAGTCGCTGGCCACCGGGCAGCTCTGGATCTCGATGCGTGTGCCTCGAGCGGTCGCCCTCGCCGCATCCGAGGCGTCGCAGCTCGACACGCTGCGCGTCGTTCTCATCGGCGGCGGCGGCGAATGACGCTCATCGCGCTCGGCTCGATCGCCGGGTCGCCCGGTGTGACCCGCCTCGCCATCGGCCTGGCCGCTTCGTGGCCCGACCCCGACCGGACACGCATCCTGCTCGAGGCGGACCCCGACGGCGGCCGTCTCGGCGCTGAGCTGGGAGTCGGCGTCGAGCCGGGGTTGATGGCGGTGGCCCTGGCGTCGCGCACCCCCGGACTCACCGCCGCCGACGTGCTCGAGCGCGGCGGGGCCACCGTCGCCGACTGGTGCGTCGTGCCGGCTCCGCCGTCGGCGGAGCAGACGCACTCGGTCCTCGTCCACGCCGGCGCCACGCTCGCCCGCGTCGTCGCGGGCGATCCCGATGACTCGGTATGGATCGTCGACGCCGGCCGCCTGTCCGTCCACTCGCCGGCGATGCCGTTCGCCCGCGACGCCGACCACGTCGTGGTCGTCACCAGTGGTTCGTTTCCCGCCTTGCAACTCGTGCCCCACCGGGTCGACGCCCTCCGCGCCGCCGGCTGCACCGTGTCCGTCGCCATGGTCGAACCGACGTCGTGGCCGCCCGAAGAGATCGCCGACTTCGTCGGCGCCGACGTCGCCGCGGTCCTACCCCGCGTCAAGGTCCGCTCCGACGACCTGACGTCGATGCGTGGCACCGAGTGGCGATCGTGGTGGCGGCGGGTGGACGACCTCGCCCGTTATCTCGCCGTCGGCCACGAGATCGAAGCCGGAGCGCGATCGGCATGACGGTGTCGGCCGCACCGGTCGCCGTCGAGGACGTCATCGAGGCGATCCAGGAGGCGCTCGTCACGGCCGAGGCGGGAGGTTCCACCCGCCGTTGGGACGACCGCGATGACCTCGAGCGCGAGGCGTTCGCCCATGACGTCGCGACGTCGTACGTGGCCCGCCGGGCCCGCGAGGCGCTCGAGTCCGGTCAGCCGCCGATGGACCTGGCCGCCGAGAACGATCTCATCCGGCGGGCGATCGCGGCCTACTTCCACGCCGGCAAGTTCCAGGCGCTGCTCGACATCGAAGGCGTCACCGACATCATGGTGAACGGCCACGACGCGGTCTGGCTGCAGTACGTCGACGGGCGGACCGAGCGCCACCTCCCTTCCGTGTTCGCAGATTCCGAGGACCTGCGCGACGAGGTTGCCCGTCTCGCCCGCCGCGCCGGCGGTACCGAGCGCCGGTTCGACGACGGCAAGCCGTTGCTCGTCGTCCGCCTCCCCGACGGTTCCCGCCTCGCCGCGGTCATGAACGTGTCGCCAGTGCCCCAGGTGGCCATCCGCCGCAACGTGTTGCCCGACGCCTCGCTCGACGACCTCGAGCGGCGGGGCACCATCGATGCGGCGATGCACTCCCTGCTCGCGTCGGCGATGCCGGCCGGGATGCGTGTGGTCGTCTCCGGCGAGACCGGTGCCGGCAAGACGACGCTCGTGCGGGCGATGACGAACGAGCTGCCGCCCGATACCCGCATCGTCGTGATCGAGGACACCCGCGAGCTCAACCTCGGCGCCGACCCGGCGCGCGCCAACGCGGTGCTCGAGTGGGAGACCCGGGAGGCGAACGTCGAAGGCGTCGGCGAGATCAGCCAACGCGAGCTCGTCCGCCACGCCCTCCGGTTCAACCCGGACTGGCTGATCGTCGGCGAGGTCCGCGACGGCGATGCGGCCCGGGAGATGCTGCTCGCGATGCAGCACGGGCATCCGAGCCTCTCGACGGTGCATCACCACTCGGCGCTCTCGGCGTGGAAGAAGCTCGCCCAGTACGTCGCCCAGGGCCGCGAGGCGGTCGAGTTCTCGATCGCCGCCCTGTTGATCTCCGACGCCGTCGACTTCTTCGTCCACTTGGCCCGCGACCGCCAGGGCCGGCGGGTGGTGGCCGAGATCTGCGAGGTCGCCGGCTGGAACGGGTCCGAGGTCCAGCTCAACCGGATCTTCGTCGCCGGTCCCGACGGTCGCGGCCTGCCCCAAGCCCACTTGTCGGATCTCCGCCGCGCCCGGTTGCGCGACGCCGGCTTCGAGGATCACCTCCTCCTCAACCCGGCCGGATGGTGGCCGTCGTGACCTCGTCACCGTTGGTCGGCGGCCTGCTCGGCGCGGGCATCGGGATCGGGGTCCTCGTCGCCGTCACCGGATGGCTGGGGTTGCTCGACCGGCCCCGCCGTGCCCGACCGCCCCGGCCGCGCGAACACGTCGATCAGCTGACGTTGCGGGTCGTCCTCGCCGTCGTCGGGTTGACCCTCGCCGGGTGGTGGACGCGGTGGCCGGCGGCGATGGCGTCCTGCGCGGTGATCGGTTGGCTGGTGCCCTCGTTCGTCGGCCTGCGGGCACGGCGCCGCCGCCAGCTCGCCCGCTCGGAGGCGGTGGCGGCGTGGGCGGAGATGCTGCGCGACCTGTTGGTGTCGAACGCCGGCCTGCACGAGGCGATCGGCAAGTCGGCCCGGGTCGCCCCCGCGGCGATCCGCGACGAGGTCAAGGCGCTCTACGTGCGAACCCAGCGCGGCGAGCTGGCGACCGCTCTCGCCCGCTTCGCCGACGACATGGACGATGGGATCGCCGACACCGTGGTCACCGCTCTGCAGATCGCCGACCAACGGGCGGTCGCCGACCTCGGCCAGATGCTCGCCGCGGTGGCGAGCTCGACCCGCGAGACGGTGGCGATGCAGCTCCGGATCAACGCCGCCCGCGCCCGCACCTACCGGACCGCCCAACTGATCACCGGGATCGTCGCCTTCTTCGTCGGACTACTCGTGCTCACCAACCGCGAGTACATGGCGCCGTTCGGCACCGCGGTGGGGCAGCTCGTGCTCGCCACGGTCGCGGGCGTCGTCGGTGTGGCGGTGTGGGCCATGGTCGTGCTCTCGAAGCCCGTTCGATCTCCTCGCCTGCTGCGGGTCGGCACGCGCGTACCGGCGGAGGTGGCGGGATGATCTGGGCCGCGGTCATCGCCGGCGGGATCGGCGCCGGGATCTGGTTGATCGCCCGCGGGCTCGCCCCGCCCGCCCGACCGCTGCGGGCGCTGGCCGCCGAGCTCGTCGCGCCGCGCGAGGCGCTGCTCCGCCCGGGCCCGACCGGCAGCGTCAGGCGTGGGTCGGAGCGGCTGGCGCTCCGTCTGGCCGGCGGCCACTCCGAACGGTTGGCGGCCGATCTGGCCGTGCTCGGCCGTTCCAGCGCCCGGCACGCCATCGACAAGCTCGGTTACGCCCTGGTCTTCCTCGTCCTCGCCCTGATCCCGGCGGCGTTGTTCCCGCTGGTCAGCGTCGCCGTCCCGCCGGTGTCGATCGTGCTCGCCGCGCTGCTCTTCGCCGGCGTCGGCTGGTGCTACCCCGAGCTCGACGTGCGCTCGCGAGCGCGGACGGCGCGCCGAGCCTGGTCCCGCGCGCTCACGGTGTACGTCGACATCGTCGGGATCTCGCTCGCCGGAGGCTCGGGGGTCGAGGACGCCTTGATGGTCGCTGCCGACGTGGGGACGGGACCGCAGTTCGGCGAGCTGCGGGACACCCTCCGCGCGGCGCAAACCCGCCGCCGCAAGCTCTGGCACGCCCTCGACGACCTCGGAGCCCGGATCGACGTGGTCGCGTTGCGGGAACTGGCCGGGGCCGTCGATCTCGCCGCCGAGTCCGGCTCGCGGATCCGCGAGACGTTGATCGCCAAGGCCGCGGCGCTGCGCGTCCGCCAGCTCAGTGAGGCCGAAGCCGACGCTGAGAAGGCATCCGAGACGATGGGGATCGCGCCCGCGCTGATGGCGATCGCCGCCGTCGTGTTGATCGGCTATCCCGCCGTTGCGAGGTTCCTCGCATGACCCACCCATCCAAGAGCAAGGAGCAAACCCACCATGGTCCCCATCCAGATTCAGATCCTGGCCGTCTGGATGACGGCCAGGGACCGAGTGCTCGAGACGATCAGCCGCGCCCGCGAGGACGAGTCGGGCGAGCTCACCGGCAACGTCATCTTCCTCGCCGCCTTGGCGGTCGCGGCCGCGGCGGTGGCGGTGATCGTCATCGCCCGCCTCAACTCCAACGCCGGCAAGATCCCCAACTGAGAAGCCGCCGGGGACGGGGCGACAAGGGGGTGGTCGCGACGGTGATCGTCTTGCCGGCGTTGCTCCTGTCGTTCTGGATGGTGTTGCAGTACGCGCTCGTGCAGCACGCCCGCCATGTCGCCCAAGCGGCGGCCCAAGATGCGGCGATCGCCGCGGCCTCCGGAGCAGGAGACCCGGGCTCGGTGGCCGGCGGAGTGCTCGCCGCCTCGGCGGGGTCGATCACGTCGAACGTCAGCGTCTCGGCGGGTGGTGACGCCGCGAGCGTCACCGTCACCGTCTCCGCCGACGTGCTCCGGGTCTTCCCGATCGGTTCGTACTCCGTCTCGGCGTCGGCCTCGGCGCCGATCGAACGGTTCATCCCGGAGCCCGAGCGGCCGTGAACTCCCGGCGAGCCCGCGGCGAGCAGGGGGATTCCGGCCCGCTCGAGATGGTCATCCTGCTGCCGGCGCTGCTGCTGCTCTTCGGCTTGGTGGTGGCGTTCGGGCGGACGACCACGGCCGACACCGACGTCGAGCACGCGGCGCGGGTCGGGGCCCGGGCGGCGGCGAGCGCGCAGACCAGTGGGGGCGGGAGCGCGCTGGCGCAGGCCGTCGTCGCCGACAGTCTCCGGCGCGCCGGCCTGGCCTGTGCCTCCGGCCCCTCGGTGGCGGTCGGTGGTCCGTGGGTGCCCGGCGGACGGGTCACCGTCACGGTGTCGTGCACGACCTCGCTCGCCGACGTCACGAAGTTCGGGATCCCGGGAGCGCGGACCCTGACCGCAACGGCGATCGAGGTGATCGACCGAACGCGAGGCGGTGCGCCGTGAGTGCGGCCCGGGGGAGGGGCGAGCACGGCAACGTCTCGCTGCTCGTCGTGGTCATGCTTCCGGCCCTGCTGTTCGCCGCGGGACTGGTCCTTGACGGCGGGCGTCAGCTGCAGGCGCGCCGCGACGCCAACGGGGCCGCGGCCGCCGCGGCGAGGGCCGCGGTCCAGCTGAGCGGGCGGGAGGCGTACGCCCGTCGCCTCGACCCCGGGCTCGCGACCGCGCGGGCGGCGACCGAGCTCGGCCGGCAGCGCGCCACCGGGTCGGTGTCGATCCGCGGCGAGTCGGTCACCGTCAGCGTCCGCGCCGTCGTCGACTTCTTCATCCTCCCCGGTGGTCGGACCGTCTCCGAATCCTCCACCGCGACCCCCGAGCAGGGTGTCGTCGTCGGAGCGGCGCCGTGACGAAGTTCCGCCGCGTCGCGGGTGCCGTGGGCGCGATCGCGCTCCTGGTCGCGTTCGTCCTCGGCGTGCCGTTCGTGCTCGTCCGGTTCGTCGGGAACCCGTGGCCCGGGCGTGCTCGGATCGAACTCCGCGACGAGGTGGGCGTACTTGGAGGTGTGCTCGCCGCGGTGGCGTGGGTCGTCTGGGCCCGCTTTGTTCTGGCCGTCGTCGTCGAGCTCCGCGATCAGGTGGCCGCCTTGCGGGTCGAGGCGCGACGCGATCCCGCGGCGCGAGTCGAGGTCGTTGCGCCCGCCCCGGCTCGCAGCGGCGGGATGGGGATCCTGGCCCAGCGACTTGTCGCCGCCGCGCTCATCATCCTGCCCATCGCCACTCGAGCGACCCCGGCGATCGGCGGCGCTCCCGTCGAGCTGTCCGGGGCACGACCCACCGCCGCGCTCGTCGTCGACCGCGAGCCAGCGCCGCGGCCGGCGCCGCCGCAGCCGGCCCTGGCGAACCGGGCGCCGCAGCCGGCAGCAAACGGATGGGTCGTCGTCGCGCCCGGCGACACCCTGATCGGGCTGGCACGCGCGCATCTCGGCGACGCGGATCGCTGGCGGGAGATCTTCGACCTCAACCGGGATCGGCCCCAAGTCGACGGCGGCCGGCTGGCGACGCCCAGTCAGATCCGCGCCGGCTGGCGGCTGCGCCTGCCCGCCGCGGCGGGCGGCGCCGAGCGCGCTCCATACCTCGCCGCCGAGACGATCACGGTCGAGCCCGGCGACAACCTGTGGGATCTGTCCCTGGCCAGGCTGGCCGAACGGCGGGCTGCCCCACGACGCCGCCGACGTGGTCGCCCACGTCGAGGACGTCATCGCCGCCAACGTGAGCATCGTCGAGGATCCCGACCTCATCTACCCGGGCGAGCGGTTCGAGTTCCCGGCCGTCGGCACGCCTCCGCCCCGGCCGCCCGCTCAGCCGCCCAAGGAGAGACCAGAAGCGCCGGCGCCGCCGCGGAATGACAAGCGCGTCCCTCCCGCCGAGCCGGCGGAGGCACCAGCCGCAACGACCTCCGTGGCCGCGGCGCCGACCGCGCCCTCGTCGACGACGGTCACACCGGTGACCGTCCCCCCTGCCGCCACGCCGCCCGTCGCCGCGCCGGATGCGCCCGCGCCGAACGGTCCTTCGCCGATCGGAATCGGCGAGGCGACGATGCTGACCGCGGGCGTGCTGGCCCTGCTCGCCGCCCGCCGCCGCTTGCGACTGCGCGCCGCCCAACCTCGGGCGCGCCTGCCGGTGCCGCCGCCCGAACTGGTGGCGATCGAACGCCGACTGCGCGCGGTCGACGCCGGCGAGCGGCTGCTGCGCGTCGACATCGCCGTGCGGGCCGCCGCCGCCTCGCTGCTCGCCGACCTCGACGGCTCGAGCCAGGTTGCCGTCGTCCGGGTTGGTCCCGACGGCGAAGTCGAGCTGACCCTCACCGGGGCGGCCTCGCTCCCCGCCCCGTGGACCGGCGACGGCGCCTGCTGGCGGCTGCCCGGCGCGGTGCCGATCGAGCTGCTCGCCGAACCGGCCCGATCCGTCGGTGCCCCGTGTGTGGCCCTGGCTCAGATCGGTGTCGATGCCGAGGGTCGTGACGTGCTCGCCGACCTGGAGGCGCTGGGCCTCCTCACCGTGGCCGCTCCGGCGGAGGTGGCGGACGAGGTGGCCAAGGGCATCGCGGCCACCCTCGCGAGCTCGGTGTTCGCCGAGGTCGCCAACCTGATCGGCGTGGGCCTCGACGGGTCCGTGTTCCTCGACCATCGGCACGCCCACGAGGCCGACCACGTCGACGACGCGCTCGAGCTCGCCGCGACGCTGCTCGGGACGACGTGCTCCGCGCGTCGCTCGACGTTCGTGTTGCGGGCGCGGCACACCGGCGGCGAGGCGTGGGAGCCGGCGGTCGTGTTCGCCGGGTCCGCCGTCGCCGCCGAGGTGACCGCCGACCTCGTCCGCTCCGCCTCCGTGCGGCGGGGCGGTCTGGCGATGGTGGTGGCGGGCGATTCCCCGGGCGCGCCGTGGACGCTGCGCGCCGACGACCGGCGGTGGGTGCTCGAGCCGCTGGGCTTCACACTCGTGCCGGTCGGGCTGACGGCGCGGGAGGTCGATGAGATCCAGGATGTCCTGCAGCAGGCCGACGCGCCGCTGGTGGCGGACGAGGCCGCGGTCCCGCTGGAGGATGCGCTGGACGACGGCGCGGATGAGTTCTGCGAACCGCCATGGGCGCTGCTCGTCCGGCTGCTCGGCCCGGTCGAGGTCGTCGACCGCGACGGAGGCGTGGCCCACGTCGAGCGATCCAAGACGCTCGAGCTGATCGCCTGGCTGGCGCTCCATCGGGACCACTCGACGCGGGCCGGTGCCCGCACCGCCCTGTGGGATCTCGATGTTCGCGACGCCACCTTCGCCAACGTCGTGTCCGAAGCTCGGCGGGCGATGGCCCGCCTCGTCGCACCGCCCGATGGCGAGGAGTGGCTCGGTCGCACGCTCACCGAAGTCCTGCCCCTGCACGAGGCCGTCGTCGCCGACGTCGACCTGCTCCGCGCCCGCCTCGACCGCGCCCGCCTGCAACCGCCCGAGTTGGCGATCGAGACGCTCCGCCCGGCCGTAGAGCTGATCCGCGACATGCCGTTCGCCGGCACCGGCTACCTGTGGCCCGACGCCGAGGGCATCACCTCCAACCTCGTTCTGCTGGCGACCGGCGCGGCCACCGAGCTGGCCGGGCACTGCCTGTCGATGGGCGACGTCGACGGGGTGTTCTGGGCGACCGGGCAGGGCCTGAAGGTCCTGGCCGGGCACGAGGAGCTGATCGCCCTGCGGATGCGGGCCCACGCCAAGGCCGGCGACCTGTCCGGCGTGCGGCTGGAGTGGGAGACGTACGAGCGCGTGCTCCACGCCGATCCGTGGAGCGACGGGGAGCCGGCGCCGAAGCTGGTGACGCTGCGCCGGGAGCTGCTCTCGCCCTGACCGTCGCCCCTTGCGCCGCCCTTCCCCGATTTGTGTCACCGTTTTCGCCGGTTGCCGGCGATATCGGTGACACAAACCGAAAGAGAAAGGAGCCGGCGTGGCTCTGACGACGCAGGCGATGACCGACGAGCAGCGCAAGTCGGTGGCCATCGAGTACCTCAAGGCGTTCGACAACGGCGGGGTGACATCCAGCGGCGGGTCGATCCTCGACCTCTTCGCCGACGACGCCCAGGTGTACTTCCCGAAGTGGGGGCTGGCCAACGGCAAGGACGAGATCGGCAAGCTGTTCGGTGACGTCGGCGGGACGATCAAGTCGATCGTGCACCACTACTCCCACTTCAACTGGGTGTTCTCGGGCACCGACGTGCTCGTCTGCGAGGGCACGAGCCATGGTGAGCACCAGGACGGTCCGTGGCGGGCCGGCGACCCGGAGTCGGGCGCCGGCCGGTGGTGCGACGTGTTCGAGGTCCGCGACTGGAAGATCCAGCGGGTGTTCATCTACCTCGACCCCGACTACGCCGGCCAGGACACCGAGCGGTATCCCTGGCTCAAGGGATAATCCGCGCTCCCTGTCGATCGGGCCGGCCGCCGTTCGTGGTAGGGGTGGGACTGGCATTCGGCCGGTCCGAGTCAAGGAGTCACACGATGAAGCAGTACCTCCTCTCCGTGCACTACGTCGAGGGCGAGCCGGCGACCCCACCGGAAGAGATGCAGAAGGCCTACGCGCAGGTCGACGCGTTGAACAGTGAGCTGCAGGCGCAGGGCGCCTGGGTGTTCGGCGGCGGTCTGCACGAGCCGGACTCGGCCACGGTCGTCAGGGTCCAGGACGGCGAGGTGCTCACCACCGATGGCCCGTTCGCCGAGGCGAAGGAGCAGATCGGTGGGTTCTGGGTGATCAAGGCCGCCGATCTGGACGCCGCGCTGGCCTGGGCGGCCAAGGCGGCCGAGGCGTGCATGGGCCCGGTCGAGGTACGGCCGTTCCAGGACGAGGAACCCGAATAGGCGCCGCGGCCGAGTCACCTCGCCGATGTCTTCAAGGCAGAGGCCGGGCGGGCGATCGCCACGTTGGTCCGTGTCTTCGGTGACATCGACGTCGCCGAGGACGCGGTCCAGGAGGCCTTCGTCGTCGCCGCGCAACGATGGCCGGAGGACGGGCTGCCGCCCAACCCGGGCGCGTGGATCACCACGACGGCCCGCAACCGGGCGATCGACCGCCTGCGCCGCGAGGCGAAGCGCGACGACCGTCACGCCCAGGCCGCGCTCGTCCACGAACGGGCGGAACCGCCAGAAGCGACGGGCCCGGTGAAGGACGACCGGCTGCGGCTCATCTTCACGTGCTGCCACCCCGCCCTGGCCGTGAGCACCCAGGTCGCCCTGACGTTGCGCCTCCTCGGGGGCCTCGAGACGACGGAGATCGCTCGGGCGTTCCTCGTCCCGGAGGCGACGATGGCGCAGCGGCTCGTGCGGGCCAAGCGCAAGATCCGCGACGCCCACATCCCGTACCGCGTCCCCGGCGATGCCGAGCTGCCCGACCGCATGCGCCCCGTGCTCGCCACGATCTACCTGATCTACAACGAGGGCCACACGGCCACGTCGGGTGACCGGCTCGCCCGCACCGAGCTGTCCACCGAGGCGATCCGGCTGGCCCGGCTGCTCGCCGAGCTCATGCCCGACGAGGCCGAGGTCCTCGGCCTGCTCGCCCTGCTGCTCCTCACCGAGTCCCGGCGCCCGGCCCGCACCGCTGCGGACGGATCGATCATCCTCCTGCCGGACCAGGACCGCTCGGTATGGGACCGCGAGCTGATCGCCGAGGGCCAGACGCTCGTGCGGGCCTGCCTGCGGCGCAACATGCCCGGGCCGTACCAGATCCAGGCCGCGATCGCGGCCGTGCACAGCGACGCGCCGACCGCCGAGCAGACCGACTGGCGCCAGATCCTCAGGCTCTACGACCAGCTCGGCGCGTACCTTCCGACCGCGGTCGTGGCGCTCAACCGCACGGTCGCCCTCGCCGAGGTCGAGGGACCGGCGGCCGCGCTCGCCGAAGTCGACGGCCTCGACCTCGACGGCTACCACCTGTTCCACTCCACCCGCGCCGATCTCCTCACCCGGCTCGAACGCTTCCCGGAGGCGGCGGCCGCCTACGACCGGGCCATCGAGCTCGCCGGCAACGCCACCGAACGAGCCTTCCTCGAAGGCCGTCGCGCCGCCCTGCCGCCGCCCGGCCGAGCTGGGACATCGACCCCGTGATGTGAGCGGTGAGCGCCCATAGGCCGCTCACTGCTCACAACCGGCCTCACCGCGTGACGTCACCGGTGTGGTCGGCCGTCGGCGACGGCGCGAACCGGCGACCCGTCGGAGCCTTGGATGCGCAGGGGCAGGACGAAGGCTTCGATCCGTTGCCCGGCGAGCTCGGTCAATCCCGTGAGGTGCTCGACGATCAGGACGCCGTGGCTCAACAGGACATGGTGGACGGGCCAGTCGAACCCGTCGGGACGACGATCAACCGGCAGGTCCGGCGTCGGGGTGTCCAGCCCGACGAGCTTCACGTGCCGGTCGACCAGCCACTGCGCGGCGTCGACGGACAGGCTCGGGTGGCGGTCGTACAACCCGGTGCCGAAGTGCGCGGCCCAACCCGTGTCGAGCAACAAGATGTCGTCGGGCTCCAGTGCCGGCGTGCAGGCGTCGAGCTGGCCCACCCCGATCAGGCCGTCCGGCTCGATCCCGTCGGGCGCCCAGACGACACCCTGGCCGTGGAACCGGTCGAACGGGATCTCGTCGATGCTCGGGCCGTCGACGACGAAGTGGCAGGGGGCGTCGATGTGGGTGCCGACATGGACCGCCATCTGCATCTCGGTGAGGTTGAGGCGATCGCCCGGCAGGCTCAAGAGCCGTTCGAAACGGGGCTCGGGGAAGTAGGAGATCCGCGGCATCCCGGTCGCGAGGATGCGCGACAGCTCGATCCACTCGGTCGCCGGCGCGCCGGCGGCTCGACTGGTCCATCCCTGCCAACTGGAGCTCACCGCGGAGGTCTAGCAGCGGGACCGCGCAGCACGGGCGATACGGTCCCCGGCCGTGGGCTTCGCGAGCGATACGGCGGTGCGCGCAGACGGTGCCGGTCGGTACGGCACCGAGATCCGGCCGGGCTGGGACATCGCCGGAAACGCCAACGGCGGTTACCTGCTCAGCATCGCCGTGCGCGCGATGCGCGAGGCCTCTGGGCGGTCCGACCCGGTCAGCGTCACGGGCCATTTCCTCGCGCCCGGCCAGCCCGGCCCCGCAACCGTCGCCACCGAGGTCGTGAAGCGGGGTCGCACGTTCACCACGGCGACCGGCGCGCTGGAAGCCGACGGGAAGCGGCTGTTGCAGGTCTTGGGCACGTTCGGCGACGTGTCGGCGCCGATTGGCCCCGAGCGGGTCGAGGCAGTACCGCCCGACGTCCCGCCCGCCGACGCGTGCATTCCCGTGGAGCCGGGCGAGACGTTCCCGCCGCCGTTCATGGGGCGCGTGGAGCTTCGTCTTCACCCCGAGGACGCCGGCTTCGCCACCGGAGCGCCGAGTGGCGAGCCTCGTGTGCGCGGTTGGTTCCGGTTGCGGGACGGCGAGCCGATCGACACCATCGGGCTCGTCCTCGCCGTCGATGCCTTCCCACCTACCGCCTTCAACGCCCAGCTTCCCGTCGCCTGGACGCCCACGGTCGAGTTGACCGCTCATGTGCGGGCCCGGCCGGCGCCGGGCTGGCTGCGCTGTGTCTTCACGACCCGGTTCGTCACCGGCGGCTTCCTGGAGGAGGACGGCGAGATCTGGGACGACACCGGACGTCTGGTGGCCCAGAGCCGCCAGCTCGCCCTCATCCCGCGCGCCTGAGCCGGCGAGACGCGGTGTCTCACCCGAGCGACTGCGCGGCATCGAGCAGGGCGTGTGCAAGCTCGGAGATCGTGGCGACGTCCTCCTCGTCGGCGGCGCCCCCGAGCGCCGCGAGCAGGCTCTCGATCTCGCCAGCCGGTGCGCTGTCGACTGTGTGGGCCAAGCGCGGCCAGACCCAGTCGAGCGTCGTGACGTCGCCGGCCAGGAAGCCGGGCACCGCTTCGATCCGCTCTGTGTCGGCTACGAGCTGGCGCGCCCAGACCTCGAAGCGGGCGCGGTCGGTCTCCTCCTGCGTCCGGTAGGGAAGCTGCAGGTCGATGCTCGCCATCGCCACGTCGAGTGCCGCGCTGCGGGCGCCCTCGGCGTTGCGGTCGTCCACCGCGGGGACCATTCCGTCCCCGGCGAGGTCGCGGAGGGCACGGTCCATCTGGACGCCGAGCATCCGGGGGATCTCGGTGTTGCCGACGTGCGCCGACCAGGCAGCCTGCGCTCGATCGAGCGCTCCGTCAGCGGCCTGCCAGTCACCTTCGGCGACGGCGTCGAAGACCGCGACCGCCTCGTCGTGGACGGTGGTGAGCTCGCTCGGCGCCGGGCCGTCCAGCGCGCCCGTCGGGATGCCGATTCCGAGGCTCTCCAGGCTGTCGCCGACGCCGGAGAAGAACTCTCCGTAGCCGGGCGCGAACCACTTGTCCTCGTAGACGCCCTCGAGCGTGTGGTTCTCCTGGCCGATGATCGCTCCGTCGATCGGGCCGTACGGGCCGTCCACGGTGACATCGACCTGCTTGATCGTCACCTCTTCCATCAGCTCGCCGGGGATGTTCTCGGGACGGAAGACGTCGCCGGGTTGCGGGTCAGCGGGCATGATCATCGCGACCGGCGCATCGTTGCCCGCGACCCACGTGCCGTCGGTGTCAGCGACGACGCCGTCCTCGTAGTTGAACACGTCCTCGCCGAGGTAGTACACGGCACCGTCGTCGCCTTGGGCGTACCAGTCGGTGGCGACCTCGTGGATCCGGCCGTCCTGATACGAGACGAACTGCGACTCGAGGGTCTCGATCGCCTGTCCGTCGACCTCGATCACCTTGGGCTCTTGCATGAGTGTCGTCTCGATGCGGATCGGGTGGCCCTCGTTGTTGCCGAGCAGCACTGCCGAGTGGAGGTTGGAGATCGGGAACAGCGGGTTGTCGACGTTCGTCGGATCGCTGAACGTCGGTGTTTCGAGGTCGACGCGTTGGCTGTCGGCGGCCAGTGGCAACAGCGTCGGCAACGTCTCCTCCGCTGACTCCGCGGTCGAATCCGTTCCGCCGGTCGCGACCTGGGCGACAGTGGTGCCGCCGCTGGTGTTGCCGACGTTGTCGCTGCACGACGTGATCAGCATGGCGGCCGAGGCTGCGACCACGGGCCGCCAGGAATTCAGATGAAGCTGCATCGCTGCCTCCGTTGTCCGTGAATGGCTCGATGCTGCGCACGCCGCGCTGACCGCTCGCTGAAGGTCGTCGGTTCGATTTCAGGCGGCCGTCAGGTCCGCGCGCTGGCCGGTGACTGCGAGTATTGGGCATTCGCAGCGCGGCTATCCGCGCCGGCCTCACAGTCGGCCTCGTGTCGGCACTGTCGACCGGCACACCGACCGTGCCGGTCGATGCCCGCACGTGGGCGCCGCCTCCCGCCGACGCCGGCTTCGACTACCAGATCGGCGGCGATTACCCACCGCCCAGGGGCGTGACCGTTTTGTCGCGCGAACTGGTTCGCGGGACGCGACGCCCGCGCCGGTCGGTACACCATCTGTTACGTCAACGCGTTCCAGACCCAGGACGACGAGCGTGGGGTGAACCGTCCCGACGAGCGCTCGAACTGGCCCCGACGACTTGTTCTCCACGACCTCGGCGACGATCCCAACTGGGGCGGTGAGTTCCTGATCGACATCAGCTCGCCAGCGAAACGCGCGGCCGCGGCGCGACACGTCCGGCCGATGGTGGACCGGTGTGCGCGAAAGGGTTCGAGGCGGTCGAGTTCGACAACCTCGACTCGTGGACCCGGTTCGACGGCACGCCGCTGGCCGACGCTGTACCGTTCGGCCGGCGGGCAGCCGTCGCCTACGCCGAGTTGCTGACCGACCACGCGCACCGGCGCGGCCTCGCCGTCGCCCAGAAGAACACGCTCGAGCTCGGGCGTCGTGCCGCACGGCGCCGGGTCGGTTTCGACTTCGTGATCGCCGAGCAGTGCGGCCGCCACCGCGAGTGCCGCGCCTACACGGCGATGTTCGGCGACCGCGTGATCGTCATCGAATACGGCCGTCGAGGGTTCCGGGCTGCGTGCGTGGCCGTCGGTCAGCAGGTGTCGGTGGTGCGGCGCGACATCGCCGTCTCGACCCCCGGCTCCGGCACCTACCGCTACCGCGTGCTGAGCCGCGCTGAGCCTCGGGACTTGGTGACGGACGTCACGTCGGCTGGTTACAGTGCTCCGCCGTGGGGGCGGTCCGGAGCATTCGGACCGATCAATGAGATGAGGAGCAACGCAATGAAGCGAACTTCGTTCCTCCGGTCGGCATTGGGGATCACGGCCGTCGTCGTCACGGCGACGGCGGTCATCCACGCGCCGGCGGGAGCCAAGCCACAGCAGCCGTCCCAGCCCGGAGGTGAGTTCGTCGTCGCCTTCGCCGACGGGAACGAGGGTGCTGCGCGTGCGGCGATCAGGCGCGCCGGCGGCACGATCGTCGACGTCAACGAGGCGGCCAACCTGGCGCTCGTCAGCGCCAGCGGGACCGCCGCCAGGAAGATCCGCACGCGCGGATGTGGTCGATGCCGTCGTCCGCAACCATGCGGTCGGAACCACCCGGCCGGGAATGCCCCACCGGTTCGCCCAGGAGCGTCCGACGGCACGCATGCGCGCCAAATTCGACGGCAACCGAGCCGCACGTAAGCACGGCCAGGGCAGCGGCCGGCCATGCCGAGCCGCTCGCCGACCTGCAGTGGGACATGGACGATGATCGGCGCCACGCCGCGACGGAGCCCACCAGGAGGCGACGGGCCGCGGCGTGACGGTCGGCATCATCGACACCGGCGTCGACGCCAGCCATCCCGACCTCAGTCAGCATTTCGACCACCGCTTGTCGCGGAACTTCACGATGGACATCCCGGCGATCGACGGCGCGTGCGAGGTGCCGACGTGCATCGATCCGCCCGACGTCGACGACGGCGGGCACGGCACCCATGTGGCCGGCACCGTCGGCGCCGCCCGCAACAGGTGGGCATCACCGGCGTCGCGCCGAACGCCAAGATCGTGAACGTGCGCGCCGGGCAGGACTCGGGCTACTTCTTCGTGTACGAGACGGTCGCCGCGCTGACCTACGCCGGGGACGCCGGGATCGACGTCGTCAACATGAGCTTCTTCACCGACCCGTGGCTGTACAACTGCGCGTCGCGCGCCGACTACATCAGCGGAGACGTCACGCGACGCGGAGATCGCGGAGCAGGCGTTCATCCGCTCGACGGTCCTGGCCGCCCTCGACGTACGCCCACGAGCGTGGGGTCACGATGGTGGCCGCGGCGGGCAACAGCCACTTCAACGTCGCCCTGCCCACGCGCCCGGACGCCATCAGCCCCGACTACCCGCCGGGAGCCGAGCGGCCCGCGGGTCGTCACGGACAACTGCCTCGATCTGCCGTCGGAGGGCGCGGACGTCATCAGCGTGTCCGCGCGTGGGGCCGTCGACCACCAAGGCGGACTACTCGAACTACGGGTGGGCCGCCGGCGAGCAGCACGTCGAGGTGTCGGCTCCGGGCGGATGGTTCCGTGACGGCATCGGGACCCCGACGTTCATGACGCCCGGCAACCTCGTGTTGTCGAGCTACCCGCTGCACGTCGCCATCGCCGAGGAGCTGGCCAATCCCGACGGCACCCCCACCGACGCCTTCTCGGTGCAGAGCTGCGACCGCCGCGGCCGCTGCGGCTTCTACACGTACCTCCAGGGCACGTCGATGGCATCGCCACACGTAGCCGGTGTGGCCGCCCTGGTGATCGAGGCCCACGGTGAGTGGACCGGTCGCCGTGGCGGGTTCGCGATGGACCCGGACGACGTCCGCGAGGTCATCGAGACCACCGCCACCGATCATGCCTGCCCGGCGGGTGGGGTCGAGATCTACACCGACGAGGGCCGTCCGGCGGACTGGAACGCGGTCTGCCAGGGGACGACCGCCGACAACGGCATCTACGGCGAGGGCATCGTCAACGCCGTCGCCGCGGTCGCGTCGACGCGCTGACGTCGCCTGACCACGGTTCTGTCAGTCGGTTCCGGCCCGATCCGGCCGGAATCGGCTGACAGAACCCCTCGAAGGCTCAGGTGAGCTCGTCGCGGAGCTCGCGCTTCAGCACCTTGCCGGACGCGGTGCGGGGCAGCGGCTCGGGACGGAAGACGATCTGCGACGGCACCTTGAACCGGGCCAGCCGCTCGGCGACGAACTGCTGCAGCTCGCCGGTGGTCGGCCGGTCGCCGGGCCGGAGGTTGACGACGGCGACGACCTCCTCGCCGTACACGTCGTGGGGCAGGCCGATGATGGCGACGTCCTGGACGGCGGGATGCTCGAACAGGACCGCCTCCACCTCGGCCGAGTAGACGTTCTCGCCGCCGCGGATGACCACGTCCTTGAGCCGGTCGACGACGTAGAAGAAGCCGTCGTCGTCGCGGCGGGCGAGGTCGCCACTGTGGAACCAGCCGTCGGTGAACGCCGCCGCCGTCTCCTCGGGCTTGTTCCAGTAGCCGTCCACGACGTTCGGCCCGCGCACGCACAGCTCGCCCACTTGCCCGTTGGGCACTTCGGTGCCGTCGGCGTCGACGATCTTGACGTCGGCTCCGACGACGGCCCGCCCGATGCTGTCGGGGTGGGTGAAGTAGTCCTGGCCGGCGTTGATGACGACCGCGGACGTGGTCTCGGTGAGCCCGTAACCGTTGGCGGGCGACACCCGCGCATCGAACTGCGACTCGATGCGGCGGATGAGGTCGGGCGGTACCGGTGCTCCGCCGGACGCGATCCCGGCCAGCGCCTCCGGTGCGATCCGTTCCAGCTCCGGCGAGTCGAGCAGCTGGCGGAGCACCATCGGGACGAGTGACGTGCTGGTGATGCGCTCCTTGGCGAGCAGCTCGACGGCCGTCTCGACGTCCCACTTGTACATCGTCACGAGCTTGGTGCCGGTCGCCGTCGTCACGTACAGCCCGGTGAGGCCGCCGATGTGGAAGAACGGGAAGACCTGCAGCGCGGCAGGGGCGCTGGGTGGCGCCGCGGTCCCGCCGGCCATCGCGAGCCCGAGCGCCCCCATGAACAGGGTGTTCATGATGTTGGTGCAGTGGTTCCGATGGGTGGCGAGGGCGCCCTTCGGGATGCCCGTCGTGCCCGACGTGTACATGATCGTGGCGTGGTCGTCGGGACTGATCGGCCCGTCGGGAAGCGGGGCGGTGAGGTCGAGCTCGCCGCGCAGCCGCTCCCACGGCGTCACGTGCGGCGGCGGGTCGCCGCGCAGCCGGCTGACGATCGTGGCCTCGACGGCGAGGTCGGCGAGGTGCGGAGCCAGTCGTTCCAGCCGTTCACCGTCGATCAGCAGGGCTCGGGCGCCGGAGTCGCGGATCGCATACGTCAACTCCGGTCCGGTCCACCACGCGTTGAGCGGAACGGCGATCGCGCCGAGCGAGATCGTGGCCCAGAACGAGATCACCCATTCCGGGTAGTTGCGCATGCCGATGGCGACGCGATCGCCGTGGCCGATGCCGCCGTCGGCGAGGTGGCGGGCCAGCCCGGCCACCAGGCCGAGGTGCTCGCCGAACGTGATCCGCTCGTCCTGGTAGACGAGGAAGTCCTTGTCGCCGTGGGCCGCGGTGCCGGCGACGATGTCGCGGAGTGAGGTCGGGGCGTGTTTGAACACTCGCCAGGGCATGCCGTTCATGTCGATCAGCTCGAGCTCGAACGGTGCGCCGGGCGCCGTGAGGGCTGCGACCGCCTCCTCGCGAGTCATCGGTTGATCAGCAAGCCGGCGTCGACCGGCAGGGCCACACCCGTCATGTACCGGGACTCGTCGGACGCGAGGAACAACACCGCGTTCGACACGTCCTCACTGTCGACCCATGGCACCGGCAGCACGTGCCCGCTCTGCGAGACGGCGGCGAACTCCTCGACCGTCGGGTTGGCGGAGTCGGGAAGGAACAGCTTGAACGTCGGCTCGTTGATCAGCATCGGCGTCGAGACGCCCGTCGGGTTCACGCTGTTGACGCGGATGCCGTGCTCGCCGAGCTCGAGCGCGAGGCACTTCATCAACCCGACGACTCCGTACTTCGACGTCACGTAGTGCGCGGTGTTGCGGAACGCGGTGAGCCCGGCCACGGAGCTGGTGAGGATGACCGAGCCGCCGTGGCCGGCGGCGATCATCGACGGGATCGCGGCCACGCACGTGCGCCACACACCCGTGAGGTTGATGTCGATGACATCCCGCCACGCCTCCTCGGACAGCTCGAGGACCGGGGCGAAGCTGAAGATGCCGGCGTTGGCGACCAGGACGTCGAGCCGGCCGAGCTCGGCGACGCTCTGCTCGACGACGGTGCGCAACGCGGCCGTGTCGCGAACGTCGGCTGCGGCCGTGATCACCCGGCGGCCCGTTGCCTCGACCAACTCCTTCGTCTCGGCCAGATCGGTCGCGGTCGGCATGTCGTAGTGCACGGTGCCGACCTGATCGCACAGGTCGATGGCGATGATGTCCGCGCCCTCCTCGGCGAGCCGAACCGCGTGGCTCCGACCCTGCCCGCGGGCGGCCCCGGTGATCAGCGCGACCCGACCCTGGACTCGTCCCATCGATCGACCATAGATGATCGCGGTTTGACGATCGCCGTCAGGACTCCATCGCCGAGGGGTCGAAGGAACCGACGGTGAACTCGGCGCCCTGGGGATCCTCGATCGTCGCCACACGGACGATCCCGCCGCCCCGATCGGTGGGCGATGAGATCACCCTCGCCCCGAGCTTCACCGCGCTTTCGACGACCTCGTCGGTGTTGCTGACCCCGAACGTCACGGTCCAGCGCGGGGATCGCTGGGTGTCGGCAACGGCGGTCATCCAGCCGATCGCGTCACTGAACCCCTTGGGGACCCACGGCTCGTCATGGCGGCGCTTGATGTCGGGATCCCGGATCGCCAGGAAGTCGCCGTAGCCGGGGAGGCGCCACATGAAGCTGTCGCCCTCGGTGTCGCCGCCGCCGAAGTCGACCGGATCCGCCTCCCAGCCGAAGATCGCGCCGTAGAACGCCTTCGCGCCTTCGGCGTTGGTGGTGGTGAGGTCGCTGGAGTTCCACGCGCCCGGTGAGTTCACGAGCCGCGCGCCGTGGCGGTAGCCGGGTTGCCAGAGGCGGATGGGGGCGCCGTCGGGGTCGGTGAGGGCAGCCCATCGGCCGGCCGTGGAGCCGGGCGGTCCGACGTCGACGGGCGCGACGAGGACTTCGGCGCCGAGCGCCTCCGCCTGCGCCACCGTGGCATCAGCGTCGAGGACACTGACGTACGTGTTCCACCTCGGTGGGCCCGTCACGCCGGGCGTCGGCGTGGCGATCGCCGCGACGTCGAGACCGTGCCGGCTGGCGACGAGGTACTTGTCCTCCCGGGGGGAAGCTTGTTCTCGAACTCCCACCCGAAGATCCCGCCGTAGAACTCGGCCGCCGCCTCGGGATCGGGCTGTTCCGTGTCGATCAGACACGGGACCCGGGGCGGGTACTCGGTGCGGTCGAGGATCGCGTCGTCGGTCATGGCGCCATCATGACCCCGAAGAAGTGGTCATCTCGTGGCCAGTTCCAGTACAACAGGCCGACGGGGACCGGCTGGTCAATCGGATCGCAGGTTGAGGATCGGACCGTGGTCCGGTGCCACTTCGGGTTGGAAGTCCGATCCGCCTGGCCGGCTATCGTGGGGCGGGTCGGCGATGGAGTAGGCGTCCCGGTATCCCGAGTAGGGCGTCCACCTCGATCTCGATGAACACGGCCCCTCCTGCTGCGACGATCGGGAGGTTTCCCAGAAGATCTCCTGTAAGCCAGGCACGACGAGATACCGAGAATCAGGCGCCCGACCGCACCCGCCGTCTGCGTTGGCCGGCATCGGAAGCGTCGGGTGCCTGGCGCTCCCTGATCGGCGGTTGCAGGTGCATCACATCATCCACGACCAACACTCCGGTCCGACCGACACGTGGAACCTGGCTGGGCTGTGCCCGGCGTGTCACCGGTCGCATCACAAGGTGCATACAGCTCGGCATCACTGGCGACGCCGACCAGCCCGACGGGCTCCACCACGACGTCCACGGCGGCGATCGTCGCCACCCCGAACTCCATCAACCCACCGGACCACCACCATGTGGAGCGGCCAACCAGCCGAACACCCCCTCGGGCAACGACTTCAACGGTGGGCCATCCTCTTCCCCGACCCACCACCCATCTTCGTCACCTGACCGGACATCAACAGCGACATCATTGGTTGTGGAGGCTAGGTCCGCGAACGCGGTTCCAGGGTTCAGGCCTGCATCTGGTCGTGGCCACGTCGCTGGAGTTGTTCATGATGGCCCGTCGCGAGGGTGTCGACCTGATGCCCAGTTCGAGGTGACGGCGATCGATGGACGACAACGGAGAGCGGTGGGCTGACGCCTGCCGAGTACTCGGTGCGTGGCGTCGAGATGTAGACGAATACGGCAAGAACGCTGAGTTCATCGACGGCGACGGCAACCTCGACGGCTGAGGGTGTCTACGTGTGTGTTGATGTGAGGGTGTGATGGTGACGCCGAACGAGTGTCACTACGCCCTTGGTAAGGTCTCGGGCTCGGCGATCGAGGATCGATTGCTCCTTGGTCAAGACCGGCGATGTCGGGCTGTCGAGCAGGCCTTCAACGAGGCGATCACAACCGGCGGCAGTTTCGCCGCGCGCCCCGTTCGAGCCTGGCGGTGGTCAGCATGATCCTGTTCGACGCCGTCCTCCAGGCCGTCTTCGATGATCGGCATCGACCTTGAGTCGCGCCCTTGAACGCCAATGTCCGCAGTGGTGGTGGCCCGATGACCGGCCTGGTCTGCTCGGTACCAGATCGACCACGTGGACCTATGTGGTGGGCGACGAACTCCACCAACGCGCCCTCAGCTTGCAACAGCGGGAGTCGGTGCGCGTCGAGCCCACC
>CAVWJT010000022.1:0-49548 GCA_963755235.1 uncultured Acidimicrobiia bacterium
TCGACGTCGGCACCGAAGTCGTACCGGCCGCGCTCACCAACGAGGCCGGCATCGTCGGCGCCGCCCTGGTCGGGCGTGATGGCCCAACCGATCGCCTAGAGACTCGGTTCTTGCAGCTGAAACGGCCCCTATAGGGCCCGATCCGGCTGCAGAAACGTCTTGAGGCGGGCGGCGAGCTCGGTGCGGTAGCGGGCGGCGCGCCGAGCTTGAGGTGCTCGTACCCGCGGACCTGATCGGGCAGGGCGGCGATCTCGACCGCCTCGTCGATGTTCTCGGGGTCAGGGCGGCGGCGAGCTGCTCGATCGCCCGCTCGTACTCGGGGATCATCGCCCGCTCGAGCCGGCGGACCTGGGCCCACCGGAACGGATCGGCGACCGTGCCCCGCACGCGCTTGGCCTTGGCGAGCGCGAGGAGCATCGGCCGTGAGCGCGGGCCCAACTTCATCTTGTTCTTCATCCCGAGGGCGCGCAGCATCGGCGGGTGGAGCCGCCACGTGACCTTGGTGCCGGGGCCGCCGACCGCCTCGTACTCGGCCCGCGCCTCGGGCGCGACGAGCAGCCGGGCGACCTCGTACTCGTCCTTGTAGGCCATCAGCTTGTGGCCGTGGCGGGCCACGGCCTCGGTGAAGGCGACGCTTCGCGGGGCGACCCGCTGCTCGGCCGCCCGGGCGACCTCGACGAGATCGAGGAAGCGGCGGGCATAGGCCTCCGACTGGTACCCGACGAGATCGGCGGCGAGCCGCTCGACGAGCTCGTTCGTCGTCTCCGGCGCGGCGGGGCCGGCGAGGCCGGCGGCCTGCTCGACCTCGGCCGGGAACGCGGCCCAGCGACGCCCCCACCGGAACGCGGCGACGTTGCGCTCGACCGCGACTCCGTTGAGCTCGATCGCCCGCTCGACGCGCGCCGGGCTCACCGCGATCGCGCCCTGTTGCACGGCGACGCCGAGCAGCATCACGTTCGCCGTCGTGGTGTCCCCGAAGAGACCGCTCGCCAGCGCGGCCGTGTCCACGAAGCGATTGTCACTGGCCCGGGAGACCTCGCCGAGGCGCCCGGTGAGGGCGGCGAGGTCGGGGTACGGCGTCGACGGATGCGACACCATCAGCCCCGTCGGTGTCGGTGCGACCGAGCCGACCACGACCGTGCGGGTGGGGTCGGCTCCGACCCGGTTGGTGTCGCTCGCCGCGACGAGGAGGTCGAAGGCGAGCAGGCAGTCGACACCCGAGCTGTTGGCATGGTTCGACGCCGGCACGCCGACGCGGCTCAGGCGCAGGTCGCTCACGACCGGGCCGGCCTTCTGGGAGAGCCCGGTCTGGTCGAGGCCGCGGACGGTCCAGCCGTCGAGCATCGCCGCGGTGCCGAGCACCTGGCTGACCGTGATCACTCCGGTGCCGCCGATGCCGGAGAGGCGGACGGTGAAGTTGTCGGGCGGGACGATCGGCTGCGGGTCGGGCAGCCCGGCCGCCGGGTCGCCGAGTGCCGGCGCGGCGTTCGGGGAGCGTCGCCGGCGGGCGTCCTTCTCGACGGTGACCGTGGCGAACGCCGGGCAATCGCCCTGGAGGCACGACAGGTCCCAGTTGCAGCTCGTCTGGTGGATGCGGGTCTTGCGCCCGTACGGCGTGTCGATCGGCTGGACCGACAAGCAGTTGCTCTTGTCGCCGCAGTCGCCGCAGCCCTCGCACACCCGCTCGTTGATGACGACCCGGAACCCCGGCTTGGCGACGATGCCCCGACTACGGGCCCGCCGCTTCTCTGCCGCGCACTCCTGGTCGTGGAGGAGGATCGTGACGCCCGGGACCGCGGCGAGCTCGAGCTGGCTCTCCAACAGCCGGGTCCGGTCGCGCACGTCGACGCGGCCCTCCGCCAGGCCGCCGAAGTCCGCCCCGTGCCACTTGCCGGGGTCGTCCGACGTGACGATCACCTTGCTGACGCCCTCCAGCAGCAGCGACTGGACGACCTCGGGCACGGCCATCAGCCCCTGCGGGTCCTGGCCGCCGGTCATCGCGACGGTGCCGTTGTAGAGGAGCTTGAACGTGATGTCGACGCCCGCGGCCACGGCCGCGCGCACGGCGAGCGACCCGGAGTGGAAGAACGTGCCGTCGCCGAGGTTCTGGACGAGGTGGGGGCGGTCGACGAACGGCGCCATCCCGATCCACTGCGCTCCCTCGTTGCCCATCGCGGTGAGCCCGGCGATGTCGCCGACCCGCTCGGGGTCCATCAGGGCGACCATCGCGTGGCAGCCGATCCCCCCGCCGACGAGCGTCCCCTCCGGATTGCGCGTGCTCAGGTTGTGGGGGCAGCCGCTGCAGTAGAACGGCGTGCGGTTGACGGCGAGGGGGATGAGGGACGGCTCGCGGCGCACTGGCAACGGGCGCAGACGGTCCTCACCGATGCGGGCCGAGAGTCGCCGGTGGAGTGGTTCGAGCAGCCGGTCGGCGTCGAGCAGGCCGGTGCCCGGGACCAGCGGTTCGCCGCCCTCGGCGTACCGGCCGACCACCCGGGGACGTTCGGCGGAGTCGTACATCGCGCTCTTCACGAGCAGTTCGAGGGTGGGGTTCTTCTCCTCGACGACGAGCACCTCGGCGAGGCCGTGGGCGAAGTCGCGCACCTGCTGCTCGTCGACCGGTACCGGCATGAGGAGGTGGAAGAGACGGATGCCGGCGTCGCGCAGGGCGGCGTCGTCGCCCAACCCGAGCAGGGCGAGCGCCTCGCGCAGCTCGTGGTAGGTGTGGCCGCTGGCGGCGATGCCGATCCAGTCGTGGGGTCCCCGCACCGTGACCCGGTTGAGCTCGTTGTCGACGCCGTAGCGGCGGGCCAGCACCGACCGCACCTGCTGGAACTCGCGCTCCATCTCCAGGGTGTACGGGGTGAGCAACTGCCCACTGGGATGGGGGACGAACAACTTGCCGTCGAACTCCATCGTCGGGATCGTCGGCCGGACGCGGCCGGGGTGGACGTCGACGGTGCCCGTGCCGTCGGCGATCGGGGCGACGAGCTTGACGCCGACCCAGATGCCGCTCGCGCGGGACAGGGCGATCGCGTGGCGGCCGAGGTCCAGGGCTTCCTGGACGTCGCCCGGGAACAGGATCGGCATGTGCAGGTCGACGAGCGTGGCGTCGCTGGAGCTGGGCAGGGTCGAGGACTTGGCGGCCGGATCGTCGCCGACGACGGCCATCACTCCGCCGTGACGCGACGTCCCGGCGAACACGCCGTGGCGGATCGCGTCCCCCGCCCGGTCGAGCCCGGGGGCCTTGCCGTACCAGACCCCGATCACGCCGTCGTAGCGCTTGTCGTCGAGGGCATCGACGAGCTGGCTCCCCATCACCGCCGTCGCGGCGAGCTCCTCGTTGACGCCCGGTCTGACGATGACCGGGAGGTCGGGCACGGTGGCCGCCGCCGCCGACACTTCCTCCTGGAACGTCCCGACCGGTGAACCCTGGTAGCCGGAGACGAAGGCGGCAGTGTTCAGGTGGTTGCGGCGGTCGATCCGCAGCTGGTCGATCGGCAGCCGGGCGAGTGCCTGCACACCGGTGAGGAAGACGCGCCCGTCCTCCAGCCGGAAGCGATCGGTCAACTCGTAGTTGGCCAGCGCCGCCAAATCCGGCTGATCGGCGAGATCCGTCACTCGTGGTCTCCTCTCGCGCCGTGCCGCAGCGTGGCGATCACGGCCGCGTCCTCGGGGCTCATGTAGTGCCCGTAGGCAGCGCTGTAGACACCACGGTGACCACATGGCCCGCGCACCGCGAACAGGATCATCTCGTCGTCGGGATCGGACTGACCTTCGAAGCGGAGGACCTCGTCGACCGTGACGTCGGCCGGATCGAACTCGGCGCCGCACTCGCCGCACACCAGCCGGCCATTGTCGTCGGCGTACCAGTTTCCCGTGTAGCCCTCTGCCTGGAGCCGGCGGGTGGCGTCGGTCACCGTCGCCATCGGGTCGCCATCCACTGCCGCGACGGTATCGCCATATCAGGCGACGTGGTGGCGGACGGCGAGGCGTTGGGCGGAGTCGTCGCCGGGAACCGGGAGCTGCACGACGACCCGGAGCGCCGGCCACTCCGACGGGGTGAGCTGCTGGTACTCGAACGTCAGCAGGCCGGCGCGGGGATGGTTGAAGCGGCGCAGCCGGGTCTCGAACCGGGCCACGTCGTGTTCCGGCCACCAGGAGCGGAACTCTTCGCTGGTGGCGCAGAGCTCGTCGACGAGTTCCTCCATCTCGCGGTCGTGACGCACGGAGATGGTGGCGGCCCGGAACTCGGCCAGCACCTGGCGGGCGTGGATGTCCCAGTCGACGACCAGGTCGCGCACGGCCGGGTCGCCGAACAGCGACCAGATGAGGTTGCGCCGCGGCGCTTCGAGCCGTTCGATGCGCGGGTAGAGCCGGGCTTCGGCGGTGTTCCAGGCGGCGAACTCCCAGTGCGGCCCGAGGACGTAGGCGGGCGCCGGATCGAACCCGTCGATGAGCCGGCGGAGCGCGCTCGGCACCTCGTCCGGCGGGGCGATGGTGGGACCGTTGATCGGGTGGGCGAGGGAGACGAGGTGATCCTGGCCGGCGTCGTCGAGGCGCAGCGCCCGCCCGATCGCCCGCAGCACGTCGGTCGAGGCGTTGATCCGGCGGCCCTGTTCGAGCCACGTGTACCAGGTCACCGACACGCCGGCGAGCAGGGCGACCTCCTCCCGGCGCAGGCCGGGCGTGCGGCGGCCGCGGCCGCGGGGCAGCTTGACCGCCTCGGGGGTGAGCGCCTCGCGGTGGGCGCGCAGGAACTCGGCCAGCTCGGCGCGGCGTGCTGGTCGTCCATCACCCGGGGTACGCGGCGGCAGGGCTGGCCGCGCAGCGTGCAGCGCGGGTACCGCGGCGGCACGGCGACGCCGTCGACGACGGGCAGGACGATGCGCGACGGCTGGTCGACGCCGTGGGCGATCTCGACGGTCTCGCCGGCGGCGATGGTGTCGAAGATCCACTCGGCGCGGTTGCCGCCGGGCGCGTCGACCGTCAGCCGGAGCCGGGAGCCGGCGCGGAACGCGTGGGCGACCGGGAACAGCTCGACGCGCACCGGCGTTCCACTCGCCGGCGACGAGCGGCTCGGCGTCGTCCTCGAGGTGGGTGTGCACCGGCCGCAGCTCGGTGCTCGCCGCGTCGTCGAGCGCCCGCTGGCTGGCCCGCAGCCAGCCGCTCTGGACGTAGACCTCCTGGCCGTCGGGGCGGATCTCGCTGATCGTCACCTCGAGGTCGGTGTCCTCGGCGTCCGATACGGATCCACAGGTCCGCCGAACCCGAGCCGACGACGACGGTGTCGGCGGGCAGCGGCGCACTGATGAACGAGGCCGCCGTCCCGTCGGGCGGCTGGCGCCAGTCCCACGTCACGTCGTAGGCCCACACCGACCCGCTCGCCTCGTCGAAGAACGTCGGCGGGACGGCCGTCGGGGTCGGCCGTGTACGACGACGTGCCGCCGACTGTCCGCCGGCGGTTCGGTCGCCAGGCCGTCCGGCCCGAGGTACCACGCCGTCGCCGTCGCCGGCACCGGCCACGCGTCGAACGACTCGATCCACCGCGGCTGGGGCGTGCCCGGCACCGCGCCGCCGGGCCGCGCCTTCCTCGAACAGCACCTGGATCGGCGGCTCGGACTCGAAGGTCGCCAGCGCCTGCTCGTAGGTCTGGCCGGTGAAGCGGTCGGGCGGCAGGGTCACCTGGTCGGTGCCGAAGATCCCGCCGGCGAGGACCGGGCGCGACCGCGCTGGCCGCGTCGAGCGACGGCACCCGCTCGGCGACGTAGAGGTCGAGGAACTCGACGAAGCGGGCGAAGATCGCGGTGCTCCCGATCGACTCGGTGTGCAGGCCGTTGACGAGCGAGGCGTAGAAGTGCTCGGTCCCGTGGAAGCGGTCGAGCATCGTCGCGAAGCGACCGCCGGTCTGCTCGTCCTGCCAGGCGCCGGCGAGGAAGACCGGGACGTCGATGCGGTCGACGAACGTGCGGGGGGCGAGCGGGTCGCCGAGCTCGGCGGTGTAGAAGGGGTTGTCGTGGATCTCGGCGACGAGGTCGGGGTTCTGCAGGCGGAGGCGCTGGTTCGCCGCGCACTCCTCGTCGCCGCCGGCGATCCGGTCGGCGGCCCACTGCTGGCCTTCGGGGGCGGTCTCGTCCATCCGTTCCTGCGTCCACTCGACGCCGAAGCCGGTGTTGAGGATCCCGCCCGGGTAGAGCACGCCGAGGCTAGCTGTCGTCGATGACCGAGAGCGGGGTGATCGCGGCGAGGCTCGGGGGCTGGGTCGAGGCGACGAAGAGCTGGCTGATGCCGGGGTACGAGACCCCGACCATGCCGACGCGGTGCTCCCGCACCCACGGCTGGGCGGCGACCGTCTCGATCACGTCGTACCCGTCGAGCAGCTGGGCGTCCTCGAAGTACCGGAACGATCCGCCGCTGCAGCCGCTGCCGCGCATGTTGACCCCGACGTAGGCGTAGCCGAGCGCGGCGAAGAGCTGCGGGAAGCCCTGGGCGTCGGGATCGCTCGGCGCGTAGCCGGAGTACTCGACGACGGTCGGGTACGGCCCGTCGGCGACCGGGCCGGGCAGGACGACGTTGACCGAGAGCGTCGTGCCGTCGCGGGTCTCGAGGTAACCGAAGCCGCCCGCGGGCAGTCGCTGCTCGGCGTAGAACGCGGCCGGCGGGACGTCGTCGAGACCCATCACCGTGAACGGCTCCGTGGTCTCCGTTCACGCTCGCGGATCGCGTACGAGCCGGGATCGACGTTCCGGAACAGGAGCGAGCCGAGCTCGTCGACCACGCCCGCGGACAGGCCCCTGCTCCGGATTGCCCAGCCACGAGCTCGGTGCCGGGGTCGGCGTCGAGGATCGCCACCTGCTCCGCGCCGGGCTGCACGGTCCAGTCGGCGACGGGCGAGCGGCGCCTCCGCGCCCGTCGGCGCGGTCTCGGCCGTCGGCGTGGCGGCGGTCGTGGGCGGAGCCGCGGTCGTCGCCGGCGTCGGCGCGGACGATGCCGTCGTCGTGTCGGCAGTCGTGCCGGCGGACGAACTCGTGCCGTCGTCGTCCGTGCACCCCGACGGCGAGGGCGAGAGCAAGCGCGAACGCGGCCCGGCGGTCGGCGCGGCATCGGGCCATGTTGGCACCGGTCCGTATCACTGGGCGGCTCGCCGACTCCTCATCCGCGTAGCAGCGGTGATCCTGGCCTCCCTCGCTTTCGCCCTCGGCGGCGCCTGCATGAAGCTCTCCGACGGCTTCTCGCGCCCGTGGCCGAGTGCGGCCGTCGCCGTGCTGTTCCTGGTCGGCGCGGTGCTGCTGGGCTTCGCGATCGGGTCGGAGGGACTGTCGACGGCCTACACGATCGGGCTCGGCATCGAAGCGGTGGCGTCGATCGCTCTCGGCCGCTGGATGTTCGGCGAGCACCTCACCGGCACGCAGCTCGTGGGTCTCGTGCTGATCCTCGCCGGGGTGGTGTCCGTACGCTTCGGCTGATCGGCCCGGTCGCTACCGTGCGCGAATGGAGTTCGATCCCGCCGTGCTGCTCGGCGATCTCGAGGCCCTGGTCGACGTCGAGTCACCGTCGTTGCAGGTCGACGCCATCGAGCGCTCCGCGACTGCGGTCGCGGAGCTGATCGAGCGCCGGCTCGGCTCGGCGGCCGAGCTCGTGCCGAGCGTGGCCGGGCCGCACGTCCACTGGCGGGGCGGTGGCGAACCGCGGGTGTTGCTCGTCGGGCATCACGACACCGTCTTCCCGCTCGGCACGTTGGCGGCCCGTCCGTTCCGCGTCGACGATGGCCACGCCAGCGGGCCCGGCGTGTTCGACATGAAAGGCGGGATCGTGCTCGGTGTGCACGCCGTCGCGGTGCTCGCCGACCGGTCCGGCGTCGAGCTGCTGTTCACGGCCGACGAGGAGGTCGGCTCCGGGGCCTCGCGTGCCCTCATCGAGGCGCGTGCCGAGGCCTGTGGCGCCGTGCTCGTCCTCGAGCCCGCCGCCGACGGTGGCGCCCTGAAGATCGGTCGCAAGGGGACCGGCGGCTTCGACGTGACCATCCACGGCCGGGCCGCCCATGCCGGGCTGGAGCCGGAGAAGGGAGTGAACGCGCTCATCGAGGCCGCTCTCCAGGTGCTCGCGATCTCCGAGCTGGCCGACCCGGCGCGGGGTACCACGGTGACCCCGACGGTCGCCAGGGCGGGGACGGCCGACAACGTCGTGCCGGCGGAGGCCACGATCCGGGTGGACGTCCGGGTGCGCGAGCTGGACGAGGCCGCGCGTGTCGAGGCGGCGATGGCGGCGCTCGCCCCGTTCGATCCCGAGGCCCGGCTGGATGTGGCGGGCGGGGTCAACCGTCCGCCCATGCCGGAGCAGGCGACGGCCGAGCTGTTCGCCCTCGCCCAGCAGGTCGCCGTCGAGACCGGTCTACCGACCCTCGACCGGGGTCGCCGTCGGCGGGGGGAGCGACGGCAACTTCACCGCCGCCCTCGGCATCCCGACGCTCGACGGGCTCGGCGTCGTCGGTGGCGGCGCCCACGCCGACCACGAGTTCGTCGTCGTCGACACGATGGTCGACCGCGCTCGCTTGATCGCGGCCTTGGTCGACCGCATCCGAGTGTTTGGTGCGGGTACGTCGCGGCGCCAAACCCTCGGGTGACACGAAACACTCGGGTGATCAGGGGTCGAGCTCGGGGATGCCGCCTGGGCCGAGGGTCCCGGCGTTGCGGTAGACGTCGAGCTTGGCGCGGGTGTCCTCGATGTCGAGGTTGCGCATGGTGAGCTGCCCGACGCGGTCGAGGGGGCCGAACGCGGCGTCGTCGACGCGCTCCATCGACAACCGCTCGGGGGCGTAGGTCAGGTTCGGGCCGGTCGTGTCGAGGATCGAGTAGTCGTCGCCCCGACGCAGGCGCACGGTGACCTCTCCCGTCACCGCCGAGCCGACCCATCGCAACAGCGCCTCGCGCAGCATCAGGCTCTGCGGGTCGAACCACCGACCCTCGTACAGCAACCGGCCGAGGCGCCGTCCCATCGTCCGGTAGTTCTCGATCGTCGCCTCGTTGTGGATCGCGGTGACGAGGCGCTCGTAGGCGATGTGCAGGAGGGCGAGCCCCGGGCGCCTCGTACACGCCCCTGCTCTTCGCTTCGATGATCCGGTTCTCGATCTGGTCGCTCGTGCCGAGCCCGTGGCGCCCGCCGACGGCGTTGGCCTCGATGGCCAGCTCCACCTGGTCGGCGAACTCGCGGCCGGCGATCGCCACCGGCCACCCGTCGGCGAAGCGGACGGAGACGTCCTCCGGCTCGATGACCACGTCCGGCCGCCACGAGGCGACGCCCATGATCGGCTCGACGATCTCCACTCCGGTCGACAGGTCCTCGAGCGCCTTCGCCTCATGGGTGGCGCCCCAGATGTTGGCGTCGGTCGAGTAGGCCTTCTCCTTCGGATCGCGGTACGGGAGGTTGCGCGCGGCCAGGAACTCGCTCATCTCGGCCCGCCCGCCCAGATCGCCGACGAACTCCGGGTCGAGCCACGGCTTGTACACCCGCAGGTCGTGGTTGACCAGCAGCCCGTAGCGGTAGAAGCGCTCGATGTCGTTGCCCTTGTAGGTGCTCCCGTCCCCCCAGATGTCGACGCCGTCGTCGTGCATCGCCCGCACCAGCAGCGTCCCGGTGACCGCCCGGCCGAGCGGGGTGGTGTTGAAGTACGTCCTTCCGGCGGTGGTGATGTGAAAGGCGCCGCACTGCAGCGCCATCAGGCCTTCCCGGACCAGCTCGGCCCGGCAGTCGACCACGCGGGCGGCCTCGGCGCCGTACTTGCGGGCGCGGTCGGGGACGCCCGCGAGGTCGGGTTCGTCGTACTGGCCGAGGTCGGCCGTGTACGCGTAGGGCACCGCTCCGCGCTCCCGCATCCAGGCCACGGCGGCGGACGTGTCCAGTCCTCCGGAGAAGGCGATGCCCACCCGCTCGCCCACCGGCAGCGACATCAACACCTTGGTCACGGTGACGTGTTCGCGACTCGGTACATGCCGGCGAAGCTGGCGATCGAGACCGCCGCCGCGGCACCGGCGATCGCCAGCTCGACGACGCCCAGCCGCAGGACGCGGTCGAGATCGCCGAGACCGATCGCCGCCGTGACCGCGCTCGCCACCAGTCCCGCGATCGGCAGCCAACGGACGTGGTTGAGCGTCGCCACGACCATCGCCACCGGAGCGACGAACGGCAGCAGCAGCACGAAGACCGGCTGCGGCTCGCCGATCGGCCCGAGCCACCACGTCGACAGCCCCAGCTCCCGGCTCACCTTCCAGACTCCGGCGAAGGCGACGAAGACGAGTCCCCAGGTCACCGCGGTGACGATGCGCCAGCCGCCCGTCAACTGCCCCGGCCGCGGTGCGCCGCGACGCCCGGCCGCGACGAGGTCATCACTTCTCGCCGACGTCTCCACGCCGGGCGACTGTACGCCCGACGGCGCCGATCCGGACGCCGGCAGCGCCGATACCCTCGGATCCGATGGTTCACCCTGAACCGGTTCCCACGGGCCTGTTCTCCATCTTCTTTCCGATGTGGAACGAGGAGCACTACGTCGAGCGAGCGGTCGAGGCCGCCCGCGTGGTGTGCGAGCGCCTGGTCGCCGACGGTGTCGTCGTCGACTACGAGTTGATCATCGTCGACGACGCCTCGACCGACCGCACGCCGGAGCTCGCCGACAAGCTGGCCGCGACGGATTCCCACGTGCGGGTCGTCCATCACGAACACAACCGCAAGCTCGGCGGGGCGATCAAGACCGGCTTCGCCACGGCGCGGGGCGACCTCGTGCTCTACTCCGACGCCGACCTGCCCTTCGATATGGAGGAGCTGCCGCGTGCGCTCCGGCTGCTCCGCGAGTACGACACCGACATCGTCAGCGCCTACCGGTTCGATAGGACCGGCGAGGGCTACCTCCGGGCCATCTACACCTTCTGGTACAACGTCCTCATCCGGACGATGTTCGGCGTCAAGGCGAGGGACATCAACTTCGCCTTCAAGCTCTGCCGGCGGCGGGTGGTCGACGAGCTCGACCTGCGCAGCGAGGGATCCTTCATCGACGCCGAGTTGATCATCCGGGCCACCCGGATGGGCTTCTCCATCCTCCAGTTCGGGGTCGACTACTTCCCCCGCACCCGCGGGGCGTCGACGCTGAGCTCCCCGCGGATCATCGGCACCATCCTCCGCGAGATGGTGCAGCTCAGGGGCGAGCTGAAGCGGGTCCGCCCGGTCGTCCCCGAGCGCCTCTAGCGATCCAGCGGCCCCGCCCGCGATCCCCGAGGGCGGGGGTAGCTTGGGGAGCGCTACGGCGAATCCGCTTCCATCGTGAACCCACCCATCCCCCGATCTGATCGCGGCGCGGCCCGCGCGGCTCCGATCGTCGCCGCGGCCGCCCTGATCGGGACCGTCGTGATCGCCGGCGTGGTCGCCGGCATGGGCGACGGAGGGTCCTCCAGGTCGGGCGGCACCACGACTGCGGCGCCGGCGGCATCCAGCTCGGGGCCGACGACGACCGCGCCGGCGACGACCACCACCACCCCCAAGACGGCGCTCCGCCGCACCCTCACCTCCGGTTCGCTCGGCGACGACGTCACGCGGCTGCAGCGCCGGCTCACCGACCTCAAGTTCAATCCCGGACCGATCGACGGCCAGTTCGGCACGCTCACGGAGGCCGCCGTGTGGGCGTACGAGAAGCTCGTGCTCGGGGTGGAGCGGGAGGCGGTGACGGGCGACGTCACGCCGCGGATGTGGCGGGCGATGCAGAACCCGGTCCGCGTCGACGCCCGCCGCCCCGACGCCGGCAAGCACACCGAGATCTACCTGCCCGAGCAGGTGCTCGTCGTGTTCGAGGGCAACTCGCCGACGTTCATCAGCCATGTCTCCACCGGCGACGGCGAGGAGTGGATCGAAGAGGTGACGATCAGCCCGGGGGAGTACGGCAACGAGGACGGTACTGAGCCCCTGACCCGTGAGGAGCAGGGACTGTCGCTCACGCCGGGCGGCGTGTTCGAGTACTACCGATGGGTCCACGGGCGGCGGGAGAGCGCGCTCGGGGGGATGCTCAACCCGGTGTACTTCAACTACGGCATCGCCGTGCACGGGGCCTTCCAGGTCCCGCCGTATCCGGCCTCGCACGGCTGCATCCGGATCCCCAACGAGATCTCGGCCAAGTTCCAGCGCCTGGTCGAGCTCGGCGAGGCGGTGTACGTCTGGGACGGCAAGCAGGAACCGGAGGACTACGGCGCCCAGCCCCCTCCGTTCAACACCGTGCTCACGACGACGACCACGACGACGACCACGACCGCGCCGCCGCCGACGACGGTCGAGCCGACCGTGCCGCCGACCGAACCCCCGACCACACCGGAGCCGGCGACGACGACGACGTCAACGACGACGTCCACCATTCCGGGCACCAGGCCCCCGCGTACGACGTCAACGACTGGCGGGTGACGGGCTGCTCGCGGTGAGCTCGATGCCGCGCCCGAGCACCGTTTCCAGCAGCTCCTTGCGCTCGTTCGCCGCGTACAGCTCGAGGCTGACGTCCGCGCCTTCACAACTCTCGACGTGGAGGACGACCCGATCGGAGTCCAGCTCGGCGCCGACGTGGCAAACCTGCGCTTGGTGGCTGCGATCGAGGCCGATGGCGACCCGGAGGATGGCCGCCAGCGCCCGCACCAGGTCCTGCTGAGCCGGCGGGAGGGCGGCGAAGTCGGGGTGTGAGGGCTTGGGCGCGCTCTTGCGGTGGTACCGGGCGATCTGGGCGATGACCTCGATCTCGGCGTCGGTCAGCCCGGCCAATTCGCTGTTGCGGATGACGTAGTAGGCGTGGAGGTGGTGCTTGCTGTGGGCGACGACGAGGCCCACGTTGGCGAGCAGGGCGCCGGCCTCGAGGTACTCGCGGGCGGTCGGGTCGAGCCGATGGAGCGGCGCCAGGGCGTCGAACAGCTCGACGGCGAGGCGGGCGACGTGGGCGGAGTGGGCGGGGTCGTCGTCGCACCGATCGGCGAGCTGGCAGATGCTGCGCCGCGAGACGTCGCGCAGGTGGTGGAGCGGGCCGGCCCGGTCCCCGCTCAACCGGCTCATCGTGTCGAGCAAGACGCCGTCGCGCAGCGCGCCCTCGCTGAACGTGAATCGGGGGACGTCGAACGTCGTCGCCACCGTCTCGAGGATCAACGCCCCGGCGACGATGATGTCGGCGCGTCCCGGGTCCAGGCCGGGCACCTTCGTCCGCGCCGCCGCGGTGCGATGGCCGATCAGCTCGGTGACGACCTGCGACAGCTCGGCGGCCGTGTACTCGAAGCAGTTGTACGTCCGCAGGGGCTCGGGCGTGGAGGCCGCGTGCACCATCCGGGCGATCGCCTCCGCCGTACCTGACGATGCCACGGCCACCTCGAAGCCATGCTCGGCGACCTCGTGCTGGAAGTGGCTGAGGATGCCGCGGGTGTAGTCGCGGCACGCCCGCACCGCCCGCGGCGTGACCGTGCCGCCGGGAAAGAAACGGTCGGTCGCCCGCACCGCGCCGAGCTTGAAGCTGCGGGCGGCGATGATCTCGCCGCGCTCCCCGAGCAGGAGCTCGGTCGAGCCGCCGCCGATGTCGACGAGCAGCAGCCGCTGGTCGAAGACGGGGACCGCCTGGAGCACCCCGAGCTGGATCAGGCGGGCCTCCTCGACCCCGGAGATGACCTCGATGTCCACCCCGGCGTCGTCCCGGGCGCGGCAGAGGAACTCCTGGGCGTTGGCGGCCTCGCGCACCGCGCTCGTGGCCACGGCGCGCACCGTGGCGCCGTAGCTGTCGACGATGCGGCGCATCCGCTGCAACGCGGCCACGCCCCGGTCGATGGCGTCGGCGTCGAGCTCCTTCATGTCGCCGCCGCCGTGACCCAGGCGGACCATGTCCCGCTCGCGGGTGAGCGTCTCGAACCGGTCGCCGCCGACCGGGCGGGCGACGACGAGATGGAGGCTGTTGGTGCCGATGTCGAGCGCCGCCAGCGCCGTGCTCCCGTCGGTCACGTCATGTGTTCTAGCGCCGTTCAGTCGGGAAGCTGCGCGGTGCAGGCCGGGATGCCCTCGAGCACGCCCTCGCGGAAGCTGGCGATCTTCTCGAAGCCGCTGCCCAGCACGTCGTCGGTCGACGTGTCGTCGCCGACGACCAGGGCGGTCTGGATCGCCTCGTCGAGGTCCCCGGACTCGATCTGGGCTTCGCCAGGCTCCGCGTCCCCTGGGGAGTCGGGGATGAGGTCGGCCACCCAGGCGCCGGTCAGGCAGTCCGACAGGAGTGCCCGCTCCTCGCCGGCCAGGCTGCTGGCGAGCCCCTCCTGCGCGGCCTCGCTCCACGCCTGGCCCAGCATGTACCCGACGACGAAGTCGCCGAACTGGTCGTACAGGTCGCGGGCGAACGGCTCGTCGAGGAACACCTCACGCGAGGCCGGGCAGTACACCGCCCCGATGGCGAGATCGCCGGCGGGCTCGTCGCAGTCGACGTCATCGGCCCCCTCGACCGGCACCACCGTCAGCGACGGCAGCTCGGCGTCGACCGCAGCCAGGGCCTCCGGCCAGAACTCGTTCAGGTCCTCGGCGATGAGCCCGACGATCTGGTCGTCGTCGTACCCGAACTCCGCGTTCCCCTGCGGATTGATGATCGGTTGCAGCGCGTTGGGAACGAGGGGGAGCGGGTCATCGATCAGTTCCGCGCACCGCGCCGGACCTTCGGTGAACCCGACCTGGAACGCGCCGACCCGGTCGAACGCCGAACCATGCCCACCCTCGGAGAACTGGTCGACGCCGATCGGGTCGCGGACCGTGATCATCGCGAGGAGGCCGATGCGCACGTCGTCGTCGGTGAACTCGATGGTCTCGGAATCGCCGTCGCGGGCGTGGGCGACCCACGCGCCGGCGAAGCAGTCGGCCTGCTGCTCGGTGACGATCGTGGCGACGTTGCGCCGGATCACGCGGGCGCGCGCCTGGATCGCGTGGCCGAACTCGTGGGCCATCACCACGCCAAGGATCGTCGGCCCGAACTCCTCGGCGAGTGAGAAGAGGACGCCGTCCTCGCCGTCGTCGTAGACGATGAAGTCGTCGTCGGGGCAGTAGAAGGCGGCGAACTCGGTGATCTCCTCGTACGTCGTCTCCCTGTCTCGGCCGCACCCCGGAATCGGGTCCGTGCGCTCGGGATAGGCGGCGTACACCCCGCCGCGCAATGGCTCCAGCGGGTCGTCGTAGATCGCCGGGTATTGCACGGACCACCACAGCTGGATGTCGTTCAAGGCAGCGCTGAGGAACTCGTCGTACTCGCGCTCCGGCTTGGCGTTGCCCTCGTCGATGATGCTGTCGGGGATCGACGGCGGCGCCGCGGGCGGCTCCGTCGACCCGGTGCTCGGATCGGTCGACGGGTCGGTCGACGGGTCGGTCGGCTCGGTGGTCGTGGGCGCGGGTGCGGGCGCGGCAGCCGGACTCTCTCGCGCGGCGTCGGTGACAACTCCCGGGTCGGCCGTGCAGGCCGCCGCGAGGAGCGACACCGCGCCCGCCGCCAGGAATCCTCGGGGGGTCACCGCGAACCGAGTGTACGAGCACCCTCGCCGGACGCCGCCGCGCCTTACCAGACCCTTACTCGACGAGACCTTGGAGCTCGGCGATCTCGTCGGCTTGGCTGTCGGCCAGCGACTCGGCCATCGCCCGGACCTCGTCGACCTCGGCCTCGGTGGCGGCGAAGTCGGCCATGTGGATGCCGCCTTGGTGGTGCGCGCTCATCAACTCGACGAAGAGCCGGTCGGCTTCGGCGCCGCTCGACGCGCCCAGCTCGTCGAGCTGTTCCTCGGTCGCCATCCCCGGCATCTGGTCGTGGGTCGTCGTCATCCCCATCCACGCCATCGCCTCGTCGGTCTCGGCCGCCTCGGGCGCATCCATGTCGCGGAGCAGCTGGATCATCCGGCCGATGTCGATGCCCTGACTGAGCAGGATCTCGCGGGCGACCACCCGGAGACCGGGGTCGGTGTCGGGCAGCGCGAGGTACATGAAGGCCATCTGGACCGCCTGATCGTGATGAGCCCGCATGTCCTGCAGGAAGCCCACGTCGACCTCGCTGCCATCGGGATCGGCGGCGGCGTCGGCGATCAACCAGCCGATCATCCCGGCGATCAGCGCGGTTCCGATCAGCAGCGTGAGGACGTTGACCGGGTGCTGCCACCACGACAGCACGACGATGTCTTCGTCTCCGACGTCGGCGACGTCGTCGCCATCGTCGGGAGTCGAGGCCGGCGGCGCGTCGGTCGTCACGGCTGCAGTCTGCCGTCTGCGGCGGGTGTTCTGACCGAGCGCCAATTCCGGGGCGGGTACCATGCCGCGCCGAGTGGCTGAAGTATCGATCGTCGCCGTGATCGCGGCGTCCGACGACCTGGTGGGCAACTGGTCGTGGACCGTCTGGCTGCTGATCCCGCTCGTCCTGATCCTCGCCTTCGTCACGGCCCGCTGCGTCGGCCCGCTCGGTGAACCACCGCGCCGACACTCGGGCGAGCGTGGGGTGAGCAGCTACCTCGCCCGCCGCGCGATGTCGGAGGAAGATCGATGAGAGCTCGTACCAGCCGCCCGTTCACCCTCCTGCTCGCGCCCGCGGTCCTGCTCGCCGCTGGCTGCGGCCAGAAGTCCGGCGTCGCCGGCACCGAGACGCTTCCGGCGACCGTGCCGCCACCGGCGACGGCGCCCGCGACGGAGCCGGGTTCGGCGACGACGGTTGCCGGGTCGGTCGCGCCGGGTTCGACGGCCGTGCCCACGACGCCTGGCAGTGGGACGGCGGTCGGGACGACGCAGGCGCCCCCGACCAGCGCGGCGCCGGTCGGACCGTTCGAGCCGGGCGCCGACGACACCGCGGGCGTCACCGACGAGGAGATCGTGATCGGCATCCACGCGCCCGTCACCGGCGCCTCGCCCATCCCGCAGACGAGCTTCGACATCGGCAAGGACATCTACTGGAAGTTCCTCGCCGAGAGCGCGCCCGACACGCTCTTCGGCCGGACGGTCCGGGTCGTCTTCCGCGACGACGAGTTCAACCCGCAGAACGCGGTGCAGGTGTGCCGGGAGATGGTGGAGGACGAAGGCGCGTTCCTCCTCGTCGGCGGAGGCGGCGCCGACCAGATCACGGCGTGCGCCCAGTACGCGAGCGAGGCCGGCATCCCGTATCTCTCGGCCGGCGTCAACGAGACCGGGCTCAGCGATCTCGAGACCTACTTCGCGACGACGCTCACCTACGCCGAGCAGGCGCCGCTCATCATCGCTCAGCTGCAGGAACGGGGGATCACCGAGACCGCGCTCGTCGTCAGCGACACGCCGTCGTTCGACGACGCCTTCGAGGCGCTGAAGGCCGCGGCCGACGACGCCGGCATCACGATCGCCTACGAGACGCGGATCAACAAGAACGCGGCCGAGCCCGAGCAGCTCTCGGTGGTCCAGGAGCTGAAGAACACCGGCGTCGAAGCGGTGATCCTGCTCAGTTCCCCGGTGGTGTTCATCGGGCTCGCCAACCAGGGCCTCAACCAGAGCTTCACGCCGACGTGGATCGGTCCCGGCATCACGAGCGGACTCAACGCGGTGACCAACTTCGGCTGCCCCGCCGTCGACACCGGCGTGTTCTTCTCGCCGACCCCGGGCCTCGACGTCATCGACCAGCTCGACCCGGACTTCAACCCGGCGTACGCGCAGTTCGGCGGGGGCGAGCCGGCGGATGACATCGGGATGCAGCTGTGGTCGCTGAACAAGGCCATCGCGCTGATGCTGGAGGCCACCGGGCCCGAGCTCGGCCGGGCTGCGTTCATGAACACGCTCGTGACCACACCGGAGTTCGACAACGGGATCTACGCGCCGGTCGCGTACACGGTCGACGACCACTTCGGTGGCACGGGCGCGCACCTGCTCGACGCGGATTGCGGCCCCAAGCAGTTCACGACCGCCGACCAGTTCCTCGTGCCGAGCTGACACGGTGGGCGAGTTTCTCCAGAGGCGCGCCGGGCTGCTGGTCGGGCTCGGCCTCGCCGTCGCCCTGATCCTCGTGCTCGTCGCTCGCCGGCGAGAAGCAGTCGCTCGTGATCGGGACGATCACCGGCTCCGCCTACGGCCTGGTCGCGTTGGGATTGGTCCTCATCTACAAGTCGAGCGGCGTGTTCAACTTCGCCCAGGGCGAGTTCGGGACGGTCGCGGTGTGCACGCTCTACCTGCTGCACTCCAACGACGTTCCCTACGGATTGGCCGTGCTCGGCGCCCTGCTGGCGGGGATGCTGTTCGGCTTCCTGACCGAACGGATCGTCATCCGCCCGCTGTTCGATGCGCCGCGCGTGACCCTGCTCGTCGCGACCGCTGGGGTCGCGCTGCTGGCGATCGCCATCCAGCAGTGGTTGTTCGACAACCAGGGCCGGCCGATCGCCAGGGCGTTCCCGCGGACCGATCGCATCTCGGTGTTCGGCGTGGACATCTCTGATCAGAAGCTGTGGCTGATCGCCACCCTCGCCGTGCTGGCCGTGCTGCTCGGGTTGTTCTTCACCCGCACCAACCTCGGCCTGGCGATCATCGGCGCCAGCCAGGAGCCGACGGCGACGGAGCTGGTCGGGATCAGCGTGCGTCGGCTGTCGACGTTCACGTGGGTCCTCGCCGCCCTGCTCGGCGCGCTCGCCGCGGTGATCGCAGTCCCCGACACCGGGCAGTTCACTCCGGGGATCATGACGTCGGCCTACCTCATCCCGGCGTTCACGGCGGCGGTGCTCGGCGGCATGACCAGCCTGCCGGGGGCGTTCGTCGGCGGCGTGCTGGTGGGCATCATCCAGTCGGTCGCCAGCACGGCCGAGATCTTCCAGGACATCCCGGGCACGCCGTCCACGCTCATCGTGTTCCTCGTGCTGCTCGGCGTGCTCACGATTCGCCCGCAGGGCCTGATGGGGAAGGCGGCCTGATGGCGATCGTGACGCCGGCGCCGGCCCCGTTCGAGGCCGCGGCGACCCCGCCGGTGACGCCGAAGGCGGTTCCGTTCCGGCCGTCGATCGGCGGATGGCTGCTGCGCGGCGTGCTGTGGGCGGCCGTCGCCTACCTCGTGCTGATCTTCCCGCTCGACCGGCCGGGCACCGACCTGCGCGAGTTCACGATCGCCGCCTGCTACGCGATCGTGGCCCTGTCGTTGAACGTGCTGCTCGGCTACGTCGGGCAGATCTCGCTCGGCCATGCGGCGTTCGTCGGCATCGGTGCGTTCACGTCGGCCTACCTCATCACCGTCCAGGGGCAGTCGTTCTGGGTCGGCGTGCTCGCCGCCACCGCGATCGGCGGCGCCCAGGCACTGGTGCTCGGCGGCGTGTCCCTGCGGATCCGGGGCCTCTACTTCGCCCTGATCACGCTCTCCTACGGCCTGGTCGCCGAGCAGAACATCTTCGAGATCCAGGAGTTCACCGGCGGCGGGGCGGGGCAGAGCGCGCCGAAGCCCGACTGGTTCGAATCGCCGTGGCGGTACTACTACCTGTGCCTCGGCTTCCTGGCCGTCGTGCTCTTCGTCGACTGGCGGATGATGCGCAGCAAGGGTGGGCGAGCACTACTGGCCCTGCGGGAGAATCCCCGCGTCGCCTCCACGTTCGGCATCAACGTGCGGCTGGCGACGCTGTTCGCCTTCGTCGTCTCGGGCGCGATCGCCGGCCTGGCCGGGGCGCTCATCGCCAGCGGACGACGAATCCGTCTCCGCCGGCTTCTGGAACTTCAGCCTGTCGCTGTTCTTCGTCACGATGACCGTCGTCGGTGGTCTCCGATCCCGGGTCGGCCTGGTGATCGGCGGCGCCTTCTTCGCCCTCCTGCCGTACCTGATCGAGAAGATCCCCGGCTTCGAGGACCTGCTGGCCAAGGTCCCCGGACCGGTCGACCTGACCCCCGCCTATGCCACGCTGATCATCGGGCCGCTGCTCCTGCTGCTCAACCTGATCCAGTTCCCGGGCGGCATCGGCCAGCAGATCCGCCCGATCCAGCGCTGGATGAGCGGACATCGCTTCGACGTGCATGATCGCGGCCTGAAGGAGGTGCAGATCACCGATGTCCGTGCTTGACGCATACGATCTGTCGATCCGGTTCGGCGGGGTGCAGGCGAACCTCGACGTGAGCATCGCCGTCGGCGAGTGGGAGATCGTCGGCGTGATCGGGCCCAACGGCGCCGGCAAGACGACGTTGTTCAACCTCATCACCGGCTTCTACCTTCCCGACTCCGGTCGCATCCTGTACAAGGGCCGCGACATCACCCGCCTGCCGGTCCACGAGCGGGCCGCCCTCGGGCTCGGGCGCACGTTCCAGAACGTCGGCCTCGTCAAGGGCGCGACCGTTCGCGACAACCTCATCACCGCCCAGTACCTGCAGGCCGACTACGGGACGGTCGCCGGCATGCTCGGCAGCCGCCGGTCGGTCGCCAGCGAGCGACTGTTGCGGGCGAAGGCCGATGCCCTGGCCGACGTGCTCGGGCTCGGCGATCTGCTCGACACCCAGGTGGCCGGCCTCCCGTACGGGACGCTCAAGCGGATCGAGATCGCCACCGTGCTGGCCACCGACCCCGACGTGCTGTTGCTCGACGAGCCGTCGTCGGGGATGGGGCCGGAGGAAGCCCACCGCCTCGGCGACACCCTGCTCGAGCTGCGGCGGACGTTCGGGCTGTCGATCGTCATGATCGAGCACCACGTCCCGCTCGTCGTCCGGGTCTGCGACTACGTCTACTGCCTCGACTTCGGCCAGCTGCTGACCCACGGATCGCCTCAGGAGGTCCGCAACCATCCGCAGGTCGTCGCGGCCTATCTGGGCGAGGACCCGGACCCGGCGGCGGTGGCCCTCGAGGCTCAACTCGAGAACCTCGTGGAGTCCCCCTGATGGCGCTGCTCGAGATCGAGGAGCTGCGCGTCGGGTACGGCTTCCCGGTGCTGATGGGGATCGAGTTCGCGGTCGAGGAGGGCGAGACGGCGGTGCTGTTCGGACTCAACGGAGCCGGCAAGACCACAACCGTGTCGACGATCGCCGGGCTGCTCAAGCCGGACGGGGGCGCGATCCGCTACGACGGCAAGGAGATCGCCGGGCGCTCGCCGACCCAACTGGTGCGGGCCGGGATCGCGATGGTGCCGGAAGGTCGGCGGGTGTTCCCGGCGCTGAGCGTCGCCAACAACCTGCGGCTCGGGGCCTGGTCCCGGCGCCGCCACCGCGCCGAGGTCGACCAGCGCCGCGAGCTCGTCTTCGAGTACTTTCCCCGGCTCGCCGAGCGAGCCGATCAGGCCGCGGGGACCCTGTCCGGTGGCGAGCAGCAGATGCTCGCCATCGGTCGGGCCTTGATGTCCAACCCGCGGCTGCTGCTGATCGACGAGGCCTCGCTCGGGCTCAGCCCGGCCCTGGCCAAGACGGTGTTTCAGGTCGTGCAGCGGATCAACGACGATGGCGTCACGGTGGTCATCGTCGAGCAGAACGTCGGCGTGCTGCCGTACGCCGACCGGGCGCTGATCATGGAGAAGGGGACGCTGATCTTCTCCGGGGTCGGCGACGAGATCCGCCACGCCAACCTGCGCGAGACGTACCTCGGAGGTGATCAGGAATGAGAAATCAATGGGTCAAGCTCGGCGGCCTGCTCGGCATCGCCTACTGCATCGGCGGCTTCGTCCTCATCTTCCTCGGCTGGAACGGCACGGCCTCGAAGGACGACGTACCCGCGCAGATCCCGTACGTCGTCTCCGGAGGCATCGCCGGGTTGGGTCTGGTCGTCGTCGGCGCGGCGCTGATCGTCGCCCACAGCCTGCGCACCGATCGCGTCGAGTTGCGCGCCGCGATCGACGATCTGCGCGCAGCCGTCGAACGCGGCGCGCCGGCGCCGGCTGCCGCGGCGAGTGGCGCTGAGGGTGGGGCGGTCGAGGGCGACACCGTGCTGGCCGGGTCGGACAGCTACCACCGCCCGGCGTGCGCCGTCGTCGCTGGACAAACCGGGGCGGTGGCGATGTCGCGGGCCGACGCCGCGGCGGCCGGCCTCACCGCCTGTCGGGTGTGCAACCCCGACGAGGCCGCCGCCTGACGCATCGCCCGCCTCGGGACGGCGGGGGAGCCGGGACTAGCGTCCCGCGCAGTGGGAGGTCCGATCCGACCAACCGTTCCGGTCATCGACGCGCCCCGGCCGCGCGGGCGGCCCCGCGACCAGGACTCCGCCGAGACCCGGATGCGGCTGCTGCGCGTCGCCCAGGAGCTGTTCGCCCGTCACGGGTACGAGGGCACGTCGAACCGCACCATCGCCAGTGCGAGCGGGATCACGAGCGGCGCGATCTACCACTACTTCCCGTCGAAGGCCGAGCTCTATGCCGCCGTGTACGAGGTCGTCTTCGACAAGGTGTTCTCCGAGTTCGAGCAGGCGGTCGCCGGCCAGCAAACGCTCGTCGCCCAGTACGCCGCAGTCCTGGACGCGGCGGCGATGCTCAACCGTGAGGACCCGCTGCTGCCCGCGTTCGTCATCGGAGTGGCCAGCGACTCCGAACGCAACCCGGAGCTGAAGCAGCTGTTGCGTCCCCTGCGGCGGCGCAACAACGAGTTCTTCCGGCGCCTCGTCGGCCGGGCCGCCGAGCGCGGTGAGCTGAGCCCGGGCGTCGATGTGCGCGCCGTGGAGGACCTGCTCAACGCGGTCGTTTCGGGGCTGGCCCGGCTCTCGGCGATGACGGGCGACGGCCGGCGGCACGCCGCCGCGGTCGACGCCCTGCAGCGCTTCTTCGCCGGGACCCTCCTGGTGAGCTGAGTCAGCCGGTGGTCGTGGCCGGCACGGTGGTCGCGGTGCCCTCCGGCGTCGTGCCACCCGGCGTGGTGCCACCTGGTGTGGTGCCGCCGGACGGTGTGCCCCCGCCCACCTCGTAGGAGTTGTCGCCGGTGATGTTGACGGTGAAGTCGTAGGTCGTGCCGTCGTCGCCGACGGCCGTGCAGCTGAACGTCGTCCCCACGTCGCTCGAAGCCGGGTCCTCGCACGTCGCATCCGAGAGCGCCACGCCCAGCTGCGTCTCGACCTCTCCGTCGTCCTCCTCGATGAAGCCCTCGGCATCGCTCTTGAAGTCGCCCTCGTCGGGTGAGCACGCCGCGATCCCGACGATGGCGAGGCCGGCGATGACCGGGATGGCGTGACGACGCATGGAGATCTCCTGTGGACGGCGTTCAGGGGCGTGACGGAGGCTATCCGCCCGCTGTCGTACGCAAACGGGGGACGTCTCCCCCGGTCGGCGCGACGGTCCGCCACCGGTCGACCGTCACCGCCACGAGGGCCGCCCACACCAGGGCGAACCCGACCAGCCGGTCGGCCGGCATCGACTCGTCGTACACCAGCCACCCGAGCAGGAAGTTGATGATCGGTACGAGGTACTGCAAGCCACCGAGCAGCGTGAGGGGGACCCGCTGGGCGGCGAACGCGAACAGCAGGAGCGGCACCGCCGTGATCAGCCCCGTGAGCAGCACGAGGATCCAATCGGGCGCGGTCGCCGTGGCCGGGATGGTGTCGTCGATCGTGAAGGCGAGCACGGCGGCGAGGGCGGCGGCGGGCAGGGAGAGCAGGAACGTCTCGCCGGCCAGGCTCTCGACCGGCGACAGCGGCACCTGCCGCTTGCACAGGCCGTACAGGCTCCAGCTGGCGGCGATGACGAAGGCGAGGACCGGCGGGCGCCCGTAGGAGATCGTGAGCACGACCACGGACAACGCCGCGCAGGCCAGCGCGACCCGCTGCAACCTGGTCGTGTGCTCGTGGAGCACGAGGATCCCGAGCAGCATCGTGCCGAGCGGCGCCATGAAGTAGCCCAGCGCGGCCTCGATGATGCGATCGTGCACGACCGCCCAGACGTAGCTCGTCCAGTTGGCCGTCAGCAGCAGGGCGGCGATCGTGACGCGCGCAAGGAGTCGCCGGTCGCGGGCCGCCGCGACCAGCGCCGGCCAACGGCCGCGCAACGTGACGACGATCGCCATCACGACGCCCGCGCACGCGATCCGCCAGCCGATCAGCTCGAAGGCGTCGAAGCCGGCGAGCTCCTTCCAGTAGATGGTGAGGAACCCCCAGATGGCGTACGCAGCGACGGCGGCGCGCACTCCCCGCGAGGTTTCATCGGCCACGACGGGCGAGGCTATGGACGTGGGGGTCAGGGATCCACCTGTACGGTCCGGCTGTGCCTCCGAATCGCCGGTTGCGGCGCGACCCGATCGATCTCGCCGCCGAGAACTGGAGTGCCCGCGGGTGGGAGGAGGCGACGGCGGGGATGGCGGCGGTGACGTCGGTGATGCGGGTGCAGCAGATCATGCTCCGCGAGGTCGAGGCCGTGCTCAAGCCGCTCGGGCTCACGTTCGCCCGCTACGAGGTGCTGATGCTGTTGAGCTTCAGCCGGGCCGGTTCACTGCCAGTGGGCAAGATGGGCGAGCGCCTGCAGGTTCACCCGGCGAGCGTGACCAACGCCGTTGACCGCCTCGAGCACGACGGCTACGTGGTGCGCCGCCGCAACCCGGCGGACGGCCGGGGCGTCCTGGCCGAGCTGACCACCGCCGGCCGGGCGCGGGCCGACCGGGCGACGGCCGCGCTCAACGCCGAGGTCTTCGCCGACCTGCCGCTGGCGGAGAGCGAGCTGCGCACCCTGTACCGCATCCTCCGCCGCCTGCGGCAGGCGTCAGGAGATTTCGGGTGACCTGATTTCCCACTTACTTGGACGTCCAAGTATCATCGTGGAATGAACGATCAGCGGCGCATGTGGGAAGAGGCGTACGCGGCGGCCAAGTTGCGTGACGCCCAGTTCACCACCATGTCCGGGATCCCCCTCGATCCCGTGTACGGCGCCGACGACGGCGAGTACCCCGGCGTGTACCCGTACACGCGCGGCCCGTACGCGTCGATGTACCGGTCGAAGCTCTGGACGATGCGGATGTTCGCCGGGTTCGGCACCGCCGAGGACACGAACTGGCGGTTCAAGGAGATCATCAAGGCCGGTGGCGACGGACTGTCGACGGCGTTCGACATGCCGACGCTGCTGGGCATCGACTCCGACGACCCGATGGCGCTGGGGGAGGTCGGGCGGTGCGGCGTGGCGATCGACAGCCTGGCCGACATGGAGGACCTCTACCGCGAGCTCGACGTGGGCGCGATCACGACGTCGATGACGATCAACTCGCCGGCCGCGGTCATCTTGGCGATGTTCGTCGCGCAGGCCGAGAACGCCGGGATCGAGCGGGCCCGGCTCGGCGGGACGCTGCAGAACGACATCTTGAAGGAGTATCAGGCGCAGAAGGAGTTCGTCTTCCCGCCGCGGCCGTCGATGCGGCTGGTGCGGGACACGATCTCCTTCACCGCCGCGGAGATGCCGCGGTGGCACTCGGTGTCGATCTCCGGCTACCACATCCGCGAGGCCGGCTCGACCGCGGCGGAGGAGCTCGCCTTCACGCTCGCCAACGGGTTCGCCTACGTCGAGCTGGCGCTGCAGGCGGGGCTGCCCGTCGACGCGTTCGCGCCGCGACTGAGCTTCTTCTTCAACGCCCACATCGACTTCTTCGAGGAGATCGCCAAGTACCGGGCCGCCCGGCGGATCTGGGCCCGGTGGATGCGGGAGCGGTACGGGGCCGAGGCGGAGCGGTCGCTGCAGCTGCGCTTCCACACCCAGACCGCGGGCGTGTCGCTGACCGCCCAGCAGGCCGAGATCAACATCGTGCGCACGGCGATCGAGGCCCTCGCCGGGGTGCTCGGGGGGACGCAGTCGCTGCACACCAACTCGATGGACGAGGCGCTCGCCCTGCCGACCGAGAAGGCGGCGCGGATCGCGCTGCGGACGCAGCAGATCATCGGTCACGAGACGAACGTGGCCCACGTGGCCGACCCGCTGGGGGGCTCGTGGTTCGTCGAGGAGCTGACCGACGAGATGGAGCGGCGGGCCGAGGAGCTCTTCGCCCACCTCGACGAGCTCGGTGGGGGATCGATGCTCGAGGGGTGCATCCGGGGGATCGAGGACAACTGGTTCCAGGGCCGGATCGCCGACTCGGCGTACGAGCTGGAGCGGGCGTTCAACGAGGGCCGGCGGGTGGTGGTCGGGGTGAACCGGTTCACCGACGGCAGCGAGGAGAACACGCTCGACCTCCTCCAGATCACCAACGAGGACGAGATCCGGCAGCTCAAGCGGCTGGAGAAGGTGCGCCAGGACCGCGACCCCGCCGCCGTCGCCGCCGCGCTGACCCGGCTGCGCGACGAGGCCGCGGACCCCGAGGTCAACCTCATGCCGGCGCTGATCGACACCGCGACCACCTACGCCACCCTCGGCGAGACCATGCGCGCCCTCGCCGACGTCTTCGGCCGCCACACCGAAACCCCCACGATCTGACGGCTCCTCTCATCCGAGGTGTTTCGACGCCACCCGAGTGTTTGCGCGCCGGACGGGTCGTCACGAAACACTCGGGTGCCGGCACGCGGGCCGGTAGAGGCTCGGCCAGCTCGTCGGCGAGCGCTGCCGGGACGTTCTCCATGTCGACTCGGTCACCGGCTCGATCTGCCACTCCAGGACGTGCAGGTCACGGACACGGCGAGCGTCACTCGCCTGTCCGTCGAACGTCCGATGCTCCGGATGGATGTCGAGTTCGATGCCCCATCGAACCGCTGGCACGGCGAGGTCGACGCGGGCTGTCCGTCCGTTCGACGCCCGGACGAGCCGGGTCTGGGTCTCGATCGGGATCCCCCGGCCCGCAGCGCCTCGGCGAGCTCGACCTCGGGGTGCGATTCGCTGGGAGCTCGCGCCATCGAGGCGTTCGAGGTTGCGGCGGAAGAGTCCGCTTCCCGGGCCGCGCTGGATGGCCGAGCCGTCGCTCGATGCGCGACGAGTTCGTCGACCGTCACCTTCTGCTCGTGCAGCAACTGCTGGAGGACCGAGAGATGATCGAGCGACGGCAGATCGGCCGCGAGGTCGAAGGCGAGCCGGACGTAGGAGGCCGCGACGATGCCGTGACCTCGGCGGTGCGGTGCTCGGCGCGGAAGAGCGGTCGTCTGCCGGAACCGCACCCCGGTCTCGTGGGGAAGCTGGACGCTCGTGCCGGACCGAGAAGTGGATCGGCGCGATCGTGGGCATCCGGCGCAGCCCGAGCAGCATTCCGGCCGTCGGACCGGTGACGAAGCCCGTCGGGTGTGCCGCACAGAGCACCGACGCAGCGCTGCTCGAGCGTCGATCGGGACGACGCCGACGACGAACACGCCTTTGTCGACCGGTCGCAGCACGCCAGCCTCGAACGAGCCGAACTGTCGTCGATGCGACCGACGCCCGAGTCCTTCAGCAGCGGCTCGGTCGTGATCACACCGTGGTGATCCCTCAGCCAATGCCGGGCGGCATCCGTGAGTGCAGGCGTGGGAACGGGCACGCGAGATCCTCCTCGTCGGGGTCGGTCGAGGGGATGTCGGTATCGACGACAGTACGAAAGGGGTGCGCGGCCGGCATCCGAGTGTTTCGCTGCGCCACATCGGTCGCACGAAACACTCGGGTGACGTGAAACACTCGGATGGATGGAGGTGCGGGTTGAGGCGAGGCCGGAGGTGTGGGTGGCGAGCTCGATCGCGCGGCGGTTGCGGAGGGCGGTGCGGCGGCGGGGTCGGGCGACGCTCGCGGTGTCGGGGGGATCGAGCGCGCCGCCGATGCTCGACGGGCTCAACTGGTGCGTCGTGCCGTGGGAGGCGGTCGACATCTGGCAGGTCGACGAGCGGGTGGCGCCCGACGGCCATCCCGACCGCAACGCCAACCAGCTCGCCGGCCTGCCCGGCCGGCACCACCTGATGCCGGTGACGGCCCGGGACCTCCGCCGCGCCGCCGCCCGGTACGCGGCGACCCTGCCCGACCGCTTCGACGTCGTCCACCTGGGGATGGGGCCCGACGGGCACACCGCATCGTGGCCGCCCGGCGACCCGGTGGTCGACAGCGACCAGCTCGTCGACCTGTGCGGTGAGTTCAACGGACGGGTGCGGATGACGCTGACGCCGCGGGTCGGTCAACGCGGCGAGATCCCGGATCGTCTTCATCGCGGGCGACGACAAGGCCGCCGCCGTCGCCGCCTGGTTGCCGCGCCACCCGGTCGCCGCCCGCCTGCCGATCACCCGGGTCCGGCGCACCCGCACCGTCGTCGTCCTCGACGCCGCGGCAGCCGCCCAGCTGGACCGGTAGCGTCGCCGCCGATGCCCGGAGACCACGCCGACATCACGGCCGCGCCCGAGTGGGAGGCTCTGACGGCGCTCGCCCCGCCCGCCCACCTGCGCGATCTCTTCGCCGCCGATCCCGACCGCGGCCGGCGCTACCTGCTCGAGGTCGGCGACCTGCGCATCGACTACGCCAAGCAACGGGTGGACGACGCCGTGCTGGCGGCCCTCATCGACGTGGCCGAAGCGGCGGGAGTGGCCACCCGGCGCGACGCGATGTTCGGCGGGGTACCGATCAACACGACCGAGCACCGCGCCGTCCTGCACGTCGCGCTCCGGGCGCCCAAGGGCGCCGTCGTCACGACGGGCGGCCACAACGTCGTCCCCGACGTGCACGCCGTGCTCGACCGCATGGGGGAGTTCAGCGAGCGGGTCCGCGACGGCAGCTGGACCGGGTACACCGGCCTCCGCATCCGGACGGTGGTGAACATCGGCATCGGGGGGTCGGATCTCGGGCCGGCGATGGCCACCCGCGCCCTGGACGCCTACCGCCACCCGGAGATCACCACCCGCTTCGTCTCCAACGTCGACGGGGCCGACATCGCCGCCGCCCTCGCCGGCCTCGACCCGGCGGAGACGCTGTTCGTCGTGTCGTCCAAGACCTTCACCACCGTCGAGACGCTGACCAACGCCCGAACGGCCCGGTCCTGGCTCACCCGCGCCCTCGGCGACGAGGCCGTGGCGAGCCACTTCGTCGCCGTCAGCACCAATCGCGAAGGGGTTGCCGCCTTCGGCATCGACACGGCCAACATGTTCGGCTTCTGGGACTGGGTCGGCGGCCGCTACTCCGTCGACTCGGCCATCGGCCTCGCCCTCATGATCTCCATCGGCCGGGACGCGTTCGGCGACTTCCTCGCCGGGTTCCACCTCGTCGACGAACACTTCCGCACCGCCCCCCTCGCCACCAACGCGCCCGTCGTGCTGGGGATGATCGGCATCTGGAACAGCAACGTCCTCGGCTGCGCCACCAAGGCCGTGCTGCCGTACGCCCAGGAGCTCGCCCGCTTCCCCGCCTACCTCCAGCAGCTCGACATGGAGTCCAACGGCAAGTCGGTCCGCCTCGACGGCACACCCGTCTCGCTCGACACCGGGCCGATCGTCTGGGGCGAGCCGGGCACGAACGGTCAGCACGCCTTCTTCCAGCTCCTCCACCAGGGGACCCGGATCGTCCCCGCCGACTTCATCGGCTTCGCCGGCCCGCACCATCCCCACCGTGAGCACCACGACCTGCTCGTCGCCAACCTCATCGCCCAGACCGAGGCGTTGGCGTTCGGCCGGGACCGGCCGGACGAGCCGTGGCGCGCCTTCCCCGGCAACCGCCCGTCGACGATCATCGTCGCCCCCGAGCTCACCCCGTCCGTCCTCGGCCAGCTGATCGCCCTCTACGAGCACGTCGTGTTCGTCCAGGGCTGCGTCTGGGGGATCGACAGCTTCGACCAGTGGGGAGTCGAGCTGGGCAAGGAGCTCGCCAACCGGATCACGCCCGAGCTGACCGGCATGGCGAGCGACGCGTCCGAGCACGACTCGTCGACCGCCGGGCTGATCGACTGGTATCGGTCGGCGCGCAACTGACGCACCGAACCGAGAAAGGCGTCCGAGATGGAGAACTTCGCCGACAAGCTCGCCGTCGTCACCGGCGGCGGGACCGGGATGGGACGCGAGCTGGCCCGCCAACTCTCGGCGGAGGGATGCCACGTCGCGGTCTGCGACGTGTCGGCGGACGCGATGGCCGAGACCCGCGGGCTGTGCGACGAGTCGTCACCCTCCGGCACGCTCGTGACGACGTTCGTCGCGGACGTCGCCGACGAGTCGCAACTGGTCGCGTTCCGCGACCATGTCGTGCGGGAGCACGCCGCCGACCACATCGACCTGCTGTTCAACAACGCCGGCATCGGCGGCGGCGGGAGCATGATCGCCGACGAGCGTGACGAGTGGGACGCTGTGTTCGCGGTCTGCTGGGGCGGCGTCTATCTCGGGACCCGCACGTTCCTGCCGCTGCTCCTGCGCAGCACGGCCGGCCATGTCGTCAACACCAGCAGCGTCAACGGGTTCTGGGCGTGCCTCGGCGGCAACGCCCACACGGCGTACAGCGCGGCCAAGTTCGCGGTGAAGGGCTTCACCGAGGCGCTCATCGTCGACTTCCGTCAGAACGCGCCCCACCTGAAGGCGTCGGTCGTGATGCCGGGGCACGTCGGGACCTCGATCGTGTACAACTCCGGCGCCTACTTCGGCCGCGACCTGAAGAACCTGCAGGACGACCAGGTGGCCGAGGTGCGGACCCGGATCGCCGGCCGGGGCATCGACCTCGGATCGGCGTCCGACGAGGACGTCCGCCAGATGATGGTGGCGATGGCCGACGGGTTCCGCGACGGTGCGCCGACGACGGCGGCCGAGGCCGCCACGATCATCCTCGACGGTGTCCGCGCCGGCGAATGGCGCATCCTCGTCGGCGGCGACGCCCACATCATCGACGAGCTCGTGCGGGCGACGCCGACGGACGCCTACGAGCCAGAGTTCCTCCCGCGACTGCAGGAACGGGGAGCGTTCGGGTTCATCCCGTGACCGGGAGCCCTACAGGAACGTGAGATCGACGTCCTGTCCGGCGAGGACCGCCCCGGCGAGCGTCAGCGTGTCCGGCTTGACCGCGAAGTGCTGGGTGACCGTGTGCACGTCCCGCCAGCGCCGCTGCAGCGGGCTGCTCGAGTACAGCGCGCTCCCGCCCCCGAACGTGTAGGCGGTGTCGACGACCGACGCGGCCGCGGTCACGACCCAGACCGCCGTGGCCCGGAGGCGGGCCCGGATCTCCGGCGTCAGCTCCGTGCCGGCGGTCGCGATCGCCCACAGCGCCTCGATGTCGGCGTCGAGCAGCGCTCGCGCCGCGCGGAGGTGGGCGTCGGCCTCGGCGAGACGGTTCCGGAACAGCGGGTTGGCGGCCAGGGTCGCGTCGGAGAACAGAGGCACCTTGCCGCTCGCCAGGGTCGTGATCTCGGCGAGCGCGCCCTCGGCGATCCCGACCGTCACGTTGGCGATCTGGAGCGACGAGTAGGTCAGCTCCGGGACCTGCCAGAGCGGGCCGTCGAGCCCGCCGTGCTCGAACACGCTGAACGATCGGTCGTCGGCGACGAACAAGCCGTCGACGGCGAAGTCGTGGCTGCCGGTGCCGCACATGCCGACCGCGGACCAGGTGTCGATGATCTCGGCGTCGGCCGCGGGGATCATCATCATCCGCAGCGGGGGGACGCGACCGTCGTCGACGAAGCAATGGGCGATCAGCCAGTCGGCGTGCTGGCAACCGCTGGCGAACGACCACCGGCCCGGTGACCCGGTAGCCGCCGTCCTCGGGCGTGGCCACGCCGGTCGGGTTGAACGTCCCGGCCAGCGCCAGGTCGGGGTTCTCGGTGAAGACGGCGTGAACGACTCCACCGGAAGGTTGCCGAAGATGAGCGGGGCCGAGCTGTTGAGCAGCACCGTCCAGCCGACGGAACCGTCGGCCCGCGCCAGCTCGCGAACCATCGCGACGTGATCGGTGAGCCCGGCTCCGGCGCCGCCGAGCCGTTCCGGCAGGAGCATCCGGAAGCATCCGGCGTCCCGGAGCTGGGCCACCAGGTCCGGGGGCAGACGGCGGGCCTGCTCGATCTCCTCGCTCCGGGCGGCGATGACCGGGGCGAGCGCCCGGACGGCGTCGAGGATCGTGGCGGCATCAGTGGCGCGGTCGACCATTTGGACATTCATGGCGCCGACGGTACGAATGGTCCGGCGCTCGGCGCATCGGGCGAACGGGCCAAATTCGGGCCCCGCCCGATGGGTCATTCTGTGTAGGCCTGGCCGGTGAGCCCGTGCTCGTAGGCGTAGGCGGTCGCCGCGGCGCGGGACGACAGCCCGAGCTTGGTGAAGATGTTGGCGACGTGTCGGGCAACGGTCTTCTCGCTGATCACCAGCTCGGCGGCGATGGCGCGGTTGGTCATCCCCGTCGCCACCAGCTCGAGCACCTGCCGCTCGCGTTTGCTCAGGCCGCCTTCTGGGCTCGGCGCCGGCGCCAGGAGCTGTTCGACGCGGCGGCGGTCGGTCTCCGCGCCGAGCTGGGCGAAGGCCCGGTGGGCAGCGTTGAACTCCAGCGCGGCACCGTCCTCGTCGCCGAGCAGCCGGCAGGCCAGACCGACGGCCACCCGAACGCGCGCCGCTTCGTACGGCGCCTCGAGGTCGCGCCAGGTGGCCCACGCCGGGCCGGAGGACCGCGAGGGCGGCCTTGGGATCGCCCTCGGCGAGGAGGACGGTCCCGGTCGCGTACCCGGCGGTCGCTTGGAACGCCGGCGCGCCGACGTCGGCGGCGGCCCGGGCCAGCTCGTCGGCGGCACGACGGGCGCCGCCGATGTCGGCGGCGGCGAGCAGGATCTCGACGTCGGCGGCCAGCATCTCGTGCACGAAACGAGGGTCGACGGTCTCCTCGACGGCGCGGCGGATCGCCGCCGCGGCCGCCGTCAGCTTTCCTTCGGCCAGCCGGAGCAGCGCCATCCCCGGCTGGGGCTCACGGCCCCGCTCGCTCGCCCGGGTGTACACGTCCTCGGCCCGCGACAGTTCGCCGCGCAGCCGCAGCAGCTCCGCCTGGCGGTAGAGCGCGTCGCCGAGTGCCGGATGGCCGGGCGGCCGGGAGAGCTGCTCGAAGGCTCGATCGGCCTCCTCCATGGCGCCGGACCACTCGCCGTGGATCTGCAGGATCTCGGCCCGATGGACGAGACACTGGCCGCGATACGGCACGAGGTCGGGCTGCGACTCGCACCACCTGCTGAGTGCTGCCGTCCACTCCCGGGCCCGGCGCAGATCGAACGTCATGTGGCACATTTCGATGACGCCGCAGTAGACGAGCCCGGCGATGATCGGCGACACCTCGCCGGCAGTGACGGCGACCATCACCTCGTCGAGCTCGGCGAAGCCTTCGGCGTGGCGTCCACTCATCACCAGGACCTGGCCGCGGCCGAAGTGGCCGATCGCGGCGACGTCACGATCCCCGTAGTGCGCGGCGATCGCCAAGGCGTCGCTGAACTCGGCGAGGGCCGCGGGCATGTCGCCCGCGAACAGGTGGCCGACCGCCTGGGGAATGAGCACGCCGCCGCGCTCCACGCAGTCGCCGGCGCCCTCCAGGGCGCGCTGGGCCCGAGCCAGCCAGCCGCCGGCGGGGGCCATCTCGCCGCGGAGGAGCAGGGCGAAGTTGACCCACAGCGCGTTGCGGGCGGCGCGCGCCCGGTCGCCGCGCCGGAGGCACTCGTTGTAGGCCCGCGCCCAGAACGCGGTGCCGTCGCCGTCCTCGCTGACGAGGTACGCGGCGACCGCCAGCTGTTCGAGATCGTCGAGGTCGAGCGGCGTCAGGTGATCGGCCGCCGACAGCTGTCGGTAGGCGTCGCCCCAGCGTTGCTGGCCGAACGCTTCCCGGCCCGCGTCGAGGGATGAACCCGTCACCGCGCGTACCCATACCACAGGCCGGTCGCGGTGGACGGAGTGTTTCAGGCGGGCCGGAGGAAGACCGCAGCCAGCGGGGGGAGGGTCAGCGGAACGGACTGGGCGAAACCGTGCTTCGGCTCGTCCTCCGCGAGCACCCCGCCGAGGTTGCCGGTGCCGCTGCCGCCGTAGACCTCGGCGTCGGTGTTCAACACCTCGACCCATCGCCCCGGGACGGGCACACCGACCCGGTAGCCGTAGTGCACGGTGGGCGTGGCGTTGAGCACGACGAGCACCGGCTGGGCCTCACCGGCCGGGTCGCGACGCAGCCAGGCGAAGACGCTGTGGGTGTCGTCGTCGCCCACCACGAACTCGAAGCCGGCCGGATCGCAGTCGCCGCGGTGGAGTGCCGGGTCCGTCAGGTGGAGCTGGTTGAGGTCGGCCACCAGGCGCCGCACGCCGGCGTGGGCCCCGGCGTCGTGGAGGTCCCACGGGAGCGTCGACTCGTGGTCCCACTCCGCGGGCATCGCCAGCTCGCCGCCCATGAACAGCAACTTCTTCCCGGGCTGCGCCCACATCGTCGCGAACAACAGGCGCAGGTTGGCGAAGCGCTGCCACTCGTCGCCCGGCATCTTGCCGAGCAGCGAGCCCTTGCCGTGGACCACCTCGTCGTGCGACAGCGGCAGCACGTAGCGCTCCGAGAAGGCATAGGCGCTGCGGAACGTGATCTCGTCGTTGTGCCACCGGCGGTGCACCGGCTGGCGGCGGACGTACTGCAGCGTGTCGTGCATCCAACCCATGTCCCATTTGAAGTCGAAGCCGAGGCCGTCCTCATCCACCCGGCGGGTCACGCCGGGCCACGCGGTGGACTCTTCGGCGAACGTCGCCGTGGCGGGGAACTCCTCGGCCACGGCGACGGTCAACTGGCGAAGGAAGTCGATCGCGTCGAGGTTCTCGCGTCCGCCGTGACGGTTGGGGATCCATTGGCCCGCCTGCCGCGAGTAGTCGAGATAGAGCATCGAGGCGACGGCGTCGACGCGCAGCCCGTCGGCGTGGTAGCGCTCGAGCCACGAGATCGCGCTGGACACGAGGAACGCGCGCACCTCGGCCCGCCCGTAGTTGAAGATCGCCGAGCTCCAGTCGGGATGGAAGCCCTGGCGCGGATCGGCGTGCTCGTAGAGGTACGTACCGTCGAAGCGGGCCAGCCCGTGGGCGTCCATCGGGAAGTGCGAGGGCACCCAGTCCAGGATCACCCCGACACCGCGCTGGTGGAGCCCGTCGATCATCGCCATCAGGCCGGTGGGGGAGCCGTAGCGCGCCGTCGGGGCGAAGTAGCCCGTGGTCTGGTAGCCCCAGGAGCCGTAGAACGGGTGCTCCATCACCGGAAGCAGTTCCACGTGGGTGAACCCGTGGGCCGCGGCGTGGTCGGCGAGCGGGTCGGCCAACTCCTCGTAGCGGGGGAACCGGCGCCCGGGCGCGAGATGACGGCCCCACGACCCGAGGTGCACCTCGTAGATCGACACGGGAGCCTCGGGTGACAGTCGTCCGGCGCGGTCGGCCATCCACTCGTCGTCGCCCCACGAGTAGGCCAGGTCGGCGATCACCGATGCCGTGGCCGGTGGCTCGGTGGCGGCGGCGGCCACGGGGTCGGCCTTCTCCAGCCGATCCCGGCCGTAGGTGGTGATCGTGTAGCGGTACGACTGCCCGACCTGGGCATCAGGGACGTGGGCCGCCCACAGCCCTGAGCCGGCGACGGGTTCCAAGGGGTGCTCCTGGTGCCACCCGGTGAAGTCGCCGACCACCGCGACGCGGGCGGCGTTGGGCGCCCACACCGCGAACCAGGACCCGGCGGCGTCGGGATGGGCGCCGAGGAAGCGGTGGATGTGGCGGTGGGTGCCCTCGTTGAAGAGGTGCAGATCGACCTCGCCGGGCGGCCCTCCGGTCGTGGTCGTCATCGCGTTCTGCCTCGGCGGGGACGCGAGCAGGTCCAGGCGCCGGCGTACCTCGGGCGTGGCGAGCACCTCCGAGGTCGGGACCCGAAGGCGCCGCCGCCACGTCGTGGGGAGCACCTGACCGGGCACGTTGTGGGGCTCGGTCTCGCCGACGAGATCGTCGAGGTCGACGAGGACGAGATAGGCGTCGCTCGCCGAGAGCCGTTCGAGGGACGCGTCGAGCAGGTCGGAGACGCTCGGGCCGACCGGCCGCCCGAGCGCGCCCTCGAGCAGCCACCGGTACCGGCCGACACCACGAGCGGCGCGATCGGCCACGACGGCAGCGAAGGCGGGCATGTCGTGGGTCCGGATGCCGACGACCGAGCGGGCGGGAATCGGGTCCAGGTCCACCAGGTGCTCGTCGTCGCGAAAGAGGAGCAGCTGCTCCTCGTACATCCCGAGCATGGCGCAGCGGTCCATCGCCTCGGTGATCTCGTGGGGCACGGTGCCGAGGTCCTCGCCGACGATCGTGGTGCCGGTCACCGCTGCCTGGGCGGCGATCACGGCCAGCAGCTCGTCGCGCGGATAGCGGACGTACACGCCGTCGGTCGCACTCGCTCCTTCGGGGATCCACCACAGCCGCTGCACGCCCATCACGTGGTCGATGCGCAGCACCGAGGCGTGCTCGCCGGCGCGGGCGACGAGGCGCTGCCAGAGCTCGTGCCCGCTGCGTCGCCCGGCCGCCGGCAGCTGGGGCGGGAACCCCCAGTTCTGGCCGTCGGCGAAGAACTCGTCCGGCGGCGCCCCGACGGACATCGCTGAGGCGAAGAGTGGGCGGTACGCCCACGTCTCGTACCCGTCGGGGTGGCTCCCGATCGGGAGGTCGAGACCCAGCGCCGCCCGGCCCGGCCCTTCGACGGCCGCGAGCTGGCAGTGGGCGAGATGCTGGGCGAGCTCGTGGCTGCGCCGGACCAGCGCGGGCGGCCGGCCGGCGTCGACCGGTTCGGGGCGGGCGGCCCGGTAACGGGCGAAGTCGGCGACGTCGGGGCGGGTGGCGACGAACCGTGTCACTGCGGCCAGCAGCGACGGGTCGAGGTCGCCGGCGTGGTCGAGCAGTTGGCGACGCCGGCGCCGGGCGAGCGTCCGCCAGTCGATGAGCTCGGTCGCGCCGGCGGCAGGAGCGACGGGGAGCGTGGCGTCGTCGACGTAGACCTCGTTCCAGTGGAGCCGGCTCATCGGCGAGTACGGGCTCGGGTCGAACGGCTCGTCGAGGAACGCGGCGTAGAGGGGCAACGTCGAGATCACGTCGACGCCGAGCCGCGGCGCCCGCCCGCCCAGCGCCGCCAGGTGGGCGAACGACGGCAGGGGGGCCTCGCGCTCCCAGAGCGCGTACGTCGGCACGAACAGTCCGACGCCACCGGCGAGGCTCGGATCCCGCGGCATCGTGGGCGGCGGCACGACGACCGTCGTGATCTCCTCCCGCCCGGGGGCAGAGCCCTCGAGGCGGTGGCAGCCGACGGGGAGGTCGGGGGGGAGCGACGCCGCGCCCGCGTCAGGATGCACGTCGATCTTCGTGCCGTCGGCGAGCGTGAGGTGCAGGTCGATGACGCCGTCGACCCGGAACGGACCCGCCGGCGCCACGAGGACCGGATCGAGCTGGCGGGTGGAGCCGGCCGCGGCGTCGGCCTCGAGCACGTCGACGACGGCGCGCAGCGTCTCGTCCGGGGCGTGATGGAGCTCTCCGGCGACGTCCCAGTACGACGTCTCGACCCCGAGCTCGGTCGCCCGGCGGCGCAACCCGTCGTGGTCCGTCAAGGACCGGCTTTCTCGGCGGGTGACCGCAGCACGACCATCGAGCGGGCGATCAAGTCGACGACGTCGCCGCCGGCGACGGACTTGGGGGCGGCGTCGGGAAAGCTGGTGTCGAGCTCGACGGTCCAGTCCCGTTGCCAGCCGCCTCCCGGAACCACCCAGCTCAGGTCGGTCTCGCTGGCGTTGAGGATGACGAAGAAGCTGTCGTCGAGGATCCGGCCACCATAGGCGTCGGGTGTCGGGATGGTTTCGCCGTTGAGGAACACGCCGACGGCCCGGGCGTAGCCGGTCTCCCAGTCTTCGTCGGTCATCGGCTCGCCGTCGGGCCGGAACCAGGCGAGATCCTCGGTGTCCCGGATCTTCCGGCCTTGGAACCAGCGCCGCCGGCGCAGGACCGCATGGGCGCGGCGCAGCGCGGTGACCCGGCGGACCCAGTCGGTGAACTCGGTGTCGACGTGATCCCAGTCGAACCACGACACCTCGTTGTCCTGGCAGTAGGCGTTGTTGTTGCCGCCCTGGCTGCGGCCGAGCTCGTCGCCGCCGAGCAGCATCGGCACGCCCTGCGAGAGCAGCAGGGTGGTGACGAGGTTGCGCCGTTGGCGGCCCCGCAGGGCGAGGACGGCCGAATCGTCCGTGGGCCCCTCCACGCCGCAGTTCCACGACCGGTTGAAGGATTCGCCGTCGCGGTTGTCCTCGCCGTTCGCGTCGTTGTGCTTCTCGTGGTAGGAGACCAGATCGGCGAGGGTGAAGCCGTCGTGGGCGGTGACGAAGTTGATCGACGCCGTCGGGCGCCTGCTGTCGGCCTGGTAGAGGTCCGAGCTGCCGGTGAAGCGGGACCCGAACTCGGCGAGGGTGGCCGGCACGCCGCGCCAGAAGTCGCGGATGGTGTCGCGGTAGCGGCCGTTCCACTCCGACCACTGGGGCGGGAAGTTGCCGACCTGGTAGCCGCCCTCGCCGACGTCCCACGGTTCGGCGATGAGCTTGACCTGCGACACGATCGGGTCCTGCTGGACGAGGTCGAAGAAGGCCGACAAGCGGTCGACGGCGTAGAGCTCGCGGGCGAGCGTCGAGGCGAGGTCGAAGCGGAACCCGTCGACGTGCATCTCCGTCACCCAGTAGCGCAGGCTGTCCATGATCAGTTGGAGCACGTGCGGGTTGCGCACGTTGAGGCTGTTGCCGGTGCCGGTGAAGTCGAGGTAGTGGCGCGGCTCGCCGTCGACGAGGCGGTAGTAGGCGTGGTTGTCGATGCCTCTCATCGACAGGACCGGGCCGAGGTGGTTGCCCTCGGCGGTGTGGTTGTAGACGACGTCGAGGATCACCTCGATGCCCGCGGTGTGCAGCGCCTTCACCATCGTCTTGAATTCCTGCACGTGGCTGAACGGGGTCGGCAGCGGCTGACCCGGGGCCGCCCGGGCGGCGTAGCCGTTGTGGGGCGCGAGGAAGGCGATCGAGTTGTAGCCCCAGTAGTTGCGCAGGCCGCGCGCCACGAGCTGAGCGTCGTGGACGAACTGGTGCACGGGCATCAGCTCGAGCGCGGTGATGCCGAGGCGCGTGAGGTGGTCGACGATCGCCGGGTGGGCGAGCGCGGTGTACGTGCCGCACAGCTCCGGGGGGACGTCCGGGTGGCGCATCGTCAGGCCGCGGACGTGGGCCTCGTAGATGATCGTCTCGTGCATCGGATGGTCGGGCGGGCGGTCGTTGCCCCAGTCGAAGAACGGGTCGCTGACCACGGCGCGCGGGACGTGGGGGGCGCTGTCGGCGGTGTTCGGCTGGTCGGGATCGGCGCGGTCGTAGGCGAAGCAGGCGGGATCCCAGTCGACCTCGCCGTCGACCGTCTTGGCGTAGGGATCGAGGAGCAGCTTGGCCGGATTGCACCAGTGCCCCTCGGCGGGGTTCCACGGGCCGTGGACCCGGTAGCCGTAGCGCTGGCCCGGTCGCACGTCCGGGAGGTAGGTGTGCCAGCAGTACCCGTCGACCTCGGTCAGCTCGACGCGCTGCTCTGCTTGCTCTGCTTGCTGTTCCCCCGACAGGAGGCAGAGCTCGATCCCCTCGGCGACGCTGGAGAACAACGAGAAGTTGGTGCCCGCCCCGTCGTACGTCGCCCCGAGGGGATACGGCCGCCCCACCCACTGCCGCGGGCGCGGGGGTTCGGGGGCACGCTTACGGGCGGGCATCCGAGCATTCTGGCCGCCGCACCCGAGGGTTGCGTGTCGACCGAGGGTTTCCTGCGACGTCCCGGTCCGCAAACCCTCCGGTGCGGCGAACACCTCGGATGGTCAGGCGGTTTCCACCGTCGTCAGGCCGAGGTCGGCGACGGCCTGCTCACGCATCTTGAACTTCTGGACCTTGCCGGTGACGGTCATCGGGAACTCGTCGACGAACCGGATGTAGCGAGGGATCTTGAAGTGGGCGATCCTGCCCTGACAGAACTGGCGCACATCCTCGGGTTCGAGCTCGGCGCCGGGGCGCAGACGCACCCACGCCATGAGCTCCTCGCCGTAGCGCTCGTCGGGCACCCCGATCACCTGCACGTCCTCGACGTCGGGATGGGTGTAGATGAACTCCTCGATCTCCCGCGGATAGACGTTCTCCCCGCCGCGGATCACCATGTCCTTGATCCGGCCGACGATGTTCACGTACCCGTCCTCGGCCATCACGGCGAGGTCGCCCGAGTGCATCCAGCGATCGGCGTCGATCGACTCGGCCGTGCGTTCGGGATCGTTCCAGTAGCCCTGCATCACCGAGTAGCCACGCGTGCAGAACTCGCCGGTCGCACCCCGCGGAAGTGTCTCGCCGGACTCCGGGTCGACCACCCGGATCTCGACGTGCGGGTGCGCCCGCCCCACGGTGGCGGTGCGGTGGTGCAGCGAGTCGTCGGGAAGAGTCTGCGTCGACACCGGCGAGGTCTCGGTCATCCCGTAACAGATCGTCACCTCGGTCATGTGCATCCGGTCGACGCACGCCTTCATCACCTCGATCGGGCACGGCGCCCCGGCCATCACGCCGGTGCGCAGGCTCGACAGGTCGAACCGCTCGAACTCGGGATGGGCGAGCTCGGCGATGAACATCGTGGGCACGCCGTACAGCGCCGTGCAGCGTTCGGCCTCGATCGTCTCGAGGACATGGGTCGGCTCGAACGCGTCGGCCGGGATCACCATGGTCGCCCCGTGGGTGGTGCAGCCCAGGTTGCCCATCACCATCCCGAAGCAGTGGTAGAAGGGCACCGGGATGCACAGCCGGTCGGTCGGCCCGAACCCCTGCAGGCGGGTCACGAAGTACCCGTTGTTCAGGATGTTGCGGTGGGTGAGGGTGGCGCCCTTCGGGAATCCGGTGGTGCCCGACGTGTACTGGATGTTGATCGGGTCATCGGGTCGCAGTCGGGCCCGCCGCTCGTCCAGCTCGCGCGTCGGTCGCCCCGCCGGCGCCGGCGACGAGCTCGTCCCAGTCGTCCTCCCAGAAGAACACCGCCCGCTCGAGGCCGGGCACCTCCGGCAGGACCTGCTCGACCATGTCGACGTAGTCCGACGACTTGAACGACGGAGCGGCGAACAGGATGCGGCAGCCCGACTGGTTGAGGGCGAAGGCCAGCTCGTGCGTGCGGTACGCCGGGTTGACGTTGACCAGGATCACGCCGATCTCCGCCGTGGCGTACTGCACCAGTGTCCACTCGGCGTAGTTCGGGCTCCACAGGCCGACGCGGTCGCCCGCCTCCAGCCCGAGCCCGATCAGGCCGCGGGCGAGCCGGGCGACCCGCTCGGCGAACTCCGTGTAGGTCCACCGCACGCCCTGGTGGCGGGCGACGAGGGCTTCGCGGTCGCCGTGCTCGGCGACGGTCCGGGCGAGGTTGGCCCCGATCGTGTCGTCGAGCAGCGGGACGTCAGTCGGTCCGGCATCGTGCGCCAGTTCCATCGCGACATCGTCGCGCGGGTCTTTCAGCGCAGCCACTTCGGCGGCTTGGTGAGGCCGCTGATCATGTCGTCGTACTGCTGCCGGGTACGCGCGGCGCGCCACTCCTCGAGCGGCGTGCAGGCGCCCGAACGTGAACGCGCTGTCGCCCGCGGCCTCGGCCTCGGCGCCGAGGCGGCGCAGCAACGGCCGGACGACGACGCTGTCGTTGTGCTCGCCGAGCACGTCCTGAACCTGCTCCATCGCGTCGGCGAGATCCGTGGCGTCCGAGCCGATCGCCGGCTGCGGCCGACTCGGCCGCGTAGCGCACCCGCTTGGCCGCCTTGCGCACCTCGTGCAGCAGGCGGTCCTCCTCCTCGGGCGACGTCGCCGCCGCGGCCTGGTCGACGAACCCGGCCAGGCGGTCGAACGCCCGGCGGACCTCCCGCGGCAGCTGCTTGCGCGCCGGCCGCTTCCCGCGCTTGCCCTTCAACGCGCTCCCGCCGGCGACGGCGTCGACGTCGTCCAGCAGGCGGAGGTAGCGGTCGCTGCGCAGCTCGGTCAGGGCCCGGCGATGGGCCTCGCGGTGCTCTGCTCCGAGGGTCCGGTCGACGCGTCGCGCCACCGGACCGATGACCAGCGAGCGGGGCTGCGCGGCGATCTCGTCGCGCAGGTTGTCGCGAGTGACCTCGGCGTCGCGGACGGGACCGAGCACATGGCCGAGCCAGCGCAACTCGTCGCGCAGGGGATCGGTGATCGAGCGGTCGAGGAGGCGCCGGTACGTGGCCAGGGCGCTGCGCAGGCGCCGCACGGCGACGCGCATCTTGTGCACGGCGTCGGGACTGTCGACCCGGACCAGCGGATCGAGGGCCACGAGCGCCGCCGCCTGCTCGGCGAGGTGGGCGAGCAGCACCTCCGCGGCGGTCGAGCCGGGTCCGACGGTTGGGGCCTCGTCGCCATCGGGCCGAATGTCGAGCAGGCGGGCCAGCTTCGACGACGCATCCGACGGTTCGGCCCCTGCCTCCTGCAGGCGCCCGCCGACGGCGGCGAGCAGGTCGCGGTCGCCGTCCATCAGCTCGACCTCGACCTCGCGCCAGGCCGTGACCGCGGAGCCGCTCTCGCCGGTGACCCGGTCGTCGGCGACCTCGGCCATCGGCGTGCCGCCCGGACCGAGCAGGTGGTGGACGATGCGGTGGGTCCGCAGCGTGGCGATCGGCACCAGCGGGCGGCCCCGTGTCCGGGCGAGGACCAGATCGTGCAGGGCCGCCGGCACGTGGGTCGGGTCCCGACCGAGCGGCCGCTGCATCTCGATGCGCTCGTCCAGCGCCTTGGCCAGTTTGAGGTGCCATCCGTCGTCGAGTCCCCCCGAGCGGCGGCGCAGGGCGGTCCCGGCGTGGGCGAGGCGGAGGTCCTCAGTGTCGAAGTAGGTCGCGTCGAGGTGCAACTCGATCGGCTCGGCCACCGCCGCGACCGCGTCCATGCCGGTGAGCGGCGGCAGGGCGAACTCCGCCGGGACGTCGAACTTCGACTCGATCTCCACCTGCGTGGGGCCGGACGACGGAGTCATGTGCCCGAGCACTCCGCTGACCTCCGCCCACAGCTCCTCGTAGCAGCGGGCGGCGGCGCTCCGCGGCGCCGTCGCCGTCACCGGCGCGCGGACCTCGGCCATGCGCTCGATGATCGAGAGCGACGGGATCGCGGTGGAGGCGATGCGGGTGCCGCGCGCCGGTGCAGGGGGCGCGGCCACGATGTCCCGGTGGAGGCGCTTGCGACGGTCGACCATCGAGAAGAAGCCCAGCACGCGCGGGGTTCGGCCGTCGAATCCGTCGAGGAAGTCGTCGAGCTGACCCAGCGTGCGCAGGGAGAGGGTCGCGGGAATGAGGGGCACGAGGAGCAGGTCGGCGGCGTCCATGATGCTCTCCGACACCAGCGAGATGCTGGGTGGGCAGTCGAGGATGACGATGTCGTACTCGTCGGCGAGCGGGGCGAGCAGGCGGCGCAGCCGCCGGACCGGCTGCTTCCGGGCGTCGAGGTGGAGGTCCATGTTGCGGTAGGAGAAGTCGGCGGGGAGGAGGTCGAGCCGCTCGAAGTCGGTGCCCTTGATCGCCCGATCGATCCGCGTCGTCCTCCGCACGAGCGCCTTGCTCCCGCCCTTGACGCGCGGCTTGATGCGGAACGTGAACGTCGCCGCCCCCTGCGGGTCGAGGTCCCACAGCAGCGTGCGCCGCCCCTCGCGGGCGGCGAGGTGCGCCAGGTTGACGGCGGCCGACGTCTTCCCGACGCCCCCTTTGAGGTTGTAGGCCGCGAGGACCTTCATTCGCGCGCGCCGTTCCAGTGCAACTTGCGGGTGGCCGTCGTGAAGTCGGCGAAGATGCCGCCGAACCTGGCCCGGGCGTGCTGCTGGTCGGCGTCGAGCTGACCGGCGAGCTCGCCCATCGCCAGCAGCGTCGCCGGCCGAGCCGGTCCCCGCGGCCATCATCGCGCCGGCGAAGGAGCGGATCGCGGCCGCCTGCACCTCGCTGTCCTGGAACTCGCCGAGGCACTCCTGCAACGCCTTCAGCGCCGGGAGCACGCGCTTTCGCGTCCGCGGCGGCTCGATCGGCGCGAAGATCTCGATCAGGTAGCGCAGCTCCTTGCACCGCTTGCGCAACGCGTGGAGCTGGGCGGCCGGCGTGTACGGAGTGATGGTCGATCCGAGCCGGATCACCCGGCGGTGGGCGCGGCGCAGCCGGGCGGCGCCGAACTCGATCGCCGTCGGACCAGGGGGCGCATCACGCGGCTCGAGCGAGGACACCGTCCTCCACCGGCCGAGGAGGGTCGCGAAGCGCGGCGACCGGAGGTCGGCCTCCAACCGGACGAACGCCTCGGCGCGGTAGCCGGCGAGCTGGGCACGGAAGGCGTCGAGGTCGGGCGGCCGGGCCGCCCGCAGGCGCTCGGCCATGCCGGGCACGCCGAGGAGGTACACGTCGAGGTCGCGGGTCGGCGTCGTGGCATCGCCGAGCCACTTCAGATCGACCGCCAACTGCTCCACCGCCACGGCTGCGGGCAGGACGTCGCCAGCCAGCTTCACGGTCGAACGGGCCCGACGCACGGCGACCCGAAGATCGTGAAGGAACTCGGTGTCGATGTCGGCGCGCACGCCCGGCACGTTGACCTCGACGGTGGCGAGGAACGTCCGGAGCACGCGGGAGATGGCGGCCGCAGCCGGCATGTCGGCGGTGATCGCCGCGCCGGGGTGGATGTCCTCGGCGTCGGTCGGGGTCACGACGGGAGTGATCGCGTTCACCGATGCCAGGAGGGCGCCGGCCCGGCCGGTCTCGCGGTCGTATCCCCGCAAGGGGCTCAGGGAGATCCGGGCCGTGGTGACGTCATCTCCCGCCGCGGTGTCGACGTGCAGCCGGGCGATGGTCTTGTCCTCGTCGTCGAGCACTCGCATCGTGAGGCGGGCCCCGTCGAAGGCGGCCGTCGTGAGGAGGGCGCGGATGCCGGTGACCGCGGCGACCCGGTCCCGGACCCCACCGGGGGGGAGCGCCTCGGACTGCGCCGGCCAGTCGACGGGCGCCGTCGCGGGAACGCTCAGATCGTGTCCGTCGCCCGTGCGCAACTCGAACGACGTCCCGCCGTTCATCTCGACCTGCTCCAGCTCCAGCCCGGCGCGACGCAACCGCCGGTCGAAGGTGTCCAGCCACGTGCGCCGCAGCGGTTCGGGACGCGTCGTCGGGACGCTCACGGTGAACCCCCCGGAACCGAGCTGCGACCGGTACGGCCTCGTCGACGCATCCGCGCTCGACCACGCAACTCGGGCACGCGGGCCCTCATCCGACGTCTCCCCTCGTTACCGATCGCTCATGATGCAGCAACTGTCAAGGCCTCTTACAATCGGCGCGCCGTGTCGCGGGCGTCGGCGTGCACGCGGAATGTTCGCCACGTCGACACCGGTGAGTCGGCGGACGCCACGTCGTCGACGGTGCGGAACTCGGCGGTCCAGGAGTCCGGTCTGACCGTGTGGCGGGTGTAGCCCCGATGCGCCAGCTCGGCCTCGACGACGGTGTCGAACAAGCCGGCGAGCGCCGCCGGATCCACGAGCCCTTCCAGGTCGTTGGCCGATGAGATCGAGGTGGTGACGAACTCGACCCCGACGCCCGGAAGGGTCCCGACAGCCGACAGATGGATGTCGCCAGTCAGGACCACGACTCGGTCGACGCCGGCGGCGCGGTCCAGCAACCGGTCGCGCGCGGGCGCGTATCCGTCCCACTGGTCGTGGCTGAGGATCGCCCCGTTGGGCAGCCGGAGGTCGGTCATCACCGTCTGCTGGCCGAGAACGGTCCACGTCCCGGTCGCCGCCGCGAACGCGTCGTCGAGCCAGCGTTCCTGGTCGGTGCCGAGCATCGTGCGCGTCGGCTCGACGGCCTCTCGACACGGCGGTTCGAAGCTCAGCGTGACATCGAGGCACGCCTGGTCCGAGCGGTACTGCCGCCCGTCGAGGAGAAGCAGATCGGCCAGCGCGCCCCACTGCACACGCCGGTGGATCGGGTACGCCTCGCCGTCCGCCGGTGGGGGGAGGCGCACCGGCATGTGCTCCCACCACACCTGGTACGCGGCGGCACGGCGGGCGGCGAAGCCATCCGCTTCCGAGGGATCCTCCGGGACCAGCCCGGCGTAGTTGTTCTCCACTTCGTGGTCGTCCCAGATCACGAGCCACGGGCAGGCGGCCCGCGAGGCCTGCAGCTGGGGGTCGGCGAGGTACTGCTCGTACCGCGCCCGGTAGCCGGCGAGGTCGGTGGGTTCGTCGCCGTCGTGCGACCGCACCCGGTCCGGACCCACGGGCTGGGCGGCGCCCTCGTAGATGAAGTCCCCGAGGAACAGCACCAGATCGGGTTGCCACTCGGCGATGTCGCGGTGGGCGGCGTAGAAGCCGGTCTCGAAGTGCTGGCAGCTCGCGGCGGCGATGCGGAGCGCGGCCTGTTCCCCGGCCGCGGGCGTCGGGGCGACCCAGCCGGCAGGGCTCGTCCAGCCGCCGGCGCGGAAGCGGTACCACGCCGGGCCGTCGAGGTCGACGGTGACGTGCACGCTGTGGCCACCGGCGGCCGACGCCGGGACGACGCCTGACGCCAGCACGTCGCCGAACGCCGGCTCGCGGGCGAGCTCCCAGACCACGGCGACCTCGTCGGCGAGGGGGGCGTCACTCCCGGCCACCAGCCGGGTCCACAGCACCGCGGAACGCTCGTCGGGATCGCCCGCGGTGACACCGAGCGTGAACGGGTTGGCGGCCAGTGGCGCCGTGGTTGTCGTGGTCCCATCGGTTGTCACCGACGCCGCGGCCCCGATCGTCGACGGTACGTCCGGCTCCGGCTGTCGGGGCGCCGTGGACGGCGATGCGCTGGACGACGATGCGACGTCGTCGGTCGTGCAGGCACCGGCACGACGACCGTCGCGCCGAAGGCCAGGAACGTGCGCCGCGAGATCGGCGTCACTGGCCTCGGCACTGCGAGTTCACGATCGCCGGCACCGTTCCCTGCCGACCCCAGGTGGTCGTCACGGACCACCGCGCCAGTGGTCGATGCGGTGGTAGTCGGGCCTGAATCCGTGCTCAGTTCCCCAGAGCACCGCGTGGGTGCGGTTGGTGACGCCGATCCTGCGATAGGCCGAGCGGATGTAGGACTTGATGGTGTTGATGCTGAGGTACATCGCCTGGGCGATCTCAGCGTTGCTCATTCCCTGAGTGATCAGGGCGAGGACTTCGGACTCGCGGTCGGTCAGACCCTTCGGCGCGTCCTGGCCAATCGAGAGCCGAGTGCGATCGGGACAGTGGCGGCTGGTCGCTGATCACGACCTCGCCGGCGTGGATCGCCTCCAGTGCCGTCACCAGCTCGCTTGCCGGCAGCGCTTTGGAGAGGTAGCCGCTCGCTCCTTTCTGGATCGCGCTGTCGACGAGGTATGGATGAAAGTTCCACGTGTAGACGACGACCTTGCCCGCCCGTGGATTGCTGATGAGGACCTCGATCTCGTCGTGATCAGCCTCTGGCTGGGCGAACGAGTCGTACAGCACGATGTCGACGTCATCGATGACAGGCTGGTTGGAGTCGATCTCGGCGACCATGATGCGATCCCGGTACTCATCGAAGAGGTGGGCGAGTCCGACGAGCACGACGTCGTAGTCATCGACGAGGGCGATGCAGATCGGCCGCGGCACGCCTCCCACGATAAGTCCCCCGGGGTGGCACAACCGCTCGCCGCGGACGCGCCAATCCGCGTGATCGACAGGTTTGACGGTCTGGACGCCCGCTTGGTTCAGGCCCGCGAACCGTCCTCGGCGTTGGCCTGCTCGACCAGCCGGTCGATGTGCGGGGACCGCGATCGGTAGGTCTCGTAGATCCGGCGCGTGTTGACGATCCGGTTGCGTTCCCGAACGTGAGGCGTGAAGACCATGGTGCCTCCGTCCATCGCATAGTGGCCTGGTGGCCCCTTGAACGGGACGAAGCTGTATCCCACCCGATGGCCCTCGGTCCAGGCCCGCAGGCAGAACTCGCTCTCAAAGCAGATGCCCGGCTCGCCGGGCGCGGAGAACGAATGATCCCACCCTCCGAGCTGCTCGTAGCTGCGCCTGCGGATGAAGTACGGGCCGATGTTGGCGTGGTGGACGTAGCGGAATCCGCCGCCCCAGATCGGCCGGGCCCGTGCCGGGTCGGGGTGGAAGCTCTCGAACCCCATGAACCCGCCGACCACAGCCAACGCATGGTCGTCGGTGAAACGCTGCAGAATCGGCTCGAGCCAGCCGGCGCCACAAGGGATCTGGTCGTCGTCCTGCACGAGGCACACGATCTCGGCGCGGGCGTACGTGATGGCGCGATCCATCGCCCGGATCTCGTGCAGGTCGTTGGAACGCATGAGGAAGTCATTCGGACGGTCGAGATAGGCGAGCCACTTCTCGAAGGAGCCATCGACGGATCCATCATCAGAGACGATCAGCTCGTGCGCACCGAGCGAACGGAGTCCGTGCACGAGTTGGTCGACGTTGGCGACGCGATTGAAGGAATGGACGATGAACGCCAGCCGAGGACGATCGACGTGGCGCTGCATCGACTGGCGGCGACGCGCTTTGCTCGCCTTGACCAGCTCGACGATGTGGGGATCGACGGTGTTCGCCGGGTCGGTTGCACCGGGTCCGTGGGCGGGCAGAGAGGTACCGGAGGTCATCGGCTCGACGTGTGGGTGTTCGTGTGCGGCAGGTGCGGCGCGTTCAAGAGAACTGTCCGGGCCAGGCTCGAACCGTTGTGCACGAGGTAGTTGCATCGGCTGAGCAAGAGGTATTCGATGATGGCCTCCTCGCCGTTGCGTGCCGCCGCGTCAGGGTCGGAGGCGATGTAGGCCGGCATGAGCCAACCGGTCGGGCCCTGTCCGGCTGCGTGGCCGTCCTGATGGCGCAGGCTCGGATGGGCAATCACCCGGTCGCGGAAAGGCGCGCCACAGGAACCTGAGTGATGACTCGTCGTCGGTGGCCACGAACACTTTGGCCGCCGGAGCGAGCTCGAGGAGCCGCGCGATCTCGGTCACATAGCGACCCAGGACCAGCGACCCCACGCGATGCGCCCGCTGCTCCTGTTCGGATACGGCGTCGGTCCCTCGGGCGTGGACACCGATGATGTGATGGCCGTTCAAGTAGCGCGACGCGAACCGGTCGGCTCGAGCCTGAAGCTCCGGGCGGGGATGTACGAAGCGGTCGAGCACCCCCTTCGCCTCGGCGCGCAAGCGGTCGTCGGGATCGTTCCACTCATAGGGGATCGACATCGTGGCCCCCGCGAGGTGGGGGTGGTCGCCGAAGTGCGACGTGACAAGACAGCCGTCAGCGGTCAGGTAGCCGACGTCTGACGCGACCGGTGGCTCGGCCAGCATCACCGCTCGGACGGAGTCGGGCACGCTGGCGGCCGGCCGGGAAGCCACGAGCGGCTCGAAGTAGTACTCCCACACGTTGTCCCGACCGCGGAAGCCGTTGGGCGTCCAGTAGCAGGTACGCGATCCGAAGTAGACGATCGGCACCCGACCTTCGGTCAACGCCCACGGCACGTTGGCGACCACCTGTTGGATCAGCGAGAACAGGCCCACGTCGCGCTCGCAGATGACGTGCAAACGTCCGGCCGTCACCGGCGACCACTTCTCGCCATGGCCCGGCGCCAGCCGCCGCGAACGCGGACCGAGGCTGGGTCGCCCCGGCGGCGGAGACCGCTCGTCGCTTACCGCGCAAGGACGAGCCTGCGGTGGGCACCGTCACCGGGCGGCGAATCACCCTCCATCTGTTGGGCGATCCACCGA
>CAVWJT010000023.1:0-90702 GCA_963755235.1 uncultured Acidimicrobiia bacterium
TCTCCCACCACTACGTTGCCCACGTCGGAGGCCCTCCCGCCCGCAGAGTCGGCTATCCGCAGAATGCCAAGGCCTCCGATTACGCGTCGTGGGACCCCCGTCGCCAGGACTCCTCACGACTCGAACCCAGCGTCGACACGTCGAGCCATGAAAGCCTTCGACCCGGACGACAGCGGCCACACTCCCAGCCGCTCCCTCGGCGGGCGGGACCCGGCTCCGTGCGGTGCTCGACCAGCGCCACTGCGCGCGCTGGTCCTCGGTGAGCCGCCTTCTGCGGTTCCTGCCGTGAAGCCGAAATGTCACGCGGACGCTGGTGACACCGCGACAGTCCAGCTGATCGCCTTCGACACGGCCACCCCGGCCGTCGCCAAAGCGGCCCGACAGGACCACCCGTCGGTACGACGGCGTCCCCGGCGACCACGCTGATCATGCCACTCGGGCTTCCGACCGTCGACGCCCGGCTGGTGAGGGCTGGGGGCACGGTCCACCCGTGCACCGTGCTGGTCTTGTCGGCCCAGTACCGGATGACCGTGGCGTTGGCCGCCACGTTGCCTGGGGCAGCCGGCGCGGCGTGGGTCGCGCTCGCCAGCTTCCGCGGCACCGGTCGCGCTGTCGATCGTCGCGGTGCCCGAGTCCGCGAGCAGGACCATCGAGGTCTTGGAGACCGCGTCGAGGGTCGACCGCACCACAATCCCGGCGTCGCCGGGCCCCGCCACCTTCGTGAAGGCCCATCCGCGCACGTCGACACCATCCGACACCGATCCGAGCGGCGTCCACCCCGCCGGCGTGGTCGCAGTCGGCGGCAGGCGATTGGTGGTGATGAACATGACGAGCCGGTCCCCCGTTGAGACCGAGGCCGGGATCGTCACGCCCGGGGAAGAGGTGTTGGCGTCGGATCCGGCGGACGCGCGGAACGTGACCGGGACCTGCGTGACGGTCTCTGTGACGGTCACCTGAGCCGACACCATGTGGGTCGCACCGTCGTCGTCGGTCACGGTCAAGGTGACCGCATACGTGCCGCCCGTCGCATAGGCGTGCGTGACGCTGGCACCAGTATCGGCGCCATCGCCGAAGTCCCACTGGTGGGACACGATCTGGCCGTCAGAATCGGTCGATCCGGTCCCGTCGAACGAGCAGACGAGCAGCGTGCAGCTGTGGGTGAAGGAGGCCACGGGCTCCCGGTTGACCGGCGGCAGCGCTTGACCTACCGACCGCGGTCATGTACTCCGAGCCTCCACCGGCCGCCTTGACCGCGCCGCTGATCCCGGGCACGACGATCCCCGAGGTCCGGTTCGTGGTGGTGCCGTCGCCGAGCTGGCCCGACACGTTGTGGCCCCACGTCATGACCCGGCCGTCGGTCAGCGTGACCACACCTGCGTCGCGTGCCGAGCCGATCGTTACGGCATTCACGACGTTGAGCACCGTCACGGGCCGCGTGCGTTGCGTCGTCGTCCCGTCGCCCAGGTTCGCCGCGATAGTTGCGACCCCACGACGACACTCCACCATCGGCGCGTAGCGCGTACGAGTGGTGGGCGCCAGCGGCGACGTCGACGACACCGGTGGTGACCTGGACCGGCGTCGTCCGATCGGTGGTCGTCCCGTTGCCGACCTGGCCGTAGTTGTTGGAGCCCCAGGCCCACACGGACCCGTCGGAGCGGACGGCGAGGCCGTGATCACGACCCCCGGCGATCCTGGTCACGCCGGTGAGGTTGAGGACCGGGACGGGCGTCGTGCGTCGGGTCAGTGTGCCGTCGCCGAGCTGGCCCTCGTCGTTCCGACCCCACGCGACGACCGAGCCGTTGGCCCGGATGGCGTAGCTCATGTCGCGCCCGCCGGCGACGGCGACGGCATCGGTGAGCCCGACGACCCGGACCGGCGCCCGTCGGAGCGTCGTCGAGCCGTCGCCGAGCTGGCCGTCGGAGTTGAGTCCCCAGGTCCACACTGTGCCGTCGGCCCGGCAGCGCGATCGAGAAGTTGTGCCCGGTCTCCACGGCCGTGACGTCGGTCAGGGCCGTCACCTGCGTCGGGGTCGACCGGTTCCCGGTGGTGCCCAGGCCGAGCTGGCCCTCGGCGTTGGAGCCCCATGTCCAGACGGTGCCGTCGGCACGGAGCGCGACGACGTGCTCCCGACCGCCGTGGAGGTCGACCACGTCATCCATGCCCACCGGTCCCGGCGTCCGCCGAGCAGTGGTGGTGCCGTTGCCTAGCTGTCCGTACCCATTGCCGCCCCACGTCCACGGTGTCCCGACGACCCTCCGTGTCCACCGCCGCAGCCGTGCTCGGTAGTACCCCCAGCCAGGTCGCCACACCAGATGCCATCACGGCGACCAGGACGCCGATCGGCGCCAGGCCCCCTCCGCCACGAACGTGTTCCCACAATGACTCCCCTCCCGAGGTGCAAAGGTTATCGGCCGATCTTGGGCTCTGAGGCGTCGGCAGCGTCCCCTCTCACCTTCATGACGCGACGAACGGCCCTCGGATCGCTCCGAGGGCCGTTCCGCTACTCGCTGTCGTGCGAACCCGCCGCTACGGGGTCGGCACCGTCACGACCCGGGTGGTCGTGCCGGATGCTTCCCATCCGTCGGTGGAGGTCAGGGTGACGGTGTAGGTCCCGGCTGCGGGGAACGTGTGCGACGGTGACGTCGACGTGCTCTGTGCCGTGCCGTCGCCCCACGTCCAGCGGTAGTTGAACGTGTCACCGTCGTTCGGATCCTCCGTGCCCACGCCGGAGAAGTTGCACTGGAGGTTGAGGCACAGCTCGGTGTGTTGATCACCGGCACTGGCGGCAGGTTGCCCGCCGGTTCGACGATCGGGATCACCGCGCTGAACGTGCTCGTGAGGTTGAACTCGTCACGAGCCGTCAGCGTCACCGTGAACGTGCCGGGGGCCGTGTAGGTCCTCGTCGGGACGGGGCCGCTGCCCGAACCATTACCGAAGTTCCACGAGTACGTCAGCGTCGGGGTGTTCTCGTCGGGGTGCGAGGTACGGGCGTCGAACTCACACACGTTCTCGGTACAGACGTAGGTGAAGTTCGCCACGGGGGGAAGGCTGACCGGCGTGTTCACCGTGCGATGGCCACTTCGAACACCGGGTTCGTTGTGAAACCGTGGTTGTCGATGCCACGAGCAAGGACCCGGTACACGCCGCTCGGGATGACCGGGGTCGTGTAGCTGAAGTTGGATCCCGGCGACCCGGGAGAGTTGAGGAATGCGTTGCGCCAGCTGGCATTGGTGCTCGTGAACGTTCCGCTCGAGCTCATGTACTGACCCAGGGAGTTGACCACGGCCACCTCGGCCTCGGCGATCTGACGGTCATCGAGGACCCGGCCGCTGATCACGATTTTGCCGTCGTCGAAGACGGAACCTGGCAGCGGCTGCATGAGCTCGGGTATCACCGCCGGGGGCATGTCACCGGGATAGATGGGGTAGCGGGACGTTGCGCCGCTCGTCGACGGGTCCTGCTGGCCGGCCGTGTCGTAGGCGATCGCGGTGACGGAGTAGTTACCCTCGGTCGGGAGGTTGATCGTGGGGAGTGTCCACGTCGTGCTGGTCCCGCCGGGGGTTCCCAGCGTCGCCTCACGGGCGTGAAGTCCGCTCCCAGCGTCCCGTTGGCCTGCAGGTAACGGCTGGTGTCGTTGTCCCGGATGGAGACGCGGACGCTCTGCACGCCCTTGTCGTCGGTCGCCGTGCCGCCCAGGGTCAGCTGGAGCACGGTCACGCCGTTCTGGGTGCCGCTGGGCGTGATGGTTGTGTTCGGCGGGTTGTCGCCGGGGATGTTCGCGTTCAGGGTCAGCCGACCCTGCATGTTGCTCGTCGTCTCCAGGCCCAGCTCGTCGACCGCCTGCACGGTGAACGAGTAGCTGCCCGGGGACAGGTTGAACGGCGTGGTGTAGGACCAGTCGTAGTCCCGACCGTTGATGTTGGCGGGACCGATCCGGTGCCAGCCGGCCTGGACGGTGTTGTTCCACGTGCCGTCCGCAGCGAGGCGCTCACCGGTGGTGTTGTTGCGCAGCTGGATCTCGACCCGGGCGAGCTCCTCGTCGTCGGAGGCGTGCCCCGAGAACGTGATCGGCTGGCCTGGCGTGACCGTGACGGTCTGCGCCGAGGTCGGCGGCGTCATGACCGCCGGCGCGCTGATCGTCACCGTGGGGGCGATGGCGTTGCTGTCCACCAGCCACGTGCGGTCGGCGGTGTCGAGGAAGCTGCCCGGCGGTATCGACCGCACGGACACGGATCGACCACTCGCCCTCGTAGGGAACCACCATGTCGTACGACCAGGTCGTGCTGGTGGCGCCGACCACGTCGGGCTCGACATTGAAGCTGTTGGAGTTCGTGGCCACGCTGCCGTCGTCCTGCAGGTAACGGTCGTTGGACTCGTCCTGCAGGGTGAAGCTGATCGACTGGACACCGACATCGTCGGTCGCCGATCCCGTGATGGTGAAGGCCGTCGAGGCGACGATGCCGCCCGGCCCGTTGACGTTCGCGTCCGGTGGCTGATCGGAGTAGTCGAAGGTCTCGAACTTCTTGATGGCCGGTGACGGGTCCTGGCTTCCGGTATTGCTGAAGGTGCGGGCCCGGAGCTCCATCTCCCGGTTGTTCGTGATCGTCAGCGGCAAGGACCAGGTGGTCGAATTCGCGCCCGGCGTGCCGAGCGTGGTGAGGATCGTGTTGTTGGCGGTCTGCCAGGTGGTCAGGTTGTCAGCGAGGTAGCGCTGCGTCTGACGGTCGAAGACCGTGAGCTCGACCCGGTTGACGCCGCTGTTCGCGGTCGCCGTGCCCGAGACGGTGAACTCTTGGTTGGGCTGCTTCACCCGACCCACGATCGGGTCGACGATCACGGTATCGGTGCCGTTGGCGGCCGGGATCGAGGCGAAGTCGAAGAACGCGATGCGCCCGACGTTGAAGCCGCCCTTGGTGGGACCGTCACCGCCGATGAGCAGGCCACCGGAGAAGGCCAGCATGGCCTTCTCGCCCTCGGCGGAGTTGGAGGTCGAGTACCACTCCCGGGCCTTGCCGGTGGCGGGGTCGAGGAGCCCGAGGTGCTCACGCCGGACCACCTCGTCACCGAGGCCGTAGCCGCCGAGGCCCTGGCCGGTGCCGTAGCCGACGTCGTCGAGACCCGGCCACGGGTCGCGGGCGGTCGGTGACTCGTTCCACATGAAGTGGCCACCGGCGTAGACGCCCTGCTCGGTGGCAGCCACCGAGTAGATGCTGTCGAAGTGCCGTGAGATCCACGTCGCCTCGACGTTGGCGCCGCCCTCGATCGGGAACCGGATCACCGTGTCGTTGATCGGTGGGCGGTCACCACCCGAGCCGCTGCCGACCACGAAGTAGCTGTCGTCGGGGGCGATGTCAGCGGTGAAGGCCCGCTGGATGCCGCCGACGAACTGGAGGTTGTCCTGCCACAGGCGGGTGCTCCACGGGAGCAGCTGGTTGGTGACGCCGCTGACCAGAGCCACGCCGTAACGGTCCTGCCCGTTGACCTGGCGCCCGGTGTGGACGACGACCAACGTGCGCATGTCATGGGAGAGGATGAGTCGCTGCACCTGCAGCACGCCGCTCACGCCGACGCCGCCGGAGATGTTGTTCACGAAGTTCGTCAATAGGGCGCCGGAGGTGCTGTTGACCGCGGCGAGGGCGCCGCGGACCGAGCCGTTGACGTGGGTGAACCGGCCGCCGAGGTAGACGGTGCTGTTGGTGACGGCCAGCTCAGTGACCCGACCGGCGGGCGTCACGGTGAAGCCCGCGACCGGGGCGCCCGTGGTCAGGCTGACGCTGGCGACGTGCTGCTTCGCGATGCCGTTGATGGCCGTGAAGTTTCCGGCGATGAACAGCTTGGTGCCGTCAGGGCTGGCCTCGACCGCGTCGAGCGTACCCGTGATCGTCGGGTTGAAGGTGGCGTCGACCAGGCCGGTGGTGAGGTTGAACGCCACGATCTGGCGCCGGTTGGGGTAGTTCGTGGTGTTGCCGTTCGCGTTGTTGCGCACGCTGGAGAACGAGCCGACGTAGAAGGCGCGGTTGCCGACGACCTCGATGTCCCAGATCTCGCCGTCGGAGATCATCGGGGTGTTGGTCCGGGGCGTCTCGGGCACCATACGGGTGTGGCCGGGGCCGGGGTTGGGGGCCGTCGTGGTGCCCTGGCGCGTCGCGGTCGCCGAGAGGACGCCGTCGCTGACGGTCAGGGTGACCGTGCGGGTGCCGGTGGTTGCGTACTTGTGCGATGCGTTGGCCCCGGAGCCGGCAGGAGTTCCGTCGCCCCAGTTCCAGGTGTAGGTCAGGGGATCGCGGTCGAGGTCGAAGGAGCCCGCGGCGTCGACCTCACAGGTCAGCGACACGCAGTTCATCGTGAAGGCTGCGGTCGGGACCCGGTTGCCGGTGTCGACACCGGGACCGATCACGACGGAGAAGGTGACGTTGCGGCCGGCGGCCGGGCTGATGTTGGCCGTGCGGGCCGCGGCGTTGCCGGTGGGCACCGGACCGTTCGAGTCGCCGAGGATGCCGCTGACCTTGCCGGAGCCCGTGCTGGCCGCGCTACCACGCGAGGTGACGTCGGCCGGAAGCGTCCAGACGGTCGAGTCGGTGGAGGTCTTCTCGCTCCAGTAGTTCACCAGCCAGGAGTTCTCCTGGGCGACGGCCACGGCCGGCGCGGTGAGGGTGGCGTCGGAGCTGTTGCCGATGGCGCTCGCCGAGGCCGTCACGCTGCTCGCGGCCTCGGTGCTGCGGTAGGCGGACAGGCTCATCGCGGACTTGGCCGCTGCGCTCGTGGTCACGAGGACGCCGGCGCCGGCATCGCCGGGCCCAGCGGTACGGGTCCAGGCGCGACCACGGAAATCGTTACCGTCACGCGTCTGGATGAGGGTCCATCCCGCAGGGTTGGCGATCGTCGAGAGAGAGTTCGTGGTCAGGAAGAGCAAAAGGGTGTCGCCGGGCAGGACGGCCGCCGGGATCGTGGTGCGGTGGTTGCTGCGGTTGCCGGCGGTGTTGTCGACGCCGACCAGGCTGAGCACGCCCACCCCGGGCGTAGCCGTGGTCACGGCACTCTGGGTCGTGGAGTGCTGGAGCTTGCTGTCGCTCACGGTCAGCGTCACGGTGCGGTTCCCCGCCGTGGCGTAGGTGTGACTGCCGTTCACACCGGCCGTGTCGGGGGTGCCGTCGCCCCAGTTCCAGGTGTAGGTCAGCGGGTCGTTGTTGGGATCGGAGGAGCCGCTGGCATTGGTGGTGCACGCACGGCCCACACAGTCGATGGTGAACACCGCGACGGGGGCCTGGTTGGGAGCCGTGGTCACGGCACTCTGGGTCGCGGTGTCCTGGAGCTCGCTGTCGCTCACGGTCAGCGTCACGGTGCGGTTCCCCGCCGTGGCGTAGGTGTGACTGCCGTTCACACCGGCCGTGTCGGGGGTGCCGTCGCCCCAGTTCCAGGTGTAGGTCAGCGCATCGCCGTTGGGATCGGAGGAGCCGACGCCGTTGGTGGTGCACGCAAGGTCCACACAGTCGATGGTGAACGCCGCGTTGGGGGCCTGGTTGCTGGGCGGAGCCGTGGTCACGGCATCCCGGGTCGTGTCGTCCTGGAGCTCGCCGTCGCTCACGGTCAGCGTCACGGTGCGGTTCCCCGCCGTGGCGTAGGTGTGACTGCCGTTCACACCGGCCGTGTCGGGGGTGCCGTCGCCCCAGTTCCAGGTGTAGGTCAGCGCGTCGCCGTCGGGATCAGAGGAGCCGACGCCGTTGGTGGTGCACGCAAGGCCCACACAGTCGATGGTGAACACCGCGTCGGGGGCCTGGTTGGTCGGGGGGTCGGCGACGGCACCGGGGCTCACGGCGACCGAGTACGTCACGCTGCGGCTGATCGCCGAGTTCACGGTCGCGACCTTGCCGGCGGCCGTGCCGATCGCCACCGGACCGTTGGAGTCGGCCACGACGCCGCTGGTCTTGCCACTGCCCGTGCTGGTCGCCGCGCCGCGCTGGGTCACGCCGGCCGGGAGGGTGAAGACGATGCCGTCGGTGGAGGACTTCTCACTCCAGTAGCTCACGACCCACGAGTTCTCGTCGCTCACCGCGACGTCAGGCGTGGTCGAGCTGGTGCCCGAGGTGTTGACGATGGAGATGGCCGAGTCGGTCACCGAGGAGGTGCCGAGGCTGCTGCGGTAGGCGGAGACGCTCATCACCGACTTGGTGGTGCCGCGGGGTGCGCTCGTCGTGATCGTGAACGGATCACCCGCGTCGCCGGCCACGGCCTGTCGCGTGTAAGCGCGACCACGGACACGGTTGCCGTCGCCTGACTCCAGGACGGTCCAACCGGCCGGGTCGTTGACCGTCGTGGCGGTGGTGTTGGTCGTCAGGAACGCGACCAACGTGTCGCCCGCCTGCACACCCGCCGGGATGGTCACCGTGTGGCTGGTCCGGTTGCCAGCGGTGCTGCTGGTGCCGACGTGAGTCAGTGCTCCCGCCGCGGCGCTCGCCGGCGGTGCCCCGACCACCAGCACGCTTGCCACGATCGCCAACAGCACCGAGATCCACGTCACTTTCCGCACGTGACGTCGTCCAGCCCGGTCAGTCCGCTTGACCGTATTCATGATTGATCCGCCCTTGTCTCCCGCTCGAAAGCCCTCCCGCCCTTAGGAGGCAAGCCCCGGGCAGATTACCGGACGGTCGCAGCAATACCAGACTCAATTTCGAAAATGTCCCAAAGGGTGGAATTGCCCACCGCGGTCCGCGGCGACCCGGACGGATGGTTCGACCGCCTCGGAACCCTCCCCTGCGGCCCTTCTCAGGCCCCGTTCCCCTTCCGGGAGAGAGCGCGAGAGAGCTCGTTCGGCGATCTCTTGCCCGTTTGGGGGCCGGTATGAGTCTCAGGTCGAGGTTGACACTTCGCGGTCGCCTCGATCATCCTCGACCACTGACGCGCCCGGTCACGTGATTCTCGCCGATTCGCTGGTCCCCGTCTTCGGCGACAAGCGCGGTCGACGGTGTCGATCTGGCCGTGCGATGCGTTCGCGGTTCTCGGCCCGGTTCGGGGCCGACGCTTGGCCCGTCCGGTGCGCAAGCACGGGCGAGCTCGCGGCGCAGCTCGCCCCGGCCCTGCACGTAGATGCTTTGGTAGGTGGTCTCATGCGACAGTCGTATCATCGGATCGTGCGGGAACTCGATCGGCAAGCGGCGGCGGTGATCTCCTCCGGGGACCACCACGCCTCGAGCCACTCGGTGACCTGAGCGGCGAGGCGAGGATCGTCAAGCTTGGCAGTCTTCGGGCGCCTCGCGTCCCGATAGGCACGGTCGTGGGCACGCCACGCCCGATAATGGTCGCGAGACCAAGTCGCCTCCTGATCTCTTCCCGTTCGCCCAGCGACAACCGCCCGAAGTTCGAACGATCCATCGCCTGGCTCATCCGACGAGGCGGACGCAAGGTCCGCTACCGCGGCATCGCCCGCAATCGCATCGCACTGGCCCACCGCTGCGCGGCGATCGACCTGCGCCGCCTCCTCACCTCGGTCTCCACTGGGACCCGGATCGTGTTGACGGCGGCCGACGACGAGGAGAACGTGAGCATCGCTAAGCGGCTGGGGGTGGCGTGGAACACGGTGATCATACGGCGCAAGCGCTTCTACGAAGAGAGGATCGACGGCCTGTCGGAACGCTGCCCCTGTGCCGGTTCACTGATCTCGGCACACCCCACAACTGGGGCTTCGCCATCTACCTCCCCAGCAAGGGACGGATACGACGACTCCGTCCTCCCGCGAGGCCACCTTCACCGGCGCACCGAAGAAGCCGTCGACTGCGCCTACGGCCTCTACCTCAACGACATCACTGCGCGGACCGAAACCCACCCACCCGGATCACACGACAACTTCTGACGGGCACCACCTAGGCGGGGCGGAGGATCACCGTCCACAGTGTCGCCTTGTTGGTCGAAGCATCGCTGAGCGCGGTGAGATTTCCCTGGGTTCCCGCGGCGACCGGCGCACCGGTATCTGTCAGCAGCGTGGTCACGCGCCCGGACCCCGTGCCGTTCGTGACCGCCCGAGGGACCTCTCCGGTCGGCGGCGTCAGCGTGGTCACCCGGCGCGACTCGAGCGACCAGTACGACAGACGCCACCCGTCCGCGATCGGGTTGTTCACGGTGGCGCTGGCGTGGGTCGTGGTGAGGGCGGGCTGCGTTGCCACGCCATGGGCGGCGATCGGGTTGACCGGGTGCACGCCTCGGTACGCGGCGACGGTGAGCACTCCCTTCTGCTGGGCAGAGGTGAGCTGGATCGCCGCTCCGGCGTCCGTTGCGGTCGCCACCCGCCGCCACAGTGTGGCGGTCAGTCCGGCGTCGGCGACCTGGTTCACCTGCTGCCATCCAGGACCGGGACCGCTCGGCACGTGCCCGCTTCCGGCGGCGAACCAGGCCAGCAGCAAGTCTCCGGCCCGAACGGCGGCCGGCACGGTGACCGTCCACGTCGTCCAGTTGGCGGAAGCCGATGCCTCGCCGACGAAGGTGATCTAGATCACCGGCGGCGCCGTCACGGTGACGTTCGTCGTCGTGGTGTCGGTGAGGTCGCCGTCGTCGGTGACGGTGAGAGTGACGACGTAGGTTCCCGCCGCGCCGTACGCGTGTTCAGGCTGCGGACCGCTGACGGACCCAGAGTCGTCGCCGAAGTCCCACGAGTACTCCTCGACGGTGCCATCGGAGTCGCTCGAATCCGTGCCGTCGAACGTGCAGGACAGCCCGCTGCACAACGAAGTCGCCACAGCCGTTGGTGGCTCGTTGTCGGGCGGCGTCGCCGTCGCCGGCCGCAGCACGAGCGTCCATCCCGTCGCCTTACTGGCGCTGGTGTCGCTGACCGCGACCAGGTTGCCTTGCGGACCGGCCGGTACCGGCGCCACGCTGTCGGTGAGCAGCGTCGTGACCCGCCCGGACCCGGTGCCGTTGGTCGTCCCACGAACGGTTTCGCCGGCCGGTGCGGTCAGCGTGGTGACGGTACTCGACTTGAGCGTCCAGAACGACACCCGTGAGCCCCCCTGGACCGGGCTCGTCACCGTCGCCGTGGCGTGGTTGGCGGCCAATCCCGGCTGGTCGGCGACGCCGACCGCGGCGAGCGGGCCGGCGGTGTCAACGCCTCGATACGCCGCCAGCGTCAGCACGCCCTTCTGCTGCACCGACGACACCCGGACCGAGCTCCCCGCGTCGGCCGGCGTGGCCGGTCGCCACCAGAGGGTCACGGCGAGTTTCAGGTCCGTCGCCCGCTGGACCTGTTGCCACGAACCACCGAGACCGCTCGGTGCATGACCGCTGCCGGCCGAGAACCACGCCAGCAAGATGTCGCCCGCCTGCACGGAGCCTGGGATCGGAGCGGTCCACGACGTGGAGTTGCTGTTGGGGGACGAGGACTGCGCCACGAAGCTGATCTCGCTGGACGCAGTGCCCACGGTGACGGTCATCGTCGCCGTGTCCGTCGCGCCGCCGTCGTCGAGGACGGTCAACGTCACCTGGTACGTGCCGGCTTCGTCATAGGGGTGGGTGGGCGCCACGCCCTCCCCTGGCGGTGTCGCGTCGCCGAACTCCCAGGAGTACCCGACGATCGAGCCGTCCGGGTCGTCCGACGCCGACGCGTCGAACATGCATTGCAGACCGGAGCACGATCCGGTCACGGCCGCGGATGGTGGTTCGTTGTCTCCTGGGCTCACGTCGACGATCTGATCCAGCCGAACGAGCTTGAGGTCCTGGTTGCCGACGCCACCGGGCGCGTCGTTGTTGTTGTCCTGACACACGAACAGGCCGGCGGGGAAGTTCGGCCCGAGGTCTGCGGCGACGGCGGCGACGCCGTCGGTCCGGTCGCAATCGTCCGAGGTCGTGCCGTTGCCGACGCGAAACGTCGTGACGAACGCATGAGGAGCCTGACGTTCATACACAGCGAAGAACGAGTTGTTCGGATCCGCGACATTCTGCGCCGACACGATGTAGTAGCCGGCGCCGCCCGGCAGCGTCACCAGCGTGACGCCCTCGATGTCCGGCGCAAGTCGGCCACCCGCCGAGATCGAACGGTCGATCGCGGTGCGCGCCGTTCCGCCGGTCGGTTCGGCATCGTACTTCCACAGCGCGGCGTCCTCCTCGCTGACGACGAGCGCGCCGGTGGCATCGTCGGCCACGCATCCCTCGGCCTCCGAGCCGACCTCGAAATCACGCACGAGTTGTACGTCCACGAGGCCGTCGCCGTCGGCGTCACGCACCTCGTACTGGCGCAACCGCCCCGGCAACGTGATGTTGACGACGTAGAGCGTACCGCCGGTCCCGCTCTGGTACATGCACAGACCCTCGCCGCTCGAGCCGACCGCGATGCCGTCGGTGATCGGCTCCAGCATCCGAGTGGTCGGACTCACTTCGTAGAACTGGATGCCGCGATGGGTGACCGCGACCAAGTCGCGGGTGCGACCGGCGATGGACACGTTTTGGCGAACGTCGACGTTGCCCCAGAAGCTGACCGCATCGCTGAGACGCTGATGGAGGCTCCCGTCAAGGTTGTACGTCTCCAACGCGCCGAGCTTGTTGTTGGCGAAAACCAGCGACAGCGAGGGGTCTGTCGGATGGACCCAAATCGCCGGGTCGTCCATCGAATCGCCGCTCGTCTGCACCGGCACGGTCTCCACACTCGACGGCACGAGCGTCGGCGCCGCCGACACCACCTCGACCGCCGCGCTCGTCACAACCGACGCCCCTGCCGCCACCACTGCGAGCATGGCCGCCACCCGCATCGCCCTCATCTGCCCGCCTCCTGTGTCGACGGGATACTAGCTGAGCTCGAGCCAGCGACAGGCCGATGCGCGAACCCGGCATGGCGACCAGGACTCCATCACCGACTGTCCCGGCACGTGCTGGGACGCTTGTCCATCCGTCGACGTTGCCGCTACCCTCCGTAACATTGTTGGCCGCGACCTACTCATGCGGCGAAGACACAGGGCGGATTGAGCGATGACCATCACAGATCAGCATCGAGCGCGGGCGGGCTCCCACCTCGACGGCCGGCTGACGCATCTGCAGCGTTTGGAGGCGGAGGCGATCCACATCCTGCGGGAAGGCGTCGCCGAGAGCGAGCGGCCGGCGATGTTGTATTCGGTGGGCAAGGACAGCTCGGTGTTGCTGCACCTGGCGTTGAAGGCGTTCTTCCCGTCGAGGCCGCCGTTCCCGTTGGTGCACGTGGACACGACGTGGAAGTTCTCGGCGATGTACGCCTTCCGTGACGAGACCGCGGCGGGTCACGGCCTCGAGCTTGATCGTGCATCAGAACCCCGAGTGCGTGCGGCGGGGCATCAACCCGTTCGACCACGGCTCCGCGCTGCACACCGACCTGTGGAAGACGGAGGGCTTGAAGCAGGTGATCGACGAGCACCGTTTCGATCTGTGCTTCGGCGGGGCGCGCCGGGACGAGGAGAAGTCGCGGGCCAAGGAGCGGGTGTTCTCGGTGCGTTCGCCGCAGCATCAGTGGGATCCGAAGCGCCAGCGCCCGGAGCTGTGGTCGGTGTACAACGCTCGGCGCAGCCCGGGTGAGACGTTGCGGGTGTTCCCGATCTCGAACTGGACCGAGCTCGACGTGTGGCAGTACATCCACCTGGAGCGGATCCCGATCGTGCCGCTGTACTTCGCTGCTCCCCGGCCGGTGGTCGAGCGCGACGGTGTGCTGATCATGGTCGACGACGAGCGCATGCGCCTCGACCCCGGCGAGGAGCCGATGATCAAGAACGTCCGGTTCCGCACGCTCGGCTGCTACCCGCTGTCGGGCGCCGTCGAGAGCGACGCCGACACGCTGACCGGCATCATCCAGGAGATGCTGCTGGCGACGACGTCGGAGCGCCAGGGCCGGGTGATCGACTTCGACGGGGCGGCCTCGATGGAGAAGAAGAAGCAGGAGGGCTACTTCTGATGGCCCACACCTCCGAGCTCATCGCCGCCGACATCGACGCCTACCTCATCGCCCAGCAGTACAAGAGCCTGCTGCGGTTCATCACCTGCGGCAGCGTCGACGACGGCAAGAGCACGCTGATCGGCCGCCTGCTCTACGAGTCGCACCTCGTGTTCGAGGACCACCTCGCCGCCCTCGCCGCCGACTCGGCCCGGGTCGGCACCCAGGGCGGCGACCTCGATCTCGCCCTGCTGCTCGACGGGTTGTCGGCCGAACGTGAGCAGGGCATCACGATCGACGTCGCCTACCGCTACTTCTCCACCGAGCGCCGCAAGTTCATCGTCGCCGACACCCCCGGCCACGAGCAGTACACGCGCAACATGGTCACCGGCGCGTCGACCGCGGACGTCGCCGTGATCCTCGTCGACGCCCGCAAGGGCGTGCTCACCCAGACCCGCCGGCACACGTTCCTCGTGTCGCTGCTCGGCATCAAACGGGTGGTCGTGGCCGTCAACAAGATGGACCTCGTCGACTGGTCGTCGTCGGTGTTCGACCAGATCCAGGCCGACTACCGCGACGTTCGCCGACAGCATCGGCCTGACCGACGTCACGTTCATCCCGGTGTCGGCGCTCGAGCGGCGACAACGTCGTCGCCCCGAGTCCGCACATGCACTGGTACCACGGCCCCACGCTGCTCGGCTACCTCGAGACCGTCCCGGTCGACGACGACACCGCCACGCGCCCCTTCCGCCTGCCGGTGCAGTGGGTCAACCGGCCCAACCTCGACTTCCGCGGCTTCTCCGGGCGCATCGTCAGCGGCACGATCCGCCCCGGCGACCCCGTCCGCGTCCTGCCCGCCGGCACCACGTCGCACGGTGGCCCGCATCGTCACGTTCGACGGCGACCTGCGCCGAAGCCGTCGCCGGCCAATCGGTGACGATCACCCTGACCGACGAGATCGACGCCAGCCGCGGCGACGTGATCTGCGCCGGCGACGCCCCCGCCGAGGTCGCCGACCAGTTCGAGGCCCACGTCGTCTGGATGCACGAGGACCCGATGCTGCCGGGCCGGCCGTACCTGATGAAGATCGGCACCCGCACCGTCGGCCTGACGATCGGCCACCCGAAGTACCGCATCGACGTCAACAACCTCGACCACCTCGCCGCCACCACGCTGGAGCTCAACGAGATCGGCGTGTGCAACCTCGCCCTCGACCGGCCGATCCCCTTCGACGCCTACACCGACAACCGCGACACCGGCGGCTTCGTCATCATCGACAAGCTGACCCAGAACACCGTCGGCGCCGGCCTCCTGCACTTCGCCCTGCGCCGGGCCCACAACATCCACTGGCAGCAGGTGCAGGTGGACAAAGCCGCACGGGCGGCGATGAACCAGCACCGCCCCGCCGTCGTGTGGTTCACCGGGCTGTCCGGCGCCGGCAAGTCGACGATCGCCGACATCGTCGAGTCCAAGCTGCACACGCTCGGCGCCCGCACGTACCTGCTCGACGGCGACAACGTGCGCCACGGCCTCAACCGCGACCTCGGCTTCACCGACGCCGACCGGGTGGAGAACATCCGCCGCGTCGCCGAGGTCGCCGGCCTGATGGTCGACGCCGGGCTGATCGTGCTGGTGTCGTTCATCTCCCCGTTCCGCGCCGAGCGGCGCCTCGCCCGCGACCGGGTGGAAGACGGCGAGTTCATCGAGGTCCACGTCGACACCCCGCTCGACGTCGCCGAAACCCGCGACCCCAAGGGCCTCTACGCCAAGGCCCGCGCCGGCGAGCTCGCCCACTTCACCGGCGTCGACTCCCCCTACGAGCCCCCCGAACACCCCGAAATCCACATCGACACCACCACCGCGAGCGCCGAAGACGCCGCCGACGTCGTCATCGAGACCTTGCGAGCCCGCCACGTCCTGCTGTAGCCCGCGACCGGTTTGGCAACGCGCCTGAATCTCATCTCGGTCGGCGACGCGATCGGCATCTAATCTCGAGATCGCGTGAGCGTGAGGCGACCGACGGCGACATCGAACTTCGGCGTCGGCCGGCGTGAGAGCCACGACGCTACCGCCTTCTACGAGCGCTTCCGCAGCGCCGGAGCTGTCCGTCGACGACGACGTGCGCCCGCCCCGTGCCGGTCGCCGAACCGTTCGTCCACGGCGACGCCCGGCGCATGGACGCGATCGACGACCGCTCGGTCGCGCTCGTGGTCACATCGCCGCCCGTACTTCGCCGGCAAGCAGTACGAGGAGGAGCTCGCGCGCGACGGTGTCCCGTCCTCGTACCTCGAGTACCTCGACATGCTGACCGACGTGTTCGCCGAGTGCGTGCGCAAGCTCGAGCCGGGCGGGCGAATCGCGGTCAACGTCGCCAACCTCGGCCGCAAGCCGTACCGCAGCTTGTCGGCCGACGTGATCCGGATCTTCGAGGACGAGCTCGGGCTGCTGCTCCGTGGGGAGCTGATCTGGCAGAAGGCCGAGGGTGCCAACGGCTCCTGCGCGTGGGGATCGTTCCGCAGCGCCGCCAACCCCGTACTGCGCGACATCACCGAGCGGGTCGTGGTCGCGAGCAAGGGCCGGTTCGACCGCGCCCGCTCGGCCAAGCAGCGCGCCGTCGAGGGCTTGCCGCACGAGAGCACGCTGCTGACAGACGACTTCATGGCGTCGACGCTTGACGTGTGGTCGATCCCGCCGGAGAGCGCCCGCCGGGTCGGCCACCCGGCTCCGTTTCCGGTCGAACTACCAGAGCAGCTCATCCGCCTCTACACGTTCCGCGGCGACCTCGTGCTCGACCCGTTCATGGGCAGCGGCTCGGCGCTCGTCGCCGCCGCCCGCCTGGGCCGGCGCTACGTCGGCTATGACCTCGACGCGGGTTACGTCGACATCGCTCGCCAGCGGGTTGCGGAGGTGCAAGCAGAGCTCGCGCTCGGCTGGACGGCTGGCGATGGCCGGACCGCGGCCATGCTGGCCGAGGACGCGGTCGTCGGCGCGGGGTTTCGCATCACCGGGCGAAAGCGGCGGATCAGCGGGACAGGCGTCACCGTCGACCTCGTGGCCGTCGACGGCGACGGATCCTCGCGGTACTTCCTGGTGTGCGGTGCGCACACCAGCCAGCGCGGTGGGCTGAAGCGGACCGACGAGGTGTGGCGGGCGCTTGGCCGCGCAGCCGCTCTGCGCGGACGGCATCCCGATATCCCGGTCGTGCTGCTCGCGACCGGCGCTACCCGCCCCGCGTAGTGACGGCGACGTCGCCCTGCGCGCGGCGAGCGCAACGTTCTGCTTCGACGTGTTCGATCTGCTCTCCGCCGACGCCCGAACCGGCCTGGCCAACCAGCGGTTGCGACGCAGCTGAGCATGCTCGCCGTGGGCGAGGGGGGACTTGAACCCCCACGAGGAAACCCTCACTGGCACCTGAAGCCAGCGCGTCTGCCATTCCGCCACTCGCCCGAGTAGCAGCACAACGCTACCAACCACCGCGCCCGACCCCCATTTGCGTTCGCGCCCGGGAAACTGGGCGGGAATTTTCGCGACAGGTGGCAGAAATTCCGCCCAGATTGCGCGCTGGCAAGAATCCCGCCCAGATGGAGGGCGTCCGGGAGCGCCGCGGGGCCCGCCGATAGCATCGTCGGCCACCATGGGCCTGCAATCACTGGAGCGCCGGCTGGAGCGTATGGTCGAGGGCGTGTTCCGTGGTTCGCGCAGCGCCATCCGCCCGATCGAGCTGGGACGCCGGTTGGTGCGGGAGATGGACGATCAGCGCTCGGTCGACGTCAAGGGCCGGCGAGTCGTGCCGAACGACTTCGAGATCAAGCTCAGCCAGCGCGACTTCGACGGCTTCAACGACATCCACGACGTCCTCCAGACCGAGCTCGTCGAGGCGGCGCGTGAATACGCCCGCGAGGAGGGCTACCACTTCATGGGTCCGGTCCGCGTCGAACTCGCCGTCGATGAGAGCCTGAAGGGCGGCCGGTTCGGGGTCCTGGCCACGCTGCGGCAGGCGACGGGCGGCGTCGGCGCCGGCTCGCTCGTGCTGCCCTCGGGCCAGCGCGTCCCGCTCGGTGACCGCCCCGTCACGGTCGGCCGGCTCGCCGACTGCACCGTGCCGCTCAGCGACCAGAACGTCAGCCGCCGCCACGCCCAGATCAGCCCCGGCCAGGGGGCCTACGTCGTGGCCGACCTCGGATCGACCAACGGCACGATGGTGAACGGCACCCGCATCAACGGCGAGCAACGGCTCGTCGACGGCGACATCCTGAGCTTCGGGTCCACCTACGTACGATTCGAGGCGTCCTAGCTGACCGAGCGGGCGCCCTCCGACATGACCGACCAGGCACTCGACATCCTCAAGCTCGTCCTGTTGGGGTTGCTCTATCTCTTCTTCGCGCGCGTCCTGTGGGCGGTGTGGAGCGAGGTGCGGCGCGGCCAACGGGTCGTCACCCAGGCGCCGATCGACGATCAGGCCGCCACGGTCGCCGCCGCCACCCCGCGGCCCCGGCGGGCACCCAAGGGTCGAGGGGGCCGGGTCGCCCGGCTCGTGGTCGTCGAGCCCAAGGCCCGCAAGGGCGCGACATTCCCCCTCGGCGGGGTGATCACGATCGGGCGCGACCCGACGTCGACGGTCGTCATCGACAGCGACACCTTCGTGTCGCAACACCACGCCAAGGTGTACGACGTCGAGGGCCAGCCGATGGTCGAGGACCTCGGCTCGACGAACGGCTCGTTCCACAACGGCAACCGTCTGGTCGGCGCCCGCCTGCTCCATCCCGGCGATCGGATCCAGTTCGGCTACACCGTCTTGGAGGCTCAGTAGTGGTCACCTTGCGCTGGGGCTCGGCGACCGATCCGGGTCGGATCCGTCCCGACAACGAGGACAACCTGCTCGTCGCACCGCGCGTGTTCGCCGTGGCCGACGGAATGGGCGGCCATCGGGCTGGTGAGGTCGCGAGTGAGCTGGCCGTCGAGCTGTTGCGGGCGCGCCTGAGCGAACCGGGGGCGGGCCTCGACGACGTCCTGGCCGCCATCGCCGAGGCCAACGGCGACATCTACCGCGCCGCCCTCGACAATCCCGCCCAACAAGGGATGGGCACGACGGTCACCGCCCTCATCGTGATCTCCGACACCCAGGGCGACGGCCCCACGACCGCCGACCTGGAAGCCGAGGATGGAGGCGGCGACGAGACGCCGGCCGACGCGGCCGAATTGTTCGCCCTCGTCAACGTCGGAGACTCGCGGACCTACCTGCTGCGCCACGGCCGCCTGCGCCGGGTCACGGTCGACCACAGCTACGTCCAGGAGCTGGTCACGACTGGTCACATCACCGACGACGAGGCCCGCACGCACCCCCGCCGCAACATCGTCACGCGGGCACTCGGCATCGATCCATCGGTGCGCGTCGACGCGTGGACGCTGCCGATCGTCCGCGGCGACCGGTTCGTGCTGTGCAGCGACGGACTCGTCGACGAGGTGCACGACGACGCGATCAGCGACGTGCTCACCACCATCGCCGACGCTCAGCGCGCGGCCGACGAACTGGTGGCCCTGGCGAACCGGGAGGGAGGTCGCGACAACGTCACGGTCGTCGTCGTCGACGTGCTCGACGGGGCCGAGCCGCCCGACCCGGAGACCGAGCTGGACCTCGAGCCGGCGTGGCAACCGGGGGCGACCGCCAGCACCTGGACCGTCGACGATCCCGAGTTCCAAGCGACGGAGTTCCAGGACCTCGCCGAGCTCGTCGCCGCCGCGCCGGCCGCCGCCGCCCCCCCGGCTCGCCCGTCCGCGCCGGACACCGACGCCGCCGCGGTCGCGTCCGAACCACGACCGCGGCGCAAGCGCCGGCTCGCCGGGTTCCTCGGCGGGCTCGGCGTGCTTGCGGTCCTGATCCTCGCCTTCGTCATCACCGCGGCGTGGGCGCGCCGCGGCTACTTCGTCGCCTTCAACGACGATGATGCGGTGGTGATCTATCGCGGGCAGCCGGACGGCTTCCTGTGGTTCGAGCCGACCGAGGAGGCGCCGACCGTGTTCACGCGCATCCAGCTCGACGACGCCTCGATCACCCGCGTCGAGCGGGAGCCGGAGTTCAGCTCCCGCAGCAACGCCGACCAGTTCGTCGCCGAGCAACTGCAGGCCACAACGACCACCACGTCGACGACGACCACGACGACGACGGTGCCGGCGACCACGACGACGGCGCCGACGACCACCGCCGCGCCGTAGCTGGATGGCCTCCACTTCCCCCATCGCCAGCAGCCGCCGCTCGACGGAGCTGTCCCTCGTCGTCATGGCGGCGTTGATCACCGCTGGCGGCTACACCCTGGCGTCACTCGGGTCCTACGCCAGGATCCCGGCCCGCATCGTGCCCTTCCTCGCCGTGCTGCTGGCCATGCTCGTCATCGCCCATCTCGCCGTGCGGTGGTTCGCCCGCGGCGCCGACGCCACGATGCTCCCGCTCGCTGCCCTGCTCCACGGCATCGGGTACGTGATGATCACCCGTCTCGACGACCGGCTCGCCGGCCTCCAGGCGACGTGGAGCATCGTCGCCGTCGTGGTGTTCGTCGCGACGCTGCTCGTCGTGCAGCGGGCCCCCGACCTTGCCCGCTACCGCTGGAGCTTCCTGCTCGCCGGCATCGTCCTCCTCCTGCTGCCGATGGTCCCCGGCGTCGGGTACAGCTCGGGTGGCGCCCGCATCTGGGTGAACCTCGGACCGATCAACTTCCAGCCCGGCGAGTTCGCCAAGCTCGCCCTGGCGATCTTCTTCGCCGGTTACCTCGCCGAGACCCGCGAGCTGATCGCGACGGGCACGTGGAAGGTGGGCCCGCTCCGGTTGCCCGAACCGCGGCACCTGCTCCCGATCCTGCTGGCGTGGGCGTTCGCGGTGTTGGTGATGGTCGGCCAGCGCGACCTCGGCTCGTCGCTGCTGTTCTTCGCCCTGTTCGTCGTGATGATTTGGGTCGCCACCGAGCGCGCCGCCTTCCTCGTGATCGGGCTCGTCCTCTTCGGTTCGGCCGCCTACATCGCGTGGCGGATGTTCGGGCACGTGCAGACCCGCGTCGACATCTGGCTCGACCCGTGGTCGCGCTCGCTCGACGAGGGCTACCAGATCGTGCAGGCCCTGTACGGGCTCACCGACGGCGGGATCGCCGGCACCGGGCTCGGGCGGGGCAGCCCGAATCAGGTGCCGGAGGCGCAGAACGACTTCATCTTCACCGCGATCGGCGAGGAGCTCGGTCTCTTCGGCGCGGCCGCGGTGCTGATGGCGTACCTGCTGTTGATCGGGGCCGGTCTGCGCACCGCGGTGCGCACCGACAACACGTTCGAGAAGCTGCTCGGGGTCGGGCTCACCACGATCATCGGGGTGCAGGGCTTCATCATCGTCGCTGGCGTGATCAAGGTCGTCCCCCTCACCGGCATCACGCTCCCGTTCGTCAGTTACGGCGGGTCGTCGTTGGTCTCCAACTACATCCTGCTGGCGCTGTTGATCCGGCTCAGCGATTCGGGGGCCCGGCGGCTCCACGAGCTTCCCGACGACCCCACCCCGGCCGAGCGCTGGGCGGCCCGCCGCCTGCGCCGCCGCACGGCGCGCCTTGGCGAACCGGCGGGGGTCTCGTGAACCGCCAGATCCGCCAGCTCGCCGGCGGCCTGATGGCGTGCTACGTGCTGCTGTTCGTCGCCCTCAACTATTGGCAGGTGGGGCGGCAGGAGGACCTCAACGCCAACTTCGACAACACCAGGGCGATCCGCCGCGAGTACGAGCAGCCCGCGCGGGCCGATCGAGACCGTCGACCGTGTCGTCGCCGCCCGGTCGGTGCCGAACCCACCGGGCAGCGAGTTCGAGTATCAGCGCGAGTACCCGACGGGCGAGCTCTATGCCCACCTCACCGGCTACTACACGTTCGCCTTCGGATCGACCGGACTCGAGCGGACGCAGAACGCGGTGCTCACCGGCAGCACCGGCGAGCAGCGCCTCCGCAACCTCACCGGCATCATCACCGGGGCCGATGCTTCCGGCACCGTGCGGATGACGGTCCGCGACGACCTGCAGCAGGTCGCCCGCGACGCGCTGGGCGAGCGCGAGGGTTCGGTCGTCGTGATCGAGCCGTCCACCGGAGCGGTGCGGGCGATGTGGAGCTTCCCCAGCTACGACCCCAACCTCGTCGCCGACCAGGATTTCGAGGCCGCCCGGGCAGTGCTCACGTTCTACAACGCGTCGCCGGCCGACCCGCTGCTGGGGAACGCCTACCAGCAGCGGTACATGCCGGGCTCGACGTTCAAGATCCTCACCACCAGCATCGGCCTGCAGAACGGCGCCCTCGACCTGCAGACCACGTTCCCCGACGAGAGCTCCTGGGTGCCCCCGCAGACGGACAACCCGATCGAGAACTTCGAGGGCACGACCTGCGGTGGCGATCTCACCGAGGTCTTCACGCGCAGCTGCAACATCCCGTTCGCCAAGACCGCCGTGCAGCTCGGCCCGGACGCGATGATCGACGGGGTCGACGAGTGGGGCGTCGGGGAAACCATCCCGATCGACCTGCCCCGACCCGCGGCGAGCACGTTCGGCGACACGGCCGACCTCGATCAGAAGTTGCCGCTGCTGGCGATGCGCGGCTTCGGCGGCAACGAGGTGCAGATGGTGCCTCTGCACATGGCGATGGTCGCGGCGACGGTGGCCAACGATGGCGTGATGATGAAGCCCTACGTCGTCGACAGCACGTACGACCACTCCGGGCGGGTCCTCGACCGCACCGAGCCCGAGGTCTGGAAGACCCCGATCTCGCCGCAGATCGCGAGCACCCTCAACACGTTGATGCAGAGCGTGGCCACCAGCGGCACGGCGAGCTGCTGCATCGCCCTCGAGGGCGGCATCCCGGTCGCCGCCAAGACCGGCACGGCCCAGCTCAACCAGCCCGGCGAGCCCGAGCGGTCGCACGCGTGGATCGTCGCCTTCGCGCCGGCCGACGACCCGCAGTACGCGGTGGCGGTGATGCTCGAGGGCACCAACGCCGAGATCTCGGCGAGCACCGGCGGTCAGCTGGCCGGCCCGATCGCCAAGACCGTGCTCGACGCCGCCCTGAGCGGTGGAGGCTGACGTGTTCTCCCCGAACTGTCGTTTGGGATCGACCGGATCCGGCCGTTTGCAAACGACAGAACGCCCGCAGCGTGCACGCGTCGGCTGCTGGGTAGCCTCGGCGGGCGATCCGGGCCGGGCGGCCCGCAGAAACAGGTACCAGTGACCACCAGCGATCGACACGCGATCATCAACGACCGATACGAGCTGACCAGGCGCATCGGGCGCGGCGGCATGGCCGACGTGTTCCTCGGCCGCGACCGCCTGCTCGACCGGCAGGTCGCGATCAAGGTCCTGTTCCCCGAGTTCGCCACCGACCCCAACTTCGTCGAGCGCTTCCGCCGGGAGGCCCAGGCGGCGGCCAACCTGAGCCACCCCAACATCGTGAACGTCTACGACTGGGGCCGCCACTCGGGCACCTATTACATCTGCATGGAGTACGTCGAGGGGCGCACGCTGGCCGAGATCCTGCGCACGAACGGTCACGTCACGGCCAAGCAGGCGGCCGAGATCGCCAGCGAGGTGGCGGCCGCGCTCGGCTTCGCCCACGAGGCGGGGCTGGTCCACCGTGACGTCAAGCCGGCGAACATCCTGATCGGGTCGAACGGCCAGGTGAAGGTGGCCGACTTCGGCATCGCCAGGGCGATGAACGCGCCGACGGAGTCCAACCTCACCCAGGCGGGCGCGGTGATGGGGACGGCCACGTACTTCTCGCCCGAGCAGGCCCAGGGCGCCCAGCCCGACCCGCGCAGCGACCTCTACTCGCTCGGCATCGTGATGTACGAGATGGTGTCGGGGCGGCCGCCGTTCTCGGGCGAGAACCCGGTCAGCATCGCCTACAAGCAGGTCCACGACAATCCCCAACCGCTCAACCAACTGGTCGTCGACATCCCTCGCTCGTACGAGGCGATCGTCGCCAAGCTGCTCGCCAAGGATCCCAAGATCCGCTACACCAGCGCCACCGCGCTCCGCGACGACCTGCGTCGCTTCCGCAACGGGGAACAGGTGCTGGCGCTGGCGGCCGCCACCAACGCGGCGCGGGCAGGAGGTCCGGTCGCCACCGGCGCCGTCGCGCCCACCGTCGTCGGTGACGCCGCTCCGACGGTCGCCCAGAGCACCACGGCCGATCGGTTGCCTCCAGGTGCATCACCCGACGCGCGGTACTACGAGCCGCCGCCGTCGCGCACCGGGTGGTACGCGCTCGCCGCGTTCTTCGCCCTGATCGCCCTCGGCATCGGAGGGATCCTGCTCTTCCAGGCCTTGTCCGGCGATGACGAGCCGTCCAGCTTCGCCCTCGAGGACTACGTCGGCCGCCCGCTGGTGGAGGTCACGCGGGAGCTCGACGACCTGGGCCTCAACTACGAACCGATCGCCGAGGAGAACTCGACGGTCCCCGAAGGCACCGTGCACCGCACCGACCCCGAGGCTGGGACGGTGGTCGTCGAGTCCCAGGTGATCAGGCTCTTCTACAACCCGGACCCCGAGCTCCAGGAGGTGCCCAACGTCGAGGGCCGGCCGCTCGAGGAGGCCCGGCAGATCCTCGCCGCCGCCGGGTTCCGCGTCGGGCAGGAGACCACCGAGCCGAGCGACGACATCGACGAGGGCTCGGTCATCCGCACGGACCCCGCGGCCGGCGCCCAGGTCGAGCAGGACACGCGGATCGACATCGTCGTCTCGGGCGGCCGCGAGCAGGTCGCCATGCCGTCGACCGTCGTCGGCCGCCCCGAGGCCGAGGCCCGCCAGGTGCTGGAGAGCCCGCCCTACGACTTCACCGTCACGACGGTGACCGAGGAGAGCGAGACCGTCCAGGCCGGACTCGTGATCCGGACCGTTCCGGCGGCCGGTGAGCTCGTCGACCGGGGTGGTGAGGTCCAGCTGGTCGTCTCCGGCGGTCCGCCGGGCGTGACGGTGCCGAACGTGGTCGGTTCCAGCGAGGCGTCGGCCCGGGAGCAGCTCGGCCAGTTCGACGTCAGCGTGACCGTCCAGGACCTGCCGGCCGGCGATCCGAACGACGGTCTCGTCATCTCCCAGAGCCTCGCGCCCGACAGCGTCGCGCCGGCGGGATCGCCCATCGAGCTCGTCGTGGGGCGGGCGGCCGCGCCCACCACGACCGCGGCGCCGACGACGACGGCTCCACCGACCACCACCACGACGACGACAACGACGACGACCACCACGACGACGCCGCCGACGACCGAGCCGTAACGCGCCGCCGGGCGTCAGCGCGTGGCCGGCACCCCGAGGCGGGAGAGGAAGTTGGCCAGCAGGTCGTGGCCGGACGCGGTGAGCACGCTCTCGGGATGGAACTGCACGCCCTCGACGGCGTGGTCGCGGTGACGGAGGCCCATGATCGTGCCGTCACCGGTTGTCGCCGTGACCTCGAGGCAGTCGGGCACGCTGTCGGAGGCGACGGTGAGGGAGTGGTAGCGGGTGGCGGTGAGCGGCGACGGCAGTCCGGTGAAGACCCCGCGCCCGTCGTGCTCGATCGTCGAGGTCTTGCCGTGCATCAGCTCGGCCGCGCCGACGATGCTCGCCCCGTAGGCGTGGGCGATCGCCTGGTGGCCGAGGCACACGCCGAGGACGGGGATGCCGCGGTCGGCGAACTCGGGCACCGCGGCGCAGACGATGCCGGCGTCCTCCGGCCGTCCAGGGCCGGGCGACAGCAGCACGCCGTCGGGTTCGAGGGCGAGCGCGCCGGCGACGTCGAGCTCGTCGTTGCGGTGGACGACCGGTTGCGCCCCGAGCTCGCCGAGATACTGGACGAGGTTGTAGACGAAGCTGTCGTAGCTGTCGATGACGAGCACCCGGGCCGGCGGCACGGCCCGGCACCCTATCTGTGTCACCGGATCCGTCGTCGAACGCGTATGCGGTGACACAAACCGTAAACTCGGCCGCCGTGCCTCCTCCCAAGCGCAAGACCGGCGGCGGCCGGGTGACGCCGGCCGGCACCCGGCCCGGATCGCCCCCTCCCGCGACCGCTCGCGCCGCCGGTGATCGGGCGACGACCGTGAGCGCGTCGTCGCGCTACACGCCGCCGGTCCCGCAGTCGGCCAAGGAGAGCCCGCCGTGGGTCCCGGTGCTCATGCTCGTGCTGTTCGCCGTCGGGGCGCTCGCGATCATGCTGCGGTACCTCGTCTTCTCCGACAGCAACTGGCCGATGATCGTCGGCCTCGTCTGCCTGCTCGGCGGCCTCTACACGGCCACCAAGTGGCGATAGTCACAGCGGTGTCATTTGTCCGCAGCCTTGTCCCCAGGTTGTGGATAACTCGCCGTCAATCGGTGATCGGCGCGACGATCACCATGTCCTCCAGGCAATGCCGAGGTGGCGGTGGATCCTCGTCGGGGGCTTGCGTCAACCTCAACTCCACCCCACAGACGTTGCAGCGATAACGCAGGTTCACCTTGCGCATCTCCCCCGGTGGCGGGGGTGGCGGGAGGGGTCGGGTGAGTGAACGGAGCATGGCGATCCCGGTTTTCCACACCACGTAGGCCAGGACCAGGCCTCCGGCGATCCACAACACCGTCGCCAAGCTCGGCACCAGGTCAACCTACCCAGAGATATACACAGGGCTCCCTCACCCTCGGATGGGTCAGAGGCGTTCGATGATCGCGGCGTTGGCCATCCCGCCGCCCTCGCACATCGTCTGCAGGCCGTAGCGGCCGCCGGTGCGTTCGAGCTCATGGACGAGGGTGGTCATCAGCCGGGCGCCGGAGCATCCGAGGGGATGGCCGATGGCGATCGCCCCGCCGTTGACGTTCACCCGGTCCATGTCCGGGTGCAGCTCCTGCTCCCACGCCAGCACGACCGAGGCGAAGGCCTCGTTGATCTCGATCAGGTCGAAGTCCTCGATCGTCAGCTTGCTCCGCTCCAGCAACTTGTGGGTCGCCGGGATCGGCGCGGTGAGCATCAGCCGGGGATCGTCGGCGGCGAGGGCGAAGTCGACGAATCGGGCCCGCGGCGTCACGCCGAGCCCAGCCGCCCGCTCCTCGCTCATGATCAGCAGGGCCGCGGCGCCGTCGGTGATCTGCGACGAGTTGCCGGCCGTGACCTTGCCGCCTTCCTCCTCGGACCGGAACGACGGCTTGAGCTTGGCCAGTGACTCGACGGTCGTGTCGCGCAGCCCCTCGTCGGTGGTGACCAGCTCGCCATCGGCCCCGAGCACGGGCAGGATCTCGCGCTCGAACCGTCCCTCGGCGGTGGCGGTGGCGGCGAGTTGCTGGCTGCGGGCCCCGAACCGGTCCATGTCATCACGCGAGATGTGCCACTTGTCGGCGATCAGCTCCGCCGAGATGCCCTGCGGCACGAGCCCGCCGTGTTCGATGTAGCGGGCCCCGACCTTGGGGCCGAACGGGTACCCGAACTTGCCGTCGGCCATCGACGCGCCCATCGGCACCCTCGTCATCACCTCGACCCCGGCCGCGACGACCACGTCGTAGGCGCCGGCGATCACGCCCTGGGCGGCGAAGTGCGCGGCCTGCTGACTGGATCCGCACTGCCGGTCGATCGTCGTGCCGGGCACGCTCTCCGGCCAGCCGGCGGCGAGCACGGCGTTGCGGGCGATGTTGACGCCCTGCTCCCCGACCTGCATCACGCACCCCATCACCACGTCGTCGACGACGCCGGGGTCGACCCCGGTGCGCTCGGTCAGCGCGTTCAGGGTCTCCGCCGCGAGATCGACCGGGTGCCAGTCCTTGAGCTTCCCGTTGCGCTTCCCCAACGGGGTGCGGACGGCTTCGACGATCACAGCGGTGGTCATGGGTCGAGTCTGCCGGGACGATGCCCGTCCTCTCAAACCGAGGCGCGCTACTCCGGGGCGATGGCGGCCAGGATGCGGTGCAGGTCGGCCACGTCGGCGTCGGTGAGCAGCGACGACACGCGCGTCTGCACCGCCCGCCGGTAGGTGATGTTCATCTCCCGCCACAACGTCCGGCCGCGCCGCGTGAGCACGACGACGACGGCGCGGTGATCGTCGACGCGAGCAGGATGGTGTCGGGCGACCCACCCCTCCTCCTCGAGCCGGTCGAGGCGCCGGCTCAGGCTCGACCGCACGACGCGCAGCTCGACGGCCAGGTCACTCGGACGGGCCCGGCCGCCCATCCGTTGCAGGCCGGCCAACACGTCGAACCAGCCGAGGGGGACGTCCCACTCCGTGGTCACGTCCTCGTCGATCAGCCGCTCGAGCTCGGCCACGACCGATTGCAGCTCGCGCCACGCCGCGAGCCGGCTGGCGTCGAGCCGAGGCATGGCGGCAGCGCCTTCTCCTGACGGCGGTCAGGCCGTCGCCTTCAAGGCCGCGCCGAAGGCGTGCAACGCCTCGTCGATCTCGGTCGCGGTGACGACGAGCGGTGGCATCCAGCGCAGCACGGTGCCGTCGGTGCCGGCGCTCATCAGGATCAGCCGACCCTCGTGCAGGCAGTGCTGCATCACCGCGCCAACGCGGGCGGGATCGTCGAACACGGTTGCCACCATCAGGCCCAGGCCGCGCACCTGGCGCAAGCCGGGTTCGGATCGCTGCAGTTCGCCGAGTCCGTCCATCAGTTGGCGGCCGCGTGCGTTGACGTCGTCCAGGAACCCCGGCTCGGTCAGCACCTCGATCGTCGCCAGCGCCGCGGCGCAGCCGATCGGGTTGCCGCCGTAGGTACCACCGTGACTGCCGCGGGGCCACCGGTCGTCGAGCTCGCGGCGGGTGCCGAGGGCGGCGAACGGGAAGCCCGAGGCGATCCCCTTGGCCATGCAGATGACGTCCGGCTCGACGCCGGCGTGCTCGACGGCGAACATGCTCCCGGTGCGCCCGAAGCCACTCTGCACCTCGTCGGCGACGAAGAGGATCCCGTGCTCGCGGCAGCGGTCGGCGAGCCCGGTGACGAACGCCGCCGGCGCCGGTGCGTAGCCACCCTCGCCGAGGACCGGTTCGAGGATCATCGCCGCTGTCTCACCGGGCGCGGTGAGCGTGGCGAGCACCCGGTCGACGCCGGCGAGCGCCCGGTGCACCTCGGCGGTCTCGTCGGCCGCCAGCGGATCGGGGAACGGGGCGACGAAGATGCCCGAGGGCAGCGGCGCGTGGCCGGCGCGGTACACCGTCTTGGACGTGGTCATCGCCATCGCCAGGTGGGTGCGCCCGTGGAACGAACCGTCGAACACGACGATGTTGGGCCGTCCGGTGACCTGCTTGGCGAGCTTCACCGCGGCCTCGGTGATCTCGGCCCCCGAGTTGGCGAAGAAGAAGGTGTCGATCGCGCCCGGGGCGAGCTCGGCGAGTCGGGCGGCGAGCGGCTCGAGCAGGTCGTGGGTGAACACGTTGACCTGGGCGTGGATGAAGCGTCCGGCTTGACGGGAGATCGCGTCGACGACATGCGGATGGCTGTGGCCGGTGCTGTTGACGGCGATCCCGGCGGCGAAGTCGAGGTACTCGTCTCCGTCGACCGTCGTCACGCGGCAGCCTCGGCCGCTCACGACCTGCAGGTCGGTGAGCTTGAACCACACGTTCGACAGGTGACTCATGCGCGGAGCCTAACGACCTGCGGACTGGCGATCGTCATGCCGGGCGGAGGCTGCGGCCGGCACGACGGCGTCCTGGGCCGAGGCGAACGCGACCGGTACATCGCGGCGACGACGAGCAGCAGGTTCCGGTAGCCGATCACGAGCGACGTGTACTCGAGCAGCCCCCCGACCATCGCGCCGAGGAGGTTGGCGCCGAACGCCGCGGTCGAGTCGACGGTGGAGCGGAACCGGTTGGCGAAGACGAGGTTGGCGGTGAAGATCGGCAGGAAGGCGAGCACCACCGCGGCGACCAGGCGCGGCAGGAACGGCAACGCGAGCAGCGCCCGGCCGGGCACCAACCAGTTCAACGCGATGGCGGCGAAGAGGGCGGCGTAGAGCCACGCCGGCCGGCTGATCGTGACCCGCTTGCTGACCGCGATCGCCAGCAGCACCGACACCAGCACGCCGGCGAAGACGAGCGCGTTGACGAACCACGTGGTGCCGAACAACAGGGCGAACTGGACGACGTTCTTCGTCTCCAGCAGCAGGAAGGCGACACCCATGCAGAACAGGTCGGCGAACGGGGCCATGGAACGCAGCGGACCACCGACGGCCCGTACGGCGAACAGCGAGATCACGCAGCATGACGGCGATCGAGGCGAGGTAGAAGCCGGGGATGCCGGGCGTGCGCAGGTAAGGGAACGGGTGGTCATCGGTCGCCGGACTGGGCGTCGAGGCGGGGCGCGTGAACACCTCGCCGGCGGGACAGCGCACCGCCGCCGGGTCGTCGCTGACGACGAGCACCGACAGCGTCGGCCCGGCCTCGCTGACGCACGGCGGCTGCTCGAAGACGTCGGCGAGCGTGCCGGCGTAGCGATCGACGAGCCAGCGCTCGCGGTAGTAGTTGTACATCGCCAACACGCCGCCGGGAGCGAGATGGTCACGGTAGGACTCGACGGCCTCCTGCGGTGAAGAGGTAGCTCTCCAACCGCAGCGACGACTGGCCCGGTAGCAGGGTGAGCGAGTCCGGTAGGGCGAGCAGGATCGTGTCCCAGTCGCGGTCGGTCCCCTCGAGGAACGCCCGGCCGTCGGCGACGTGGGCGAGGACCCGCGGGTCGTCGTAGGGGCGGTCCGGATGGCGCCGCCCGAGCTCGAGAAGGTGGGCGTCGATCTCGACGGCGTCGATGCGAGTCGCGCCGCGCGCGGTCGCGACGGCAACGTCGTTGCCCGAACCGGCGCCGACGATCAGCACGTCACCGGGGTCGGGGCGGCTGATGCGCTCGTACACCGTCTCGTAGATCGGGTTGCCGACGGCGGGGATCTGCAGCCACGTCGGGATGCCATTGACCTCGGCGACGAGCCCGCCCGAGCTCTCGATGGGGAACGTGTGGACCTTGTAGTAGGGGGTCCAGGTCGTGTCCGCCTCCGCCGACTCGACCGCGAGGAACCCCACCGCGACGACCAGCGGGACCGCCACGGCGAGCACCGACGGCAACCGCCGCGGGCGCAGCGCCACACCGAAGCCGACGGCCGCGATCGCGCCCCACACGATGGGGGCTGCGTTCACGAACGCCAGCAGCGAGAACAGGACGATCCCGAGCACGCTGCCGGTGACGTCGAGCTGGTAGGCGTCGAGGTTGTCGAGCCGGCGGAACGCGCGGGCCACGCCGTCGCCGATGCAGGTCATCACGCCTGCGACGACGACGAACACCGCCGGCAGGACGATCCATCGCGGCGGGCCGGAGGTGTCGAGACCGAAGAAGATCAGGCTCGACCCGCTGATCCCGACCCGCACCTCGAGCACGCGGACGAGGACGATCAGGACGGCCAGCGCGGCCGGCGCGAGCGGGAACAACGAGCGCCGACCCCGGCTCGTCCACAGGAAGCCCAACCCGATGCCGAGGAAGCTGCCCAGCAACACCACGTTGGAGAAGTAGGCGAGGTAGAGGACGTTGGCGCCGAGCCAGCGGATCAGCGCCAGCTCGACGAACAACATCAAGAAGGCGGTGAGAACGAGCTGCCCCCGCAGCGCGAGACCGGACCGGGCGCGCACGACGCCGCGACCGTAGTCCCCGATCGGTCAGATGCCGCAGCTGGGCGCGCTCCAGAACCGCGACGACCGATGGTCGATGTGGGTGTGGTCGTTGTGCCCCGGATAGCCCGGCCCGAGGATCCCGCGGAACCCGTGGTTGCGAGCCTGGCGGGCCAGCGTGCACAGCGAGTAGTAGCTCGACACGAGGTCGGCGGCATCGCCATAGAGGTGCCGGCTGTTGCTGGCGCCACCGACGGCGGCGTTGCAGGAGCGGCTCCGGAACGCACTCGTGACGATGGAGCGGACGGTCGCCGAGCGCATGACGCATCGCCTCGAGCTTCCACATCGCGCGCAGCGCGTTGGAGCGCGCGGTCGCTTCAGAGACGGCCCCGCCGCCGAAGCCGCTGCCGCCGCAGCCATTGTCCATCTCGGCGTAGCTGAAGTGGGCGGGCGTGCAGTCGTTGTCCTGCAGCGCGTAGAGCCGGGAGTAGGTGGCCGGGCCGGCGATGCCGTCGGCGGCGAGCCCGTAGGCCCCCTGGAAGCGGCGCAGGGCGGCCTCCGTCGCCGGCCCGAACGCCCCGTCGATCGCCAACACCCCGCCCGAACCGGGATAGCCGGCGATGCGGATCTGGAGCTGGGTCACGTCGCTGCCGCTCATGCCCCGGCGCAGCGTGCGCCCCCACGTGTAGCAGGCGTCGGCGTGAGCCGCCGGCGCCGGTGCCGCGACCGCGGCACCGACCACACCGGTGAGGGCGAGCACGGCGGCCACGGCGAGACGGCGGAAGGTGCGCGTTGGTGTCATGGGGTCAGGCTGACCCGACCGCCGCCCAGCTGTCACCGGGGACATCTCCCCGTGTCGCTTTCCTCAACTCTTGTGCCAGAGCGACAAAAGTGTCGCTCTCCATCAAGAGTTGGGGAAATGCGACAGTTCAGGCGACTGTGGCGGCGGCGAAGGCGGCGGCGAGGACGTCGGTGTAGGTGGTGGCGAGGTGGAAGGTCATCTCGCCGCGCACCGCCTCGGGCACGTCGTCGAGGTCGGCCTCGTTGCGCTTCGGCAGCACCACCTCGCGCAGCCCGGCGCGGTGGGCGGCGAGCACCTTCTGCTTGACCCCGCCGATGGGCAGGACGGCGCCTTGCAACGTGATCTCACCGGTCATGCCGACAGTGTCCTTCACGGGCTGTTCGCGCAGGAGGCTGACGAGCGCGGTGGTCATCGTGATTCCGGCCGACGGCCCGTCCTTGGGGACCGCCCCCGCCGGCACGTGGACGTGGAACCGGCGCTGGACGCTCGCCGGCTCGATGCCGAGCTCGCCCGCGTGCGACCGCACGTAGTTGAGGGCGATCTGGGCCGACTCCTTCATCACGTCGCCGAGCTGGCCGGTGAGCGTCAGCCCGGGCTCGCTCTCGGCACTCGTCGGGAACGCCGTGGTCTCGATGAACAGCACGTCGCCCCCGTGCCCGGTGACGGCGAGGCCGGTGGCGACCCCTGGCAGCTCGGTGCGATCGGGCACGTCGTCGACGACCTTCACGCGGCCGAGCCAGTCGGTGAGATGCCCGCGATCGAGCGCCGGCAGCGGCTCGCCCGCCGCGACCTTCGCCGCGGCCTTGCTCGCCAGGCGACCGAGCTCACGCTCGAGCGAGCGAACACCGGCTTCACGGGTGTAGCCGCGCACGATCGCCACGATCGTCTCGTCGTCGACGGGTAGCTCGGCGTCGGCGAGTCCGGCGCGCCGCAGCTGCCGGGGCAGCAGGTAGCGCCGGGCGATGAAGACCTTCTCGTCGTCGGTGTAGCCGTCGAGACGAACGACATCCATCCGGTCGAGCAGCGGCGCCGGCACGGTGTCGAGGAGGTTGGCGGTGGCGATGAACACGACCTCGGACAGGTCGAGGTCCAGCTCGAGGTAGTGGTCGCGGAACGTGTGGTTCTGCGCCGGGTCGAGCACCTCGAGCAGCGCGGCGGTCGGGTCGCCCGACCACGCGCCCACGCCGAGCTTGTCGACCTCGTCGAGCAGGACGACGGGGTTCATCGTGCCCGCCTCGGTGATCGCCTTCACGATGCGCCCAGGCTGCGATCCCACGTACGTGCGACGGTGCCCGCGGATCTCCGCCTCGTCGCGGATGCCGCCGAGGGCAACCCGCACGAACTTGCGGCCCATCGCCCTGGCGATCGACTCGCCGAGGCTGGTCTTGCCGACGCCCGGCGGGCCGACGAGGGTGACGATGGCGCCGTGCCCGCGCGCCGGCTCGGGCCCGGTCAGGCTCTCGTCCTCGTCCACCTGGCGCTCGTTGCGCAGCTTGCGCACGGCGAGGAACTCGACGATGCGCGACTTGACGTCGGCGAGGCCGTAGTGGTCCTCGTCGAGGATCCGCTGCGCCGCGGCCAGGTCGATGGTGTCGTCGCTGCGCACGCTCCAGGGCAGCTCGAAGACCCGATCCAGCCAGGTGCGGATCCAGCCCTGTTCCGGGGATTGCGCGCTGGTGCGCTCGAGGCGGTCGATCTCCTTGGCGATGAAGTTGTGGGCGGACTCCGGCAGGTCGAGCGACTCCAGCCGGGTGCGGTACTCCCCGACGATGTCGTCGTCGTCCTCGCCCAGCTCCTTGCGGATGGCGGCGAGCTGCTGGCGCAGCAGGTACTCCCGCTGCTGGCGGTCGACTCCTTCGGTGACGTCGTTGCGGATCGTTTCGGCGACCTGCAACTCGGCCAGATGCTCGCGGGCCCAGGTGAGGACGAGCTCCACGCGGTCAGCCACGGGGATCGCGGCCAGGACCTCGCGCCGACGGTCTTCGTCCAGGTCGGCCCAGGTGACGACCCCGTCGGCGAGCGCCCCCGGCTCAGGGGCCGAGCGCAGCAGCTCGGGCAGCCGGCGCGACCGGCGCAGTTCGGCGATCGACTCGAGCACGACGCGGAGCTCGCGGGCGAGGGCCTCGACGCGCGGCGTCGGCCGAGGGTCGCGGATGATCTCGACGTCGGCGTAGGTCGCGCCCCGCTCCGACGCGTGGACGGCGGAGATGCGGGCGCGCGTCTCGACGCGCACGATGGCGACGGGCTCCCCGGTCGGCAGGGCGCCGATGTCGGGCACCTGGGCGACGACCCCGAGCGAGCTGTCGTCGGCGCGCAGCACGACCCGCCCGTCGGCTGAGGCGCGCCCGGTCTCGATGGCCCGGCGGAGCCGGTCGCTGCCGAGGGCGAGGGTGATCACCGCGCCGGGCAGCACGGTGGCGGGAAGGTCCGCCAGTGGCAGGCGGACGACGGTGCCGGCGGGGGCGGCGTCGGTTGCGAAGTCGGTGGAGGCAGCGCCATCACTCATAGATCGAAGGCTATCGATTGAGCGGAAGCCTTTAGTTGCTGCGACTCAGCTTTCCTAGGTGTGTCGTTGTTCACTCGCCAGAGCGAGCGCGTCGTCCCAGGTCGCACCGCTCGCCAGGAGCTGGCGGTAGGGCATCACCAGTCGCGGCGCGTTGACCCCGAGGGCGCCACGGAGACGGCCGCGCCGGCCGTAGAGCGCCAGGAACCGGCCGTCGGCGGGCGCGCCGACGGCGACCTCCACCTCGACGTCGTCGTCATCGCCGCCGCGGCCGAGCAGTTGGATCCGATGGGGGGCCTGGTCGCTCCAGAAGAACGGCACCGGCGCGTAGGGCGTGACGTCGCCGCCCGCCGCGGTGGCGAGCAGGTTGCGGGCGGCCGCCGCTCCCTGCTCGGCGGCGTTGGTCCAGTGCTCGACCCGCATCTCCTCCCCGTACAACTCGTTCGGCCACCGGGCCAGATCCCCGGCGGCGTACACCCCGGCCACGCCCGCGCAGAGCGTCGGGTCGCAGACCACCCCGTCGCGCAGCTCGAGCCCGCTGTCGTCGAGCCATTCCGTCGTCGGGGCGACCCCGACGCCGACCACCACCACGTCGGCGGCCACCCACTCACCACCCGCGAGGAGGACGCCGTCCGCCTGTAGGCGCTCGACGGTCACGCCGCACCGGATCGCGATCCCGTCGTGCAGCGATGTCGTGGCCCGGCCCATGGCGGTCCCGAGCCCGCGGATCAACGGCGCCTCGGCAGCCTCCAGCACGGTGACGGAGCAGCCGAGCGCGTGGGCCGTGGCCGCGACTTCGAGGCCGATGAAGCCCGCACCGACGACCACCAGGCGCGCCGTCCCATCGGAGATCAGCTCGCGCAGGGCGAGTGAATCGCCGAGCGTGCGCAGCTCACGCACCGCCGGCACGGCGTCCTGGCCGGGGAGGCGGCGGGGCCGCGAGCCGGTGGCGAGGACGAGACCGTCGAACGGCACGACCGAGTCGTCGGCGAGGTGCACGGCGCGACCCTCGAGGTCGAGGCCGACGGCCCGGCAGCCGAGTCGCAGGTCGAGGCCGAGCTCACCGATCGCGTCCGGCCTGCGGAGGACGATGCGGTCGGGCTCCCACTCGCCGGCGAGCAGTTTCTTGGACAGCGGCGGCCGGTCGTAGGGCAGGTGCTCCTCGTCTCCGATGAGGGTGATCGAGCCGGTGAACCGCTCGGTGCGCAAGGTCTCGCACGTGCGCAGTCCGGCCAGAGATGCCCCGACCACGACGACGCGCCCGAGCGTCACGCCGTCACGCACCGGGTGTCCCGGCCCGGATCCAGGCCGCGAGCAGCGGATCGATGATCCGGCGGGTGCCGTCGACCTCTCCACGGTCGATCAGAGCGTCGAGCGCGCCTTTCGTGGCGCCGCCACGGGAGCCGCCGCGCTCGCGCCGCGTCGAGTACAGGCTCTGTCCGGCCGCGAGGGCGGCCAGGACGCGTCGCTGCCCGGTCGGCAGTCCGCTCCAGATCGCGCGCAGCTCGGGCCGGGTGTCGGCCATGATCCGGTCGTACGCCGCGGACCAGGTCTCCTCGTTGGCCTCGCTCCCGGCAGGGGTCGCTTCCCACACGGCGTGCGCGGAGAGCATCGCCCGCTGGGGATGACCCTCCACCAGCGCGAGCAACGGTTCGAGCGCCTGACCGATCCGCTTCTCGCTGCGCTCGAAGCGCTCGGCGATGAACTCGGCGAGGTCGACGTCGGCGAGGGGGGCGAGGTCGATCGGACGCGCTTGACCGTAGAACGCTCGCCGCCGGTCGCCGAAGAGCTGATTCATCATGCCGACGTGCGAACCGGCGAAGGCGTAGCTCGCGGCCTCGGCGTGGTGTTGGATCTCGCTCCGGATCACGGCATCGATCCGTTGCTCGGCGGCGAGCACGTCCTGGAACTCGTCGAAGACCACGAAGACTCGGCGCCCGTGGCGCTCATGCAGTCGACGAGGTAGGGCGAGGCGGTCGACGAGCGACGCAGTCGCCGGTTGCAGGTCGATCTCCAGGCCGGCGGGGACCGGGCCACCGCCGATGCGCACGGTGGGTCGAAGCTGTCGTCGTAGCCCGGTGAACCACGACCGCAGGCGGCCGGTGAGCTGTGACGCGTAGGCGCGTTCGATGCGCTCGGCGACGTCGTCGACGGTGAGCACCCCGAAGAAGTCGATGTAGACGCTCACCCAGCCCTTCGGCAGCTCCCTCGCCACGCGGCGCAACAACGAGGTCTTGCCGTACCGGCGCGGCGCCACGAGCCGGCTGTTGTTCCCCTCGATCGCCGAAGCGACGAGGCGAGCCGCCTCAGCATCCCGATCGATCAACTCCTCTCGGGGTACCGGCTCGGTGTACCGGAACGGATTCACCACGAGCGGAGTCTACTCGTCTGCTCTGAGAAACAGAGCGGAGTTGCTCTGCATTGTAGAGCACCGTCCGGCCGGGCTCCGACGGTCACACCTGAACTTGCTCAGGGGAGAAGGCAGGCGAGGTCGCTCTCGTTGGAGGTCCGGCCGGCCTCGATCGCGATGACGATGAAGCACGGTCGCTCGGCGCGGCTGACGCCGTCGATCGTGATCGAAAGGGCGTCAGTGTTCCTCGTTGGTCCGCTCGGGTTCTGCTGGCGAACCTGGTAGGTGATGCCGCTGTCGGGCTCGCCGACGGCCTGCCAGGCGACCACCACCTCCTCGCCGTCTCCGGCGCCGCGCGCCACGGTCACCCCCTGCGGCGTCGGCGGCGGCAGTCCAACGACTTGGGTCGTCGTCGGACCGAGCACCGTCGTCTCACCACCACCGCCCCCACCGTCGCGCCCGAAGACCAACAGCGACGCCGCCACCGCGAGCAGGCACACGACGCCGGCGGCGGTGCCGATCACGATCCGCCGGGTGCTCGCCTCGCTCACCGCGGCCCCGGTCGGTGGTTCGACCTCGTCGGCCCGCGCGACCGGCCGGCCAACGGTGATGGTGTGGCCGTCCGCGTTGGTGTCAACGTCTCGCTGCGGCCCCGCGGCGACAGCTGGTGGCGCGGTGGACGGTGCCGGCGGGGGGAGAGGCCCGGGCTGCCCGACCGGTGCCTCCGCCCGGCCCTGCTCGACGGCAGTCGGCGCGGGCGCGGCGGCGGGCGGTGGGGCGGCCGCGGCCAAAGGGAGCGCCGTCACCGGCAGGCCCAGCTCGCCCTGGATGCGCTGCAACTCCTGACCGAACGCGGCCGCCGACATCGGGCGCTCCTCCGGTGACTTGCTCATCGTCCGGACGAGCAGCTCGCTCAGCCCTCGCGGTGCGTCGTCACGTCGCATCCGCGGCGGCGCCTCGAGCATGATCCGGCGGGCCAGTTCGGCGACCGGCTGTCGCGACCCGCGGGTCGGGGCGAACGGACGGGCGCCCTCGAGCAGGGTGAAGAGCGTGGCCGCGAACGAGTACACGTCGGAGATCGGTGTGGCCTTCGCTCCCTCCAACACCTCCGGCGGCGCGTAGTGCACCGTCAGCCCGCCGCCACCGGAGATCGAGCGCTCGTCGTCGAGGGTTGAGATCCCGAAGTCGCCGAGCGCCGGTTCCCCGAACTCGGAGATGAACAGGTTCTGCGGCTTGATGTCCCGGTGCAGCAAGCCCCGATCGTGGGCGGTCTGCAGGGCCCCGGCGATCTTGACCCCGGTGTCGAGGACGACGGCCACGGGGAGCCGCCCCTCCCGCTTCTGGCGGTCGCCCATCGTCCCGCCGCTGTACAGCTCCATCACGATCACGGGCTGCTTGGTGGCCGTGAACGCGGCGTTGAACACGGTGACGATGTGGGGGTGCTGGGACACGAGGCCCATCGCCCGGCACTCGCGCTCGAAGCTGCGCCGCTCACGCTCGTCGACGAGCCCGAACGTGAGCACCTTGAGCGCGACCCGCCGGTTGAAGTCCTTCTGGCGCGCGCTGAACACGTAGCTGAACCCGCCCTTGCCGACGAACTCGAGCTGGTCGAAGCCGTCGATCTGAACGGTGGGCACGGTGGGATCAGGGCTACGGGGCATGGCGTAATCGCGGTTCGGGCGGCACGTCGGCGGCAGGGTCGGGACGGGCGGCACGAGGGTCGCGAGCGGGGAGCGGTCCCCGTCGCATCGCCCCGTACCGAGGGGTAGCCTACGAACGATTCGGCCTCCCACCTGCCGTGGAAGGCCTCAAACCGAAGGGCGGATGGAACACGACCAGCTGCTCCGTTCGCGACCCGTGTCGCGCCCCCGCGAACCGAACGGCAGGTCGGATCGTCGGAACAGAGTGTCAGGGAGCAGAAGGTTGAAACGAGCCGTCGAGGAACCGACGTGACGAAGCGTGCCCGGCGAGGGATCGCCGGCAGCGTGCTCGTCGTGCTCGGGCTGGTCATCGGCGCCGTCGTCGTCACCGCCCTGCAGGCGGAAGGGCGCGAACGCTCCGAGGCCAACACCAACGACGGGGGTGCCTGGCTGCTCAAGCGGGACGTCGGCTACGTCGGCCATGTCAACCGCGCCGTCGGTGAGCTCACCGCGGCCCTCAGCACCTCCGAGCCGGGATCCGATTACGACGTCGACCAGGCGAAGGGGGTCATCGCCGTCCACGACCGCACGGCTGGCACCCTGGGGCTCGTCGACGACCGGACGGACACCGTGCTCGAGACGCTGCAGGTCGATCCCGACGTCGCGGTCCACGCCGTCGACGGGGGTGCGCTCGTCGTCAAACGTGACTCGATGAGCGTGTGGCGGCTGAGCCGGGACGAGATCGCCTCGCTCGAGACCCTCGACGAGGTCGAGCCGATCCTGCGTGGCGAAGGCTCCGCCCTCTCCGCCGCGACGCCAGACGGCCACGCCGTGATCGTCGACCAGGGCGCCGACAACGTCATCTTCCTGCGCCCCGACGGTTCGACCGAGACCAGCCCAAAGCTCAACCTCACCGACGACGCCGTCTCGCTCACCTTCCTCGGCGAGGACACCGCGGTGCTCGCCGACCCCGATGGCGACGTCTTCGTGGCCACCCCCGATCGGATCACCCCACTCGACACGGGCGTCACCGACCCGGACGGCCGCCCGGCCCCGTTGATCCTGCAGCAGCCGGGCGAGCAGACGGACCATGTCGTCGCCGCCACCGCCGACGGCCGCCTCTTCGCGATCCCGCTCGCCGTCCGCGAAGGGGAGCGCGTCGAGAGCACCGAGATCGGCCAGCTCGCCGGCGGTTCGCCGGTGGCGCCGCTCGTCCTCGGAGGATGCGTGTTCGCCGTGTCCACGGCGCCGCAGCCGTCGTACAGCCAGTGGTGTGGTGACAAGCAGGTCGAGTCCAAGCCGCTCGATGGCGCGGGCTCCGAGCTCCGCCTCCGGCTGGTCAACGGCTGGGTGTGGGTCAACGACGTCGACACCGGGGCGGCCTGGGTCACCAGCCCCCAGCGGCGCCTGGACCGGGTCGAGGACTGGGGCGCGATCCTGGCCCAGTCCGCCGACGATTCGGACGAGAACAACACCGAGAACGAGGGCGGCGAGGTGATCGAGGAGATCAACCCCGACGACCCGAACGCCGAGATCGTCGAGTCGGACGAGATCGACGAGGAAGGTCCGAACCGGCCACCGGTCGCCCGCGACGACCACACCCAAACCCGCGTCGACCGCCCGATCGACGTCGACGTGCTGGCCAACGACACCGACCCGAACGGCGACGTCCTGCTCGTCACCGCGATCAAACCCACCGGCGGCGACGCCGTGATCGCGATCAACCCCGACGCTCGGGGCGTACAGGTCTCGCCGGCGGCCGGTTTCACCGGCGTCGTCACGTTCGGCTACACGATCAGCGACGGGCGCGGCGAGAGCGCCTCGGCGGTCGTCACCGTCGAGGTCACGGCGTCCGACGGCACCGGCAACCGCCCCCCGGAGGCGCACGCCGACATCGCCTCGACCCGCAAGGGGCGCTCGACGACGTTCGACGTGCTCGCCAACGACGTCGACCCCGACGGTGACGCGCTCGTCCTCGAGTCGATCGCGCTGTCGGACCCGGCGGCGACGGCCGGGACGATCGTTTCCGACCCCTCGGGCCGCGTGGTGTTCACCCCTGACGTCAACAGCCGGTCGGACCGGATCGAGCTGACGTACGTCGTGAGCGACGACTTCACCGCCACTGCGGAGGGCAAGGTCGTCGTGTCGGTCCGCCTGAAGGACGCCAACAACGAGCCCGACGCCCGCAACGACGCCGGCGTCACGGTCGTCGGCAAGCCGGTGCGCCTCGACGTCCTGCACAACGACACCGACCCCGACAACGACCCGCTCTTCATCGCCCAACTCCCGACGCTCGTCCGCCCGGAGAACCAGACGGCCGAGTCGCTCGACCTCTCGCTCACGCCCGACGGCGAGTTCTACTTCAACCCGACCGCGGCGGGCACGTACGCGTTCAACTACTCGGCGACCGACGGTGAGGAGTCCGACGTCGCCCAGATCCGCGTCGAGGTCACCGACCCCCGCTCGAACCGGCCCCCGACGGCGGTACGCGACGACGTGGTCATCCCGGCCGGCGGCTCCCGCCTCGTTTACGTGCTGTCCAACGACGGCGATCCCGACGGCGACATCGTCGCCCTGGTGGGCCACACCACCGACCACGGCCTCACGGTGAAGGAGGTCGACGGGGTCGGTTACCTGGTCACCGTCGCCCCCAACGCACCCAAGCGGCCGGTCTTCCGCTACCAGATCTCCGACGGCAAGTCAGACCCGGTGACCGCAGTCGTGGTCGTCGCCGTCACCAACAGCAAGGTGATCGACCAGCCGCCGGTCGCCCGCACCGACGTGGTCGAGGTCCGCGCCGGCGGCCGGGTGGCGGTGCCGGTGCTGGCGAACGACTACGACCCGGAGGGCGGCGCGCTCGAGGTCGCGTCGGTCACCACCGATCCGGGGGCGGAGAGCACACCCGGGCTCAACGGCCAGACCGTCGACATCGACGTCCGGCCCGACGTGATCTCCAGCTTCACGCTCAGCTACACCGTGGCCGACGAGGGGGGCAACCAGGCGAGCGCGTTCATCGAGGTCCGCATCGTGCCCGCCGACGAGGTCAACCGGCCGCCGATCGCCCGCACCGATCTCGCCCGCACCCGCAGCGGGGTTCCGATCGCGGTCGAGGTGGTCGCCAACGACAGCGATCCCGACGGCGACATCATCGCCGTCCAGAACATCCGCGCCCAACCGGGCGGTGGCACCGCCCGGGTCGACAACGGCGCGATCGTCTACACCCCCAGCGAGACGTTCAGCGGTACCGACCGCTTCTCCTACGCCCTCGTCGACGCCAACGGTGAGATCGCGATCGGCGAGGTGCTCGTCGGGGTGATGCCGCTGCCCGCCCAGAACCGTGCTCCCGAGGCGTTCGACGACTCCATCGAGGTCGTGGCGGGCAGCGCTCCGCTCGTCCTCGACGTCCTCGACAACGATTCCGACCCCGACGGCGACCGAATCCTGGTCACTCAGGTCGGGGCGCCGTCGAGCGGCGAGACCCTGGTCGTGGAGGGTGGCGGCGCGGTGGAGTTCACCCCACCTGCCCGTACTGGCGCGGCCGACGGCGGACCGGCCGAGCTCGCCTTCAACTACTCGATCGACGACGGCCGCGGCGGGCGGGCGTCGGCGACGGTCGAGGTGACTGTCATCCCGTCGACCGATCCGGTCGCCCCGATCGCCGTCGACGACCGGGTCGGGCCGGTCGGACCGGGCCAGACGGTGGAGATCGACCTGCTCGCCAACGACCTCGACCCCGACGGCAACCCGGCCGAGCTGACGGTGTCCTCCACCGACCCGGCGCTCGCCCAGCTCGACCGCGGAACGCTGACCCTCACCGCCGGAGACGGTTCCAGCCGGCACCGCTACACCGTGACCGACCCCGCCGGGCTCAGCGACACCGCCGAGCTCGCCGTTCTCGTCGTCGACAACCGGGCGCCGTCGGTCGAGCCGCTGGAGGTCGAGACGCCGGCCAACGAGACGATTGCCATCGACCTCGCCCGCCAAGCGTCCGATCCGGACGGCGACCCGCTGTACTTCGTGTGCTGCGACGGCCAGCGCGGGGGGACCGCCCGCACGGCGACGAACGGTCCGAACGAGCTGACCGTGCGATTCAACCCCGACGACCGCTTCGCCGGCCGGGCGACGTTCTCCTACACCGCCGACGACCAGAAGGGCCACATCGTCGCCGGCTCGGTGACCGTGAACGTGCTCCCGCCGAGCAACCGCCCGCCAACGGCGGCCGACGCCAACATCGAGGTCCAGGCTGGTCGGGCCACGAACATCGACCTCGCCGCCCTGGTCAAGGACCCCGACCCCGGCGAGACCTTCCAGTTCACGACGACGCCCGCCGCCAGCGGGATCGTCCAGCTCCGCGCCGACGGGGCGACCGTGCGGGCCACCGCAGCGATCGACCAAGCGGGCGGCACCGACTCGTTCCAGTACACCGTCACCGACTCCGGCGGCGAGTCGGCGACTGCCAGCGTGAACCTCACCGTCGCCGCCCCGGACGCGCCGCCGCCGCAGGCCCGACCCGACTCGGCCACCACGAACCAGGCGACGCCGGTGACGGTGGCGGTGCTGGCCAACGACATCGACCCGCTCGGCCAGGGACTCACGGTGACGTCGGTGGGCGCGTCCAACGGCGGCACCGCGGCCACCGACGGCCGCCGGGTCACGTTCAGCCCGAGCAGCGACTTCTTCGGGACGACGACGTTCCAGTACCGGATCCAGGACGGCGCGAACATCGCCCAACGGGAAGCAGAGGCCCAGGTCACGGTCAACGTCATCGGGCGTCCCTCCGCTCCTGGCTCGCCGACAGCGGTCGCCGGCAACGCCACGGCCGCGGTCAACTGGGCTGCCCCCGCCGCCAACGGCGCGCTGATCGACGACTACGAGATCCGCATCGGCGAGGGTGGCGGCCGGTCCGTCGGCAACACGACCGGGTACACGTGGACGGGGCTGACCAACGGCGAGGGCGTGCAGTTCAGCGTGCGGGCGCACAACGTCGCCGGCTGGGGTCCGTGGAGCGGGCCGTCACCGGTCGTCACGCCCGACATCGAACCCGGTCGCCCCGCCGCGCCGACGGTGCAGTTCGCCGACAGCGCGCTCGTCGTCTCGTGGAACCCGCCGGCGAACGAAGGCAGCGCGATCACCAACTACGACCTCCAGATCGGCGGTGGCGCATCCGCCGTCCAGCGGGTCGGGGCCGGCACGTCGTTCACCTGGACCGGGCTGCAGAACGGCAGCGAGTACACGTTCCTCGTCCGGGCGGTGAACGCCAAGGGTGAGGGTCAGTGGAGCTCCCCTTCGGCCCCCGAGCACCCGTTGCGCGCGCCCTCGACGGCCGCCGCGCCAGTGGGTCAGCGCGGCGACCGGACGATCCTCGTGTCCTGGACCCCGCCGGACAACGGGGGCGACGAGATCATCGAGTTCGAGGTGCAGATCCAGAGCACCGGCGCCACCAACCTCACGACGGCGACGTCGTTGCAGTGGTCGAACCTGCCCAACGGCGAGCCGCAGAGCTTCACCGTCAGGGCCCGCAACCGGGGCGGGTGGAGCCCACCGTCGGCCGCCTCCGTCCCGGTGATCCCGTGTCGGTATCCGGATCAGGTCCCGGCGGTGCAGGCCGTCCGTGGCGATCAATCGGCCACGGTGTCGTGGACCGCGCCCAACCCGCAGGGCTGCCAGATCAGCAGCTACACGATCACCAACAGCCAGGGGGCGACGATGACGGTCGGCGGCAACGCCACGACCGCGACGTTCGCCGGCCTGGCCAACGGCACGCCGTACACGTTCACCGTCGTCGCCACCAACGAAGAGGGCAACAGCCCGGCCAGCGCCCCGTCGAACCCGGTCACGCCGGCCGGACCGCCGTTCGCGACCACGATCACCCGAACGGCCTCCGACGTCGGGCAGGTCTACGTCGAGTGGGCCGCGGCGAACCCCAACGGCAGCCCGATCGTCCGCTACGAGCTCTCCGTCAACGGCGGCGCCTGGGAGAATGTCGGCAACAACCATTCGACGACCCGGGGCGGCCTCGCCCACGGAACCAACTACACGTTCCAGGTCCGCGCCGTGAACGACGTGAACGCGGGTCCCCCGTCGAACACCGCCGCCGCCCAGACCCCGGGCCCGCCGAGTCAGGTGGGCGGGCTCAGTCTGAACCCCGGCAACGCCCAGATCTCCGCCTCTTGGTCGCAGCCGCCTGAAAACGGCAAACCGATCACCAGCTATCACCTCGACATCGACCCTGGCGGCGACCCGTCGTCGAGCGACCGTTCGTACGTGTTCGGCGGGCTGACCAACGGCCAGCAGTACGGCATCAGGGTCCAGGCCTGCAACGCCGTCGGCTGCGGCGCCTGGAGCGGGTTCGAGTACGCCACCCCACGGGCGCCGGTCCACGTCAACTGGAGCAAGGGAGCGTCCGCCCAGGGTCAGCCCAACTGCGGCTCGTCGTTCTGCCGGTGGGTGAACGTGAGCGGCAGCGGCCTCACCCCCGGACGCACCTACTCGGTGCAGTGTTACAGCAACGACTGGGGGGCGGTAGGCGGTGCCGAACAACGCCACCGCCAACGGCAACGGCGACCTCTCCGCCGGCAACGTCTGCTACTTCGGGTACCCCAATGACGTTTTCTGGGTGCGGCTCGAGCCGGGAGGCCACGAGAGCGAACACCGGACCTTCGGAAACTGACCATCAACCCCCACAGCGAGGGACAGAGACATGCAACCCGCAACCGACCAACAGGCCGAGTGGTTCAGCCACTGGTTCAACGCCTTGCTCGACAACGTCGAACGGATCATCAAGGGCAAGCGCGACCAGATCGCCCTCGCCCTGGTGTGCGTGTTCAGCGAGGGCCACCTGCTCGTCGACGATGTCCCCGGCACCGGCAAGACGTCGCTGGCCAAGGCGATCGCCCACTCCGTGAAGGGCACGTGGAGCCGGATCCAGTTCACCCCGGACCTGCTGCCGTCGGACGTCACGGGCGGCCTCGTCTACAACCAGTCCCAGGGAACGTTCGACTTCCGCCGGGGCGCGGTGTTCGCCAACGTCGTCCTCGCCGACGAGATCAACCGGGCCTCGCCGAAGACCCAGGCGGCGCTGCTCGAGGTGATGGAGGAGCGCCACGTCACGGTCGACGGCACCGGCTACGACGTGCCGCGTCCGTTCGTGGTCCTCGCCACCCAGAACCCGGTCGAACAGGAGGGCACGTACCGGCTGCCCGAAGCTCAACTCGACCGCTTCCTGATGCGCACGACGCTCGGCTACCCGGACCACGACCACGAGGTCGACGTGCTGCGCATGCTCGCCGACGGCCTGCGGCCCGAGGGCCTCTCTCCGGTGATGTCGACGTCGGACGTGCGCAACATGGTCGAGGTCGCCGAGCACGTCCACGTCGAGGACTCGATCCGCAGCTACGTCGTCCGGCTCTGTGCCGCCACCCGCACCCTGCCCGAGTTGCGGCTGGGTGTCTCGACACGCGGCGCGATCGGGATGATCCGCACGTCTCGGGCGCTCGCCGCGGCCCAGGGCCGCCCGTTCGTCACCGCCGACGACGTGCGCATCGTCGCCCCCGCCGTGATGGGCCATCGCATGCTGCTCACCCCCGAGGCCGAGCTCGGCAAGGTCGACCCCGGCGAGCTCGTCGAGCAGATCATCGACCGCGTCGACCTCCCCGCCGCGATGCGAGCGAGCTGAGAAGCCTGACGTGAAGTTCCTGCGACGACTCCCGTTGACGGCCAGTGGGTGGACCGTCCTCGCCCTCGGTGTCGTCGCCTACGTCGCCGGGTGGCAGCTCGGCTGGGTCGAGCTGATGGTCGTCGCCGCGGGCTGCCTGATCGTGCTCCTCGCCGCGATCCCGTTCGTCGTCGGCCGGCTCACCCTCGACGTCGAGCGGATCCTCGACCCGGAGCGGGTCACGGTCGGCGACCGCGCCATCGCCGTGATGCGCGTCAGCAACCCCCGCCGCACGCCGGTGGCCTCGCGCACGATCGAGGAGCACGTCGGCGGCCGTCCCCTGCGCCTCGACATCCCCCCACTCGGCGCCGGTCGAGCCACCGAGGCGGTGTACCCGCTGCCCACGGTCAAACGCGGGATCGTCACCGTCGGGCCGGCGCTGATCGTCAAGGGTGACCTCGTCAATCTGATGCGGCGCGAGATCGTCCAGACCGGGACGCAAACATTGTGGGTCCACCCCCGGGTCGCCGTCTTGCGCCCGCTGCCGGTCGGCTACGCCAAAGACCTCGAAGGCCCGACATCGGACGCCTCACCGGCCGGCGACGTCGCCTTCCACGCCCTGCGCGAGTACGAGCTCGGCGACGACCACCGGCACATCCACTGGATGTCGACGGCGCGGACCGGCACGCTGATGGTGCGCCACTACGTCGACAACCGGCGCCCCAACGTCACCGCGGTCGTCGACACCAACGTGGAGTCGTACATCGACCCGGCCGGCTTCGACACCGCGATCGAGATCGCCGCATCGCTCGGTGTTTCGTCCCTGATGGCCGAGCAGCCGGTGGCGGTGTGGCTCGACCGCGAGGCGTTGATGGGGCAGAACCGACCGGCCGCGCGCAACGACCTGCTCGACCGGCTCACCCTGGCCGAGGAAGCCGCCGGTACCGACATCGCCGACGCCGCCCTCCACGCCCTTCGCGGCGAGGCCGGAACGTCGGCCCTCGTCGTGATCACCGGAAACGTCCCGACGGACCGGTTCCTCACGATGTCGACCGTCGCCCGCCGTTCGTCCCGGGTGATCCTCGTCCGGGTGTGGCCGAAGGGTGATCGCATCCCGGGCTACCTCCCCGGCGCCAAGGTGATCGACGTCGACTCGCTCGAGCAGTTCCAGGCCGCGTGGAACCAGGTGATCCCGTGAGTGCCCGATCCCCCGTCGAGACCGACGCCCGACCCCGCCGCGCGATCGGGGCGTACGTCGCGATCGCCGTGGCGATCGTCGCCGCGATGTCGATGGTGGCGGCGGTCGGCTTCCGCAGCACCCTGTCGGGTTGGAGCTTCGTCAGCGCCGCCGCGATCGGCACGGCCGGGGCCTCCGCGGTCGTCCTGTTCGCCCGCTCCCGCCGGCTGTTGCTCGGCGAGAGCGTCGCCCTCTCGGCCGTCGCCTTCATGCTGCTCGGCGGCGTGGCGGTCGGCGGCGTCCCGACTCCTGGCGCCTACGCCGACTTCGCCCGCGGGCTGATCGACGGATGGGCCGATCTCCTCTCGGCGGCCCCGCCGGCGGACATCACCGGCGAGTTGCGCGCGCTGCCGTTCACCGTCGCCTGGCTGGCCGCGGCGATCGGCGGAGAGATCGCCCGCCACAGCCGCCGGCCGGGACTGCCGGCGATCGGTCCCCTCCTCGCGCTCGCGCTGAGCCTGCTGTTCACGATCGAGGAGCGCTGGCTCGCCCTGCTCCAAGGCGCGGGCATCCTCGCCGGCACGCTGGCGTTGATCACCGCCTCGCAGCGTCTCGCCCGGCGGACCGTGGCCGGCTCGGTCGGCGACGAGTTCGACGCCGCCGCGGTGTCGACGAACCGCCGGAGGCTGATGCTCGGGGCCGCGTTGGTCGTGGGAGCCGTCGTGGCCGCGCCGATGGTCGGGCCCCGCCTGCCCCTGGCCGAGGCGCACGAGCGTTTCGACCTGCGCCGGTATCAGGTCCCGCCGTTCGACCCCCTCGCCGTACCCAGCCCGCTGGTCCAGCTCAAGGCCTCGCTCAAGGACGAACGCAAGGAAGACGTCGTGTTCACCGTCGAGGGCGACACCGAGGTCGAACGGTGGCCGGTCGCCGTGCTCACGGACTACGACGGCGTGGTGTGGACGGTCGCCGATCCCGACCGGCATCCCGACGCGGCCGAGTTCGTGCCCGTCGACACCCAGCTTCCCGAGCTCGTCGACGAACTGCCCGAGGGGACGCGGACCGTCGAGCACCGGGTCGAGATCAACGATCTGGGCGGGTTCTTCCTGCCCGCCGCCGGGACGCCGACCCGGCTCGACTTCGACGAGGACCCCGACCCGCGGATGAACCTGGGCACCGGCACCGTCGCCCTGCCGGGGGGAGTTCCGGACGAGTTCTCCTACCGTGTGACGTCGGAGGTGGCGCCGGAGGTCAGCGAGGCCCAGCTTGAAGCGGCCACGATCACCCTGGTCGATCGGAGTGAGGAACTGAAGCTGCTCCCGCCCCAGGTCGAGAACCTCGCCGGCGACCTCACCCAGGGCCAGGAGTCACGGTGGCAGATGATGGCCGCGATCCGGGACAAGTTCGTCAACGAGGGCTTCTACGACGTCACCGAGGCGACCCCGCCCGGCCACGCGTATGGGCGCATCAACCTGATGTTGGAGGATCCGACCCGGATCGTCGGCTTCGAGGAGCAGTACGCCGCCGCCGCCGGGGTGATGGCGCGGGCCGCCAGCCTGCCGGCGCGGGTCGTCGTCGGCTACCAGATCCCCACCGACCGGTGGCAGAACGGGCGGGCCGAGGTGATGGCGAACGACATCTCGGCGTGGGTCGAGCTCGACGCCGGTGAGCACGGGTGGGTGCCCGTCGACGTCAGCCCGGACCGTTCCCGCACGCCGGACCCCGAGTCCCAGGGCAGCACGACCGAGCAGATCGCCGTCCCCAACCCGCCGCCGCCCCCACCACCGCCACCGGAGGTGGAGCCACCTCGCCAAGAGGACGACGAGGTCGAGAACGAGGAGAAGTTCGAGCCGATCGCCCACGAGTTCGATCTCGGCGGCGGGCCGGGCATCGCCACATGGGTCGCGATCGGGGCCGGTGGCATCCCGCTACTGCTGTTCGCGCTCTTCGCCGCCGTGGTCGTGGGATGGAAGACGCTGCGCCGGCGGCGCCGGAGGTTCCACGGCCCGACGGGTGGGCGGGTCGCCGGAGCCTGGGCGGAGGCCATCGACCGGTGCACGGAGTCAGGGCTTCCCCGGGCCGGCGGCGCCACCCCCCACGAGACGGTCGGCATGTACGCCGACGGTGCTGCCGTCGCCGGACTCGAGCCGGAGCTGCACCACCTGGCCGACGAGGTCGACCGGGCGGCCTTCGCCTCCCAGCCGCCCGCGCCCGCCCACGTCGATCGGGCGTGGCAGTACAGCGACCGGGTCAGCGTCGAGCTCCGCCGGCGCCGGAACGCCGCCCAGCGGATGCGGATGCGGCTCGACCCGCGCCCGCTGCTACGCGACGAGGCCAAGGCGGGTTCGCGCTCGTGACGACGGGGCGGTTGGTCGCGCCATGACGGACGACAAGGACGACACTGGCGCCGCCGCCGACGACGACGACCTGGTGTGGGAAGTCAACTGGGGGGCCTCCGAGGAGGCCGATGACGACGACGTCACGGTCGAGGCGGGTGACGACCTGATCGCCGCGATCCGGGCGGCCACCGGGTCATCGACCCCGGAGCCACCCGTCCCCCCGGTCCCACCGACCCCACCGCCACCGGAGCCACCCGCCCCACCGGTCCCACCGACCCCACCGCCACCGGAGCCACCCGCCCCACCGGTCCCACCGACCCCACCGCCACCGGAGCCACCCGCCCCGCCGGTCCCACCGACCCCACCGCCACCCGGGCCGCCCGTGCCGCCGGTCCCACCGACCCCGCCGCCAGGACCCGTCGCGGCGGCCGCCCGTTCGCCCCGGCAACCATGGCGGCCACCAGGCCGTCTCCCGACGGCCCAACGAGTTGACCGGGAGGACGCGGCCGAGTCCCGGTCTCGTCTCCTCCCCGCCATCATCGCCGGAGGCGTCGCGCTCGGTCTGGCGGCCGCCGCGGTGGTCTTCTTCCTCAGCGGCGACGGTGACGAGGACGATCCGGCGACGACCACCGTCGGCGCGAATGCCCCGGTCACCGCCGACTCCGCCGAGTCGACATCCGAACCGACATCCGAACCGACGTCGGCCCCGACCACCACGGCCCCGACGACCACGGCACCGTGACGCCGACCATGCCCCTGCGACTCGACGACGACGACGACACCACCCCCACCGAGAACTCAGGAGTGATCGCCGAACTCACCGCCACCCTCGTCGCCTCCCCCCTCACGGTGGCGGAGTGGGGGAGCGCGAGCTCGGCGGGCGTCCGGCGACGGGTCAACGAGGACGCGTGGGGCCAGCGCGCCAGCACCTTCGTCGTCGCCGACGGCATGGGGGGCCGGGGCGGGGGCGCGCTCGCCGCCCGCACCGCGATCGACCGGTTCCTCGCCCGGCTCGACGAGGCCGGCGAGCACCCGGACTGGCGTCGGCTCGTCGAATCCGTCAACTCCGACGTGATCCACGCCGGCAGGGAACGCGGCGTCGATCGCCTCGGGACGACCCTCCTCGTCGCGATCGTCGGCGGCCCCCTGGTCACGTTGATCCATCTCGGCGACTCCCGCGCCTACCGCCTCGCCCACGTCGACGACCAACCGCGCCTGGACCTGCTGACTCACGACCACAACGTGCGGGCGGAGCTCCTGGCGGCCGGTCTCGACATCGGCGAGTACCGTGAGCGCGGCGTGGCCTTGCACGGGCTCACCTCCTTCATCGGCCTCGAGGTCGAGAGGCCCCGGGTCGACGTGCTGGCGATCCCGGTGCGCGCCGGAGATCGGCTCCTCCTCTGCACCGACGGCGTCCACCGCCAACTCGACGACGACCAGATTCGGGCGACGCTGTCACGGCCGAGCTGCCAAGCCGCCGCCGATCGTCTCGTCGAGCAGGCGGATCAGGTCGGCGGTCGCGACAACGCGACCGCGGTCGTCCTCCGGCTGGGAGTCAGTTGAGATGGAGCTGCGCGCGACACTGCAGCTCGTTCCGGGAGGCGGGCACGTGGCGCGCCGTCGCGACGCATTTCTCTACCTGCCCGAGCGGGACGAGCGTCTCCTCGACGCCTTCATGGGCAGTCCCGAGGGCGGCGAGCTGCAGGCGTTGGCGTCGGCGACCGTGGCCGCGGGGTTCGACGTCGCCCCGTTCATCGGCGTGGGCTGGACCCCAACCGTCCGGGTGATGGCGTTCGGCGCGGCGTCGGTCGAGACCGACCAGCCGAGCCTGCCGATGCTGTCCGGTGCCGGATCGCGCACGTGGGTCGAGCACACCCTGGCGGTCGAGTCGGACGCGCGGATCGAGTCGGGGGCGAGTGACTCCACGGTCGACGCGGCCACCGACCTGACATCGGGCGTCGCCCTGGCCGGGGGGTTCCGCCTCGAGCTGGCACCAGTGGCCCCGCCCCCCGATGGTGTCGCCGCCGCCGAGACCGCGCCGGCGCCGCCGAGAAGGTCACCGACGCCACCGAAGGCGTCCCGCGACCGGCGGTCCCGGAGGAGGCAGCCGCGGCGGTCGAGGCCGACGTCGCCGAGGTCGCGCCGCCTCCCGTGCCGTCCGTCTCGGCCGACGACCCGGCGACCGCGCTCGCCGCGATCCAGGCCGCGGCGACCGGCGCCGACGGCCGGCCCGTCTACGACAACGGCGCGGTCGGTCGACGCCGCCCCGCCGCCGCCGGCGGCGACCCCGGGGGACGAGGACGAGAGCGAGGTCGAGGACGAGGACGAGTTCCACGACGCCGAGATCACCCTTCCCCCGCCGGCGCCGGGCGAGCTGCTCGGCGACGTCATCGGGGGAGCCGGTTCGGCCGACGACGGGCGCGGGGCGCTCGTCGACGCCAAGCTCTGCCCCAACGGTCACGCCAATCCTCCGGTCGTCGCCTCGTGCGCGGTGTGCGGCCAGTTCCTCACCCCCGGCACAGCGACAGTCGTCCACGTGCCGCGACCGAGCCTCGGGCACCTCGAGCTCGACGACGGCACGATCGTCGAGCTCGATCACGAGCTACTCGTCGGACGCAACCCCGACCGCGACACCCATCCGGAACGGGCCGGGCTGCGCCGGGTCAAGGTCATCGGGGACAAGGTCTCACGCAGCCACCTGGAGATCCGCTACCAGGGTTGGGACGTCCTCGTCGCCGACTGCGGCTCCACCAACGGCACCTTCGTGGTGCCTCACCCCGGCGGCCAGGTCACCGGCCTCGAGGCCGGGCGGGCGCTGCTGCTCGAGCCCGGGGCGACGGTGTACTTCGGTTCGCGCTCGTTGACGGTCGTCGGCAGGGAGGCCGGATGAAGAACGACCTCCGGCTCCGGGTCGAGTACTGCGGCGAGGTCAGGGCGGTCGAGACGAGCGACGAGTTGACGTTCGGCCGGGCCGGCGACCTGCGGATCGACGACAACCGGCATCTCCACCGGGTGCTCGGGCGGCTCTGGGCGCGGGGCGAGCAGTGGTGGTTGACGAACGAGGGCAGCTCCATCTCGATCCAGATCGCCGACGCCGACTCGCGCTCCAACGTCGTGCTCGCACCGGGCACTGAGATCGCGCTCTCGTTCCCCAACTCGATCGTGCGCTTTCGCGCCGGCATCACCGACTACGAGCTCACCCTGAGTGTGCCGGACCGGGAGGACGAGGAGGAGGAAGACGACGGCGAGGACCTCTGGGACGATGAGTTCACCGACACCATCGCCCTCGGCGACATCGTCCTCACCGACGAGCAGCAGATGTTGCTCCTCGCCCTCGCCGAGCCCACGCTGCGCGACCCTCACGTCAAGCAGGACCTGCCCGCCAACCGGGCGGTGGCCCGCCGGCTCGGCTGGTCGATCACGAAGTTCAACCGCAAGCTCGACAACCTCTGCAACCGCTTCGCCAAGCTCGGCGTCGGTGGCCTTCGCGGCTCGATCGACCAGCTCGCCACCGACCGCCGCCGCCGCCTCGTCGACCACGCCATCGAGTCCGGGCTGATCAGCACCGACCAACTCGACCGGCTCCCACCCGAGCCGGACTGACCCGAACCTCGTAGTCCGAGACTGTCCGCGCCCGGATGCGGCGCACACGCGACGATGGCGCCATGCGTCGTCCTTTGATCATCACCGCTGCTGCCGTGGTCGTCCTCGGCGTGGCGGCGTGTAGCGACGACGACGACAGCGCGTCGGCGGACGTCTCCGCCGGCGACCTCGACGACCGCACGTTCGTGGCCGAGGAGGTCGCCGGTCAGACCCTGGTGCCAGGAACCGAGATCACGCTCACGTTCACCGACGAGTCGGTCGTCGCGATCGCCGGGTGCAACACGATGACCGGCGGCTTCGACGTCGATGATGGAGTCCTCGATGTCGACACGATGGCGCAGACGCTGATGGCCTGTCCGGACGAGCTCCAGGCCCAGGACGAATGGTTGGCCGAGTTCCTCGGCTCGGAACCGGAGGTCCAGCTCGCCGACGACGTGCTCACGCTGACCTCCGGCGAGGTCACGATCACCGCCACCGAGCTGGCCTGACGCCGCGTCGGACAGTCAGCTGGCCCCGGTCGTGAGGACCGGGCAGGGCGCGTTCCGCACGACGTGATCCGACACCGAGCCGAGGAACGCCCGGCGAATCCCGCCCCGACCGCTCGTCCCCATCACGATGACCGACGCGGGGAGCTCCTCGGCGAGCTCGCACAGGCGGTGGCCGGGCGAGCCGGCGACGACGAACAGCTCGGCGTCACCGAGACCGAGCGTCGCCCGCGTCGTCTCGAGCACCTCCCGAGCGTCCGCGTCTTGGTCGCCCTCCAGCCGCGTGAAGTCCTCCGGCGACATCACCCCGGACGCCATCCCGGTGCCGGTCAGGAGCGTCGGGTCGACGGGTTCGACCACGGTGGCGATCACCACTCGGTCGGCGGCACCGAGCACCTCCATCCCGGCCGCCAGCGCGTTCAGGGCCAGCTCGGACCCGTCGGTGCAGAGCAACACGGTGAGCGCCATCGTCGGCTCGGCGGCGCCCCTCAGGCGGGGTAGGCCAGCTCCGCGTGGGCGAGATCGGTGTAGACACGCTCCCGCCCGTCGGGGTAGCAGACGTGCGGGATGACCGTCCCGTCGGGGGCGTCGTGGAGGTACATGAGCGTGTCGCCGACCACCGCGTGATCATGACCGCGAGCGGTCCAGAGCTCGGTGGGGTGTTCGGCCAGCCAGCGCTCGACCGCCTCGGGCGCGCCCGGAGCCGACGACGCGGCGACGACCTTGGCGACCATCTCGTCGACTGCCCGCGACTCGAGAACCGTCACCTGCACCTCGGCGGAAGGTGGCCCGGAGCCGTTGTCGTCGGCACCAGTCGTCATGCGCGCCAGCATGGCACGACCGGTGCCGCCGGGCGCTCAGGGACGCCGTGGACCGGGACGGACACCGGTCAGCGGAAGAGCCCGCCGACGACGGGGAGCTCCTCGGCGACGTCGCCGGCCACGTCCGCCGCGTCACTTGCCAGCCCACTCGGCGAGAATCCGAAGCCGACGCTGGCGTCGAAACCGAGACCAAGCGATCCCCCGAGATCGACTTCGCCACCAACCCGGTCGATTCCGAAGTCGAAGTCACCTGACGCGCTTGCCGAGACGCCTGTGCGCACTCCGACGCCGCCGGTTGCCGTCACATTGTCGCCGAACAAGCTGACGTCCTGCTCCACTCCGGCCCGCGCCCCTGCGCCGACGTCGAAGCCACCACCGGCACCGAATTGGCCCGGTCCGACATCGATTCGGCCCTCGCCCTCAGCCCACGCCCCCGCCTCGGCGTAGGCCTCGGTGCCGAACCCGGCGAAGTCGCCGAACAGCGACGTCTCGGAGGTGTACCGTGCGCCCGCGCCGGCGAGACGCCCGCGCCTCGGCCTCCGCCGACACGCCGTCCAGGCCGAGGTGGAAGGAGCCACTGCCTTCGGCCTCCGCTCCGAGCACACCGCTCAACGTGCTCTCGTTCTCGACCATTCCGCCGAGCAACGACGTGTGGTGCCCGACCTCACCGCGCAGTCCGGCGAACGCGTATCCCTCCGCCTCGCCCTCGATCTGTCCGTTGCCCATCGTGAAGTCCGCCGATCCCTCGGCGCCCGCTCCTGCCTGACCCTCGGCCCAGCCGCGCGTCGAGAACAGGTCGCCGTAGGCGGCGGTGAACTCACCGCGCGCCTCGGCACCGGCGAACGCCTCGCCGTTACCGGCTCGGGTGCCGGTGAACGTGGAACCCTCGGCGCCAAAGGCGAATCCGCCACCGGCGCCGAAGCTGCCACCACCACCGCCTCCACCACCACCGCCGACACCGCCTCCGAGGCCAGCGCCGATGCCGACGCCGTCGGCGCTCGCCTGGCGCTGTTGGGTGGCCTGGCGGGCGAGATCGCGGGACTCGTTGGTGAGCGCCCGGGCCACGGCGGCCAACTGCGGCGCCATGGCCTGGTTGTACTGACCGCGGAACCGCCCTGCGTCCGGACCCATCCAGGTCACGCTGGCGACGAGCCCGCGCAGCACCGAGGCGGAGCGCTCGAGCCGGGAGGCCTCGGTCTGAAATGTTCGTGCGAGCCGATCGAGTTGTTCAACGTCGGCGCCCAGCTGGGCCATCTTCCACTCCTGTCAGTCGAGCGGGTTCGTCACGGCGCCAGCCGCAGGGAGCCCACGATCCGGTCGATCCGGGGGCCGAGCTCGGCCGCCGCCGAGGCCGGGATCGTCCCCACGGCGGTCACGATGCTGGCCACATGCTCGCCGGCCGGCACGTAGATGAGGAGGTGGCGGGCGAGCAGCATCCGCCCGTCGGGGCCGCGGAAGCGCACGAGCAACCAACGGGCCGGGGTATCGAGGTCGGCGCGCACCTCCTCGCTGAGCACCTCGTGTCCGTCGTCGGCCTCGCCGACGGCGATGGCCCGGAAGAGGTCGTCGGTGACGGTCTCACTCGCGGCGGTGCGACGGACGCGGACGACCACGTTGACATGGAAGCCGTCGACGGCGACCGGATCGCGCAGCGCCATCTCGGCTTCCGGGACGGGCACCGCCCGCCACGACGCGGGCACGCGCAGCCGGAAGGCCGGCGGCGCCGGGAAGTCCGGCGACGGGAATTGCAGGACGAGGTCGTCCTCGACGTCGTCGGACGCGAACAGCTCGGTGATCGTCGCGTCGTCGGGTTCTGAGGTGGTGTCGTCGTTCATACGGAGGTTCATCGTCTCACTCACTTCTTGACGCGACGGTCGCCCGATGCCTTGCACCGGGCGACCGCGCGACGGGACTACGGACAGACGCGTGGTTGCGCCACCGTCGGATCAGGCGCTGGAGGTCTGCCGCTGCTGCGACGCCTGCTTGCGGACGACCGTGCCGACCTGCCGCAGGGCCTCGCTGATCTTGCGCAGCTGCGCGGCGTAGGTGCCGTTCCACTCGCTCTTGAAGCGCTCCGCGTCCGGACCCTTCCACCAAGTGCTCTGCACCTGGCTCGAGATCTGCTGGGTCGCCTGCGAGATCTGCTGGGCTTCCTCGTCGAACTTGCGAGCCAGACGATCCAGTTCCTCTACATCAGCACCGAGCTGAGCCATCGTTGTTCTCCTTCATTGAGATTGATCACGCAACCACTGCGCATCACCGACCTTCGAGGTCACTGCCCAACCTAGGGATCGGCGGCTCCCCCGCAAATGGGGAGCACTCCCCCGGCGAGCGACGCGGCGGGCGGCAGCAGCGAACTGCGAGTGGCACGATCGGGGTCCGGCAACGAGGAGGCGCACGTGATCATCGTCGGTGGCAGGTTTGAGCTGGATCCCGCAGAGCGCGACGCGTTCCTCGCCGAGCGCCACGAGATGATGCGCAGGTCGCGAGGCGAGGATGGATGCCTCGAGTACACGTTCGCCGCCGACCCGCTCGAGCCCGGCCGCGTCGTCCTGTTCGAGCGTTGGGAGAGTCAGGCCGCGCTCGACGTCCATCTGGCCGCGATCAGGTCGACGACGACCGTCACCCCGCGCTCGGCGTCGGTCACGCTCTACGACGTCGCCGGCGAGCGCCCGTTGCGATGACGCGACGAGTTCCGGCAACGGCATCGGATCACCCGGCGAGGTGGAAGTTCGACTTTCCCATCTACCACCCGGCAGACCTGGCGGCCTGGCGAGCCTGGCTGGCGGCCAATCACGACACCGCCCGTGGCGTGTGGGTGGCGACGTGGCGGAAGGCGAGTGGACGGGACGCGGTGGCCTACGCGGACCTCGTCGAGGAGGCCATCTGCTTCGGCTGGATCGACTCGACCGTGAACACCCTCGACGATGCGCGGAGTCTCCAACTGATGACGCCGCGCAAGCCCAAGAGCGGCTGGACCCGGCTGAACAAGCAGCGCGTCGCCGCCCTGGAGACGCAGGGCCGGATGACCGATGCCGGCCACCGGGCCGTCGAGGCGGCCAAGGCCAACGGATGGTGGACGATCTACGACTCCGTCGAGGACCTGCTCGAGCCCGACGACCTCGTCGATGCCCTCGATGCCTGCCCTCACCGCCCGCACCGCGTGGAACGGGTTCCCGCCGTCGGCCCGCAAGCAGATGCTGTGGTGGGTCGTCAGCGCGGGCAAACCCGAGACGCGCGCCAGCCGCGTCGCCAAGATCGTCGCCGAAGCCGAGCACGGCCGCCGCGCCGCCGGCTGAGCCACGTCCGGCGTCGGCAGGGTCGGTGTCGTGAGCGCTGTGCCGCCAAGACTGGGTCGAGCAGTGTTGTGAGCGATGAGCGCTCATCGGCCGCTCACCGCTCACCGCGAGGGCGGTCGGGCCCCGTTCCGGCGGGCGTCAGGCCGCCCCTAGGCTGTCGACCGTGTCGTCGTTCGACCGGATCACGCGGCACTACGACGACGATCCCGACGACGACATCTGGGTCGGTGAGCGCCCCGTCGCCACGCCGATCGCGGTGGTCGATCCCGATCCGTCGTGGCCGGCGCAGTTCGAGGCGCTGGCTGAGCGCATCCGCGCCGCCCTCGGCGACCGCGTGCTCGCGCTCGACCACGTCGGATCGACGAGCGTCCCGGACCTGCCGGCGAAGCCGATCATCGACATCGATCTGACCGTCGCCGACTCCCGCGACGAAGCGGAGTACGTGCCGGCGCTCGAGCGGGTCGGGTTCGTGCTGCAGATCCGGGAGCCTCGCTGGCACGAGCACCGCGTGATGGTCGCAACCTCGCCGCGGGCCAACCTGCACGTCTGGAGCCCCGACTCCCCGGAAGTGATCAGGCACCGCATGTTCCGTGACTGGCTGCGTGACCACCCCGCGGACCGCACCCGCTACGCCGCCGCCAAGCGGATGGCGGCGGACGAGTCGAACGCGGCCGGTGACACCATGATGCGCTACAACCTGCGCAAGCAGCCGGCCGTCCGCGAGATCCTCGACCGCATGTTCCGGGCCCACGGCATGCTCTGACCGCGCTGCCGGGCGGCGGGTCAGCGGCTGCGCGCGGCGACCTCGAGGAAGGCCGTCCCGTCGTCACCAGCGAAGTCGCGGACGTTGGCGAGGCCCGTCGAGACCCGTTCGATGAAGCCCCACTGCCAGACCGCCTCCGGATCGACATCGCACGACGCGGCGAGCCGCTCCGCCCGGGCCCGGACCAGCCGGGCGGTGTCGCCGGCGAGCAGCGGCTGGTTGTACTCCCGCATCGGCACCCCGAGATCGTGGGCCGGTTCCGAGCGCACGCCCTCGGGATCGACCAACTTGAACCGGCCCGCCCCTGCATCGAGGGTGTTCCAGCCGTGGGCGTCGCCGTGCACCAGCACCGCCCGCGCCGGGTCGAACGCCGCCGCCCGCTCGGCGCAGTACGCCAACGCCCGGTCGATCACCTCCCGCGGGCACGGCTGACCCAACTCGTCCCACGTCCTCGACGATGTAACCGGCAAGCCACGCGGCCTTGTCGGGCCCGGACGGCAGGCCGCAGTCGTCGGCGACCGGTCGCCAGAACGAACGCAGCGTCGTCGCGATCGTGTCCAAGAGCTCGGGTAGCGGCAGGCCGAGCTCGTCGAGGTTCGGGCCGAGCCGCTCGAGCAACATCGCCGGCACCGACTCGTCGTGGTCGAGCAGCCGAGCGCAGCCGCGGCCCGCGGCGAGCCGGTGCACGAGCACACTCCGGGCGAAATCGGCGATCTCGTCCTCGTCGAGCGCCATCGCGACCTTCAGCACGCAGGCGTGGCCGGCGTGGTCGGTGGCGGCCGCAACGTAGGACGCCGTACCGCCGCGCAACGCGCGTCCGAGCACGAGACCCCAGCGCTCGGTCACGGAGGCGACCACCTCGGGAAGGTCGTCGAGCCACCGTCGACCGGCGGTCCCGTTGGCCAGCGCCCGCTGGCGGACGAGCTCGGGCACATCGAGCGGGACAGCGGCGCTCACCACGGGTCGGGCAGGGCGACGTGGACGAGCTCGGCGGTGCCGCGTTCGGCCAGATAGCCGCGCCCCTCCGGCCACGCGCCCCGTGTGCGGCGGGGCAACGTGACCCCGACGAGGTCGCCGTCGGCATCGGTGTCCGGCTGGAGCAGCACGGCGATGCCGTCCTTGCGCATCTCCGGGATCGTGCCGCTGTACTGGCGGCGGGCGGCGGTGTTGTCCACCGCGCCGATGACCGTGATCGGATGCTCCTTGGAGAGCCGGAGCAGCTCGGCGAGCGCGGGGTCGACCTCGCTGTCGGCGAGGTCGGCGAGGTCGTCGACGACGACCAGGGTGCGCCGGCTCAGCCGGGGCGCCACCTCCACCAGCTTGCCGACGAGCTCGGCGCCGTCGGCCGGGCCGTGGGCGATCTTCGTCCAGAACGGGGCGTGGGCCAGACGGCGTCGGGCGCACGTGGACGTGGAACAGCGGGATGCCGAGCCCGGCCGCCGACTGGGCGATCGTCGCCAGCGCCGTCGTGCGCCCGCTGCGGGGTGGACCGGTCACGAGCACCGCACCCTGGCCGAGCGGGATGCCCCGCGGCCGCAGGTCGCTGTCTCCGATCGCGACCATCAGTCGCTCCGGCGTCGAGGCGACGTCGAGGGCCGACGCGGCGGAACTCGTCCGGGAGGACCCCGACCGCCGGTGCTGCCGCGACACCGGCGCCGGTCAGCCGCTCCGCCAGCCGGCCGATCTCGTCGGCCTGCCGCTCGCCGTTGGCCGATCCACCGAGCACGGCGACCTGCACCTCGGTGCCGTCGATGATCGCCCGGCCGGCCGGGCTCCGCGGCGAGAGGATGCCGGCCGGCTCGCCGGCGTTCAGGTACTCGTCGTCGTTCGACAACCGGAGCACCACCTTGCGCGGCAGGGCGCTGGCCACCGACATCGGGATCGACGACCGTCGGTCGGCCGTGATCACGAAGTGGACTCCGACCTGGCGGCCGTCGGCCACGAGCCGGGTGAACAGGTCCAGCCACTTGCCGCCGTCGATGCGCTCGTGCATCGCCTGGAAGCCGGGATAGCTGTCGAGCAGGACGAGCACCCGGGAGACGGCTGACCCCGGCGCGTTGCGGCGGTACTCGGGCAGCGACGACGCCCGCACCGCGGCGAAGTCGATCGCCCGCTGGTCGATGCGCTCGCGCAGCGTCCGGAGCAGCCGGGTGACCCGTTCGGTGTCGTCTCCGCTGATCACCGATCCGACGTGGGGCAGCTCCTCGAGCAGGTCCAAGCCCGCGGCCGGCGAAGTCGAGGGCGTGGACCTCGAACGGCAGGCCCGACGTCTCGGCGGCGAGCCCGGCGCTGATCGCCAGCGAGCGCAGGGCGACGGTCTTGCCGGAGCCCCCGGTGCCGAGGATGAGGAGCCCGCCGTCGGCGTCGGGATGGAAGTAGGCGAGCGACTGCAGCTGGCGCGCCGGCTGATCGGCCACCCCGATCACCAGGGCACCCTCGTCGGTCGAGCGGGGCAGGCGTCCGAGGTCGTAGCTGGGGGCGAGCGAGGGCAGCCACGGCCGCCGGGGCGCGGGCGCACCGAGCAGGCCGAAGGCCCCGCGGTGGGCGGAGACGAGCCGCTGGAGGTCGCTCGGGTGCTCGGGCGGGACGGTGACCCGGCGTTGCTCGGCGACCTCGGTGTCGTGGTCGAAGCCGAACAGGCGCACGTTCACGGTCGGCGCCTGCACTTCGGCCATCGTGTGCCCCCCGACGTAGGCGCTCTGGAACGGCACCAGCTCCTGCGGCCCGATGCGGGCCACGGCCCGACCGGGGAGGCGGCGCTCGATCGCCGCCGCCACCGGCGACCCGACCACGTCGTCCGACTCGTCGTCGGCGGACATCCGCAGGGCCACGCGCAGGTTGGTGTTGGCCCGGATCTGCCCGGTGATCACCCCCGCTGGGCGCTGGGTGGCGAGGACGAGGTGCAGGCCGAGGCTGCGGCCGCGCAGCGCCACGTCGACCACGCCGTCGACGAACTCCGGTACCTCCTTGGCGAGGGCGGCGAACTCGTCGACGACGATGAGCAGGCTGGGCGGCGTGTCCGGATGACCCTTGCGCTCCATCTCGAGGAGGTCCTTGGCGTCGGCCTTCTGGAGCAGCAGCTCGCGGTGGTGGAGCTCGGCGTTCAGGGAGATCAGCGCCCGGCGCACCTCGTTGCGGTCGAGGTCGGTGACGAGGCCGACGGTGTGCGGCAGCTCGACGCACTCCTTGAACGCGGCGCCACCCTTGTAGTCGACGAGCAGGAACGTGATCCGCTCGGGACTGTGCATCGTGGCCAGGCCGGCGACGAGTGACTGGAGGAACTCGCTCTTGCCGGCGCCCGTGGTGCCGGCGACGAGGGCGTGCGGACCGTCCTGCCGGACGTCGAGCACGAACGGGGCTCCCGCCTGCATGCCGACGACGACCCGCAGGCCGTGGCGGTCCCGGTTTCCCTCCTGCTGTTGCCACAGCTCGAGGATCGACGCCGGATCGTCGAGCACGTGTGGCCCGCCGTGGAGCTCGGCGAAGGACACCGTGCTCGGGATCTCACTGTCGTCGTTCACCCGCCCGGTGACGTCGATGACCGGCGTGAGGTTGCGGGCGACGGCGGCGGCGTCGACCAGGGACAAGCCCTCCCACCGGGTCGGGCTGACGGTGAGCCCACTGCCGGCGAAGCCGGTCCGGGCGGTGACGTGGTCGGGATCGATCTCGACCACCGCCCCGCATGCCTTGGGGAGCCGGTGGCGGGCCGAGCTGACCCAGATGAAGTAGACGCCCGCCTTCGGCCCGGCCTCGAGCAGCGGCATCAAGCGGCGCCGCTCGAGCGGGCAGGTCTCGTCGATCAGGACGAGAACGGCCGGGAGCACGATGGAGGCCTGCCCGCCCCGGTCGGTGCCCGCGGCGTCGTTCACCCGGGCCTGGAGCAGGTGATTGACGAGGCCGAGGGCGTGGTGCGAGGTCGACGCCAGTTGGGCGCCGCCGAGCCCCCGGGCGTGCGGCAGCCACTTGAGGAACTCCCAGTCGCCGAACGCGGATTCTCCGACCAGCGCGACCACGGCGAGCTCCGTCGGGCTGTGCATCGTGACCGCCTGCATGATCAGCGAGCGGGCCAGTGCCCTGGTCGCCGAGAGCGGGCCGGCCACGCCGACTCCCTGCAGCGCCGGAAGGTCGAGCGGCAACGGGACGTCGTCGAGCAGGCGGAAGCGTCCCGGGATCTCCTCCAGCTCCTTGCGCAGGTCGCGGGCGCCCCCTTCGTTGACCTTCACTCTCGTGCGCGAGGGCAGCTCGGCGGTGCCGGCGCGCAGACGGAGGAAGTCGGGGTCGTCCGGCGCCCGCTCCCAGAGCCGGTCGGACAGGCTGCGCACGAGCCCGTCCAGTTCGCCGGCGGCGGGCAGTTCCCTGAACCTCCCGCGGGTCTCCTGGATCCGTTGCCCTTCGAGGTACTGAACCTGCTCGTCGACGACCTCCTTGTGCTCGGCGACGGCGTCCTTGAACTCGTACTGCCCGGTGCGCTTGGCCTCGATCGCGCTGCCGATCAGCAGCACCGGCGACAGGAGCATGAAGATCGCGCCGAGTGGGCCGATCAGGAAGTACATGACGACGCCCATCAGCAACGGCAGCACGGCCGAGATCATCGGCAACCGTTGCCGGCGCGGCCGCTCGGGCGGGGCCGGGATCTCGACCTCGACGCCGCCGTACGCCCGATCGATGCGCGGGGGTCGGTTGAACTCGACGCGGTTGTGCGAGGCGATCGCTTCGACGGCGCGCAGGTGGTTGCGGATCGACAACGTCAGATCGCCGAGCAGGGCGGTCTGCCCCGGGCGCAGGACGGTCGGCGTGACGATCGCCGCGTCGCCGACGACGATCCCGTTCTTCGAGCCGAGGTCGGCGATCGTGATCACGTCGCTGACCGCGATGCGGGCGTGCCGGCGGGACGCCTGGTGGTCCTTGATGACGATGTCGTTGTCCGGGTCGCGACCGAGCGAGTTGTCTCCGTAGCGCAATGGGTACTCGGTCTCGGCGCCGGTCGGGGCGGTCACCGCGAGGGTGGCGCCGAACGCCTCCGGAGTCACCGAGAACGCGGCGTTGATCGAGTCGACGAGCGTCAGCCGATCACCCGACCGGACGTCGACGTCCGCCACCCGGTCGTCCCGACGCGGCGTCTGGCCGGTCCGCGCGATCTGGAGGGTGCCGCCGTTGGGGACCACGCGCAGGAACGCCAGGGAGTCGGCGACGTCACCGAACGTGGCCGCCGGTTCGACGTCGAGCACCACGTCGGTGGAGCTGTCGGCGCCGTGCACGACTTCGACGTGGAGCTCCATCTGAATCAGGGTACGAATGGGCACGCCAGACGGGCCTTGGGGACAAGTCCCCTCAACGCATCCCGTGGCGGAACGTGATCGAGATGCGTGGGCCAGTGGTGACGCGGACCTTGGGGACGGTGTGCTCCCAGTCGTGCTGGCAGGCACCCCCCATCACGAGCAGGTCCCCCCGGCCGAGGTCGAAGGAGCGGGAACGCCCGCCACCTCGCGGCCGCAGCCGGAACGGTCGCGGCGCGCCGACGCTGACCGTCACCACGATCGGGTTGTCGATGGTGTGCCGATGACGGTCACCGTGCCACGCCACCGAGTCGGCCCCGTCGCGGTAGCAGTTGAAACCGATCGAGTCGAACGCCTCCCCGTAGCGGGAGCTCAACAACGACCGCATCTCGGCGAGGACAGCCAGCGGCTCGGGCCCTTCGGCGGGCGTCCACCACGAGGTGAGGCGCGGCTCAGGGAGCCGGCGGTCGTACATCGTGACCGTCCGGTGGTTCCACACCAATCCGTGGTACAGCTGGTCGAACACGGCCTCGTCGCCACCGAGCCAGCCGGGAAGGAAGTCCACCCAGCAGGCGTCGTCGAGGGCGATCCGCCGCAGGCCGGCGAACGTCGGGTCGACCTCCGGGTCGGCCTGGCCCAACAACGAGCCTTGCAGGTACACCTGTTCGAGTTTGCCCCGGGCGGCGCTGATCGGCAACCCGGTAAACGCGAAACTGCGGCGTGCTGCGCCCCCCGGTGACCGTCGTCGATCCGGCGGACCCCCGGCTGGCCGACTACCTGGAGCTGGCTGACCCGGCCGCCCGCCGGCGCCGGGAGCGGGACGAGCTCTTCGTCGTCGAGGGCGTCACGGCGATCGGCCGGCTGCTCGACTCGACCCACCGCGTCCGTTCCGTCCTGGTCACCCCCCGAGCCCACGCCCGGCTTGCGGCCCGTCTCGACGGCGTGCGGGCACCGGTGTACATCGCCTCCCCCGACGTGCTCGCGGCGACGGTGGGCTTCAACCTCCACCGCGGCGCGGTGGCGGCGGCCGACCGCGTTCCGCTGCGCGCCGTCGCCGAGGTGCTCGCCGGCGCCCGTTGCGTCGCCGTGCTGGAAGGGCTCAACGACGCCGAGAACCTCGGCGCCATCGCCCGCTCGGCGCGCGCCCTCGGTGTGGACGGGCTGGTGCTCGATCCGACCTGCATCGACCCGTACTACCGCCGGATCGTGCGGGTCAGCATGGGCGAGGTACTCCTCCTGCCGATCGCCAGGGCCACCCGGTGGCCCGGTGATCTCGCGACGATTCGGGCGGCCGGCTTCAGCCTGGTGGCCCTCACCCCCGACCCCGCCGCCGAGAGCCTGTGGGATCTCGACGTGGGTGGCCCCGTGGCGCTGCTGCTCGGCGCCGAGGGTCCGGGTTTGTCGGGGGCGGCGCTCGCCACCGCCGACCGCCGGGTCCGGATCCCGATCGACCCCGCGGTCGACTCGCTCAACGTCGGGCACGCGGCGGCGATCGCGTTCGCCGCCCTCACCCATCCCTCGAAGTGACCTTCGCCTCTACCTGCAGCTGCCCGCCGGCCTGAACATGGGAACCAGGACGATTGGGAGGTCCCCCGATGAACACAATCGAACGCGAACCCGTCGATCCGCCGCTCGTCCACGCGCTCGTCGTGTACGAGTCGATGTTCGGCAACACCGCGGCGATCGCCCGAGCCATCGCCGACGGCCTGGCGGCAAAGCTCGACGTTCAGATCGTCGAGGTCAGCAAGGCCCCGACGACGCTCGGCGAGATCGACCTGGTCGTCGCCGGCGGCCCAACTCATGTCTTCGGACTGAGCCGCCCGTCGACGCGCCGATCAGCCGGGGAGCAGGCTCCGACCGGCCTCGTATCGTCGGGTATCGGGCTCCGCGAATGGCTCGCCGCGACACTCGACGGCTCGGGCCGGACGCTGACCGCGACGTTCGACACCCGACAGCTCCGACCCCGATTGCCGGGCTCGGCCGCGCGCGCCGCGTGCAGACGGCTCCGGCGGCCGGGATTCCAGTCTGTCGATCGGCCGAAGAGCTTCTACGTCACCGGGATGACCGGGCCGCTTGCCGAGGGCGAGATCGAGCGGGCACGCCAATGGGGCGAACAGCTCGCATCCTCACTCGCGGCCATCGCAGACGTACGTCGTCACGAAGGTCCACCACTGCTGCCGCGGCCGGCGGCCAGGATCATCTCGACGAGCTCGTAGGCGCGGCTGCGGTCGCGGTTCGTCTGGTGGGCCAGCACCCGGTTGCGGGCCGCGGACGAGAGATAGAAGCGTTCGTAGAGCACGTTGCGGCCGCCGAGGGCCGACCCGACGTAGTCCCACGCGAGGCGGAAGACCGCCGCCCGTTGCTCGGCGTCGATGCCATTGGCGCCGTGGAGGAACTCGTCGACGAGCGACCGCATGTGTTCGTCGTCCAGATCCGCTCGCGTCGGCGTGGCCAGCAGGTTGTGCGAGCCGATCAGGGTGATGATCTCGTTCACTCTCGGGAACCACGTCGCGAGGAGTGAGCGCATCGGTGTCAACGCCCTGAGCTCGCAGAACCAGACCCCGTTGTCGTCCGCCCACCCGTGGTCCGCCGCCACCAGCACTGCGTTCCGAGTGACCTCGACGTAGCTGAGGAGCTCGCCGAGCATCTCGGAAGTGGCCGGACTGGTGTCGCCGATCGTCTCGGCCATCATCGTGGCGAGGCCGTAGCTGAACTCCAGCTTGTTGAGCGCGCGGATGGTGGCCTGGGTCGTCATGTTCGCCACGTAGTGCGGTCCGACGAAGCTGTTGTAGGCCTCGACCGACCCAGGCGTGCCATCGATGAACAGCCGGTCCGCGGGAATCTCGACGTCGTCGAACATCACGAACGCGTCCTGCTCGTCGAACCGGCTCGACAGCGGTCGATCGAAGGGGTGGTCCGGCACGGTGGCGCTGTCGCGGCACAGGAAGGTCAGCCCGGGCGTGTCGACCGGGATGGAGAACGCGATGGCGTAGTCGTCGGCGCCGTCGGGGATCCGTAGCGCCGGGTACACCGCCAGATCGTCGGCGTACGGGGCGAGCGTGCCGAGGATGCGCGCACCGCGCACGACGATTCCATCGGCCGTGTCGGCGACCTTGTGGATGGTGACCTTGTTCCCGACGATGACCGGGTCGGTGGCCTTGTTGATCGTCGGCTGGATGATCGTGTGGGTGAGCGAGACGTCGTCGCGGGCGAGCTGCTTCTGGTAGGCGACGAGGTTCTCGGCCCCCTGCTCGTTCGAACCGGCCGCTCGCGACCAGTCGCGCGCCCGGGCGGCGAAGGCGGCGAACTTGATGTTCATGTAGTCCGGTGTCCGGCCCATCATCCCCGCCGACAGCTCGGACAGCCGGGACAATCCGCGGTTGCGGTGACGGAGGTCGTCGACGCTGCGCGGCAGCATGTGGCTGACGTTGATCGACTCTCCGGTCTCGGGATCAGGGATCAGGCAATCGTCGGGAAAGGCGTGCTGGCGATCGAACACCGCCGCCAGCATCTGCGCCCCGCCGGCGAGGCGCGGATCCGCGGTCACGTCCTCGATGCACTCGCCGTTCATGAACAACTGGCGGGGCGTCTTCTGCAATCCAGCCAAGAACTCGGCGCCGGTCCGTGCCCCCACGTTGCCCCCCAAGATCTGGCCCACTCGCTACAGGAAGGCGAACCTAGCCGCGACGGCCTGCAGATGACGGGCGGCACGTTCGTCGCCGTCCGGTCGGATGGCCATCGCCGTGCGGGCCACCTTGCGCAGCCCCGCGTCCACCCGGTACGCGGCGCAGCGGTGGACATCCGGGACGTAGCCGCACTGGCGGAGTCCGTCGAGGAGCGCGGCCTCGAGGTCGTCGATCGACCCCTGGAAGGAGGCGTCGAAGTCGAGCGGACCGGGCCTGTCGCTCCTGGCGATCAGCATGCTCTGGCTCACGCGGGTGCCGACTGGCGCCGACTACGTCGCCGACCTGCTCCCCGCGTTCCTGCTCGCCGGCGTGGCGATCGGACTGTGCGCCCCCTCGGTGCAGATCGGGGCGCTCTCGGGTGTCTCCGAGTCGACGTCAGGGTTGGCGTCGGGCCTGGTCGAGACGATGCGCGAGATCGGCGGCGCCGCCGGCGTCGCGGCCGTGTCGACGATGCTGGTCTCGAGAACGGGCCTCGACGGCTACCGGGCCGCGTTCGTCGTGATCTCCATCGCCGCCGCGCTCGGAGCAGTCACCGCTGGGATCGGTTTCCCGCGCCGGCCCGAAACCGCGGGCGAGGAAGAACTCGCCCGAGCGGCCGCTGCCGGGGAGGAAGACCTGGCGCCCCTGCGTATCCCGGTCGAGGCGTCCAACTGATGCCGGACGGATATCCGGACCGGCACATCGGCGGGCCGAACGGCCCGTTTCGTCCGACGCCGATACGTCCGCGCCGACCGATGAGTATTGCTACTCCCGCCGGTCGGTCCTGCGACTACCTGAACGAGGAGGAATCCCGATGAAGCTGCCACCGATCGTCTCGCCCCAGGAGTGGGACGCAGCCCGTCAGGAGCTGCTGGTTGAAGAGAAGGCACATACCCGGGCCCGCGACGCGATGGCGGCCAAGCGCCGGCGGATGCCATGGATGGCGGTGGACAAGGACTATCGGTTCGAGGGCCCGACGGGCCCGGTGAGCCTCGCCGACCTGTTCGAAGGCCGTCGCCAGCTGATCGTGTACCGCGCCTTCTATGCGCCGGACGTGACCACCTATCCGGCGAGCGGCGGCTCATATCCGCAGCGGGCCTGCGCCGGGTGCTCCTTCGGAGCCGACCAGGTCGCCCACCCCGCTCACCTCAACGCACGGGACACGACACTGGCGTACGTTTCACGCGCTCCGCAGGCCGAGATCCAGAGTCTGAAGGAACGCATGGGATGGGAACTCATCCCCTGGTACACCCTCACCGACGACTTCGACGCTGACTTCGGGGTCGACCAATGGCACGGGACCAACGCCTTCATCCGCGAGGGCGATCGGATCTTCCGCACCTACTTCATCGACGCCCGCGGCGACGAGCACATGGGCAGCACCTGGAGCTACCTCGACATCACCGCGCTCGGACGCCAGGAGGAGTGGGAAGACTCGCCGGAGGGATACCCCCAGACGCCGCCCTACCAGTGGTGGAACTACCACGACGCGTACGCCAAGGGCGGATGATCGCGACCGGCCGTGCAGGAGGAACCACGCATGCCGATCTACGCGATCTGGGAGTCCCGGTTTCCCACCCCGCAGGCCGTCGAGGGGCGCGCCGTGACCGAAGCGATCTGGCGGGACATGCCGGGCTTCGAGGGCTACTTGAGCCACGAGCTGCTGGTCGACGCCGACGACCCAGGGCACCTGTTCGTGGTGAGCCAGTGGGCGAGCCGGGAGCATGCCGACGAGTCCCTTCGGCGCTACGGCGAGCATCCGAATGCCCGCGCCGCCAACAGCCTGGTCACCGAGCCTCGGCGTCGCGTCGTCGCCATCCGCGCCGAGGGCTGAGCTGCGGTTGCATCCCCACGCGAGTTCGTGACCGAAGCGGGCTCAGGTCGTCATCGGTCCGTTCAGGGCGCCGGCAGCTTGGCGTAGTCGGTGGTGTGCCAGCGCTCGGGCGTGAGCGTGATGCGCACGTTGTCGATGTCCGGCGACGACTCGATGTACCGCCGCCCCATCTCCTCGCCGAGGTACCGGACCGCGAGGTCGAGCCGATCATCATCCGAAAGGTCGCCGAAGGTGACTGGCCCAGACACGGTGACGTAGGCGTACGGGGGTTCTTCGCGCTGAACGCACAGGGCTGCCTGCCCCGCGGCTCGGAGCGCGGGACCTTGATACTGCTTGCCGACGTGCTGATCTCGACGCCACCGCCCGGCCGGTAGCGGTACCACACGGGGACGGCGAGCGGCGCGTCGCCATCGCGGGCAACTGCGAACACTCCGATGTGCACGTCGGCGAGGAACTGTTCACGCTCGTCGGTGGTCATTGCCAGGGGAGATGCCATCGCCCATGTGTAGTCATCGCAGGCGACGCGCGCCGAAGTCGCCGACGAGCGCAAGCCGAGCCAGCTAATACCCGGCGTGCTTGTCGACGAGGCCGATCAACTCTTGGCCGGCTCGGTAGCGGCGCAGGTTGTCGCAGAAGCGGGCGAGGTTGCGCGGGCCGCGGTGCTGGCTGGCGCCGGCCGTATGGGGTGTCATCACCACGTTGTCGAAGCGCCACAGCGGATGGTCGGCGGGCAGCGGCTCGATGGGGGTGACGTCGAGGGCGGCGCCGCCGAGCCGTCCCGACTCGAGGGCCCGGACGAGGGCGGCGTCGTCGACCACCTCGCCGCGGGTGACGTTGACGAGGATCGCGCCGGGCTTCATCGCCGCGAACACGTCGTCGTCGAACAGCCCGGTGGTCGCCTTGGTCAGGGGGCAGCAGATCGCCACTACGTCCGAGGCGCCCAGCACGTCGGTGAGCCGGGTCGTCGGCCACACCTCACCGACTCCATCGCCGGCCGGCACGGCCATCTCGTCGACCGCGAGGCAGCTCATCCCGAAGGCCACGGCGCGACGGGCCATCGCCCGCCCGGTGCCGCCGAAGCCGACGACGCCCATCACCAGTCCTTCGAGTTCGAGCTCCTCCCGCCGCATCTCCTCCCGGACGCCCCACGCCGCCGGTCCCAAGCGGATCGCTACAGCCATGCGCCGGGTGATGGCCAGCAGCAGACCGAAGCCGTGATCGGCGAGGTGGCCGCCGACGAGGCCCTTCTCGCCCGTGAGCAACACGTCGCTGTCCCGGAACTCGGGGTACATGAACTCGTCGACGCCCGACGCGGTGGCATGGACCCACCGCAGCGCGGTGGCGGTGGCGAGCAGCTCGGAGGGCATGAACCCGAGAACGACTTCGCAGCGCGGCGCGGGCCCGAACGCGGCCCGCACACCGTCCACGACGGCCACCGTCGCCCCCGGCCCGGCCGCCTCGCGGATGCGGGCCAGGTCGGTGTCGCTCACCTCGGGCAGGGTCAGGCCCTTCATCACGAGCACGTTCACAACCGCGCGTTTACACCGCGGGCGGGCCGGGACGAGTATTGAGGGCGATGCGTTACTTCTCGTGTGACTCCCATGTCGTCGAGGCCAGAGAGGTGTTCGAAGGGTTGGAGGGGCGGTTCGGCACGCGAGCGCCACGGATCGAGCACAACTGGAAGGACAAGCCCGGTGACTGGCTCATCCTGCCGAACACGTTCCCGATCCCGGTGGGCCGACTCGGAATCGCCGGCAACCGTCTCGACGACCCCAAGACCGACGAGCGCATCGCCCGCGGGTACGAGGGCCTGAACCCGGGCGTCCGGGATCCGAGCCAGCGCCTCGACGAGCAGGCCGTCGATGGCATCTGCGGCGAGGTCATGTACCCGTCGCTCAACATGTTCACCTTCGCCATCCCCGACCGGGATGTCGTCGCAGCCGTGTTCGAACGCCACAACGACTGGGTGCTCGACTACTGCTCCGTGGCACCCGATCGCCTGCTCGGCATCGGCTGCCTCGGCCTGCCCGACGTCGAGGTGGCGCTGGCCGAGATGGAGCGCTCGGCGACCCGCGGGGTACGCGGCTTCGCCATCCCCGCCCATGTCGATCCGGCCCGACCGTACTGCCACCCGGACTACGACCCGTTCTGGACCGCCGCCCAGGACTTCGGCGTCCCACTCACCATGCACATCTTCACGGGCTCCTCCCTCGACGGGGGGCTGCCGGCGCACTGGGGAACGCCGGGCGGCACGATCAAGGGCTACACGCTGGCCCACGGGACAGTCGTGAACACGATGATCGACCTCATCTGCGGCGGAGTCTGCGAGCGCTTTCCCCGCCTCAAGTTCGTGATCTCGGAGTTCGAGACGGGATGGACGGCGCAGTGCCTCCAACGCCTCGACCACGCCACGTACCGCACCCCGACGTTCGCCGTCGACTACCTGACGATGAAGCCGTCGGACTACTTCCACCGCAACTTCGGCATCACGTTCGAAGACGACGAGGCCGGCGTGCTCACGAGGCACCTCATCGGTGTCGACAACCTGCTCTGGGGCAATGACTACCCGCACCACGACGCCATCTGGCCGCACTCGATGGAAACGCTCGACAGGATCTTCGTCGACGTCCCCGACCACGAGCGCGAGCGGATGTGCTTCAGCAACACCGTCGAGCTCTACGACATCGACACCTCGGCGCTCCCCGCCTGACCGACCCGCGCGTCGGGGCGGTAGCGGAGCCAGACGAGATCGCCGTCGACGACGTCCTCGGACCACGTGGCGGCGAGCTCGTAGTACGGACCAACGCGAGGTTCGAACCCGGTGGTCGCACCGTCGAGGGCGATGGCGACGTGGGCGATGACCGACGGACGCCGTGGCACCCGACAACGCTCGCAGGTATCAGTCGCGTCCGGAGCGATTCGACCCCGGGCGCATCCTCACCCCCGGCTACGAGGTCTTCTAACGTCGGGTTCGAGCGTGATGGATCTGCAACTCGCGGGCAAACGGGCATTGGTCACCGGCGGCAGCCGCGGGATCGGCAAGGCCATCGCACGGACGCTGGCCGAAGAAGGATGCGCGGTCGCGATCGCCGCTCGCGACCTGGAGGCAACCCAGGCCGCAGCGACCGAACTGGCCGAGCGGACGGGGGCAACGGTGGTCCCGCTGCAGGCCGACACGGGCTCCGATGAGTCCGTCAAGACGATGGTCGCCGACGCGGTCGCGCGTCTCGGCGGGCTCGACATCCTCGTGAACAACGCCGCCCAGCCGGGTGGGCAAGCGCCGCCGCCCAAGCTGGCGGAGATCACCGACGAGATGTTCTTCGACGACGTGAACGTCAAGGTGATGGGCTACCTGCGCTGCGCCCGCGAGGCCGCACCGCACCTGACTGCGAACGGCTGGGGCCGAATCATCAACATCTCCGGCCTCGCGGCCCGGTCCACCGGGTCAGTGGTCGGGTCCATCCGCAACGTCTCGGTCGCCGCGCTGACGAAGAACCTCGCCGACGAGCTGGGCCCGAAAGGCGTCAACGTCACGGTGGTGCACCCAGGCCTGACCCGCACCGAGGCGACGTCAAGGGTCGTCGGCGCACGAGCCGCGGCCAGTCGGCGTCAGCGAGGCCGACATCGAGCAGCGCATGGCCAACAGCAACTCGATCCGCAAACTGATCGACGCCGAGGAGATCGCGTGGGTCGTGGCGTTCCTGGCCTCGCCGCGATCGATCGCCATCAACGGCGACGCCATCGCGTGCGGCGGCGGACAGCCCGGCACGATCCACTACTGACCTGCGGCGGGCTGGCGGTGGCATCTCGGGTGTGACGCGACCAGCTACCCGACCTGATCGTCCAGCCCCGTCCCCCGGGCGGCGGCGGGGGCGGTGGCGGTGGTGGCGGCGACGAGTGCGGGAACGTGCGCCTCTGCCGTCCGCGGCCCATCTACACCGCGTGACCCGGCGCCGCGGTGGCCACCCGGTCACCGCGGCGCATCACGGGAGCCGACTATCGGAGCCGCCCGACCACACGCTCGAGGACGGCGGTAAGCACCGCTAGCTCGCGGGGCTCGATGGCGTCGAGGAAGGCGGTGCGCACGATGTCGACGTGGCCCGCGAACACGCGCTGTCGCATGCGTTCCCCCGCGGGAGTGATGCGGGCCACGACGCCGCGCTCGTCGTCGGCCGAGCGCTCGCGGGTCATCCAGCCGCGGAACTCGAGCTGGGCGACCTGGTAGCTGAGTCCGCTGCGCGACACGATGAGCGCGTCGGCGAGCTGCGCCATGCGCATTCCGGAGTCACCCGCGATGGAGAGGTTCATGAGAATCTCGAATTGCACCTGCGTGAGGTCGGCTTGGTCGCGCAGGTTCCGTTCCACCGCGCGCTGGAGCAGCGTCGAACTGGCGATGAGCGCCACGTACGCACGGAACTCCTCGCCCGAGATCGCGGCCACCACGCCGTAATTCTAGAGATCCGGTTGGACATCGTTCGAATTCGCGCTATTTTGCGTTTAGTTCCAATTCGAACCACCTGGAGGACACCATGAGAATCGCGATCCTCGGAACCGGCCGCGTCGCGCAGACCCTCGCCGCCGGATTCCTCCGCACCGGACACGACGTCGTCTTCGGCTCGCGCGAGCCGGGAGACCGAACCGGGCTCCCCGCACCCGTCCGCACCTCGGCGGGCGCGGTCGTTGGCGCCGACGTCGTGCTCAACGCGGTGCAGGGCGTCGACACCCTTCCCCTGCTCGAGTCGATCGGCGCCGACAACCTCGACGGCACCGTGCTCTGGGACATCGCCAACGCCGCCAACCCCGACTTCTCGCTGGCGATCCCCGACGACAGCCTCGGCCGCCGCATCCAGGAGGCCTTTCCGGGCGTCAAGGTCGTGAAGGCGGGCAATCACGTCGCCGCGGTCGTGGTCGCCGACCCCAGCACTCTTCCGGCTCCGACGACGTTGTTCGTTTCAGGCGACGACACCGGGGCGAAGGAGGTCGTCTCCGGCCTGCTCATCGACCTCGGCTGGCCCCGCGAGAGCCTGTTCGACCTGGGCGGCATCGCCAACGCGTACGGCCAGGAGCACTACCTCGCGCTGTTCGGAACCATCCTGCAAAAGCTCGGTACGCCCTACTTCAACATCACCGTCGTCCAGGCCGCATAGCGGGTTCAGATCGGGCGCCGTCTCGGGCGACCGGTCAAGTGACCCCCGCCTACAAAGGCCGTTCGCCGCGTCGACGCGCTCGATCGGCGGCGCGAACGTCAGGCCCGGTTCATCCGCGAAGACCCCCGGCAGGCTCCCCAGCGCCGAATTTCGGGCTACGTGATCGGTGGAGACGACGGGACTCGAACCCGCAACCCCCACCTTGCAAAGGTGATGCGCTACCAATTGCGCCACGTCCCCGTGGGGAGGGCTCACGATAGCGGTGCGGCTACGTCGGCTCCGTTAGGTTCGGCGAAGTCCGCATTCACCGAAGGGGGTCACAGATGTTCAAGGTCACGGTGCTGTACCCGACGAGCGAGGGCAGCACGTTCGACATGGACTACTACCGCGACAAGCACGTCGCGATCGTCAACCGGGTGATCGAAGCCGGAGCGGGTCGAGATCGACCGGGCGGTCGACGGCCCGTTCATGGCGGTCGGCCACTTCTACTTCCCGTCCCAGGAGGCGCTGCAGGCGGGCATGGGCAGCCCCGACATCGGCGAGGCGATGGCCGACGTCCCGAACTACACCAACGTCGAGCCCCAGATCCAGATCAGCGAGATCCTCGAGTAGTCCCGATCACCCCGTTCTGTCGTTTGGAACCGGCCTGATCCGGCCGCTGTCAAACGACAGAACGCTTTACAGCCACTCGTAGTCGTCGCGGTTCACCTCGCGCGTCCGCTTCCAGAACTCCAGCAGCGGGAACGGCCAGTTCTGGGTGACCCGACCGTTGGCGTTCTTGTACCAGCTGTTGACCTTGGACACGCCCCACGCCATGCGCAGGTTCTCGGCGTCGATCTCCTCGTTGTACCGATCGTGGACCTCGGCCTTGACGTCGAGCCCACGGTGCCCGCCCGCCAGCAGGGTGCGGATGCAGTCCATCACGTAGCGCACCTCGCACTCCGAGAACCAGATGATGCTGCCGTTGACCACGATGTTGGTGTTCGGCCCGTAGAGCACGAAGAAGTTCGGGAACCCCGGCACGCTCACGCCGAGGTAGGCGCGGGCCTCGCCGTCCCACTGCCCGTGCAGGTCGACTCCGCCCGCGGCCGACGACCTTCATCGGGGTCAGGAACCGCGACGGCTGGAAGCCGGTGCCGTAGATGATCACGTCGAACTCGTGGAGCGTGCCGTCGGCCGTGATGATGCCGTCGGGCCCGATCCGGTCGATGCGGTCGGTCGTCAGGGTCACGTTGTCGCGGTGCAGGGCGGCGGCCCATGAGCCGTTGTCGACGATGATCCGCTTGGCGGCCGGTGGGTACTGCGGGATGACCTTGGGCAACAGGTCCGGCCGCTCGGGGTACTGGGCCTCGAGCGCCTCGGTGAGCATCACCCGCAGCATGTCGTTGAGCTCGCTGACCGAACGCTCCTGCCCCGGCCATTCGGGGTCGACCTCGGCCATCGGGCGGAGCAGCTCGGCGCCCCGCCAGAACAGCCAGAACCGGTACCACTGCCGGTAGTACGGCACGTGGCGGAGCAGCCACTGCATCCCGTCCGGCACCTCGAGGTGGTAGTGCGGCACGGGGAACTGCCAGTTGGGCGTGCGCTGGAAGACCTCGAGGTGGTCGACCTGCTCGGCGATGATCGGGACGAACTGGGCCGCACTGCAGCCGGTGCCGACGACGGCGACGCGCTTGCCGGCGAGGTCGACCGTGTGGTCCCACCGGGCCGAGTGGAACGACGGCCCGGCGAAGCTCTCGCGGCCCTCGATGTTCGGCAGCTGCGGGCGGTTGAGCTGGCCGACCGCGCTGATCACGGCATCGGCCGCGAGCGTCTCCTCGGCCCCGCCCGGTCCGACGAGGTCGAGCGTCCACCGTCCGGACTCATCGTCGTACTCGATCGACGAGACCTCGGTGCCGAAGCGGACGTTCGGCCGGATGCCGAACTCGTCGAGGCACTGGCGGAAGTACCGGGACAGCTCGGCCTGCGGCGAGTAGAAGAACGGCCAGTCGTCGCGCTGGGCGAACGAGTAGCTGTAGTAGTGGTTCGGGATGTCGACCCGGCAGCCGGGATAGGTGTTCTCCAGCCAGGTGCCGCCGGCGTCCTCGTTCTTCTCGATCACGACGTAGGGCACGCCGGCCTCGGCCAGGCGGTAGGCGGCGATGATGCCGGACATCCCCGCCCCCACGACGGCGACGAGGAAGGGGCGGTCCGGATCGACGTCGTCCTTGTGCCAGTGCGGGGCCCGCGGGTCGGCGGTGATGGCGAGCTCCTCCCGCATCATCGGGAGGTACTCGTCGATCGGCAGGCCGCCGGCCATGTACTCGAGGATGCGGCGGAGATCGTCACCGGTCGGCATGCGGGGCACACACGCTGCCGCCGTCCCGGAAGCGGATCAGGGCCTCGGCGGCGAGCGCCCGGACGGCGGCGATCTGCTCCTCGCTGAGCCCGCCCTGATCCTCGATCATCCGCGCCGGATCGATGCGCAGGTCCTCCCGCAACAGCGACAGGTCGCCGGTGATGTGGGCGAGGGCGGGCAGCAGCGCGGGTACGTCCGAGTCCTCGAGCGCGGACCGGATGGTGTCGTCGTCGACGTCGATCGGCTCGATGGGTCGGGCGAGGGCCATGGTCGATTGCTCCCTGTCTGGTCGTGGCGAGCTGGTGAGGTTGTCCGGACCTTACGCAGGCGCTAGGAGAGACCTACTATCGTACCGTCCGACTAAATCGACGGTCAGCGGGATCGGCGATGATGGGGGCAGCCAGCTGAAGGGACGGTCACGATGAAGATGAACGCGGCGATCCTGTGGGAGCCGAAGACCGATTGGAGCGTCGAGGAGGTCGAGCTCGACTCGCCGAAGCGAGGCGAGGTGCTGGTGAAGCTGGTCGGATCCGGCCTGTGCCACTCCGACGAGCACCTCCTCACCGGTGACCTGGTGCTCCCGGACGAGACGCAGAAGGAACTGGGGATCCAGCAGCTCCCCGTGATCGGTGGTCACGAGGGCGCCGGGCGAGATCGTCGAGGTGGGTCCCGAGGTCTCCGGGCTGGCGGTGGGCGACCACGTGGTGTTCGGGTTCATCCCCTCGTGCGGGCGGTGCCCGAGCTGCGCGACCGGCCATCAGAACCTCTGCGACCTCGGGCAGTTCCTCTTCGCCGGCCGGCAGATCTCCGACATGACGGCACGTCACCACGCCCGCGGCCAGGACCTCGGGCTGATGTGCCTCCTCGGGACGTTCGGCGAGTACACGGTGGCGAACGAGGCGAGCTGCATCAAGATCGAGGACGACATCCCGCTCGACAAGGCCGCCCTCGTCGGCTGCGGCGTCACCACGGGATGGGGCTCGGCCGTCTACGCCGCCGAGGTGCAGCCCGGCGAGTCCGTGGTCGTGATCGGCTGCGGCGGGGTCGGCATGAACGCCGTCCAGGGCGCGGCGATGGCCGGAGCGCGCCACGTCGTCGCCGTCGACCCGGTGGAGTTCAAGCGGGAGCAGGCGCAGGTGTTCGGGGCGACGCACTCGGCGCCGAGCATCGAGGAGGCCAACGCGCTCGTCAGCGACCTCACATGGGGGGCGATGGCGAACAAGGTGATCATCACCGTCGGAGTCGGCGCCGGCGAGTTGATCCAGCCCGCCCTCGGATTGGCCGGCAAGGGCGGCCGGGTGGTGCACACCTCGATCGCCCCATTCACCGTCGACAACGTGAGCATGAACCTGTTCGAGCTGTCGATGTGGGAGAAGCAGCTCGTCGGCGCGATCTTCGGGTCCGCCAACCCCCGCCGGGACATTCCCCGCCTGCTGCGGCTCTACCAGGAGGGCAAGCTCAAGCTCGACGAGCTCGTCACCCAGACCTATCCCCTGAGCGACATCAACGAGGGCTACCAGGACATGCGCGACGGCAAGAACGTCCGCGGCATGGTCATCTACGACCACGCCTCCTGAGGTCGGTGTGTCACCGGATCGCCGTCGATCGCGCGATGTCGGTGACACAGAACGGATCACTCGGGCGTCAGCGTGATGGTGAAGCCCTCGTAGCCCTTGGCCGCGACGTCGTCGCAGATCTGGCGGTAGACGCCGACCCCGCCGATGTAGGGCATGAACACGCGCGGCTTGCCCGCCACGTTGGAGCCCATGTACCAGGAGTTGGCGGTGGGGTAGAGGGTGGTGTTGCCGACCTCGTTGACGTGATCGACCCAGTAGTCCTCGGCCTCCTGGGTCGCCTCGATCGCCGCCTTGCCCTCATCGCGCAGGTGCGCGAGGCAGTCGCCGATCCACTCCACGTGCTGCTCGATCGACACCATCATGTTGCTCAGCACCGACGGGCTGCCGGGCCCGGTGATGATGAACATGTTGGGGAAGCCGGCCGTGCTCACGCCGAGGTTCGTGCGCGGTCCGGCCGCCCACTTGTCGCGGAGCAGCAGGCCGTCGCGGCCCTCGATCGGGAACGCCACGCAGGGCGCCGGTCATCGCGTCGAACCCGGTGGCGAAGACGATGCTGTCGAACTCGTACTCCTGGTCGGCCGTGCGCAGCCCCTGCTCGGTGATCTCCACCAGCGGCGTCGTGCGCAGGTTGACCAGGGTGACGTTCGGCCGGTTGTACGTGGCGTAGTAGTTGGTGTCCAGGCACGGGCGCTTGGTGGCGATCGGGTGGTCCCGCGGCGACAGGTTCTCGGCGACGTCCGGATCGGCGACGATCTCCCGGATCCGGGAGCGCACGTACTCGGCCGCGGTGTCATTGGCCTCCTTGTTCGTGAGGAGGTCGTTGTAGGCCAGCATCATCCCGACGAGGCTGCCCTTCTCGAAGCCGTGCCGGTAGGTCTCCAAACGCTCATCGGGGTCGACCTCGAGCGCCGACTTCTCCGGCAGCGAGTTGGGGATCCCGAACCCTGACTCCCGCGCCTCCTGGCGGTGCGCCGGGTAGCTGGCCTTCAGCTCGCGGACGTACTCCGGGTCGAGCGGTGCGTTCTTCGCCGGAAGGCTGTAGTTCGGCGTGCGCTGGAACACGGTCAGCTGGTCGGCCTGCTCGGCGATGAGCGGGATCGACTGGATGCCGGACGAGCCGGTGCCGATCACACCGACGCGCTGCCCGGTGAAGTCGACCCCCTCGTGCGGCCAGTGCCCGGTGTGGTACCAGTTCCCCTGGTAGCGCTCGAGCCCCGGGATCTCCGGGGTCTTGGACGCCGACAGGCAGCCGACGGCGAGCACGAAGAACTGCGCGGAGACGTCATCTCCCCGGTCGGTGCTGATGGACCAGCGCTGCTCCGCCTCGTCGTAGACGGCGCTGGTGACCCGGGTCTCGAACTGGATGTGCGGCCGGAGGTCGTAGCGGTCGGCGACGTGGCCCGCGTAGCTGAGGATCTCGGGCTGCGTGGCGTAGCGCTCGGTCCAGTCCCACTCCTGCTCGAGCTCCTTGTCGAAGGAGTAGGAGTACTCCATGCTCTCGACGTCGCACCGGCACCCCGGATAGCGGTTCCAGTACCACGTGCCACCGACGTCGGCCGCGGCCTCGTACACCTGCACCGTGAAGCCCTGCTCGCGCAGACGCTGGAGCATGTACATGCCGGAGAACCCGGCCCCGACCACGACGGCGTCGACGGTCCTGGCGCCCGCCGTGTCGGCCGACTGTTCGTGTTCGCTGGTGACGGTCACGTTCGTCTTCTCCTTTCAGTTCGTTGTGGCCGCACGGAGGTGCGGGTCGAGTGCGGTGTTGATCTGGTCGATCGCCTCGTCGTGGCCGGGCAGCATCAACAGGGTGAAGAACGCGTGCATCTGCCCCGGATGCACATGCACCTGCACCGGGACCCCAGCGGCTCGGAGCCGGTCGGCGTAGGCCTGCCCCTCGTCGCGCAACACGTCGTACTCGGCCAGGATCACCACCGCCGGCGGCAACCCGGACAGATCCTCGGCCTGCAACGGCGACGCGTCGGTCTCCTTGCGCTGCGCCTCATCGGGCGCGTAGTGATCCCAGAACCAGATCATCCCGTCGCGGGTCAACATCAACTGGTTCTCGTCACTGCGGTACGACGTGTTGTCCACGTCGGCGTCGGTCACCGGATACACCAACGCCTGGAACGCCACCGCCGGCCCACCCCGATCCCGGCTGCGCTGGGCCACCACCGCGGCCAGGTTCCCCCCCGCCGAATCACCACCAACGACGATCGGCACCTCCGCCACCGGCGATCTCGCCGACCCGCTGCGCCACCCACTCCAACGCCGCGTACGCGTCATCAACCGCCGTCGGATAGCGGATACTCGGGCGCCAGACCGGTAATCCGGCAGCACCACCGCACACCCCGTCCGCGCCGCCAGCTTGCGGGCCAGCGTGTCGAACTCGTCGATCGCCCCGATCACCCACCCCCCACCGTGGTAGTAGACGAACACCCCCCGCACCGCACCCTCGGGCACGAACACCCGCACCCCGAACTCGCCCCCATCCACGGACACCGTGTGATCCTCCACCCGCGCCATCTCCGGGCCCGACCCGTACAGCTCCTTGAGATCGGCGACCAACGCCCGCACCTCATCGGGCGTGCTCTCCTCGATCGGCTTCGCCCCCGACGCCGCCATCTCCGTCAAAAAGCCAGTGATCTCATCCCGCAACGGCATTGGTGTCCCCTTCCGTGTCGTCCCGTGCTGAATCTAGGTAGCCGACCCGACCGCCGGCGGGCCGGAGTCGACATCGACGAGGCCGGCGGCGGCGAGGCCGAGGTTCTTCGCCCGCTGCATGTCGTAGTACTTGCGGGACACGATGCGCTGGGCGAACAGCCCGCCGCCGGACTGCAGGTTGGTCACCAGGTGCCAGCCGCCGAAGGAGTCGGCGGTGAGGTCCCTGATCGCATGGAACAGGCGCATGCGGTGCTCGGCCGGGGCGCCGACCGCGCCGCGCATGTACTTGTCGACGTACTTGCCGGTGTCCGGGTTCTCGAGGTCGCCCAACGTCGGAGAGGTCAGCACCGCGCCGCCGGCGATGTCGTGCAGGTGGCGCACCATCAGGTGGAACTGCGCCGCACCCTGATACTTGGCCACGTTGGTGTACAGCTCGTCCGGGTAGTAGTAGCCCTCCGGCGTGGCGTGGGCATTGGCCAGCGCGGCCTCCAGTCCGGCCCGCAACAGCGTGGCGTGGATCAGCATCTCGTCGATCTTGTCCCGGATGTGCGGCACCCGGGCGAGGCCGTTGGCCTCGGCGATCAGCTGGGCCAACCCGACCAGCTGGTCCGCCTGCGTCACCATCGCGGTGACCCCGCCGAGCCGCTCCCACAGTCCGAGGGCGTGGGCGAAGACGGTCGCGTTCGCCGTCTCACCGTCGAGGAAAACCCGGTCGTCGGGGACGAACACGTCGTCGAACACGACGAACCCGTCGGGCATGCTGTGCTCGCTGCTCACCGGGAAGTGACGGACGTCGTCGCTCCGGGGATGGAACGTCGTGTTGATCACGTGTACCCCGGGCGAGTTGACGGGCACCGCACACGCGATCGAGTAGTCCTCCTCCCCCGGCTTCATCGACTTGGTCGGCATGACCATCAGATCGTGCACGAGCGACGCCGCGCTGATGTGCAGCTTGGCGCCCCGGATCACCACGCCGTCCGGGCGTCGCTCGACGACCCGGACGTAGGCGTCGGGATCATCCTGCTGAGCCGGGGGGAGGGTCCGGTCGCCCTTGGCGTCGGTGATGCACTCGGCGATGCGGATGTCCCGCCGCGGTCGCGTCGTCCACGTACCCCGCAATGCGCTCCCGGTAGATCGGATCGACGCCGCTCATCCGCGGGGCCGCGGTCAGCACGGTCATCAACGATCCGTACGTCACGGCGAGCGCGAGGTCGATGTTGTGGACGACGTCGGCGCGCTGGCGCAGCTCCTCGATCGAACGCGGCGCGACGACCAGCGGGTTGGTGGCGTCAGGATCAGGCGAGTAGTGGCGGTCGTAGCCGGAGGCGATCGCCCGGGCCGGCGTGGCGAAGGCGGGCTCCGCGAGCAGGTCGGGTACGCGCCGACCCTCGAAGTAGGTCAACCGGCCGTCGTCCAGCGACGCGATGTACTCCGCTCCGGTGAGCATCCCGGGCCCCCACCTCCACTTACTATGGCACTCCTATATTATACCTATACAAGTATCCGTGACTACCCGGCGGACTGCTCGGCCGACGCGGCGGCGAGGTAGCGGTCCTCGATGTCACCGATCTGGCCGAGCAACTCGCTCGCCGTGCCAGTCAGCTCGATGTGGCCCCGGCGCATGACGTAGCCGCGATCGGAGTACTCCAGCGCCTTGCGGGCGTGTTGCTCGACGAGCAGCACCGCGGTGCCGTGCTGCTTGGCCGCGGTGACGACGGCTTCGAGCAACCGCTTCACGATCATCGGGGCCAGTCCCATCGAGAGCTCGTCGGCCAACAGCACTCTGGGTTGGCGGCTGAGCGCCCGGGCCAGCGTGAGCATCTGTTGCTCCCCGCCCGACAACAATCCGGCGCGCACGTTGATTCGTCGTTCGAGCTCGGGGAACAGGCCAAGGGCCGCCTCCACGTCGACGTCGGCGACGCGCAGGTTGTCGCGCGTCGACAAACCCATGAACACCGACTTCTCCTCGGTGACGAACGTGAGCCCCTGGCGCGCCCGGCGGAACAGCGGTGCGGACGTGGCGGTGCCGTCGAGGAGCACCTCGCCCCGGAGGAGCGGGAGCTCACCCGCCAACGTGAGCAGCGTCGTGGTCTTGCCGGCGCCATTGGCGCCGAGCAGGCCCACGACCTCGCCGGGGCGCACCACAATGTCGACCTCGTGGATCACCGGCTGCGGGCCGTAGCCCGCCGACACGCCGCGGGCCTCGAGCACCGGATCTGCCGTGCTCATACGTCTGCTCCGACGGCCTCGGCCACCGCGGCGAGTTTCTTGTCGTCCTCTCCCAGGTAGGCCGCGATCACCAACGGATCGCGCCGCACCTCGGCCGGCTCCCCTTCGGCGATCAGGACGCCGAAGTCGAGCACCACGATGTGGTCGCACACGCTCATCACGAAGTTCATGTCGTGCTCGACGAGCAACACCGCGATCCCCCAGTCGTCGGCCAGCCGCCGCACGAGACGAGCCAATTCGGCTGCCTCGCTGTCGCCGAGGCCGGCAGCAGGCTCGTCGAGCAACAAGACGCTCGGCTGCGTCGCGACGGCCCGGGCGATCGCCAAGAGCCGGCGTTCCCCATAGGAGAGATCTTGCACTTGGCGCAACAGATCGCTCTCGAGGTGGAACTCGCGGATGGCCGCCACGACCTCGCCCGGGAGCGGCGGCGCTACCGGGTAGACGAGATCGCGAAGGAAGGAGACCCGGTCACGGGGGTCGGACGCGGCGCGCAGATTGTCGAGCACCGTGAGGTCCTCGAACAGTTCGAGCGACTGGAACGACCGACTCAAGCCGGCCCGGGCTCGCTTGGTGGCGCTCAACGCCGAGTATCTCATCACCCTCGAGGCGGACGCTTCCGCCTGCGGCACGGGTGAACCCGGTGACGGCGTCGATCACCGACGTCTTGCCGGCACCGTTGGGGCCGATGAGGCCGACGATGCGCCCGGGGGTGACGCTGAACGACACGTCTTCCACGGCCATGACCCCGCCGTAGCGCACCCGCAGTCCCTGCACCTCGAGGGTCTTCGGCGCCGCCCGCTCCCGTCGCTCCTCCTCCGGCAACACGAACGTCTCGGGCTGGCGCTGGGGGAGCTTGGGGAACTTGGCCTTCAGCTTCTGGCCCAGCCAGGCGATCTGGTTGACCGATTCCCTGGCGATGCCGTCCTGGTTCTGCAGCACGAGCAGGATCAGGAGTCCGCCGCCGATGAGCTGGATGTACCTCGTCAGGCTGTCGAAGATCTCGTTGGTCAGCTGGGCTCCGAGCGAGCCCGGCGCGAGAGTCGATCCGAAGACCGGGCCGAAGAGGAAACCGATACCGCCGATGAACGACCAGCCGACGGCCAGGATCGACGTGAAGTTGGTGAACTCCGAGCCGTACAGGATGACGTCCTTGCGAAACGCCAGCAGGGTGCCGCCGATCGCGGCGATGCCGGCGGACACCGCGAAGGCGTAGACCTTCGCTCCGGGCACACTGATCCCAAGGGCGGCCGCGGCCCGTTCGTTGGTGCGCACCGCCAGCAGGCGGCGCCCGGACCGGCCCCGTCGCATGCTGGCGACCATCAGCGCGGCGATGACGAAGAAGACCAGGCACACGATGGCGTAGCGGCCGGGGTGGGTGATGGCGTTGATGTCCCACCCGAAGATGCTCGGCTTGCCGATGTCCGTTCCGGCAAAGCCGCCGACGAAGTCGCCGTTGTTGAAGATCATCAGCTCGATCGCCGACCCGAGCCCGAGCGTGAGGATGGCGAGGTTGATGCCCCGGGCGCGCACGGCCGGGAGCGCGAACAGCACGCCGACGGGGATCGTGAGGACACAGCCGGCCAGCAGCGCCGGCAGGAACGGCCAGCCGGCGGCGTCGACGAGTCGGCCGGCCACCCACGCCCCGAAGCCGGCCAGCGCGAACTGCCCGAGCGACAGCTGACCGGCGTAGCCCGTGATCACCACCAGCGACAACAGCACGAGGCCGACGGCGAACGTGGTGACGAAGGCGTCCTGCCACTCGAGGGGCACCCTCAGGATGACGACGACCGTGATGATGAGCGCGACGGCGAGCGCCAGCGGGTGGGTGCGGCCGGTGCCGACGGCCGGAAGCCGCTGCAAGAAGTAGTCGCGCAGCGGCAGCGCCTGGCCGCGCAGGACCATCCACAGCACGATGACGGCGAAGGGCAGCGAGGTGGCGATGCCCGGCGTGGACACGTAGCGGGTGAGCTCGGTCTGGCCGATCCCGATCAGCATGCCGGCGGCGAAGGCGATGGGGAACGATCGGAAGCCGGCCACGAGCGCGGTCGCCAACGCGGCGAGCACGAGGTTGGTCATCGTGGCCACCTGCAGCTGCACGATGGGCGCGATCAGGATCGCGGCCACGCCGGCCAGCGCCGAGCCGAGGGCCCAGTTGATGGTGGCGAGGAAGTCGGGTGACAAGCCGATGGACGACGCCGCCCGCTGGTTCTCCGCGATGGCGGAGGTGGCGAGCCCGAACTTCGTGTACCGGTAGAAGGCCCACAGCCCGGCGCTCAGCACGGCGGCGATCCCGCAGCAGGATGAACCGGTCCACGGAGATCGTGATCCCCCAGAACGTCCACAGGTTGGTGGGCAGTTCAGAGTCGACGAAGGTGATCGTGGCGCCGTACCGGAGCACGGCGATGGCCTGCACCACGATGAGCACTCCGAGCGTGGCCACGATGCGGGCCAGCGGTGACGCCCGTCGGAGGTGGCGCATCACGAGCAGGTGCACCAGTGCGCCGATGACGGCGCAGGTGAGCAGGCCGGCCGCCCAGGCCACAGCGACCGGCTGGCCGTGCTCGACCCTCACCTCCCACTCCACGTAGGCGCCGATCATGCCGATCGCGCCCTGGGCGAAGTTGAGCACGCCCGAACCGCGATAGATGACGATCAGCCCTTGGGAGGCGAGGGAGTACAGCGAGCCGAGGCCCAGGCCCAAGAGGGCGAACCGCACGAACTCCTGCACGAGTTTCAGGACCTCCGATGACAGAGCTGGTCAGGTGACGGACAGTGCAGAGGCCCGCCGCCGGTGCGCCCGCGGACGCACCGGCGGCGGACTGGACGTCACTCCGACATCGGCTGACCGTCGATGGGCCCGGTCATGTCGTAGGCCTGGTCGTCCATGGCCGTGAGCTTCCCGTCGCTGATCAGGTCGAAGAAGACGGTGCGATTGAAGATCCGCGGAAGACCGCCGCCGAAGCCCTCGTACGGTGTGGTGAGGTCGAGTTCGCCGATCATCCCGTCGGTGTTGAGCGCCGTCGTCGCGTTGATGGCCTCGAGGAACGTCTCGTTCGTGATGTCCCCGGACATGCCCTCGGCGACGTTCTTGAACGCGGTGTACGCCGTCCACGTGCCGAGACCGGCGAGGCTGTTCCAGTCGAGGTCCGGTGCGTCGTACTCCTCGAGCGACGCCCGGTAGTCCTCCCACATCGGACCCTCGATGTTGGGGTACGAGTTGGACACGACGCCGCCCTCGGTGAGCTCGGGGAACTCCTCGGCGATCTTGCCGTTCAGGTTGCCCTGCAGCCCGTACAGCCGTACGTCGGCGCCCGACGCCGCCAAGGCCGGGAGCAAGGCCGCCCAGTTCGAGTCCGCGATGCCGCCGGCGATGCAGTCGGTACCGCCGCTGATGGCGTCCGCCACCTGGGCGCTGTAGTCGCCCGGGACTTGGGGGATCTTCACCATGCGCCACGCATCCGGAGCGCCTCCGCCGACCTCGTAGGCGGCCACGACCGCGGGATAGGCCACGTCGCCGGCCGGGATGTCGATCACCACGTTGACCGGCTTCTCGCACCCGTCCTGGGCCATCTTCCACCCGAGACCCGCACCCTGGCCCGGCAGCAGCGAGCCGAGCGGGAACGAGATCGGGCTCGCGAACTCCTGCTCCACCAGCGGACAGCAGGCGCCGAACCACGGGATGTTGTTCTCCTCGAGGACCGGGATGATGCGACTGGCGTCGAACACGAACGACCCCACGACGGCGACGACGCCCTCGTCGACGGCCTGCCGAGCGCAGTTGGCTCCGACGTTCGGGTCGCCCTGGTCATCGCAGGTGATCACCTCGAGCGGACGGCCCGCGATTCCACCCCGATCGTTGATGTACTGCATGTAGATCTCGGCCGCCGCAGGGATGTTCGGATACGGCGGCAGGTTGGTGTTCACCGGCGCGACCGTCATCACCTTGATCGGATCACCCGACGGTGCCGCCGCCTCGCCTGTCGTCGTGTCGGACGCGGCGGTCGTGTCGGACAGCGGCGGCGGTCGTGTCGGACGCGGCGGCCGTCGTGTCGGACGCGGCCGCCGTCGTGTCCGACGCGGCGGCGGTCGTGTCGGCCGCAGGGGTCGTTGATCCCGCGGTGCCGCCTGCGTCGTCGTCGTCGTCACCGCACGCGGCGAGCGCGATCAATGGCACGAGCGCAACTGATACGGCAAGCCGTCTCTTGGTCCGTCTTCTAGATATGGGCATGCACGACGTGCGCATGTCACCACCCCCCTTTTGGTGTTGATCGTGCCCCTGTTGAACACGAAACTGAATCGAGCGAAATCACGTTGTGGCCGCACCGAGGTGCGGGTCGAGTGCGGTGTTGATCTGGTCGATCGCCTCGTCGTGGCCGGGCAGCATCAACAGGGTGAAGAACGCGTGCATCTGCCCCGGATGCACATGCACCTGCACCGGGACCCCAGCGGCTTGGAGCCGGTCGGCGTAGGCCTGCCCCTCGTCGCGCAACACGTCGTACTCGGCCAGGATCACCACCGCCGGCGGCAACCCGGACAGATCGTCGGCCTGCAACGGCGACGCGTCGGTCTCCTTGCGCTGCGCCTCATCGGGCGCGTAGTGATCCCAGAACCAGATCATCCCGTCGCGGGTCAACATCAACTGGTTCTCGTCACTGCGGTACGACGCGTTGTCCACGTCGGCGTCGGTCACCGGATACACCAACGCCTGGAACGCCACCGCCGGCCCACCCCGATCACGGCTGCGCTGGGCCACCACCGCGGCCAGATTCCCCCCCGCCGAATCACCGCCAACCACGATCGGCACCTCCCCACCGGCGATCTCGCCGACCCGCTGCGCCACCCACTCCAACGCCGCGTACGCGTCATCGACCGCCGTCGGATAGCGGAACTCGGGCGCCAACCGGTAATCCGGCAGCACCACCGCACACCCCGTCCGCGCCGCCAGCTTGCGGGCCAGCGTGTCGAACTCGTCGATCGCCCCGATCACCCACCCCCCACCGTGGTAATAGACGAACACCCCCCGCACCGCACCCTCAGGCACGAACACCCGCACCCCGAACTCGCCCCCATCCACGGACACCGTGTGATCCTCCACCCGCGCCATCTCCGGGCCCGACCCGTACAGCTCCTTGAGATCGGCGACCAACGCCCGCACCTCATCGGGCGTGCTCTCCTCGATCGGCTTCGCCCCCGACGCCGCCATCTCCGTCAAAAAGCCAGTGATCTCATCCCTCAACGGCATGGGTTCCCCTTCCCCATTACTTTGGTGCCCCTATATTAAGCATATCCAAGTACCCGAGACGACCTGGGCGCTCGAACAGAGCGGGGCGCCATCATCCGGCACGGTGTCGAGCGATCCGGTGGTCGTCGCCGACGCCCACTGGCGAGCGCACGGTTGGGACAGTGGGCCGTACTTCCGCGCCGTGTTGTCGATCTACCGCACCAACGAGCTGATCCGGCTGTTCAACGAATCGGCGCTCACTCCCCACGGGCTCACGCACTCTCGCCACGAGGCGCTCGCCGTCCTCTACTTCTCCCGCCACGGCGAGATGCCGCTCGGCCGGCTCGGCGAGCGCCTACTCGTCCATCCCACGAGCGTCACCAGCACCGTCGACACGCTGGAACGACTCGGCCTCGTCGAACGGGTCGCCCACCCGACCGATCGGCGAGCCACGCTCGCCCAGATCACGGCCAAGGGCCGGACGGCGATGGAGCAGTCGTGCCAATTGATGGCCGACGGCAGCGGGGGCCTCTTTGCGCTGAGCCAGAACCAGGCCCGCCGCCTGTTCACCCTCCTGAAGCCAGTCCGCTCCGCCGCCGGGGACCTCGACGTCGACGATCCGATCGCCGGCGCCGATCGCAATTGGAAGTCCCGGGGGTGGGACACGGGGAACCACTTCCGGGCGGCGCTGTCGATCTATCGCACGGACGAGCTCGTGCGGCAGTCGAACGAGGCGGCGCTCGACCCGCACGGCCTGACCCGCTCCCGCCACGAGGCGCTCGCCGTGCTCTATTTCTCCCGCCACGGCGAGATGCCACTCGGCCGGCTCGGTGCTCGCCTGCTCGTCCACCCGACGAGCGTCACCACGACGGTCGACACGCTGGAACGGCTCGGCCACGTGCGCCGGGTCGCCCATCCGACGGACCGGCGGGCGACCCTCGCCCGGATCACGCCGAAGGGCCGGCGGGCGATCGAGGCGTCGAACCGCGAGATGGTGGCGGCGCGCTTCGGGCTCGGCGCGCTCGACGAGGCGCAGGCGGAGGCCGTGTTCACGATCCTGAGCAAGGTGCGCATGGAGGGTCCCGCCCCCGACGACGGTGCCGGTCCGGTTCGGTCGAATCCGCGCCGCCCGGCGCGTAGGGTCCGCCAATGACTGAATCGCGTAGTTCAGAGCTGGAGCCCGGGTTCGGCACGCCGGCGCCTCCAGGCGCTTCGGCGGCCGCATCAAGAATGGCTCGGCTCCGCTTCGGCACGTTCCTCGCTCCGCACCACCCCACCGGTGAGCATCCGACGCTGATGTTCCAGCGCGACCTCGATCTGGCCGCCCATCTCGACCGGCTCGGGTACGACGAGTTCTGGTGCGGCGAGCACCATTCGTCGGGTTGGGAGACGATCGCCTCACCCGAGATGTTCCTCGCCGCGGCGGCTCAGGTCACCCACACGATCCGTCTCGGCACTGGCGTCGTCAGCCTCCCGTACCACCACCCGTTCAACGTCGCCCAGCGGATCGTGCAGCTCGACCACATGTCGTGTGGCCGGGCGATGTTCGGGTCAGGCCCCGGGGCGCTGCCCTCCGACGCCCGGGTCCACGGGATCGACCCGATCCTGCTGCGCGACCGGCAGGACGAGGCCCTCGGCGTGATCATCCGCCTCCTGCGTGGGGAGGACCGCTTCAGCCATGAGTCGGACTGGTTCGAGCTGCACGACGCCAAGTTGCAACTGCTGCCGCTGCAGGAGCAGGTGCCGATGGCGACGGCGTCGATGTTCTCCCCGTCGGGCATGCAGATCGCCGGCAAGTACGGCATCGGCGTGCTCTCGATCGGCTCCAACTCCACCGAGGGGATCCAGGCCCTGCCGACGCAGTGGGG
>CAVWJT010000024.1:0-34426 GCA_963755235.1 uncultured Acidimicrobiia bacterium
GGCGGGTTACAGAACCACGGCGTCGTGGCCGAAGGCGATCCGGAGCTCGCCGACGGCCCGGTCGACGTCGACGCAGAACTCGTCGGGGAGGCGCACCGACTGGCCACCGAGCTCGACGGTGACGACGGAGTCGCCGGGATGCTCGCGCAGGATCCGCTTGAGGCGCTGGATGCACAGCTCGTCGAGCGCCGGTCGACGGGATCCGCAGCCGGAGCGGCGGCGCCCCGGCGGCGAGGCCGGTCAGCACCTCGATCGACTGACAGATCAGGCCGGTCCGCGACTCGTCGCGGCGGTCGAGCCGGCCCTTCACGGCGACGACGAGGTCGTCGGCCAGCTTGTGGCCGTGCTCGGTCAGCGTGCGCGGGAACAGCGTCACCTCGATCGCGGCGCCGAGGTCCTCGAGGATGAACACGGCCATCTGATCGCCCCGGCGGGTGAACTTGCGGGCCAGCCCAGTGACCACTCCGCCGACCTGCACCATCGCGCCGTCTTCGAGCTCGACCACGTCGGCGATGGCGTGCTCGACCTTGCGGCGCAGGGCGGCCTCGACGCCGAACAGCGGGTGGTCGGACACGTACAACCCGAGCATCTCCTTCTCGAACCGCAGCTTGTCCGTCTTGTCGAACTCGATCTCGGGCACTGGCAGGCGCTCGTCGTACGGGGCGGAGGAGGATTCCCCAGCGCGGCGCCCTCCCAATCGCCGAACAGGCTCATCACTCCCTGGTCGCGTCCCGCCGCCGGGTCACCGTCGTCTCCGTGACGTGCTCGAAGACACCGAGCAAACCCTTGCGCGGATGCCCGAGCGAGTCGAACGCGCCGGCCTTGATCAGCGACTCGACCGCCCGCTTGTTGAGCACCGGCTCGGGGACCCGCTCGACGAAGTCGTGGAAGCTGGTGAACGGTCCGTGCTCGTCGCGTTCGGCGAGCAGCAGGGCGACGAGACCTCCGCCGACGTTGCGCACCGCCGACAGGCCGAACGTGATCGCGCCCGGGCTGCCGACCGGCAACGTGACGCCGTCGGGCACGTCGGAGGGCGCGAGGGCGGCGAAGTCGGTGACGGAGCGGTTGATGTCCGGGGGGAGCACGCGGATGCCGAGCGCCCGGCACTCGGCGATGTACACGGCGGCCTTCTCCAGGCTGCTCTTCACGCTCGTCAACAGGCAGGCCAGATACTCGACCGGATAGTGCGCCTTCAGGTACGCGGTCTGGTAGGCGACGAGGGCGTAGCCGTAGGCGTGGGCCTTGCCGAAGGCGTAGTCGGCGAATGGCTCGATGATGTCGAACAGGGCGGTGCCGATGTCGCGGCCGTACCCGGTGGCGCTCGCAGCCGTCGACGAACTTGGCCCGCTCCTTGACGATCAGCTCCCGGACCTTCTTGCCGCAGGCCTTACGCAGGTTGTCCGCGTCGGCCAGGGAGTAGCCGGCCGCCTTCTGGGCGACCCGCATCATCGACTCCTGGTAGATCATCAAGCCCGTACGTGTCCCCCAGCACCTCCTCGAGACCAGGGTGGAGGTACGTGATCGGCTTGCGGCCGTTCTTGCGGTCGGCGTAGTCGTTGTGCATGTTCGCCGCCATCGGGCCGGGCCGGTACAGCGCGAGCAGCGCGGCGACGTCGTCGAAGCTGGTCGGGCGGAGCGACCGCATCAGGTTGCGCATCGGCCCACCCTCGAGCTGGAAGATCCCGATGCCCGCGCCGCGCTGCAGCAGTTCGAGCGTGCGCCGCGTCGTCGAGGGCGATGGTGTCGATGTCGAAGTCGGGCGCCCGCCCGCCGCGCAGCATCTCGACGGTGTCGGTGATCACGTCGAGGTTGCGCAGGCCGAGGAAGTCCATCTTCAGCAGCCCGAGCTCCTCGACGCCGTGCATCTCGATCTGGGTGACGACGGGTGCGTCGGCGGGGTCCTGCCCGCTCTCCGGTTTGCGCTGCACGGGCAGGTAGGTCGTCAGCGGCTCCTTGGTGATCACCACGGCGGCGGCGTGGATGCCGTCGGACCGCTTCAGCCCCTCGAGGCCCTTGGCGACGTCGACGACCTTCTTGACGTCGGGATCGGCGTCGTACATCGCCCGCAACTCGGCCGCCGCGTGATAGCCGTCGGTGTGCTTGGGGTCCTGCTCGAAGCAGTGCTTGAGTGACGTGTCCCGACCCATCACGAGCGGGGGCATCGCCTTGGCGATGCGATCGCCGACGGCGTACGGGAACCCGAGGACGCGGGCCGCGTCGCGGACCGCGTTGCGGGCCTTGATCGTGCCGAACGTGATGATCTGGGCGACGTGGTCCCGGCCGTAGCGCTCGGCCGCGTAGCGGATCATCTCGTCCCGGTAGCGGGAGTCGAAGTCCATGTCGATGTCCGGCATCGAGAGCCGGCTCGGGTTCAGGAAGCGCTCGAACAGCAGGTCGTAGTGGATCGGGTCGAGGTCGGTGATGCGGAGGCAGTAGGCCACCGCGCACCCCGCCGCCGATCCCCGCCCCGGGCCGACGCGGATGCCGCGCCGGCGGGCGTAGGCGATGAGGTCCCACACGATGAGGAAGTACGAGCTGAACCCCATCGCCGCGATGGTGTCGAGCTCGTACTGGATGCGCTGCTTGACCGGCCCGGCCAGCTCGTCGCCCCAGCGTTCGCGGGCGCCCCGCCACGTGAGCTCGGCGAGGTAGGCGGCGTCGTCGTGGTAGCCCGTCGGGGAGCGGGAACGTCGGCAGCTGCATGTCGCCGAACGTGATCTCCACGTCGGCCCGCTCGGCCACCCACAACGTGTTGTCGCACGCCTCGGGGACGTCGCGGAACAGGTACCGCATCTCGTCGGCGGTCTTCAGGTAGTGCTCCTGGCCCTCGATCTTGAACCGCTTGGGGTCGGACAGCACCGCGCCGGTCTGCACGCACAGCAGGGCGTCGTGGGCGTCGTGGTCCTCCCGGTGGGTGTAGTGGGAGTCGTTGGTGGCGAGCACCGGCGCCTGCAGCTCACGGGCGATCTCGAGCAGCTGGGGGTTGGTGTCGCGCTGGGCCGGGAGCCCGTGATCCTGGAGCTCGACGAAGAGGTGGTCGCGCCCGAAGATGTCCTGCAGGCGGGCGGCCTTCTCGAGCGCCCCGGTGCGATCCCCGCGCAGCAGGGACTGGAGCACGTGACCACCGAGGCACCCGGTGGTGGCGATGAGGCCCTCGTGGTGTTCGGCGAGCAGCTCCCAGTCGAGCCGCGGCTTGTAGTAGTAGCCCTCGAGGTACGCCCTGCTCGCCAGCTGGATCAGGTTGCGGTAGCCGGTCCCGTTCTCGGCCAGCAGGGTCAGGTGGTAGTAGAGCTTCTGGCCGCCCTCGGTGTCGCCGCCGGAGTCGTCGACGCGCCCGCGGCGCGTCGGCCGCTCGCTGCGGTGGTCGTGGGCCATGTAGGCCTCGGTGCCGATGATCGGCTTGATGCCCTGCCGCCGGCACTCCTTGTAGAACTCGAGGGTCCCGTACATGTTGCCGTGGTCGGTGATCCCGAGCGCCGGCTGGCGGTCGGCGACCGCCCTGGCCACCAGCTCGTCGACCCGGGATGCTCCGTCGAGCATCGAGAACTCGGTGTGCACGTGGAGGTGAGTGAATGACGCCGATGTGATTCGACCGACAGTAGTCACCTGAGCCCCATGCCGTTGGAACTCTGACCGCGACGAGGTCACATCACCGCGGAGCGGTCAGAGTTCGGCGTCCAAACCCCTACAGATAGGTCCCCGGACGGTCCGGCGGTTGCTGGCCCGGGGGCGTCGGGACCTGGCCCGGGGGGAGCTGGCGGATCTGCTCGAGCTGCTGGCGGGCGGCCAATTGCTGAGCGAACAACGTCGCCTGGATGCCGTGGAACAGACCCTCGAGCCAGCCGACGAGCTGGGCCTTGGCGACGCGGATCTCGCCTTCCGACGGCACCTCGCCGTCGCGGAACGGCAGGGCCAGCATCTTCAGCTCCTGCTGGAGGTCAGGGGACAGGGCGTCGGACAGCTCGGTGATCGAGCGCTCGTAGATCTCGGCCAGCCGCTCCCGGCTCGGTTCGTCGAGCGGGGCGGTGCGCACCTCCTCGAGCAATGACTTGACCATCGAGCCGATGCGCATGACCTTGGCCGGCGACGTGACCGCATCGCCACCGGGCTCGTCCGTCGACGGGTCGGGCCGTGCCGTCGACGACCTCACCGTGCTCGACCGCGCCGGCGCTCGGATCAGGGGTCGGGCTCTCCGGGTCGAAGTTCGTCATGGGGCGTCCTTTCTCGAGGATTCAGCGGTCGGCCGCGACGAAGGGCACGAGCACCTCCGCCGCGGTCAGCGACCCGTGGCGGCAGATCAGCTCGAACGGTCCCGAGTCGGCGGGATCGTAGAAGCTCACCGGCTGGTGGGCGACGAGGGCCACGTCACCGAGACGGGCGGCGACGGGTTGGGCGAGCGTCGGCCCGAACCACTCCTCGTCGATCATCTGTTGACGGGTGACCACCCAGGCCTGGTCACCGTAGAGCTGACTGGTGCCGGCGGCCAGCTCGTCGGTCGCCCCGCGGTGGGCGTGCCACCAGCGGAACCGACCTTCACCCGACTGGGCGGTGACCATCGCCAGCAGCTCCGGAGCCGGGTCGATGATCTGATCGCCGACGTGCACCTGGCCGTGGTCGGCGGTGACGAGCAGGACCGCACCGGGCGGCAGGGCGTCGAGAACATCGGCCACGAGGCGGTCGGCGAAGCGCAGCTCGGCGTCGTAGAAGTCACCGAAGCCGCGCTCGTGGGCGGTCTTGTCGATGCCTCCGTAGTAGGCGTACACGAAGCGTTCACCCGCCCGCAGCAGCCGACCGACCTCGACCGAGATCGCCGAGACGGCGCGCCATCCGACGGGACGCGAGCCGCGCAGGTGGGCCTCGGTGAACGCCGTGCCCTGGAGGTCGGCCGGTGACACCACGGGGATCTCATGGCCGAGGAACGCGCTGTAGGGCTGCACGTCGCGGGGCGGGTGGGAGCGCCGACGGTCGCCGCTCGCCGTGTTCCACCGCAGCACGTTGATCACTTCGCCGCCCATCATCATCCGGTAGCCGAGCAGTCCGTGCTCGGCCGGGGTGAGACCGGTGGCGATCGAGCTCAACGCGGTCGCCGTCGTGGAGGGGGCGACGGTGGTGATCGCCCCGCCGACCATCGAGCTCAGCGCGGGCATCAGCGGTCGCCGCTCCTGGAGCTGCTCCCACCCGAGTCCGTCGAGGATGAGGAGGACGACCTGCTCAGCGTGGCTGACCGGTTCGGGGAACCACGCCGGGAGGGACGCGTTCCATTTGCCCGGTCCGAGCAGGGCCGGGACGATCCCGCGCACGTTGGCGCCGGCGTAATCAGGGATCATCGGGCCGGGGGTCACCGCGGGAGAGTCCACCATCTTCGATCACCGAGGTAAAGCCGTACGATGGGCCCGTGCGCGTGTCCACCCGCGGTGACTACGCCTGCCGGGCGTTGCTGTCGCTCGCGCTCCATGCCGACAACGAGGGACCCACGTCCGTGCGCGACATCGCCGAGCGCACCGCGCTCCCCCAGCCCTACCTCGAGCAAATCCTGCTCGCCCTCAAGGGCGCCGGGCTGGTCCGCTCCAAGCGCGGAGTGGGTGGCGGGTACGTACTGGCACGGGATCCGGCCGCGATCCGCCTGTCGGAGATCGTCGCCGCCGTCGACGGACCGATCACGCTCGGCGACTTCGGTGAACCCCACCAGGACGGAGCGTGCGACCACGAAGGTCAGTGCGTGCTGATCGCGATCTGGAACGAAGCCGGCGAGCACATGCGTCAGCACCTCGACCGGCTGACCTTGGCCGCGGTCGCCACGATGGCCAAGGGCGCGGCGCCGTGGCCGGGCGCGCCGGTGACGGCGCGCCGGGAACCCAGCACCTCGCCCGCTTGATTCACGGGGCTGACCTGGATCCGCCGGACCGTGGTGAAAGGTGAGCGGCCAGAGGACGCCTCTCGCTCACCGCACGACGGTCCACGTGCCGGCGGTGCGCGCTGCGGGTTCGCCCTCGATGTGGAACGGTGTGCGCCGTGCGACGGATCTCGTTGCTCGCCTTCGTCGGTCTGATCCTGATCACCGCGTGCAGCGGGTCGTCCGAGCCGACCGCCGAGAGTGAGCCGCTGACGGCGACGTCGGCGGTGACGACGTCGACGGTCGCGGCGGCGACGACCGCACGGGCGCCCGACACGAAGCTCGACGCCGCCCTCGCGGCCGTTCAGGCATCGGGTATCGATGCGGTGGTCGCCTACTCGCGCCGGGGCGGGCCGGTGGCGGTCGCCGAGTTCGGCTCCTTCCTGGACGATGGTGTTGCGCCCGCGGATGTGCTGGTCGACATCGGGTCGATCACCAAGATGGTCACGGGCGTTCTTGTCGCCCGGGCCGTCGACGACGGGTTGCTGCGGTTGGACGAGACAGTCGGCGAGGTGTTCCCGTCAGCGCCGCCCGACAAGGCGGGGATCACGATCCTGCAGTTGCTCACGCATGACGCCGCCCTGCCGGACTCGGTGGGCGACGACGCCGAGGCGCTCAGCCGCGACAGGTTCCTCGAGCGTGTCTTTGCCACGCCGCTCGAGGGCGCCCCTGGTGAGGGCTACGACTACTCGAACGTCGGCTTCGGCGTTCTCGCCGCCGTGCTGGAGGACAGGACCCGCCAGAACTACGACCACTACCTGCAAGCCGTGCTCGCCGGCGCGTCGGTCGGCGACATCGGCTATGACACCGTCTACGACGAGACGCGTTCGGCGCGGGATCTTGACGGTCGGTCAGTGCGCCAGGCGAGTTGGGGAGGACACGCGCCAGCGTGGAACCTGATCGGCAACGGCGGCCTCGTCGCTTCCCCGGTCGCCGTCGTTGAGCTGCGACGGGCAGTCATCGGCGGGTTGCTGAGCGACGAGATGATGCGCGCCACGCAGCGCCCGTATGTGCCGGAGGGCGACGGCGCGACGTCGTCGTACGGCTTTGGTCTCGTCGTCGACGAGCTACCCGGCGTCGGGGCGGTCTACTGGCACGACGGCGGTAATGACGTCTTTTCGGCCTTCTGGTGGGATCTCCCCGAACAGGGCGACGTCGTCTTCGTCGCCGCCGTCGACTCCACCAAGGGCGGCGCCGTCGCCGTTGCCGACCTCCTCACCGAACAGCTCTACCAGCCCGGAGGGTGAGCGGCCCGCGACGACGGCGGTGGGGCGGTTGGGCGGTGCGCTGAAGCGCACGAAGTGTGAGCCCAGACAGCAGACATCCGCCGTCTCAGCTCACACTTCCCGCGCTGGGCCGTGCGGCTGATGTGGTTCAGCTCCCGGGCTGGTACGTGCCGAAGCACCACACGTTGCCCTCGCCGTCTCTGGCCACGAAGTCCCGTGAGCCGTAGTCCTGGTCGGTGGGTGCCATCAGGATCTCGGCGCCGGCGGCAACGGCCCGTTCGTGCATGCTGTCGACCTCGTCGAGCGAGATGTAGACAACGGCCGGACCGGTGTCGAACAGAGAGCCCTCCGTGTAGGGGCCGAGCCCGAGCGGCGCGCCGTTCAGGGAGAGCTCGACGTACTGGATCGAACCGTCGTCAGCCTTGTGGGCTTCGTGCTGCACGAAGCCGAACGCCTCGACAAGGAACCGGACACCGGTCTCGAGATCGCGGTAGTGGACAACCGGATTGATCGTTGTGGCCATGCTCCATCATCGCTTCCGCTGCCGCCCAGCCGCATCAGGCCCGCGGCCGGGTGTTCGACTCGATGCGGAAGAGGATGATGACCAGCTCCAGGAACACCCGTGCGTAGATGATCGAGAGCAGCCAGAACAGCGGCGCCAGCAGCACGAGGAAGATCCCGCCCTCGTCGATCTGGGCAAACCCGGCGACCAACATGAACAGCGCGAAGATCGACGCCACGGCGATCGCCAGGATGAACAGCAGCTTGATGATGCTCGGCGTCACGAAGCGGCTGAACGACACGTCGAACAAGCGCTGGAAGAAGGGCTCTCCACTTTCGGGGGCCGTCCCGAACCCCGACGCAGGTGGGGGGCCGGGAAAGGGCGGCGGCGATCCGGGTGGGACGGCAGCCCCGCCAGGTGGAGGCGGCGGCCGGTCCGGTTCGGAGGTGGGGTCGGTGCCGCTCACTGGTGCACCATGGCCCTGTGAAGCACGACAGTCGATGTCCGTGATTGGTGCACCAGTGAGCCTTCGGCGCCGTAACGCTGATTCGCTCGCTCGAAGACTCGCTCGCTCATCCGTTCTCCTTCGTTCGACATGGACGCGACGCAACGCCGCACCCGGCAGCCGCGTGATGGCGAGGACGGTAGCGGCCGGCAGCCGCCGTGACCCGACGCGACTCAGCCGTCGAGGATGCCGCGGCGGGTGGCGTACAGCGACGCCTCCGTGCGATTCGCACATCCGGTCTTGCGGAGGATCGCCCTGACGTGGTTGGCGACGGTGTTCTGGCTGATGAACAGCGCCGCACCGATGTCGCGATTGGACCGACCCGTCGCGACGAGGCGCAGCACCTCGGCCTCGCGTTCGGAGAGGTGGTCGGGTAGCGGCGGGGTCGCCGGCGCGGCCGTGTCATCACCGTCGCCGGGGACGGCGCGCCCGAGCAGGCGACCGATGCCGTGCTGCTTCGCGATCGCGATCGCCTGCGCGCCGATCTCCCGGGCCCGCTCGGGCTCATGGGCGGTGAGCACGGTGGCCCAGTCGTACTGCACCTCCGCGGTCCACAGCGGGGACGCGCTGCGCTCGGCGAGCTCGAGGGCGACCCGGAAGTGCTCCTCGGCCTCCTGCGCCCGGCCGAGGAGTGCGGCCAGCCCGCCCAGGAGGCGATCGGCGGGACCGAAGCAGATCGTCATCCCCGCCATCATGTTGTGGCCGCGGAACGGGATCAGCTCGTCGTACAACACGCTGGCGTGCGCCTGATCGCCGAGCGCGACGCACGTCTCGGCGAGGAACGTCAACGACGCCGGCCACACCGCGTCGCGCGGCACGACGGCGAACCCGTCGGGCGCCAACGCCTCGAACACCACTGCGGCGTCGTCGAGCATGCCGAGGTCGGTGTACAGCGCGGCCAGGCCCGGCCGCCACGTCGACGGCGGATCGGCCGAGGTGGCGAGGGCGCGCATCACCGGCGCGACCTCGGCGAGGCGACCCTCGGCGCGCCGGATCGCGTACATCTGCAGTCCGTACACGCCCTCGTCGTACGGCGCGCTGTCCGCGGTGGCTCGCGCCTCGGCCTGCTCGGCGGCGGCCTCGGCGGCCGTGAAGTCGGCACGGGCCAGGGCGAGGACGGCCTCGTAGGCGTCGGAGATGAACTGGAACGGGGCGAAGCGCCCGGCCGTACTGGTCACGCGATGACGTTCGAGGGCCTCGGCGGCCTCGCCCAGCCGCCCGAGGGCGATGCACGCCCTCAGCTCGTTGGCCGTGGCGTAAGAGGCGCTCCACGGATCGCCGATGCCGGGCGGCCAGCTCGGCGAGCTCGGTACCGGCGGAGAGCTGCCGGGCCGGATCATTGGACGAGGTGACCACCGCCTGGAGGGCGACCATCAGGCTCCCGGGGTCACCGACGGCCCGGGCCAGGGCGACCGCGGACTCCGCCGTCGCCAACCCCTCCACCGAGTGCCCGGCGAACACCAGGGCCCGCCCGAGCGTGGCCGTCGCCCGGGCCCGGACGGCCGACGCGTCGTCGCCGATCATGTCCAGGGCGTGGCGGAGCATGTCCACCGCCGGGCCGCCGGGCAGACCGGGGAAGTGCATCCCCATCTCGAAACCCACCGCGGCGTCGGCCGCCACCGCCCCGGCGCCGAGCTCGGTGGCGATCTCGAACGCCTCCAGGCACGCCTCCCGGCTCGTCTTGTACGACGCTCGGCGCAGCTCGACGGTGCCCATCTCGACGAGCACCTCGGCCCGCTCGACCGACCGAGTCGTCAGGCCGAGCACGACCTCGAGGTGGGCAACGGCTTCGTCGTACGCCGCCGCCCGCATCGCCTGGGCCGCGGCCCGGCGGCCGTAGTAGACGGCCTTGTCGTGCCGGCCGATGGGAATGGCGGCGGCGAAGTGGCGCGCCAGATCGGCGAGCACCGGACGGCGGTCGGCCTCGTAGGCGGTCTCGATCGCGTGGGCCAGGTCGAGATGCAGTCGGGCCCGTCGCCGGCCGGCGATCCCGGCCTCGACGGTGTCCCGCACGATGGAGTGCTCGAACCGGTGGATCAGCGCCTCGCCGGCGATGCCGGCGAGCAGCCCGCCCGCCACGAGCTCGGCGACCGCGGCATCGAGCTCGTCCGGCGCCAGGTCGGCGGCCGGCTCGAGGGCGCGCAGGTCGATCCGTTGGCCACACAGGGCGGCGAGGTCGATGACCCGCCGGGCGGAGGGTGACAAGCCGGCGAGGCGGACACTGACGACGTCGCGCACGCTGTCGGGCACGGCAGTTGCCGGCGCCGGGCTCACCACCCAGCGGCCACCGTCGCGGCCGACGCCCTGTGACTCGCTGAGGTGCCGCCACAGCTCGGAGAGGTAGAACGCGTTGCCCCCGCTGCGATCGGTCAGCTCCACCGCGATCCGGCGGAGGTCGTCGTCGAGCTCGTGGCCGACGGTCTCGGCGACGAAGCGCTCGACCGCGTCGACGTCGAGGCCGGACAGGTGCATGCGGATCGCGCCCTCGACGCGCCGGAGGTCGGCCAGGCAACTCGACAGCGACTCGGTGACCTCGTCGCCCGTGTCGCGGAACGTACCGACGACGAGGACCCCGCTCGGGAGCCCGGCGCGAGCGAGATGCCGCAGCAGGGCGAGGGTCTGCGGTCCGGCCCAGTGCAGATCGTCGAGGACGACGAGCCCTGGTCCGTTGCGGCCCGCTTCGGCGAGCAGGGCGGCGAACGCCCCGTAGGTGCGGTAGCGCGCGGCATCCGGATCGACCGTGGCCTTCGACGGTCGGGCGGCGAGCCACTCGGCGCGCGTGAGCAGCTGAGCGAGCGGCGCCAGTTCGGCGGTGACGGCGTCCTCCAGACTGGACTTCGGCATCGCGGTCAGCAGTTGGTCGACCGCCTGCACCCAGGGCTGGTACGGCAGGGCGAGGTCGTCGTCGCACCCGCCGTACAGCACCCACGCCCCCTGCCCGTGCGCCTCGTGGGCGAACTCCGACGCCAGCCGGGTCTTGCCGGCACCCGCCTCGCCGCCGATGAGCACGATCCGCCCGGGCCCCTGGCGACCATCGTCCCAGGCCTGCCGGAGGACGGCGACGTCCTCGTCGCGGCCGACGAAGGGGTGGCGGGCGCAGCCGGCGAGCGCGAGCGGAAGCGAAAGCCGCGCCCACCTGGCATCGCCGTCGGCCGGTCGCCGGTGGCCGGTCCCAGTCCACCGCGTAGGCGACCACGGGATCGGCGATGCCCTTCAGCTTCAACTGGCCGCGCGGCTCGTAACGGTCGCCGGCCCGGTCGCCGGCGAGGAGCCGCACACTCTCGGTGACGAGGATCTGACCGCCCTCGGCCGCCGCCTCCAGCCGCGCCGCGGCGACCACGGGCAGGCCGAAGTAGTCGTCGCCCTCCCGCGTCACGTCGCCGACGGCCACACCCACCCGCACGACGATGCCCGCTCCGTGCTCGGCGACGTCGGCCTGGATCGCGGCGGCGGCGTGCACCGCGGTGGAGGCGGCGGCGAACGAGGCCATCACGCCGTCGCCCGTGTACTTCACGATGTGCCCGCCGTGGCGCGCGATCACCGTGCCCAGCCGGCGGCGATGCTCGATGAACAGCCGGTCGGCGGCGTTTCGCCGAGGCGGCTGCGCAGCTCGGTCGAGCCCACCACGTCGGTGAACAGGATCGTCGCGGTCGTGGTGCCCAGGTCCGGCATCGCCCCTTTCTCCTCACTGGTCAGATCTGACTATACGGAGTGTCACCGTTCCGTCCGGCGGGATTCGGGGAACGGTCAGTCCCGGTCATGACAACGGGGGCAGCGAGGCGTACGTTCGTGCCCGACGGCGACGGGAGGTTGCCTGCCCGGCCAGGCAGGCAAACGGAGAAAGGTAGACCAGCGATGCCGATGTACGTCATCGAGCGCACGTTCGCCGAGCAGATCGACTCCGAGCTGCTCGACCGGGACGGCATCAAGCTCGTCAACGACGACGTCGGCGTCCGCTGGCTCTACTCGTTCCTGTCCGCCGACAAGAAGAAGACCTATTGCCTGTACGAGGCGCCGAACCCGGAAGCGCTGCGCGAAGCAGCCGCCCGCATCGGGATCCCGGCCGACGTCATCGTCGAGGTGAACGAGGTCCTCGAACCCACCTGATCCGCCGCCGTCAACCCGAGCAGATCAGGAGAAAGTCACACATGACCACCACCAGTGATCCCACCGCGCCCTCGACCACCGTCGACGGGCTCCTCACCGACGAGATGCTGGCCCGCTTCGACGAACGGGCGCCCCAGTACGACCGCGAGAACCGCTTCTTCGACGAGGACTTCGACGAGCTGCGGGAGTCGGGCTTCCTCAACCTCGCCGTACCCACCGAGTTCGGTGGCCTCGGACTCGGGCTCGACGAGTACTCGCAGCTCGCCCGCCGGCTCGCCTACGTCGCCCCCGCCACCGCGCTCGCCGTCAACATGCACGTCTACTGGACCGGCGTCGCCGCCGACCTGCTGCGCAACGGCGACGACTCGTGCCGGTTCATCCTCGAGAAGGCGGCCGAGGGCGAGGTGTTCGCCGCCCTCCACGGCGAAGCGGGCAACGACGTGCCCGTGCTGCTGTCGAGCGCTCAGGCGGAGCGGGTCGACGGCGGATGGGCGATCAGCGGGCACAAGATCTTCGGCAGCCTCACGCCGGTGTGGACCTACGGCGGGTTCCACGCGATGGACACGTCCGACCCCGCCGGCCCGCGGATCGTCCACGGCTTCCTGCCCCGCGACACCCCGGGCTTGGAGATCGTCGACACCTGGGACACCCTCGGCATGCGGGCCACCCAGAGCCAGGACACGATCCTCGACCGGGCGTTCGTGCCCGACGAGCTGGTCGCCGCTCGTGTGCCCGGCCGGGTTCGCCGGCGCCGGGATGTTCCATGTGTCGATCTTCGCCTGGGCGCTGATGGGCTTCGCCTCCGTCTACCTCGGCGCCGCGCGCCGGGCGTTCGACATCACCGTCGCCAAGATGCCCACCCGCACGTCGATCGCCCTGACCAGGTCGATGGCGCACCATCCGCAGGTGCAGCACCACGTGTCGGAGATGCGGATGGCGTACGACGCCGCCGAGGCGCTGCTCGAGCGCACCACGCAGCGACTGGGCCACCGGGCGCCGCCCACGAGGACTGGCCGGTGCGCATCGTCGCCGCCCGCCAGGTCGTGATCAACAACGCCTTCGACGTCGTCGACCGGGCGTTCGATCTGTCCGGCGGCGCGGCGGTGTTCAAGCGCAACCGCCTCGAGCAGATCTTCCGCGACGTCCGGATGGGCCGCTTCCACCCGGGCAACACGCTGTTCGCCCACGAGATGATCGGCAAGCTCTGCCTCGGCATCGATCCGGATGATCCGCAACGCTGGGGCTGACTTACGCCGGCTCGGCGCGCCCCTCGAAACCGGCGAGATCGGGAGGGAGCGGGCTCGAGAACGTGAGCCGCTCGCCGGACCGCGGGTGGTCGAACGACAGCTCGGTGGCATGGAGGAACGGGCGCCCGAGGCCTAGCGTCGGGCGCCGTCCTCCGTACATGGTGTCGCCGACCAGCGGATGACCGACGGCGGCGAGGTGCACCCGGATCTGGTGGGTGCGACCGGTCTGCAGCCGGCACTCGAGGCGAGCGAGATCGGCGGGCGCGCGGTAGCGCCGAGTCACCTGGTACTCGGTGCGCGCCGGGCGCCCGTCGACGACGACCGCCATCCGCACGGGGTCGGCGGGGTCGCGCCCGATCGGGGCGTCGACGATGCCGTGCGCCGCCTCCGGGTGGCCCCACACCATGGCGTCGTAGCGTCGCCCGGCGGTGTGGGCGGCGAACTGGGCGATCAGCGACGAGGCGGCCTGCTCGGTGCGGGCGACGACCAGAAGTCCCGAGCTGCCCGCGTCGAGGCGATGGACGATCCCCGGTCGGTGCTGGTCCCCCACCGCCGCCACATCTGGGAAGTGGTGGAGGAGCCCGTTGACGAGCGTGCCCTCCGGGTTGCCGGCGCCGGGATGGACGACGAGCCCCGCCGGCTTGTCCACCACGACGACCGCGTCGTCGACATGAACGATCCCGAAGACCACTGCGTCGTCCGCCGCCGGTCGCGCTCGGACGGGGGATCGCGGCGGGATCGATCGTGACCTCGGCGCCCTCGGCGAGCCGCGTCCGGCCCGCGGTCGCGATCGTGCCGTCGACCCGCACGCCGCCGGCTGCGATCACGGTGACGGCGGCCGTCCGGCTCACGTCGGCGATCAGGGCGACGACCCGGTCGAGGCGCTCACCGGCGAGCGCCGCCGGGATCCGCTCGACGATCAGGGGAGATCGACCCGATCGTCGGTGGTCTGCGGGCTGCTGTCCCCGGCGGGTTCGGTCGGAGGCGGCGACCCCTGCAGGCTGGTGAACAGCAACAACGCGCCGCCGACCGTGACGCCGATGTCGGCGACGTTGAAGATCGGCCACCACTGCACGTCGATGAAGTCGACGACCGCGCCGCGCAGCCAGCCCGGCTCGCGGAACAAGCGGTCGAGCAGGTTGCCGACCGCGCCGCCGGTGATCAGCCCGACGGCGACCGGGTACAACCGGCTGCTCGAACGCCCCACCGAAACCAGCAGCCCGACGATGACGCACAGGGCGACGACACCGATGATCGGGCCGAGACCGGATCCCTGCGAGAACGCCATGCCCTTGTTGAAGGCGAGGTTGAAGCGCAGCGTCCAGACGACGTCGATCGGCCCGTCGGCGAGGGCGTCGAGCGCCCACTCCTTCGTGAGTTGGTCGACCACCACCACCGCGGCGGCGACGGCGAGAGACACCCGCAGCGAGCGCGCCGTGGGGCTCACTCGACCATCGCCTTAACGGCGCCCGATCCCGCCGACCTTCTCCTCGACGAGCACGGTCGCCCAGGGGATCGCCTCCAGGCGCTCACGGGGGATCGGCCGGCCGGACACCACCGAGTAGCCGTAGGTCCCGGTGCTCATCCGATCGAGCGCGGCGTCGATGTCGGCGATCGTCTGGCGGGCCTGGGCCGAGAGGGCCAGGTCGCGCTCGCGCTCGACGACCATCGTGTCGCCCTCGCCACTCTCGTCGTCGAACTGGACGTCACCCATCTCGCCGTCCTCGATGAGCGAGTTGGCCTCGTCCTCGAGCCGGCTCGCCTGGCCGAGCAGCGCGGCCCGCTCGGCGATCAGCTGGACGTGCTGGTTCTTCAGGAACTTGACGTCGAAGTCCTTGGTGTAGGCGATGCCATCCTTGGTGGTGCCCCGAGGCGCCGGGATGCCGAGCTGGTCGGTCACGCTCTCGCGGGACGACCCAGGCGAGGCCGTCCGCTTCGCGGTCGTCTGCTTCGCCGGCGCCGCCTTCTTCGCCGGCGCCTTGGCCGCAGGTGCCTTCCTGGCGTTGGCCTTCTTGGCGGGGGTCCGCTTGGCTACGGCCTTCTTCGCCGGCGTTCTCGTCGCGGTGGGCTTCGTCGCCGGCTTTTTCGTCGCGGCCATAGCTGTCCTCGGCCTCCCAGGCTGTGATCGACCGGGGGACTCTATCGTCGGCGTTCCCCGCTGCCCCCGAATCGATCAGGGTGCGGCGATCGTCACGTCGACCGGACGTCCGGCGACCCGGCCACGGACGCGGGCCTCGGCATGACGGTCCCAGTCGTTCCACTCCAGCTGCAGCCGACCGGACGACGCCCCGGACAAGCGCAGCGTGGCGTGCGACTCCCCCGTCGCCCGGTTCCACCTGACGCGTCCGCTGACCCGCAGGTTCCTGACCCACGCCAGGTCGTCCAGGACGAAGCGCACCCGGTCGAGACCGGTCGTCGAGAACGTGCCGCCGCGGAGCCCGACGCCCTCCTCGCCGTACATCGACCACCAGCGGGCGATCATGTCGCCGACCGTCTGCACGGCGGCGGTGGCCACCTTGCCGCGACGCCCGTGACCGGCCCCGCGGGCCGGCGTGACACCGGCGAGTCGGCGGGGGAACTCCTCGACGGTGCGCACCTCGTTGTACTGCCGGGCGCAGGAGGTGTCTCCGGCGTCGCCACCCCGGGCGACGAAGCGCACGACGATGTCGGACGCGCACCGCGAGTAGTCGCCGAGGGCTGCCACGTGGACCATGTTCGCCACCTCGACGAACGTGCTGTCGGGGAAGTTGTCGGCGACGATCCGCGAGCCCTCGGGCGAGGTGATCGAGTCGAGGTCGCCGACCATGACGAGCACGGGCACGTCGGGGTAGTCCGGAGGGTCAGGGACGGGCGGAACCCAGTTCGACGGAGGAGCCCACTTGATGCAGCTCCGGTACTCGGTCCAGGGGGAGGCGAGCCATTCGTCGATCGTGAACGGGGCGAATGCGTCCGGATCGGTGCGGCGCAACCTGGCGACGGCGGCGGCGTACTGCGCGGCCCGCGACCGTACGGGCGATGAGATGTCCCAGAGCTGCGGATAGTCGTTGCAGATCGAGGCGATGTACAGGCCCTCGGAGAAGTCCCTGACCGGCCCGGCGTCGCCGGGCACGTTCTGCTCCGACGCGATCCGCAGGAGCGGGCGCGGGTCGCCGTTGCGCAGATAGGCCCGTCCGGCGGCGTCGAGCTCGCGGTAGACGGGCGTGATGTAGGTCGCTGATGCGGCGAGGTACGACAGCATCGGCGCGTCCACGTGCACCCGCTGGAGCTCGCCGTCGGCGGTCGGCGCGGTGCCGGTCAGCGGCTGGGCGGCGAGGGCGTCGGCGAGCCGGCGCATCCGGGCGATCGGGTCGCCCCCGAGGGCGCGGCATCCGCGATCGCGGCGGCACACGTTGCGGAAGGCGTCCACGATCGTCCGGTTGAGGTCCGGATACCACGGGTTCTGGTCCGCCACCGGGTAGGTGGCGTCGAACACGGCCGTGCGTACCCGTTCGGGGTGGCGGACGGTGAACGCCTGGGCGAAGAAGCTGCCGTAGGAGTCACCGTAGAGATCGATCTTGTCGATGGCGAGACGGTCGAGGACCGCCACCATGTCCTCGACCGCGAACGCCGTCCCCCACACATCGGTGTGGCGGCCGAGCTGGCGGCTGCACCGGCGCACGTTCTGGACGTAGTTGCCCTCGTACGACTGCAGCTCGGGGCAGTTGATCGCGGCCGAGCGGCCGGTCCCCCGGTTGTCGACGAGGAGCAACTGGTGGGAGTCGAGCAGCGGGGCGAACAGGTCGAGGTAGTAGTCGCGGCTGGCCCGTGTGGAGTAGCCGGGCCCACCCTCGACGGCCACGATCGTGCCGGCCGGGTTCCGGGGCCGCGCCGACGCCCGGTGCAGCTCGAAGGCGATCCGGATCCGGCCGGCGGCGGGACGGGCCGGATCGAGCAGCCGGAAGATCCGCCCGCAGCGGGCGCGCGGCACGTCCTTGCAGCGGTCCAGCGCCGGCGGCGCCTCAGGTGCCGGCGACTCCGCGACGCGACCGGCAGTGCCGTCACCAACGAGACCAACGCGACCGCCGCCGCGGCCCATGCTTTCCCCACGCGCCGGACGTTAGTCAGGGTTGTGTCGTTCGCCATCGCCCGGAACGGGCCGATTCCAAACGACAGAACGGGGTTGGTTCAGGCCCGGGTGACGGTGATCTGCGGGTTGTCGTCGCCCGAGTCGTCGGTCACGACCTCGACGGCGAGGGTTTCCCCGGCGATCAGCGCCTCGTGCGAGCGGATGGCGTCGATCCACACCGGCGCCGCCTGCACGGTCAACACGATGCGGTCGGTCACGGCGAAGTCGGCGTCCCGCCGGGCCTGCTGGACGAGCCGGATCACGTCCCGGGCCCGCCCTTCCTGCTCCAGCTCAGGCGTCAGCTCGACGTCGAGCACGATCACGCCGGTGCCCCCGGCGAGCGTCGTGCCGGGCCGGTCGTCCTCGGCGACCAACGTGAGCGTGTACTCGCCCGGTTCGAGCCAGTGACCGCCCGCGAGCACCCGATCGCCTTCCAGCTTCCAGTCCCCCGCCCGCACTGCCTTGATCACGTCCTGGGTGTGCGGGCCGAGCCGTGGCCCGACCGCAGCCGGAAGTACCTGCAGCACCTGGCCGGCCACCGCCGCGACGTCGTCGGTGAACTCGACCTGGCGCACGTTGACCTCGTCGGCGACGAGCTCGGCGAACGGCCGGAGGGCGTCGGCGTGGGGGGTCGCCACGGTCAGCGAGGTCAGCGGCTGGCGCACCCGGCGCCCGTGGGCCTTGCGTACCGAGAGCGCTGCCGAGCACACGTCGCGCACCTGGTCCATCGTCGCCACCAGGGCGGCGTCGGCGGGCAGGCCGTCGGCCGCGGGCCAGTCCGTCAGATGGACGCTGCTCGGGCCGTCGCGACCGGCGGTGAGCCCGACGAAGATCTCATCGGCGACGTACGGGAGGAGCGGCGCGGCGAGCCCGACCACGACTTCGAGCACCTGGTGCAGCGTGTCGATCGCGGCATGGTCACCGTCCCAGAACCGTTGCCGGCTGCGCCGGATGTACCAGTTGGTGAGCACTTCGACGAAGGAGCGGATCCTGACGCAGGCGGCGAACAGGTCGTAGGCGTCCATCGCCACGGTCATGTCGTCGACGAGCTGGCGGGTCTTGGCGAGCACGTAGCGGTCGAGCACGTGATCGGACTGCGCGTCGGCGCCCCTGCTCTCGCCTTGGTACTCGGCGACGTTGGCGTACAGGGCGAGGAAGTACCAGGCGTTCCACAGCGGCAGCAGGATCTGCCTGGCGGTGTCGCGCAGCCCCGCCGCGGTGACCGAGAAGTCGTTGCCCCGCAGGATCGGCGACGACAGCAGGTACCAGCGCATCGCGTCGGCGCCGTGGGTGTCGAAGACCTCCATCGGGTCCGGGTAGTTGCGCAGGCTCTTCGACATCTTCAGCCCGTCCTCACCGAGGACGATGCCGTGGCTCACGCACGTGAGGAACGCCGGCCGGTCGAACAGGGCGGTGGCGAGCACGTGCAGCGTGTAGAACCAGCCGCGCGTCTGCGCTGTGTACTCGACGATGAAGTCACCCGGGAAGTGGTCCTCGAACCAGTCGCGGTTCTCGAACGGGTAGTGGACCTGGGCGAACGGCATCGACCCCGATTCGAACCAGCAATCGAGGACCTCGGGCACGCGGCGCATCGTCGAGCGGCCCGTCGGGTCGTCGGGATTCGGCCGCACCAGCTCGTCGATCATCGGCCGGTGCAGGTCGGTGACGGCGACGCCGAAGTCCGTTTCCAACTCGGCCAGCGAGCCGTACACGTCGACGCGGGGGTACGCCGGGTCGTCGCTGCGCCACACCGGGATCGGCGAACCCCAGAACCGGTTGCGGCTGATCGACCAGTCGCGTGCGTTCTCCAGCCACTTGCCGAAGCTGCCGTGCTTCAGGTGATCGGGCACCCACGTGATCTGCTCGTTGTGCTCGACCATCCGCTCACGGAACTTGGTGACCTCGACGAACCACGACGAGATCGCCCGGTAGACGAGCGGTTGCTCACACCGCCAGCAGTGCGGATACGAGTGGTCGTAGGTCTCGGCGCGCAGCACCGCGCCTTGCTCCCGCAGCTGCTCGGTGACGTGCGGGTTGGCGTCGAATACGTGCTGACCGGCCCACGGAGCGACCTCGGCCGTGTAGCGGCCGTGTTCGTCCATCGGCACGACGGTCGGGATGCCGACGGCGTTGGACGCCAGCTGGTCTTCCTCGCCGAAGCCGGGCGCGAGGTGCACGATGCCGGTGCCCTCCTCCGTCGACACGAAATCGGCACCGAGCACCTGGAAGGCGTTGGGCGTGTCGGCGAAGAAGTCGAACAGGGGGCGGTACCGGCGGCCGACGAGCTCGGAGCCGCGCAGGGTCTCGAGCGGTTCGGCGGGGAACTCCTCGGCGTAGGCGGCAAGCCGACTGGCGGCGAGCACGTAGCGGACGCCGTCCCGCTCGACGACGGCGTACTCGAGGTCGGGGCCGACGGCGAGGGCGAGGTTGGCCGGCAGCGTCCACGGCGTGGTCGTCCACGCCAGCAGCCGCTCTCCGCTGTCCAGCTCGAAGGCGACCGTGAGCGCGGGGTCGCGCCGGTCCCGGTAGACGTCGTCCATCCGGGTCTCGGTGTTGCTCAGCGGGGTCTCGCACCGCCAGCAGTAGGCGAGGACGCGGAATCCCTCGTAGATCAGGCCCTTCGCCCACAGCGACTTGAACGCCCACATGACGCTCTCCATGTAGTCGAGGTCGAGGGTCTTGTAGTCGTTCTCGAAGTCGACCCAGCGGGCCTGTCGCTCGACGTACCGCCGCCACTCGGCGGTGTAGCGCAGGACGCTCGTCCGGCAGACGTCGTTGAAGGCGGCGATGCCGAACGCGTTGATCTCGGGATGACCGGAGATGCCCAGCTCCCGCTCGGCCTCGACCTCGGCCGGCAGCCCGTGGCAGTCCCAACCGAAGCGCCGGTGCACGACCTGGCCGCGCATCGTCTGGTAGCGCGGGACGGCGTCCTTCACGTAGCCCGTCAGCAGGTGCCCGTAGTGCGGCAGCCCGTTGGCGAACGGGGGTCCGTCGTAGAAGACGAACTCGTCGGCGCCCTCGGCCTCACGGCGGGCGATCGACTCGAAGAACGTCGACTGCTCCCGCCACCGCTCGGCGACGCGCTCCTCGAGACGGGGGAATCTCGGCTGGGGTTCGACACCCTTCGGGTAGGCCATTCGCTCGGGCTCCTGCGCTTGCGTCGTCGTTCGCAAGGACGAACCCGCTGCCTCGTCGGCGGCGGACCGCGGTACCACCCTGCTTGCACCTCGCCTCGGCGGGGTGCCTCTCGTCTGCGCCGGCGCTGACGGGCCGGACCCGTTCGGTTCTACTGAGGGCCCCGGCGGCCCCGTTCTTCCGAAGGCTCGGAGGTGATCGCCTCGTCGTCGCCGTTGCGACGATGTTACCGCGGGTCCCGACGGCGGCGGTGGTGGGTATCGATCGGGCCGCCGCGCCTACGAATCGGCGGTGGAGGGCTGGTCGCGTGATCCGGCTCCGGCGGTCTCACCGACGTCCCCGGCCTCTTCGGCGGGGCCGGTGACAGGGATCGCCTCGGTCGGCTCGCCGCCCTCGACGACCCGGGAGATCTCGGCGAGCTCGGAGTCGGCGTCTCCGGCCTCGCCCAACTCCTCGCCTTCCCCGCCCTCGTCGGCCGCCGCCGACAGCAACGGCCGGCGCATGTCGCCGAGGCCGTTCGGCACCCGCTGGACGAGCGCGGAGAGCTCGCTGACCGCTTCGGTGATGCGCTCCCGCTGGGCGACGAGGTACTGCTCGAGATGATCGACGTCGGACTCGAGGAAGTCCCGGCGGGCGAGCAGGGCCTGGACCTCACCCTCGACCTGAACCCGCGCCGCCTCGCCCTCGCGGCGAGCCTCGAGCCGGGCCTCCTCGAGCAGTTCGTTGGCCTCCTCGCCGGCCCCGGCGACCACCCGCTCGGCCTCCGCCTGGGCGTCAGCGACGGTCGCGTCCGCGGTGCGCTGGGCGAGCAGCAGCGTGCGGCTGATCGTCTCGGACTCGTCGGTGCTCGCCCGGGGGGCGGCGGTGTCGGCGCCGGCCTGGGAGAGCTCCTGGAGACGGGCAACCGCGGCCCGGGCCCGGGCCTCCATCGCCGTGGCGTCGTTCTGGGCCGCCTCGAGCGCCGCGGCCGCCTCCTCGAGGAAGGTGTCGACCTCGGCCGGGTCGTAGCCCCGTTTGGCTTGCTTGAAGCGCGTGTCGCGGATCAGTTGCGGGTTGAGAGCCACTGGAAGTCTTCCTCCATCAATGCGAGCGAGCGAGCGCCAGCGAGCGAGCGGCTACGAACGGCCTGCGTGGCCGGGGAACGCAATGAACGGCCACTGGGTCACCCCTCGTAGTCGTCGAAACGGTGGATGCGCTGTGGTGACGGCTTGAGCAGGTACACGCCGGTCGCCACCTTCTCCATCGAACCGTCGAGCGAGTAGCAGACCCCGCTGGCGAAGTCGATCAGCCGGCGCGCCACATCGCGCTCGGTCGACTCGAGGTTGAGGATCACGGACTGACCCTCCTTGAACTTGTCGGCGAGCTCCTGCGCCTGGTCGAAGCGGCGCGGGCGGACGGTGGACGGTTCCCCGGCGGGCGCCGTGGTCACCCGCGGGCTCGAGGATCGGCTCGGCCGGGCGGTCGCCCCGGAATCGTCGCCGGCCGGCGCGGCCCGCCGCGTCGGCGACTCGAAGTCGCGGGAGGGATAGCTGGGACGGGCCGGGACGGCGCGGACGGCGGGGTCGTCCGGATCCGCCGGCCAGGGCTGCCCGCCGCGGGCGTCGCGCGAGCGCGAACCCTTGGCCGCCGGCTCCGGCTCGTCCGGATCGTCGTATTCGTCGTACGCGTCGTCAGGACCAAGACCGAGGTAGTCCATGGTCCGTTTCCAGAATGACATCCGTTCCTCCTGCTCGCGGCAGGTTATCTCAACCGGATCGACACAGAGGGAGACCCCTATCCCGGACGCGGGCGGGGGCCGAACAGCGCCGTACCGAGGCGGACGCGTGTCGTGCCCTCCTCGACGGCGACCTCGAGGTCGTCGGTCATCCCCATCGAGCAGGTGGTCAGGCCGAGGTCGGAGACCATCTGCCGCACCAGGCGGAACCCGGGCCGGGCCGCCTCCGGTCCCCCGCTGGTCGGCCCGACGGTCATCAGCCCGTCGACGACCAGACCGGCCGCGCGGGCCTCGGCGAGCAGTCCGCCCGCCTTGTCCGGCGCGCACCCGCCCTTGCCGGACTCACCCGTCGTATGGATCTGGATCAACACGACGGCGCCCGGCGCCCGGCGGGCGAGCTCGCCGACGAGGGACGAACGGTCGACCGTCTCCCAGACCGCGACCGCACCGGCGACGAGGCGCACCTTGTTCGACTGGAGGCGCCCGACGAAGTGGACGGCCACGCCGGCGTCCGCCGCCGTCGATTGCTTGGTGAGCAGCTCCTGGGCGTAGTTCTCGCCGATCATCCGGCAGCCGGCAGCGGCTGCGGCCGCGACGGCGTCAGGTCCGAATCCCTTGGTGACGGCAACCAGCTCGATGGCGTCCGAGCCACCGGCCGCCGAGATCCGCGCCCTGACGGCCTCGACGTTCGCCGCGACCTGGGCGGAGTCGATCAGCGGAGGAACGAGGGGACGTCGAAGTCGTCCTCGTCGTCGTCGGCGGCGAGCGGATCGGCCTCGTCCTCGGCGAACAGCTCGCTGATCGTGGTCGCCGGGCGGGCCGGGACCGCGGACGGGCCGTCGAGGCGATCGAAGCCGGCGGCGATGACGGTGATCTTCACCTCGTCGCCCATCTCGTCGTCGTTGACCATGCCGAAGATGATGTTGGCGTCGGCGTGGGCCACGCCGTGGATGATCTCGGCGGCCGCGTTCATCTCGAACAGGCCCATGCTCGACGGGCCGGTGATGTTCAACAGGACGCCCCGGGCGCCGTCGATCGCCGCCTCGAGCAGCGGGCTGGAGATCGCCGCCTTGGCCGCGTTCACGGCCCGCTCGTCGCCACTCGCCTGGCCGATGCCCATGAGCGCCGATCCGGCGTTGGACAGCACCATCTTGACGTCGGCGAAGTCGGTGTTGATGAGCCCGGGCGTGGTGATCAGGTTGGTGATGCCCGAGACACCCTGGAGGAGGACCTCGTCGGCCATCTTGAACGCGTTGAGCACGCTGGTCTTGTCGTTGGCCACGGTGAGCAGGCGGTCGTTCGGGATGATGATCAGGGTGTCGACCTTCTCCTTCAGCCGCTGGACGCCGGTGTCGGCCTGGACGGCCCGACGACGGCCTTCGAACGAGAACGGGCGGGTGACGACGCCGATCGTGAGCGCGCCGAGGCTCCGCGAGACCTCGGCGATCACGGGGGCACCGCCGGTGCCCGTGCCCCCGCCCTCGCCGGCGGTGATGAACACCATGTCGGCGCCCTTGACCATCTCCTCGATCTCTTCGTGGTGCCCTTCCGCCGCCGAACGGCCGACCTCTGGATCGCTGCCGGCCCCGAGTCCGCGGGTGATGTCACGGCCGATGTCGAGCTTGAGGTCGGCATCGCTCATGAGGAGCGCCTGGGCGTCGGTGTTGACGGCGATGAACTCGACCCCTTTGAGTCCGGCGTCGATCATGCGGTTGACGGCATTGACGCCGCCCCCGCCGACCCCGATGACTTTGATCACGGCGAGATAGTTCTGGGGCGCGCCGACCATCAGCGGGACCTCCCTTTGGTGGATTCGTCGAGGCTGGCTCTGGTGTTCATCCGTCATCCCGATGGTGGAAGTCCGTCCCGGCTCCGGTCCCCGGCGACGAGGTACCCGGTCGAGACGGCAAAGTCTCGCTCATCCTCGCACGTCGGGGCCACAAATGCGTGCATACCGGCACGATGGCGCCGCCCTGCACCCTCAACCTCTCATCGAATCGTCACCTCGTTGGTGGACACGTCGATCACCGAGAGTGGTCGGTCGGCATGGTCGTCGAGGACGGTCTGGAGGCGGACGAGCTTGGCCACGAGATCCTCGGCGGCGCCGAACCTGACCTCGGTGCCGCCGCGGAGCTGCAAACGCAGGTCGCCGCCGTCCGGGGCGACGGCGACGGACTCGGCGCGCCGAGCCATCTGCGGAGTCATGGCCTGCACCAGGCTGGCGGCGGCGGCGAACCCTCGAGGAGCGAACTGACCGGCCGCCAGCGAGGGCTGTTCCGCACTCGTGAGCTGGAGGTATTCGACCGGCTGGCCATCGAGCACGTCCAGGACGCGGCCCTCGGCGTCGAGCACCCGGTAGCGGTCGTCGGCCCCCTGGTAGGCGACGGCGGGGGTCCGCTCCCGGATCTCGATCTTCACCCGATCGGGAAAGTCCGTGGTCACCCGGGCGCTCTCGACCCACGGGATGGCCTCGAGCTCGCGCTCGGCGGCGTCGGTGTCGACCCGCAGCACGGGCGTGCCCTCCAGGTCGGCGACGACGGCCGCCAGCGCCTGCTCGTCCGTGTAGACGGCCCCCTCCACCTCGACGTCCTCGACGGCGAAGAGCGACGACCCCAACACGGCCAGCCCACCGACGACGACCGCGATGACCACGGTGGCGATGAGCGCCCACTTGATCCGCTTGCGGCCGGCCGCCCGCTTCACCGCCATCCGGCGGTCCCGCAGGCGGGGCTCGATGCGGGTGGCCGCGGCCGCGGCCTCGATGCTGATCGTCTCCCCGGTGCTCCCGTGACCGTCGATGAACACCGTCGACCGGTCCCCTGCCGAGTCCGTGGCGAGGTTCCCCTTCACGTAGACCGCGTCGGGGATCGACTGATCCGTGATCACGACCGGCGGCGGGGTCGCGGCCGGCGGGCTCCCGTCGGCGCTCTCGTCTGCGGCCTTGGAATCGACCTCGACCGGAGGTTGAGAGTTGGCGGACGCCGCCTCGACGTCCGCTTCCGGCGGCGGCGGGACCGCCGGGGTGAGCAGTCGCTCGACCTCCGGACTGGTCAGGTCGATCTCGTCGAACCGGGCGCGATCGCTCACGTCGATCGAGAAGGCCTGCAGCAGTTCGTCGAGGACCTCGGCCGACGGCACGTCCGGGCGCGGGAGGGGGGCGGCGCCGTCGCGCCGCGGTCCCCCACCGACGGTCATGAATCCCCCTCGTCCGGGAAGCCGATCAGCCGGATCTCACTGCGCAGCCGGTAGCCCGTGGCGTCGAGGACCCGCCGGCGCACCGCCGTCATCACGGCATGCACATCGGCGGCGCGACCACCTTCTCCGGCCTGGATGAAGTTGGCGTGCTTCTCGGACACCCACGCCGTGCCGATCCGGAAACCGCGCAGGCCGAGCCGGTCGATCAGGCTTCCCGCGCTCACCTCGAAGGGGACCGGATTGACGAACACCGAGCCGGCGTTCTGGCCGCCCGGCTGGTTCTCCCGTCGCCACCTGACGATCTCGGCGATCTCGGCCTCCGCGGTGGCCCGATCGCCTCGGCGCAGCCCGAGCCGGGCGGCGATGACGACGCCCGTCGGCACCAGGTCGGAGCCGCGGAAGCGGAGGCCGAGCTGGTCGACGGCGAGGGTGACCGGCTGCGGATCGGGTGCCCCGACGTCGAAGACCTCCACGTCGAGCACGCACGCGGCCATGTCCGAGCCGTGCCCACCAGCGTTCATGCGCACCGCTCCGCCGACCGAGCCCGGTACGCCGACCGCCCACTCGAAGCCACGGAGCCCGGCGGCCGCGGTGCGCCGGGCGAGCACCGGCAGCGCCACGCCTCCGCCGGCCGTGACGGCAGTCTCGGGCTCATCACCGATGGCGATGGCACCGGCGAGGTCGGCGACGCTGACGGCGATCCCGGCGAACCCGGTGTCGGCCACCAGGAGGTTGGATCCGCGCCCGACGACCAGCACCGGCAGTCCCGACGCGGCTCGGGCCGCGGCGACCGCCCGCAGGTCGTCGAGTGTCCCGACGCGCACGAAGAGCGCCGCCGCGCCCCCGACCCGGTAGGTCGTCATCGGCGCCAGCGGTTCGTCCCGGGTCGCAATCGACCCGAGCACCTCCGCCGCCACCCGAACCCTTTCCGTTTCTGCAGCCAGATCGGCCCCTCTAGGGGCCGTTTCAGCTGCAAGAACCGAGTTGGGCTCGCTCACGACGTCCGCCGCTGCTGGGCGCGCCGGGCGAGGATCTCCTCGGGCAGGGTGGCGATGTCGCCGCACCCCATCGAGATGCACACGTCGCCCGGACCGACCTCGCCGGCGAGGAACGACACCAGGTCGGCGCGCCGCGGCAGCCAGACGACATGCGCCAGCGGGTGGGCGTCGAGCACGGCGTTGACGATGAGCCGGCCGGTGACCCCTGGAATCGGCGTGGTCCCGGACGGGTAGACCTCCGTGATCACCGCCACGTCGGCCCCGTCGAACGCGTCGGCGTAGTCCCGCCACATCTCGGCGATCCGGTTGAAGCGGTTGGGCTGGAAGGCGACGACCACGCGCTGCCAGCCGTCACCGCTCTCGCGTGCCGCGGCGATGACCGCGGCGATCTCGCTCGGCAGGTGGGCGTAATCGTCGACGAACGTGGCCCCTCCATCGCGGCCGCGGATGTCGAACCGCCGGGCGACGCCCCCGAAGCGGGTGAGCGCCCGGGCGGACGTGGCGAAGGGGACGCCGACCGCCTCGGCCATGGCAATCGTCCCGATCGCGTTGACGACGTTGTGGATCCCGCGCAGCGGCAGGGCCACGTCGCCGAGACGTTCTCCGTTGCGCTCCACCGAGAACGAGAACGACCCCCGGTCGGAGCGGACGTCGACGCCGCGGTACTCGGCGCCGTCGGCGAGGCCGTAGGTGATGACGTCGTGGTCGGCGGCCAATCCCACGCAGACGTCGTCATCGGCGCAGACGACCTTCGGCCCGGGAACCTGGGCGAGATAGCGGTCGAAGCCGTCGATGATGTCGTCGAACGAGTCGTAGTGATCGAGGAGGTCGGGCTCGACGTTGGTGAGGATCGTGCCGTGCAGCGGCAGCTCGAGATGGGTCCCGTCGCTCTCGTCGGCCTCGACCACGAGCCAGCCGCTGCCGGTCCACTGGGCGCCGGTGCCGGCGTCGATGACGTCGCCGCCGACGACGAAGCTGGGGGCGAGACCACCCTCGGCCATCGCCAGCATCAACATCGAGGTGGTTGTCGTCTTGCCGTGGGTGCCGGCGACCGCGACCGTGCGGGCCTGGGCGCACAGCGATGCCAGCATCCCGGCCCGGCGCAGGGTGAGGATGCCGTGCCGGCGGGCCTCGTCGAGCTCGATGTTCGTCGCCGGAATCGCCGTCGAAGCGGTCACGGCGTCACACCCCCCGACGACAGAACGAGCGTGACCGACGTGGACCGTGACGCCGGCGGCCCGGACTCGGTCGAGCGCCGGCTGCTCGCGCAGGTCGCTGCCGGACACCTCGTGACCCATCTCGGCGAGAGCGATGGCGATCGCGCTCATCCCCGGCCCGCCCACGCCGACGACGTGGAGGCGCAACGGCCGGGACAGGTCGAGGGGGGCGACGGGCGGTGTAGCGGTGGTGCGCAGGCGCGACACAGTGCACCAAGGCTAGGGGGTTCACTGTCCGGTTGCGGGGAGCGCGGACCGTTCGATCAGCTCGACCAACGCCGTGCCCCGGTGGACCTGTCCCGCCGCGCGCGCCGCGGCGCTGAGGGCGGCGAGCTCGGCCGGCGCGCCGCGGAGCGACTCGATCGCGTCGCCCAGGAAGGCCAACTCCCCCTCGGGGAGGAGCACGGCCCCGTGCTGGTCCGCCAGCCACCGCACGTTGGCGGTCTGGTGGTCCTCCGCCGCGCCCGCCCACGGCACCAGGATCGCCGGAGTGGCCGTGACCGCGACCTCGGCGACCGTGCTCGCCCCGCCGCGCCCGATCAGCAGGTCCGTCGCCGCGTAGGCCAGCTCGATGCGGTCGTCGAACCCGATCACCTGATGGAGCACACCGGCCGGTTCCGCCGGCACGGCGGGGACGGACGCGAGGAACCGGTCGCCGACGACCTGGCGGACCGCCAACGCCGCGTCCGCCCGGTGGGCCTCGACGTAGCGGACCACCGCGTCGTTGAGGGCACCAGACCCCAGCGACCCTCCGGTGACCACGATCACGAATCGGTCCGGCGGCAGCCCCAGTTCGCGGCGCGCGGCGTCCCGATCGCGTGCGCGGTCGATGTCGAGGATGCGCCGCCGTACGGGCGCTCCCGTCATCTCCGCGCGCGGCAGGCCCGAGTCCGGGAATGCCACTGCCGCCGCGGCGGCGAAGCGGGCCGTCAAGGCCGTCGCCCGCCCGGGTCGGCGGTCGTAGCTCACGACCACGACCGGCACACCGAGCCGCCGCGCGGCGAACACCGCAGGGAGGCTGGCGTACCCGCCGACCGACACGACGACCCGGGGGCGCAAGCGACGAACGAGCGTGATCGCCTGCCGGCTCGCGGCCAGGAGCCTGGGCACCATCGTCATGTTCACCCCGAGGTCGTGTCGGGTGAGCCCCCGCTGCAGGCCGACGACGTCGAGGAAGGTGTGCGGGTACGGCGCCGTGCTCAGCAACGACGTCTCGATCCCCCGCCGGGCGCCGACGTAGTGGATCTCGTCCGGCGCGTGGCCGGCCGCGACGAGCGCCTCGGCGACGGCGAGCGCCGGCAGCACGTGCCCCGCCGTCCCCCCACCCGTCACGACGGCGAAGGTCATTTGTCGGGCATCTCGCAGCTGCGAGCGAGCGAGCGCCAGCGAGCGAGTGTCCAGGAACTGCGCAGGCGGCAGTGGCGTGGCCGGGGAACGCAGTGAACGTCACGAGCGGGCTCGGCGGGCCACGTTGAGCAACAGCCCGGCGGCGGTCATCGAGACGAACAGCGACGAGCCGCCGGCCGAGAAGAACGGCAGGGTCAGCCCGGTCACCGGCATCAGCCCGGTCACCCCGCCGAGGTTGATCACGGCCTGCACGCCGAACCACGCCGCGATCCCGCCGGCGAGCAGCATCCCGAAGCGGTCGGGTGCGGCGAGCGCCGCCTGGATCCCGAACCAGACGAGGAGCATGAACCCGCCGACGACGGCGATCGCCCCGACGAGTCCGAGCTCGTCGGCGACCACGGCGAAGATGAAGTCGCTGTGGGCGAGCGGGAGGTAGCCGAGCTTGCCGTTGCCGGCGCCGACCCCTGAGCCAGTGAGTCCCCCGTCGGCGATCGAGAGGAAGCCCTGGTACGTCTGGTAGGACAGCTCGTCGCGGTGCCCGGTGATGTCGAGGAACGCGGTGAACCGTTGCTGCCGACGTTCGTTCGACAGCACGAACACCAACGTGCCGCAGCCGGCGAGCAGCACGCTGGCGAACATCGGGGAGAGCGGCACGCCGGCGATGAACGCCACGGCGAGCACGATCGCACCCATCACCACCGCCGAACCGAGGTCGCTCTGGGCGAGGCAGGCGGCCGCAGCGACGAGGGCGAGCAACGCGATCGGCCGCAGGCTGCGTCCGACGTCGGCGAGCACGTCCTGGCGGCGGGCGAGCAGGTCGGCGGCGAACACGACGACCGCCAGTTTCAGGAACTCGGATGGTTGGAGGCTGTACTCGCCCACCGCGATCCAGGCCCGGGCGTCGTTGATCGTCACGCCGAGCGACGACGTGAACGGCAGGAGCATCAACACGCCGGCGAGGCCGAGGAGGGGGATCGCGGCCCGGCGCACCCAGGCGAGGTTGACGCGCAGCGCGACCACGAGGCCGACGAGCCCGAACGCCGCCCACGCGCTCTGCCGGTTGAACAGGCGGTACGGGCTGTTGCCGCGGTTCGATTCGGTCGCCGCCGACGCCGACAGCACCATCACCAGCCCGAGCATCACGAACAGGGCGACGACGATCGCGATCACGTAGTAGGCGGCGGGGGCGGGGCCGCGCTGCCGGTCCCAGACCTTGGGCCGCGGCTCCCGGTCGTGGCCCGGCTCGCGGGCCCGCCGGAGCGGGCGCCGCGTCGGGGTGCGGTCCGGGCCGCCATAGAGCCGTTCGAGGGCGTGACGGCGACGATCGGCCAGCGCGGGTGCGGTCACGAGCACGGCTCCTGAATGGGTCGGGCGGCCGGCCGGATGGTCCAGCCGCTCCTGCACGAGGCGGCGGAAGTCGTCCCCGCGGGCGGGGTATCCCCCGTCGGGATACCAGTCGAAGCTGGCGCATCCCGGCGAGAGCAGGACGACGTCTCCGGGGCGGGCCGCGCGGCCCGCCTGCTCGACGGCATCGGCCATCGAGGACGCCGTGGCGACCGGGACCCCGCCGGCGAACGCGGCGGCGACGGCGGGCGCCGCCTCGCCGATCGCCACGACGGCCCGGATACGCCCCGGTTCGGCGGCCAGCGGCGCGAGGTCCAAGCCCTTGTTCAACCCGCCGGCGATCAGGACGACGTGGTCGAAGGCGCGGATCGCGGCCGAGGCGGCGTGCGGGGTCGTCGCCTTGGAGTCGTTGAACCAGCGCACGCCGCCGGCGGCGCCGACGAGCTCGATGCGATGCGGTGGACCGGTGAACGTCGCCACCGCCGTCGCCACCGCGTCCGGTCCGACGAGCCCGGTCTCGAGGACGAGGGCGGCGGCGGCGAGCCCGTTGGTGAGATCGTGGGGCAGGGCGCGGGGCAGGCTGGCGACGTCGGCGAGGGGTCCGGCGGGACCGACGAGGCGGCCGTCGGACCCGGTCCCTTCGACGCGGTAGTCGGCGTCGCCCAGCCCGAACGTGCGTCGCCGGCCGGGGGCGGCCCGCAGGTGGGCCATCACCACCGGATCGGCGGCGTACCCGATCGCGACGTCCGTCGGGCGCTGCTGACTGAAGATGCGTGCCTTGGCGGCTTCGTAGGTCGCCATCGAGGCGTGCCAGTTGAGGTGATCCTCGGCCAGGTTGAGCCACGCCGCGGCGTCCCCCCGGAACTGCTCGGTCCACGCCAGCCGGAAGCTCGTGCACTCGACGACGAAGGCCTCGACGTGCTCGTCGTCGACGGCGGTGACGAGCGGGACGTCGGTGTTGCCGGCGGCGACGGCGCGGACGCCTCCGGCCTCGAGCATGGCGACGGCGAGCAACGTCGTGGTCGTCTTGCCGTCGGTGCCGGTGACGGCGAGCAGCGGTCGCGGGCCTCCGGGACGCTCCTGCTCCCAGCGGTAGGCGAGCTCGATCTCGCTGACCACTGGCCGGCCCGCCGCCGCGGCGGCGGCGAAGAGGCGGTGGCCCTCGGGCACCCCGGGGGCGGGCACGACGAGATCGGCCTCGGCGACCAGCCGGGTGAGCCGATCGTCGTCCGGCGCGTGCGACCAGGTCGACTGCCGATCTCGGCGGCGAGCTCGCGGCGCGGTTCGTCGACCGTGTCGTCGACGGCGCGGACCTCGACCCCGCGGCGCCGCAGGGCGCGCGCCGTCGCCGCCCCGGCCACCGCCAACCCGTAGACCAGCGCGGAGGTGGTCACGGCAGGTCCGCCGAGATCCGCGTGAAGTCGCCGATGAACAGGCCGAGGGCGGACGCCACGCACACCGCGGCGATCAACCAGAAGCGGATGATCACGGTCGTCTCCGGCCACCCGACGAGCTCGAAGTGATGGTGGATCGGCGTCATCAGGAACAGCCGGTAGCGCCGGCCACTGGCCTTGAACACGCCCATCTGCAAGGCGACCGAGCCGGCTTCCATCACGTTGAGCCCGCAGATCAGCACGAGCAGCAGTTGGGTGTTGGTGACCAACGCCAGCACGGCCAGGGCCGAGCCCAGGCCGAGCGCGCCCACGTCACCCATGATGATCCGCGCCGGCGCGGCGTTGAACCACAGGAACCCCATGCAGGCGCCGGCGAAGGCCGCGGCGAGGGCGGCGATGTCGAGCGGGTTGACGACTTCCCCGTAGATCTCCGGGTTACGGAAGGCCCAGTAGCCGATGATCGTGAAGGCGCCGAAGCCCATCAGGGCGGCCCCGCCGGCGAGGCCGTCGAGGCCGTCGGTGACGTTGACCGCGTTGGTGGTCGCCCAGATGATCAGCCCGGCCCAGATCACCCACGCCCACGTCGGCAGGTCCCATCCTGGATAGTCGGCCCGGGTCAGCGAGATCGTCTCGGCGATCCCGGTTCCGGCCACCAACCACCACGCGATGCCGAAGCTCATCAGCATGGTGACGTAGTTCTTCTGCTTCCAGAAGATCCCCCGGTTGTGGCGCCTGCGGACCTTGATGAAGTCGTCGAGGAACCCCATGAACGCCATGGCGAGGATGCCGATCCACAGGATCAGCGCCTGGTCGGAGAACGGGAGGCCCTCGCGCACGTGGGCGAAGAGCCAGCCACCGAGGGCACCGACGATGATCGCGATGCCGCCCATCGTCGGGGTGCCCTGCTTGGCCATGTGGTGCTCGGGGCCACGGTCCTCCCGGCCGAGGATCGGCTGGCCGAGGCCGCGGGTGCGGAACGCCGAGATCAGGAAGCGGGTCACGAAGAGCGCGAGCACGCCGGCCGTGGCGCCGGCGATCATCACCGCGATCATCGGGGCGCCCCCCGTCGGTCGAGGAGCTCCTGGACGACCTTGCGGTCGTCGAACTCGACCACGCGGTCGCCGATGGTCTGCGTCGTCTCGTGCCCCTTGCCGGCGACGACGACCACATCGCCGTCGCGTGCGGCGTCGAGGGCGAGCGCGATCGCCGCGGCCCGGTCCGGCTCGACGGTCACCCGGTCGCGCTCGGCCACCGGGACTCCCGCCATGACCTCGTCGATGATCGCCGCCGGCGATTCGGACCGGGGGTTGTCCGACGTGACCACGACGTGATCCGCCAGCCGGCTGGCGACCGCACCCATCAGGGGACGCTTCGCCCGATCGCGGTCACCACCGCAACCGAACACCACGATCACCCGACCCGCGGTCACGTCGCGGGCGGCGTCGAGGACCTGCTCGAGACCGTCGGGCGTGTGGGCGTAGTCGACGACGGCACTGACGCCCCCGCATCCGCCCGCCGACGGCACGAGCCGCTCGAAACGGCCGGCCACCGGTCCGGCGGCCCCGAGGCCGGCGGCGACGACGTCCGGCGGGATCCCGAGCACGGCCGCCGTCGTGGCGGCGGCGAGGGAGTTCATCACGTTGAACGAGCCGCCGAGGCCGACGGTGACGCGCTGATCGCGCCACGTGAAGGCGTGGCTGCTCGCCGCGACCTCGACGTCGGTGGCGTCGATGGCCGAGAACGGCACGATCGGGATCGGCGCCGCGTCGCGCAGCAGCCGCCCGTGGGCATCGTCGATGTTGGTGATCCCGATGACCGCCAGTTCGGGGGTGAACAGGCGGGACTTGGCCCGGAAGTACGCCTGGGCGCTGCCGTGCAGGTCGAGATGGTCGTTCCCGAGGTTGGTGAAGACGGCGGCGGCGAAGCGGGTGCCGTCGACCCGGAGCAGGGCGAGCGCATGCGACGAGACCTCCATCACGACGGCCGCATAGCCGTCGTCGCGGAACGCGGCCAGCCGGGCCTGCAGCTCGGGGGCCTCCGGCGTGGTGTGGGTCCCGGAGAGGGTGCCGATCATGCCGGTCCGGCGACCGGCCTCGCGCGAGGATCGACGCCAACAGATGGGCGGTCGTCGTCTTGCCGTTCGTCCCGGTGATCCCGACCACGCTCAGCGCCGTGCTCGGGTGGTCGTAGACCGCGGCGGCCACCGGGCCCATCGCGGCCCTGGTGTCGCCGACGACCAACTGCGGGACCTCGAGCTCGAGGCGGTGGTCGACGAGCAACGCCGTCGCGCCGGCGGCGACCGCGGCCGGCGCGAACTCGTGACCGTCGTGCCGGTCGCCCCGCACGCACGCGTAGAGCGTCCCGGGGGTGGCGTGACGGGAGTCGTGGGTCATCGAGGTGACGGGTGCGTCGGGGTCGCCGACGAGGTCAGCGACGAGCGGGCCGGCGAGCTCGTCCCGGAGCCGCCCGAGCGTCGTGCCGGTGCGCACCGTCACCG
>CAVWJT010000025.1:0-28372 GCA_963755235.1 uncultured Acidimicrobiia bacterium
AGAGCTCAACATCAGCGGCCGGGCGGTCGCAGTTCGCGATCCGTCCGTTGAGCCTCGACGACTACCCCGTGCAGGCGGAACCGGCGACCGAGGCGGTGACCTTGCCGTCAGCCGATGTCGCCGAAGCGCTCCGGCAGGTGGTGCGGGCGGCCAGCACCGACGATGCCCGGGCCGTGCTCACCGGGGTGCTCATCGCGGCCGAGGACGACACGGTGAAGATGGTCGCCACCGACTCGTACCGGCTCGCGGTCCGCGATCTCCCCGACAACGAGCTGCTGGCCGGGGCCCAGAAGGTGCTCGTGCCGAGCCGGGCCCTGAACGAGTTGCAACGGGTGCTCGCCACCGCCGATGACCTGCGCGTGCGTCTCGGCGCTCGCGACGCGGTGTTCGAAACGGGGAGCACACGGCTCACGACGCGGTTGATCGAGGGCGAGTACCCGAACTATCGCAACCTGCTGCCTCCCTCGTACCCCAACGTCCTCACCGTCGGGCGGGAGGCGCTCCTGGAGGCGCTCCGCCGCGTCAAGCTCCTCGCCCAGGACGCCACGCCCGTGCGTCTCGTCCTCGGCGGGGAAACCCTCCAGCTGAACGCGATCACCCAGGATGTCGGTACGGCGAGCGAGGAGATCGACGCCAGCTACGAGGGCTCGGAGATGACCGTCGCGTTCAACCCCGACTATCTCTCCGCCGGCGTCGACGCCGTCGACACCGAGGAGGTCACGCTGTCGACCCTCGACCCGATGAAGCCGGCCGTGATCCGCGCCGTGGGACGTGACGACTATCTCTATCTCCTCATGCCGGTGCGCGTCCCCTGACGCAGCCGGTCGAGCAGCCCGCCCGTGATCATCGAGCGCCTGGAGCTCGTCGACTTCCGCAACTACCGCGAGGCGGTCTTCGTCCCCGCCGCCGGCACGACGCTTGTCGTCGGCGACAACGGCCAGGGCAAGACGAACCTCGTCGAGGCGGTGGCCTATCTCGGAACCCTGACCAGTTTCCGCGGCGCCCCACCTGAGGCCCTCGTGCGCGTCGAGGCCACGGAGGCGGTGCTGCGCGCCGAGGTGCGCGACGACGACGGCCGCCGCTCGTTGATCGAGGCCGCGCTCGCGCCGGCCGGGCGCAACCGGGTACAGGTCAACCGGCAGCGGCTCCCGCGGGCGCGTGACCTCCTGGGTGTCGTCCGGGTCAGCGTGTTCTCGCCCGACGACCTCACCCTCGTCAAGGGAGCACCTGGCGACCGCCGGCGCTACCTCGACGACACACTGGTCGCGCTCGCCGCGAAGTACGACGACAGTCGCCGCGAGCTCGACCGCATCGTGCGCCAGCGCAACGTCCTCTTGCGCCAGACGGGCGGGCGACTCGACGACGACGCCGCACGGACGCTGGACGTCTGGGACGCCAAGCTGGTCGAGGTGGGGGAGCGCTTCGGGCACGCCCGGGCGACGCTCGTCGAGCGCGCCGAGCCGTTCGTCGTCGAGGCCTACGGCCAGCTGGCCCCGACGCCCACGGGCGTCGGCCTCTCGTACGATCCGCCCTGGCGGCGCAGCGGGCTCGCCGCGGCGCTGGCCCACGCCCGCCGCGACGACTTGCGTCGCGGGGTGTCCACCGTCGGCCCGCACCGCGACGAGTTGACGCTGACGATCGGGGGGTTGCCGGCCCGCACCCACGCGTCGCAGGGTGAGCAGCGCACCCTCGCCCTGGCGCTGCGACTGGGCGCCCATCGACTCGTCGCCGAGCGGACGGGTTCCGTTCCCGTGCTGGTCCTCGACGACGTGCTCTCCGAGCTCGACCCGGCGAGGGCCTCGGCCCTGCTCGGCCATCTCCCTGGTGGCCAGATCGTGATCACGACCGCCGGCCCGCTCCCGGCTGCTGCTGCTCCTGACCGTGTCCTGCGTGTCGAGGCCGGCACCGTCGCCGAACAGTCGGAGGTGACGACATCGAGCGAGCGAGTCTTCGAGCGAGCGAGATCAGCATGTACGGCGCCTGTTAGCTCATTGGTGCACCGCCCGTCATCCCCGGCGAACGATCACAGGGCCATGGTGCACCAATGAGTGGGTCCGGCGACGACCCGGTGCCGCTCACGGACGCCCTCGACGACGTGCTGCGCTCGCTGCGCGGCGGCGCCGGGCGGGCGGAGGTGCGCGGGGTGTTCGGGCAATGGGACGAGGCGGTGGGCGAGGCCATCGCCGCCCACGTCCGGCCGGTGCGACTCGATCGGGGCGTCCTCCTCGTCGACGTCGACGACCCGTCGTGGGCGACCCAGGTCCGGGTCCTCGCCGATGAAATCAGGTCGCGTCTGGCGGCTGTAGCCGGCGTCTCGATCGAGCGCATCGAGATCCGCGTCGCGCGACGCACCCACTGAGAGGTTGTGTCCGTGGGAACCGGCCGAAACGGGTCGATTACGACGGACAGAACGAGTTGGAGGGCCGTAGTTCCACCGGGCGAGAACACCCCGTTGGTAGACTGAAGGACATCGCCGACACGCTCGCAACGGCCGTCTCGACCCCCCGAACGGCCGCCACAAGCAGCGTGAACGCCGCATTCCCAATTGTCATCAGCCTGCCCGTGAACCGATCGGACCGAACCACTTCCATGACCACCGAAAGAGCCCGCCGTGTCCAGTGAGCGCCCCGGCGAGTACGGCGTCAAGGACATCCAAGTGCTGGAGGGGCTCGACCCCGTCCGCAAGCGTCCGGGCATGTACGTGGGCTCCACCGGGCTGGCCGGGCTCCACCATCTGGTGTGGGAGGTCGTCGACAACGCCGTCGACGAGGCGATGGCCGGTCGGTGCGACCGCATCGTCGTCACGCTCCTCGCCGACGGCGGGTGCCGCGTCGAGGACAACGGTGGTGGCATCCCCGTCGACCCGTTCCCGTCCGGCCCGCACAAAGGCAAGAGCGCGGCCCAGGTCGTCCTCACGGTGCTCCACGCCGGCGGCAAGTTCGGGGGAGACGGCTACAAGGTGTCCGGCGGGCTCCACGGCGTCGGCGTCAGCGTCGTCAACGCGCTGTCCGAGCGCCTGATCGTCGAGATCGACCGGGACGGCAAGCGCCACCGGCAGGAGTACGCCAAGGGGGGCAAGCCGCAGGGCAAGATGGAGGTCGTCGGGCGCACCTCGGGCCGGGGCCGCCGCACGGGCACCACGGTCACGTTCTGGCCGGACCCGACGATCTTCTCCGCCGAGGGCACCGAGTTCGTCCCCCGCACCGTGCTCGAGCGGTTGCAGACGATGGCCTTCCTCAACCGCGGCCTCGAGATCGTCTTCGAGGATCAGCGAGCCGACAAGGAACAGCAGGTCACGTTTCAGTACAAGGGCGGACTGATCGACTTCGTCAAGCATCTCAACGCGTCCAAGGAGGCACTGTTCTCCAAGGTCTGCCACTACGAGGCCGACGACGACGATCATCAGGCGCTCGACATCGCGATCCAATGGAACACCGGGTACTACGAGGGGATCCACGGCTACGCCAACGGCATCTCGACCACCGAGGGCGGGATGCATATCGAGGGCTTCCGCAGCGCGTTGACCGCCGTCCTCAACCGGTACGCCCGCGCCAAGGGGCTGCTCAAGGAGAAGGACGAGAACCTGCTCGGCGAGGACATCCGCGAGGGCATCACGGCCATCGTCTCGGTGAAGCTCCGCGATCCACAGTTCGAGGGTCAGACCAAGGCCAAGCTCGGCAACGTCCCGATGCGCTCGTTCGTCCAGAAGATCACCAACGAGCGGCTCGCCGAGTGGCTCGACGAGAACCCGACCGAGGCCAACAAGGTCGTCAAGAAGGGTCTCGCCGCAGCCCAGGCCCGAGTGGCGGCGAAGAACGCCCGCAACGCGATCCGCCGCAAGACCGCGCTTTCCGGCGCGGGGATGCCCGACAAGCTGAAGGACTGCTCGAGCCGCAACGCCGAGGAGAGCGAGCTGTTCATCGTCGAGGGCGACTCGGCCGGGGGCACGGCGATCAACGCGCGCGACCCGCGCACGCAGGCGATCCTGCCGATCCGGGGCAAGATCCTCAACGTCGAGCGGGCGCGCGTCGACAAGATGCTGAAGAACAACGAGATCCAGGCGCTGATCACGGCGATCGGGGCGGGCGTGGGGGAGGACGAGTTCGACGTCACCAAAGCCCGCTACCACCAGGTGATCATCCTCGCCGACGCCGATGTCGACGGCAGCCACATCCGCACGCTGCTGCTGACGTTCTTCTACCGCCAGATGAAGCCGCTGATCGAGGCGGGCTACGTGTACATCGCCCAGCCGCCGCTGTATTCGACCGTCGTCGGCAAGGAGAAGGTCTACCTGAAGGACGACGCCGCCAAGGCGCGCTTCCTGGAGGAGCGCCCGAACCACAAGAAGGAGTTCCAGCGCCTCAAGGGCCTGGGCGAGATGGACTGGGACGAGCTCAAGGTCACGACGATGGGCGCCGGGGCGAGGACGCTGCTCCAGGTGACGCTCGAGGAGGCCAGCCTCGCCGACGAGGTCACCAGCGTCCTCATGGGCGACGACGTCGAGAGCCGCCGCGCGTTCATTGCCACCAACGCCCGCGACGTCCGCAACCTCGACTTCTAGATGAGCCATGCCTACTGACGACGTAACCCCCGAAGTCCCCGTGGAGCCGATCCAACCGATCGAGTTGCAGGACGAGATGGAGAGCTCGTTCCTCGACTACGCGATGTCGGTCATCATGGCCAGGGCACTGCCCGACGTGCGCGACGGGCTCAAGCCGGTCCATCGCCGGATCGTCTGGGACATGGAGCAGCAAGGCTTCCGCCCGGATCGCCCGTTCGTGAAGTGCGCCCGCGTCACCGGCGACACGATGGCGCGCTACCACCCGCACGGCAACTCCGCCATCTACGACGCCCTCGTCCGGATGGCGCAGCCGTTCTCGCTGCGCCATCCGTTGATCGACTTCCACGGGAACTACGGCTCCCAGGAGCTCGGAGCAGCCGCTGAGCGCTACACCGAGTGCCGGCTGCACCCGTTGTCGATGCAACTCCTCGGCGAGATCGACGAGGACACCGTCGACATGGTGCCGAACTACGACGGCTCCACCGAGGAGCCGACGGTGCTCCCGGCGCGCTTCCCGAACCTGCTGGTCAACGGCAGCCAGGGCATCGCCGTCGGGATGGCCACCAACATCCCTCCGCACAACCTCGGCGAGGTCATCGACGCAACGATCCACCTCATCGACCACCCGCAGGCGACGGCGGACGACCTGATGCAGTTCGTCAAGGGACCGGACTTCCCAACCGGGGCGAGCATTCTCGGCCGGGCCGGGATCATGGACGCCTACCGGACCGGTCGCGGCAGCGTGAAACTGCGGGCCACGGCCGAGATCGAGGAGGGCAAGCGGGGCCAGACCGAGATCGTCGTGACCGAGCTCCCGTACCAGACCAGCGCGAAATCGGTGCTCGCCCGCATCCAGGAGCTTGTCGACGGAGGCGACCTCGACGGGATCGCCGACGTCAACGATGCCTCCTCGGGCGGCAAGACCAACCTCGTCATCACGCTCAAGCGTGACGCCAACCCGAACGTCGTGCTCAACAACCTGTTCAAGCTGACGCCGCTGCAGACGAGCTTTGCCATCAACATGGTGGCGCTCGTCGACGGGGTGCCGCGCACGCTCGGCCTCGTCAAGGCGCTCGAGGGCTACATCGCCCACCAGGTCGAAGTGATCACCCGTCGGACGCAGTTCCGCCTCGACCGGGCGCGCCGGCGGGAACACATCCTCGAAGGGCGGATCAAGGCGCTCGACGTCATCGACGAGGTCATCGCGCTGATCCGCGGGAGCGACGACGCGACCGCGGCGAAGGAAGGGCTGATGGCCGAGCCGTTCGAGTTCAGCGAGTTGCAGGCGGTCGACATCCTCGACATGCAGCTGCGTCAGCTCACCCGGTTGTCGCGGATCGACCTGGAGACCGAGTTGGAGGACGTCCGCGCAACGATCGGCGAGCTCGAAGCCGTGCTCGCCGACGACGCCCTGTTGCGCCGCGTGATCAAGGACGAGCTGACAGCCATCCGGGAGGAGTTCGCCACGCCGCGGGTCTGCCAGATCACGCTCGAGGCAGGCGACATGTCGATCGAGGACCTCGTCGACGACAAGGAGCTCGTCGTCGTGATGACCGAGGCCCAGTACATCAAGGCGGTGCCGGCCGCCTCGTTCAAGACCCAGGCGCGGGGCGGCCGCGGCGTCAGCGGCGGCAAGCTCAAGGCCGACGACATCGTCCGCCACGTGATCTTCACGACCGCCCACGCCCACCTGCTGTTCTTCTCCAACCTCGGCAAGGTCTACCGACTGCGGGCGCTCGAAATCCCCGAACGCGAGCGCACGGCCAAGGGCATGCCGATCGTCAACCTGTTGCCGTTGCAACCGGGCGAGACGATCCAGGCGATCATCGACACCCGCGACTTCGCCGGGGAGCGCTTCTTGTTCTTCGCCACCAAGCAGGGCCAGGTGAAGAAGACCGCCTTCGACGCCTACGACTCCACCGTGCGGAACGGGTTGATCGCGATCAACCTGCGCGACGGAGACAAGCTCGTGAAGGTGATCGAGACCGGCGGGGGCGACGACATCTTCATGGTCACCCGCAAGGGCATGACGATCCGCTTCAACGAGGACGAAGTGCGCCCGATGGGCCGCGGCGCGGCGGGGGTGCGGGGGATCAGACTGCGGTCCGGCGACGAGGTCGTCTCCGTCGACGTCGCCCGCGACGACACGGCGATCCTGATGGTCACCGAGGCCGGCTTCGGCAAGCGCACGCAGCTCGAGCACTACAACCGGCAGGGCCGCGGCGGACAGGGTGTCATCGGGATCAAGCTGACGAGCCGCAAGGGCCAGGTCGTCGCCGCGTTCATGGTCGGCATCGACGACGAGATCGTCGCCGTCTCCTCGGGGGGCGTGACGATCCGGATGCCCGTACGGGAGATCTCATCGCAGGGCCGGGCCGCTACCGGCGTGCGGGTGATGAACCTCGACGACGGCCAGACCGTGGCGTCCGTCGCCGCGATCCTCGCCAACGACGCCGAGTAGCTCGCCCGAGCTCACCTGATCAGGCCCCCTCGAGGCGGCCTCACCCCGACGGACCGTCATCGACGGTTGACGCCAATGGGAGCAGTGATGCGCGTTCGACGATCGACCGGCGAGCGCGGCCAGGCCGCACCATTCGCCGCCGCCGCGGCTGCGCTGGCGGTCGTGCTCACGATCGCCGTCGGCCGGCTCGCCGGTGACCTCGTCGACGCGGCACGCGCCCGCACCGCCGCCGACGCCTCGGCCCTCGCCGCCGTCCACGGTGGCCGCGCCGCGGCCGACGCCCTCGCGGCCAGGCACGATGGCTCGGTCATCGGTTGGTCACGGTCGGGCCGCGACGTCGTCGTCACGGTGCGCGTCGGCCACGCGGTGGCGACGGCGCGGGCCACCGGCGGTGACCTGGCCCGCAGCAGTCGCTGAGAAGCGCGCCCGGTTTCCGGGGGAGGCACTGCCTACACTTGAGACCGTGAGCCCGACGAACCGCGCCGGGGGGACAGTCGTGCCCGAAGTTGAGTCGATGACCCCTGCGACCGATGACGTCGCCGCGGCGACCAACGGTCCGTCGGCGAATGGTCCGTCGGCGAACGGTGCCTCGACGAACGGTGCCTCGACGAACGGCAACGGCGCCGTGCGGACGGCTCCCCGGCTGTCCTCTCCTCGGCCGCGGCGGACGACGCTGAACGGGTCCGTTCCTGCTCCCGAGCGAGGGTCGTCATCGTCGCGGGGGTCCTCGTCGAGTTTGATCAGCAAGCCTCCGCCCGCTCCGCCGGTTGAGCCGCCGAGCGAGGACCGGCCGGCACCGGTCGACGTTCCGACCGGTTCGACGGTCGCGGAGCCGGTCGTCGAACCCTCCCCGTTGCCGGTGATCGTCCCCGCCACTCCGGCCAAGCGGGGATCGCAGGTGCCCGACTACCCGACGGCGACGGTGCTGCCACCAACGCTGCCCGCCGAGCCGCCACCCGCCACGGCGAGCATGACGACCCACCGGGTGGCGCCGGTGCCACGTCTCGTCGGCCGCCGCCCGCGCGTGCGCAAGGTCACCCGAGTCGTGCGCCACGTCGACCCGTGGAGCGTGTTCAAGGTCGCGATCATCTTCAACCTCGTGCTCTATGCGGTTGCGTTGACGTCCGGCGTCCTGTTGTGGAACGTCGCCTACGCCACCGGCACGATCGACAACCTCGAGCGGTTCTTCGAGTCGTTCGGCTGGAGCGAGTTCGAGTTCAACGGCGGCGAGATCTTCCACAGCGCGTGGGTCGCCGGCTTGTTCGCGGTGGTCGGCCTCACCGGCGCCGCGGTGCTCGGCGCGACCTTGTTCAACCTGATCACGGATCTCGTCGGCGGCATCCGCCTGACCGTGTTGGAGGAGGAGGTCGTCGAGCGCACGGCGTCGCCGATGCGCCGCTTCGTCGTGCGTCGACCATCCGGAGACGGCAGCGGCAACCTCGACGAACCGCGCCCCCCGTCGACGAGGCTGCCCACCCGGACCGCGGTCTTCGAGGACCCGTTCGGCGACGGCGGAACCGGTTGAGGACCGTTCCGGACCACCGGTAGCCTCGACCGTTCGCGGGGCTATAGCTCAGTCGGTTAGAGCGCATCCCTGATAAGGATGAGGTCGCAAGTTCGATTCTTGCTAGCCCCACACGACGACCTGTACGCAAGGTCGTTACTCGTTCTTGAGCGCGGCCACTCCACGCTGGACGTCATCGAGATGGTGCCACGAGTCGTGCAGGGCGTGTTCGAGCAGGCGACGCACGTCGCTTCGCGACTCGCCGACGGTCAGGCCCCGGGTCCATGCGTCGCGCGCCGGCCTCGTCAGCGAACTGGGCGAGGCGTTCAGCAGCGACCGTCAGCGCCTCGACAACCTCGTCCGGATCGGCATCGCCGTAGGCGGTGGCCGCAGCCTCGAGGAGATCGTCCCCGATGGGCGGGAATGTCGGCTCGTCGTGAGTGATCGCTTGCTCGACGCCGTAGGCATGCAGGGCGGTGACGTCGCGGCTGTGCGCGGCGTACTCGATCGCCGACCATGTCGCCGGCTCGGGGCGCACGCGGAGATGGTCGCCGGATGCGATGAGCTGCCGACGCCAGCGCTCCCCGAGTGATCGCAAACCGTCGAGCAGCATCGAGTCGGAGTACCCGGAGCCGTCGAATCCGCACGCCTCGCAGTGCTCATGGGTGCGCGTCATGGGACGAGTCTGCCCCGCCCCGATACCATCGCCGGATGGGCTCGTCAGGCATGAAGCGCAAAGGGCGGAAGCATCTGCCCAAGGTGGGCACCCGCCAGGCCAATGAGTACGAGCTCCACGACCGGCGCGAGCAGGCTCTGCATCCGTTCTCCGAGGATCCGTGGCGACGCCGTTCCGGTTCCGCGATCGCGGCCGTCGTCGTCGCCCTCGTCGTCCTGATCGGGATCGTCGCCCTCATCGCCGCGACCTGACGGCCTAACGTCCGCGCCATGACCGGCAGTACGGGACCGAACACCCGCCGCCAGCGGGCCGCACCGTGAGGCTGCTGCGCCGAGCGCTCGTGGCGCTCGGGCTGGCCGGCGCGATCGCCGCCGCCCTTCGCGTGCGCGGCCGGGGCGGGACGCCGCCGCAGCACGGCGGCTGGCAGCCGGTCGAGTTTCCCGACCGTTGAGCGCGACCGTGACTGCCCTGCCGGCAGTGTCCGTCGTCGGAGGCGGTGTCGTCGCCGAGCGCCTGCGCCGGGTGACCGCCACTCGCCATCAGCTCGTCGGCGGCGACGTCGGAGCCGGACTGGTCGTGCTGGCGACGCCTGGTCCGCACGCGGCGACGGCCGCCGATCTGGTCCGGGCCGGTGTCCACGTCGTTTCCACGAGCGGCGCCGTCTCCGACGTCCGCGACCTGCTCGATCTCGACGACGCGGCCCGCGGCGCCGGAGCCACGCTCGTCGTCGGGGCCGCCGTCTCGCCGGGTCTCAGCGGACTGCTCGTCCGCCAGCTCGTCGGGCGGATGGCGGCGTGCGACGAGCTCCATCTCGCCCGCCACGGCACCGCCGGCCCGGCCTGCGCGCGAGAGCACCACCATGCCCTGCGGGGCTGGGCCATGGGGTGGCGTGACGGCGGCTGGATCGAGCGGCCGGCGGGCAGCGGCCGCGAGCTGTGCTGGTTTCCCGAACCCGTGGGCGCCCGCGATTGCTATCGCGGCGAGCTGTCCGACCCGCTGCTGCTGCATCGCAGCTTTCCCGATGTCGAGCGCATCAGCGCGCGCGTGTCGGCCACGCGTCGCGACCGCTTCACCGCCAGACTCCCGATGCTGAGCCCGCCGCACCGGGAGGGCGGCATCGGCGCGCTCCGCGTCGAGGCCCGGGGCAGTGACCGCGACGGCGCGAGGGTGACGCTGATCGTCGGCATCGCCGAGCTCGTCGGTACCGCGGCGGCGGCGGTGGCCGCGGCGTTCGTCGACCATGTCGCCTCCGGCGCCGCGCCCGCAGGAGTGGTGACCACGTCGGACGCCGACCTGCCGACGGCGGCGTTGCTCCGAGCGGTCACTCGTGGTGGCGTCCGCCTCCAGGCCTTCACTGGGATCCCGCACACCGGCTGACGGCCGTACGCTGGGTCTCCGTGAGCGAGCGAAGCGAGCTCGTGCTCCCGTGGCTACCGGCGGGACGGGTGATCCGGATCGATGGCCGGGGCGAGCTCTTCGTTCGGGTCCACGAGCACGCCGATCGGACGGCGCCGACCGTCCTGTTGCTCCACGGCTGGACGGCGTCGAGCGATCTGCAGTTCTTCACCGCCTACGAGGCGCTCGCCGAGCGGTACTCGTTCGTCGGCATCGACCACCGCGGGCACGGCCGCGGACTGCGCTCACCGGCCCCGTTCCGGCTCGAGGACGCCGCCGACGACGCCGCGGCGGTGATCGGCGAGCTCGGCATCGCACCGGTCGTCGCGGTCGGCTACTCGATGGGCGGACCGATCTCCCTCCACCTCGCCCGCCGCCACCCCGCGCTCGTCCGCGGGCTGGTCGTGCAGGCGACCGCCCTCGAGTGGACGACGACGTGGCGGGAGCGGGCGCTCTGGCGGGTGCTCCCCGTGTTCGGGTCGTGGCTGCGCAGCCGCGGTTACCGCTGGTACCTGAACAAGGCGGTGCCGAAGCTCATCGGCGCCGGCCACCCGATGGAGCCCTACGTGCCGTGGCTCCTCAGCGAGATGGCCCGCAACGATCCGTTCGCGATGGTCGACGCCGGCCGCGCCCTTTCCGCCTACGACGCCCGGCCGTGGGTGTCGACGCTCGACATCCCGGCCGGCAGCCTGATCACGACGCGGGACCGTCTGGTGGGCCCGGGCAAGCAACGAGCCCTGGCGGCGGCGCTGGGGGCGACCGTGCGGGAGCTGCGCAGCGACCACTTCGCCGCCCTCGCCGACCCCGCTCCGTTCGCCGCGCTCACGGTCGAACTCGTCGATGAAGTCGTGCGGGCAGCTCAGCCGACCTCGACGGCCGACGCGCCCCCGTCGCCGGATGCCGCCTGATTGCCCGTCAGCTCGTCGAGCCGCTTGGTGAGCAGGTCGATCGCGTTGATCAAGTCGTCGAGCTGATCGCGGAGCTCCTCGCCGGTGACGACGTCGGCGAGCATCACCCGGACGCCGGCGATCTCCCGGGCGAGGAACTCGGTGTCGGCGGCGGTGCGCTCGGCGACGGTTCGATCGACCTGCCATTGGGCGCGGTCCCGCGCCTCCTGGCGGTTCTGGGCGAGCAGGATGAGCGGTGCCGCGTAGGAGGCCTGCAGCGAGAGGACGAGGGTCAGCAGGACGAGACCACGATCCCAGGGGTCGAACTGGAAGCGTTCGGGGAGCAGCAGGTTGTAGGCGATCCAGAGGCAGATGACGAACGACTGCCACACCAGGAAGCGGGCCGTGCCGAGGAAGCGGGCGATCGACTCGGCGAAACGACCGAACACGTCCGGCTCGTACTGGACCGCGATCCGCCGACTGCCGCGCGGTTCGGTGAGATCCTCCCGCCGCTTCACCATGACGTCACGCTGCCGATCATGGTGTCACGCCGTCCTCGTCCGGGAGGTCACCCCCCGCTGGCGCCAACCCACCCCGAGTTGGCGATCGAGCACGTCATCGACCGTGACCGCGCCGAGCAGGTGCCCACCTTCGTCGCAGACCGCCACGGCGACCATGTCGTAGCTCGCCAGCATTTCGGCCACGGCGCGGTCCGTCACTTCCGGGGTGACGACCGGGTCGTTGCTGAGGCAGTGGCGCAGCTCGAGGCTCGGCGTCTCGCGGAGCAGGCGCTGGACGTGGGCGGTGCCGAGGAACCGCCCGGTCGGCGGCTTGAACGGGGGCTGGCACACGAAGACCTGGGCGGCGATGCTGACCACCCAGTCGGGTTGCCTGATCTGGGCCAGCGCCTCGGCGACGGTGGTCGTCGGACCGAGCACGATCACCTCCGGCGTCATCATCCCGCCGGCGGTCGCCTTCTCGTAGGCCAGTAGGCGGCGCACGACGTCGGCATCGTCGTGGTCCATCGCCTCGAGGATGCGCAGGCGCTGTTCACCCGGCATCTCGCCGAGCAGGTCGGCAAGATCGTCGAACTCCATCTCGTCGAGCACGTCGATCAGGCGGTCGAGGTCGAGGCCCTCGACGAGGCGCACCTGTTCGGCCTCGGGCAACTCCTCGAGCACGTCGGCGAGCCGGTCGTCGTCCATCGCTTCGGCCAACTGGCGGCGCTGGGCGAGCGGGAGCGCGCGGACCACAGCGGCCACCTCCGAAGGGTGCATGTCGCGGAGACGCGCCGCCTCGGCGGCCATCTCGCTCACCGGGGCGAACAATCCCGGGACCTCGTCGACATCGACCAGCCGGTAGCTCGGCCGGCGGCGGAGCAGGTTGCGCCGGGCGAGCCGCACCTTGGCGACCTCCCAACCCCGGCTGCGGCCATCGTCGAAGGAGCGCAGGCCGACGTCGCTGACGGTCTCGTCGCCGACCTTGCCGTCGATCACGTCGGCGCCGACGAGGACCTCACCCGGCCGCGACTTGAACGGGCTGAGATCGACGTCCCAGCTCCGCAGCCGGGCTCCCTCGCTCCCCAACTCGGAGACCCGGTTGGCGTTGACGAAGATCCGCCGCCGCTGGCTCTCGGCGACGAAGCCGACGATGCGCGGCATCGCCCCGGGGCGGCCGGGCACGGCGACGAGGTCCTGGATCCGGCCGATCGGCGCGCCACCGGCGTCGAGGAGCGGCAGGCGCATCACGCGGAACGCGTAGATCAGGTCACCGGCCATGAGGGCAGGCTACCCGGGCCCCTGCTCACGGGCCCGGAGGCCGGATCAGGCCAGCGGCGCCACCTGAACCAGCGTGTCGCTGTACGCCACGCCGCCGCCCCACTCGGTGAGGGTGTCGTTGGTGAGCGCGTTGGCCGTCCGCCCGTCGGCGTGCTGGGTGCCCCACCATCCGAACGGGATCGCCACCACCCCAGGGCGCAACCGATCGCTGACGCGTACCGGCAGCTCGACGGTGGCCCGGTCGTTCCACACGCGGGCCTTGTCGCCGTCGACCAGGCGGCGGGTGGCGGCATCGGCCGGGTCGAGCTCCACGAACGGAGCGCCCTCGGCGGGGCCGTGCTTGGGCAGCGCGGAGTAGCTCGAGTTCAGGAACCGGGTGTGGTGCTTCGGAGTGAGCAACTGGAGCGGGTAGCGGGCCACGAGGTCGGCGTCGCCGTGGGGACCCTCCCGCGGGGCGACGAAGGTCGGCAGTGCCGGCTGGCCCATCGCCGCCAGCCGCTCGCTCACCAGCTCGACCTTCCCCGACGGCGTGGGGAACACGCCGGCGGCCCACGGGCGGCCGTCGTCCGGGTACGGCACGCGCAGCCAGCCCACGCGACGGAGCTCGGCGAGGTCGACCTTGGCGCCGAGGGCCTGGGCGAGCAACGACTCGTCGTCGTCGAAGAGGGCCGGTTCGGTGAGGCCCATCGCCGCGGCGAGGCGGCGGAACAGCTCGGTGTTGCTGCACGACTCGCCGACCGGCTCGATCGCCGCCTCGTTCCACCCCATCCACAGGTGGCCCCACGCCGGTACGACGTCGGTCGACTCGAGCTGCGTCGTGGCCGGCAGCACGATGTCGGCGTAGCGCGCCGTGTCGGTGAGGAACTGCTCGTGGACGACGGTGAAGAGGTCGTCGCGGGCCAGGCCCCGACGAGTGAGCTCCGCGTTCGGCACGATCACCAGGGGGTTCGAGTTCCACACGATCATCGCGGCCACCGGCGGCTCGAGGGTCGGGTCGGTGAGCGCCTCGCCCAGCCGGCTCATGTTGAGCGTCCGCGGCGACCGGCCGGCGAGCAGGTCCGGGCGGCTCAAGGCGGCTTCGTCGATGAGGGCGTCGTGGTACGAGCCGACGCTGCGGGAGAGTCCCCCGCCGCGGTCGGCCCACGCGCCGACGAGGGCGGGGAGCACGGCGAGCGTGCGGTAGAACATCGCTCCGTTCTCGTGATGCTCGGCGCCGATCAGCGTGCGGATCGCGGCCGGCCGGATCGTGCCGTAGTCGGACGCGAGCGACTCGATGACCGCGGCGTCGAGGCCACAGACCGCGCCCGCCCGCTCCGGCGTCCACCCGGCGACGTGGGCCGTCAGTTCGTCGAAGCCGAGCGTGTGGGCGGCGACCCAGTCGGTATCGACCAGGCCGTCGCGGATCAGCACGTGCATCATCGCCAGCATCAGGGCGATGTCGGTGCCCGGCAGCGGTTGGACGAACTCGTCGGCGGCGTCGGCCGTCGTCGTGCGGATCGGATCGATGACGACGAGCTTGGCGCCCGCGGCACGCGCGGCCTCGATGGTCGGCCACAGGTGACGGTTGGTCAGCCGGGTGTTGGTGCCCCACAGCAGGATCAGCCGGCTGTGGTGCAGCTCCAGCGGGTCGAGACCGAGGCCGCTGCCGTTGGTCATCCGCACGCCGTGCCCGACCGTCGGGCCGCAGATCGCGCGCACCAGCCGGCTGGCGCCGAGGTGGTGGAAGAAGCGCCCGTCGAGCCCCATGATCGACAGCAGGCTCTGGTTGCCGGCATCGCTGAACGGCAGGATCGCCTCGGGGCCGTGCTCGGCGATGACCGCGTGGAGCCGCGCCGCGATCTCGCTCAGGGCGTCGTCCCACGTGACCGGCTCGAAGCGGCCGGCGCCCTTCGACCCGACGCGGCGCAAGGGGTGGAGGATGCGGTCGGGGCTGTACACGCGGTCGAGGAAGCGGTTGACCTTCGGGCACAGCTCGCCCTGGCTGAACGGATGGTCGGCGCGGCCACGGAGCTTCACCGCTCGCCCGTCGGCGACCGTGACCTCCCAGCCACACGAGTCGGGGCAGTCGTGGTGACAGGTGCCGTGGATCACGAGGGCGTCGGCCATACGGGCCACGCTACGAGGTCGGCCCCGTAGATTCCGGGGCGTGTTCTCCGCGGTGTCGAATTGGGCCGGCAATCAACGATGGGTGCCGGCCGAGCGCCGTACGCCGGGGTCGGTGTACGAGGTCGCCCAGATCGTGGCGGCCGCCCATCGGGCGGGGCAGCGGGTCAAGGCGATCGGCGCCGGCCACTCCTTCACCGCCGCCGCGGCGACCGACGGGATCCAGCTCAGCCTCGACCGGCTCGCTCGGGTCCTCGCCGTCGATGCCGAGAGCGGGCGGGTGACGGTCGAGGCCGGCATCCGCCTCCATCGGCTCAACGACGCGCTGGCCGCGGCCGGACTCGCCATGCCCAACCTCGGCGACATCGATCGCCAGTCGGTTGCCGGGGCGATCGCCACCGCCACCCACGGCACGGGGATCACGTTGGGCAACCTGGCCACCACCGTCGTCGGCTTGCAGATGGTCACTGGGCGCGGCGAGCTCGTGCGCTGCTCGACCGATCTCGAGCCCGAGGTCCTGAGCGTCGCCCGGGTCGGCCTCGGTGCCCTCGGCGTCGTCACCGAGGTCACCTTGCAGTGCGTGCCCGCCTTCGACCTCCATGCCCAGGAGACAGTGGAAGTCCTGGATGACGTGCTCGACCGGTTCGCCGAGCACGCCGCCGCGGTCGACCACTTCGAGCTGTACTGGATGCCGGGCACCCGCCGCTGCCAGGTCAAGCGGAACTCGCGGACGGACGAGCCGCGGGCGCCCCAGCCCCGGTGGGGCTACGTGCGGGACAAGTGGATCGGGGAGAACCTCGCGTTCGGGGTGGTGTGCCGGGTGGGTCGGCGGTTCCCGACGCTCACGCCGCGGATCTCACGGCTCGTCGCCTCGGCGGCGGCCGAGCGGGAGCTCGTCGATCGCAGCGACCGGGTGTTCTGCAGCCCGCGGCGGGTGCGCTTTGTCGAGATGGAGTACGGCATTCCGGTCGAGCACGTGCCCGAGGCCGTGCGGCGGGTCCGGTCGTTGACCGAGACGTTGTCGACGCCGGTGCAGTTCCCGATCGAGGTGCGCGTGTCGGCCGCCGACGACATCGCCCTGTCCACCGGCTTCGGGCGCACCTCCGGATGGATCGCGGTGCACCAGTACCGCGGGGCGCCGTACGAGGAGTACTTCGCCGGGGTGGAGCGGATCATGGACGACTACGCGGGTCGCCCGCACTGGGGCAAGCTGCACGGCCAGCGGGCGGGCACGCTCGCCCCGCGCTATCCGGAGTGGGAGGCGTTCGCCGCGGTTCGGGACCGTTTCGATCCGGATCGCACATTCGCCAACACGTACCTCGACCGCGTGCTCGGATGACCGAGAGTGCCCATCCGCTGGCGCGCATCCTCGCCGCTGCCGCCGGCGGCCGCTTCCCGCCGGTCGACGGGCGATGCGACCTCCTCCCGCCCGACGTCGGCGGTCTCCGGGCGGTCGTCGCGTTCACCGGACACGCCTACGTGCTGGCCGACGTCGACGCCAACGAGCTGGCGGCGCACGGCGTCGATGGCTACGGCGGCGCGTCCAAACCGCCCGTCGTGCAATGGCTCGCGGGTGCCGGCGGCCTCGTCGGCAGCCTCGACGTCGTGCTCGTCACCGCGGGCTCCCCTGGCCCGTCGCTGCCCCGCCGCGCCGATCTCGACGACCATCCGCGGGTCCGTCGGGCGGCCGGCTACCGGACCGACCTCGCGGTCTTCGGCGACGACGTCGGCCTCGTCGTGCTCGGTCGAGGACTCGCCGGCCGGCAGGAGCTCTCCGTCGAGCTGCTCGACCCCGGCGCGTCGGGCCAGGGCCATGGCCGTCGCCTGATCCGAGCCGGACTGGCCCAACTCGATCGCGGCGAATGGTGCTGGGCCCAGGTCGCCCCCGGGAACGCGGCGTCGCTGCGGGCGTTCCTCGCCTGCGGCTTCGTGCCGATCTGCTCCGAGGTCCTCATCACCCCGCCGGCCGGCGCCTGATCCCGACGATCTGGGCGGGAATTTTCTCGACACCTGACACGAATCCCGCCCAGAAGACCCGATGGCACGATTCCCGCCCAGATGGGGGAGCTAGCTCGAAGCTGTGGTCTCGTCGCGGCGGGCCCGTTGGGCCATCTGCTCCATCGTCGTCGCCAGGGCCTGGGCGGCGCCGTCGTGGGCCATGATCTTGCTCATCACGGCGCGGCTCGCCCCGCCCATCAACTCCTCCTGGTTCTCGTGGAGGAACTGCTGCGACTCCCGCAGCCCAGTTGTGTACCCGTTCACCTCCGGGATCACGTACCGGGCGACGAGGTCCCACGATCGCAGGCACGCCTCACGGCTGGCCCAGTCGTGGGCGAACCCGAGCACGACGCCGAAGCCGCCGGTGAGCTCCCGCATGTGGCGGATCGCGCCGACGAGATCGTCGGGGGTGCCGACGACGGCGAACCCGGCGCCTTCCGCCCCACCCTCGGTCGTGCGGTCGAGGAGATCCCACGGATCATCGACGTGCACCGCGCCCGGGCGGCCGAGCGTCCAGACGTTGTACTCGTTGTGCCACCGGTGGAGGCCGTGCACGGCCTCGGCCCGCGCCTGCTCCTGCGTCTCGGCGATGTGCCAGGCCATGAGGACCCGCCAGTCGCGGCGATCGACCGTCGAGCCGTGGATGGAAGCAGCTTCCTCGGCGAAACCCCACTGCGTCGGCAGGGCCTGGATCCCCTCGGTGGAGTTGGAGCCGATCGAGAGCACGCCGATGCCGTACTTGCCGGCGATCTGCATGCCCGACGGGGAGAACATCGACGCCGTCGCCATCGGCACCTGCTCCTGCAGCGGCAGCAGTTGCAACTTGGCGTCGTGCAGCTCGAACCAGTCCGACTCCTGGCTGAAGCGGTCCTCTCCGCGCAGGAGGCGGATGATCACGCCGAGGGCCTCGTCCTGCCGGTCGCGCAGCAGGATCGGGTCGATCCCGTGGACCCGGGCGTCGGAGGGCAGCGCCCCGGGGCCCGACCCGAACATCGCCCGGCCGCGCGACATGTGGTCGAGCTGCACGATCCGCTGGGCGACGTTGAACGGGTGGTGGTACGGGAGGCTGACGACGCCAGTGCCGAGACGGATCGTGTGGGTGACCTGAGCCGCCGCGGCGAGGAACATCTCGGGTGAGGCGATCGTCTCCCAACCCGACGAATGATGTTCGCCGCACCAGAACTCGTCGTACCCGAGCCGATCGAGATGGGCGGCCAGATCGAGGTCGCGCTGGAACATCAGCGTCGGGTGCTCACCGGTGGGATGGTGCGGAGCGAGGAACGTGCCGAAGCGGAGCCGAGCCATTCTTGATGCGGCCGCCGAAGCGCCTGGAGGCGCCGGCGTGCCGGACCCGGGCTCCACCTCTGAACCGCGACTCGGCTGGCGACCCTAGGCGGCGCGATTCGACCGAACCGGACCGGCACCGTTTGCGGGGGCGGGACCCTCCATGCGCACCTTGCTCAGGATCGTGAAGATGGCCTCCGCCTGCGCCTCGTCGAGTGCGCCGAGCCCGAAGCACGCCGCCACCATCTCGCCGTTCGACGCCTCGATCGCCCGCCGGCCCTTCGGCGTGATCCGGGCGAGGGTCGCCCGCCGGTCCGTCGGATGGGCGACCCGGCGCACGTGGCCGAGCCGTTCCAGCGTGTCGACCGTCGTGGTGACGCTCGTCGGGTGGACGAGCAGGCGAGCACCGAGCCGGCCGAGTGGCATCTCGCCGTGGCGGGAGAAGTAGAGCACGGCGAGCGCCTCGTGGCGGGAGCGGGTCAGGCCGTGCGGGTCGAGCGCCGCCTCGTTCGACTGCCGCACGAGCTCGTCCGTGCGATAGATCGACAGCGCCGCCCGGAAGTGGTTCCCCGTGTCCCACCCCCGGGACTTCCAGTTGCGATCGGCGCCGGCGATCGGATCGTCGACGTCGAGGTCCCCGGCGGCGGAGCGGACTGGCTTGAGGAGGGTGAACAGGCGGCGGGCCTGGTTCTGGCTCAGCGCAAAGAGGCCCCCGCTGCCGTCGGCCATCATCTGGCACGACTGCTCCATCGCCGTCCGGCCCTTGGCCGTGATCTGGGCGAGCGTGGCTCGCCGATCGGTCGGGTGGGCGACCCGTTCGACGTGGCCGAGCCGTTCCAGCGTGTCGACGGTGCTGGTGACGCTCGTGGGATGGACGAGTAGGCGCTCGCCGAGCCGGCCGAGCGGCATCTCGCCGTGGCGGGAGAAGTAGAGCACGGCGAGCGCCTCGTGGCGGGAGTGCGTGAGCCCGTGGGGCGTGAGCGCCGATTCGTTGAACAGCCGGATCAGCTCGTTGGTGCGGTAGATCGACAGCGCGGCGCGGAAGTACGGTCCGCTGTCCCAACCGTTGGCTCGCCAGTGGGCGTCGGCGACGACCACCGGATCGCTCGACACGGTGCCGGATGATGGCGCCCCGCTCTGTTCGAGCGCCCAGGTCGTCTCGGGTACTTGGATATGCTTAATATAGGGGCACCAAAGTAATGGGGAAGGGGAACCCATGCCGTTGCGGGATGAGATCACTGGCTTTTTGACGGAGATGGCGGCGTCGGGGGCGAAGCCGATCGAGGAGAGCACGCCCGATGAGGTGCGGGCGTTGGTCGCCGATCTCAAGGAGCTGTACGGGTCGGGCCCGGAGATGGCGCGGGTCGAGGATCACACGGTGTCCGTGGATGGGGGCGAGTTCGGGGTGCGGGTGTTCGTGCCCGAGGGTGCGGTGCGGGGGGTGTTCGTCTACTACCACGGTGGGGGGTGGGTGATCGGGGCGATCGACGAGTTCGACACGCTGGCCCGCAAGCTGGCGGCGCGGACGGGGTGTGCGGTGGTGCTGCCGGATTACCGTCTCGCACCCGAGTTCCGCTATCCGACGGCGGTTGATGACGCGTACGCGGCGTTGGAGTGGGTGGCGCAGCGGGTCGGCGAGATCGCCGGTGGGGAGGTGCCGATCGTGGTTGGCGGTGATTCGGCGGGGGGGAACCTGGCCGCGGTGGTGGCCCAGCGCAGCCGGGATCGGGGTGGGCCGGCGGTGGCGTTCCAGGCGTTGGTGTATCCGGTGACCGACGCCGACGTGGACAACGCGTCGTACCGCAGTGACGAGAACCAGTTGATGTTGACCCGCGACGGGATGATCTGGTTCTGGGATCACTACGCGCCCGATGAGGCGCAGCGCAAGGAGACCGACGCGTCGCCGTTGCAGGCCGAGGATCTGTCCGGGTTGCCGCCGGCGGTGGTGATCCTGGCCGAGTACGACGTGTTGCGCGACGAGGGGCAGGCCTACGCCGACCGGCTCCAAGCCGCTGGGGTCCCGGTGCAGGTGCATGTGCATCCGGGGCAGATGCACGCGTTCTTCACCCTGTTGATGCTGCCCGGCCACGACGAGGCGATCGACCAGATCAACACCGCACTCGACCCGCACCTCGGTGCGGCCACAACGTGATTTCGCTCGATTCAGTTTCGTGTTCAACAGGGGACACGATCAACACCAAAAGGGGGGTGGTGACATGCGCACGTCGTGCATGCCCATATCTAGGAGACGGACCAAGAGACGGCTTGCCGTATCAGTTGCGCTCGTGCCATTGATCGCGCTCGCCGCGTGCGGTGACGACGACGACGACGCAGGCGGCACCGCGGGATCAACGACCCCTGCGGCCGACACGACCGCCGCCGCGTCGGACACGACGGCTGCCGCGTCCGACACGACGGCCGCCGCGTCCGACACGACCGCCGCCGCGTCCGACACGACCGCCGCGTCCGACACGACGACAGGCGAGGCGGCGGCACCGTCGGGTGATCCGATCAAGGTGATGACCGTCGCGCCGGTGAACACCAACCTGCCGCCGTATCCGAACATCCCTGCGGCGGCCGAGATCTACATGCAGTACATCAACGATCGGGGTGGAATCGTGGGCCGTCCGCTCGAGGTGATCACCTGCGATGACCAGGGCGACCCGAACGTCGGAGCCAACTGCGCTCGGCAGGCCGTCGACGAGGGCGTCGTCGCCGTCGTGGGGTCGTTCGTGTTCGACGCCAGTCGCATCATCCCGGTCCTCGAGGAGAACAACATCCCGTGGTTCGGCGCCTGCTGTCCGCTGGTGGAGCAGGAGTTCGCGAGCCCGATCTCGTTCCCGCTCGGCTCGCTGCTGCCGGGCCAGGGTGCGGGTCTCGGGTGGAAGATGGCCCAGGACGGGTGCGAGAAGCCGGTCAACGTGGTGATCGACATCCCGGCCGGCGACGTGGCCTATCCCGCGGTCGTGGCCGCCTACGAGGTCGGCGGAGGCGCTCCGGATGCGTGGCGCATGGTGAAGATCCCCCAAGTCCCGGGCGACTACAGCGCCCAGGTGGCGGACGCCATCAGCGGCGGTACCGACTGCATCGCCGGCGGCATCGCGGACTCGAACTGGGCGGCCTTGCTCCCGGCCTTGGCGGCGTCGGGCGCCGACGTACGGCTGTACGGGCTGCAGGGCAACCTGAACGGCAAGATCGCCGAGGAGTTCCCCGAGCTCACCGAGGGCGGCGTCGTGTCCAACTCGTACCCCAACATCGAGGGTCCGATGTGGGAGGACTACCGGGCGTCGCTCGAGGAGTACGACGCACCTGACCTCGACTGGAACAGCCTCGCCGGTCTCGGCACGTGGACGGCGTACACCGCGTTCAAGAACGTCGCCGAGGGCATGTCCGGGGACATCACGAACGAGACGTTCCTCGAGGCCATCAACGCGACGACGGCGCTCAACACCGACGGGATGATCGGCGAACTCGACCTCACCACACCGTACGAGGGCTTCGGCGGCGGTCTTCCGCGGATCTTCAATCGCACCGTGTTCTTCGACACCATCAGTGACGGGAAGCTCACGGCCATGGACGACCAGGCCTACGACATGACCGGGCCCATCGACGGTCAGCCGATGTCGGAGTGACGTCCAGTCCGCCGCCGGTGCGTCCGCGGGCGCATCGGCGGCGGGCCTCTGCACTGTCCGTCACCTGACCAGCTCTGCCATCGGAGGTCCTGAAACTCGTGCAGGAGTTCGTGCGGTTCGCCCTCTTGGGCCTGGGACTCGGCTCGCTGTACTCCCTCGCCTCCCAAGGGCTGATCGTCATCTATCGCGGTTCGGGCGTGCTCAACTTCGCCCAGGGCGCGATCGGCATGATCGGCGCCTACGTGGAGTGGGAGGTGAGGGTCGAGCACGGCCAGCCGGTCGCTGTGGCCTGGGCGGCCGGCCTGCTCACCTGCGCCGTCATCGGCGCACTGGTGCACCTGCTCGTGATGCGCCACCTCCGACGGGCGTCACCGCTGGCCCGCATCGTGGCCACGCTCGGAGTGCTCATCGTGGTGCAGGCCATCGCCGTGCTCCGGTACGGCGCCACGATCACCTTCGTCGACTCTGAACTGCCCACCAACCTGTGGACGTTCTGGGGGATCACGATCTCCGTCGACCGGTTCATCCTGCTGGGGATCGCCGCCGTGCTGAGCGCCGGGCTGTGGGCCTTCTACCGGTACACGAAGTTCGGGCTCGCCACCTCCGCCATCGCGGAGAACCAGCGGGCGGCGTCCTCCATCGGCTTGTCACCCGACTTCCTCGCCACCATCAACTGGGCCCTCGGCTCGGCGCTGGCCGGCGTGGCCGCGATCCTGATCGCGCCCATCGTGCAGCTGCAGGTGGCCACGATGACCAACCTCGTGCTCGCCGCGTTGGCGACCGCGCTCGTGGCCGGCTTCCGATCGTTCCCCATCGCCTTCGCCGCCGGCATGCTGATCGGGATCGGCCAGACCGAGCTCACCCGCTACGTGTCCACGCCGGGCATCGCCACCTCGCTGCCGTTCGCCGTCATCGTGCTGTGGATGGTCCTGCGCGGCCAGGCGCTGCCGCTGCGCGACTACTTCTTGCAGCGGCTTCCGGCCGTCGGCACCGGCCGCACCCACCCGCTGGCGCTCGCCGTCGCGCTCGTCATCACGGTCGTCGTCATCCTGAGGGTGCCCCTCGAGTGGCAGGACGCCTTCGTCACCACGTTCGCCGTCGGCCTCGTGCTGTTGTCGCTGGTGGTGATCACGGGCTACGCCGGTCAGCTGTCGCTCGGGCAGTTCGCGCTGGCCGGCTTCGGGGCGTGGGTCGCCGGCCGACTCGTCGACGCCGCCGGCTGGCCGTTCCTGCCGGCGCTGCTGGCCGGCTGTGTCCTCACGATCCCCGTCGGCGTGCTGTTCGCGCTCCCGGCCGTGCGCGCCCGGGGCATCAACCTCGCCATCCTCACGCTCGGGCTCGGGTCGGCGATCGAGCTGATGATCTTCAACAACGGCGACTTCGTCGGCGGCTTCGCCGGAACGGACATCGGCAAGCCGAGCATCTTCGGGTGGGACATCAACGCCATCACCCACCCCGGCCGCTACGCCATCGTGTGCCTGGTCTTCTTCGTCATCGCCGCGCTGATGGTCGCCAGCATGCGACGGGGCCGGTCCGGGCGCCGCCTGCTGGCGGTGCGCACCAACGAACGGGCCGCGGCCGCCCTTGGGATCAGTGTGCCCGGAGCGAAGGTCTACGCCTTCGCGGTGTCCGCCGGCATCGCCGCGATCGGCGGCACCCTGCTGGCGTTTCGCAAGGACGTCATCCTGTACGGCTCGGAGTTCACCAACTTCACGTCGATCCTGGCCGTCGGCTGGTCGTTCATCGGCGGCATCGGCTTCCTCTTCGGCCCGGTCTTCGGATCGACCCTCGCGCCGGGCTCGCTCGGAGCGCAGCTGACCAACGAGATCTTCGACAGCCTGACGAGGTACATCCAGCTCATCGGCGGCGGGCTCCTGATCCTGCTCGTGCTGCAGAACCAGGACGGCATCGCCAGGGAATCGGTCAACCAGATCGCCTGGCTGGGCCAGAAGCTGAAGGCCAAGTTCCCCAAGCTCCCCCAGCGCCAGCCCGAGACGTTCGTGTTGCCGGAGGAGGAGCGACGGGAGCGGGCGGCGCCGAAGACCCTCGAGGTGCAGGGACTGCGGGTGCGCTACGGCGGGGTCATGGCCGTGGACGACGTGTCGTTCAACGTCACCCCCGGGCGCATCGTCGGCCTCATCGGCCCCAACGGCGCCGGCAAGACGTCGGTGATCGACGCCGTCACCGGGTTCACCCGTGCCGCAGGCGGCAGCGTCCGCCTCGAGGGTGATGAGATACTCGGGTTGAGCGCCACCAAGCGAGCCCGGGCCGGCTTGAGCCGGTCGTTCCAGTCGCTCGAACTGTTCGAGGACCTCACGGTGCTCGACAATCTGCGCGCCGCGTCCGACCCCCGTGACCGGGTCTCCTTCCTTCGCGATCTCGTCTACCCGGTAGCGCCGCCGCTCCCGGGCGAGGTCGTGGCGGCCATCCGCGAGTTCCACCTCGAGAGCGATCTGTTGCGCCAAGTGCAAGATCTCTCCTATGGGGAACGCCGGCTCTTGGCGATCGCCCGGGCCGTCGCGACGCAGCCGAGCGTCTTGTTGCTCGACGAGCCGGCTGCCGGCCTCGGCGACAGCGAGGCAGCCGAATTGGCTCGCCTCGTGCGGCGGCTGGCCGACGACTGGGGGATCGCGGTGTTGCTCGTCGAGCACGACATGAACTTCGTGATGAGCGTGTGCGACCACATCGTGGTGCTCGACTTCGGCGTCCTGATCGCCGAAGGGGAGCCGGCCGAGGTGCGGCGCGATCCGTTGGTGATCGCGGCCTACCTGGGAGAGGACGACAAGGAACTCGCCGCGGTGGCCGAGGCCGTCGGAGCAGACGTATGAGCACGGCAGATCCGGTGCTCGAGGCCCGCGGCGTGTCGGCGGGCTACGGCCCGCAGCCGGTGATCCACGAGGTCGACATTGTGGTGCGCCCCGGCGAGGTCGTGGGCCTGCTCGGCGCCAACGGCGCCGGCAAGACCACGACGCTGCTCACGTTGGCGGGTGAGCTCCCGCTCCTCCGGGGCGAGGTGCTCCTCGACGGCACCGCCACTTCCGCACCGCTGTTCCGCCGGGCGCGCCAGGGGCTCACGTTCGTCACCGAGGAGAAGTCGGTGTTCATGGGTTTGTCGACGCGCGACAACCTGCGCGTCGCCGACGTCGACGTGGACGCGGCCCTCGACCTGTTCCCCGAGCTCGAACGACGCATCAACGTGCGCGCCGGGTTGTTGTCGGGCGGGGAGCAACAGATGCTCACGCTGGCCCGGGCGCTCAGCCGCCAACCCAGAGTGCTGCTGGCCGACGAGCTCTCGATGGGACTCGCCCCGATGATCGTGAAGCGGTTGCTCGAAGCCGTCGTCACCGCGGCCAAGCAGCACGGCACCGCGGTGCTGCTCGTCGAGCAACACGTCCGCAAGGCGCTGGAGTACTCCGATCGCGGCTACGTCATGCGCCGGGGCCACATCGAGCTGAGTGGCACGGCGAGCGAGTTGCTCGGCCAGATCGGTGACATCGAGGACCGCTACCTCGCCGCCGCGTCGGCCGAGCAGTCCGCCGGGTAGTCACGGATACTTGTATAGGTATAATATAGGAGTGCCATAGTAAGTGGAGGTGGGGGCCCGGGATGCTCACCGGAGCGGAGTACATCGCGTCGCTGGACGACGGCCGGTTGACCTACTTCGAGGGTCGGCGCGTACCCGACCTGCTCGCGGAGCCCGCCTTCGCCACGCCGGCCCGGGCGATCGCCTCCGGCTACGACCGGCACTACTCGCCTGATCCTGACGCCACCAACCCGCTGGTCGTCGCGCCGCGCTCGGTCGAGGAGCTGCGCCAGCGCGCCGACGTCGTCCACAACATCGACCTCGCGCTCGCCGTGACGTACGGATCGTTGATGACCGTGCTGACCGCGGCCCCGCGGATGAGCGGCGTCGATCCGATCTACCGGGAGCGCATTGCGGGGTACGTCGACGACGCGACGCGGCGGGACATCCGCATCGCCGAGTGCATCACCGACGCCAAGGGCGACCGGACCCTCCCCCCGGCTCAGCAGGATGATCCCGACGCCTACGTCCGGGTCGTCGAGCGACGCCCGGACGGCGTGGTGATCCGGGGCGCCAAGCTGCACATCAGCGCGGCGTCGCTCGTGCACGATCTGATGGTCATGCCGACCAAGTCGATGAAGCCGGGGGAGGAGGACTACTCGATCGCGTGTGCGGTGCCCGTCAACTCGCCCGGGGTACACGTGATCAACACGACGTTCCATCCCCGGAGCGACGACGTCCGTCACTTCCCGGTCAGCAGCGAGCACAGCATGCCCGACGGGTTCGTCGTGTTCGACGACGTGTTCGTCCCCGACGACCGGGTTTTCCTCGACGGTGAGACGGCGAATGCGACCGTCTTCGCCCACGCCCTCGGACTGTGGGAGCGGCTCGGCGGGGTCACCGCGATGGTGACGCAGGCGGACCAGCTGGTCGGGTTGGCCCAGCTGATCGCCGAGGCCAACGGCCTCGCCCGGGTGCCGCACATCCGGGACAAGATCGACGAGATGTTGATCCACGCCACGCTGTTGCGGGCCGGACTGGAGGCCGCGCTGGCCAATGCCCACGCCACGCCGGAGGGCTACTACTACCCGGACGAGCTGTACACCAACGTGGCCAAGTATCAGGGTGCGGCGCAGTTCCACCTGATGGTGCGCCACCTGCACGACATCGCCGGCGGCGCGGTGCTGACCTCTCCGACGTTGGGTGACCTCGAGAACCCGGACACCGGCAAGTACGTCGACAAGTACATGCGCGGCGCGGTCGGCGCCCCGGCCGAGCACCGCATGCGCCTGTTCCATGCGATCAGGGACCTCACCGCCGACTCCTTCGGCGGCTGGCACCTGGTGACCAACCTGCAGTCCGGCGGCGGGCTGTTCGCCCAGCGCATCGTGTCCCGCAAGTACTACGACATGCAGCGGGCCAAGAACCTCGGCCTCGCCGCCGCTGGCCTCGTGGATGTCGACTCCGGCCCGCCGGCGGTCGCGTCGGCTACCTAGATTCAGCACGGGACGACACGGAAGGGGACACCAATGCCGTTGCGGGATGAGATCACTGGCTTTTTGACGGAGATGGCGGCGTCGGGGGCGAAGCCGATCGAGGAGAGCACGCCCGATGAGGTGCGGGCGTTGGTCGCCGATCTCAAGGAGCTGTACGGGTCGGGCCCGGAGATGGCGCGGGTCGAGGATCACACGGTGTCCGTGGATGGGGGCGAGTTCGGGGTGCGGGTGTTCGTGCCCGAGGGTGCGGTGCGGGGGGTGTTCGTCTACTACCACGGTGGGGGGTGGGTGATCGGGGCGATCGACGAGTTCGACACGCTGGCCCGCAAGCTGGCGGCGCGGTCGGGGTGTGCGGTGGTGCTGCCGGATTACCGGTTGGCGCCCGAGTTCCGCTATCCGACGGCGGTCGATGACGCGTACGCGGCGTTGGAGTGGGTGGCGCAGCGGGTCGGCGAGATCGCCGGTGGGGAGGTGCCGATCGTCGTTGGCGGTGATTCGGCGGGGGGGAATCTGGCCGCGGTGGTGGCCCAGCGCAGCCGGGATCGGGGTGGGCCGGCGGTGGCGTTCCAGGCGTTGGTGTATCCGGTGACCGACGCTGACGTGGACAACACGTCGTACCGCAGTGACGAGAACCAGTTGATGTTGACCCGCGACGGGATGATCTGGTTCTGGGATCACTACGCGCCCGATGAGGCGCAGCGCAAGGAGACCGACGCGTCGCCGTTGCAGGCCGAGGATCTGTCCGGGTTGCCGCCGGCGGTGGTGATCCTGGCCGAGTACGACGTGTTGCGCGACGAGGGGCAGGCCTACGCCGACCGGCTCCAAGCCGCTGGGGTCCCGGTGCAGGTGCATGTGCATCCGGGGCAGATGCACGCGTTCTTCACCCTGTTGATGCTGCCCGGCCACGACGAGGCGATCGACCAGATCAACACCGCACTCGACCCGCACCTCGGTGCGGCGACAACCAACTGAATGGTAAGACGAACGTGACCGTCACCAGCGAACACGAACAGTCGGCCGACACGACGGGCGCCAGGACCGTCGACGCCGTCGTGGTCGGGGCCGGGTTCTCCG
>CAVWJT010000026.1:0-33068 GCA_963755235.1 uncultured Acidimicrobiia bacterium
GACGCCAGCTTTGACCAAGCGGTCAGCGGCCTCCTGGGCGGCGGCGCCAGGCGTCGCCACGACGCCGATCGAGACCCGCTCGGCCCGCACGATCGCGGGCAGCTCGTCGAGGTGCCGGACGCGCACGCTGCCGATGAGCGTGCCGACCTTGGCCGGGTCGATGTCGACCAGCGCGGCCACGGGGAACCCCCGTTGGGAGAACCCTCCGTAGCCGGCGAGCGCCTGGCCGAGGTTGCCCGCCCCGACGATGACGACCGGCCAGTCGTGGGTGAGACCGAGTTCGCGTCGCACCTGGTAGATCAGGTATTCGACCTCGTACCCGACGCCGCGCGTGCCGTACGTCCCGAGGTAGCTGAGGTCCTTGCGCACCTTCGCCGCGTTGACCCCGGCGAGATCGGCGAGCTCCTCCGACGAGACGCCGATCGTGCCCCCTTCGGACAGCTCGAGCAGGATCCGCAGGTACACCGGGAGGCGGGCAACCGTCGCCTCCGGAATCCGCCTGCCGCGAGGGGTGGACGCCATCGTTGCCACCCTAGGCCGCTCGTGCACGATTTCACAAAGCCGCGACGGCGGCCCGCTACACGACCAGCTCGCGACGGAGCACCTTGCCCATCGGATTGCGCGGGAGCGCGTCGACGAAGACGATCTTGCTCGGGCACTTGTAGCGGGCGAGCTGTTCGTGGGCGAGGTCGCTCAGCTCGTCCGCGGAGACCTCGGCGCCGGGTTCGCGCACGACGAACGCGAACACCGTCTCGCCCGACCTCGGGTCGGGCGCACCGGCGACTCCGACCTCGGCGACTCCGGGGTGCTGGACGAGCACCTCTTCGACCTCCGCCGGATAGACGTTGAAGCCCGAGACGATGACCAGATCCTTGGCCCGGTCGACGAGGTACAACCAGCCGTCGTCGTCGCACACGCCGATGTCGCCGGTGCGCAGCCACCCGTCCGCGGTGAGCACCCGGGCTGTGGCCTCGGGGTCGTCGAGGTACCCGGCGAAGACGTTCGGGCCGCGCACCCAGACCTCACCGGCGTCGCCCACGAGGGCATCCTCGCCGTTACTGTCGACGAGCCGGAGCTCCACACCGGCGAGCACCTTGCCGACCGAGCCGAGACGCGGCTCGAGACCGGCCGATGAAGTGACGACCGGAGCCGCCTCGGTGAGTCCGTACCCCTCGGCGATCGTGAGACCGAAGCGGTCGCGGATGCGCTCGGCGACCGGCACCGGGAGCTTGGCCGCGCCCGACAGCGCCAGACGCACGCCCGCAAAGGCATCCGGCGGGGCGGCGTCGAGCTCGGCGAAAGCAACCCACATCGCGGGCGCTCCAGGGATGACCGTGACGCCCCGCGTCCTGATCGATTCGAGCGCGGCGGCGGGGTCGAACCGCTGCACCAGCAGGACCGTCGCGCCGACCGAGAGGCCGTAGCCGAGCACCACGTTGAGCCCGAGGATGTGGTAGAGCGGCACCGCCGCGTAGACGACGTCGTCCGGGCCGACCTGACGGTTGGTCGATCCCGTCTGGTCCAGATTCGCCAGCAGGTTCCCGTGGGTCAGCATGGCGGCCCGGGGCGCGCCGGCGGTTCCGCTCGTGAACATCAGCAGGGCGACATGAGCGGGCTCGACATTGGCCACGGGCAACGGATCGGCGGTGAGGAGCTCGTCGAGGAGTACAGCCCCGTCGTCCATGTCCCCGTCGACGGCGACGACGTGGCGGATCGAGCCGAGCCGCTCCCGATCTACGTCGCGCCACGCGGCGGCGGCGGCGCGATCGACGACGACGGCAACGGCGTCGACAGCGGCAAGCTCACGTTCCAGCTCGGCCGGCGGGCTGGTCGGGTTCAGCGGGACGACGACGGCGCCGAGCCCGACCGCGGCCAGGTAGGCGATCACGAACGGATGACCGTTGCCGCAGATGAGGGCGACCCGGTCGCCGTGGGCGACGCCGAGCCGGCTCAACCCGCCACGCATCCGGGCCGCCTGTTCGCCGAGGTCGGCGTAGGTGATCGGATGAGTTCGGCTGATCAGGGCGACCGACGCAGGGTCGTGACCCTCGATGATGCGGGCGACGTTGACGCGCTTGGTGTCCGCGGTCCCCTCCGCCGCCCGGATCGGCCCCCGACTCGCTCATGGGCGGCAGATGGTACTCACGGCGTCAGATCCTCATCAGAGCAATCACGCCTGCCACCAGGATCGCCGCCAGGAGCAGCGCGATCGCGAGCGTCGTGGCGGGGCGCATCGGGCCGCACGCTAGTGCCGTGACCGCTGATCAGCGGCGGCGTTGCAGCCCGACCGGCGTGGTCACACCCGGCTGTGTCCCGCCGCCTTCGTCGAGCGGAGCGATGACGACGGAGTCACCGGCGGCAAGTCCGAGCTCGGCCGCGGCCGAATGCTGGTCGAGGGCAACCGTGTACATCCCGTGCGAGTCGAGAACGAGGCCGACGACGCCAGTTCCGAGCTCGGCATAGGCGCCGACCGTATGGGCGACTCGTCGCTCGTCGCCGATTCGCAGCGTCCACACGTCAGGCGGGTCGTCTCCCGATCGGAGGTCGTCGGGGCCGACGTTGAGCTCGCAATTCCCGTACCGGTCGACCCACAACACCTCGGCGTGGATGGCGTCGCCGTCCTCACGCGGCAGCGGGATCATGCCCGGCCTGAGCGTGGAGGACTCGACCGCCGCACCAAGGGCCTCGAGCTCGACCCCGTTGCACAGGTGAGCCGCGGCGGGCGCGAACACGTCACGACCAGCGAACGTGGCTCCCGGCGCGGCCAACTGATAGTCCGGGTTCGTCAGCTCGACCGCCCGCTGGGCGCCGCCGACGATGGCCACGGCCGGAGCGAGCAGGCCGTTGTCCGGGCCGATCATGACGCCGGCGCCGTCGGCCACCTCGATCGCCACCGCTCGGCGGGCCGTGCCGACACCTGGATCGACGATCGCCAGCACCACGCCCTCGGGGACGTACGGGATCGCCCGGGCGAGGGCGAGGGCCCCGCCGCGCACGTCGAACGGACGGATGCCATGGGTGAGGTCGACGACCGTGACGTGGGGCGCGAGCTCGCGGATGACGCTTTTCACCACTCCGACGAACTCGTCGTCGAGGCCGTAGTCGGTGAGGAAGGACACCGTGTCGTAGCGCCGAGCCATCAGACGGTGGACGCTAACGCCGGCCGTCCCCCCACGTTCTGTCGTTCGGAATCGACCGGATCGGGCCGATCTCAAACGACAGAACGAAGATGGGCCCAGACGCGACGAGGGCCGGTGCCAACCCCCCGATGGCACCAGCCCCGTCGGCGCGGCCAGGACTTCCGTCCCAGCGCGTCTCAACGGGGTCAGACTCTACGCGCACAACCGGCGTGAGAAAAGAGTCACGTCCGAAAAACAGTGGCGTAATTCACTTTGGGTCTCAGGACCCCTGATGTTCAGGTCAGCGGCAGGTTCATCCCAGCTCGACGCTCCGGGCCCTCGCCGCCGCAACAGCCGCGACGAACGCCGCGGGCACGCCGCGCTCCTCGAGCACGCGCAAACCGGCGGCGGTCGTTCCTCCCGGGGACGTCACCATCTCCCGCAACGCGGCGGCGTCGCCTCGCTCGGCGAGCAGCGCCGAGGAGCCCACGAACAACTGCGTCGTGAGGGTCGCGGCCAGCGTCCGCGGCAGCCCGACCTGTTCCGCGGCGTCGACGAGGGCCTCGGCGATCAGGAACAGGTAGGCCGGACCGGATCCGGTCAACGCGGTGATCGCGTCGAGGTGCTCCTCGGGGAGGCGGTCCACCGTGCCCACCGCGCCGAGGACGGCTTCGGCCCACGCGAGGTCGTCGTCTCCGGCCGACGCCCCGGCGGCGATGACCGACGCTCCCTTCCCGACCAGGGCCGGCGTGTTGGGCATCGCCCGGACCACGGCGACGGCTGGGCCCGCCGCCTCCTGCAGCGCCGCCACTCGGACGCCGGCGGCGATCGACAGCAATCTCGTGGCTCCGGCGGCGGCGGCGGCCGCCGCGGCGGCCGGGACGTCCGGCGGTTTCACCGCCAGCACGGCTGCACCGCACGCCGGTACCGACTCGGACGTGGTGACTCCGGGGAACTGCGTCTCCAAGTGGCGCCGCCGTTCGGCGACGACCTCCACGACCGCGATGGACTCCGCCGGGTACCGGCCGGACGCCAGCAGCCCCCCGAGCAGGGCCCCGCCCATGTTGCCGCCGCCCACGATCACCAGCTCGTAGCCCATCGGCTCACCGTACTGCCGACCTCGCAAATGCCCGGGCCGGCGCGGGAGAAGCCGACATCCCCGAGATGCACCGGCCCGGACACCCCTCATGGGTGTCGTCACCACCGCGAAGGGGAAAGGCCGGCGCGTCAGTCCCGGAACCGTGAGGCGAACCCGATGCGCAGCAAGGCCCGGAAGTGCTGCTCGACGATCGCGTAGAGCGTTCCGATCACGCGGTCCACCTCCGCCTCACTCAGCACGCGCAGCGGCAGGTCGCCGCGGAGGAACACGGCGTCCTCCACCCCGATCGAGAAGTGGGCGCCGACGAGCCGGTCGTTGAGTCGCAGGAGGTGTTCGTACAACCGGTCGGCGTTCTCCTCCGGCGCCGGCATGACGTAGGTCTCGTAGCGCAACGTGCGCTGGCCCAGCGTCAGCCACACGGTGGTGAAGTCCTTGTCCTCACCCCGGAGCCGCACGTACCATCGGCGCAGGTCGCCTTCGGCCCGGTCGACGGCCTCGATCGGCAAGCTCGACTCGGACGCGGCCAGCCACTCGTCGATGCGCCGCTCGAGCGCGGCCAAGGCCGCGTCGTCGTGGACGTCGGTCACCGGGAGCCGACCCTACGCCCGCGCCGAGCTCACGAGCAGGCGACGAGCTGGGGCACCGGCTGTGCGGCGAGGTCGACGTACAGGCGGCGCAGCCGCGCTGCCGTGAAGCTCCACGTGAAGTGTCGCGCCCGCTCGGCCGCGGCCGCGCCCATCGCCGTCGCGCCGGCCGGATCATCGAGCAACTGGCTGATCGCACGGGCGTACCTGGCGGGATCACGGCCGTCGACGAGCATGCCGGTGACGCCGTCGTGGACGACGTTGAGGAGGCCGCCGACCGCGCTGGCCACGACCGGCACGCCACACGCCGCGGCCTCCAGCGCAACGAGCCCGAAGCTCTCACTGCGACTGGGCACGAGCACGACGTCGGCGGCGCGGTAGTAGCTGGACAGGATGTGGTGGGGCCGGGGTGGGACGAACCGCACGCGGTCCCCGAGCCCGAGCTCGGCAGCCAGGGCGCGCGCCCGGTCGACCTCGTCGTCGCCGTCGTGACCGCTGGCACCGCCGACGATCATCAGGATGACGTCGTCGCGGTTCATGCGGGCGACGGTCCGGATCGCGAGGTCGGGCGCCTTCAGCGGCTGGATGCGCCCGACGAACAGCACGACGGGACGGTCGACGGGGAGCCCCACCGCCTTGCGGGCGCCCCGTTGGTCGCCGGGGGCGAAGAAGGCGTGCTCGACCGCGGGCGGCACGATCTCGATCCGCCCCGACGGGTCGCCGTAGAGCCGGCGGAACTGGCGCTCCTCCTCCGGGCAGCTCACACAGATCGCATCGCTGCACGCGATGACCTCCGCCTCGGCCCGGTCGCGCCAATCGGGCTCGAGGTCCCCGCCCTCGGCCTTGACCCTGGCGAGGGTGTGGAACGTCGACACGAGCGGGACGTCGAGATGATGCTTGAGCCGGTGGCCGACCACCCCGCTGAGCCAGTAGTTGCCGTGGACGACGTCGACCCCGGGCCCGTGCTCGAGGTGGGCGAGCACGCCGGCGGTGAACTGGTCGAGCTCATCCGCCAGTGCCTCCTTGGGGAGGTCGAACGCACCGGCGGGCACGTGGACGACGCGGTGTCCCGGCTCCACGGTCAGCTCGGGCGGCAAGCCGGGCCGATGGGCCCGCGTGTAGGTCGTGCACTCGACCCCGGCCTGGGCGAGGGCCGACGCGACCTCGCGCACGTAGACGTTCATCCCTCCGCTGTCGCCGGAGCCCGGCTGGACCAGCGGCGACGTGTGGAGCGAGATCAACGCCACCCGTTTCACAGCCAACAAAACGCTACCGATCCCGTCAGGATTCCCGCTTACGCGAGGTAGCTCTCGTAGACGTTCAGCAGCGCCTGCTTCTGCTCGGCCGTGAGGAGCGGGTCCTGGGCGATCGCCTCCCGCACGTTGGGCCGCTCCGCTTCGTCGTCGGTCAGGAACCCGGCGTGCACGTAGAGCGTCTCGACGCTGATCTTGAGCGCCTTGGCGAGTTGCTGGAGGATCTCGGCCGATGGGCGCCGCAGGCCCCTCTCGATCTGGGAGAGGTAGGGGTTCGACACGCCGGCCAGGTCGGCGAGGCGGCGCACGGACATCTGGGCCAGCTCGCGTTGGGCGCGGATGAACTCTCCGAGCTCGGCCAGCCGTTCCTCCAGCTCCTGGCGGAGATCTCCTGCCGACGGGCCGGTCATTCCGGCGCCCCGAGACCGCCGCCGCCGTCCGGTACCCCCTCGTCCTGGTACCGGCGGACGAGCTCATCGGTGAGACCATCGAGCTCGGTGAAGAGCTCGTGCCGCTCGGCGGACACCTGCCGCTCGAAGTCGTCGAGCACGTCCGCGAGGGCGGCGAGCTCACCGGGTTCGAGCTCGGACAGTCGGCCGAAGCCGTGCTCGGCGCACAGCCGGTCGAGCTCGACGGCGCGCGGGTGCTCGCTGAAGTCGTCCGCCGGTCGGGGCGGGCGGTCGGAACCGGACAGCAGGCGATCGGCGAGCACACCGCGCAGGTCGTCGGCGAGCTCCTTGTCGGGGTCCTCCCCGGAGCGCCGCGCCAGCTCGGCCCGGGCGAGATCGGCCCGCGCCTGGGCAACCCGTCGCACGTACGACACGGCGTCGTCGAGCTGCTGCAGTTCGCGGCGGCGGGCACGGAGCTCGGTGAGCTCGAGCGCGCCCGGGTCAGTGGGCCCGGTCACCCGGCACCGCCCGACACCGGGGGCAGGACGGCGATCTCGTCGGTCGGCCCGACGGCGGTGCCATCGCCGGCGGGGTCGCCGTTGACCCAGATCCGGCACGTCGCGAGCACGTCGGCGAAGGCGCTGCCGTAGCGCTGCCGGGCCGCGCCGAGCACCTCCCCGACGGTCGATCCGGGGACGTCGTCGCGCGCCGTCCCCGCGGCCTCCCGGGCCGACGCGAACATGCGCACGATCGCCACGCGACCCGAGCGTAACGACCGCTGAGGAAACGCCCCCGGCGGGCCCCGCTCGAAGCCGTCGGAACTGAAGCCGCCGGTAGCCTCGCTCCCTCGTGGGAACCGAGAAGCGTGAACGGCAGCGGGCGAACCGCGAGCTCAAGAACCAGCAGCTGGCGAAGGTGGAGCAGCGCCGCAAGCTGACCCGCCGCGTCGTGATCGGCGCGCTCGCCGTCGTCGGCGGGGTCGCTCTCGTCATCGGCATCGCCTGGCTGGGTGGCGCGGGCGACGACGACGACGACGAGACCTCAGCCTCGTCGCTCCCCGCGGTGACCACCCCGGCCACGGGCTCGTCCGTGCCCGGCAGCACCCTGGCGTCGACCGCTCCCGGCTCGACGGTCGCCCCGGCTGCGTTCACGTACGGCACCGGTGCCTGCCCTCCGGAGAACGTCACCGAACCCGTGCGGACGTTCGCGGACGCGCCCGAGCAGTGCATCGACCCGGCCGCGAACTACACCGCCACGTTCCGCACGAGCGAGGGCGACATCGTCGTCGACCTCAACACGGCGGAGGTACCCGGCACCGTCAACAACTTCGTCACCCTCGCCCGCTACGGCTACTACGACGACACGCTGATCTTCCGCACCGCATCGAGCGTGGCCGGCGAGATCATCCAGGGCGGCGGCCGGACCAACGCGGATTCGCCCGGATACACGATCCCGGACGAGGGGGCCGGCTTCGTCTACGAGGCGGGACAGATCGTGATGGCCCGCACGGCCGAGCCGAACTCGGCGGGCGGGCAGTGGTTCTTCGTCACCGACCCGCCGGCGACGCCGGACCCGACCGGCACCTACGTCGTCTTCGGCACGATCACCGAAGGGCTCGACGTCGCCCGGGCGATCCGCGAGCTCGGCGGCGACGATGGCGCGCCGTCGCGCGAGGTCACGGTGGAGACCGTCGAGATCACGGAGACGTGACGGCGGCGAGCTCGCCGTGCACCGTCGGCGGCGGTGATCCGGCGAGCGCCCAGGCGCCGTCGTGGCCGACGACGGCCGAGCCGGTCGGCAGCTCCACGACGGTCGTGTCCGCCAGGCGACAGCGTGCGTTGCAGCCGTTCCTCGCTCCACGTCTCCGCCTCGGGGATCACGGCCATTTCCCGGACGAGCCCGAGGCCGAGCGTGAACGCGCCCCCGCGCTGGTCGAGCATCGGGTCGCACAGCGCGGCCGCGCACGGCCCGACGGCGACGACCAGACGCCCTCCCGCCAGCACGTCCTCCGAGCGCGGCGAGCACCGGCGTGTCCTTGAGCGCGCTGCGCAGGTGCATCGACGAGTCCCCGACGAGATAGACGGCTGCGGCGCTGCGGACGACGTCGGCAGCTCCAGGGTCCTCGGCATCGTGGCGCTGCAGCACCATCAGCGCGTCGACCTCGACGCCGAGCCGCTCGGCCCACGACATCGCCGCCGCGACCAGCTAGCCCGGGTTCCTCGAAGGCGTCCGCGGTGGGGAGGACCACGACCCGCTCCGCATGGACGGCGCGCAACAGGCGCCGGTCCAGCTCATCGTTGTCCCGGAACGGGCCCCCTCCGACGAGGGCGATCGTGCCTGCCACGGCCGCCGATCGTAGGGTCTCCGCCTACTCGGTGAGCGCGTCGGCGAGGGCGTCGAGGGTGGCATCGTCGACGCCCAGCGTGACCAGGTAGCCGCGGATCGACCCGTGGGCGGCCCGCACCTGGTCGAGCGTGTGTTGCATTGCCTCGGGGCGGGCGGCGAAGAACATCGACGGCACCCCGGCCATCGCCCGGGCGACGTCGGGCTCGTTCGTCGCGTACCACTGGCGCATCCGGCTCATGCCCGCCGCGGTCAGCCCGTAATCGGCCACCACCAGCTCGTCGTCCACGCCGAGGGCGGCGAGCAGCAGGGCGGCGAGCAACCCAGTCCGGTCCTTGCCGGCCGCGCAGTGGAAGATGGCCGGCAGCGCTCCAGGGCGGGCCAGGAGGCGGACGGCAGCCCCGAAGCGCAGCCCACCCTCGACGAGCATGTCCGCGTAGGCCCACGAGAGGAAAGCCACATCCGGATCGTCGTGGGTCGAGAAGTCGGGGATCGCGACGCTCATCCAGGTCGAATCCATGACCGGCAGGTGGACGAGGTCGACCGGCAGCCGCTCGACCGGGAAGGCACCGCGCTCGGCGATCTCCTCGTGGCGGCGCAGGTCGATCACCGTGCGCAGCCCGAGCGGCGCCAACACCGCTAGGTCGTCGGCGGTGAGGCCGTGCAATCCGTCGCCGCGCAGCAAGCGCCGCCAGGCGATCGACCGTCCGTCAGCGATGCGGTAGCCGCCGAGATCGCGGACGTTGTGAGCGCCCTCGAGCACGATCGTGCGCCGCGGATCGGTCACGAGCGGCGAGGCCGTGGAGGTGCTCATCCCCCCGACGGTATCGACAGGACGCGTGACCACGCGGTGAACGCCGTGAACGGGGGATGAAATCGCCCGCGGACCTGCCGCGATTGCGCTGGCCGTTCTTACCGGCGGGTAACTACGCTTCACACCATGGCCGAGATCACCACCGTGGGCATCGTCGGGTCGGGGATCATGGGCCAAGGTCTCGCCGAGGTCGTCGCCCGCTCGGGCTTCGACGTCGTCGTCCGCTCCCGGCGCCGCGACCGCGCCGACGCCGTGCAGGCGGGGATCACGGCGAACCTCGACCGTCAGGTGGAGAAGGGCAAGCTCGACGCCGCTGCTCGCGACGCCGCGCTCGCCCGCATCTCGTCCACCGACCACCTCCGGCGGCTCGCCGAGTGCGACCTCGTCATCGAGAGCGTCGTCGAGGACCTGGCGACCAAGCGACAGCTGTTCGCCGAGCTCGAGCAGATCGTGAAGCCCGACGGGATCCTCGCCACGAACACCTCGACCCTCCCGGTGGTCGAGCTGGCGATGGCGACCGAGCGGCCCGATCGGGTGTGCGGGATCCACTTCTTCAACCCCGCACCGTTGATGCGCCTCGTCGAGGTCGTGCGCCCGATCACGGCGAGCGACGACACGATCAAGACGGCGATGGCCTTCGCCACGGCGTGCGGCAAGGATGCGATCGAGGTGGTCGACCGGGCCGGCTTCGTGGTCAACGCGCTGCTCTTCCCGTACCTCAACAACGCCGTCCGGATGCTCGAGCAGGGCACCGCGTCGCGGGAGGACATCGACACGGCGATGCAGGGAGGCTGCAACTTCCCGATGGGGCCGCTGGCGTTGCTCGACCTCGTCGGCCTGGACACCGCGGTCTCGATCCTCGACTCGCTCTACGCCGAGTTCCGCGACGCCAACTACGCGGCGGTCCCGACCCTGCGCCGGATGGTCGCCGCCGGACTGCTCGGGCGCAAGACCAAGCGTGGCTTCTACGAGTATTAGGAGCGTGAGGCCGGTCGAGCCGCCGCCGACGCGCTGGCGACTGCCCCAGCCCGAGTTCGCCGACGAGGACGGGATCGTCGCCATCGGCGGTGACCTCGAGCCGGGCACGCTGCTCGCCGCCTACCGCCGCGGGCTGTTCCCGATGCCCTACGGACGCCGGCGGGTCGCCTGGTTCTCCCCCGACCCCCGGGCGATCATCCCGCTCGACGGCCTGCGGGTCAGCCGCTCGCTGCGGCGGAGCAGTCGCCGATTCGAGGTCCGGCGCGACACCCGGTTCGCCGAGGTGATGGTGCGCTGTGCCGATCCCCGGCGTCCGGGCGGCTGGATCACGCCAACCTTCGTGCGCGCCTACGACCGCCTCCACCGGCTCGGTTGGGCGCACTCCTTCGAGTGCTACGACGACGACGGCGAGCTGATGGGCGGGCTGTACGGCGTGCGCATCGCGGGCTTCTTCGCCGGGGAGTCGATGTTCCACACCGCCCGGGACGCGTCCAAGGTGGCCCTGGTCGCCCTCGTGGAGTGGCTACGCGACACCGAGGCGTCGCTGCTCGACGTCCAGTGGCCGACCGCGCATCTCACCACGTTGGGCGCGATCGAGGTCAGCCGGACGCAGTATCTCGACCTGCTCGGCACGGCCGTTGGGCACAACGGTGTCCGGGGGAGCACACTGCGCACATGACCGATCGGCCGTGGGTCATGCGGACGTACTCCGGGCATTCCACGGCCGCGGCCTCCAACGAGCTGTACCGGACCAACCTCGCCAAGGGGCAGACCGGACTGTCGATCGCGTTCGACCTGCCGACCCAGACCGGCTACGACCCCGACGCGCCGATGGCGCGGGGCGAGGTGGGCAAGGTGGGCGTCCCGGTGGCCCATCTCGGCCACATGCGCACGCTGCTCGACGGGATCCCGCCGGCGCAGATGAACACGTCGATGACGATCAACGCCACGGCCTCTTGGCTGCTCGCGTTGTACGTCGCCAACGCCGCCGAGCAGGACGTGGACCCGGCGGCCCTGCGCGGCACGACGCAGAACGACATCGTCAAGGAGTACCTCTCGAGGGGCACGTACATCTTCCCGCCCGAGCCGTCGCGCCGACTGATCGTCGACATGGTCGCGTGGTGCGCCGAGAACGCCCCGGCGTGGAACCCGATGAACGTGTGCTCCTACCACCTGCAGGAGGCGGGGGCCACGCCGGTGCAGGAGCTCGCCTACGCGCTCGCCACCGCGATCGGCGTCCTCGACGCCGTTCAGCAGTCGGGCCAGATCCCGCCGGAGCGCTTCGGTCGCGTGTTCGCCTCGATCTCGTTCTTCGTCAACGCCGGCATCCGCTTCGTCGAGGAGGTCTGCAAGCTCCGCGCCTTCACCGAGCTCTGGGACCGCATCGGGCGGGAGCGCTACGGCGTCGACGACCCGGCGAGCCGGCGCTTCCGCTATGGGGTGCAGGTCAACAGCCTCGGCCTCACCGAGGCCCAGCCGGAGAACAACATCCAGCGCATCGTGCTCGAGATGCTGGGTGTGACGCTCTCGAAACGGGCGCGGGCGCGCAGCATCCAGCTGCCCGCCTGGAACGAGGCGCTCGGGCTTCCCCGCCCGTGGGACCAGCAGTGGTCGTTGCGGATGCAACAGGTGCTCGCCTACGAGAGCGACGTGTTGGAGTACGAGGACATCTTCGACGGCTCTCATGTCGTCGAGGCGCGCACCGCCGAGCTCGTCGCCGCGGCCGAGGCCGAGCTCGACGACGTACTTGCGATGGGCGGGGCGTTCGAGGCGGTCGACACGTTGAAGGCACGCCTGGTCTCGTCGATGGCCGAGCGCACGCGGCGCATCGAGGCCGGCGATCAGGTCGTCGTCGGCGTCAACCGGTTCACCGAGACCGAGCCGTCACCCCTCGGCGGCGAGGGCGCGATCCTGCGTGTCGACGAAGGTGTCGAGGCGGAGCTGATCGCCGACGTCGAGGGATGGCGGGCCTCGCGTGACGGCGCGGCGGTGAGCGCGGCCCTGGAGGAGCTGCGCCGGGCTGCCGACACCGGAGCCAACGTGATGCCAGCGACGATCGCCCTCGCTCGCGCCGGCGGGACGACCGGGGAATGGGGGACCCTGATGCGCGAGGTCTTCGGCGAGTACCGCGCCCCGACCGGGGTCGGCCAGGTGCCGCGGGCCACCGGTGGGCTCACCGCGGTGGCGCAGCGGGTGCAGGCCATGCCCGGCGGCCCACCGCGTCTGCTCGTCGCCAAGCCGGGCCTCGACGGGCACTCCAACGGCGCCGAACAGATCGCCGTCGCCGCTCGCGACGCGGGGATGGAGGTCGTCTACTCCGGGATCCGCCTGACCACCGAGCAGATCGCCGCCTCGGCACGCGACGAGGACCCGGACGTGATCGGCCTGTCGATCCTGTCCGGATCCCACCTCGAGCTCGTGCCCGACGTGCTGGCGCGGCTGGCCGCGGAAGGAGTCGACGCGCCGGTGGTGCTCGGCGGGATCATCCCGGAGGAGGACCGACCCAAGCTCACCGCGGCCGGCGTGGCGGCGATCTTCACCCCCAAGGACTACGAGCTGGCCGGGATCATGGTGGACATCGTCGAGCTCGCCGAGGCCCACCGCCGCCGCCGCGACAGCTGACCCCGCGTCCACCGGGTTTCTGCAGCTGGATCGGCCCCCAGAGGGGCCGATCCAGCTGCAAGAACGCGTTTAGGTCAGACCGCCACAGGGGCGCGCTGGTCGTCGACCCAGCGCTCGAGGGCGGGGCCGCTCTCGAAGCTGGTGATCAGGGCGTAGCGGGGCGCGTCGCCGAGGTGCACGACGACGTGCCAGAGACGTTGGGTGTCGACGACGAACCGGGCGCCCTTGTGCAGCGGCACCCGGGCTTCGGTGGCCGGGTCGGGCAGGCCGTCGGGACCGGTGTCCATCAGCAGCATGTAGCTCTCGGGGCAGTCGGTGAGCTCGAGCCACGACCGCACCACCCAGCCTTCGGATTCAGGGTTGAAGCGGTTGTTGTCGTCGCGGTGGATCGACGAGATCGCGTCCTCCCGGGACTGCGGTTCGAGCTTGATGATTCGGACCCGGCCGAAGTTCGCGCCCACCCCATCCACGTAGCGGCGCACCGACGGGACGAGGTCGGCGTTCGACGTCCACAGGGCGTCCTTGTCGGTCTTGCCCTTGTCCCAGAAGCCCCGGCAGTCGAGCTCGCCGTCGGCTGAGGCGATCGGGGCGAAATTGGTGTCGCCCCCGCTCTTCCAGTCCATGTACTCCAGCGCCTCGTACTCGTCCGCCGGAACCTCGAAGTCGGCATCCCGGAGCACGACGAAACCCCGCTCGGCGAGCTGGGGCAGGCGGGCGTGGGGGGTGTCCAGCGGGATCTTGACACTCCAGTGATCAGCGGTCGGCCAGAAGGAACTCATGGGCCGCGAGCCTAGGGAGCGGCCGTGGTTTGCGACGGGGACGCTGGCGCAGTACCCGAGAAAATCGCCGGGTCCGGGAGCTCGATCAGCTGACCGGCGTAGATCGCGTTCTGGTCGGGGATCGCGTTGAGCTCCATGATCGAGAGGATCGGCACCCCGAACTGATCGGCGATCTCGGTCAACGTGTCGCCCTCTTGAACCTCGTAGAAGCGCTGCGGTCGGGTCGTCGACGGTGGGATGGTGGTCGTCGAAGTAGTCGTGAGGATCGGTGGCAGGGTCGCGGTCTGACGCTCCGCCTCGTCGTCGGGGCACGCGGCCAAGCCGACCACGAGCCCGGCGACGGCGACCGACGTACCCAACCACCGCGACCGCATCGTCGCGAATCGTATGCCCGCGCCACCCGCCGACGATGGCAGGTCAGATGCGGCGGGCGACGACGTAGTCGGCGAGGCTCGCCAGCTCCCGCCGTGCCTCGTCGGTGAGCCCAGAGCGTTCGAGCGCGGCCACGGCCTGGGCGGCCAGTTCGCTGATGCGACGCTCCAGGGCGGCGAGCGCACCCGTCGTGACGAGCACTTCCTGGATCGCCGCGACGGTGGCATCGTCGAGCTCGGCGGTGCCCACGCGATCGAGCACCTCGCGCTGCGCTGCCGTGGCGAGCGCCGTCGCCCGAGCCAGCAGCGGTGTGGGTTTGCCCTCGCGGAGATCGTCGCCCACCGGCTTGCCGGTGAGCGCCGAGTCCCCGAACGCGCCGATCACGTCGTCGCGCATCTGGAAGGCGTCGCCGAGCGGCAGCCCGAACGCGCTCAACCGGGCGAACAGCTCGTCACCGCGTTCGGGCGCGGCCAGCAAGGCACCGAGGTGGAGCGGACGCTCGATGGTGTACTTCCCGCTCTTGTAGCGGGCGATGCGCTCGGCCTTCTCGAGCCGGCGGTCGCGCTGCACCGCCCCGAGGATGTCGAGGAACTGACCGACGTTGAGCTCCAAGCGCAGCTCGTTCCACAACCGCCACACCGGGTCCGGCACACCGACCAACAGCTCGTCCGACAGCACCAGGGCGAGATCGCCGACGAGGATCGCCACTCCCTCGCCGAAGCGGCGGGACTCGCCGGACCAGGTCGCTCGTCCGTGCTCCTGGGCGTACACGGCATGGGTGGTCGGGGCGCCGCGCCGGCTCATGGCGTCGTCCATCACGTCGTCGTGGAACAGCGCGAAGCCGTGCATCAGCTCGAGCGCGGCCCCAGCGTCGATCACCCTCTGGTCGGCGCCGTCGCCGCCGGCGCCGACGAACGCCCAGTAGCAGAACGCCGGCCGCAGGCGTTTGCCGCCGGAGTGGACCATGCGGCCGATCTCGTCGAACGGGCCGGCCAGATCGGCGTCGAGCTCGATCCAGCGCTCGCGCTCGTGCTCGATCAGCTCGTCGAGCCGCGCGTCGACTCGGACCGCGATCGCGGTGAGGCTTACCGGTGGCGGGGCAGCCCCGTCAGACATCAGGTTCGTCGTCACTGCCCCCGTCGAGATCGGCGATCACCTCGTCGATGCGCAGCTTCGCCGCGCTGATGCGCTGCCGGCAGACGGCGATCAACTCCGAGGCCCGGGCGACCCGGTCGGCCAGCCGGTCGACATCGACGTCGCTGCCTTCGAGCTCGCGCAGGATCTGATCGAGCTCGTCGAGCGCCTGGGCGTAGCCCGGCTGATCGGCGGCCGGCGCGGGGACGGGATCCTGAGTCACGGATGCTCCCTTCCGTGGGGCTCGGCGTCCTCCACCCGGCTGCGCACCGACCCGGCGGCCAGCGTGGTGTGGATCACGTCACCGGCCGACACGTCATCCGGCGAGCGCACGATGGTGCCCGCCGCCGACCGGGTGATCGTCCACCCCCGGGCGAGCACGTTCACCGGGTCGAGCGCGCGCACCCGAGCTTCGATGCCGGTGAGGTGACGGTCCTCGGCGCCGAGCACCTGCGGAACCCGGGTAGCCAGACGCGCGCTCAGCGAGGCGAGATGTCGCGAGCTGTCCCCGATCGGGCGGTGGGCGCCGGTGCGCAGCCGGTGCACGCGTCCGCCGAGCCGCTCGTCGGCCCGGTCGACGGCGGCGTGGGTGCGACCGGCGATACGGCGGGTGTGCTCGACGAGCGCCACCTCCGTGCGCTTGATCGTGGCGCGAGCTGCGGCACCCACCGCGGTGAACGCCTGCTCGACCGCCGTCAGGTAGGCGCCGACCTCGTGGACCAGCGCCGCCGCGCACGCGGTCGGCGTCTTGAGCGACGTGTGGGCGACCTCGTCGGCGACACTGCGGTCGACCTCGTGGCCCAGGCCGGTGAGCACCGGCACCGGGCAGGCGACGATCGCCCTCGCGATCACCTCGGCGTCGAACGTGGCGAGCTCGTTGCGCGCCCCTCCGCCGCGGATGAGGACGATCGCGTCGAGGCCGTACCGTCGCGCGTGGTGGGACAACGCGGTGACCGCCCGGCTCACCGCCCGCGGCGCGTCGGGTCCCTGGACCCTCGTGGCGGCGAGAATGAGATGGAATCCGAAGCCGCTGCGCTGCAGCTCGTCGTGGAAGTCGTGCCAGGCGGCGGTTCCGGGACTGGCGACGACCCCTACGCGCAGCGGAACCGGTCCGAGCCGGTGGCGCCGGTTGACGTCGAGCGATCCATCGGCCGCCAGCCGGCGGAGCACTTGATCGCGCTGCTGGGCGAGGTCGCCGAGGGTGAACCGCGGGTCGAGGTCGGCCATCTTCAGACCGAGCTGTCCGCTCGGCGCATAGAAGTCGAGGTGGCCGAAGATGCGCACCTTCATTCCGTCGGCGAGCCGGAGGCGGTGCTTGGCGAGCAGCGGGCGCAGCCGGTTGCGGGCGGGGGCGAAGAACTGCACCCGGACGACGGCCTGTCGTCCCGGCGAGTCGTCGCACAACGAGAAGTAGGCGTGACCGCCGCGCTCGTTCCAGCCCTGGATCTCGCCGCGCACCCAGACTCCGTCGCTGAAGCCGCGGCGCAAGGTCTGGTTGACGGCGTCGGCGAGCTCGCTGACCGTGTAGGTCGGGTTGGCAGCGTCGTCGAGCTCCTCGCCGAAGTCGAAGGCGGGCTGGGTCATGAGCACCTCATCGTGACCGGGATTCTGGCCCGCCGGACGCTCGCGCGCTACGGGCCGGCAGTTGTTGTGGGCGCCGGTCAGGCGCCGAGCTCCCGCACGTTGTGCAGACTCGGCCGATCGTCGCGGACGTCGTCGCAATCGGGGTCGGCTCCGCCGGCGGCGTCGGGATCGACGAACAGCTCGCCGTCGACGGGGAGGTTGCGCTCGACGCGCAGCGCCTCGAGCTGCTGCAACGGACGCTCGACGGCGCGGCGGCGGGTGCCGTTCAGACTGTCGAACTCCCGCTGCACGCTGTCGAAGTGGCGCTTCACCTTGTCGGCGGAGTCGCTGAACTTCTGCCACTGCTGGCCGAACCGGCCGATCAGCTTGAGGATCTCGTCGCTGGTCTGCTCGATCATGAAGTTGTCGAACGCCTGGCGGATGACCCCGAGGAAGGCGAAGAGGGTGAGCGGGGAGCACATCACGACCCGCTGGGCCATGGCCTCGTCGAGCAGCCCTGGATCGTGCTCGTGGATGAAGCCGGTGAGCTGCTCGTTGGGTAGGAACAGGAGCACGTAGTCGACGGCCGGGCGCTCGCTCTCCCCCGCGTAGTCGCGCTTGGCGAGCTCCTTGACGCGCAGCCGGACGTCGGACAGAAAGCGCTTGAGGTGCGCCTGCCGCTCGGCGTCGGTGCGGACCTCGAGGTAGCGGAGGTACGACGCGAGCGGGAACTTGACGTCCATGTACAACACGTGGCCCTTGGGCAGGTCGAACGTGAAGTCCGGCCGCCCACTGCCCCCCTCGACGTTGACCTGCTTGCGGTAGTTGACGTGCTCGGTGAACCCGGCCAGCCGCAGCACGTCCTCGGCCATCCGCTCGCCCCACTGGCCGCGGGCCTGCGGGTTGGCCAGCGCGTCGCGCAACATCCGCGTGGAGTCGGCGAGCGTGCTGGCGACCTCGGCGTGGGTGCGCAACGACTCATCGACCTGGCCGAAGCGCTCGGCGCTGGTACGCCCGAGGTCGGTGACCAGGGTGCTCAGCCGGTGCAGCTCGGTGCGCACCTCCGCCCGCACCTCGTCGAGGCGAGTGCCGATGACGTCCTTCTTCGCGCCCAGGTCGGCCTGCAACGCCGACGTGGCCGAACCGAGCTGCTCGCGCTGCAGGACGGCCGACTGCTCGAGCGCGGCCTTCACCGCGGTGTCGCGCTCGGCCGCCGCCCGGACCGAGAGCTCCGCCAGGGCGGTGGCGAGGGCCTCGTGGATGGCGTCGTCGACGCATTGCGCCTCGTCGTCGGTGCGGCCGACGAACCGCCGGCGGGCGACCTCGTAGGCGGCGACCGCGGCCAGCGCCGCGACCGCCACACCGAGGAGCACGTACATCACCAACATGCCTGCCATGATGCCCAAGGGGTGTCACATCGCCGCGGACCCCCTGTGAACTGGGGAAATGGCCTGGCAGACTCCGGGTCGTGCCGCGCCGCAACCGGGTCGACCCGTTCGGGGACCTCCACGCCGTCAGCGGACGCGGCCTGCTCACCGGCAACCGGGGCTGCCTCGTCGACGACCATGGCGAGGTCGTGCGCCACCACGGCAGCAGCCTGTGGATCTCCTGCCGCACGGAGTTCCGCGGGTGGCGTCATCCGCTCGCCGCGCCGCGGGTGTGGACGCCGATCTTCTTCCTCGACGACGCGGTGGCCCTGGCGGCGGGCCACCGACCGTGCGCACTGTGCCGCCGCGACGCGTACCGCTCCTACCGCGACGCGGTCGCCCGGCGCGTCCGGTCAGGTCGAGTCACTTCGAGCGGCCGACCTGAACCAGCGGCTGGCCGCCGAACGCCACCGGCGGGGTCGGGGGCTCGTCCGCGCCCCCGACCGGCGGGCGTGGAGGGGGCCGATCGGGGACCTCCCACCGGCCACGGTGATGCTCGACGACGAGCTCCGCCCACGACTGCTGCTCGACGACCGGACGATGGCCTTCACGTTCGACGGCTGGGTCGATCCGATCCGACGACCGAGGCGCGGCGAGGTCGAGGTGCTGACGCCGCCGACCTCGGTGGCCGCGCTCGCCAACGGGTACTCCCCGCTCCTCCACCCGAGCGCGGTCAGGTGACCGCCGTCAGCCGGACGCCCCGCCGGTGAAGTTCCACGACGCCAGGTGCAGGGCGGGAGCCGTCCATCGCGCCGCCACCCAACTGTCCGGAAGGTGCACGGCGGCGGAACCGACCCCGAGCACGGCACCCGCCTGGAGGGCGTGGCCGTAGGACTGGGTGAAGCGGAAGTTGCGCAGCGGCCGGGTGACCGCGCCGTCCTCGATCAGCCACACCCCGTTGCGGGTCAGCCCGGTGATGGCGAGCGTCTTCGGGTCGAGCACACGGGTGTACCAGAAGTCGGTGACCAGCACTCCACGCGCGACGCCGGCGACCAGCGCGGCGACCGCCGAGTCGGCGATCGGCCCGTCGACCTCAGTGACCGGGTCGGCTCCGTCTCCGGCCGGCGCCAGTTGGAGGTGGAGCGGGAACGCGCCCCAGGAGGCCGCGCCGGTGGCGTTGCCCGTCGACGTCATGCCCGCCTCGGCCGCCGTGCGGCGATCGTGGCTCACCGCCACCGTGGTCCCCCCGTCGACGAGCACCAGTCGCTGGTGGGGCGTGCCCTCGGCGTCGTAACCGGCCCCGGCGTCGAGCGGGTCGTCGACGAGCGTCACCCCGGCGTCGAACTGCACCGCACCGAGCTCGGCGAAGGATCGTCGTTCGTTGACGGCCTTGCCGCTGAAGCACCACACCGCGAGGTTCTGCAGCAGATCGGCGACCGCCGCCGGCTCGAGCACGACCTCGTACCGACCGGGCGGGAGCTCGACCGGATCGGCCCCGGCCTGCACCTTGGCCGCCGCCCGGGCGCCGAGGATGCCGCCGTCGAGGTCGGCGAGCCGGGACGACGCGAGTCGCGCCACCCCGTCGACGCCGGCCTGGCGGGCGATGCCGTCCATGCTGGCCTCGGCGCTCTCGCCGGTGAGCTCCTGGCCGAGCGAGTTGACGAACGCCCCGATCCAATGACTGGTGCGGCAGTATCCGGCGGCCTCGAGCCCTCCCGCGGCGTCGACGAAGGCGCCGACCAGCGCCGCACGCGCGTCGGCGGTGGCGTCGGCCGTCGCCGGGTCGACGGCGGCGACCGGCCCCGGTGCGGCTCGCGGGGCCGCGCCGGGCCACCCGGGGTCGAGCGGCGCGACACGGGCCGCGTCGACGGTGCGCGTGGCCAGTGCCGCCAGGCCGTCGTCGTCGATGAGTGTCGACGAGCCGCTCGTCGTGCGGCCGTCGAGGTGCATCCGGATGCGGACCGAGGTGGAGTCGTCGGCGACGTTCTGGTGGATCACCGAGTTGGCGAACCGCGTCAACGCGAGACGGGAGCGGTTGACCGAGACCTCCACCTCGGCTCCCGGGGCCGCCGCCGTGGTCAGTTCGAGGGCCCGCTGGGCGATCGCCAACTCGCTCATTGGTGCACCCTGACTGCATGCGACGGGTCTCGCCCGGCGGCGGTGCACCAATGAGCCGAAGACCGTGCTTGATTGTTCGCTCGCTCGAAGACTCGCTCGCTCACGCCGTGACCCCGACCCGGACGTTGCGGAAGCGGGCCGGGGCCGCCGGGTGGCCGGTGTGCCCGATCTGGCCGGGCTGGCCCTTGCCGCAGTTCGGGGTCCCCCACGGCACGATCTCCGACGAGAGCATGTCCATCGACCGCCAGAACTGCGGCCCGATCCCCGTGTACGTGGGGTTGCGGAGCATCCGCCCGAGCTTGCCGTTCTTGACCTCGTAGCCGACCTCGCACCCGAACTGGAAGTTGAGCCGGCGGTCGTCGATCGACCACGAGCGGTTGGTGTCCATGAAGATCCCGTCGTCGGTGGCGGCGACGATCTCGTCGAACGTGTGCGGCCCCGGCTCGAGGCCGACGTTCGTCATCCGCACCATCGGCAGGCGCGCCCAGCCGTCGGCCCGCACGCTCCCGCCGTAGTCGAGTCCGGCGACGGCGGCGGAGTCGCGGCCGGCGAGCACGCCCACCCAACGACCCTCGCGCACCGCGTCCCGCGGCGCGGCAGGCGTGCCCTCGTCGTCGAAGCCGAACGAACCCAGCGCGCCGGGGATCGTCGGGTCGATGGTGATGTTCATCAGCTCGGAACCGAACTGCAGCGTCCCGAGCTGGGCCAGGTCGAGCCACGAGGTGCCGGCGAACGCCGCCTCCCACCCGAGGATGCGGTCGAGCTCGATGGCATGGCCGACCGACTCGTGGATCTGCAGCGCCAGCTGCTCGGCGCCGAGGATCAGCGTGGTCTCACCCGCGGGGCACGGCGGCGCCGAGAGGAGCGCCCTGGCCTCCTCGGCGATCCGTCCGGCGTGGGCGTCGAGGTCGAGCTCGTCGACCAGCTCCCAACCCCTGGTGCCGTACTGCCCGCGGGCCGCCGGATACGTGCGCCGCTGGGTCTCGCCGTCGCCGATGGCGGTCGCCGAGATGCCCGCGCCGCACTCCCGGATGTGCTGGTCGACGCGGTGACCCTCGCTCGACACGAGCCACTTCGCCGTGTCCCAGATCTGGTAGAGGCCTTCGGCGACGTCGGCCCCGTTGTCACGGATCGTCGCCGTCGTGCGCACCATCAGGTCACCCTTGTCGGACAAGGCGACGCCGAGCGGGTCGATCTCGCACTCGCTGGCCCACGAGCCGGTGGCCGGCTCGCCGGCGACGAGCTCGGCCTGGGCACCGGCGACGCGGGCGCTGGCCGCGGCGATCTCCGCCGCCTGGTGACCGGCCTGGCGCACCGCGGCGTCGGACAGGTCGGGAACGGCGAAGAACCCCCATCCGGACCCGACGAGGGCGCGCACGCCGATGCCGGCGTCTTCGCGCTGGACCAGATCCTCGACCGCCCCGTTGCGCGCCGCCATCGACTCGTAGCGCCGGTGCATCACGCGGGCGTCGGCGTAGCGGGCCCCGGCGTCGAGCGCGGCCTGCACCCCGGCGGTCGCGGCGTCGAATTCGCTCATGCGGCGACCATAAACCACCCGCCCGCCAGCCATCTGGGCGGGATTCTTGTCAGCAGTTGGCACGGATCCCGCCCAGAAGCCCGGGTGGCAAGATTCCCGCCCAGATGGGGGATCAGCGCAGGGCGATCTCGAAACACCGCTGTTCGATGCGTCCCATGGCGTACCGCGCGTAGTCCACGCCGTAGTCGGCGTAGAGCACGCGGCAGGCCTCGCTCCACGCCAGCGCCGCCGGGGACGACACCCGGTGGACGACCTGGAGGATGGCGCCGTCGTACACGCGGTACTCCGCCCACGTGCCCGGGAAGTCCTTGACGCAGCCGACCTCGATCGACGGCACTCCCCCGTCCACCGGGCGCACCCGGTGACGATGGGTGTGACCGGCGGTGTAGGCGACGATGGCCGGCTGCCGCGAGATCACGGCGGTCAGGCCGTCGCTCGCGTCGGGATCGATGCCGAAGTACTCGGGGTTCCGCTCGCCCTCGGTCCACTGCTGGTGGTGACCCATCGCGAGCACCGGGACGGTCGACGCCGCGGCGCCCGCGTCGAGCCAGTCGAGTTGCTCCGGCGACAGGTGCCCGGTCGCGGCGTGAGGGATCGTGGTGTCGAGGAGCGCGACTGCCACGCCGGGGAACTCGATCCACTGGTCGCCGGCGTAGTCGCTCTGACCGCGGAAGGCGTCGTGGTTCCCGCGCACGACGTGCAGGCGCGACCCGAACGCGGGCCGGTAGCACGCCTCGAAGGCGGCGAACTCCTCGTCCCTCCCGTCGTCGGTGAGGTCGCCCTTGACGATGACCGCATCGAGGTCGGCCGCCACCATCTCGTCCACCGCGGCCCGGTTCATGGTCTCCGGATACGGGTCGCCGTTCGAGTCGGCGCGCAGGATCGGTCCGAGACCGCTGCCGTCGATCCGGCCGGCCTCGACCTCGCCGAAGTGGACGTCGTTGACGGTGCCCAAGCGGCAGCGCAGGGCCCCGGACGGCCGGGGGAGCGTGCGGAACGGGATGCCGAGGTGTTCGTAGTCGTGGTCGGGCGCGAGATCCTGGACCTGCTCGACCGTCGTTCCGTCGTGGAACGTCGCCGCGTCCTCGGACACGGTGGTCAGCTCGACGGCCATCCCCTCACACCCACGGACGCGGGCGCCGCAGCGGGATCGGCTGGCTCCACCAGCGACCGCTGAACCGCCAGACCGACGGCCGGCGGTTGTCGTTCGCCGGCCCGGCGACCGGGCGCGGCCACAGTGCCTCGATCGCGGCGGTGATCGCGGCCACCTCCTCCTCGGTCGCATCGGACGTGACGGAGACGTCCATCACCGTGCACGCTAGGGCGTTCGGCGGCCTCCGACCATCGCCGCGGTTGCCGCGTCGGCGGGATGGAACAGCTCGACATGGAGCTCCTCCAGGGTGATGTCGACCGGCGTGCCGATCGACGTGTTCATCGAGAACCACGACTGCACCTGGTCGCCGACGCGCAGCTGCAACGGCACGAGCACCGCGGGAGGCGTCGACCTCGTCCGCCACGTCGCGTCGAGCGCGGCCACGTTCGGGTAGTTGCGCACCTCCTCGAGCAGCTCGCGCAACCGGGCGTCGCGGGTGATCGCGACCTGTCGATCCAACGTGCCAAGGAGGTTGTGCGCCCATTCGGTGAGGTTCTCGATGCGGGAGGCCATGCCCTCCGGGTGGAGGGTCACGCGGTACGCGTTGAGCGGCGGTGCGAGCAGGTGCTCGGCGACGCCGTCGAGCAGCGCCTGGGAGCCGGCGTTGGCCATCACCACGTTCCACCACCGGTCGACGACGATGGCCGGGTACGGGTCGTGGGCGTCGATCAACTTGTTCAGCGCCTCGCGCACGCCGGCCATGGCATCGTCGTCGAGCGAGGTCTGCTGGTACTGGGGGGCGTACCCGGCCGCGAGCAGCATCGCGTTGCGCTCCCGCAGGGGCACGTCGAGATTCTCGGCGAGGGCGAGCACGAGCTCCGGGGAGGGCTTCGACTTGCCGGTCTCGACGAAGCTGAGGTGGCGGGTCGAGACGCCGACGTCGAGGGCGAGGTCCATCTGGCTCCGCCGGCGGTCCTCCCGCCAGTCTCGCAACATCGTTCCGACCGTCGCCGTCGCCACCCGTCGCAAGCTACGCGGCGACGCGGGTGCCGCCGGCCGCGATTCGGCCGACGGCACCGTGGCGACTGACATCAGCCCGCCGGGATCGCCTCGGGCACGAACCCGATGATCCGGTGGAGCTTGCCGTCGCCGTCGTACTTGGCGACGTCGATGCCGGCGAACGCCGGGTCGGCGCCGGGCTCGCCGAGCGCCCAATGGAAGCGCACCAGGTCGCGGTGGCCGTCGAGCGGGCTCGTCCGGCGCATGACGAGGCCCGGGAACTGAGCCTGAACGGCCGCGATCATCGCGTCGTAGGCGTCGAGGCCGTCGGCCTCGAGCATGGGGTCGCGGTACCAGAGGTCGGCGCCGAGGGACGCCTCGACGAGCGCGCGCCGCTTGGCCGCGTCGGTTTCGTTCCACGTCGCCAGGTAGGTGTCGACGACGGTGGGGTCGAGGGCGGACTCGGCCTGGGGGGTGGCGGTGGTGGTGTCTGTCATGACCACCACGATGAACGACGGTCAGCCGTCTGGCGATGACTCGTCAGGTAATGGAGTCGCGGGCTTCGACTCGGTGCGCCGCGGCCACGGCAGGAGGGCCAGGCCGATGACCCCGGCGGCGATGGCGCACCACACGACGACGTTGTCGTCGTCGAGGTTCTCGAACCCGAACACCGCCACGAGCACGCCGAGGAGCACCAGGGCGAGACCGAGCACGGCGTCGAGCGGACGGAACGGATGCCGGCGCACGTCAGTCACCTCCGAGGACGGTCGTCGGCACGGTGCCGAGCAACTCACGGCGCTGACCGGGCACGTCGACGAGGATGTCGTTGGGGGTGATGACCATGTCGTTGGGCAGCAGCAAGTAATCGCCGAACTCGGTGGTGATGACCCGGACGCCGTCGCTTCGCGGGACGGCCTCGTACGGTGACCAGAGCTCTCCGTTGGGCCCGATCGCGCCGGCCCCGTCGGGCAGTACCACCGTGCCATCGGCGGCCATCTGCAGCCCTTCGCCGAGATCGAAGGCTGGTTCGACGGGCGGGATCTCGGGGATCTCGGGGATCTCGGGAATCTCCGGCACTTCCCGACCGCGGTCGATGTCGACGCCGAAGCTGTAGCGCTCGACGTCGATGTCGCCGAGGCTGATCTCGGCGTCGACGATCACATCCGGCTCGCCCTCGGGCCCGACAATGAACGTACCTTCGTCGCGGACGGCGCCGTCGACCCGCACCTCGCCGTCGTGGACGATCGGGTGGATCTCAACCGTTACCTCGTCGTCGACGTCGATCTCGATCCCGCCGATCCCGACGCGCAGGTCGGCGCGCTGAGGGCTGCGGGGAGCACCGACGATGGTGAGGCGGGTCTCGCCGCCAAGGCGCGTAGAGCTCACGACGCCTGAGGTTGCGCGTTCGATCCAGACGTCCTCGTCACCGAGCGACAGCGAGTCGACGCCAGCCCGCGCCGCGTGACCGCCCACGAACCCAACGCCGGCGAACAGCAGGCCGGGGATGATCAGCCAGCGTCCGTAGCCGCGCCAGGCCCCGACGACCATCCCCACTCCGCAGACCGCGGCGGCGGCGCCGAGCCACTGCTCGGGATGGAGCCGTCCGCCGTTCAGCTGGTCGATGAGCGCCCCGGCGGCGGCCACGACGACGGCCACGCCGAGCACGGTGCGACCCAGCACCGACGGCTCCCGAGTTGGCGGTGCGGCACCAGCGGCGGCCAGCCCGTCGGCGCCGGCCCGGTCGTCAGCCAAAGTGCGGTGGCGCTCGACGACCGGGCCGGCGGGAACGGGTACGCCGCGGGGTGACCACAGGGCGACGGCGACGCCGGCCAGCACTGCCACGAGCCACCACGGGCTCTCGATCGACGGACCGCCCACGTCGTCGAGCACGAAGAGCGCGCCGAACAGCACGGCGACGCCGACCACCCTCATCGCCGCCCAGCCCGGCCGGCGACCGACGATCAGGACCAACCAGAGCCCGAAGTAGACGAGGACGCCGAAGCCGTCGAGGAGGGCGAGCGCGACGAAGGCCAGCCGGGGCCACACCGGGTCGACGCCGAGGCGCGTGGCCAGATCGAGGGCGACCCCTCCGAGGAGCGGGGTGCCGGCCGGGTCGTGGGGGGGTTCGGGACCGGGGGTGGGGGGCGGAAGCTCCTGACCGGGCGCGCCGTCGGTCGGGCCGTCGGTCGGGCCGTCGATCGTCTCCACGTCCATCACGTTAAGAAACCCGAGGTGACGGCACCATCGGGGATCACCCCGATTCGCCCGACGGGGTCAGGAAGAGGCTGGGGGCGATCCCCGATGCTGATCGCGCCGCAACGGTGCGACGATGGTGTCCGTGGCCCGGACTCTTCGCGCCCCGTCGCCGCCCGTGGCGGCCAGGCAGCACCAGCGCGTGACGCGCAGCGCCGACCGGATCCTGGTCGGTGTCGCCGGTGGCTATGCCGCCCACTGGCGAGTCGAGCCCACCGTCGTGCGGGCGGCGATCGGCCTGCTCACCCTGGCCGGTGGGATCGGCGCCGCGCTCTACGGCGTGGGCATCCTGACCACCACCCCGCCCGCCAACGGCGCCTCCCCGCCGGTTGCCGCGCCCACCAATCGGCGGCGCGAGCTCGCCATCGGCGCGGCGACGCTGGCGCTGCTCCTCGTCGCCCGCGACGTGCGACTGTGGCCGGGTGACGGCGTCATGATCCCGGCCGCCCTGGTGGCGGTCGCGGTCGCGGTGATCTGGACGCCCGGTCGGCCGGACCAGGCATCTGGGGCGGCGCGGATCGCGCTCCACCCCGCCGTCCGGATCGCGGGCGGCGTCCTCCTCGCCATCGCTGGCATCGCCGCGATGGCCGACCGCACCGGCGGGCTGGCCGACGTCGGTCGTTCCGTCAGCGCCGTCGCGATCGCCGTCACCGGCGTCGCCGTGCTCGCCGCACCGGCGATCGGCCGGCTCGCCGGCCGGCTCGATCAGGAGCGGCGGCTGCGGGTGCGCGAGGAGGAGCGGGCCGCGCTCGCCGCCCACCTCCACGACTCCGTGCTCCAGTCGCTCGTCCTGATCCAGCGCGCCGACGATCCCAAGCAGATGACGAGCCTCGCCCGGCGGCAGGAGCGCGAGCTGCGCTCGTGGCTGTACGGCGGGCGCACCGACGCCGAACCGACCACGTTGCAGGGCGCGGTCGAGGCACTGACGGCGGCGATCGAGCTCGACCACGCGGTGCGGGTCGATGCCGTCACCGTCGGCGACCAGCCGCTCGACGAGGCGGCCATCGCGATGCTCGGCGTGTTGCGCGAGGCGACCACCAACGCCGCCCGCCACGCTCGCGTCGAGCAGGTCGACGTCTACGTCGAGGTCGATCCAACGGCGCTGATCGGCTACGTGCGGGACACCGGGATCGGCTTCGAGCCCGACTCGGTCGCGGCCGACCGCAGGGGGATCGCCGAGTCGGTCGTCGGGCGCGCCGAGCGGGCCGGCGGGAAGGCCACCGTCATGAGTGAGCCCGGCGTCGGCACCGAGGTCGAGATCCGCATCCCGAGGGTCGACCCGTGACCGCCCCCGTCCGCCTCGTGCTCGTCGACGACCATGCGCTCATCCGGGCCGGAGTGCGGTCCGAGCTGACCCGGGCCGGGGTCGGCGCGCCGACCATCGAAGTCGTCGGTGAGGCCGATTCGGTCGAGGACGCGGTCGCGGTCATCCGGGCCACCCGGCCCGACGTCGTCCTCCTCGACGTGCACCTCCCCGGCGGGGGCGGGCATGCAGTGATCGAAGGACTGCGCGGCGACAAGCTCGACACCCGATTTCTCGCCCTGTCGGTGTCCGACGCCGCCGACGATGTGATCGGAGTCGTCCGGGCCGGAGCGCGCGGGTACGTCACGAAGACGATCGCGGCCGAGGACCTCCGCGAGGCTGTCGTGCGCGTCAACGGCGGCGATGCCGTGTTCTCGCCCCGCCTCGCCGGGTTCGTGCTCGATGCCTTCGCCAGCGACGAGCCGGTGCCCCTCGATCCCGAGCTCGACCGGCTCACCACGCGCGAGCGCGAGGTCCTCCGCCTGATCGCCCGGGGTTACACGTACAAGGAGGTCGCGTCGCGGCTGTGCCTGTCGGTGAAGACGATCGAGACCCACGTGTCGGCGGTGCTGCGCAAGCTCCAGCTCTCCAACCGCCACCAACTCACGGTCTGGGCCAACGAACGCCGCCTCATCTGAGCCGTTCTGTCGTTTGGAACCTGCACCATCCGGCGCTCTTCAAACGACAGAACGGGCTACAGCGGCATGTTGCCGTGCTTCCGCCTCGGAAGTTCTTCCCGTTTGGTGCGCAGCATGGCGAGTCCGGCCACGACCTTCTGGCGGGTCTCGGCCGGGTCGATCACGTCGTCGACGTAGCCCCGCTCGGCCGCCGCGTACGGGTTGGCGTAGCGCTCGGTGTACTCCGAGACCAGCTCGGCCCGGCGGGCCGCCGGATCAGCCGCCTGCTGGAGCTCGCGCCGGTAGACGATCTCGACCGCGCCCTGCGGCCCCATCACGGCGAGCTCGGCCGACGGCCAGGCGAAGGCGAGGTCGGCGCCGATTGACTTGGAGTTCATGACGACGTACGCACCGCCGTACGCCTTGCGGGTGATGATCTGGATGCGGGGGACGGTGGCCTCGCAGTAGGCGTACAGCAGCTTGGCCCCGTGGCGGATGATCCCGCCGTACTCCTGGTCGACACCGGGAAGGAACCCCGGCACGTCGACGAACGTGACGAGCGGGATGTTGAAGGCGTCGCAGGTCCGGACGAAGCGCGCCGCCTTCTCCGACGACTCGATGTCGAGCACTCCGGCGAGCACCATCGGCTGGTTGCCGACCACCCCGACCGTGCGCCCGTCGACCCGCCCGAAGCCGCAGATGATCGAACGGGCCCAGTGCGGGAAGTACTCGAGGAACTCCCCGTCGTCGACGACGGCGGTGATCACCGCGCGCATGTCATAGGGCAGGTTCGAGCTCTCCGGGAGCAGATCGCGCAGCTCGAGGCACAGCCGCTCGGGATCGTCCTCGGTGTCCGCCCGCGGCGCCTCCTCCATGTTGTTCTGGGGCAGGAACGAGAGCAGGTAGCGCACGTCGTCGAGGCACGACTTCTCGTCGGCGGCGACGAACGTCGCCACCCCCGACTTCGACGCGTGGCTCATCGCGCCCCCGAGCTCCTCGAGCGTGACCTCCTCGCCGGTCACCGTCTTCACGACGTCGGGACCGGTGATGAACATGTGCGACGACTCGCGCACCATGAAGATGAAGTCGGTCATCGCCGGCGAGTAGACCGCTCCACCCGCGCACGGGCCGAGGATCACGGAGATCTGCGGCACGACGCCAGACGACAACACGTTGCGGTGGAAGATGCCCCCGTAGCTCGCCAGGCTCACGACGCCTTCTTGGATGCGGGCGCCGGCGCCGTCGTTGAGCCCGACGACGGGAGCGCCCACCTTCAGCGACAGATCCATCAGCTTGTGGATCTTCTCGGCGAACACCTCACCGAGCGCGCCACCGAAGACGGTGAAGTCCTGGGCGAACACGAACACCTTGCGCCCGTCGACGGTGCCCCATCCCGTGATCACGCCATCCGTGTAGGGGCGCTCCTCGAGGCCCGAGGCGTTGGCGCGATGGCGGGCGAGCAGGTCGAGCTCGTGGAACGAACCCTCGTCGAGCAGGTAGCCGATCCGCTCGCGGGCCAGCATCTTGCCCTTGGCGTGCTGGCGCTCGACGGCTCGGGGCGACCCGGCGTTGAACGCCTGCTCGCGGCGCCGTCTCAGATCCTCGATCTTGTCGTTCATCGACACCCCAGGGACGCTAGTCCTGGCGGTTCCGCTTACCGATCGACACCGACGGGTACAGTGAGCTTCGTCAAGGACCTCGAGGATCAACGGAGATCGGAGGTTGGGTTGGTGGCCGACACCGACCGGGCCGGCGGACACCGCCGCGGCGGGCTGGCCGATCGCGCGGACGTCGTCGCCCGGCTGGCGGCGCGGGAGGCCGGAACCTCCGTTCTTGAATCTGAACGTAGGCCTATCGCGCAACAGGTAGATGCAGGAACGGCTCCTGGACCGGAAGCCAACGGTCCAGAGCCGGACACCGAAACTGACGCCGATGTCGTCCCGTTCTCGCCGATCCGCCGGCAGACGGCGCAGCACCTGACCCGCTCGCTCGCCACCGCCGCCCACACCCTGGTCGTCACCGAGGTCGACTACGCCGGCGTGGACACGGTCCGTCGCCGGGCCGGGTTGACCTATCTACCGTTCATCGCCAGGGCCGTGATCGACGCGTTGCCGCGCTACCCGCACCTCAACGCCTGGGTCGTCGACGACGGCCTGCGGGTCCACCCGCACGTGAACCTCGGAATCGCCGTCGATCTCGACTTCCAGGGTTTGATCGTGCCCGTCGTACCGAAGGCCGACGAGCTCCGGCTCCCCGCCCTCGCCGCGAAGATGGCCGAGCTCGCCGAGCGCGCCCGCGCCCGCAAGCTCACGCCTGCCGACGTGCAGGGAGGCACGTTCACGCTCACCAACCCGGGCGGCTACGGCACCCTGCTCACCGGGCCGATCATCAACCAACCGCAAGTAGCGATCGTGTCCACCGACGGCGTGCGCATGCGCCCGGTCGCGCTCCCCGACCCAGACGGCGGCTGGCAGATGACCGTGCGGCCCGTCGGGAACCTCTCGATGTCGTTCGACCACCGCGCCGTCGACGGCGCCTATGCATCCGCGTTTCTGGCGTCCGTGCGCGAGACGATGGCCACTCGCGATTGGGAGGCCGAGCTGTAGGTGAACCCAAATGACCACCCATGCCGACATCCTCGATCCCACGGTCGACGACATCCCGCCCGAGGAGGCGATCGCCGACTTCCGGCTCGCCTGCGTGTCGCGGGCGATCGACAGCCGCGAGCAGACGCTCCAGAAGCAGGCGAAGGTGTACTTCGAGATCTCCGGGGCCGGGCACGAGGCGCTCGGGCTCGGGCTCGCCCGCTCGCTGCGGCCCGGCCACGACTGGTTCTTCCCCTACTACCGCGATCAGGCGCTGGTTCTCGGGCTCGGTGTGTCGGCGTACGACCTCTTCCTCCAGGCCGTCGGATCCGTCGCCGACCCGGCGTCCGGCGGACGCCAGATGCCGTCGCACTGGGGCGCCGCCGACCGACACATCGTGACCCAATCGAGCCCGACCGGCTCACAGGTGCTCGTCGCCCTCGGCTGCGCCGAGGCGACGCGCTACCTGCGCGACCACCGTGACCTTCCGGACTGCGCCGGCGGCGGCGACGAGATCACCTACGTCTCGCTCGGTGAGGGCGCCTGCTCGGAGGGCGAGTTCTGGGAAGCGCTCAGCGGCGCCTGCACGCTGCAGGTGCCGCTGCTGTTCGTCGTCGCCGACAACGGATGGGCGATCTCGGTCCCCCGCCGCGACCAGGCGCCGGGACCGATCGGCCGCCTCGTGTCGGGCTTCCCCGGGTTGGAGGTCTTCAGCGTCGACGGCTGCGACTACTTCGCGGTGCGCAAGGCCGGCTCGGCCGCGGCCGACTGGGTGCGGTCGGGTCGCGGCGTCGGTCTCATCCACGCCAAGGTCACCCGGCCGTTCTCCCACTCGTCGGCCGACACGCAGAGCAAGTACCGCTCGGCCGAGGAACTCGCCGACGAAGCGCGTCACGACCCGATCGACCTGTTCGCCGCGGCGCTGGTGCGCGCCGGTTCGTTGACGGAGGCGGAGGTCGAGGACGTCAAGCGGGACGCGGCCCGGCTCGCCGCCGACGCCGCCCGGGAGGCGCTCGCCGCGGCCCGGCCCGATGTGCGCTCCGTCGCCGACCACGTCGTCTCGATTCCCGAGCTCTCGCCGACCGAGGCCGCCGGTGACGGCAAGCCGGTGCTGCTCGTCGACGCCATCAACCGCGCCCTCGCCGACGTGATGGAGGCCGACGAGCGGGTGCGGGTCTTCGGCGAGGACGTGGCCGACGCGCCACCCGAACTGCTCGCCGACGTCGAGGGCAAGGGTGGGGTGTTCGGGCTGACCAAGGGCCTGCAGCGACGGTTCGGATCGGACCGCTGCTTCAACACCCCCCTCGCCGAGGCGAGCATCGTCGGCCGGGGCGTCGGTCAGGCGATCCGAGGTCTCCGGCCGTGCGCCGAGATCCAGTTCTTCGACTACATCTGGCCGGCGATGACGCAGATCCGCAGCGAGGCGGCGACGACCCGCTGGCGGTCGGCCGGTGCGTTCCACGTGCCGCTCGTCATCCGCGTCCCGATCGGTGGGTACCTCGCCGGCGGCGCGATCTGGCACAGCCAGTGCGGCGAGTCGATCTTCGCCCACATCCCCGGGCTGCTCGTCGCCTTCCCCTCCCGCGCCGCCGACGCCGCCGGCCTGCTCCACGCCGCGTTCCGGTACGAGGACCCGGTCCTGTTGCTCGAGCACAAGCATCTTCTCCGCCAGCCGTACGCCGCCGACCCGTATCCCGGTCCGGACCACGTCGTGCCGTTTGGGCGCGGCGCCGTGCGCCGGAGCGGCACCGATCTCACGATCGTCACGTGGGGGGCGACGGTCGAGCGGTCGCTCCAGGCCGCCGCGCAGCTGGACGATGCGGGCGCGTCGCTCGAGGTCGTCGACCTGCGCACGATCGTGCCCTACGACCGCGAGCTGATCGCCGAATCCGTCGCCCGCACCGGCCGCCTCCTCGTCGTCCACGAGGACACCCTCACTGCCGGTTTCGGCGCCGAGATCGCGGCGTGGGCCGCGGAGGAGCTGTTCGAGCTGCTCGTCGCACCGATCCGCCGGGTCGCCGCCCTCGACACGCCGGTGCCGTACGAGCCGACGCTCGAGGCCGTCGTGCTCCCGCAGACGACCGACATCGTCGTCGCCGCCGCCGACCTGCTGCGCTGGCGCTGAGCCCGCTCAGAACACGAACGCG
>CAVWJT010000027.1:0-99827 GCA_963755235.1 uncultured Acidimicrobiia bacterium
AGGTCGCCATCACCGGGATCGGCGGCTGGGAGAACAGCGCCGTGTTGGCGCTGACCGGCACCGACCTCGACGCCAAGGCCGCCCTGGTCGAGCGATCCGTCCGCCGCTACGCCGACGCCGTCGACGGGATCGACGCGGTCGCACTCGACCGGATCGGCACGGCGCAGCACGACCCCGACACGCAGGATGCGGCCACCCAGCTGCTCAGAATCGCGGTGCAGGGCACCGAACAGGCCGCCGGGCGGGCGTTCTCGTCGCGGATCGTCGAGCTGGCCCTGTCCAGCTACCCGGGGCTGTACGCCCTCGGCCCGCCGCAGCCGGGGTCGGCATTCGGCGTCTACTGGCCGGCACTGCTCGACCAATCAACCCTCGAGCACACGGTCCACCACCACGACGGCACCACCGAAAACATCGTCCCCGCCACGGCACCCGACGCCAAGCGGGCGGTGGCGCCGCCCGCCGAGCCGTGCCTGGCGCTCGTCGGCGTCGGCACCGGTTGAGCGACGAGCTGGTCGCCGTCTCGCTCGGTGAGCTCGTCCATGCCCGCTCCGGCGACAAAGGCGGCGACGCGAACCTCGGCGTCTGGGCACGCGACCGGGCCGCATGCGGACTGGCTCACGTCGACCCTCACCGTCGACGAGCTCCGACGCCTGCTTCCCGAAACACGCCAGCTCGCGATTCGCGCGTCAACGAGCTCCCCGAACCTCGGCGCCGTCAACTTCGTGCTCCGAGGACTTGCTCGGGACCGGCGCCACCTCGAGCCTGCGCCTGGACGCGGAAGCCAAGGCGCTCGGCGAATGGCTGCGCTCACGCAGCATCAAGGTGCCGGAGGTTGTCCCGGAGGCTGTTGAAGTGAGGTGGTGATCCCTCCCCGGGCCGTGCCGTGCTGGCAGGGTTCGGGAGTCCACCAAGACACCTGAAAGGAGAGGGATCACCCATGAAGAAGGTACCTGTCGTGAAGATCGCGACGCCTGATGCCGTCGGCGAGCTGGTCGGTCTGCCGTTGGCGGCGTCGGTGGTGATGGCCGATGTCGCGGCGGCCATGCGCGAAGGACTGTTGGCGTTCTCGACGGCGGCCGGGCTGGTGGTGATGCAGCAGATGCTCACCGAGGAGCTCGCTTCGATCGTCGGGCCGAAGCACGCTCTCTGTCGGCGCTGGCCGGGTCGGGAACTGGCATGGCACGACGACTGGTCAGGTCGTGCTGGCTCGCAGAAGATCACGGTGTCGCGGCCCCGGCGGCCGCTACGTCGACGGTGGCGAGGTTGAGCTGGCGGCGTGGGAGACGTTCGCGTCGGAGGATCTGCTGCGCCAGGTCGTCGTGGAGCGGATGCTCGCCGGTGTGGTCCACCCGCCGCCATGTCGATGTCACCGAACCCGTCGGTGTCGACGGGCATGCACAGTCGGAAGTCAGCGGCGTCGCGCCGGTTCAAGGCCGCCACCGAGCAGGCGCTGGCCGAGCTGCTGGCCCGTGACCTGTCCGCGCTGGACATCGTGGTGTCGAGATGATCCACGGGCTCAACGTTGCCGGGCAGATGATCACCGTCGCCGTGATCATCACTGCTGACGGCACGAAGGTGCCTGTCGGGCTGATCCTGGGCGACACCGAGAACACCGTCGTGGTGACCGATCTGCTCGCCGATCTGGTCGCTCGCGGGCTGCGCTACGACCACGGCATCGTCGCCGTGATCGACGGATCGAAGGCGCTGCGCAAGGCGGTCGTCAAGGTGTTCGGGGAATGGTCGATCCAGCGCTGCACCTTGCACAAGCGACGCAACGTGATCGGCTACCTGCCCGTCGACCAGCGCGACGCCATCGATCGGCGCCTCGCCGCGGCGTTCGCTCAGCCCGACCCGGCCAAGGGGCTCAAGGCGTGCCGGGATCTCGCCCGCCAGCTCGACGCCAACCATCCTGACGCCGCCGCGTCGCTGCGCGAGGCGTTCGAGGAGATGTTCACCATCGCCGGCCTCGGTGTCACCGGCCGGCTGCGCCAGTCGCTGACGAACACGAACTGCATCGAGTCAATGATCTCGATCACCCGCACCACCACCGGTCGGGTCAAGCACTGGCGCGACGGCACGATGAAGAAGCGGTGGATCGCCGCCGGCATGCTCGAAGCCGAACGCTCCTTCCGTCGCCTCAAGGGTCAAGCCGACATGCCAGCCTTCGTCGCCGCCGTCGCCCGGGCCACCACCCCTGCCGCTGTCACACCCACCAACTACGCTCACGTCGCCTGAGCAAGTTCGGGATCACCACCGAACTTCAACACGAAGCGGGACATCCTCAGGTGCCGCGCGCTCTTGTGGAGGCCGCAACTGGTCGGAGCGTGTGACATGGACCCACGAATGCGTTCGCGGTCTCGACCCGTGAGGAGGGTGTCATGACGACAGGCACCTTGCCCTCGAGTGACTTCTACGGCCTCGAACGGACACTCGAGCCGGGCGAGCTCGCCGTTGTGCACGCCGTGCGCACGTTCATGCGCGATGAGGTGGAGCCGATCATCAACGACTACTGGACACGCGCCAGGTTCCCGTTCCAGATCCTCGACGGGTTCCGCGAACTCGGCATCGCCGGCCTCCCCTATGAGGGGTACGGCTGCCCCGGCCGCAGCCGCACCCTGGACGGGATGGTGTTCATGGAGATCGCCCGCACCGATCCGTCGATCGCCACGTTCCACGGCGTGCACAGCGGGTTGGCGATGGGGTCGATCTACGTGTGCGGATCCGACGAGCAACGCGATCGCTGGCTACCTGGCATGGCCCGCCTCGAACAGATCGGCGCGTTCGGGCTGACCGAGCCCGACGTCGGATCGGGCGCCTCGCGGGGTCTCACCACGACGGCTCGCCGCGACGGTGACCACTGGATCCTCAACGGCCAGAAGAAGTGGATCGGCAACGCCAGCTTTGCCGACCTCGTCATCATCTGGGCCCGCGACGAAGAGGACAACCAAGTCAAAGGGTTCGTCGTCGAGCGCGGCACGCCCGGCATGAGCGTCGAAGACCTTCAGGACAAGATCGCCCTGCGCGTCGTGCAGAACGGGCTGATCACCCTCGACGGCGTGATCGTCCCCGAGGGCAACCGCCTCCAACGAGCCACCTCGTTCCGCGACACCGCCAAGGTGCTGAAGCTCACCCGCGCCGGTGTCGCCTGGATGGCCGTCGGCTGCGGCCTCGGCGCCTACGAGCACGCCCTCGCCTACGCCAAAGAGCGCCACCAGTTCGGGCGACCGATCGCCGGCTTCCAGCTGGTCCAGGACCTGCTGGTGCGCATGCTCGGCAACTGCACCACCTCCGCCTGCCTCTGTCTGCGTCTCGCCCAACTCGCCGACGCCGGCGAAGACCTCGACGAGCACTCGGCGTTAGCCAAAGCCGTGTGCACCGTGCGGATGCGGGAGACGGTCGGCTGGGCGCGCGAACTGCTGGGCGGCAACGGCATCCTCCTCGACCACCACGTCGGCCGCTTCGTCGCCGACGCCGAAGCGCTCTACTCCTACGAAGGCACCCGCGAGATGAACACCTTGATCGTCGGGCGCAGCATCACCGGCATCAGCGCCTTCGTCTGACCGGCCTCGCCAGAAACGTCCTCCGCACTTGAAGCTTGCACCGCCGTCGATCGCCGCCGACACCGAGGCGCTCGATCGACGCGACGTTGGCGCGACCGGCGAGTCGGTCCGCCCCTCGCCACCATCGAAGCCGACGAGGCAACACCCGGAACCCCTTCCAGGTGCACACCGTGCCGTCCAGCCACTGATCCTTCGCATCGATGCGCGACGCCTCGCCGAGGTGCTGTCCGATGGCTGACACCGCCGCGGGCGCTACCGTGCCCGAATGATGACCAGCCCGCCGTGGCCACGACGTTGGCGCGGCCTTGCCGTCACGCTGGTAGTGATCGGCGTCTCCGGCTGCGGTGATGATCCGAGCGCAGAGGAACGGGTGTGTGACGCCCGAACGGAGCTACGCGAGGCTGTCGACGATGTCGTGGCAGACATCGAAGCCGGCAACTTCGGTGACGCCAGCGATGGCACCGCCGCCATCAGCGAAGCCTACGACGAGCTCGCGTCCGCAGTCGACGAACTCGGTCAGGAGCAACGCGAGGTATTGGCTCCCGACGTCGAAAGCCTTCGAGCTGAAATCGAGGCACTGCCCGAGGCGCAGGGACTCGATCAGCTCGGTTCAAGCATCGAGGCCATCCTGACAGGAGTGCAGCACATCTACGACGAGGTAACCGACGCGCTGCGATGCGAGTGAATTCACATCGCGACACCCAAACCGTCCGGCGTGGACAGACGTTCGAGTCCCTCGGCGTCGAGGTGCTTACGTAACCATCGCGCCCGTTCACTTTGGCAAGGACCATCCCGTCATCACCTCTCGGAATGGGCATCCCCCTTTCCGTAGAAGAGACGCCACGTCAGAGCGGAGAAAGCATGACGCTGAGTTCCGTCAGGGGGCGGTGGCGATCGTTCGGGACCGTTAGGCCAATCGCTGAGGTGGGCCCGGGAGCTCGGCATCGGCGCTGGCACCTGAGAACTGGGTGAAGAAGTACTGGCTCGCCCGGGGAGGAGGCTGACCACTCGCGGCTGGACCCGGGCAATGTGCGTCGGCTGGAACGGGAGAACGCCGAGCTGCGGGTGGAGCGTGATGTGCTGACGTGAAACTCCCGAGCACGCGACGGTCTGGGGAGCTTGTTCAGGCGGCGCGTGCGATGTGACGCCAGCGGATCCTTCGATCCGCGGCTTACCGGCGCTGACGGCGTCGAGCCCGCGGGTTAGCCGACATCATGCAGGTCTCCAACCACTCGTACGGGCACGACGTTTGGCGGCTTGGGGAGCCGCAGTCGGCCGGATAGCCGCAAGCTTGGTGTGGTGGCTTTGGTGCTGGCCAAGCGGTCGGACGCCGCGCCGTTCCTGGCCGCCATCGCGTCCGGTCATCAGAAGCACTTCGGGGGGCTCTCGTTGTGGGCGACACCGACGTTCGAGGTGACGTCCGGCGCCGCGATCGAGACGGGGCTCGACGGGGGAGACCAAGGTCATGGACTCGCCGCTGCGGTTCTCGATCCGCCTGTCCCCGGTCCTCGTCCGACTCCCGAAGCAGGCCATCGGCTACTCGCCCGCTGCCCGCTCGCTCGGCTGGCGGAAGTCCCTGCGCCTGTGTGGGCGACCGCTCTCGATACGATCCCCCAGTGAGCGACGCGCCCGACCGAGGCTCGCGGGTCCCGCCGGCAGAACGGCTCGCGGAGGTGATGGAGGCCCGCGCGACGCCCCGGCGATCGGTCGCCGCCAAGGCACTGCACGAGCTCGCCCAGGTCGACCTTGCCGTCTACCGCGCGATCGCCGTCACACCGACGCCCACGCTCGACCGGCCGCTTCGCCGCCTCTCCGGACTGGCGAACCACTCGAAGCTGTCGCTCGTGGCCGCGACGGCCCTGTTCGCGTTCGGGGGACCAAGAGGGCGAAGGGCGGCGGCGACAGGGCTCGTCTCGGTGGGCATCAACTCGGCCGTCGTGAATCTACCGATGAAGCTGGCGAGCCGGCGGGAGCGCCCGGACCGCGACGCGGCCGGTGTGCCGGAGGGGCGCCACGTACCGATGCCGACTTCCACCTCCTTCCCGTCGGGCCACTCCGCGTCGGCGTTCGCGTTCGCAGGGGCCGTGGCAGGGTCGATGCCGGTGTTCGGCGCACTGTTGCGCGGCCTGGCCGCGGCGGTCGCCTACTCGCGCGTGCACACGGGCGTGCACTACCCGGGCGACGTCATCATCGGGTCGGTCATCGGGGCGACGATCGGCCAGACGACCGCGCTCGCGGCGAGTCGCCGATTCGATGGACGGTGATGCGGGCGTTGAGCTGCCACAGCACCGGGAACCGGCGCGGCGGGTTTCGGTCCCTCATCACGACGACGTCCTGGCGTGTCGGAGGTCGAACGGGACGCTTTCGATCGGCGGGTCGAGCAGGAGGTCGACCACCAACGCGGTCCACCCGGTCTGGTGGGACGCGCCCAGCCCGGCGCCGTTGTCGCCGTGGAAGTACTCGAAGAACAACAGGTTGTCCCAGGCCGGATCCTGCTGGAAGCGGGCGGTGCCGCCGAACACCGGCCGCTGACCGTCAGGTGCGCGCACAAAGATCGACGTGAGACGGTCGGCGAGGTCCTGGGCGATCTCGAGGAGGGTGCGCTGGTGACCGGACCCGGTCGGGTACTCGACCGTGAACTCGGGCCCGACGTAGTGGTGGAACCGGGTGAGCGAACGGATGACCAGATAGTTCATCGGCACCCAGATCGGTCCCCGCCAATTCGAGTTGCCGCCGTACATGGGCGTGGTCGACTCGGCCGGTTCGTAGTCGACGGCGTAGCTCGCGCCGTCGACGGTGATCGCGTAGGGCCGGCTCTCGTAGCGCTTCGACAGCGAACGCAAGCCGAACGGTGCGAGGAACGACGACTCGTCGAACAACTCGGCGAGCGTCGTGCGGAGTTGGTCGGGTGACACCACGCTCACCAGCAGCTCGGCGGCGGGGCCCTCGACGCGCAGGCGGCCGAGCGCCTCGAGATCCGCCACATCGGCCGACTGGCGGTCAAGGAGACGCTCCAACCGTCGGCGCAGCGCCTGTCGCCGCTCCCCGCCGTCGCTGGCGGTCATCGTCACCGCCGAGAACAGCGGCACCGCCCCGCCGATGGTCTCCACCTGGACCCGCTGGCGTCCGGCGGCACTGTCGACGAAGTCGTAGAAGAACCCGCGCGTCGGGTCGTACATGCCCGAGGAGTTGATCGCCCTCGTGATCGACACGAACCGCTCGAGGAACGTGACCACCATGTCGTCATAGGCCTCGTGGCGATCGGCGAGCACCACCGCCATGGTCAGCATCGCCAGGCTGTTGAACGCCATCCAGGCCGAACCGTCGGCTTGGACGAGCGTCGCCCCTGGCGGCAAGTGCGACCGATCGATCGGACTGACGTTGTCCAGGCCCAGGAAGCCGCCCCCGAAGAGGTTGTTGCCGTCGGGATCCTGCCGGTTCAACCACCACATGTAGTTGAGGAGGAGCTTGTGGAAGGCACGCTCGAGGAAGTCCACGTCGTCGTCGCCGGCGACGTGGAACACGCGCAGGGCGGCGAATGCGTGGACGGGCGGGTTGACGTCGTCGAAACTCCATTCGTAGGCGGGCAGCGCGCCGTTGGGGTTGAGGAACCACTCGCGCAACAGCACCAACACCTGGTACTTGGCGAACGCCGGGTCCAGGTGGGCCCAGGCGATGGCGTGAAACGCGAGATCCCACGCCGCGAACCACGGGTACTCCCAGGCATCGGGCATGGCCAGCACGTCGTCGGCGTCGAGGTGGCGCCATCCGGCGTTGCGCCCGTTGCGATGTTCTGACGGTGGTGCCGGCTGACCGGGATCCCCATCCAGCCAGCGCGCCACCCGGTACGGGTAGTACTGCTTGCTCCACACCAGCCCAGCGCACGCCTGACGGACCACCCTCGCCCGCTCGACGTCCATCGTCTCAGGGATGAGCGCCGCGTAGTACTCGTCGGCCTCCCGCTCCCGTTCCGCCATGACCTTGGAGAACGACGACCCGAGCTCGGCCTTGACGGTCCGTCCGCGCTCGCTCGTGCGAGAAGAAGGACCGGGTTCGTCGCCGTCGTCGCCGGCTGGCTCCGCGGGCCGCAGCCGGAGACGCAGCTCGACTTCCGTCCCCGGCGTCAACGCTCATCCGGTACCACCACGCCGCCTTCGTCCCGACCCCGTCGTCGCTGACAGTGGCCGCACCACCGATCACGTGGTCGTTGATGCCGTCCTTCGGACACGGCGTCGACGACGCATGACCGAAGATCCGGGCCGTGTTGGTCTCGTTCTCGCAGAACAGCGCGCACCGGCGGCCCAGCAGGTCCGTCGGCCGCGACCAACTCATAGACGCTGCCATCGTCGAGCTCGGCTCGGATCGCGCCCCCGTCGAGCCGCATCACCGGCTTCGGCGTGGCACCGCCGTCCCATGCCCACCGGTTGCGAAACCACAGGGTCGGCAGGACGTGCAACTCATCCGCATCGGGACCGTGGTTCTTCACCGTGATGCGCATGAGAACGTCGGTCGGATCCGCCTTGGCGTAGGTCACCTCGATCGCCCAATAGCGGTCCTCGTCGAACACCCCAGTGTCGAGCAACTCGAACTCGGGGTCGTGGAACCCTCGCCGACCGTTCTCCGCCACCAGCAACTCGTACGGGAACGCCGCCTGCGGGTAGTGGTAACGCCAGCGCAGCCACGCGTGACTGGGCAACGCGTCGAGATACCACCAGTACTCCTTCGCGTCCTCACCGTGGTTGCCCTCCGGGCCCGTCAACCCGAAGATCCGCTCCTTCAGGATCGGATCACGGCCGTTCCACAACGCCAGCGCCAGGCACAGCCGCTGCCGCACATCACACAACCCCGCCAGCCCGTCCTCGTTCCAACGGAACACGCGCGACCGGGCATGGTCATGCGGAAACGACGACCACGCATCGCCACCGGCGCTGTAGTCCTCGCGCACCGAACCCCACGCCCGCTCGGCCAGATACGGACCCCACTCATACCACTCACTCGCCGTGAACAGGTCACCCTCGGGTCGACCGACCGCAGCGAGCCGGTCGTGCTCTGCCGTGCGCACTCGCTTCGCCGTCAACGTCCGCTCCTCTCCACCGACCTCAGGGACCGAGCCATCATCGACCACCATCGGATCTGCCACCACCGTACGGTGCACTCGACGCCAAGACATTCACGTCTCCGCAACGCGGAGTTGGAGGCTCTCGACCGACGGCGGTGTTCCACCGTTTCGTCGATCGGGTCAGCGCGCCGGTGACGTGGTGTGATGCAGCGAGGGCGTCGTGCTCGACGCCGGTCTCGTCGTGTTCTACCGATCGTTCCTCCGGGTCCCGATCGCCGGGACCACCCACCCGAGGAGGACGATGATGAACGGATACGTGGCGATGCGGCGGGGACGGTTCTACGCCGTGATCTACGAGGGACTCGACCCGGTCACCGGTCGTGAACGGCGACGGTGGCACCCCGCTGGCACCGACCGGGAACGGGCGCAACGACTCGCCGCCCGGCTCGCCGCCGAGGAGCAGGGACGAGCCGACGCCGTGCGGTCGCTGACCTTCGGCGCCTACCTGACCGGCCAGTGGCTGCCCGCCAAGAAGCTGCAGCTCGCGGCCAGCACCTACCGCGGCTACGAACGCAACGTGCAGCGCCACATCCTGCCGGTACTCGGACGGATCAGCCTGCGCCGACTGCGTCACCACCACATCGAAGCGCTCTACGACCAGCTCCTCAGTCCCACCTCCGAGCGACCCGCCCTCGCACCGAAGACCGTCTACGAGATCCACCTCGTCATCCGCGGCTGCCTCGCCGACGCCGTCCGCCGCGGGCTGCTCACGCGCAACGTCGCCCTCGTCGCCCGCTCCCCCAGGCTGAAGGCGATCCCAAGAACCGAAGCCCAGTCCTGGACCGACGACCAGCTCCGCCAGTTCCTGCGCACCGCCGCTGGTCACCGCTGTTCCCGCTGCTGTGGCTCGCGGCGATGACCGGGATGCGCCGCAACGAGGTCCTCGGCCTTAAGTGGGACGACATCGACTTCACACAAGCGCCGGCTCGGCCTCAACCGCGGGCTCGTCGCCATCGGCTACGAACTCCACCAGACCCGCGGCAAGACCCGCGACGTCTCGTCGCAGCATCGACCTCGACACCACGACCCTCGCCGTGCTCGCCGGGTGGCGAGCGTTCCAGCGCGCCGAGTTCGCCGCCGTCGGGATCGAGCCCGATGACGGCTGGGTGTTCACCGACGGCGACGGCGACCCGATCCACCCCCACGCTCTCTCCCAGGCTTTCGAACGCATCGCCCGCCGCGCCGGCGTCCCGGTCATCCGGCTCCACGACCTGCGCCACACCCACGGCAGCCTGCTGATCAAAGAAGGCGTCCCCGTCAAGGTCGTCAGCGAGCGGCTCGGCCACGCCAACATCGCCTTCACCATCGAGACCTACCAGCACGTCCTGCCCGGCATGCAAGCCGACGCCGCCCGCACCTACCAACGCCTCACCACACCCGTTCCACCGGGCGACGGCGACGCCGGTGGAACACCGGAGGAACAGCCGGAAGAACACCACCGGAACCCGGTAGACGCCGCCAACAACGACGAAGGCCCAGGTCCCTGACCTGGGCCTTCACCGTCACTTGGTGGCGGGGGCAGGATTTGAACCTGCGACCTTCGGGTTATGAGCCCGACGAGCTACCGGACTGCTCCACCCCGCGTCGGTGGGCTACCCATACTACGGGATCGCGGCCCAGGTGGCAACGGTCGAGCGACATCCGCGACGGCGGATCTGCGTGCCGCGATCATGTGGCCATGGCCAATGCTGAGGCGGCCGCGGACCGGCCGTCGGGGATCGGCACCGGGAGGCTCGAGGCGTTCAGCGACGGCGTCTTCGCGATCGCGATCACTCTGCTGGTCCTGGAGATCACCGTGCCCACAGGGTCCGAAGACGACCTGTGGGGCGCGATCACGGACCAGTGGCGCTCGTACCTCGCCTATGCGGTCAGCTTCGCCACGATCGGGGCACTGTGGCTCGCCCACTCCGTCATCACCGAGTACCTCGGCCGGGCCAACGCCCTGCTGGTGCGCCTCAACCTCCTGCTGTTGATGGTCGTCGCGTTCATCCCCTTCCCCACCCGGCTGCTCGCCGAGTACGGCGGCGACGACGACGCCGACCGGGTCGCGACCACGATCTACGGCGTCACCGTCTTCACCGGCGGTCCTGCTGACCTCCGTCGTCTGGCGTTACGCGGTCGGCGCCCGGCTGGTGCGAACTGACGCCGCCGACGAGCACATCGCGGACCTGACCTCTCGGCTCACGCCGGGACTGGCCGGCTACGTGGTGATGCTGGTGCTCGGGCTGTTCCTGCCGACCCTCGCCGTCGTCGGTTATCTCGTCGTCGCGATCTTCATCCTCGTGCCGTTCGAGGTGTTCAGGCGTCGATCCGCAACCTGATCGCACGACGGACTTGGCGCCGTTTCGGGTGGAGCACTATGGTCTGACAATCAGTCCACGGGACGCGAGCCGCCCTCCCGAAGGAGCGTCACGATGCCCATCACCCGCATGAACCACGCCGTGCTCTACGTGCGCGACGCCCGGCGCACCCAAGCGTTCTACGCCGACGTGCTCGGGTTCACCACCGTCTCCGATCACCCCGAGGGGGCGTACGCGTTCATGCGCGCCCCGGCCTCGGAGAACCACCACGACATCGCCTTCTTCTCCATCGGCGACCAGGCCCTCCCGAGCGCCGCCGGCCAGCAGACCGTCGGGCTCTATCACGTCGCCTGGGAGGTGCCGACGCTCGCCGAGCTCGAGGAGCTCCGGGACCGGCTCGCCGCCGCCGGCGCCCTCGTCGGGGCGAGCGACCATGGCGCCAGCAAGAGCCTCTACGCCCACGACCCCGACGGCCTCGAGTTCGAGGTGATGTGGGCGGTCCCGGCCGAGCACTGGGGCGACTCCGAGGACCAGGCGATGGTCGCCCCGCTCGACCTCGCCGCCGAGCGCCAGCGCTTCGCCGAGCACGGCCTGTCGTGACGGCGGCCGGGAGCCACCCGTGAGCACGGCCACGTTCGAGCCGGTGTCGCGGCGGACGATCTCGTCCGCGATCCGCGACCGGTTGCTCGAGGCGATCCGCACCGGCGAGCTGATCCCCGGTGACCCGCTGCCGTCCGAGCGGGTGCTGTGCCAGGAGTTCGGCGTCGCCCGGACGTCGGTGCGCGAAGCGATCCAGGGACTGGTGACCGCCGGGTACCTCGAGCGCCGAGGCAACCGTCCGGTCGTCGCCGAGATGCTCCCCACGCTCGATCTGACCCTGGACGACCGCAAGACCCTCGTCCACCAACTGTTCGAGGTTCGCCAGGTGATCGAGCCGGCGATGGCCCGCCTCGCCTGCGAACGGGCGAGTGATGAGGATCGGGCCGAGCTCGTCAGCCTCGCGGCGGATGTCCCGCCCACGCTCGATGAGTTCCGGGCCACCGACCGCACGTTCCACTCGACGATCGCGCGCGCGAGCGGCAACCCGGTGCTCGCCGAGGTCCATGCCAAGGCCCTCGCCGCGCTCTTCGGCAGCGACGAGTTCGCCTCGCTGCTCTACGCCGAGGTGAACCGGCGGGAGGTCGAGCAGATCATCCGCAGCGCCACCGATGCCCACCGCGCCATCGCCGCGGCGATCGCCCGCGGCGACCGCCGTCGGACCGTCGCCGCGGTGACCGACCACCTCATCGACGTCGAGCGCCGGATGCTCGAACGGCTCGTGTGATGATCGACCTGTCCGACCAGTACTGCTACTTCTTCGACGAGGAGGCCTTCAACGAGACCGACCGCGCCGGGTTCCGCCGCCGCGTGATCACCGGCCAGTCGTTGCAGCTCTGCTTCTGGCGGATCAAGGGCGGCGCCGAGGGATCGGTCCTCCACCACCACAACGACCAGGAGCAGCTCGGCATCGTCGTGCGCGGCGCCCTCGACTTCCGTATCGGCGCCGAGGACACGACCGAGCGAACCGTGCTGCGCGCCGGCGAGATCTACCTCGCGCCGCGCGGCGTCTGGCACGGCGACAGTGTGTTCATCGGCGACGACGAGCTCGACGAGGTGTGGATCCTCGACGTCTTCGCCCCTCCGCGCGAGGACCTCCGCGGTGGCTGACTGGCGCCTCGCCGTCGACATCGGCGGCACGTTCACCGACGCCGTGCTCCTCGACGCGGCATCCGGCCGAGTCGTCGTGGACAAGACGCTCACGACCCCGGCGGCCCCACTCGACGGCGTCCGGGCGGGCGTCGACGGCGTCCTCACCAAGGCGGGCGTGCGCCCGGCCGAGATCACGGCGCCGATCGTCCACGCCACGACGCTCATCACCAACGCCCTGATCGAGAACAAGATCGGACGGGCCGGGCTGGTCGTCACGAACGGCTTCGGCGACACCCTGGCGATCCGCGACGAGCACCGCTACGACATGTACGACCTGCAGATCGAGTTCCCGGCCCCGCCGGTCGCGCGCGACCGCGTGATCGAGATCGCCGAGCGCACCAACCCCGACGGCGTCGTCGTCGAAGGGCCGACCGAGGATGCGCTCGCCGCGGTCACCGACGCGCTGCGCGCGGCGCAGGTCGAAGCGGTCGGCGTCTGCCTGATCAACAGCTACGCCAACCCGGCCAACGAGCGAGTTGTCGCCGAGCAGGTCGCCGATCGGCTCGGCGTGCCGGTGTGCATCAGCGCCGAGCTCTCGCCGCAGCTGCGCGAGTACCCGCGGATGATCACGACCGCGTGCAACGCCGCCACGATGCCGGTGATCGGCCCGTACCTCGACGAGCTGCAGAAGTGGCTCGCCGCCGAGGGATTCGGTGGGTCGGTGCTGATGATGCTGTCCAACGGTGGCGTGGTCTCGGCCGACGACGCGGCCAAGGCGCCCATCCGGCTCGTCGAGAGCGGGCCGGCAGCGGGGGCACTGGCGGGCAGCTGGTTCGCCCGCCGGCTCGGTGAGGAACGGCTGCTGTGCTTCGACATGGGCGGCACGACGGCGAAGAGCTGCCTCATCACCGGCGGTGAGCCCGTGCTGACCACGACGTTCGAGGTCGCCCGGATGTACCGCTTCAAGAAGGGCAGCGGGTTCCCGGTCAACGTGCCCTCGGTCGACCTCGTCGAGATCGGGGCCGGTGGCGGCAGCGAGGCGTGGGTCGACGACGTGGCCTCGGGTGGGCTGGGCCTGCTCAAGGTCGGCCCGCAGTCGGCCGGAGCCGACCCCGGCCCGGCGTGCTACGGCCGCGGCGGGACCGAGCCGACGGTCACCGACGCCGACGTCACGCTCGGGTTCCTCGATCCCACCTACTTCCTCGGCGGCGACATGCCGCTCGACGCGGGCGCGGCGGAAACGGTGCTCGACTCGCTCGCCGCCGTCCTCGACCGCCCGCGCGACGAGACTGCCGCCGGGATCACCGATCTCGTCAACCAGAACATGGCCGCGGCGAGCCGGATGCACGCCGTCGAGCAGGGCGCCGATCTGCGCGGGGTGACCCTGCTCGCCTTTGGCGGGGCCGGACCGGTGCACGCCTGCGGTGTGGCCGAGTTGCTCGAGTCGCCTCGCGTGGTGTTCCCCGTCAACGCCAGCGTGCTCAGCGCGTTCGGCACGCTCGTGTCGCCCGTGCGCATCGACCTCGCCCGCTCGATGGTCCGCCCCCTCGACACCGTCGACGCGGCCGAGCGGGACGGCCTGCTCGACGAGCTGCGCCACGAGGGCCGGCGGGTGCTCGCCGCCGCCGGCGTACGCCCGGACCGGATCCGCCTGCGCTACGGACTCGATGCCCGCTACCTCGGGCAGGGCAACGAGCTCACGATCTGGGTCGGCGAGGGGGAACGCTGGCCGGCCACGGTGGCCGACGTCGTGGCCCGCTTCGAGCACGACTACCGCCGCATCTACGGGCTGACCATCCCCGACGTCGGCATCGAGGTCGTCACCTGGCGGCTGAGCGCCTACGCCGACGCCGACACCGTCGAGCCGCTCGCCACGTTCGGCGACGCGCCGGGTGAACCGATGCGGACCCGCCCGGTGTCCTTCACGCGAGGCGTCGCCCCGTTGGACACGCCGGTCTACCGCCGCGAGCAACTCGGCGTCGGCCAGCGGATCGCCGGCCCGGCGATCGTCGAGGAGCGCGAGACCACCGTCGTCATCCGGCCGGGGTGGACGGCGGAGCTGGCGACCGACGGCACGTTGATCGCCGAGGTGGCGCCATGACGTTCGACCCGATCGAGCTCGAGGTGCTGTGGCAGAGCCTCATCGCGACCGTGAACGAGCAGGCGCGGGCCCTCCAGCGGGCGGCCTTCTCGCCGATCGTGCGCGAGGCGGGCGACCTCGCCAACGCCGTGTTCGACCGCCGTGGGCGGATGGTCGCCCAGGCGGTCACGGGCACGCCGGGCCACATCAACAGCCTCGCCCGGGCGGCCGGGGCGATCCTCGCCGAGCACCCGACCGACACGTTGGACGAGGGCGACGTGTTGATCACCAACGACCCGTATCGCACCGCCGGGCAACTCCTCGATGTCACCGTGCTGTACCCGGTGTTCCGCGACGGTCGGGTCATCGCGTTCTTCGGCAGCACGATCCACCACACCGACGTCGGCGGCTACGGCATCGGCGCCGGCGCCCGCGACGTGTTCGAGGAAGGCCTGTGGATCCCGATCTGCAAGCTGATGCGGGCGGGCGCGCGCAACGACGACGTGTGGCGGTTCATCCTGTCCAACGTCCGCCAGCCCGATCACATGGCCGGCGATCTGCACGCCCAGATGGCCAGTGGCGAGGTCGGCGCCCAGCGGCTGCTGAGCCTCTGCGCGCGCCACGGCCTCGATGACATCGAGGCGCTCGCTGACGAGATCATCGAGCGCAGCGAGGCCGCTACACGGGCGTCCATCGCCCAGCTGCCCGCCGGCACCTATCACGCCTCGGCCGAGCTCGACCTCGCCGACGGGAGCCGCATCGACATCGTGTGCGCCGTCACCGTCGATCCCGAGCAGGGCGAGATCCTCGTCGACTACGCCGGCTCGAGCGACGCCAGCCCGTACGGCATCAACGTGGTGAAGAACTACACCCACGCCTACACGACGTTCACCGTGCGGTCGGTGCTCAATCCCGACCTGCCGAACAACCACGGCAGCCTGGCCCCGATCAAGGTCGAGGCGCCCGAAGGCAGCATCGTCAACGCGGTGTCGCCGCAACCGTGCACGGCTCGTCATGTGGTCGGCATGTTCCTGCCCAACGCGCTGCTCAAGGCGCTCGCCCAGATCCGGCCCGAGGCGGCGATGGCCGAGGGATCCGGCGCGGTGTGGACGATGCAGATCAACGGCAACCATCCCGACGGCCGGCCGTTCATCACGGCGATGTTCACCTACGCCGGCGGGGTCGGGGCCAGGGCGGCGAAGCCGGGCCTCGACGCCTGCTCCTACCCCACCGGCGTGGCCGCGGTGCCGGTCGAGGTCGTCGAGGCGTCGGCGCCGGTGCGCTTCCTGCGCAAGGCCCTGCGGCCGGGATCGGGCGGCGCCGGCGCCCAGCGGGGCGGGCTCGGCCAGACGATCGAGTTCACCGTCGACACCGACCGTCCGTGGCAGCTCAACGCCGTGACCTCGCGGCTCGCGGTCCCGCCGGAGGGCATCTTCGGCGGCGAGCCGGGTGCCGCCGGGTCGTTCACCGTCAACGGCGAACCGGTGCGGACCCAGTCCCGGTTCACGTTGCAGCCCGGCGACCACGTCCGCCTCGACCTCCCCGGCGGCGGCGGCTACGGGTCCCCCGGTGTCGCCAATCCACAACTCTTGATGGAGAGCGACAAAAAGTGTCGCTCTGACACAAGAGTTGGGGAAAAACGACAGGGATCCGCAAAGGAGGGGGGATGATGATCTTCACCGACGAGTTCCTCGCGTCGTTCGACGCCTCGACCACCGACGTCGCCACGGCCTGCACGCTGCCCCCCGAGATCTACACGGACGAGGCCTTCTTGGCGTTCGAGCGGCGGGCCCTGTTCAGCCGCGAGTGGCTGTGCGTCGGGTTGGCCAGCCAGATCCCGGAGCCCGGCGACTACGTCACCACCACCGCCAACGGCGAGCCGATCATCGTCGCCCGGGGCAAGGACGCGGCCGTGCGGGCGTTCTCCGCCGTCTGTCGCCACCGCGGCATGCAGATCGCCGACGACGCCGGCAACTGTCGAACGTTCACCTGCCCGTACCACCAGTGGGTGTACGCACTCGACGGGAGGCTGCTCGGCGCGCCGGCGATGGAGCGCACGGTCGGCTTCGACAAGCAGCAGATCGTCCTCCCGACGCTCGCCGTCGAGGAGTGGCAGGGCTTCCTGTTCGTCAACTTCGACACCGACGCGGCCCCGCTCGGACCGACCCTGCTTCGCTACGAGCCCTACCTCGAGCACTACGAGCTGGACCGGGCCGTCTGCCCGGGCACGTTCACCCTCACCGACCTGCCGTGGAACTGGAAGGTGATGTTCGAGAACTTCAACGACGGCTACCACGCCAACCGGCTGCACCACACGATCCAGGACTTCTGTCCCAGTCGCCTCGCCGCGTTCCCGGTGCCATGGGACGACGCCTCCAACGTGATCTTCCGCACCAACGGCTACACCCACATCGACGGCGGCTTCAACGCCACGACCAAGGCGCTGTTTCCGGTGTTCCCACAGCTCACCGAGGAGGAGCGCTGGCGCAGCACGTTCGCGCTGGTGCCGCCGACGCTCTGCATGGGGACCGCGCCCGACCAGGCGTTCTTCTTCATCGTCCGACCCAAGACGGTCGCCACGATCGACGTCGAGATCGGCTATCTCTTGCACCCGAGCGCGCTGGAGCACCCGATGTTCGAGCACCTGTTCAAGATGAGCGACGCCGGCGTGCAAGTCTTCGTCGCCCAGGACCGCGACGCCACCACCAAGGTGCAGCGCGGGCTGCACAGCCGGTTCGCGATCCGCGGGCGCTACTCGTGGCAGGAGGAGAGCCACGTCCAGTTCAACCGCTGGCTCGTCCAGCGCTACCGGCGACACTGGCCCGATCACCAACCAGCAGAGGGAGCAAGGGGGAGCCTTGAGAACCATGACCTCGCACACCAGCCTCAGTAGGACTGTCGCGGTCCTCGCCGTGGCGACGCTCGCCGTCACCGCGTGCGGAGACGACGATGACGATGGCGCGGCCGGCACAACCGCGACGCCCGGCACGACCGCCGCACCGGGACGACGACCGCCGGCAACCGCCACGACGGGCGCGCCCGGCACGACCGCCGCACCGTCGACGAGCGGAGCGACCGGCGACAGCGACGCCCTCGACACCAACGGCGACGGAGTCGTGCAGTTCGGCGTCGCCGCCGCCGGACCACGCGACGACGGCGCCTACTACCAGGCTCTCGTCACCAAGGTCGAGGAGTTCTCCGAGGCCAACGGCTACGAGGCGCCGATCATCGTCGACAACATCGCCGCCGAGGACGCCGCCACAGAACTCGCCAACATCGCCGAGCAGGGTGTCGACGTGATCACGGTCGGGGCGAGCGAGATCGCCGACCCGCTGGCCGACCTCGTCGAGCAGTACCCCGACATCTTCTGGTACTGCAACTGCGGCGCCGGCTACCCCGAGAACCCGGGCCTCGCGCAGAGCCAGGACGACGCGTCCGAGATCAACTACTCCGCCGGGTACGCCACCGGCCTGCTGCTCCAGGACAGCGGCGGCGACACCGCGGTCTTCCTCGGATGCTGCGACCTCGGATTCGAGAAGGAGTCGTTCCTGGCGTTCGAGATGGGCCTGCAGGCGGTCGACCCGTCGTTCACGGTCACCTACGTGCCCACGGGTTCCGGCCCGTTCGACTTCGACAACACGGCAGGGGCCACGGAGGCGTTCAATACCGCCCTCGCCGAGGGTGTCGACGCGGTCTACCCATTCCTCGGCGGCGCCCACGAACCTGTCGTGCAACTCGCCAACGAGGCCGGGGTCATCGCCATGTCGGCGGGATCGTCGACGGCCTGCGATCGCGACGACCTCGACTACCAGATCCAGGTCCGGTTCGACGCCGGCGACTACCTCGACCCGATCCTGACCGAGATCCAGAGCGGCGAGTTCCAGGAGGGCGACGTCCGGGTGTTCCATGTGGGCGTCGACCCCGAGCCCGGCGCCGAGATCTGCGACCCCACGCCCGAGCAGCAGACGGCGATGGACGAGGTGTACAGCCAGATCGCGGCCGGCGACTTCGCCGAGCAGTTCGGACAGATCAAGGCCGAGGCGTACGGGGGCGGCTGACGGGTTGGCTCCCAGCACCACCGTCGTCGAGCTGCAGCACGTCACCAAGCGCTACGGCGCGATCGTGGCGTGCGACCGCGTCGACCTCACGCTGCGCGCCGGGCAGGTGCACGGCGTGCTCGGCGAGAACGGGGCCGGCAAGTCGACGCTGATGAAGGTCCTGATCGGACTGGTCCAGCCCGACGAGGGCCGGGTGGTGCTCGACGGCGTGCCCCGGCGAATCCCCGATCCGCAGACTGCGGCCGCGCTCGGCATCGGCATGGTGCACCAGCACTTCAGCCTGGTCGAGCCGCTGACCGTGTGGGAGAACGTCGTCCTCGGGGACGACAAGCGGCTCGACCGGCCCCGGGCGCGCGACCTCGTCGCCGAGATCGGCGAGTACTACGGGCTCGCCCTCGATCCCGACGCGCGGGTCGCTGACCTGTCGGCAGGGAACCGCCAACGGGTGGAGCTGCTCAAGTGCCTGCGCCGCAAGCCGCGGGTGGTCGTGCTCGACGAACCGACGTCCGTGCTGACACCGCAGGAGAGCGAGGGGCTCTTCGCCGCCATGCGAGACATCGTCGCCCGCGACCTCCAAGCCGCGGTGCTCGTGAGCCACAAGCTGGCCGAAGTTCTCCACGCCACCGACGTCGTGACGATCATGCGTAACGGCCGCGTCGTCGACCACCACCCGACGGCCGGAGCCACTGCGGCCTCACTCGCCCGGTCGATGGTCGGCCGGTCGGTGTCGCTGCGCGACGAGGCCGCGGCGCTCGGCGCCACCGACATCGTCGAGGAGGTCGCCACCGAAACGGCCGCCGAGGACGTGGGAACGTCCGACCCTGTCGTGCTGCGCATCACCGACGCGACGATGCACAGCAACGGCGTCCGCGTGCTCGACGGGCTCGATCTCGACGTGCGCGCCGGCGAGATCGTGGGGGTGGCGGGCGTCGAGGGCAACGGGCAGCGCGAGCTCGGCGACCTGCTGTCGAGCCTGATCACCCTCGACCGGGGGCGCGTCGAGGTCGCCGGCCGGGCCGTACGCACCGGACGGGCCGGGTCCATGGCCCGCGCCGGGGTCGCCGTGATCCCGGAGGATCGTCACGACAGCGGGTGCGCGCTCGACATGAGCGTCGCCGAGAACCTCGTCGTCGACCGCGTCGGCTCGGTGTCCCGCCTCGGCATGATCGACCGGGCTGCGCTACAGCGTCGGGCGACCGACCTGATGAATGCCTACGACATCCGGGCGGCGAGCCCGTGGGCGCCCATGCGCACCCTGTCCGGCGGGAACCAGCAACGCGTCGTGCTCGCGCGCGAGCTCAGCCACCGGCCCGCCGTTCTCGTCGCCGCCCAGCCGACACGGGGCCTCGACGTCGGCGCCATCGAGTACATGTCGAGCCGGCTGCGGGCGGCCGCCGCCGACGGGATCGGCGTGCTGTTGATCTCGACCGAGCTCGACGAGATCCTCGACCTCGCCGACCGCATCGTCGTTCTGTCCCGCGGACGCGTGATCGGTTCGCTCGACCGGGCCGAGGCGACGCTCGATCGGCTCGGACTCCTGATGGGTGGGGTCGCCGTCGATGCTTGAGGAGGCGGCGACGCCTCAGCCGTCCGGCGGCCAGGCGCCGCCTCCCCAAGGGGAGAGTCTGCAGCTCGGGCCTCGCGGCGCACCCGATTGGGTCGTCGCCGTCGGGTTGTACGCGCTGTGCGTCGGCGTGGCGCTGGTCGCCTCCGCGATCCTCGTCGCGGTCACCGGCGGACCATGGTCGAGCGTGCTGTCGGCGCTGGTCGACGGAAGCGTGCGCAATCCCGGCCGCTGGGGTGCCACGCTCGCCGAGGCCGCCCCCATCCTCATCGTCGCTCTGGGCGCGATCGTCTCGACCCGCGCCGGTCTCGTCAACATCGGGCAGGAAGGTCAGCTCGCGATCGGCGCCGCGTGCGCCGCGTTCGTGGCGACGCGGGCGTCCGGGGTGGGCGCCCTGGTGGGTGCGCTGGCCGTGGCCGTCGCGGGCGGGGCGGCGTGGGCCGGCATCGCCGCCGTCCTCCGCTTCTGGCGCAAGGTGCCGGAGGTGATCACCACCCTGCTGCTGGTGTTCGTGGCCGCCCAGGTCACGACGTACGCGCTCACGCGGCAAAGCCTGCTGCTCGACCGCGACCCCAACCGGCCGAACCGCTCCCAGACGAGCGGCCAGCTGGACGCCGACACCCACCTGCCGACGATCCGGCTGTTCGGCAACGAGTTCCCGGTCACCGTCGTGATCGCGTTGGGGCTCGCCGTGGCCGCGGCGGTGCTGATCAACCGCTCGACGTGGGGGTTCAAGCTGCGCCTCGTCGGGTTCAACCCGCGCACCGCCCAGCGGGCCGGCGTGTCCGCCGTCATCGTCGGCTGCCTCGCGCTCGCCATCGGGGGAGGGCTCGCCGGACTCGCCGGAGGGCTGATGCTCACGGGCGGCGTCGCCAACTACCGCTACACGCCGGGGTTCGCCAACAACGTCGGGTGGGAGGGGTTGCTCGTCGCCCTCGTCGCCCGCAACCGGCCGCTCGTCGCGATCCCGGTTGCCCTCGTCTTCGGAGCGCTCCGCACCGGCAGCGGCTTCCTCGCCTCCACCGGCGTCGAGCGCGAGATCGTCGACGTCGTACGCGGCCTGCTGGTGCTCGCGCTGCTCGTGCCGCCGGCGTTGTTGGCGGTCCGGGCCCGGCGGCGGGCCGCAGCGGCGGGAGGCGAGGCCGTCGACCTCGCCCCGACCGGGGCGCTGGGGGTCGGTGCGTGATCGCCGTCCTGGCCGCATCTGCGTTCGACGCCGTCGGCGACGTGCTGTCGAGCTCGACGATGTACGAGTCGATGATGCGCTTCGCGATCGTGCTCGCCTTCGCCGCGGTGGGTGAGTGGGTGGCGGAGCGGGCGGGGACGCTCAACATCTCGCTCGAAGCGATGCTGATCGCCGGCGCCTTCACCGGTGCCGTGGTCTACGACAGCACCGGCTCGACCGCCGCCGGGCTGGCGGCCGGCGCCGCCGCCGGCGGACTCGTGGCATCGGCCCAGGGGAACCTGAGCCACCGGCTGACGACGGACCAGTTCGTCGTCGGCCTCACGCTCAACCTGCTCGTGCTCGGGCTGGCGTTGTTCCTCGACGGAGAGTTCGAGCCCGTCACGCGGGTGGCTCGCGTCGTCGAGATCCCTGTGCTCTCGGACCTGCCGCTCGTCGGCGAGGCGCTGTTCGGCCAGCCGTGGCCGATGTACCTCATCGTGCTGGTGGTCCCGCTGGCGTGGTGGTTGGTGTTCCGCACCCGATGGGGGCTCGAGGCACGGGCGGCAGGCGAGAACCCGCAGTCGGCCGACGTCAGCGGCATCGACGTCAACGCCCGTCGCCGCCAGGCGATCGGGGTGGCCGGCCTGTGCGCCGGGCTCGGCGGCGCCGTGCTCGTGCTCGGGCAGATCGCGATCTCCGGCTACGAGGCCGGCCACGTGGGGCTAAAGGGCATCATCGCGATCGCCGCGGTGATCTTCGGCGGGTGGACGTTGCGCGGCACGGTCGCCGGCTGCCTGCTGTTCGGCTACTTCTTCGCCCTGCAGCAGGCGCTACCGGTGATCGGCTACCGGATCAACGCCCAGCTTGCCGCCGCGCTCCCCTACATCGTGGCCCTCGCCGTCACCGCCGCCTTCGCCCGCCACACCCGCCAGCCCCGCGCCCTCGCCCAGCCCTTCGTCCGCGGCCTGACTAGCGCCATCCGAGGTTTCGCGGCACCCGAGGGTCTCGTGCGCCCCTTCCGGGGGAAACCTCCGTGCGCTGAAAACCTCGGATGCCTAGAGGGCGTCGGCGGGGTTGACGTTCGTGCCGGGCGGGACGATCTCGTCGATCGCAGCGAGGACGTCGGGGGCGAGCGGTTCCGGCCGCGGGTCGAGCAGCGCAGTGAGCTGCTCCGGCGTGCGCGGACCGAGCAGCACCGCCGTGACGTCCGGGTTGGCGAGGGCGAACCCGATGGCGAGTTGGGAGAGCGGGAGACCCGCCTCGCCGGCGACGGCGGCGAGACGATCGACGAGGTCCCGCTTGCGGACCCGCATCTCGGCGTCACGGTGGTCGAAGTGCTCAGGCTCGCGGCGGGCCCGGGACGCGGGGTCGACGTCGTCGTCATGCTGGTACTTGCCCGTCAGCCAGCCGCCGTTCAGCGGCGCCCACACCAGCACGCCGATCCCGTGCCGCCGGCAGACGGGGAGCACCTCGGACTCGATGCCGCGCACGAGCACGCTGTACGGCGGCTGCTCGCTCGCCGGGCGGGTCCACCCCCGATCCGCGGCGAGGCGCTGCAGCTCGTCGAGCTGGGTCGCCGGGAACGTGGACGTGCCGACGGCACCGACCTTGCCCGCCCGGACGAGTTCGTCGAACGCGGCGAGCGACTCCTCGAGTGGCGTGTCCGGGTCGGGGCGATGCATCTGGTACACGTCGATGTGGTCGACGCCGAGGCGGCGCAGGCTGGCGTCGCAGGAGGCCACGACCCACCGGCGGGACAGCCCACGCTCGCCAGGATCGTCGCTCATCGCGTTGCCGACCTTGGTGGCCAGCACGACGCGGTCTCGCCGCCCGGCGATCGCCTCGCCGACGATGTGCTCGGACACGCCGAAGTCGTAGATGTCGGCGGTGTCGATGAGTTCGATGCCGGCGTCGAGCGCGATGTCGACCATCCGACGGCAGGCGTCGCGGTCGGGATTGCCCCAGCGGCCGAACATCATCGTGCCGAGAGCGAGCGCGCCTGTCATCCGAGGCCCGCCTGACGCCGGAAGACGTCGCTGTCCCAGTAGTCGACGCGCCGGCAGATGAGCCCGTCGGCCCCGACGACGAACCGCATCACGCCGCGGATCGCGATCTCACGTCCATTGACCCGGGCGCGCAGCGTGTAGGGGATGACGACCCGGTCGCGGGTGGCCACGACATCCTCGATCTCGTAGCGCAGGTCGGGCATCGAGGCGAGGAACTCAGGAAGGCGGCGCCGGTACTCGTCGATACCGACGGAGCCCTCGCCGAGGGCTGCCGTGTGCTCGTTGACGAAGCCGTCGGCCACGTGGGCGAGGACGAGCTCGGGATCGCCGGTGGCGAAGGCGGCGAGGTAGGCGACGCAGACCGCTGCCGGGTCAGCTGGCGGCGCCGTTGCCCCAGACCTCCTGCGCCTTGGCGTAGACGCCCTGGTCGAAGCTGAACTCGACGACGTTGCCGTCGGGGTCGGTGAGCGCACAGATGTAGCCGATCGGCGCTGGCATCTGGCGCGGCTCCCACATCAGGCAACCCTCGCCGCGCCCCCGCTCCGCCACTTCGTCGACATCCTCGCGGCTGGTGAGCTCGATGCCGATGTGGGCGAACGGCGCCATGATCGGCTGCTTCGTGCCCTGGCTGGCGAAGAAGCTGACGAGGACGAGGATGAACGGCTTGTCGGCCATGTCGGGGTGGCCGAGCCACGCCCCGTGACCGTCGGCATCCTCGCGGCGATCGAGCAGGCGCAGGGGCGTGAAGCGCTCGTACCACGCGATCGTGGCGTCGATGTCGTCGCACGGCAGGGCGATGTGGGTCCAGCGGGGCGACGGCGGGCGGACGACCGCGTCACTCACGGGTGAAGTCCTCCGGGATCTGCGGATCGTCGCCGCCCTTGGTCCACAGCACGAACGTGTTGCCCCACGGGTCGCGGAAGGCGCCGTTGAAGCCGTTGAACTCGGCCCAGTAGTGGTTGCGCCACAGCACCGTCGCCCCGAGTTTCTCGGCCGTATCGAGCATGCGGTCCTGGCTGTCGTCGTCGCTGACGAGGATCCAGACGCGCATCGTGCGGCCACCGGCCGCAACGGTGCGGGGCTCGACTCCGTCGGGGTCAGGGTGGGGGCGGGCATTGGCCGGGTTGTAGATCCCGAGGTGGAGGTTGCCGACGTCCGACGGCGTGCCGTCGGACAGCAGGAAGTTCTGTCCCGGCACGATGCGGTGGAACACGCCGCTCGGCCGGCCCTCGACCTCCCAGCCGAACACCTCGGCGTAGAACGTGCCGGCCGCCTCCGGATCGTCCGCCGGCAGATCGACGAAGATCAGCGTGTTCGGGTACGTCATGGCCGAACCCTACCGTTTGGTCTGACCATCAGTCCAAAGCTCATCTCAGTGGCCGGCCGTCCGGAGCAGGAAGTCGCGGCGGGTGGTGGCTTCGGCGCGCAGGGCGTCGAGGTCGACGGTGACGCACCGCCCGTCGGCGACGACGACCCGGCCGGCCACCACCACGTCCGACACGCTGCGCCCGTCGCTCGCCCACACGAGGTGCCGTACCGGGTCGGTGCCCCGCGGCACCCACTGCGGCCCGGATGTGTCGTGGAGCACGATGTCGGCCTGCTTGCCCGGCTCCAGCGACCCGATCCGGTCGGCCATGCCGACCGCCTCCGCCCCCGCCGACGTCAGGAGGGCGAGCCCGTCCGTCGCGGTGATCGACGTCGGGTCGCCGGACCGGTCGCGCTCCAGGCCGACGAACAGCGCCGTCGCGCGCAGGGCGTCGATGGCGTCGGACGCGTTCTCGGCGTCGCAGCCGAGGGCGAGCCGCCCACCTCGCCGCCAGAACTCGAGGTGTCGGCCGCCCGTGGTGATCCCCTGGGCGAGCCGGAGGTAGGCCCATGGGCAACACGCGATCGCCGAGCCGGCCCGTAGCACGACACTCAACTCGTCGTCGTCGAGGTGCACGGCGTGGGCGAGGAGGATGTGCGACCCGAGCACGCCGAGGCGATCGAGGTGGACCAGCGGCGCAGCGCCCGTGCGGGCAAGGTACGACTCGCGGTCGCCGCGATGGGGTGAGATGTGGAACGTGAGCCAGGTTCCCCGGCGGAGGGCCAGGTCGCTCGCGCCGGTGACGAGTTCGTCACTCATCAGGTCGTGTCCCACCAAGGTGACCCACGCCTCCACCATTCCGCCGGGCGGAAACCGGTCGACGAGCACCTCGGCGGCGGCGAGCACATCGGCAGCCGGCGCGGCGAGCGGTCCGTCGCCGACGTCCCACCCCCACCGGCCGATCGTGCCTCGAACGCCGACCGCGTCGAACGCGGCGGCGACCCGATCCGGATGCTTCACCGTCCCAGCCTCGATCGTGGTCGTGATGCCGTTGCCGACCGCCTCGACCAGCGACAGCGTCGCGCTCAACTCGTCGTCGTCGGCGGAGTGGGCCGCGTGCACCGGCACGGCCCACTCGAAGATGCTCTCGTCGCTCCCGATGTCGTCGGGGATGCACGAGCGCACGAGCCGGTCGCCGGTCAGGTGCTGGTGGGCGTTGACGTAGCCGGGCGTCGCCACCGCGTCCGGACCGCCGAGCACCCGCACCTGCGGGTAGCTACTCGCCACGTCCGCGTACGGCGCGAGCTCCGCGATCGTGGCCCCGCGTACGACGATCCCGGCGTCGTCGAGCACGTCGCGGCGCGCGTTCATCGTGATCACGGTGCCGGCGCGGACGACCAGGTCCGGGTCGCCCTGGCTGTTCGGCACGTCCACGTGGTAAGAGTCCCACAGTGACCGGTGCGCTGACCTCCAACGCGGCGCTGAAGAACCACTGGTACGCGGTCGCCCGGGCGGACGACGTGGCCGAGGCACCGATCGGCGCCGAGGTGCTCGGGGTCAAACTCGCGATCTGGCGGGCGGGCGACGGGCGCCTCGCCGCGTTCCCCGACCGGTGTGCCCACCGCGAGGCACCGCTCTCCAAGGGGGAGATCGACGACGGCTGCCTCGTCTGCTCGTACCACGGCTGGACCTACGAGCCGGACGGGCGCTGCGTGCGCGTTCCGTCGGCGAGCGAAGGCGTGCCCGCGCCGCCCCGCGCGCACCTGACCCCGTTCGGGTGCCAGGAGCGCTACGGGCTCGTGTGGGTGTGCGTCGGCGAGCCCGCCGGAGACATCCCGGCGATGCGGTGGGAGGACGATCCGGCGTTCCGTCGGATCAACCCGCCGGTCGAGGTGTGGCACACGTCGACGCCGAGGATGACGGACAACTTCCTCGACATCACCCACTTCCCGTACGTCCATCGAGGAACGTTCGGCAGCCAGCAGGACCCGCGGGTGCCCAAGTTCGAGCTCGAGTGGCTCGACGACGAGTTCTACGGCTACCGCTACGAGGTCCTCGCGGACAACACGTCCGGCGGCACCGTCGTCACCGGGGAGGACGCCCCGGTGGTGCACCGCGAGATGACGAGCGGCTTCCATCTCCCGTTCGACGTCCGCAGCACGATCCACTACGACAGCGGCCTCGACCACATCCTCCTGCTGCTCTCCACGCCGATCGACGACGAGACGTCGTACTTCACGTTCGTCGTCTGGCGCAACGACGACTTCAGCGTCCCGGCCGAGGACGTCATCGCCTTCGACCTCGCCATCGGCGCCGAGGACAAGCGGATGCTCGAGCAGTTCGACGGCGTGCTCCCGCTCGACCAGACGACGCTCGTCAGTGTGCAGGCCGACAAGTGCAACGTCGAATGGCGCCGCCGCCTCGTGGAACTGATGAGCCACGCACCCGCGGCCACGCGGGCGGGCTGAGCTCAGGCGACCCGAGCGCGGACGCCGCCGTCGGGACCGGCCCGCCGGGTGTTCTCGACGATCTCGTCGATGATCTCCTCGATCCGCGGCTGCGGCAGGTCGTGGCCCATGTCCGGGTACATGACGAGGCGGGCGCCCGGGATCGCGTTGGCGGTGGCGATCCCTCCGTCGGGCTGCACCAACCGATCGGCGAGGCCGTGGATGACGAGGGTCGGGGCGCGCACCAGGCGCAGGTCCCGGGTGCGGTCCGGGCTGGCCATGACGGCCATCGTCTGACGGGCGACGCCGTCGGCGTCGTAGCTGCGGAGGAAAGCTTCTTCGGTCATCGCCCGCACCGCGGCGGCGTCGAAGTGCGGCCCGGAGATCAGCCGGAAGGTCTCGACTCCGTTGGCGATCGCGTCGTCGGGGTTGCGGTTCATCAGGCTCGGCAGCTTCCGCAACAGCGAGCGATGGATCCGGCCGTGCTTGCGGTCGCCCGTGTTCGACATGATCGACGTCAGGCTGGCCACGCGGTCGGGATGGGTGATGGCGAGCGTCTGGGCGATCATCCCGCCCATCGAGATGCCGAGCACGTGGGCCCGCTCGATGCGGAGGTGGTCGAGCAAACCGGCGGCGTCGCCGGCCATGTCGGCGAGCTTGTAGTCGGACTTGGCGAAGCGCCGGCTCAGCACGGCGGCGATCACCTGGCGGCGCGTCGGCGGCGGGGTCGGCATCTTCGACGACAGCCCGATGTCGCGGTTGTCGAAGCGGATCACCTTGAAGCCCCGATCGGTGAGCTGGTGCACGAACTCGATCGGCCAGCCGACGAGCTGGCCACCGAGGCCCATGATGAGCAGCAGCGGCTCGCCGTCGCCGTGGACGTCGTACTCGATCGTGATCCCGTTCGCCTGTGCCGCGGTCATGAGGTGCCAGGCTATTGGCGATGCCGCGGAAACTCAGGGTCTGCTATGTCCAGCCGGCGGGCGGTTCCGTCGACGCCGTCGACGACGCGGCGAGCGAGGAAGCGGCGATCCGCGAGCGCGTCGACAACATCCGGGTGACGCCGCTGTCGGGTGCCCGCACCTCCCGGCCGCGCGCGGCGGTGGAGCGGTTCAAGCTGTGGGAGAACGGGCGCCGCTTGCGCGTCCGCTTCCTCGACGGCCTCTCCGACGTGCAGGAGAAGGTCGCCGCGATCGCCAGGGAGTGGGAGGACGTCGCCAACATCCGCTTCGACTTCGTCGCCGGGACCACCGCCGAACTCCGGATCAGCTTCGCCGAGGAGGGGTTCTCGTGGTCGACCGTCGGCACCGACGCCCTCACCGTCCCGAGCACGCGGCCGACGATGAACTACGGGTGGCTCGAGCCGGACACCCCGCTCCGGGAGTACCAGCGCGTCGTGCGCCACGAGTTCGGCCACGCCCTGGGGATGATCCACGAGCACCAGAACCCGGCGGCCGCGGGCCAGATCCCGTGGGACAAGCCCAAGGTGTACGAGTACTACGCCCAGCAGGGCTGGACCGAGGACGACGTCGACCAGAACATCTTCGACGTCTACGACGAGGACTCGACGAACTTCACCGAGTTCGACCCCATGTCGATCATGCAGTACGCGATCCCCGACTCGCTCACGATCGGCACCTACTCGGTCGGTTGGAACACCGCGCTGTCCGAGCTCGACCGGTCGTTCATGGGCGAGCAGTATCCGGCGGAGGCGACGGGGATGGTCGAGCTCGAGGTCGGGGGCGAACGCCACGCCGCCGACCTGGGCGCCGGCGCCGAGGTCGACAGCTACCACTTCGACACGACGGACGCAGTGCGGCACATCGTCACGACCGAGGGCGCCATCGACACCGTGCTCACCCTCCACGGGCCGGACGACCCGGGCGCAGTGCTGTCGTGGGACGACGATCGCGGGCGCGATCAGAACGCCCGCATCGTGCGCAAGCTGGAGCCCGGCTCCTACTGGCTGACCGTCCGCCACAAGCAGCCCGGCGGGACCGGCACCTACACCATCGGTGTGAAGACGTACCGGCGTTGACCGCGTACGGTGGCCGCGGATGGGACTGTTCCGCCGTGGCAAGCCGATGGACCCCGCCGAGATCGAACGGATGAAGGCCGAGATGGCGTCACTGCGCGAGGCGCTCGAACGGCATGGCTCGTCGGCGACGGCCCTCGAGACCCGGGTCGGCGAGCTCGACGCCCGAGCGATCCCGCCGGATCCGAGCGCGCGGCTCGATGAGCTGGCGGCCAAGGTGGCCGAGCTCGACGCCAGGGTGACGTCGGTGTCGACCGAGCTCGCCAATCAGCTCGCCGAGCTCGGCAACGACATCGACGCCCTCAACAGCCGCCCGGCGGGTGACGGCGTCGACCCGGAGGCGGTCGGCGAGCTCCGCGACGGGCAGGTGCGCCTGGCCAACGAGCAGGCCCGCTACCAGATCGCGTTCCGCGAGGACCTCGCCCGCCTGGCCGAGCAGCTGCGTCGCCCGGGCTGAGCCTGCTCTGGACTCACCCGTTCCACGATCTGGGCGGGATTCTTCGCGACAGGTGGAACGATTCCCGCCCAGATCGGCGGTTGACACGATTCCCGCCCAGATGGGGGAGGCCTGGGTCAGCCCCCGCCGCCCCCGCTCCCGCCGGTGCCGCCGGTGGCCGCCGGTGGCGCCGAGCAGGTCGAGGGCCTGGTCGATGAGGGTGCCGGCCTCGTCGACCTTGTCCTGGTACTCGCCGAGGTCGCCCGCGCGCAGCGCGTCGTCGGCCTCGTCGAGCAACACGCGGGCGTCCTCGAGCAGGTCGGCGGGGTCGGCGCCGGTCTCGCCGCCGGTCTCGGGCGGGGTCGTCGGTTCGGTGCCCTCCCCACCGGGCTCGGGTTCGGCGCCGACCGTGTCGCCGAGGTCCTCCTCGAAGTCGGGGAAGAGCTCGCCCAACGCCACCCCGAGCGTCTCGCCGATCGCCGCCCGCCCGGCGTGGAAGGCGGTCACGAAGCGGTACTCGGTCACGGTCACTCGGGTGTCCGTGCCCTGGGGCACGAGGGCGTAGAACGGCCGGATGTAGATCAACCCGTCGCCGACGGGGACGAGCTGCAGGTCGCCGTAGTGCACTGTGTTGCCACCGCCGGTCTGGAAGTTGACCTGCTGGCTGATCGACGGCTCCGCGTCGATGCGGTTGGCGACGGTCCGCGGGCCGTCGGGCTGCTCCCCGGTCACGCTGTAGGCGATGAGCTCGCCGTAGGTCTCCGGGTCGCTGGAGGCCGTCATGTACGCCCGTAGCTCCGTCCGCTCGTCGTTGCGCGAGAACGGCACGAACGGCCGCAGGATCACGAACTCCTCCTCCTCCGTCGTGTTGTTGCGGAACAGCGTGTAGTACGGGATGAACCGGCTCGTCTGCGACTCGGTCGCCAGCTCGTCCGTGGCCTGATCGTCGGTGACGTTCGTGGTCTGCGGCTCCGAGCCCGACGCCGGCTGGCGGGGGTCGATGCCCGGGGCCTGGGCGACCGACCAGGCGCCGACCCGGGCGAAGAAGTCCTCCGGCGGCAGCTGGTACTTCGAGTACACGTCGGTCTGCACCCGGAACAGGTCCTCGGGGTAGCGGAGATGCTCCTCGAGCTCGGCCGGCATCTGGTCACGCGGCGTGAAGAGGTCGTCGAACGCTCCCTGCCACGCCTGGATGATGGGGTCTTCAGGATCAACGACGTAGAACTGCACCGACCCGTCGTAGGCGTCGACGACCGCCTTGACGCTGTTGCGCACGTAGTTGGCGTCGCGCGACAGGCCACTGTCCCGGGTGAGCTGGATGTCGTTGCCGATGCGCTGGGCGTACGGATAGCGGTTGGTCGACGTGTAGCCATCGACGACCCACTTGACCCGCCCGTCGACGGCGACCGGATACGGATCGCCGTCGTAGGAGAGGAACGGCGCCAACTTGGTGAGCCGGTCGCGGACGTTGCGGACCCACAGCATCTGCGAGTCGTCCTCGATCGCGCCCGAGCCGAGCACGTTGTAGTCGAGGAAGGCGAGGGCGAACGCGGCCCGCCGGACGAACGACGACATCTCGACCCCGGCGGTCCCGGTGTACGCGCCCTCGTCGTCGCTGCACGCCCGCTCGCCCTCGCTCGTCGCGGCCACCGCATAGCTGCCGAGACTGGGGCTGAAGTAGAGCTCGGGCCGGTCGAGCGGAACCGTCTGATAGTCCGGTTGGCGGTTGCTCTCCCGCACCCGCCCCACCGGGGCCATGATCAGCCCACAACCGTGGGTGTTGATGAGGTGCCGACCCTGCCAGCTGCGGTTGGGGCTTCCGTCGACATCGAGCTCCCTGGCGGTGATGAGCACCTGTTGGCGCTCCCCATCGACGTCGTAGCGGTCGACGTCGAGGTCGACGATCTTGAGTCCGGCTTCTTGACCCTGGTCGATGCTGAAGCGGGACAGCATGTCGGTCGGGTTGAGCAGCCGGACGTTCCGCAGCGGTTCCAGATCGGACGCCACCTCCTCGGAGGTCAGCCCGTCGAACGACACGTCCCGCTTCTCGACCTGGTCCAGCGGGATGCCCATGGCCGCCCTGGTGGCGAGCACGTTGCGGGTGATGAACGGAGCCTCGCGGGACTGCTGGTTGGGGTTCACCACCAGCGACTGCACGACGGCCGGGTACACGAGCGCGCCGGCGACGAGCACGACCAGCCACAGGCCCGACGCGATCAACGGCAACCGCCATGACATCCCGCGCAGCGTGGCGAGGAACAGTCCTCCGGTGAGCAGAGCGATCAGCATCAGGAGCATCAGCGCGGGAAGCTGGGCATTGACGACGGCGTAGGTGGCGCCCTGGACGAACCCGCGCCGCTCGTTGGTCAGCTCGTAACGGTTGACCCAATAATCCGCCGCCTTCAACGCCGCCAGCACGGCCAGGAGCACCGCGATGTGCCCCTTCGTCGCCGGCCGCACCGAGGGCATCGGTGACGCGAACACCACCCCACCGTTGAGGACATGGGTGAGCAGGGTGATCAGCAACACCAGCACCATGGCGATGAACAGCCAGTCGAGGACGAACCCGATGAACGGCAGCTCGAACACGTAGAACCCGACGTCGGCGCCGAACTGGGCGTCGCTCACGCCGAACGACCGGCTGTTGCGGAACAGCAACCAGGACTGCCACTGCGACGTGGTGGGGAGGGCCACGAGCAGGGACAGCAGACCGGCGGCGAGGTAGCGGAACGCGCGCAGGCGATGCCCGAAAAGCTCGTGGAAACGCTCGACGTAGGGGTGCACGTTGGCCGGGAAGCGGGACGGGGCGAGCTTGTCGGCGATGAACAGGTTGACGCCGACCAACGTGGCGAACGTGAGGAAGAACGCCACGAACAGCGTCCCCTTGGCCCTGATCACCCCCCAGAAGACGTCGTCGCGGCCGAGGCCGTCATGCCACAGGAAGTCGATGTAGAAGCGGGCGACGGCGCGGCCGAAGACGACCACCAGCAGGAACAGCACGCCGACAGCGATCAGGATCGCTCGGCCCGAGATTCTCCGCCTCGCCCGCCGCGGGGCGTCGGAGGCGCGCACCATCAGCCCGTGGGGGCTCCGCCCCCACCCCCCGTGGCCGGACGGCTGCGCTGGCGCTCGCTCGTCCGGCGTGTGCTCGCTGCGCTCGCCCACGGGCGCGAAGTTAGCGGTCGGCGGGTGCGATCAAGCAGCGGCACCCGGCATGGGCCGGGGCACAGGTGTGACCGGTCGGGAACGGATGACCGAGTTCGACGACGCCGGCGAGGGCGTTGTCCTCGGCGTCGGGGCAGGCCGGCCCGTCGGGGTCGACGATCCAGTTGACGGTGGTGCCGGGTTCGAGCGCGTCGCACTGGCCGCGTCCGTAGGCCAGGCGGAACAGGTCGTCGAGTTGCTCGTCGATGCGCTGGGTCTTCCACTCCCGGTAGACCGCCCGGGCCCGTTTGGTGACGGCGTCGTTGTCACCGTCGCCCTCCTCGACGCAGCGCTCGAGACGCTCGCGCAACGGCCCGACCAGCCCGGACGCCAGCGCCTCCCGCGCCGGCGCCAACGTTCCGGTCGGCCCGAGATCAAGGGCGAGCGCGGCGCCCACGGACAGCGAGCCGGCTTCGGCCGCGAGCATGAGCTCGGGAGCGATGGCGTCCACGTACCGCTCGGACTGCTCGGCCGCGGCGGGCACGAGGGCGTCGAGCGTCCGCACCGGTTCCTTGCTGCGCAGCGCGTCGAGCACCTCGTTCTGCTCGTCGGCGAGGACCCGCTTGAGCTTGCGGGCACCGGCGACGATCAACGGGACGAGCGAGGCATCGCGCCGCTGGAACGGCGTCTCGGGGATGTCGGCGACATCAGCGACGCCGGTGGTCTCCTCGACGTCTTCCGCCGCAGCCGCCTCGGGCTCGGTGTCGTCGACGGCATCGGCGGCAGTGGGGAACGGGACGACCGTCGTATCCCGCGCCGCCTCGGTCGAGTCCTGTGCGTCATCGGGCTCGCTCGCCTCCTCCGCGGCGTCCGGCGCGACTTCGGGCGCGGCGGGGTCGACGACGTCCACGGGCGCGGTCGGGTCTTCGGTGGCCGAGGAGTCCTCGGCCGAGGAGATGACCGACATCGGGCCCGTCGGCGGTTCGAAGTCGGCGTACTCCTCGGGCGACCCGAGCGGCGAGATCTCGGCGACGACGTCGATCGCCACCATGCGGGCGCGCTCGAACGCCTCGAGCAGCCGATCGCGACCGTGGACGAGTTGTTCGATCTGCTGGCGGGCCAGCTCGCGGCGGCGCGCCAGCTCGCTCAGCACCCGCTCGCGGTACGCCCGCGCCTCCTCGACCATCTCCCGGCCCTGCTGCTTGGCCATCGTCAGCTCGGACTCGGCGTCGGCGACGGCGTCGCTGCGCCGGCGCGAGGCCTCGAGATCGGCTTCCTCCCGCTGGCGCTGGGCCTCCTCGGTGGCCTCGCGCAGCAACCGGGCGGCGGAGTCCTCGGCCCGCGACTTGATCTGGTTCCCGCTCTCGCGGGCCGTCTGGAGGATGCGCGTCGCCTCCTCGCCGAGCAGGCGCGTCACGGTGTCCTCGTCGAGATCGGGCGGGCCGGCATCGAGCCGGGCGTCGAGCTCCCGCTCGAGGATCCGCTCCCGCTCCTGGAGCCGGGCGAGCTCGTCGGCCACCCGGCGCAGGAACTCGTGGACCTGCTGCGGATCGAAGCCCTTGCGCGCGGTGGAGAACGTGGCGTTGGCAACGGCCTCGGGCGAGGATGGCTCAGGGCGCGGAGAAGCAAATGCCATTGCGGCCAGCGTACGCGTGTTGGTCAGATCTCGACGCGCATGCCGATCTCGAGCACCCGGTCGGCGGGGAGGTGGAAGTACACGGCGGCGTCCGACGCGTTACGGACCATCAGCGCGAAGAGCACCTCCCGCCAGCGGGCCATCCCCGGTCGTTCCGTCGACCGCACCGCCTCCCGGCCGAGGAAGTAGTACGTCGACTCGGGCTCGAGGTGGAGGTGCGCGCCCAGGTCGTCGGCGACCCGCGTCTGCTCCATGAAGCCGTAGCACAGCCCGACCCGATGGAAGCCGTGTCCGAGGTCGGTCACGTCCGACCCGTTGCTCGGGAACGACCCGCGGCGCGTCGGCCCCGACGATGGAGACCACGTAGACCCGCTCCGGCAACGCGTGGCCGGCGCGGACGAGCGCGCTCATGCTCGACGGGGTCACGCCCTGCTGGCGGTGCAGGAACACGGCCGTACCGGGCACGCGCGTGATCCCGGTCGGGCTCCCGGCGCTGACACGCTCGACGAACGTGGTGAGCGGAGGGCGGTCGCGCCGGACCCGTTCGGCCACGAGCGCGCGGCCCGTCTTCCACGTCGTCAGCTGGGTGACGATGACGATCCCGACGACGAGCGGGAACCAGCCGCCGTCGGGGATCTTGAAGACGTTGGCGAGCAGGAACGCGCCCTCGACGATCGAGGATCACGCCGGTGGCCACGGCGACCAGCCACAGACTCCAGCCCCAACGGCGGCGGGCGTAGACGGCGAACAGGATCGTCGTGATGAACATCGTGCCGGTGACCGAGAGCCCGAAGGCGGCGGCGAGCCGAGCCGAGGACCCGAAGAAGACGACGAGGCCGACGCACGCGATCATCAACGCCCAGTTGATGAGCGGCACGTAGATCTGGCCCTTCGCCGTCGGCGACGTGGACACGATCCGGGTCAGCGGGGCGTAGCCGAGCTGGACCGCCTGCCGGGTGAGGGAGAACACGCCGGAGATCAACGCCTGTGACGCGATCACCGTGGCGAACGTCGCCAGGAGCACGAGCGGGAACTGCAAGGCGTCCGAGGCGAGCAGGAAGAACGGGCTCTCGATGGCTTCGGGCTCGCGGAGCAGCAGGCCGCCGATGCCGAAGTAGGTGAGGAGCAGCGACGGCATCACGATCGTGTACCAGCCGACGCGGATCGGGCGCCGCCCGAAGTGGCCCATGTCGGCGTACAGCGCCTCGCCACCGGTCACGACGAGGAACAGCGAGCCCATCGACAGGAAGCCCTTGGTCGTGTTGGTCGTGAAGTAGCGGACGGCGTGGACCGGGTTGACCGCCTGCAGGATCTCCGGCGTCGGGCCAGGCTCACCGCTCCGAGCACGGCCATCACGGCGAACCACACGACCATCACCGGCCCGAACAGCCGCCCGACCGTTCCGGTGCCGAAGCGCTGGATGGCGAACAGCGCGACGAGGATGGCGACGGAGATCGGCACGACCGCCGATTCGAGCCCGGGGCTCACCAGCTCGATGCCCTCGACGGCGGAGAGCACGCTGATCGCCGGCGTGATCATCCCGTCGCCGAACAGCAGCGCCGTGCCGAACAGGCCGAGCAGCAACGAGGATCCCGGTTCGCGTCCGGGTCGCCGTCGGCGACGTCTCCCGCGGCGCGACCAGCGCGGTGAGGGCGAGGATGCCGCCTTCGCCGTCGTTGTCCGCCCGCAGCACCAGCAGCACGTACTTGATCGCGATGATCACGACCAGGGTCCAGATGATGATCGACACCGCCCCCATGACGTTCACGCGGTCGACGGGAAGCACGTGGGACTCGCCGACGAACGCCTCGCGGATCGAGTACAGCGGGCTCGTGCCGAGGTCGCCGTAGACGACGCCGAGCGCCCCGACGACGAGCGGGGCGAGTCCCGCCGGGGCGGCGTGCGCCCGCCTGGCGTCCGTGAGCTGCTCGACCGAGTCCTCGGTCACGCCATCACTCGACGGGGATGACCGGGTCGCCGCCGAGCTCCTCCAGGGCGGCGAGGGCTTCGTCGAGCGTGGCGACCTCGATGATCTCGACGTCGTCGCCCGCGATCTCGCGCGCCCTGGCGAGCTGCTCCTCACCCTGCGACGCCGGCACCAGGAAGTGGTCGACGCCGACCTGTCGGACGGCCGACACCTTCTGCTCCAGGCCGCCGATCGCGCCGACACTGCCGTCGACGCCGATCTCGCCGGTAACGGCGACGTCGATGCCGCCCGTGAGATCGCCCTCGGACAGCTCGTCGATGAGGGTGAGCGTGAACGCCAGGCCCGCCGACGGACCGCCGATCCGGCCGGTGTCGATGTCGATCTCGAAGGGCAGCTCGACGGTTGCGGTGTCGAACGGGATGAACCCGACGATCGTGCGCTCGGGGTCGTCGGGCGACGCGATCAGCTCGACGGACACGGTCTCTGGTCCCGCCTCGGGGCGTTCGATCGCCAGCTCGACGACGTCGCCTGGCTCCTTGTCGGCGAGTTGGGCGACGAGGTCGTCGACCGTTGCCACCGGCACCCCGTCGACGGAGTTGATCGTGTCGCCCGGGTCGAGCACGGCGTCGGCCGGCGCGGCCACCGCGCAGTCGGTGGCGCCTTCCTCGAGGCACACGAGCTGCGCCACGACGACGTCACCCGGGAGGAGCCGAGCGTCCTCGTAGCCGACGGCCTGCAACGCCACGAACTGGGCGACCTGCGCTGACGTGAGCATCTGCTGGAGGCCGATCTCCCGGCGCTGGGTGGGGGTCGCGGTGCCGAACTTCTCGTCCCGGGTGAGGAAGTCGATCTCCGGCTCGTCCCGCCCGACCCAATAGGACAGCACCGACTGTTGGGGCTCGGAGATGGTGACGAAGTAGAAGTCGCCTTGGCGGTCCTCGTCGACCTCCGCTACGCCCTCGAGCTCGCCGAACGAGACCCGATCGGAGACCGCCTGGGCGGATGCCGGGACGCGGGCGTACGGCGTCTCTTCGACAATCGTGGCGTCCGGGTCGGCCGGGTCGGCGACCTCCTTCTCGGCGACGAGGCTGGACGGGAGGATCGCGGTGACGGCGACGACGACCAGCGTGGCGACGCCGAGGCCGGCCAGGGGCACCGCCCACCAGCGATGACCCCGCGCCGGCGGTCGCGCCGTGCCGGGGGGAGCCGGGGAGTGGGGGGTTAACGTTTCGTCCTGCGTGTCGATCAACGATCTCACCGTTCGGATGGCCTGGATCGCCGGCCTGGCCATTGCGGCCCTGGTCTTCGCCGGGTGGCGTAAGACTGCCAGAGCCCAGCCGAAACCACTACGCAACCCGGTCGAAACTCCGCGCCGGGTGCCCTTCGAGGTCTCCGAGACGGTCAGTCAGCCCTACCGGCCGGCCGGCGTGCTCCGCCGCCTGTGGGCGGTGGTAGCGAGCTCCGGGCTGGCGCTGATCATCGGCGCGGTGATCGCCACCGTCACCGCCTTCAGCCTGGCGTGGATCGTCACCACGCTCACCGACCTGCTGAAGCAGTGACCGCGCTCCCCCATCTGGGCGGGAATCGTGCCACCGAGGGTTCTGGGCGGGATTCTTGTCGACAGGTGGAAAAGATCCCGCCCAGATCGCGATGACGAGTCAGCGCCGGGACGTCGCCGTTGCCGGTCACACCGGGGATCTCGGCGACGGCCCGCGCGGGGCCTCGACCACCCCGACCCGGCGGTGCGGGCGACCGCGCTCGGCGCGCTGGAACGCCTCGGGCAACTCGACGACGAGCAGGTCGTCGCGGCGTTCGCCGATCCCGACCCGGCGGTCCGCCGGCGGGCGGCGACGATCGCGGCGCGGCATCCGAGCGTCGATCTCCGACCGCTTCTGGCGGACTCCGAGCCGTCCGTGGTGGAGGTGGCGGCGTGGGCGTGTGGCGAGCACGAGCGGGTCGGCGACGGCGTGCTGGCGGCGCTGATCGCGCTCGCCACCGGAGCCGGGACCGGCGCGGATGCCCTCGTGCGAGAGGCGGCCGTCGCCGCCCTCGGGGCGATCGGCGACGAGCGCGGGCTGGACGCGATCCTGGCCGCCACCGAGGACCGGCCGGCCGTGCGCCGGCGGGCCGTGCTTGCCCTGGCCCCGTTCCTCGGCGCCGCCGAGGTGACGGCGGCCCTCGACCGAGCCCGCACCGACCGCGACTGGCAAGTTCGCCAAGCCGCCGAGGACCTCACCTGAGCTTGTAGCGGTAGACGTTGGTCTCGTAGGGCTGGAAGCCGAGGCGCTGGTACAAACGGTTGGCCGACTCGCGGAAGGGCCGGCTGGTGAGGCTGACGTCCTTGGCGCCGCGGCGGCGCGCCTCCTCGACCGCCGCCATGCTCAACGCCTCCCCGACTCCGTGGCCTCGGGCCGACTCGTCGACGACGACATCGTCGATCCACGCCTTCAACCCGGTGGGGATCTGGTACAGGGCCAACGTGAGGCTGCCGACGATGCTTCCGTCCACCCGGGCGAGGTACAGCACGGAGAACGGATCGTCGACGATCGCCGCCAGGGCCTCGCGGCCGGGGGCGGGGGACGAAGACGAGAGCTGGGGGATCAACCGACCGAAGGCGGCGACGATCTCGTCGGTCACTTCGGTCGCGATCTCGATCTCGGCGGGCACGATGGGCCGACGCTACCTATGGCCGCGTAGGGTGCCGCAAATGAGTGTCGCCACGCACCCCGCCCGCCGCCTCGGCGCCGTCCTCGAGCCGGTGGCGGCGCAGGTGTACTTCGCGCCGGAGTGCCACAAGGGCTACGTCACCCTCGGCTTCGACGACAGCAGCCGCGAGGTCAACGGGGTCGCGATGCCCGACGGCCCGGCCTACTTCACGAGCCGCGGCAGCATCCTCGGCCAGGTGCCTGGCGACGTCGTCGCCGCGGCCTTCGGGGTCTTCAACCCGGAGGTCGTCGTGCCCTGTGTCGAGCTGGGATGGTCGCGCACCGACGCCCCGACGATCGGCGCGGCGCGCACCGAGGGCGCCACCGAGCAACTCCGCCGCGTGCTCGGCGACGAGCCCGACGGGTTGGACCGGGTCAACGAGCTGCTCGCCCGCGCCGTCGAGCCGCTGCGCCCCGAAGGGCGCTCGCTGTTCGCCGGATTGCGGGCCCTCGGAGTCCCCGACGATCCCCTCGCCGCGATGTGGCGGCGCTGCGACATGCTGCGCGAGTTCCGTGGGGACAGCCACATCGCGTCCTGGGTGTCCGCGGGTCTCGACGCCACCGAGATCGGTCTGCTGACCGAGCTGTTCTGGGGGCTGCCGTTGCGCTCCTACAGCCGGACCAGAGCATGGACGACCGAGCAGTTCGACGCCGCGACGGAACGCCTCGAGTCCCGCGGTCTGGTCGCCGACGGCGCCTTCACTCCGGCCGGCCGGGAGCTCCGCGAGGACATCGAGGTCCACACTGACGCCCAGATGAGCCCGACCCTCGACGCGCTCGGCGACGACATCGTCGAGCTGGGCGACCGGATCGCGCCGTGGGGCGAGGCGATCAGGGCGGCCAGGGGATATCCGGCGTCCGGTCCGCACGACCTGGCGCGGGCGGCGTCCGGCCAGGGGAGCGGCTCATGATCGTCTCCGACGACCGACTCGATCGCGTGCTCGCCACCGAGTTCGCCACCGCGACCGGCTGGGACCCGAAGCCCGAGGGTCTGTGCCGGGGCGAGGTCTGCGTGCCGGCGCCCGGGGCGCGGCGCGACGACGGATCAGTCGATGTCGTGGCCGCCGCCGGCCGGCTCGGTATGCCCGTGGTCCACGACGACGAGCACGGGCTCACCGCGATCGGCCCCGGTTCGACCACCGGCCACACGCTCAGCACCGCCGCCGCGCCGGACCCCGAGCTGATCGATCGCAACGGCGACCCGTTCCGCCTCTCGTCGTTGCGCGGCCGCAAGGTGCTCCTCGTCGCCTGGGCCAGCTATTGAGGGTGCCGACTCAGCCTGCCCGGGTGGCAGGCCCTGCACGCCGAGCTCGAGCCCGCCGGGCTCACCGTGGCGACCGTGGCCCTTGACATCGAGCCCGCCCACGCCCATCCGTGGATCGACGCCGCGGCGCCGACCCATCCGAGCCTGATCGACACCGAACACGTCACCGGCGAGCTGTTCGGGTTCGTCAACATCCCGATGGCGGTGTGGATCGACGAGTCGGGAACGATCGTGCGCAATGCCGAAACGGCCGCCATCGAGCGCAGCCCGTTCCGCGACATCGACATCCCCGATGGGCTCCCCGAGCGGATGGTCCAGATGTTCACCGAGGTCAAGGCGATCCCCGACGACTCGTCCGCCTACCGCGACGCGATCGTCGACTGGGCGCAGCGGGGCGAGGCGTCCCCGCACGTCCTCTCGCCGGATGAAGTGGTGGCGCGGTCCCGCCCGCGGGGCTCCGCCGAAGCGGAGGCCGCCGCCTGTTTCGAGCTCGGCCGGCACCTCCGCGCGACCATCGGCGAGGAAGCGGCCGTGCCGTGGTGGCGCCGCGCCCACGAGCTCGACCCCGGCAACTGGACCTACAAGCGGCAGGCCTGGACACTGGTGACGACGCCGGAAGACGCCACCGAGAACGACCTCATCCAGGGCCCCAACGACGTGTACGCGGGCAACTGGCTCGACGACGTGCTCGTCGCCGGGGGCGGCGTCAACTATTCGACCCGTCCGCGCCTCTAGCCTTCGGTCCCCGTGACCGGTCGGATCCTCATCCTCGGCGCCGGCCCGACCGGGCTGGGCGCGGCCCACCGCTTGGCTGAGCTCGGCCACACCGACTGGGACGTCTGCGAGCGAACGGGGCATGTCGGCGGACTGGCCGCGAGCGTCACCGACCAGCACGGGTTCATCTGGGATCACGGCGGGCACGTGATGTTCAGCCACTACCACTACTTCGACGAGCTGGTCGAGAAGATGCTCCGGGGCGACTACGACCAGCACATGCGCGAGGCGTGGGTGTGGATCCACGGCCGCTTCGTGCCCTATCCGTTCCAGAACAACATCCACCGCCTCCCACCGGACGTGTTCCTGGACTGCGTGATGGGGATCATCGAGTCGCGGGACAACACCAAGCGCGACAACTTCGACGCGTGGATCACGTCGGTGTTCGGTGAGGGCATCGCCGAGCACTTCATGCGGCCCTACAACTTCAAGGTGTGGGCCCATCCGCTCGACATGATCGGCACCACGTGGCAGGGCGACCGGGTGCCCACCGTCGACATCCGCCGGATCCTGGAGAACCAGATCGAGGACCGCGACGACGTCAGCTGGGGCCCCAACAACCTGTTCAAGTTCCCACTCCTCGGCACCGGCATGCTCTACGAGCGGATCGCCGAGTCGTTGCCGCAGCCGGTGCAGTTCCACAAGGAAGCGGTCTCGATCGACGCCGATGCCAGGGCGATCACCTTCGCCGACGGCACAGCCGCGTCGTACGACCACCTCGTCACGTCGATGCCGCTGACCGAGCTGGTCAAGATCGTCGTCGGCTGCCCCGACGAGGTGCTCGCCGCCGCGCGCGACCTCAAGCACACGGCCGGGATGTTCGTCGGGATCGGCGTCGACGACCCGTGCCCGAGCACCAAGTGCTGGATGTACTTCCCCGGGTCGGACTCGCCGTTCTACAGGGTGACGTACCTGTCCAATTACTCGCCGCAGATGACCCCGGCGCCCGACCAGTTCTCGTTACTCGCCGAGGTGTCGGCGTCGGAGTACAAGGCGGAGGATCCCGCCACGGTGGTCCAACGGACGATCGACGGGATGCTCGCCTGCGAGCTCCTCACGCCCGAGCAGGTCGAGCACAAGATCGTCTCCAAGCACCTCATCCAGGTGCCGTACTCGTACCCGGTGCCGACGCTCGGACGCGACTCGGCGCTGGCGGTGATCCAGCCCTGGCTGGCCGACCGGAACATCTTCTCGCGGGGCCGGTTCGGCGCGTGGCGCTACGAGATCGGCAACACCGACCACTCGGTGATGATGGGCGTCGAGCTCGCCGACTACCTGGTCTCCGGGACACCAGAGCTGACGTGGGGGCTGCTGCCCGGCGAAGAGGCCCGCGCCGTCATCGCCTGAGCCGTCCCCAACCATCGTGGATAGGGTGCAGGCGATGGATCATGTGCGCTGGCTGGCCGAGCCGCCCTTGCGCAGCCCGACGGTGCTCTACGCCTTCACCGGCTGGAACGACGCCGGGGACGCCGCCTCGACTGCGGTGCGCACCCTGATCGAGCGGTGGGACGCCACGGCCGTCGCCGAGATCGATCCCGAGCCGTTCACCGACTTCGCCACCATCCGTCCCCACGTCCGGCTCGACGACGGCCGGCGCACGATCGTGTGGCCGAAGGTCGGGATCTGGTCGGCGTCGGTCCCGGGTGGCGACACGCTGCTGGTCCTCGGACCCGAACCGTCGTTGCGGTGGCGGCTGTTCTGCGAGCAGCTCGTCGGCGTGGCGGCGCGATTCGCCGCGCCGATGACGATCAGCTTCGGCGCGCTCCTGGCCGACGTCCCCCACACGCGGCCCGTTCAGGTCATCGGCACGGCGAGCGATCCCGACCTGATCGATCGGTTCGGGCTGCAGCGCTCGCGCTACGAGGGCCCGACCGGCATCGTCGGCGTGCTGCTCGACGCCCTCACCACGGCCGGCCTGTCCGCCACCTCGCTGTGGGCCGCGGTACCCGGCTACGCCGCCCAGGTCCCGTCGCCGAAGGCGTCGCTGGCGCTGCTCGACCGGGCCTGCGCGATGATCGGGACCCCGCCGCCCCGCGACGCGTTGGCGACTGCGTCCGCCGAATACGACGCCCGGGTCGCCGCCCTGATCGCCCAGGACGAGGACCTGATGGACTACGTCACCCGCCTGGAGACGATGATCGACGACGCCGATCTCCCAACCGGGCTCGACCTCGGCGACCCCGAACCGGACGAGTCGGAGGTCGACCCGGAGGAACTGGTCGCAGAAGTAGAGAAGTTCCTCCGCGACCGAGACTCGTGACGTTCTGTCGTTTAGGACGGGCCGGTTCCGGCCGATACCAAACGACAGAACGCCTAGTGCCGCCAGACGGGTGAACGCACCTCGTCGAAACGCGTTGGAAACTGCTCGCCGTTGATCGCGGCGAAGGCCATCGGCGCCCACCACTGCGCGCCGGCCGTGGCTTCCGGCAGGTCGTCCGGCCCGAACCAGCCGACGTCGCGACACTCGAGGGGATGCCGCTGGAGTCCGCCGCCCACGGATCGGCACAGGAAGACGAGCATGTACATCCCGAACCGGGAGAAGCCCATCCGCTGCCCGTCGATCACCGCCAGGACCCGCTCGGGTACGCACTCGACGCCGGTCTCCTCGAGGACCTCCTTCACCGCCACCTCGGCCGGTGAGTAGCCGACGTCGGCCCACCCCGTCGGGTAGAGCCAGATCCCCGAGTCGGCGCGCTGGACGAGCAGCAACTGGCCGTCGTCGTTGCCGACGACCGCCCCGATCGCGACCTTCGGCGTGACGTACCCGGGTACGCCGACACCGACCGACTCCAGCCACTCCTGCACGAAGTGATCCTGCTCCCGGGCCACCTCGATGTCCTCGAGTACCTCGTTGGCCGCCGCCTTGATGTCAGCGGCGACGTTGAGCACCTCTGTGAAGCGCTCCCGCTCGTACAGGTTCTCGGTGAACCCGAGGCCGGTCCGGGCGATCGCCGCCAGCGCCTCGCTCCAGCGGATCAGATCAGCGGTGTAGCGCTGCCGCTCCTCGTCGCCCGGTGGCTCCGCGTCGTCCACGGCGGTCAACTTACGCCCGTCCTGCCCGGAACCGCCTACGCGACCGCTACCCGACCGCGTGCACGACGGCCCGCTCGATCTCCCCCCGGTGAAAGTCGTCGGTGACGAGCCGGCCGGCCAGCGTGCGCACGTAGAACGTGTCGACGACCTCGTCGGCGATCGTCTGCACCGTGGCGTGGCGGATGTCGAGACCGAGCTCGGCCAGCGCGTTGGCGATGCGATGCAGCACCCCGACCCGATCGGCGGCGCGCACCTCGATCACGGTCGCGTCGCTCGACGCATCGTCGTGGAACGTGACGTTCGGTGGCCCGGGGGGCACGGCCTGGGTCGCCTTGCGCCGGCGATAGGTGCGCGCCCGCTCGGCCAGCCGGGCCTCGATGGCCAACTCGCCGGCGAGGGCGCGCGTGAGATCCTCGACGAGGCGGTCCCAGGCCACGCCCGCCGGTGGGGCCACGACTCGGAACTGCGAGGCCGCCATCGCCGGTCCCCCGTACTCGCCCGAGTAGGCCCACGCGGCGAGCACGTCGAGCCCGCGCAACGACAGGACCCCGGCGACGCGGGCGAACGCCCCCGGGCGGTCGTCGCAGACGACTGTGACCCGTCGTGTGCCGGCGGCGCCGTCGTCCACCTCCTCGATGCGCACGTCGAGCCGGCCGGCCGCCATCGTCGCCATCGTCCCGTCGTCGGGGACGCGTCGCCACGTCGGCGCGGTGATGTCGCCGCCGTCGAGCACGTGCCGCGTCCGCGCCACCAGTTCGGCGACGAGCTGCTCCTTCCAGCTGCCCCACGCCGACGGGCCGGTGGCGAGCGAGTCGGCCTCGGTGAGAGCGTGGAGCAGCTCGAGCGTGCCGGTGTCACCGACGGCGTCGGCCACTCGGCGGATCGTGGCCGGATCAGCGAGGTCGCGGCGCACGGCGACGTCCGGCAGCAGCAGGTGGTGCTGCACCAGCCGCACGAGGATGGCCACGGAGTGCTCGTCGAGGCCGAGGCGCGGGCCGATCGTCCGGACGAGCTCCATTCCCGCCGCGGTGTGGTCGCCCGCCGATCCCTTGCCGAGATCGTGGAAGAGTGCGGCGAGCACGAGGAGGTCGGGCCGGCCGACCCGATCGGCGAGCACGGCGGCGTTCGCCGCGGCCTCCCAGAGGTGCCGATCGACCGTGAAGCGGTGATAGGCGTTGCGCTGCGGCCGGCTGCGCACCGGCGCCCACTCCGGCAGGAGGCGCACGAGGAGGCCGCGCTGGTCCAGCGCCTCGAGCACGTCGATGGCGCGGTGTCCCTGGCGCAGCAGCGCTACCAGTTCGTCGACGGCGCCGTCGGGCCAACGGTGGTGCCATGCGGCGGCGTCGATCGCGGCGGCGAGCCGGTCGAGCGATGCCCGCCCGATGGGGATGTCCCGCTGCGCAGCGACCCGGGCCGCGCGGAGGATCAGCGTCTGATCCGCCCGCGGATCGGCGTCCGGCGCCAGCTCGACCTGCCGGTCGACAACCACCAGCCCCTCGCCCGCCCGCTCCTCGGTGCCGGCCTGCTTGCGCGAGACGCTGCTGCGCCACGCGCCGTCGGCGACCCACGCAACGGTCCGCGCCGCCGCGGCGACGCCGGCCATCAGCTCGTCGGCGGACGCCAGGCCGAGCGCCTCGGCGACGGCGTCCTGGTCCTCCAGGTGGAGCACGTCGCCCGCCCGCCCCTTCGCCCGGTGCAGGGCCACGCGGGCGGCCACCAGGGTGTCGTAGCAGTGGTCGATGAGGACGAGATCATCGTCCGGTGCGGTCAGACCGGCGTCCGCCGCCCACCAGAGGGTCTGCACATCACGCAGGCCGCCGTGACCGTATTTGAGGTCCGGCTCGAGCAGGAAGGCGACGTCGCCGGCCTGCTCCCGACGCTCGATCACCCGGGAACGCAGGGCGTCGAGCCAGCGGCGCCCGTTGCGCCGCCACCGCGTGCGGCCCTCGTGGACGAGGCGGCCGGCGAGCTCCTCGTCCCCGGCGACCGGCCGGGCGCTGAGTTGCGCGGTGGCCGCGTCGAGGTCCTCGTCCGCCCGGGTCAGCTGTTGGTCGAGCGAGCGGACCGCATGCCCGAGCTGCAATCCGGAGTCCCACAGCGGATACCACAGCGCGGCGGCGAGCTCCTCGATGCCGGCCGGCCGCCCGTCGTGCACGAGGAGCACGTCGATGTCGCTGTACGGGGCGAGCTCGTTGCGGCCGTAGCCACCCACTGCGACGAGGGCGACGGACCCCTTGCGGCGGGCGGGAGAACGGCCCTCGGCGTCGACGAAGAGCGATCGCAGCAGGTCGTCGGTGGCGCCGGCCAGGGCCGCATAGAGGTCCCGTCCGCCGATCGTCCGGTCGGCGATCACCTCGTCGCGCCTGGAGGTAACCGTCGTGGCCATCCACGAAGGCTAACGCCGCGCCCGCGGAGGGGACCCGGGCGAACGGCCTCTATCGTGGCCCGATGCCCGGCCGCCGACCCGTCCGCCGACGGCGACTCATCGGGCTCGCCGTCGCATTCGGGCTCACGATGCCGTTCGCGTGCACGAATGACGACGACTCCTCGGGGACGAGCGCGGCACCGGCCAGCACGACGCCGCCCCCGACCACCGAGGCGGCGCGGATCCACGACGGAGTGCTGAGGATCGGCCTGCTCCTGCCGCTCAGCGGCGAAGGGGCGACGATCGGCCAGGGCATGGCTGAGGCGGCCCAGCAGGCCGTGGACGAGATCAACGCCGCCGGAGGGGTCCTCGGTCAAGTCGTGGAGGTGTTCCCGGCCGACGAGGGCGACGACGCGTCCTCGGCCGCCGACGCCATCGAGGCGCTCGTCGACGAGGGCGTCGATGCGGTCGTCGGCCCGGCGTCGTCGACCGTCGCGCTGGCGACCCTCGGCGACCTGCTCGGGCCGGGGGTGCTCACGTGCTCGCCGACCGCGACGTCATTGCTCCTCGACGAGTTCCCGTCGTCGCTGCTCTTCTTCCGCACCGCCCCGAGCGATTCGTTGCAGGCCGCCGCGATCGCCAAGCTCGCCGAGCAGACCGGAAGGTTCACCGCCGCGGTCGCCTACCTGGACGACGCCTACGGCCGTCCGCTCGCCGAGGCCACGATCGCCGCGCTGGAAGATCGCGCGCTCAGCGTCGAGGCCGAGGTCCCGTTCGCCAGCAACGACGAGAGCCTCGTCAACCAAGCAACCGAGATCGTCGACAGCGAGGCCGACCTGGTGGTCGTGATCGGCGACGGTGAACACGGGATGCGGATGCTGACCGCGATGGGCGAGACGGCGGGGCGCTTCCCCGACGTCGAGCCGCCGGACATCATCGTCAACGACGCCGTGCGCAAACCCCCGTCGGCGCAACTGGTGCAGGCGCTCCCGGCGTCGATCAGGCAACGGATCGAGGGAGTGTCACCGATGGCCCGGCCCCAGTTCGAGGACGAGCCACCGGGCCCGTTCGCCACCAACGCCTACGACTGCGTGAACCTGATCGCGCTGTCCGCGGTGCGGGCCAACGAGGACGATCCCGTACAGATGGCTGCCCGGATGGCCGAGGTCAGCGCGCAGGGCGTGCCGTGCCGCGACTTCGAGACGTGCGTGCGGCTGCTGGAGGTCCCCCGCAACATCGACTACGAGGGGCCCGGCGGCACCGTCCAGATCGGCACCGACGGCGACCCCGAGCAGGCCCGGTTCGACGTGTTCGAGTTCGACGAGTCCGGCACCGACGTCTCCACCACGCCGTCGCTGATCATCCCCTGATCACCGCGAGATCGCGTCGAGCGCCTCGTCGAGCCCGGCGACGTAGCCGACGTAGAAGCGGCCGAACTCGCCGTACAGCGCCGATCCCTGGTCGAAGCGCATCGTGTACACGACGTCCTTGACCACTTCGGGGGTGACGGCGAACAGGGTGACTCCCCACTCGAAGTCGTCGAGCCCGGTGGATCCGGTGATCAGCTGGACCACCTTGCCGGCGAACGTGCGCCCGGTCGTCCCGTGTTCGCGCATCATCGCGTTGCGCCGTTCGTACGGTGTCGCGTACCAGTTGGCGTGGGCCTCGCGGCGCTTCGTCATCGGGTAGAAGCAGAACACCGGCTTCCCCTCGGGCGGCAACGAGGGGTACAGACGCTCGCGCAGCAGCTCCTCGGGCATCCCCTTGGCGTACTCACTGACCTCGGTGACGCTCACGTAGCTGTCGACGACGTCCAACCCGGCGGTCTGCAGCCCGGTCTGCAGCCGGCGCAGCACCGCCCAGTCGCGGTGCAGCGCCATCACCGCCAGGTCGCACTTGTGGCCGAGCATCGCCGCCGTGACGACCTGTCCGTCAGCGGCCTCGACCGCCTTCATCGCGGCCCCGGCCGCCTCCCGGTCGACCGTCCCCCCGGCCGTGCAGAACAGGTGCAGCACCCCGAGGCCGATCTCCGTGCGCATGGTCTCACGTTACGTTCTGTCGTTTGGATTCAGCCGGTTCCGGCCGATTCCGAACGACAGAACGGGGATCAGGCGTACTGGTTGAACGAATCGCCGCGGACGAAGCCGACGAGCGCGAGCCCGGCGCGGCGGGCGGCGTGGACGGCGAGCGCGGTCGGCGCGCTCACCGCGACGAGCGAGCCGAAGCCGGCCGCCCACGCCTTCTGCACCATTTCCACCGACGCTCGTCCACTGACGAACAACCCGTGGCCGGCGGCGGGCAGTTGTCCCGCGAGGAGGAGCGCTCCGACGACCTTGTCGACGGCATTGTGGCGACCGACGTCCTCCCGGGTCAGCAGCACCTCGCCGTCGGGATCGAACGCCGCCGCGGCGTGCACGGCCCCGGTCCTCGCGAACAGACCTTGCCCGTCGAGCACGCGGTCGGGTACCCCGGCCAGCACGGCGGGCGGGATCGGGGCGGACGGGGGCAGCGGCGTGAGGCGCTCGACGAGCACCTCGATCTGATCGCTACCGCACCAGCCACAGCTCGACGACACCGTCCCGAGTCGAGGCACCGGCTTCGGCGCGAGTCCACCGGTCTCGACGGTGACATCGTTGAACGCGGTCGCCGAGGCGGTGTCGTTGGCGCAGTAGCGCACACCGACCACGCGTGCACCGGCGAGCAGACCTTCGGTGAGGCAGAAGCCGGCGGCGAGCTCGAAGTCGTGCCCGGGTGTGCGCATCGTCGTCGACACCACGACTCCGTCGAGCTGGATGGTCATCGGCTCCTCGACGATCAGGTCGTCGGGACGGCGGCGAGGACCGCTGGGCGTGTTCCTCGTGACGATCAGCCGCTCGGTCCGCTTGCGCGTTGCCCGACCGGTCTCAACCACGCCCGCCACGCTACCGACCGGGGTCGCCGGGCCCGAGGTGGGCATCACCCGGGCGTGGGAGTGGGTTCATTAACGTTTCGCGTCATGGAGCCACTCGATCCTCCGACTCCGGCCGACTCAGGTCCGGCCGTTCCTCCCCCGCCGTCGAACGTCCCGCCCGCGGGCGCGTCGTCGACGACGCCCGCGCCGGACGCGCCAGTGGTGTCGATTCCGACCGTCCCGGTCACTCAGGTCGAGACCGCCGTTGTGACCGATTACGGCCGCATCTTCGCCGCCGAGTTCGTCGGGACCGCCGTGCTGGTGCTGTGCGGGCCGGGGACCGCGATCCTCGCGCCGGACATCGGACAGCTGGGCATCGCCCTGGCGTTCGGCTTCGCCCTGCTGATCATGGCCTACATCGTCGGGAGCGTCACCGGCTGCAACATCAACCCCGCGGTCACCCTCGGGATGTTGCTCACCCGCAAGCTCACGCTCCGCGCCGCGGTGTACTACTGGGTCGCCCAGGTGCTTGGAGGCATCTTCGGCGCCGCAATCGTCTACGGCATCGCCAGCGGACGGGACGGCTTCCAGCGCGGCAACTTCGCCTCCAACGGCTTCGACCGCGACGGCTTCAGCGGTCTGGGAGCAGCGATCATCGTCGAGATCGTCTTCACCGCACTGCTCGTCTATGCCGTGCTGGCCACGACGACGCGGAGTTTCGCCCCCGGGTTCGGCGGCCTCGTCGCCGGGATCACCCTCGCGCTGATCCACTTCGTCACGATCCCGGTCGACAACACGAGCGTCAACCCGGCCCGCAGCATCGCCACCGCGATCTTCGCCGACACCTCGCCGAACGCGCTCGGGCAGCTCTGGGTGTTCATCATCTTCCCGATGGTCGGTGCCGTCCTCGGCGTGTTCGTGTGGCTGCTCACCGATCCGGCATCGCTGGAGGACACGATGTTCGACAGCGAGATGCTGCGCGGCGCCCGCGACAAGCTCGACAACGTCATCGACTGACGACCACTCCGGGTCCGCCGCGAACCGCACACGCGCAGAGGCCCGGGCCGCAGCCCGGGCCTCTGCCGTTTCCGGGGGTGGAGGACTCAGAAGTCCATGTCGCCGCCGCCGGGCATGGCGGGGGCTTCCTTCTCCGGCTTGTCGGCGATGACCGCCTCGGTGGTGAGGAACAGTGCCGCGATCGAGGCCGCGTTCTGCAGCGCCGAACGGGTGACCTTGGCGGCGTCGATGACGCCGATCTTGACGAGGTCCTCGTAGTCGCCGGTGGCGGCGTTGAGGCCCTCGGACCCCGACAGGCCGCGGACCCGCTCGACGACGACGCCGCCCTCGAGACCGGCGTTCTCGGCGATCTGCTTGATCGGGCCCTCGAGCGACTTCGCCACGAGGCGGGCGCCGGTGGCCTCGTCGCCCGTGAGGGCATCGGCCGCCTTCTGCACGGCCGGCTGCGAGCGCAGCAGCGACACGCCACCGCCGGGCACGACGCCCTCTTCGATGGCCGCCTTGGTGGTCGACACGGCGTCCTCGATGCGGTGCTTCTTCTCCTTCAGCTCGACCTCGGTGGCCGCGCCGACCTTGAGGACAGCGACACCACCCGAGAGCTTGGCGAGGCGCTCCTGCAGCTTCTCCCGGTCGTAGTCCGAGTCGGTGTTGTCGATCTCGGCCTTGATCTGGTTGATGCGACCCTTGATGTCGTCCTCGGTGCCGCCGCCCTCGACGATGGTGGTCTCGTCCTTGGTGACGATGACCTTCTTCGCCGAGCCGAGCAGGTCGAGAGTGACGTTCTCCAGCTTGAGGCCGACCTCCTCGGAGATCACCTGGCCGCCGGAGAGGATCGCCATGTCCTGGAGCATCGCCTTGCGCCGCTCGCCGAAGCCGGGCGCCTTGACGGCGGCCGACTTGAACGTGCCGCGGATCTTGTTGACGACGAGCGTGGCCAGGGCCTCGCCCTCGACGTCCTCGGCGATGATCACCAGCGGGCGACCGCCCTGCATGACCTTCTCGAGCACGGGTACGAGGTCCCGCACCGACGAGATCTTCGACGACACCAGCAGGATGTACGGGTCCTCGAGGACCGCCTCCATGCGCTCGGTGTCGGTGACGAAGTAGGGCGAGATGTAGCCCTTGTCGAAGCGCATGCCCTCGACGAGGTCCATCTCCATGCCGAAGGTCTGGCTCTCCTCGACGGTGATCACACCGTCCTTGCCGACCTTGTCGATGGCCTCGGAGATCATCGCCCCGATCTCGTCGTCGGCCGCCGAGATCGCCGCGACCTGGGCGATCTGCTCCTTCGAGTCGACTTCCTTGGCGAGCTCCTTGATCGAGGCCACGGCGGCCTCGACACCCGCCTCGATGCCCCGCTTCAGGCTCATCGGGTTGGCCCCGGCGGCGACGTTGCGCAGGCCCTCGCGGACCATCTGCCAGGCGAGCACGGTGGCCGTGGTCGTGCCGTCACCGGCGACGTCGTCGGTCTTCTTGGCGACCTCCTTGACCAGCTCGGCGCCGATCTTCTCGTAGGGGTCCTCGAGGTCGATCTCCTTGGCGATGGAGACACCGTCGTTGGTGATCGTGGGCGCACCCCACTTCTTCTCCAGCACCACGTTGCGGCCCTTCGGGCCGAGCGTCACTCGCACGGCGTCGGCGAGCTTGTTCATGCCCGACTCCAGCCCGCGACGGGCCTCGGAATCGAACGCGATCATCTTGGGCATCTGTTGTCCTCCGTTGGACGGTTAGCACTCGGACAAGGTGAGTGCTAGCACTCTACGCCCGCGACCGCCAGCGGGGCAACCGTGCACATTCGGGCTCGACTCTCGCTCGCGAGCGACAAAGTGCTCGCTCCGCTCGCCCGACCTGCAGACGCGTCGTTTCAGCCGCAGCCGCCGGCGACGGCGGGGATGATGCTCACGGTCTGGCCGTCGGGGACGTCGGTCTTGAGGCCGTCGAGGTAGCGGACGTCGTCGTCGTCGACGAACACGTTGACGAAGCGGCGCAGGTTGCCCTCCTCGTCGACCACCCGATCCTGCAGGCCGGGGTGAAGGGAGTCGAGGGCGGCGATGACGTCGGCGAGCGAGCCACCGGGGACCTCGACGGTGGCGGCACCGCCGGCCAGGGGGCGGAGGGTGGTCGGGATGCGCACGGTCACCATGAGCGAAACCTTACCGGCGCGATCAGGATTCGCCCGAAGGCCCCGGACCTACGCTCACCCCGTGCGTGTGCTCATCGCGCTCGACAAGTTCCGCGGGACGATGACCGCCGCCGAGGCGACCGCGGCGGTGGGCCACGCCTGTTGGGAACTGGGCCACGACGCCGACGAGGCGCCGATGTCCGACGGCGGCGAGGGCCTGCTCGACGTCCTCGGCGGCGCCAACCGCAGCTCGATCGTGACCGGCCCGCTCGGCGCGCCGGTCGAGGCGGCGTGGCGGCTCGCCCATCGTTCGGCGGTGATCGAGATGGCGCGCGCCAGCGGCCTGACCCTCGCCGGAGGCCCGGAAGCCAACGATCCGCTCAACGCGTCGACGATCGGCACCGGCCAGCTCATCGACCGGGCGCTCGAACAGGGGGCTCGCCAGATCGTGGTCGGGCTCGGCGGCTCGGCCACCACCGACGGTGGGCTCGGCGCGCTCGAAGCCTTGCGCCGCCCATCCCGCCTGCGCGCCATCGACCTGCAGGTCGCGTGCGACGTGCGCACGACGTTCGTCGATGCGGCGGCCGTGTTCGCCCCGCAGAAGGGCGCCACGCCCGCCCAGGTCGCGCTGCTCACGGCGCGCCTCGAAGGTCTCGCCGAGCGCTACCGCGCCGAGTACGGCGTCGACGTCCGCGAGCTGCCGGGCTCGGGTGCCGCGGGCGGACTGGCGGGCGGGCTCGCCGCCATCGGCGGACGCGTCGTCCCGGGGTTCGATCTGGTGGCCGAGCACGTCGCCCTCGACGAACGAGTGGCGACCGCCGACGTCGTCATCACGGGCGAGGGCTACCTCGACGCCCAGAGTCTCGACGGCAAGGTCGTCGGCGGTGTGGCGGCGCTGGCCTCCGCCGCGGACCGCCCGCTCGTCGTGATCGTCGGGGACGCCGACGCGGATGCCGTCGCCGGACTCGACGGGAACGTGACGGTGCTGTCGCTCGTCGACCGATACGGCGAGGCCCGCTCGTTCACCGAACCGCGGTGGTGCATCGAACACGCCGCCGCGGAAGCTCTGGCCGGCTGATCAGCCCGTCGTCGTGGTCGTCGTGCCGGCGACCGATGGCGCCGTGACCGCGGTCGGGTTGAGCTCGGCCAGCGTCTTGCCCGCGGCGTCGGTGCCGAGCATCACGAGCACGGTGGCGTTCCCGAGATCGCCTCCCGCGACCGGAGGCTCGCCGGGCATCCGCTGGACCCGCAGCCCGCCCATGTCGCGGGCGATGGACTCCGCGGTCGCCCGCGCGGCGGTATCACCCCGAGCGAAGAAGACCAGCGACGCGTCCTGCTGACCCTCGGTGGAGTCGGTGGCCTCGCCCAGCCGGTAGCCGACCGCTTCCAGCGCCGTCGTCATCTGCCCCGCCGATCCGCCGATCCCGCTGGCGTTGGCGACGATGATCGTCGCGTCCGTCACCCGGCCGGTCGTGGTCGTCGGCGCCACTGTTGTCGCCGTCGTGCCATTCCCCGCCGGGGCGGTCGTCGCCGGCCCGGCGACCGTCGTGCCCGGTGGCGTGAGGCCAGCCGAGTTGTTGTCGTCGTCGTCGTCGAAGATCGAGCGCAGGATCAGGAAGCCGGCGACCACCGCGACGACGGCGAGCACGATGCTGAGCGTCGATCCGACCGGAGAACCGGAATCGCCGACCCGGGGCGGGCGTCGCCCGGTGCCCCGCTCGACCTGACCCGATCCTTCCGGCACGTCGACGATGCGCGATCACGTGCGTCGGCGGGCATCTCGTAGTCAGAGGGTCTGCCCACTATGGTGACGCGCCCGTGGGTGAGCTGCCGCCGCGGCCGTTCCTGATCGGCGTCGCCGGCGGGTCGTCGTCCGGCAAGACAACGGTGTCGGAGCGGCTGGCCGAGCTCGCCGGGGAGCAGCATCTCGCCCTGATCAAGCTGGACTCGTACTACGTCGACCTCGGCGACCGTTCGCGCGAGGAGCGGGAGTCGTTCAACTTCGACCATCCCGACGCGTTCGACTGGGCGCTCCTCAACGACCATCTCGCCGCCCTGGCCGCCGGGGCGGCCGTGCCGGTGCCGATCTACGACTACGAGCTGTACAACCGCAGCGGTCAGGTCCGCATGGTGCGGCCGGCGCGCATCGTCGTCGTCGAGGGCATCCTCGTGCTCTGGGAGCCGTCGTTGCGGGAGCGCTTCGACCTCAAGGTCTTCATGGACGCCGACGCCGACCTGCGCTTGATCCGCCGCCTCCGCCGCGACATGAGCGAGCGCGGGCGCACCGCCGACAGTGTGATCGAGCAGTACCTGGAGACGGTGCGACCGGCCCACGAGCAGTTCATCGAGCCGAGCAAGCGCTACGCCGACGTGATCATCCCCGAAGGCGGGCTGAACCGTCCCGCCGTCGACGTGCTGTTGGCCCGAGTGCGGGAGCTCGCCGTCTGACCCCGTTCTGTCGTTTGGAATCGGCCCGATCCGGTCGTTGCCAAACGACAGAACGACTCAGCGGATGCGTAGGAGCACGACTTCGGGCTCCTCGTCGATAGGGGTTCCAGCGAACTGGGCGTTGACGGCGACGAAGAGGTTGCCGCGCTTGGCGAGCGTCGTCGCGGTCTCGAACAACTCGCTCGTCCGCGTGGCGACGACTCGCCCTGACTTCAGGTCGGGGCTCAGCCGGATCACGACGATCTGGTTGGGCACGCCCGGCGCGTTGCCGTTCTGGAGGACGTACAACGTGCGCCCGTCGAGCAGGATCCCGTCGCCGGTTGGGACCGATCGCGCCCCCGAGATCGATGAGGCCGCTCGCGCCAGACTCGGCGTCGACCGTGTAGAGCTCGCCCTTGGTGCTGTTGACGACGATGAGCGTCTTGCCGTCCCGGGTGGCGTCGATCCCGTTGAGGTTGAACCCGGGGACGAACTCGCCGGCGGGCCCGGTGAGCGTCGATGGTCTCGGGCGTCCCGACGCCACCACGGCGGGACACCGGGACCCGGTACAGCTCGGGCGCCAGGCTGTTCGTGAAGTACGCCGCGTCCCGCGTGGATACGACGTCGTTGATGAACGCCGGCCCGGCCGTCAGCATCAGCGCGGGCGCGGCGGGCGCGGCGGTCTCGAGGTCGTAGGCCGCGGCGGCACCGGTCATTCCCCCCGCGGCCCACAGCAGGCCGTGGCGGACGTCCGCGTCCAGCCCGATAGCAGCGTTGAGGATCGGCTGCGTCACCCAGACCTCGGCGGTGCGCTGACGGAGGTTGCCGCGGGCGATGTGCCCACCCGCGCGGGAGCCCGCATAGAACGTGTTGCCTTCGCCGACGGCGACTCCTTCGCCGGCGAACCCCGCCGGGAGGTCGATGGTGTCGTCAGCCCGGGGCGCGGCGGTCACCGTCCCGATCGGCAGAGCCAGGGCGATGACGACAGCGGCGGCGGCGGTGCTCGGTCGCATGGTGATCTCCTCACTCCGCCCGGCCGCGAAACGGTAAACCGGCGGGACACGTGAGTCACGTCGCGGCATCACCTCCGGCGCGGCCGTACTTCCAGTAGCCCCTGACCACCGCCGCGCCGCGGGGCCAGCCCCGCTCCTCGAACAGGTGACGGCGGATGCGCTGCATCGCCGCCGCCTCACCGGCCGCCCACAGCCGGCTGCCCGTCAGGATGTCGACACCGCTGACCGCCGCCACCAGGGCGTCGCCGGGTGCGGCACCGGGCGGCTGGTCGAGCCAATGAACGGTGACGCGGGCGGAGGCCGGCAGTGGGATCCGCGCGACGGGGATCGGCGACCTCGACGAAGACCTCGACCGGCGCCTCGGCGGGCAGGTGCTCGAGCAGCTGACTGATCGCGGGGATGCGCCGTCTCGTCGCCGGCGAGCACGAAGCCGGGCGCGTCCCGGTCGATGGTGTACCCCCGACCGGGACCGGAGATCGCGGCCTCGTCGCCGGGGACGGCGCGGGCGGCCCAGCCGCCGGCGACGCCTCCGCCGTGGAGGACGATGTCGACGTCGAGCTCGAGCGCAGTGCCGTCGAACCGTCGCGGGGTCAGCGTCCGGATCGTCGCCCGCCGCCCGTCCGGGAGGAGGAACTCATTGCCCTGCCAGGTCGGCATGACGAGCTCGGTCTCGCCGGGCGTCGGCAGGAGCAGCCGCACGCTCGCCGCCGGCTCCTCCACCGACCACCCGGCCAGCTCGGCACCAGCGAGCGTGACGCGGGCCAGGCGCGGGCTCAATCGCTCGACCCGCCGGACTGCGACGCGGCGAAACGGCGGCGGCGCCCGGCGCACGCGCACCGTCTCGTCCATCACCGGGCGCCCGACTGCATCGCGGCCCTGTCTAGCGCGGAGCGTCAGGTCGGACAGCCGTCCAGCGGCCCGATGATCGGCAGGCTCCGCGCCAGGACCGGGCGCAGCGTGACGACGCCGGGCTGCTCGACCTGGACGACGGTCCAGCCCTCCGGGCTCGGGGACACGCAACCGCCGGGGTCGAGGGACCAGTGACTCGAGTAGCGCACCCGCACCAGCACCGGATCGACGGCGGTGACGTCGAGCACGACCTCCGCCGGGTCCAGCCGAACGAGCGTGGCCGGCCCCTCGACCATCGGCTCGGCGTCGACGACTCGCCACAATCGCCAGTGCTCGTCGTGCCAGACCGGTTCGAGGAACGGCAGCCCGCGCCGGACGAGATCCGCCTCCTGCCGTCCGGACGGGTCGATCGGCACGTCGGCGAGGGCCACGAACCGCACGGCGTGGTCGCGCAACCAACGGTGGTACGCATCGGGGTCGAGCTCGGCGCCGTAGAAGACCGGGTTGCGGCCCATGTCGAGCTGACGCTCCCACCCCCGCGCCAGGGGCAGTTCGGTCGCCACGTGCACGGTCTCCCAGTGCCGCTGGGTCGGCACGATCTCCAGCCGCCCGTTCGCCGGACCCGCCGAGCGCACGGCGTCGATCAGCGGCTGGTGATAGTCGACCGCGGCCGACGGATCGCGCCCGGCGCGGACGATGCCGTCGACCGCCGGCGACCACAGCCACCAGATCGCGGCCGGCAGGGCGACCGCGACGAGCGGCGAGCGCAGACGCCGGGCCGTGAGCACGAGGATCGGCGCGGCGACGAACATGCCGAGCCGGGTGGCGTTGGCGCCGAGCGGGTTGGGCACGACGAACGCCGCCGCGCAGGCGATGGCGTAGAGCCCGGCGCCGATGCGCACGACGCGGGCGTCGGTCGCGATCGCGACGACCGCGGCGACGCCGAGTGACCACGCCAGCGCCTCGGCGCGGAACGGGAACCGACCACCCTGCGGGAACAGCACCGCCGCGGCGGCGACGGGCGCGACCGCGAGCGCGGCGAACACCAGCAGGGACGTCCGCTTGCTGTGCAGCCACCAGGCGGCGAGGGCGAGACCGAGCATCACGCCGGCGACCGGGCTCGCCGGTGCGGTCAGGACGACCAGGGCCGTGGCCAGCACCGGGCGTCCGCCACGGACCGCGGCGAGCGCGGCCAGCGCCAGCGCCAGCCCGAGGGCGAAGGTCAGCCGGCCGACGGCGACGTTGACGACCGTGCCCGCCGCGAACAGCACGCTCGCCGCCATCGTCCGGCGCTCGTCGTAGTGGCCGCGGGCGAGGAGGTGGAAGCATCCGGCGGCGACGGCACAGCTGATCATGGCCACGGTCCCCGGACCGACGGCTGCGGCGAGAGTCGGGAACAGCAGGCCGTACCCCGGTGTGTGGTGACCGGCGAACCACAGGTTGTTCCAGATCGCCGGCCCGGCCCGCTCGACGAGCTCGACCCGCAGCAGCTGGGCGGGCCAGTCCGCGCCGCGCCACCCGAGCAGGACGGCGGCGGCGGCCAGCACGGCCGCCAGCCCGACCGGGAGGAGGTCGAGTGCGGCGCACGGTCCGCATCAGCCGACCACCGACGTCGTGCCGACGTAGATGCTCGCCAGCAGGCCGAGCGTGCCGACGGCGTCAGCGGTGAGCACCCGCGAGGTCCGCAGCTTGCAGGCCCCGGCGGCGGCGAGCACCTTGCTCGTCGGGCGCAGCGCCACCCCGACCAGCCCGAGGCGGAGCATGATGCGCCGCGCCCGGTCGGGCACGAACCGCCCGCCGTAGCGGCGGCCGAGGGCGATGTGGATCGGGTCGCCGACGAGCATCCGGGGGATGGCGACGCCGAAGAAGAGCACCGGGTTGGCGGCGGTCGCGGCCAGGATCAGGAACGGCAGCCGCGGGGTGAACGCAACCAGCAGCATCGGGAAGGCGAGCAGCGCCGGCGTGAGGGCCGTGCCCAGCGCCGAGAACGCCGACAGCGCCGCCCAGGCGCCGAGGATCCAGCGGGTCTTGACCCGCCAGCCGGCCCGCTCGGCGAGGTCCTCGCCGGTCGGGGCCAACCGTCCCCGCACCCAGGTGACCAACCTGGAGGTTGCCCGTGTCGCCGTCGGAAGCGTGATCGCGTGCATGGGACGATGGTGCGCCGGAGACGGCCGCGGGACGACCAAGGTGCCCAGCCGATTCGGCTCCGATTCCCAGCGCTCCAGTACGGGAAAACCCGCACCGCCGGGGCGGGTCGACCCCCGCCCGGTCAGCTCTCCGGCGTCGTCGACAGGAGCGCGAGGTCGTCACGGATGGCAACCTCCTGGACTGCCCCTGGAAGGGCGTACCCGCGGCTCTTGCCCAGCTCGACCACGTTCGCGGTCCAGCGCTGCTCCCCGTCGTCGGCGTCGAGGGCGGCGACCTCGACGCCCCCGGCGACGACCACGACATCGTCGTTGGCCGCGATGTCGGCCCGCCCGTCGGCTACCGCGACCGCCTCCGGAAGCGCTCGCGGCCACACGATGTCGCCGCTCTCAGCGTCGACCTTGAGGATGCGCCCGCCCGCTTGACCGGTCGCGCCGGGCGTGGCCACGTAGACATAGAGGCTGTCCCCCGCTCGGGTAACGGCGAGCACCTCTTCCCCTGGAAAGGGCATCGACCACCCTTTGCCCTCGAGGCCAGCCGCACCCACGTCGACCCCGACGTCGCCGGTTGTCGTCACGGTGTCCTCGGAGCCGGGGGCAGACGCGCCGCCGGCAGTCGCCTGCCCGGTATCGGGCTGGGAGCTGGTCTCCACGAGCTCGCCCGTGTCCAGGTCCAAGGCGTAGAGGCGGGGGCGCGGGTTGCTCTCGAGAAACGGGCCGATGCACAGGATCGTCGTGACCCCCGCCCAGGCCAGCCCGCTGAGCGATGAGCGGCTGAGCCGGCCGGACGCGGTCGCCCACGTGATCAGCGCCGCCAGCGCCAGCCCGAGCCCGACCACCGTGACCGAGCCGCGCAGCAACGGGTAGAGCCGCCGGTCGCCGATCGATGGCTGATGGACGAACAGCAGTGTGACGAGGGCGGCAGGCACCAGCCCGGCCGCCCCGAGCACGAGGACCCGGCGACTGTGGACCGGCGTGACGAGCAGCATGCTCCCTCCCGATCCGACTCTATGTCGTCGCAGTGGTGGAAAACCCCCACTTGGTCCGCCGGTCACCATGGTGGACCGGAAGGCCCGGCGGCGGGATGATGGACAGGTGACCAGGCCCCCCGCCGCCGAGCGGCTGATGTCGGCCGTCTCCGTCGCCGGCATCGTCGTCGCCATGGGCCTCGCCGGCCAGGTGCAGGCTCCGGCGGGCGGCGACGAGTGGACGGACGGTGCCGCCGGCGCGTGGCTGTGGATCCTCGTCGGGCTCGTCCCCGTCGTCGTCGCCGGCCTGGTCACCGCGTCGCGGCGGCGGGCCCACCCTGGCGGGCTCCTGCCGCTCGCCGTGGCGACGACCGTCGTCGCTCGCGACCGTCGCCGGCGAGGCGATGCACATCACCGATCCGTTCTTCGATCGGCAACTCGTCGGCGCGGCCGGTACCGGACTCGACGTGGCCGCCGTCGTGCTCGCCGCGGGCATGGTCGCGACGTTGGTGCGCAGGAGGATGGCGCAGCTGGTCGTCCCGCTCGCCGTGCTCGGCGGCGCGGCGACGGCCTTGGCGCTGGGGATCGCCGAGTCCTCGAGCGAGGAGCCGCGGCTGCTGCCGGCCGTCTCGCCGCTCCAGGTTCCGTCGCTCTCCTTCTTCGACACCCCCGGAGAGGCCGTGCTGCTCGCGCTGGCGCTCGTACCCCTCGTCGGCGGCGGGATCCTCGTGTGGACGCTGTTCGCGGCGAGCCTCGACGAGCGACGGCGGGTGCGCTGGCTCGCGTTGAGCCTGCTCACCGCGGTCGGAGTCGTGGCCGTGATGCAGCTCGTTCGGCTGCTCGGTCTGGTCGAGGTGGGCGACGGCTTCCTCGCCGCCCTGCCGAGGGCCGATCGCGTGGGCGGCCGTGGCGGGCGGTGTCGCGGCGACGATCGTGCAGCCAGAGCTCGGCGACGCGGCCGTCGCCGTGCGGCGAGTGGCGGTGGGGGTCGGCCTGGTCTCCGTGCTCGGTGCGGCAGGCGGCATCGCCTGGTTCGCGGCCGATGCCACGACGGGGCAGATCGTGCCGGGCGCGCCCGCGGCGGCGGCGGTGCTCACCGTGGCCGCGCTCCTCCTTCCGGTGCGCGACTGGCTGGAGCGGGCCGCCGACCGGTGGCTGTTCGGCGAGATCGGCAGCGACGCCCGGTTGATCGACGCCTTCGGTGCCGCCGCCGAGCACGCCGGGCGGTCCGAGCTGCTCGGGCTGCTGGTCACCACCGCCCGCAAGGTGCTGCGCTTGCGGTGGGCCAGGGCGTCGACCATGGGGTCCGCCCCCGTCGTCGCGATGGCCGGCGTGACCGGCGCCGAGCCGCCGGTCCCGGCGGCCCGGTTCGCCCTGGTCGAGGGCGGCGAGCAGCTGGGGCTCCTCGAGTGCGGGCCCAAGCGGGGCGGCCCGCTCAACGCCCACGATCGCCAGCTGCTCGGCGCGCTCGGTCGCGAGGCCGCGCTCCGCTTGCGGACGGTGAGCCAGGCGGACGAGCTCGAGGCCCGCCTGCACCAGATCGAGCAGCAGGCGACCGAGATCGCCGCCTCCCGGGCGCGCATCGTCGAGGCCCAGGACGAGGAGCGCCGGCGCCTCGAGCGCGACATCCACGACGGGGTGCAGCAGGAGCTGGCGTCGGTGATCGGCAAGCTGCGGCTGGCGCTCGTCCAGCTCCCGCTCGCGCCGGACGACGCCTCGGCGACGATCGCCGGAGCCCAGGACGACGTGCGGCGGGCGCTCGCCGACGTGCGGGCCATCGCCCAGGGGATCCACCCGGCGATCCTCGACGATCACGGCATCGTCAGGGCGATCGACGCGCGGGCGAAGCGGCTGCCGCTCGAGGTCACCGTGGACGCCCCGGCGGAGCTGGCGAGCCGGCGGTTCGGGCGGCCGGTGGAGGGCGCGGCCTACTTCGTCGCGTCCGAAGCGCTCGCCAACATCGTCAAGCACGCCGACGCGACCGCGGTCGCCGTCAACCTGGCGGTCGAGGACGACCGGCTGATCATCCGGATCAGCGACGACGGGCGCGGGCTCGGCGACGACGTCGTGCGGGGACGCGGGCTCACCAACATGGCCGACCGGGCGGCGGCGCTCGGGGGTCAGGTGACGGTGGAGGCGAATCCGGGCGGCGGCACGACCGTCATCGCCGAGCTGCCCCTCGCCCCTACTGTTGCGTCGTGACGTTGCGGGTCGTGATCGCCGAGGACAACAAGGTCTATCGGGAGGGGGTCCGCGCCGTCCTGGAGTACGGCGGCGAGTTCGAGGTGGTCGCCGCCGTCGATCGCCCGGACGAGCTCTTGGAACAGGTGGACGAGCTCCTCCCCGACGCGGTGATCACCGACATCCGGATGCCACCGACGCACCACATGGAAGGCATCGAGGCGGCCCACGAGATCCGCCGACGACACCCCGACATCGGCATCCTCGTGCTGTCCCAGCACGCCGACGACAGCTACGCGTTCGAGCTGCTCAAGGACGGGACCGCCGGGTTCGGCTATCTGCTCAAGGAGCGCATCGGCGACGACGACGGGGCGATCTCGCGGGCTCTGAAGGAGGTCGTCGGCGGGCGCTCGGTGATCGATCCGGAGGTCGTCGACGGTCTGGTGTCCCGGCAGGCCAAGGCCCGCTCGTCACCGCTGCACCGGCTGACCGACCGCGAGCGTGACGTGATGGCGTTGATGGCCCAGGGCAAGACGAACGACGCGATCGCCGAGTCGCTGCACCTGCACCGGGCCACGGTGGAGAAGCACATCAACTCGATCTTCCTCGCCTTCGACCTCGCCGAGGAGAAGCAGGTCAACAAGCGCGTCGCCGCCGTGCTCCTCTTTCTGCGCGACGCGTGATCGGTTCCTTCCGCGACCCCCGTTCTGTCGTTTGCGATCGGCCGGATCCGGTCGTTACCGAACGACAGAACGGTGGTCAGCTTGGTTAGCGTCGACGGTGCGATGACCACCCACATCGAGGGCGACGCCGACCGCAAACCGATCCTGCTCACCGTGGACGACGATCCCGGCGTGTCGCGCGCCGTCGCCCGAGATCTTCGCCGGCACTACGGAGAGACGTACCGGGTGGTGCGCACCGAGTCCGGCCCCCAGGCCCTCGAGACGCTGCGCGAACTGAAGCTTCGGGGCGCCCCGGTGGCCGTACTGCTCGCCGACCACCGGATGCCCGGGATGAGCGGCCTGGAGTTCCTCGAGGAGGCGATGGACCTCTTTCCCCACGCCCGACGGGCCCTCCTCACCGCGTACGCCGACACCGACGCCGCGATCGAGGCGATCAACGTGGTCGACCTCGACCACTACCTGCTGAAGCCGTGGGACCCGCCCGAGGAGAAGCTCTACCCGATCATCGACTCCCTGATCGAGATGTGGCGGGACACCGACGCCGAGCCGGTGAGCCGCACCCAGGTCGTGGGCCACCGGTGGTCGGCCCACTCCTTCGAAGTGCGCGACTTCCTGGCCTGCAACTCGGTGCCCTACCGCTGGCTCTCCAGCGAAGAGCCGGAGGGGCTGCGGCTCCTGTCGGCGGCCGGGGTGGACGCCACTGCGGTCCCCCTCGTCGTGACGCCCACGGGGGATCACCTCGTCGCGCCCAGCATCGGCGACCTGGCCAACCAGGTGGGCCTGTCGACGACGCCCACCACCGACTTCTACGACGTCGTGATCGTCGGCGGGGGGCCCGCGGGGCTCGGCGCTGCCGTCTATGCCGCGTCGGAGGGCCTGCGCACGGTGCTGGTCGAGCGGCGGGCAACGGGCGGGCAGGCGGGGCAGAGCTCGCGCATCGAGAACTACCTCGGGTTCCCCGACGGGGTCACGGGAACCCAGCTGACCGATCGGGCCCGCCGCCAGGCCCACAAGTTCGGCGCCGAGATCCTCACCACCCGCGATGTCGTCGGCCTCGACGTCCGACCGTCCTCTCGCGCCGTTCGCTTCGACGACGGCGGCGTGGTCGTCGCCCACTCCGTGCTGCTCGCCACCGGGATCTCCTACCGCACGCTCGACGTGCCGGGCGCCGAAGCGCTGACCGGCAGGGGGGTCTTCTACGGGTCGACGGCGACCGAGGCCCCGGCGTGCGCCGGTGACGAGGTCTACATCGTCGGGGGCGCCAATTCGGCCGGCCAGGCTGCGGTGTACCTGGCCAACCACGCCCGGCGGGTCACCCTGCTGTGTCGGGCCAGCGGCCTGGAAGCGTCGATGTCGCACTACCTCGTCCGCCAGATCGAGGAGACCCCGAACATCGTCGTGCGGCTCGACACCGAGGTGATCGGGATGTCCGGGGACGACCACCTCGAAGGGCTCACCCTCTGCAACCGCGCCGAAGGGGTGCAGGAGGACGTGAAGACGGGCTACCTCTTCGTGTTCATCGGCGCCGCGCCCCGCACCGAGTGGCTCCACGGCGTGGTGGTACGCGACCCGAGGGGATTCGTGCTCACCGGGCCGGACCTGATGGTCGAGGGGCGCCGGCCACGCGGTTGGCACCTCGATCGCGACCCGTACTTCCTCGAGGCCAGTGCGCCCGGCGTGTTCGCCGCCGGCGACGTCCGGGCCAACTCGGTGAAGCGGGTCGCGTCGGCGGTCGGCGAAGGGGCGATGGCGATCCAGCTCATCCACGGCTACTGGAACACCGATGATTGCGTTCCCCGGCCACGCAGCCGAGTGGCCGCTCCCTCGCTGGCGCTCGGTCGCTCGCATCGGATCGTTGGTGTCCTCGAGCGACCGAGCGGCTGTCGACCGACGAGCTGCGCACGCTGTTCCTCTTCGAGGAGCTCACCGACGACCAGCTCACGTGGCTGGCGCAACGAGGCCGGATCGTCGAGTACCCGGCCGGCGCGACGATCCACGCCGAGGGGGCACCGGCATCCTGCTTCCTCGTGCTGCTCGCGGGGATGCTGTCGATGTCGCGGCGGGTGCAGGGCGGCGAGTTGGAGCTGGGGCGCACCGAGTACCGCGGCGCCTACACCGGCGCGTTCAACTTCTACCTCACCAACCAGAACGTGCCGCAGGTGTACCCGGCCACGGCCCGGGCGGTGACGGACTGCCGGTTGTTCGAGCTGCCCGCGGCCGAACTGGGCAAGGCCGTCAGGGAGTGGTACCCGATGGCCGCGCACCTGCTCGAAGGGGTCTCGACCCAGGGCATGGAGAGCCGCGACACCATCGAGCGCCACGAGCGTCTCGTCGCCCTCGGCCGGGTGACCGCCGGGCTCACCCACCAGCTGAACAATCCCGTCGCCGCGGTGTCGCGGGCGAGCTCGCGCCTGCGGGAGATGCTCGAAGAGATGCGGGAGAAGCTCGGCCTCCTCGTCCGCAGCCAGCTCCCTGCGGACAAGCTCGAGGCGGTCGCCGACCTGGCGGCCCGGGCGCTGGCGAGCTCTCGATCGGCGCCGACCCTGTCCCCGATCGAGACGTCCGATCGTGAGGACGAGGTGGGTGACTGGCTGAGCGACCAGGGGATCGCCGACGCCTGGGACATCGCTCCGATCCTCGTCGCCGCCGGGCTGGGCACGGAATGGCTCGAGGAGCTGATCGCGGTCACGCCGCCACCGCACCTCGACTACGGCCTCTCCTATCCGGTCCGGGCGGTCGAAACCGACAACCTGCTCAACGAGATCACCCATGCCGTCGAGCGCATCTCCGGCCTGTTGGAACGGGCGAAGCAGTACACCCAGCTGGACCGGGCGCCCCAGCAGACGTTCGACGTGCACGAGGGGCTCAACGCCACGTTGACGATGCTCCGGTACAAGCTCACCGACGACTACAAGCTGGTTCGCGAGTACGACCACAGTCTCCCGCACCTGGTCGTGTACCCCGGTGAGCTCAACGAGGTGTGGACGAACCTGATCGACAACGCCATCGACGCCATGGGTGGGTCCGGCACGCTCACGGTGCGGACGCGGGCCGAGGGCGACCGGCTGGCCGTCGAGATCGCCGACACGGGCCCTGGCGTCCCGATGGAGATTCGCAGCCGGGTCTTCGAGCCGTTCTTCACGACCAAGGAGGTCGGGACAGGCACCGGCCTCGGGCTCGACGTGGTCTGGCAGATCGTCGTCGCGCGCCATGGCGGCGAGATCAGCCTCGAGTCCGAACCCGGGGACACCCGGTTCACGGTCGTGCTTCCCGTCCGTCCACCCACCCGCGATTAACGCGCCGCTGTGACGTCTTACCGCTTGGCATACGGCGCGTGAACAGAGTAAGTAGGTGCCGTCATGAGTGAAGGGGAGCTGCGGACCGCCCCGGACGCCGCCGACACCGAACGACCGCTGGTGGTCGCCCTCGATGACGCCGCGGCGCTCGACGCCGCACTCGCGGGAGGCAAGGCGGCGGCCCTGGCGCGCGGCCGCTCCGCCGCGCTGGCGACCCTCCCTGGCGTCGTGCTGACCACCGCGTTCTCCGACGCCATCGATGCCGGCGCCGCCGTGGCCACGCACGCCGCGGTGCGGGAAGCGTTCGAGCGGGCCGATGGCGACCAGACGTCGCTGGTCGCGCGCAGCTCATCGGTGGTCGAGGACATGGCGACCTCGTCGATGGCCGGCCAATTCGAGTCCGTCATCGGGATCACCGGCTTCGCGGCGTTCGTCGACGCGGTGACGGCGGTGCTGGATTCGCGACAACGGGCCGGAGCCGCCGAGCATCCGATCGCGGTGCTCGTCCAACCGCTCATCGAACCGGCCTACGGCGGGGTGATGTTCGGGATCGATCCGGTGACCGGGCGAACCGATCGTCGCGTCGTGAGTGCCGTCCGGGGCGGGCCCGAGCCGTTGGTGAGCGGCGAGGTCGACGGCTCCCGGTACGTGCTCGACGCGTCCAACTCGAAGGTCCTCGACTTCGCGGCCAACGACGGTCCGCCGCTGGAGGCGGCCGACCTGCGGCGGCTCGTCGAGCTGTCGGGCAAGGTCGCGGCCGTCTACGGCGGCCCGCAGGACGTCGAGTGGGCCATCGCCACGGACAAGCAGCTGTGGTTGCTGCAGTCGCGCCCGGTCACCACCGAGATCCGCGGGGTTCCGCGCGGACCGATCTACGGCCCTGGTCCCGTCGCCGAGACCTTCCCGGACCCGCTCACCGAGCTCGAGCACGATCTCTGGGTTCCCCCGCTCCAGCAGGCGGTACGCGAAGCAGTGGTGCTGGCGGGCTCGGCCACCCCGGCGCAACTGGCGGACAGCGAGGTCGTCGTGTGCGTCGACGGGCACGTCGCCATCGACCTGCGTCTGGCCGGGGAGATCAAGCCCAAGCTGACGCTGCTGAACCGGCTGAACCCGGTCCCCGCCGCCCGCCGCCTGCGGGGCGCGTGGACGGTCGGCCGGCTGCGGTCCGCACTCCCCCGTCTCGCCGAACACCTCCTCGACCGCACGGACGCCGATCTCGAGGCCGTTCCGCCGTTGTCCGAGCTCACGAGCCGGCAGCTGATCGCCCTGCTGCACCGCAGCCAGGCCATCCTCCGGGCACTCCACGCCCACGAGATCCTCATCGGCATGCTCACCGACACCGGCGGCAACCGGATGACGGGCGCCTCGGTGGCATTGCGGGTCCTGGCCGAGGCGCGGGAGGACGGGCTCGACGACAAGGAGATCCTCGTTCGGAGTCCCGCCGTCCTCGCGCTCACCGGCCCGCGGGTGGCGCGGTCGCCCGTACTGCCCGCAGAGGCCATCACGCTGCACATCCCGACCGCTCCCGCGTGCATGCGCTGCAGCAACAACGGGATCCTCCGTGAGGCACTCCGGCTCCGGGTGCGCTGGGTGCAGGAGCTGTCAGGCCGGGCCGCATGGGAGCTCGGCGAGCGCATGGCGGCGGCCGGCGAGCTCACCGAACCCGCCCTCATCCGCCACATGACGCTCGAGCACGTGGAGGCGGTGGCCACCAGGCGCGCGGTCGTCGTCCCGGCGCTCGTGGCGGGCCATCACCACGATTTCGGGTCTCCGCTTCCCGCCCGGTTCCAGCTGTCCGACCGGCGCCGGCCGATCCCGGTGCAGGACGCCGGCGAGAAGGGCGGCGGCACCGGCGCCGGCGGCGGTTCAGGCAGCGGGCCGGTGAGCTACGACACGGATGATCCACCGGTCGGCGCGGTCCTCGTCACCACCACCTTGGCTCCCGGGCTCGGGCCCTTGCTCCCGCGACTCAAGGGCATCGTGTCGGAGACCGGGTCGGTGCTGTCCCACCTCGCCATCCTGGCCCGCGAGGCCCGGGTGCCGACGGTCGTCGGCTACACCGGGGCCACCGCCGACCTGCCCGAAGGGGCCGTCGTCAACGTCGACGGCGACACGGGACGGGTCACCATCGAGGGCAAGGAGTCAACGTCATGAAGACCATCGCCTGGCTCGCCGGCGTCGGCACCTTGCTCGGCGGCGCCGTCTACATGGTCGTCTCGTTGAACCGTTGGGAATGGAACCGAGCGCTGTTCTTCGGGTTGATCGTCCTGATCGCCGAAGTCGCCCTCGCGACCGGGCTGGTGCTGCGTCGCCTGGCCCGCCTCGAACACAGCATCGAGGACCAACGGCGATCCGGCGGTGGCGCAGATCCTCACCGAGACCCGGCCGTCGCGCGACCGCTTCGCCTGGATGCGGGAATCCACGGGACAGTTCAACGTGTTCATCACCTTCCTGGTCGGCGGGGGCGTGCTCCTCTCGGGGATCGCCTGGCTCGTCGATCGCCTGGCGTCGAAGACATCGTCGCCCGCCGGCGAGGAGCGTCTCGCCAACCAGCTGTACCCGATCAGCTACCCGACGGGGGGCCTCCTGCTCGACGACGTCACCGTGCTGGCGCAGGAAGTGCCGGGCGCCGACGACGCGCAGATCCGCCAGCTCCTGCGTCGCGGCGGTCGCCCGTGAGCAAGCTCACGCCGGCCCGAGCGGCGCTCGGGCTGGTGGGTCTCGCGGTCGGCGTCGCCGGAGTGCTGGCGCTCCGCGAGGCGACGCTGTCCACCCACGAGGCCGTGACCGGTCGAGAGATGGAGCTCGTCGTGTCGGCCAGTACCGCGGGCGGCGAGCAGGGCCAGACCCTCGCCGAGATGGTCGAGGCCCAGCTGCTGACGTGCCGGCTCGAGGTCAGCTCCGATCTCGCCGGGCCGATCGAGGAACTCGGCGACGGGCGCTTCCGTGCCGTGCTGGTACCGGCCATGGATCAGACCAACCGCCGGCAGTTCCGCGGGTGCGTCGAGGACTTCGTGACCGACCACTTGCAGATCGACATCGTCGAGCTCAACGAAGTCGGCTGAGCGCGCGGTGCGCGGTGAGCGGCCCGAGAGCGCTCACCGCTCACATCACGGCGGCGGCAAAGCGAGTTGACTGGTGCGATGCCTCGAATCGAGCGTTCGCCCGCCGACGTCTTGCGTCTGCTCGTCGCGGGCGGGGTGGCGGTTGCCCTGCTCCTCGTCGAGTGGTTGTTCGGTGACACGCTGGTCGGCTTCACGTCGGACCTGTTGCGGGGCCTCGACGCGGTTCCGGGGTGGATCATCGGCGTCGTCGTCGTCGGGACGCGGGTCCTCGGGCTCGTCGTCGTCGGTGGGGGGCTCGTGTGGGCGGTGGTCCGGCGCAGGTGGCGAATGCTCGCCACGGTCGCGCTGGCGGTGGTGCTGGCGGAGCTGCTGATCGCCCTGGCGGAGCTGACCGACCACGACGAGGGTGCGGCGCTGGTCGACGTCGGCGTCGACCTCGGACCCCTGAGCGCGGACGGTTTCCCGACGATCTGGGGGATCGGCGCCGTGGCGGCGGGACTCACCGCGGCGGCGCCGTGGCTGAGCCGGGGGTGGCGGCGGGCGGGGTGGCTGTTGCTCGTGGGGGCCATCATCACGACCTTCCTGAATTCGCCGGTTTCGTTCGACTGGCTCTTCGCCCCAGTTCTCGGGTGGGTGGCCGGCGCCGCCGTGCTCGTGGCCCTCGGCGCCCCGTCGCGGCGCCCGACGTCGCAGGCCGTCCTCGACGGCCTCGCCCGCGTGGGGCTCCCCCTGCGCCAACTGAACCAGGCGGGCGTCGACGCCCGCGGGTCGACGCCGTACTTCGGGGTGGGGGAGAACGGTGACGAGTTGTTCGTCAAGGCGCTCGGCGAGGACGAACGCAGCGCCGACCTGTTGTTCCGTCTGTACCGCCGGATCCAGCCGCGCGACCTCGGCGACGAGCAGCCGTTCAGCACGTTGCGGCGGGCGGTCGAACACGAGGCGCTCCTCGCGCTGGCCGCCCGGGACCTGCCGCTCCGAACGCCGCGCCTGCGGGCGTTCGCCACTGCGGACCCGAGCGGCTACGTGCTGGCGTACGACAAGATCGAGGGAAGGTCCCTCGACCGCCTCGATCCGGACGAGGTCACCGACGACGTCCTGGCCGCGATCTGGGACCTCGTCGGTCAGCTGCGCCGGCGGGGCATCGCCCACCGCGACCTCCGCCTGGCGAACATCTTCGTCGATGACGGCGGGGAGGTGTGGTTGATCGACTTCGGCTTCAGCGAGATGGCCGCCTCCAAGCTGCTGCTGGCGACCGATGTCGCCGAGCTGCTCGCCTCGTCGAGTCTGTACGTCGGGCGCGAACGAGCGGTCGCCCAGGCGGTGGCCAGCGTCGACCGGGCGACGTTGGCGCGGGCGCGCGACCGGCTGCGGCCGTGGGCGCTCGCCGGGGCGACGCGGACGGGGCTCAAGTCGCGACCGGGTCTGCTCGACGAGTTGCGCCGCGGAGTCTCCGCTGCCGTCGAGAGCGGCGGCTGAGCGGGTGAACGCCTGGTGGCTGCTCGTCACGGGATGGGGATTGATCGTGCTCGGGGTGTCGGTCGCCTTCGCCCGCCAGCCGACCATCAGTCCGGCCGAATCGCGGGTCTTCCACGCCGTCAACGGGCTGCCCGACGGGCTCTATCCCGTCCTGTGGGTGCCCATGCAGCTCGGCAACCTGGTGGTCGGCATGCTGGCCGGTTTGGCCGTCGCGGTCGTCGACGGTGACCTCGCCGTCGCCATCGGCGTGGTCCTGGCGACGCTGCTCAAGTTGGTCACCGAGCGCATCGTCCGCAAGGAGATGGCCGACTACCTCGCCGTCCGTCAACGGCCGGGGACCAGCCAGGTCGGGGCCCTGCTCCGGGGCGACGTGCCAGCGTCGGGGCCGAGCTTTCCGTCGGGACACGTCATCCTGGTCGCCGCCGTGGCCAGCGTCATCGCACCGGCCATCCCGGCCGAATGGACATGGTTGCCGATCCTGCTGACCGTCCTGGTGATGATCGGGCGCGTGTACGTCGGCGCCCACAACCCGCTCGATGTCACCGCCGGGCTCGGCGCGGGCCTCGTGCTCGGCGGGATCCTGGCCGCGTTCGTGGAGTGATATAGGGGAACCCCGCTAGCGCCACCAGGGCCTCGTCCTTACGGTGGCTGGTCCGTGCATCGGGCCCAAGCGGCTCGGTCGCGACCCCCCACACGATTCAAGGAGCGACCGCCGTGAACCCCACGCGTCTTTCGAACCGGCCCCGGCGCGGCGGGTTCTCCCCTCGCGTCTGGATGGCCGCCCTGCTCGGAGCGGTGCTCGTCGCCTGCATTCCCCGGGCGGAGTCGGCGCCGACGAGCACGACCATCCCGCCGACCAGCGGTCCCGCTCCGGCGACAAGCGTTGTGGTCCCGGTCCCGGCGACGACCGCGCCCGGCAACGTCCCCACGTCGGAACCGTCCGCCCCCTCGACCAGTGAAGCGGCACCCACCACCTCGGAGCCGGCGGCGACGACGACCGAACCGGACGACACGACGACGACGACGCGTCCGCCGCTGGCTCGAGGCGAGCCGATCCGCGAGTGGACCTTCAGCGAGTACCGCGGCGACGCGTTGGATCTGGTCGAGCTGAACTCCGACTTCCAGGTGGGAGGGCCACTCCACGAGTTGCACGACTTCGGGTTCGCCTTCCGCGACACGGACATCATCGATCTCGACGGCACGTCGCTGCCTCCGGATGGCATCGCCACCGGGCAGATCGCGTCGTCGGCGGACGGCGTGACGTACTGGGCCGGCGCCGACGCGCCGCTCGGCAACGGCAACCTGTCCGAGGCTCCGATCGGCGGGGTCTCCCTGCTGACCCAGACGCAGAGCTTCGCCAAGCTGGCGCCAGATGCCTCGTTGTCGTTCACGGTCAGCGCGGCCTTCATCGACGCCAGCGACCTCAACTTGGGGCTGAACCGGTGTCCGGAGATCCACGCCAGGGGCCCGGTCTGCGACTTCATCAAGGGCCAGCTGTCCTTGGACGTCAAGGCGTTCACCGTCCCCGCCGCGCCCGACATCATCCCGTTCGAGACGTTCTTCCACGTCTCCGGGGGCGCGACGCTCTTCGGATCCGTCGGCGCATGGAACCGCGAGCGCCTTCAGCCCGGTCTTCTCGCAGGTCCCATTCTGGGAGACCGAGGACTTCGACTTCATCTTCTCCTCGCTCGACGGCGTACCCGGAGCACAGGCGCGTGATGATCCTGAAGGAGCCGCGCACGTTCACCGTCGATCTCTCCGCCCTCGACGTCGGCCAGGCGTTCACCCTCCAGTCCGTGGCCCTCGTCGAGACCTACAACCGCATCGGCGGGCCGCCGAGCGAGTTCCCCTCGTCGGTCAGCGCCTTCCTCCGCGACCCCCAGAGCAGCGGCGGGACGACCGTGTCCTTCAGCGGATTGGAGCCGATCGACGATCCCGGCGTGGAGGCCCCGGCCGACACCCCGCGTCGAACCGGCGGCCTGTCCGTCGGAGCCGACTCCGGATCCGGACGCCGGCGTGCTGCAGTTCAGCGCGGACGAGCTACACGCTCAGCGAAGCCGACCCGACGCCGACGGTCACGATCACCCGCACAGGGGGCAGCATCGGCGCGTGACGGCGACGGTCACGACGAGCGACGGCACGGCGATCGAGGGAACCGACTACCGGCCGGTCAACACGTCGGTCTTCTTCGCCGATGGCGACGCGACCCCGCGGGTCGTCGAGGTGCCGATCGTGCAGGACGTCGTCCGCGACGAGCTCGACAAGACGGTGATCCTCACGCTGTCCGAGCCCGGTGGCTGCGCCGCGTTGGGCTCACCGACGACGACGGAGTTGACGATCCGGGACGACGACGCGCCGACGCCCCGCCCCGACTCCTTCGGGCTGGACACCGACGTTCGGCACCGAGGGCAAGGCGACGAGCACGGCGTTCGGTGGCGATCGGTCAGCCATGGCGCTGCAGCCCGACGGCAAGATCGTGATGGTCGGCGGGACGTTCGCCGACTTCGTCGTCGCCCGGTTCAACACCGATGGCACGCTCGATGCCACGTTCGACAGCGACGGCAAGGTCAGCGACCGACGTCGGCGGTGGCTTCGCCCAAGAGGAGGCCCTCGGCGTGGCCATCCAACCGGACGGCAAGATCGTCGTCGCCGGGTACACCGACCGGACCAACGTCGCCGTCGTCCGCTACAACCCGGACGGCAGCCTCGACCCGAGCTTTGGGACCGGTGGCATCGTCAAGAGCGGGGTCACCGGTCAGGCCCACGACGTGATCGTCCAGCCCGACGGCAAGATCGTCGTCGCCGGCCACGTGTCACTCGACGACGACGACGACTTCGCCGACTTCCTCGTCGCCCGCTACAACGCCGACGGAACCCTCGATCCGAGCTTCGGCGACGGCGGGCAGACGTCGACCGACTTCGGCGGCGTCACCAACGAGGGCGAGAACATCGTGCTGCAGCCCGACGGGGCGCTCGTCGTCAGCGGTTCGGCCCTCGATCCCGGCAGCAACTCGGTCGATCATCACACCGATGTCGCTCGGTACATCCCCAACGGAGCGCTGGACACGAGCTTCGGCAACTTGGGCAAGACGACGCTGGAGGACAGCCTGGTCGGGAACGATCTGGCGCTCCAGCCCGTCGGCAACCTCGTGCTCGTCGGCGAGGCGCCCGGCCCTCCCGCGGACCGCTGCCATCCACCGTGACCGAGTTCTCGATCGTTCGCCTCGACCGCTCCGGCGCCCTCGACTTCACGTTCGGCACCGTCGGCGCGGCCAACGTCTCCGTCAGTGCCTTGACTTCCGAGTTCGGCATCCCCGACCGGGACCAGGCCAACGCGGTCGCCGTGCAGGACGACGGCACGATCGTGGTCGGCGGGACCACCACGGGCGTCAACAGCAACTTCGCCATCGCCCGCTTCAACGCCGACGGCTCACTCGACACCGGGTTCGCCGACGCCGGCGTCCTGGAGATCGACTTCTTCGGCTTCACGGACATCGGCGAGAACGTCGCCGTGCAGGACGACGGCAACATCGTGATCAGCGGCCTCGCCCGCGACAACGTCGACGGCTACGGCCTGGCCCGGGTCGTGGGGTAGCGGTCAGCGGCTCGCGTTCTTGCAGCTGGATCGGCCCCTATGGGGGCCGATCCAGCTGCAGAAACCGGTCAGCCGTCGTCCCGGGGGCCGGGGAGGTTTACCCGCTGGCTCCCACGAGGCCCGCGAGCCGGATCAGCCCGTCCCGAATCCGGGTCTTGACGGTGCCCAGCCCAACGCCGAGCTGTTCGGCGACCTCGACGGGGGTCAGACCGTCGAAGTAGGCAAGTTCGAGCACCTGTCGCTGGGGTTCGCTCAACCCGGTCAAGGCCCGACGGGCTCGATCACGGTCGACCGAGTCGATCGCCGGATCGGCCGAGGCGGGGAGATGCCGGACGCGCCGCGACGGTTCGGAACGGACGCCGTCAACCGCGCGGCGATGAGCGATCGTCGCGGCCCAGGAACGCACGGCACCGCGCGCCGGGTCGAAACGGGCGGCGTGGCGCCAGAGCTCGACGAAGACCTCTCGGGTGATCTCCTCCGACTGGGCGGGATCGCGGACAACGCGCTGCACGATTCCGTACACCGTTGGCGCCAACTCGTCGTAGAGCTCGGCGAACGCCCGCTTGTCGCCCTTCGCGACGCGACCGATCAGCGCGCCCGGGTCAGCGCTCACGCCCGACCCACCACGAGGCTTTGACGACCAGCTCCGACATGCGGGCCATGTTCGAAACCGCTGCGGGGCGCGGATCAGTTCCCGCGGATCTCGCCCGCCACCGACCGGTCAGAGCACCGCCAGGGCCGGGAGGGCATCGACGACCTCACGGGCCAGCTGCTCGTCGCCGACGACTTCGCAGTCGAGCTCGCGAGGGTCGACCCGAGCGCTGATCGCCCGGCAGGCCGCGGCCGCCTCGGTGATGATCTCGGCGTCGACCGCGTGGTCGCCGGCCGGCCGGACCCCACCGACGGCTCCCAGGTCGACGTCCCAGGCGGCGCCGAGGTCCGTGAAGCGGAACCGGATGAGCCGGCCCGGATGGTAGGCACCTCGGACGGCGAGCATGCTCGGCACGAAGCCGCACGCGGCGTGCGCCATCGTGAGCAGCGACGCCAGCGGCGGGTCCACCATGCCTGCGCCGATGGCGCGGCGGATGTCGTCGGCGTGGGTCCACGTCTCGAAGGACCGCACCAGCAGCGCCACGCTGGTCGCCGCCCGCCCGCCCCACCAGTCGATCGGCTCGTTGAGGCGGGCCTCGCCGCGAATGGTGACCTCCGTGTCGGTCGCCTCCGCCGCCGCCTCCAACTCGGCAACGGCGTGCGCCGGCAGGCGTCCCGCGTGCCGAGCCCGGGCCTGCGCGGTACGCCCCTCGTTGTCGGTGGCGGTCTCCGGAATTCCGGATACCGGCACGCTCAGCTGGTTGGCGAGCAGCGACTCGTTGGCCACCAAATGGACCACGACGTCGTGGACGGTCCAGCCGGCGAACTCCGGCGGGTCGACCGGGCGGCGCCAGTCGTCGACGGTCAGGTCCCGCAACAGCAGGATGGCTCGGGCCAACTCGACGCGGTGGACGTCGATGGGCGAGGAGCCGGCAACCATCGCGGCCGGCTCCCGGCGGCGGCGGGCCTCGGCGAGCACTCGGGAGCGCAGCTCGGGCGCCGGCGTGACGTCGTGGACCACGGCGGCGGCGTACTCGCCGGCCGCGGAGCGCAGGACCTGCTCCCAGCGAACCGCGTTCGGACTGGCGGCAAGGTGGGCCGTGATGTCGGCGGTGTGCTCGGCGCCATGGGCGTCGATCGCGTAGGCGGCCAGATCGTCCGGTGAGACCGGAGCCCGCGGGGATTCCTCGTTCATGCCCATCGTTCGCTTTCCCTACTTGTCTCGGAACCGAGGTTCTCGGCGATGCGCGCCAACGCCAGGCGGAGGCGCGACTTGGCCGTCCCTTCCGGGATGGCCAACACTTCGGCGACCTGCCGGTACGTGTACCCGTGGAAGTACGCCAGCTCGAGGGCCTGCCGCTGCGCTTCGGGCAGACCCTCGAGGGCCGTGCGGACCTTGCCCGTGGTGTCCGACCGCAGCACCGCCTCGGCAACGTCGGGCACATCGCCCTCCTCCCGTGCCACCCGCGCCTCGCGGCGCCGGTGCGCCTCCTCCCGGCGGACCGCGTCGACCGCCCGGCGGTGGGTGATCGTCCCCAGGAAGCCGCGCAGGGTCCCGCGCCCCGAGTCGATGAGCTCCGGATGCTCCCACAGGGAGACGAACACCTCTTGGGTGATGTCCTCCGCGGCCTGTTTGTCGACGAGAGTCCGCACCGCGAGCCCATAGACGAAGCCGGCGTAACGATCGTAGAGATCGACGAGTGCCGTCTCATCCCCGCCCGACAGACGCTCGACCAGCACCCGCTCCGCCCACCAGGCCTGATGCCGTTCGTCCATGAGGCAAGTCCTCTTCACCGCCCCAATTCGAAACCGCGCGCCCGAGCGGATCACACGATACGCGCGGGCGTCGCCGCTACTTCTCGGTGATGATCTGGATGAGGTTCCCGCAGGTGTCATCGAACACGGCCACGGTCACTGGTCCGAGGTCGGTCGGTGGTTGGGTGAACTCGACCCCGGCGGCGCGGAGCCGCTCGTACTCGGCCTCGACGTCGTCGACGGCGAACTGCGCGAGGGGGATGCCGTCAGCGACGAGCGCGTCACGGTACGGCTTCACCGCGGGGTGGCCGGCCGGTTCGAGGAGCAGCTCGGGGCCATCGGGCGCCGAGGGCGAGACCACCGTGAGCCAGGAGTCGTCTCCGAGTGGGACGTCGCGGTGCTTCCGGAAGCCGAGGACGTCGGTGTAGAAGGCGAGGGCCTTCGCTTGATCGTCGACGTAGACGTTGGTCATTGAGATCCTCATGTCGTGCTCCTGTCTTGTGCTGGGGGTGGCCATCGTCGCTGGATCTCTTCCAGCGGCGTCGTGTCCACGTGGTGGTGCTTGTGGCGACCTCGTCGCTCGGTGGTGATGAGTCCGGCGTCTTCGAGGACGGCAAGGTGCTGGGAGACGGCTTGGCGGGTCGAGCTGAGTCCGTGCTTCATGGTCAGGCGGGAGCAGATCTCGAACAGCGTCTGGCCGTTCCGGTCGACGAGCTCGTCGAGGATGGCTCGACGGGTTGCGTCGTTCAGCGCCTTGTACAGGTCGGCAGCCACGACCACATCATAGGCAAGTCAACACTTGCATATCAACCGGGCTCGTCCGGTCGGCGCACGACGTGAAACTCCACGCGATAGACGAAGGTGTCGTCGTGGACGGGGCCGGCGTGCGCAGTCCGCCTGCGGAGGCTCTCCAGATCCGGCTCTCCGGTTTGCGCCAGATCCTCGTCGGTGACCGAGGAGAACGGGACGAGGTCGATGTCGTCGACCTCGATCACGACGTCAGTGCTGCGGTAGACGCCGCCAACTTGACCTTCGGTCTCGACCACAGCCGGTAGGAGACGGTGATGGTCCCGTCGGCGACCCGATCGCGAAGGTCGGCGCTGAACTGCACGTCACAATTCTCGCCCGGTGCGACACGACCGTCAGTCGGTACCCCGCTCGATGGCTCGCACGCGGCGACGTCCAGCCGCACCGCACAGGCGGACCTTTCCGACGTCGCCGTGGCGCAGCCGGCCCCGCACAGCCGCGCGGATCGTTCCGTCGTCGATGAGCCGGCCGAGGTGCCCGCCAGGGCAGGCCGTGGCGGCGTAGTCCCGGTGGCCACGGATCCGGCGTGGCGCGACCTCGAACGCCGCGCAGCCCCACGCCACGACGTCGACGAGCGCGCGGAACTGCGCCCTCGACACGCGCTGGGAGTCGAAGTTCCCCTCGCACATCACCAGCAGGTGGCCGCGCGTGTCGTATTCGGTCGCCGAGTCGCCCTGGGCCGCGAACGGGCGTCCCTTGTACACGTTGCCGTGCCGGTCGATGATCGCGTGGTAGGCGATGTCGGGCCAGCCGAGGGACTGGTGGTAGCGCTGGTGCCCGCGGAGGTGGCGAGGGGCGTCGCGGTTGTCTCGCAGGGCCACTGCGCTGTGGTGGAGAGTGATCCGGACGATCTCATGCTGGCGGAAGTCGCCCGTCGGCGCCTGGGCGCCCCAGGCACCCTTGCAGATCAGCTCGAAGCGACGAGCAGCCGAGGCGACCTCCGGTCGCAACAGCACACTGACCAGTCCGGCCCCCGAGGAGACGATGAAGCCTCGTCGGTCGAGCCCCGGCAGCGCATCGCCGAGGGAGCCGTGCTCGCACACCGCCGTGACCCTAGATCCGACGTTGCTCGGGAGCTGACGCCCATGGGACGGTCAGCGACGGCGAAGGTGGCGGAGCCCATAGATGGCGAGGCCGATGGCCAGGACGAGGCCGCCGATGAGCACGGTGCGGCCGGGCAGCGTGGCAGCGAGGACGGCACACCCGATGACCCCGAGAGCTGCGACAGGGCGCGGCCAGCGGCGCTGATCGCGCCGGAGGGTGAATGCCGAGGCGTTGGCGATGCCGTAGTAGATGAGGACGGCGAAGGAGCTGAACCCGATGGCGTCGCGGACGTCGGCGATCAGGACGATCACGATGACGACGGCGCCCACAGTGTTCTCGGCGCGGTGTGGCACTCGGTGGGTGGGGTGGACGGCGTCGAGCCCGCGCGGCAGGTTGCCGTCGGCAGCCATGGCGAACGCTGTGCGGCTCACCCCGACAAGCAGCGAGAGCAGCACGCCGAGCGATGCCACCGCGGCGCCGACTCGAACCACCGGCGCCAGCATCTCGAGGCTGCCCGCCTGCACCGCAGTGGACAGCGGCGCATCGGAGCGGGCCAGTGCGTCGGGGCCGACGGCGAGCACGGCCGACGTCATCACGAGCGCGTAGACGCACAGGGTGATGCCGAACGCGATGGGGATCGCCCTGGGAATCGTTCGGGCAGGATCGATGACCTCCTCGCCAAGGGTGGCGATGCGGGCATACCCCGCGAAGGCGAAGAACAGCAGCGCGGCGGACTGCAGTATGCCGGTGATCCCTCCCGCGTCGAGGGGGCCGATGTGATCAACGGATGCCTCGCCTCCGAAGAGGCAGGCCACGACGACCGCCGCCAGCGCGGCGAGGACGATGGCGACAATTACCCGGGTTGTCCGGACGGTCTTGGTGACACCGCGGTGGTTGATGGCGGTCAGCACGACGACGGCGGCGACGGCGATCGGACGAATCCAGCGGGGCGCCGCGTAGGCGCCGAACGTGAGGGCCATCGCGGCGCAGCTGGCGGTCTTGCCGACCACGAACCCCCACCCGGCCAGGTACCCCCAGGCGGGGCCGAGACGTTCCCGTCCGTACACGTAGGTGCCACCCGACTCGGGGTAGAGCGCCGCCAGCTGTGCCGATGACGTCGCGTTGCAGTAGGCGACGACCGCCGCGATGGCGAGCCCGATCAGCATCCCGCCACCCGCCGCGGCGGCCGCCGGACCGATCGCTGCGAACACCCCCGCGCCGAGCATCGACCCGAGGCCGATCACGATCGCGTCGCGGGTGGTCAGCCGTCGGGCGAGGCGGCTCCCGTCGACGTCCATCCCCGTCACTCGAGCATCTTGATGGCCACCGCCCAACGGATGCCACCAAACGCCGACATTCGGGTCGAGGCTGCGCGTGTCAGGGCGTGGAACTCGCGCCCGGACCCTGGCCATCCGGCCACGCCTGGAAGATCTCGACCGGATTGCCGGACGGGTCCTCGGCGAGTACCTGACGACCGCCGTTGCCGTCGATCACCGCAGTCCGGAACGCCACGCCGGCATCACTGAGACGACCCACCTCGGCGTCGATGTCGTCGACCGCCAACTGAAACCGGTTCCACCCGCCCGGCGCCGGGGACGTGCCATCGGCACCGCTCTCACCGGCCCCACCTCCCCCACCTGGGGTGTTCAACAGCAACCGAAGTTCGCCGCGTCGCAACATGGCGAATCCGGGTGCCGGGTGCATCACGGTCTCAAAGCCCAAGAGCTCGTAGAAGGGGATCGCTGCCGACGTGTCGTCGACGATGTAGCGCACTGACAACTCCATGGGTGCCACCTCCAGCAAATTGGGTCGCGCGGCTCGCGCCGCAGGATCACTCTGCAACACTACTGTTGCAAAGTAGGTTCTGTCCATGGCAGTCGCGGAACGTCGCATCGATCCCCGAATCACCCGCACCCGAAGCGCCGTACTCGACGCCACGGTGGCCGAACTCGCCGACCGGGGCTACGGCGCGTTCACCATCGACGGCGTGGCCTCCCGCGCCGGTGTCGCCCGCAGCACCATCTACCGGCAGTGGAGCGACCGCACGACGCTGATCGGCGAGGCGATCGACGCCCTCAACCGGCAGCCACCAGCGGGACCCACCACCGACAAATCGCCACGCGACCGCGTCATCACCCTGCTGCGACACCTCAGCGACGCGATGCGGCACTCACCCGTCGCCGCGTGCCTTCCCGCTCTCATCGATGGCGCCGAACGAGACGACGACGTGCGTCGCCTCCACCACCGCTACAACAACCGGCGACGCGCCGTCCTCGTCACCGCCGTCGCCGACGCTGTCGCAGCCGGCGACACCCACGCGACCGTCGACCCCGATCTGGCCGCCACCGCGCTTGCCGGCGCAGTGATCTACCGGCGTCTCATGACCGCCCGGCCCCTCCGCTCCGACGAAGTCGAGCTGCTCGTCAACACCGTGCTCGGGGCGCCAAAGGAAAAGGCCGAGGCGCCATAGACCGCTGCCTCCCTCGACAAGCGTCAAGCGGAAGAAGGCGATCTCATGGGACGTCAGTTGCTGGCGGGCGGCTCGAGACGTTGCGCGATGGCTGAGGCTTCGATGCGGTTGGCAACTCCGAGCTTGCGCAGCAGATGGGTGACGTGGACGCTGGCGGTCTTCTCGCTGATGTAGAGCTCGATATCGGCGGGCGTTTCCGGACGGCGCTGGAGCCAGGCTGTGACGGTGTCGTTTCGTGTGGTGTCCGATGGGTCGGTCACGATCCGCTCGTTCGAGGTCGCCGACCGCGCCGCACTGCTCGCCGGTCGAGACGACGAGTGGGAGCGCTGGCTCGGCCCCGGCTCGCCGGCGCCGTCGCCGACCGCATGCATCGAGGTCGCCGGCGCCGTCGTCGGGTGGGTCGACGCAGACTTCGAGGCACCGTGGCTCGGCCCCGCCGAGGTCAACGTGGGCTACAACGTGTTCGCCGCGCACCGCGGTCGCCGGTTCGCATCTCGGGCGGTTCGGCTGCTGCTGAACGAACTGGGCGATCGAGCTGTCGAGGTGGCGCTGCTGGTGGTCGACCCGGAGAACACGGCGTCACACCGAGTCGCCCGGGCCGTTGGCGCACGAGCTGCCAACCGAACGCATCCCGACCATCCCGACTCGGTCGTCTACGTCGTCGACCTGGCGAGCAGTCGTGTCCACGGAGTACGTGGACAATCCGTGGACACCTGACGATGAGCCGGGTGTGGGAATCGAACCCACGACCTCATGATTACAAGGCGCTCCCAGAGCGTTCAGCCGGTGTTGGTTGGTGCCGGATCATGCCATTTACACTGGGGTTTCGCGATCGAGACGTTCAGACCCGTGCCGACCCGTGCCAGCCATTTCCGGACCGTTCGTGGACAATCCGTGGACACTCGCTAGCACCGCCGGTCGCTTCGGCCCGAGTGCGCCCCACCCACGACGCGGCCTTTGCGGTCGCAAGAACCGGGCCGTCGTTCATCGACTTGGCCAACGGCTCCCTCGCCGTGGACGCGTGGGCGGCCGACACTTACGTGAGGCTGGTCATAAAGGGTCGAGCGGCCGGGTAGTCACGATGCGTGGGGAGAGGCGCCAGCGGCGGCCGGCGGCCAGGCCCTGGTCACACAGCCCCAGGCGGAGGCGTTCATCGGGTCGTACTACGACGCCGTAGCCGCTGGGGGCTACGACACGTCTTGGTCACAACTCGCTCCCGAGTTCCAGCGTGGCAAGGCCCGCTCGTACGACTACTAGGTCGACTTCTGGAACGACAACGACATCGAGGTCGGAACCGTCCAGCTCGTCGACGCCGACGGCGAGCAGGCGGTCGTCAACGTCGAGCTGCGGTGGACCGGCAGTTCGACCGCTGCAATCGACCAGTTCACGCTGCGCCGGGACGAAGACGGTCAGCCGCTCATCGCCGCCCAGACCACCGTCGACGGAGACTGAGCTACGTCGGCCGGTGACTCGTCTCCGGCAGGTCATCGTGACTCCCGTCAGCGGTCGAAGCCGCTGATCGCGCAGCGATCCCTCGGGTCAGCTGGACGGGGAACTCTGTGAAAGTGAACGGCCCGTTGCCCGTCTTGTTGGGTGAACTGTCTGATGGACATCGGTCGCAGATGCGCAGCCGTCTGTCCATCGGCGTCGACCGTGTTGTGGGTCCATGACAACATCGGCGTCTCCACTCAACTGGTTCGACGAAGTACCGACCCAGCGCCTGGGAGCGAGCGCGACCGTTTCGACTGGCGATCCCGTCGACCGGTTTGCCGGCGTCGCGTGATCGCCCAACGTTGGGTCGGCGCGGACCACATCTCACCTGCTGGCGGGCCCTGGTGGGTTCCTGGACGTGACCGGTTGAGACCGTTGCGGTCGGGGGTACTGGTGCCCCGTGCAGGCACGTCGCTCTGAACCTCGGTGGCGCTCCTCGACTGGAAGTGAACAAATGCCCCCCGACGCGTACGACGCACTCAGCCCGCCCCGCTCACAGTGGTCCGCGCCCCGATCGGTGGGCGTCGCCCCGCCACGAGCTGAGCTCGTGGATCGACCGGCGCGTGCTCGACGTGAGCGGCAACCGGATTGGAGTGATCGTCGACATCTACCGCGACGCCACGACCGCCCGTCCCACATGGTTGGCAATCGAAATCGGCGGTTCGCCCCCGACGATCGCCGTCACTCCGGTCCGGGGCGCCTCGCTGCTGGGCGAGAACGTGATCCTTGCCAACGACCGCGACACCGTGCTCGCCGAAGCCGATCTCATCTTCGGATGACACTGACCGGATCGACCCCGGCGACCGCACTCCGTTCGCCAGCCCAGACCGAATGCGGACACGACCCTCCCCGTCGAACGGCCTCATCTCCCTCCGGGGCCGGGCGACAGACGGTCCGCCGAGTCCGGCGAGGCACCATCGTGCGGATCGACTCGATCTCGGGGCGGATGACTTCTGACGGCTTGTCGGCGGCGAGGAGATTCTGCCCAGTGACGGTCATGTAGCTGCCCGCGGGCGGCCAACAGTTCTGCCCGCGTTGATGTCGGCGCCTGCCGGTGGGGTCCAGCGCCGATGGGTGCCCGTCCCGGTCGGCTGGCCGATCGCCAGACCGTGACCGGTTGACTGAGAGCGGAGACTCGCGAGCACATCATGAACATCTTGAAGCTTCGACCCCTGATGGGGCCGTTTCGGGATGCTGGCGAGCTCGCCGGCTGTTCCCATCACACGGTTGTCCATTGGGTCGCCAAGCGTGACGCCGGCGAACCTGTCCGACGATGGGCCGCAGCGCCGGGAGCGGATCATCGAATCAACCTTGTCGAAGATTCGAGGAGTGGGTGGAGGGCGCATGGGGGAGGTCAACGGGAATCCGCATCGAGCGACGCAACGGCCGCCGGTCGAGCTGCTGAGGGAGGAACGACAGCGTCTGCACCGTCTTCCCGAGCGTCAGTACACCCGAAGGCGACCAACGCCGCCGATGAACAGTTCATTGCCTTCGGTGAGGGCGCCGCACTCTGGCTCGTCGAGGCGTCTGCCGGCAGCAGCCGCATCAAGATGAAGATGGCCGGAGCGGTCGTGTTGGCCCGGCTACACGGCATCGAAGTTGTCGACTCGGCGCCGTCACAACCGCGTTTGACCGTCGGGCCTGGTCATTCAAGCAGGGGGTGCCAGCCCACCAGCAGGGTCGCTGCATCGTCACGGAGCGTGCCTCCGTGGTGGTCGACAACGGCATGGGAGAGTCGGCGCAGGATTTCGGCAGGCGGCAGGCCCGTGGCTTCGGCTCGTTCGAGGAACTCGATCAGCCGCTCCAACCCGAAGTCGAGCCCCTTGGACGTGCGGGCCTCAACGACTCCGTCGGTGTAGAAGAAGACCTTGTCGCCGGGTTGCAGCTGCTGGGCCGCGGCCAGTGGCGGTCGGTGACCGGCCAGACTTCCTAGACCGAACGGCGGCCGGCGTGGTGACTCCAGCGTGCGGATCACATGCCCGCCGCGAACGAGCAGGGGCGGCGGGTGTCCGGCGTTGACCCAACGCAGTTCCCCGCTTGCCGTGTCGAGTTCGGCGAGGTGACCCGTGGCGAACGTGGAGTCGGTGAACCGCTCAGCGATCAGCCCGTCCACCCTTTCGTACGTGTCGATGAGGGCCGCCCCCGCTCGCCGGGCATGCTGCTCCGCCGTCGGTTCACCGTCGCCGGCCTCCTGCTCGGACTCGGCCTAGGCGGGTTCGTCGACGGGATCGTGCTGCACCAGATCCTGCAGTGGCACCACATGCTCACCGACTACGGCAGCGCCACCTTCCCCGCCACCACCGTTCGATCGCTGGAGGACAACACCTTCTGGGACGGCCTGTTCCACCTCAGCACCTGGCTGTTCGTAACCCTCGGACTATTCCTGCTTTGGCGCGTCCTCTCCGCCGGCTACCAAGTCACCTGGCGCAGCATGGTCGGACTGCTCCTCGCAGGCTGGGGGCTCTTCAACCTCAGCGAGGGCCTGATCGACCATCATCTCCTCACCATCCACCACGTGCGCGACGATGTCGCAGACCCACTGTGGTGGGACGTCGGCTTCGTCGCCCTCGGTGCCCTCCTGGTGGTCGCTGGATTCGCGCTTCGGCGCCGCGACGCCGACCACTGCGACGAGGTTGCAGACGTGGGCGTCGGCGCAGTTATGACGGATCCAGATACCGCCAGGGGTATCAGGTAGCCCTCAGGTCACCCCGGGCCGGCGGCTCCCGAGCGGCGAACCCGGGGCTCTGAGCAAAGGCGCCGAGCGTCTGGCGCGACGGCGCGACATAGGTATGCCGTGCTGGATGCCGGACAGTGCGTCATCGAGCGCGGCTGCGCTCGCTTGTGGGCTGTCACTCGCTCCCGTGCAGACTGCGCCGCGGTTATGCGCTAGAGCGAGCACTCCATCCGCCGTGACGAAGGCACCGAGCGTTCGGACTTGGGCGAACGATCACTACCGCCCTCTTCGACCAAGGCCCGTCGAGCTCACTGCCCGTCGGTTCTGCGGTTGTGGGCGGCTCGACTTGTGCTCGCTGACCTTCAGAGTCGGTGGCTTCGCCGTTCGAGGACGGTGGTGTCGCGCCACACGCCGGCGAGTCGACCGATGCGTTCGCGGCGGCCGACGACCCGGAAGCCGGCGCGTTTGTGGACGGTCAGGCTGGCGGCGTTCTCGGGGAAGATGCCGGTCTGGATGGTCCAGTAGCCGGCGTCTTCCGCCTGGGCGACGAGGGCGTGAAGCAGGAGCGTGCCGATGCCCCGACGATGTTGCTCCGGGTCGACGTAGACGCTGTCCTCGGCGACGCCGGCGTAGGCGCAGCGGTCGCGACACCGGGCTGAGCGCCGCCCACCCGAGAACTCGTCCGTCGGCGCCGGTGGCGACGAGGCGATGGTCGGCGAGGTGGCTTCGGTCCCAGTCGTCCCAGGTCGGGGTGGTGGTTTCGAAGGTGGCGTTGCCGCTGGCGATGCCTGCCTCGTAGATCGTCCGGACGGCAGGCCAGTCTCCAGGTTCCATCGCCCGCACGACCGACGGCTGGTTTGGTGGCGCGGATGATGGCGTTGCTCAGGCCGCCGCCGAGCGGGTCGGTGGGCTGGACGGACACGTCGGTGAGCCCGGCACGGCGCAGTGTGGCGTCGTAGTCGGCGACCCTGATGGCTCGACTGGCGCAATCGACAGCCGGTGCGGTGCCGTCGTCGTCGCCGTGGCGGATGATGTCGCTGATTCCGACTCGGCCACCAGGTCGAAGGACTCGGGCGATCTCGGCGAACACGGCGTCCTTGTCGGTGGCGAGCACGATGACGCAGTTGGAGATGACGACATCGACGGAGGCGTCGTGGAGTGGCACGTGGTCGATGGTGCCGTGGAGGAACTCGACGTTGCCGACGCCGGCGTCGGCGGCGTTGCGGCGAGCCAGGTCGACCATCTCGGCGGTGGCGTCGAGGCCGTAGACGAAGCCGGTCGATCCGACGCGGCGAGCCGACAGCAGCACGTCGAGGCCGCCGCCCGAGCCGAGGTCGAGCACGGTGTCGCCGGGGTGGAGGTCGGCGACGGCGGTCGGGTTGCCGCAGCCGAGACTGACTCGCACGGCGGCGGCCGGCAGGTCGTCGAGCTCGCCGTAGTGGCCGGCCCCGAACGGCGAGCCATCGGCGGCGCAGACGCAGCCATCGTCGCTGGCCCGGCGTGCTGCGTCGGCGTACCGGGCGAGCATCGGATCGCGCTCTCCGTCGCCCATCAGCAGGCTCCATTCGGGGCGCAGGCGGCGACGGTGTCGTCCCACGGCACCGTCAGGGGCAGGCGGCCCATGATCAGCTCGGCGGCGGAGGGGAAGCAGTCAAGGCAGCGGTCGTTGATCCGCCACCAGCTCGAGTTGCCGACCCGTTCGACGATGGACGAAGCAGGTCTCGCCGAGGATCTGCAGGTGGTGGGAGATGGTCGACTGGCCGACGTCGAGGGCGTCGACGATCTCGCCGACGTTCATCGGCCGCGACTCGGTGGCCAGCAGGTGCAGGATCAGGATGCGGGTCGGGTCGCCGAGCGCCTTGAACCAGCCGGCCCACGTCGTGGCGTCGTCACGAGAAATCTTCATCGATCATTGACGATAGTCGATGGAGTCGGTATGGTGCAACCCATTCATCGACGAACGTCGATCTGAACAAGGAGTGTTCTGGTGAGACTGCAACTGGCCCTCAACGTCGCCGACTTGGACGAGGCGGTCGACTTCTACACGCGCATGTTCGGCGTCGCCCCGGCCAAGACGCGGCCCGGGTATGCCAACTTCGCCATCGACGAGCCGCCGTTGAAGCTGGTGCTGTTCGAGGGTGCCGGTGAGTCGGGGTCGATCAACCACCTCGGCGTGGAGACCGAGACCGCCGCCGAGGTGGTCGCCGCCGAGGCTCGGCTCGGCGAGGCCGGGCTGGAGACGACCGGCGTCGACGACACGGTGTGCTGCTACGCCGAGAAGACCGAGACGTGGGTGCACGGACCCGACGGGACCCGCTGGGAGTGGTACGTCAAGAAGGCCGACGCCGAGCAGCTCGTCAACGTCGTCGTCGGCCACCACGGCGAAGGACCGGGCACCACTTGTTGCGCCTCGTGAGCTGACTTGCTGCTCGCCGCGGTTGTAATCAGACGCCGCACATTGACTCAACCAATGGTGAGTGAGATGATTCGGGTGTGGCGCCCTCGCTCGATGTCCGCGCTGCGCGGCACGCCGCGTTGGGTGATCCGATCCGCTTGGCGATCGTCGACGAGTTGACCGCCTCGGATCGGTCCCCGGTCGAGTTGCGGCGCCTCACCGGATCGGAATCGAACCTGTTGGCCCATCACCTCGACGTGCTCGAAGATGTCGGGCTGATCACCCGGAAGCGATCGAGCGGCGACCAGCGACGGCGTTACGTGCAGCTGCAGCGAGATGCTCTCGATGAACTGGTTCCGGGCGCTCGCTTCCGCCGCCAGCCGGTCCTGTTCGTGTGCACCCAGAACTCGGCTCGCTCACAGCTGGCCGCTGCGTTGTGGGTCGTGCTGACCGAACAGCCTGCGGAGAGCGCCGGCACCCACCCCGCCGCTCGGGTGCATCCCGGCGCCGTCCAAGCCGGACGTCGCGCCGGACTCGACCTGAGCAAGGCCACACCACGCCGGCTCGCCGACATCAGCGTCGGTCGCCGGCTCGTCGTCACGGTGTGCGACAGAGCCCACGAGGAACTCGACCCGAGTCCGTCGTGGTTGCACTGGTCGATCGACGACCCCGTCGCCAACCCCTCCAAGGCGGCGTTCGACCGCACGGTGGCCGAGCTCCGCGACCGGATCACCGCCCTCGTCGACGTCGCCTGATGACCGAGCTGGCCAACCAACCCGAGACCGGCACCGGCGCGACCGGCGCCAACCTCTCACGACGGCTGGTCGCCGAAGCGCTCGGCACCGGGTTCTTGGTCGTCGCCGTCATCGGCTCGGGGATCATGGCCAGCCGCCTCTCACCCGACGATGTCGGCCTCCAGCTGCTGGAGAACGCCGCCGCCACCGCCGGCGCCCTGATCGGCCTGATCTGGATGCTCGGCGCCGTGTCCGGCGCCCACTTCAACCCCGTCGTCACCCTCATCGACCGCAGCTTCGGCGCCATCACCACCCGCGACACCGGCGCCTACATCGCCGCCCAGGTGGTCGGTGGCTGTCTCGGCGCGATCGTCGCCAACCTCATGTTCTCCCTGCCCGCCATCGAACTGTCCAGCAAGGAACGCTCCTCCGGGGCGCTGTGGCTGTCCGAGGTGGTCGCCACCGCCGGGCTGCTGCTCGTCATCCACGGCTGCGTGCGCAGCGGACGCGGCAACGTCGTCGCCGTCGCCGTCGGCGTGTGGATCGGCGGCGCCTACTTCTTCACCTCCTCGACCAGCTTCGCCAACCCCGCCGTCACCGTCGCCCGCACCCTCTCCGACAGCTTCGCCGGCATCGCCCCGTCCTCGACACCGATGTTCATCACGATGCAACTCGCCGGCGCCGCCGTCGCCTTCGTCCTCATCCGCTTCCTGTATCCCACCAACGTCGCCGCCGACCCCGAACCCACCACGTGAGCCAGTTGGGAGCTACCACCATGCCGGACCTCGACACCCTCTCCATCGACCAGCGGTACGCCATCCGGCTTGCCGCCGCCACGCTGCACGACGAGTTCGACGACTTCTTCTCCACCGAGACCATCGAACTGTTCCTCGAGACCAGCTACGACCAGTTCGCCGACCGCGCCAAGTTCACCAACTTCCTGCCGCTGATGGCCGAACGCTTCGCCCGCCAACGACTGCGCGCCCTCGCCCGAGTCGAAGGCAAAGGCACCGACGGCACCCCGATCGTGCTGTTCCTGTGCGTGCACAACGCCGGCCGCTCGCAGATGGCCCTCGGCTGGTTCAACCACCTCGCCGGCGACCGCGCCGTCGCCTGGTCCGGCGGCTCCGAACCCGGCACCGAGATCAACCCCGCCGCCGTCGCCGCGATGGCCGAAGTCGGCATCGACATCACCGGCGAGTTCCCCAAACCATGGACCGAAGAGATCGTCCAAGCCGCCGACGTCGTCATCACCATGGGCTGCGGCGACGCCTGCCCCCTCTACCCCGGCAAACGCTACGAAGACTGGGAACTCGACGACCCCGCCGGCCAAGACCTCGACGCCGTCCGCCCCATCCGCGACCAGATCCGCGCCCGAGTCGAAACGCTCCTCGCCGACCTCGCCGTTGCCACGGCAACCCGCTGACCGCACCGGTCACGAACTGTCGGCACGGTCGACTCGACAGTCAGCCGGGCACTCAGGTCGACGGGCCGTGCTCCAACAATGCCGAGCCCACCGCGGCCAGCAAGAACAGCACGCTGCCGAGCAGGAACAACGTCACCGATGGGCCGTACCACATCGGACGGTAGAACCCGACACAACCGGCGACGAACAGCAGGGCCGCCACGATGTTGCACACGGACAGCACCCAGCGTCGAGCATCGAGCGCCCAACACACCCGAGCCAGCAACCGCAGATCGCTCCGCGCCACACCCCGATGCTGCCACATCACAATCGCCCGATGGGCAGGCGGTCACCGTGACTCCCTCAACGGGAGGCGGAGCACTCACAAGGGGCGCCCGGGCGCGCGATGTAGTCGATGATCGCGCCGGCATGGTCCGTGCCGACTTCGCAGCAGCCGGTCAGCAGGTGTCGCAGTTGGCGGCGGCCCCGCTGCACCCGTGACTTCGTCCCCGACACTGACAGGCCGAGCGCCGCTGCGGCGGCGACCTGCGTGTAGCCCTCGAGCTCGACCAGGATGACCGCTTTCCGGTAGCGATCCGGGAGCTGATCGACGAGTGGACGCAGGCACGCGGCGAGCTCTCGGGTCGCCCGGTTCGGCCCCGCATCGTCGGACTCGTCGAACGCTTGATGGCAGTCCTCAGGCAAGCGGATGGAGCCGCCGCCGGGTCCGGTAGTGGTCGATGATCGCGTTGCGGGCAACTCGATACAGCCAGGCGTGCACGGCACCGATCTCGGCCCCCTCGACGTGAGCCCGGTGCAGGCGCATGAACACGTCCTGGGTGATGTCCTCGGCCGTGGCCGGATCTTCGACTCGTCCAGCGATGAACTCGACCAGCTCGCGCCGCGTCGACGCCCAGGCATCATCCAAGCCCATGGCGCGACGACCGTTGGCTGGCGCGCCCGATCGCTCGGCCGCGGACTCGACGACCGTCAATGGTGGCCGTGCCGTGCTCATCTGCCACCTACAGACGAACCCGAACCGGAAAGGACGCAACCGAGCGAACCGGACACGGTTTGCGTCCATCCTCGCCCACCGTCGTCTGTTCCCTCAGCCCAAGCCGTTCGCTTGGGCACTACGCAACTCACGACACCAGCCGGGAGGCTCACCAGTGACAGTCAATCGTGTCCAGCTGGCATTGAACGTCGCCGACCTCGACGCCGCCGTCGACTTCTACCGCCGCATGTTCGGCGTCGAGGTCCACAAGCGACGTCCCGGCTACGTCAACTTCGTCGTCGCCGATCCGCCGTTGAAGCTGGTGCTCTTCGAAGCACCTCACGCTCCCCAGCAGCTCAACCACCTCGGGGTCGAAATGGGATCGCCCGAGGAGGTCGCCGCCGCCGCCGACCGGTTCGAGCACGCCGGGCTGGCAACGCGAACCTCCCAACACGAGCTGTGCTGCCATGCCGTCCAGGACAAGGTGTACGTCCACGCCCCAGACGTGCCCCTCGGGCACTGGGAGTACTACACCATCGTCGACGACGACCCCGCCGAAGCCATCGCCGACGACGCTGCACAGTGCTGCCAGACCGACGGTGAGGACTCGAACTGCTGTGCCACCGACGGCACCATCTCGACCCCGTCAGCAGCATGAACAGCGACGTCAACGAGCCGACGCACCGACCGGTGGCCGCCGACACCATCGAGCGGACCGACGACGAGCGAGCGTCGGACCCGGTGACGATCCTCGCCGCCGTGCGAGAAGCTGATGCCGCTCATCGTGGCGCGCAGCGAGGAGATCGAACGTGGGCGACGACTCCCGCTCGACCTCGTGACGGGTCTGCGGGAGGCGGGATGCTTCCGCATGCTGGTCCCCCGCCGCTTCGGCGGCGCTGAAGCGGACCTGGCCGAACACCTCAACCTCGCTCCGGGAGCTGGCCTGTGCCGACGGGTCGGTGGGCTGGACCGTCATGATCGGCAGCTCAGCGCCGGTGCTCTTCGGCAAACTGCCGCCGGCCACGCTCGAGATGATGTACGCCAGTGGCCCCGACGTGGTCGCTGCCGGAACGTTCAACCCGACCGGTGCGGCCACCGTCGTCGACGGCGGCTTCCGGGCCAGCGGCCGTTGGGCGTTCGCCAGCGGATGCCAGCACGCTGACTGGTTCCTCGCCCATTGCATCGTGGACGACGGCAGCATGCCGCCGCTGCGGATGATGGTGCTCCCCGCGAGCGACGTCCACATCGTCGACACCTGGACAGTGTCGGGGCTGTGCGGCACGGGGAGCCACGACTTCGTCCTTGACGGCGTGTTCGTGCCCGACGACCACACCTTCACCGTGTTCCAGCCGGGCGGGCTCGAGGGCAACCTGGGCCGGATCCCCGAGCTGTTGATCTACTCGGCTCTGGCGATCGCCACCGTCGCCGTCGGCATCGCCCAAGGCGCCATCGCCGACATCACGACCCTGGCGACGGCCAAGGTGCCGATGTTCGCCGATGGGATGCTGGCATCCAACCCGCTGTTCCGCTACCGGCTCGCTGAGGCGAACACCCACCTACGAGCCGCCGAGGCGCTGCTCGATGCCGACGTTGCCCACACATGGGAGATCGCGACGGCGGACGAGGAGTTCACACCGGATCGGCGGGCCCGGATTCGAAGCACGGCGGCCTGGGCGACAGGAGCTTCCGCCCAGGTAGTCGACGTGGTCTACACCGCCGGCGGTGGCACCGCGTTGTACTCGAACAGTCCTTTGCAGCGGCGACTTCGCGACGTCCACGCCGTCACCCAGCACTTCGTGGTCAAGCCGGACACGTTCACCCTTGCCGGAGCAGTGCTTGCCGGCCAAGACGTCGACCTCAGCTTCCTGTGACGGCGGGCGTGGAAGGCAGGAACGAGACGATGACCATCACGTCCGCCGACGGCACCTGTTGGCCGCCCGCTGCACCGGCCACGGATCACCGCTCGTGCTCGTCCACGGCGCCAACGGCGACCTCGACACGTTCGCCCTCGTCGAAGGAATGCTCGCCGAACACCACAGCGTGTGGGTGTACTCCCGCCGAGGGCGAGGCGGCAGCGGCGATGGACCCGGCTACGCCCTCGAGCGCGAGATCGAAGACCTTCTCGCCGTCCGTGCCGTCGCCGGCGACCGCGCCCACCTCGTCGGACACTCTGGCGGCGCCATCTACAGCCTCCTGGCCGCCATCGAGGCGCCGCTGCTGCGATCGCTCGTGCTCTACGAGCCGCCCTTGCGTTTCGAACGCTTCGACCCCAGCGTCATCGACCGGGTGCAGGCCGCGCTGGATGCCAGTGACGAAGACCGGGCGCTGGAGATCGTCTTCGCCGCCATCGGGGTCGCCGAGACCAGAGGTACAAGTGCTCCGATCGGTCGAAGCGGTGTGGGAACGGCTCCGAGCCGGCGTGCGCCTCGTCCCCCGCGAGCTCCGGACCGGACTGCAGGCGATCGACCGGTTGAACGCGCTCGACCCGCCGGATATCCCCACGCTCTACCTCTACGGCGAGAAGACAGAGACCTCGATCTTCTCGACTCCGGCCGAGGTTGCCGAACTGCTGCCGAAGGCTCAACTCCACGGCCTCCCCGGGCAGCGACACCTCGCGTTCGCCTTCGACCCAACGTCGTTCGCCCAAGCGGTGCTGCAGTTCACCACCTCCCACGACGGTTGAGCGCAGTGGTCCAGATCGACTGGCAGGACCGGAGGTCCACCGGCGAGCCCGAGCCGGACGGAGGGGCTGCGTCGACCCGAACCACGCGTCAGGGACAACCACATCGGTCCTCGTCGCCACGTGGTCGCCGTTGCGCAGCATCGCCACTCGACACGGCCGTGCTCGGACGGAAGCGTTCCGCGGGCGCATGTCTTGACCTCGTCGAGGCCAGCGCCCACTCTGCCGGGTGTCCTGAAGGAGCAATCATGAAGTCGCCATGGAAGTGGTCCACGTCGCTCGAGCCGGATCGGGAGTACCTCGTACTGGCATCGAGCATCCCGCCCAACAGTCGACGCTCAACCTGGCGCCTGTTCCGCGGCGCCAGCGCAGTCCGCAAGCAGCTGGCACTCACCGACGGTGTGATCGGCTTCTCCCTGCTGGCCCGACCCCTTCGCAAGCAGTACGCCACGTTGTCGGTGTGGACCGGCGAAGACGCTCTCGAGAGGTTTGCTGGTGCCGACCCGCACCGTGACCTCATCCGCACCCTCACCCCTGAGATGGGGCCGACGAAGTTCGTGCGATGGACGATTCGGGGAGCAGAAGGCCGGCCATCGTGGGCCGACGCGCTCCAACGCCTGAGCTGATCATCGTGCGGGACAGGTCTGATACGTGGGTTCCGCACCGTGGAGGATGGAAGCATGAAGGTTTCGATCCTGGACGACTATTACGACACGCTGCGCACGCTGGACTGTTTCGAGAAGCTGGATCGCCATGAGGTAACGGTCTTCACCGATCACATCCAGGACGTCGACCAACTCGCTGACCGCCTACGCGACTGCGAAGCGCTGGTACTCATTCGCGAACGTACCGAGATCCGAGCACCGCTTCTGGAACGGCTGCCCAAGCTGCGCCTGATCAGCCAGCGCAGCGTCTACCCCCACATCGACGTCGACACATGCACCCGACTGGGCATCGTCGTCTCCTCCAATCTGCACGCAGGCTCTCCCTCCTACGCGACCGCGGAACTGACATGGGCGTTGGTCCTGGCCGCGATGCGCCAGCTTCCACAGCAGGTCGCGTCACTCAAGGCCGGGACTTGGCAGGCCGGCGTCGGCCGGACGGTCTCGTTCAAGACGCTTGGCATCTACGGCTACGGACGGATCGGCAAAGTCGTCGCCGGCTACGGGCACGCCTTCGGGATGAACGTCGTCATATGGGCCAGCGAAACGTCCCGCGCCAAGGCAGCAGCCGACGGCATCGCCGTGGCGGACAGCAAAGAGACCTTCCTCGAGACCTGCGACATCGTCAGCCTCCACATGCGTCTGGTCGACGCGACTCGCGGGATCATCACCGCCACCGACCTGGCCCGGATGAAACCGACGGCCTTGCTGGTCAACACGAGCCGGGCGGGCCTGATCGAGCCAGGCGCGCTCGTCGCCGCGCTCCTGGCCGGGCGACCGGGCATGGCGGCGGTCGATGTCTACGACGACGAGCCGCTGCTCGACACCACCCACCCCCTGCTCACCATGAACAACGTCGTGTGCACGCCCCACATCGGCTACGTCACACGCGACGAGTGGGAGGTCCAGTTCGCCGACGTCTTCGACCAGATCAATGCGCACGACACCGGCACACCAGTCAACGTCGTCAATCCCGATGTGCTCGCCCACGCCCGTGCACGTTCGACCGGCGCCGAATGAGACGCGAGCAGTGCTACGCGCCACAGCGCCAGCCAGTGCGTCCCCGAGGTGCCGCACGGGTCGCTCGCAGCTGCCGATAATGCCAGCGCAATAGCACACTCGCACGGCGGCCGTCGCTGCTCGACTTCGGCCCAAATCTCACGTCCGTTTTAGGGTGTCCACGATGTAGCGGACGAAGGGTTCGGGGTGCGTCGTGGACGCGCTGATCTCGAGTCAGTCCACGACGTTGTCGATGTAGCCGTCGGAGCCAGCGTCACGGGCGTGCTGCGGGCTTGATCACCGTCAACCGACGCGACCCACGTGAGCGCCCAGGTCCTGCACGTGCTCGTGCCTGCCGGCCGTCGCGGGTCGATCCTGCGTCGCACTGGAGCACACGCCGCCCCGACTCGCTGCGAAGCGTCCAGCCCGCTGGCGCGGGCAGTCATCGAGACCGCGACTCCGTTGGCCACCTGCTACCGGCGGCGTTGCGGGTCCCCAGAACCGGTCCCCGCGTTGGCGACATGTCCACGGCGCAGCGTCCCTGTTCAAGAGCCTTCTCCGCTCGGTACTCGAGATAACGGTCCCTTACCGGGTGCCCCAGATCGCTCACCAAGCGCAGCGTGGAAGCGTGCCACCAAACGCCGGGAGAGGGAGGCGGGCACCGGGCGCCGCGTAGGCTCCCGTCAGAGTCCGAGCTGGTGAATGCGCTCGTTCCGAGCCGTGACGAACTCGATGGTGTGCTCGCAGAAGGCGAGGTAGTCGGCGAGGCTCCGAGGGACCGACGGCAGGGTGAAGTCCTCCGAGGGAAGGAAGAGCTTCACGCCGCCGTCGGTTTCAGCTAGGAGACTGCTGAGCAATCCGGGTCGGGGGTGCTCGCGTTTCGGGTCGGATGGAAAAGAATGGTGGCGTGCAGGGCACGTCTGATCCGAACCGGGAGTTGTTGGACGCGGCGGCGTTGGTCGGGCATCTGGTGCCGGCCGGGTCGGTGCACGCGTTCTTGGCCGAGCATCGTCACCGGTTGTTCCCGGACGAGTTGTTCGCCGATCTGTTCCCGACCGGTCGGGGCCGACCGTCGGTGCCGGCTGATGTGATCGCCACGGTGCTGGTGCTGCAGTCGCTGGAGGGGTTGTCGGACCGTGACGCCGTGCAGGCGTTGCGCACCGATCTGCGCTGGAAGGTGGCGGCCGGGTTGGCGCTCGACGACGACGGGTTCCATCCGACGGTGTTGACGTTGTGGCGCAACAAGCTGCGGGTCAGTGAGCGCCCGGAGCGGATCTTCGACGCCGTGCGTGAGGTGATCACCGAGACCGGTGTGCTCAAGGGCAAGGTGCGTCGGGCGCTGGACTCGACGGTGCTCGACGACGCGGTGGCGACGCAGGACACCGTGACTCAGTTGATCGCCGCGATCCGCCGGGTCCGCCGCCTCGTCCCGGCGGCGGCAGCGCTGGAGTTGGCCGGTCATGACTACGCCGATGCAGGCAAGCCGCGCATCGCCTGGGACGACGACGACGCCCGCCAACAGCTGGTCACCGGCCTGGTGATCGACGCCCGCACCGTCCTCGACGCCGTCGAGGGCGTGATGCTCGACGACGAGCAGGCCGCGGCGGTCGGGTTGTTGGCGCTGGTCGCCGGCCAAGACGTCGAGCCCGGCGACAGCGACGGGTCGTGGCGGATCGCCCGCAAGACAGCGCCTGATCGGGTGATCTCCACCGTCGACCCCGACACCCGCCATGTCCACAAGAGCGTGTCGCAGCTACCGCGACGGCTACAAGGCGCACATCTCGGTCGAGCCGCAGACCGGGCTGATCTGCGCCCAACGCCTGACCGCCGGCAACGCCCCCGACGGACCGACCGGCGTCGAGCTGATGGCCGCCGAACCATCACGACGTCAGGTCCTGGCCGATGCCGCCTACGGGTCCGGGCCAACCCGTGCGGCGCTGCGCCGACGCCGTCACCGTCTCGCCATCAAGCCGTGGCCCATCGCCGACACCGGCCGGTTCAGCCGCGACGACTTCCACGTCGACCATGACGCCCGCACCGCCACCTGCCCCGCCGGGCACACCGTCACCCTCACCGCCGCCAACAAGGCCGTCTTCGAGCGGCACTGCCACGGCTGCCCGCTGCGGACACGCTGCACCACCGCCGCGCAACGGCCGCATCCTCGTGCTCACCGCCCACGACACCGAACTCGTCGAAGCCCGCCGCGCCTGGCGCGACGGCGACTTCGCCGCCGACTACCGACGCTGGCGACCGATGGTCGAACGCACCCTCGCCTGGCTCGTCAGACCCGGCCGCCGCGTCGCCTACCGCGGCACCGCCCGCAACCGCATCTGGCTCGCCCACCGCGCCGCCGCCATCAACCTGCAACGCCTCCTCAACCTCGGCCTCACCCACCACGGGCGGTGGCAACTCGCCAGCCGCCCAGCCCTCACGGAAACGACGTCACGCTCGGCGACACACCCACAGGATGAAGCCCGAGCAGGCGACCAGCCGACACAGCGCCCGGATCGGATTCCCAGGAAATCACCCCGGCGCCGTCCCCACCCCCCGAACCTGCCTTGCTCAGCAGTCTCCTAGTGCCGCGTCAGGCAACGTCGGGGGTGCCGCGCCCGCACCAGATCGAATCATTCTGCGCTAGTGAACGGTGAGCGAACTGACAGTGTGGACGAGTCCGATCGGGATGTCCCCGAGAAGGAATACGTCGGCTACATCTGGATCGGCGACGAGGCCGGCAAGCGTCTCAGCGTCTGGGCGCGGTCGGCGGACGAGGCAGGTCGCAAGGTCGTTGCCGAGTACGGGGACGATCACGTGTACTCGATCCGGAACGAGGACGACGCGAACCGACCTCGGTGAGCGGCACACGCTTGCAAGCGCCCAGATCTGCCGATCCGCAGGTTCGCTCAGCCGGCCGACGCCGCATCCGGACTGCACGGCTAGGCTCGCCCGATGCTACGTGGGGATCAGATTGTGCTTCGGGCTCGCGCCGAGTCCGATGTCGCCGTTCTCCATAGCGAACTGTACGACGACGTGGCGACCAGGTCGCGGGCAGACAGTCGTCCGTGGCAGCCGATGTCTGCCGGGTCAGTGGCCTCACCATATGCAGTTACCGAACCGAACAACGAGACAGCGTGTTTCTCAGTCGCCGAAATCGCTACTGATGAACTCGTAGGCGAAGCATTGCTCTGGGGTATTGACACGCATTCGCGTGCGGCAAACGTGGGGATCTCATTGCGGCCCTCGTTCCACGGTCGAGGATTCGGCACCGAAGTAGTCCGCGTTCTGTGCCGATACGGGTTCACAACCCGTGGATTGCATCGGCTCCAACTCGACACACTCGCTGACAACGCGGCAATGCGCGCTGTCGCTGTGCGGGTCGGGTTTCGTGCCGAGGGCGTGCTGCGAGAGGCCGCTTGGGTGGACGGAAGATTCGTCGACTCGATGGTGTTCGGCCTTCTCGTAACCGAATCGGATCCGCATGTGGCCAACCCGTCGGAGGATCAACGACGCGGCGACGCGCCGGTCGCGCGCACGTCGCTCTGATGTTCTGGGGGCCGCCGGAGACCTGTTCCGCGAAGATCTGGAGTCAGGCGAGCGGCGATGACGAGTTCGATCGCGGATACGTGACGGCCGACGACGACTACCACTGGATCTGTGAGCAGTGCTTCGCTGACTTCCGAGAGGAGTTCAATTGGACGGTCGTGCCCAGCGCATTGAGCCGCCCCGGGATCGGTGACTGCTCGTCTCCTTGAGAGGATGAGCAGATGTCAGAGTCGAAGAGGGCGGGTCGGCCGCCGTATCCGCCGGAAGTGCGGGAGCGGGCGGTGCGGATGGTGTTCGAGCACCAGAGTGAGTACCCGTCGCAGTGGAAGGCGATCGAGTCGATCTCAGCGAAGCTGTCGATCAACCACGAGACGTTGCGCCAGTGGGTCCGGCGGGCCGAGACGGACGCTGGTGCCCGGCCCGGGCTGACGACTGACGAGCGGGCCCGGATGCGGGCGCTCGAGCGGGAGAACCGGGAGCTGCGCCGGGCGAACGAGATCTTGAAGGCGGCGGCCCATTTCTTCGGGGCGGAGCTCGACCGCCAGTCGCCGCGCTGATCGCGTTCATCGACGCGCATCGTGAGCGGTTCGGGGTCGAGCCGATCTGCCGGGTGCTCACCGAGCACGGCTGCAAGATCGCCCCGAACACCTACTGGGTGGCCCGCAAACGGCCGCCGTCGAAGCGGTCCTGCCGAGACGCCGAGCTGGTGGTGGAGATCCGCCGGGTCCATGAGCAGAACCTGTTCGTGTACGGGGCCGACAAGGTGTGGGCCCAGCTCAACCGGGAAGGCATCCGCGTCGCCCGGTGCACCGTGGAGCGGCTGATGCGCGCCGAAGGCCTGTCCGGAGCCAGACGCGGCAAGGCTTACGTGGTCACGACCCGCGCCGACGACCGTCAGCAGCGCCCTGCTGATCTGGTCGAGCGACAGTTCCGGGCGCCGGCCCCGAACCGGCTGTGGGTCGCCGACTTGACCTACGTCAAGACCCACACCGGCTGGGTCTACGTGGCGTTCATCATCGACGTCTACTCCCGGATGATCGTCGGCTGGCAGGCCTCCCGCTCGCTGCGCTCGGACCTGGCGATCGACGCCTTGGAGATGGCCGTGTGGAACCGTCAACGCGCCGGCGCCGACCTCACCGGCCTGGTCCATCACAGCGACCGCGGCGGTCAATACCTCAGCATCCGATACTCCGAACGGCTCGCCGACAACGCCATCATCGCCTCGGTCGGCTCGAAGGGCGACTCGT
>CAVWJT010000028.1:0-42610 GCA_963755235.1 uncultured Acidimicrobiia bacterium
GATCAGATTGCATGCGACCAATTTAGTGCTAAATTGCTCGACATGCCAGCCGACGTCCTACCGCTCCCTCGATCGACGTCGTGGCGCTCAAGGTGGAAACGCACGTCCGGAAGGTGCTGGAGGCACCAGCGGAAGCGGTGGTCCGTCGTCGACGGCTGGCTCGCCGAACCGATCGATCTGCTGGCCGATTACGTGCTGGCCGGAGGGAAGCGGCTGCGGCCTTCGTTCTGCCGCTACGGGTACCTCGGTGCAGGCGGCGACCCCGATGCGCGGGACTGGGCCGACGTCGCCGCCGGGCTCGAACTACTCCACGCCTTCGCCTTGCTCCACGATGACGTGATGGACGGCTCGGCACTGCGCCGTGGTCGCCCCGCGGTGCCACCGGCGTCTCGCGGAGGACCATCAGCGGGGCGGCTGGCGGGGCGAGCCGCGCCGCTTCGGCGAGGGCGTGGCCGTACTCCTCGGCGACCTGGCTCTCACCTGCGCCGACCGGCTGGTCCGGGTGCTGGTGCCGACGTCGGTGCCGTGTGGGACGAGCTGCGGATCGAACTCATGATGGGGCAGTACCTCGATGTCGCTGGGGCGTCTCGTGCGTGTCATTGCCGACCGAGCAGGCGCTGCTCGTCGCTCGCTACAAGTCGGGCGCGGATAGCGTCGAGCGGCCCCTGCACCTTGGTGCAACGCACGCCGATGCGACGCCCGCGCTGATCGACGGCTACACCGTGTTCGGGCGGCCGCTCGGGAAGCGTTCCAGCTCCGTGATGACCTCCTGGGTGTCTTCGGTGACGAGGCGAGCACCGGCAAGCCGTCCGGGGAGGATCTCCTGGTAGGGCAAGCCGACGGTGCTGCTGGCGTTGGCCTGCTCGCCGGGCCCCGCGGCTTCGGGTTACTCGCTGGGGTCGGCTGTCGATCTGGAGGACGACGAGATCGATCGGCTCAGGCACCTGCTCGTCGAGTGTGGCGCGTCGCCGGCGTCGAGCGGATGATCGAACAACGACATGCCCGGGCGCTCGACGCCCTGCAGGTCATGGAATCCTCCCAGACCCCGTCGGCGACCGCCTGCGCGAACTGGCGGCGCGCGCGATCTGGCGGGTCGACTGATGCGCGTCGTCATCGTCGGCGCCGGATTGAGCGGTCTGAGCGCCGCCTGTCATCTCGCCGGAACGAGGTCACGAGGTCACCGTCTTCGAGCGCGTACGTGTTACCCGGGGAGGGCGCCGGCCGGCTCGATCAGGGCGGTTACCGCCTTCATGGAACCCACGGTCCTCACAATGCCGGCGCTGCTGCAGGACACCTTCGCCGCCGCTGGCGTCGAGATCCACCGACTTCCTGACGCTGCGGCCCGTGGATCCGATGTATCGAGCGATGTTCGCCGACGGCTCGGTGATCCACGTCCGCCACGGCCAAGCGATGACCGAGGAGATCCTGTACGGTGTGCGGGTCCGCCGAGGCCTCGGCGTTCGAGCGCTTCGTCGACTGGCTCGTCGTGTTGTACGACGTCGAGATGCGCCGTTCATCGACCGCAACTTCGACTCCGCCCTCGACCTCGTCCGCGCCGTTGGCCCGGCCGCTCGCTTGCTCCGCCTCGGCGGCGCCCGGCGCCTGTCCACCAAGGTCAACGGGTTCTTCGCCGACGAGCGGTTGCGGCGGCTGTTCACGTTCCAGTCGATGTACGCCGGATTGGCGCCGTATGAGGCGCTTGCCGTCTATGGCGTGATCACCTACATGGACTCCGTCGGGGGGGTGTACTTCCCCGAGGGCGGGATGCACGCCGTGCCTACTGCTCGCTGCCGCGGCCGAGAAGGCCGCGGCTGTGTTCCGCTACGACACGCCGGTCGAATCAATCGTCCTCGCCAAATGGGTCGTGAGGGCCCGTGCGCGGTGTGCGCCTGGCTGGTGGTGAGCTGATCCCGGCGGACGCCGTGGTCTGCAGTCCCGATCTCCCGGCCGCTTACCGCACACTGGTCCCCGGGCTGGCGCCGCCACGGGTCGCACGAACGGCCGGTACTCGCCTTCCGCCTTCGTGCTGCACCTCGGCGTCAGGGGTGCGCTCCCCCCCGGCACGGCGCACCACAACATCCACTTCGGCGCCCAGTGGGAGGACGCCTTCCATTCTCTACTGCGCGACGGCCGCCGCATGCCCGACCCCTCGTTCCTCGTCACCGGCGCCCACGCTCGGTGATCCGTCGATGGCGCCGCCCGGACGTCACGTGCTCTTCGTCCTGGAGCCAGTGCCGAAGCCTCGACGGGCGGGTGGACTGGACAACCGAGCGTGAGCGGCGCGCGGTCAGCTACGGGTGCGGCTCGAGGCCCGCGGCTACCCGGACGAGGTCGAGGTGGAGGAGATCGTCGATCCGAGTGACTGGCAGCGGGCCGGGATCGAGCGCGGCACCCCGTTCGCCCTGGCCCACCGCTTCTTCCAGAGTGGGCCATTCCGCCCCGGCAACATCAACGCCCACGCGCCCGGCCTGGTGTTCACCGGCTCGGGGACGGTGCCCGGCGTCGGCGTACCGATGGTGCTGTTGTCGGGTCGGCTCGCCGCCGATCGGGTCGACGCCGCGGACATGACCGCTGGTACTGAGGCTGGGAGCGACTACGAAGTGTGCCGGTTTCTTCACCGCCGCCACGGCACGACGTACTTCTGGGCGACCCACGTCCTCCGCCGCCAGCGGCCGCACGTCCACGCCCTGTACGCCTACTGCCGAGAGGCCGACGAGATCGTCGACGACGTCAACGTCGTCGGGGAGGCTACGGTGACGGCGCGGCGCGAAGCGCTGGTGCAGTTTCGTGAGGCGCACGTTCGCCTCACTCCAAGGAGAACCAGCGGACACTCCGGTGCTGGCCGCCTTCACCCGCACCGTGGATCACCTGGGCATCGCACGCGACGCCGTGGCGCGATTCCTCCGTTCGATGGAGATGGATCTCGACGTCGCTGGCCCCTACGCCACCTGGGACGACCTGCTCACGTACATGGACGGGTCGGCAGCAGTGATCGGCGAGATGATGCTGCCGGTGCTCGAGCCCCTCGATCCCCGGGCGGCGTTGCAGCCGGCGCGCGATCTGGGCCTCGCCTTCCAGCTCACCAATTTCCTGCGCGACGTCGATGAGGACCTCGGCGGTTGCGTGTACCTGCCCCAGGACAGCTCGAGAGCTTCGGCGCCGACCCGGCGACGCGCGCGTCGATGCGGCATGGCGGAAGCTGATGCGCTTCCAGATTCGGCGAGCGCGAGAGTTGCGGAATCGGCGGATCGGGGTATCGAGCTTCTCCCGCCCCGGTCGGCGGCATGCGTCCGATCGGCCCGCGGTGCTCTACAGCCGCATCCTCGATGAGATCGAGGCGAACGACTACGACGTGTTCTCGACGCGACGCGGGTCCCGATCGTCCGCAAGCTCGTGACGGCGGCCTGGTACCTGGGCGGTTCGATCGGAAAGAGGAAGCCGTAGGGTGCGGTGCCGGTGCGATGGTGCACGGCGTGACGCGACCGCGACCCGCCGCAGCCACCCGCCCGGCAGCACCGGGCGCCCGTCCGCGTCACCCGACCGTGCACGGCCACGTCGTGCACCAGGACGTACAGCGCCCCGTAGACCGCCACGCCGGCCCCGGCGCCAAGCAGCCGGTGGCGACCGCGAGGCGCTCGCGGTAGGTCATCGTCATGATCGTCAGACCGGCGAACAGCAGCGGGAATCGGTCGTTGTCCTCCCACCGGGTGTGCAGGGGCAGGTGGTGGCTGCGGTGCCAGCGCCACCCGCGTGGGCGGTGCATCACGAGACGGTGGGCCAAGGCGGCCGCCGGCTCACTCAACACCGCCGAGACCGCCGCCACCGTCGCCGCTCTCACGGCGCGCTCCAGGCGTTGCTGGCCGACCGCGCCAGAACGGATTGGAGTCGAGCCCTGTTGTACCGCTGGACGATGACGCAGGGCGCGTTGGCGGCCACGGCGTAGGCGGCCATCACACCGATCACCCAGGCAGGGTTCCATGCCGGCATGACCACGATGGGCGCCGGCGCAAGCCAGTGGACAACCTCGGCCCGCCGCGTCTCCACCACCAGCCGGTCCAGCCCGGCGCGGTGATCGATCCCTGAGATGGCGCTTCGACACGCCGCCGAACAGGCCGCCGATGCGCTCGGGGGCACGGCGCGCGCTTCCAGCGCCGTACGCCGAGCCGCTCCCACGTGCGGCCGCCACGCTCCCACTCGCGCAGACGGGTGATCGGCCCATCGGAGGCGAAGCTGGGCGGCCGGCGCACGGCGCGCCGACGAAGCCGACAAGGGTGCCCCATGACGCCCACACCGCGGCGTCGACGATCACAGCTGCCAGCGGAGTCACGGCGCGACCCACCGGCCGCGCCAGGCGACCGGGCGGCCGGTGAGGCGGCGGGTCGCGGATCGGATGAACAGCACCACGAAGGCGAGCAGCGGGAGCGGATAGCAGACGGCCGTAAGCGTGCCGAAGCGGCCGGCGGGGCGAAGAAGGACGGCGAACTGCAGCACGAACGCGACGTAGCCGAGTGGACGAGTCGGCACCGACGCCATCCCGACGAGCGCGCCGGTGATCCACAGCGCCACGAGAGCCGCCCGTATGGGGGGAACCTTGGCGGCACCGGCGGCCAGGTTCTTGGTCCAGCCTTCGACCAGCGATCGCCAACCGTGCGGGTACATGCGGTACCGGATATCTCCGGCGCCGGCATCCGCCAGGGCGGTGACCGGGATTCCCCGCCCGGACAGGGCGTGCAGCGAGGGCGACGTCCTCGGCCACGTCGGCGGCGACCAGTCCGTGTCCGCCGGCGTCGAGGTACGCCAATGGGGAACGGCGATCGCCGGACCGAAGCCGACGGGCCGCGCCACCAGCTGCCGGGCCGTGCCCGTCCCGTTGCCGGCCATGAGGGCGACGACGTTGGCCACCGCCGAGACCCGCTCGTAGAGACGCTCGACCCGGTGGGTGGGCTGGACACTGACCATCCCGCCCGAGCGCCGCGGCGGCCCGCACTCAAACGGGCGACGAAACCCGGCGCCGGCTCGGTGTCTGCATCGACGAACACCAGCACCTCACCGGTCGCCACCGAGGCGCCCTGCCAGCACGCCCACGCCTTCCCCGTCCAGCCCGCCGGCGGCTCGGGCGCGAGCACCGTTGCTCCCGCCCGCCGGGCGACCTCGCCGCTGCCGTCCTGGGAGCCGTCGTCCACGACGATGATCTCCAGCTGCTGACCATCCGGCCGATCCCGCGGTCAGCGCTCCGACCAGTCTCGTGATCCGTTCGGCCTCGTCGCGCACCGGCACGACGACGGAGATGCTGTGGTCCGAATCAGCCTGTGTCGAAAGCCGCCGGACGGGTCCGGAGACCAACCAACCAGCGATCCAGCCGGCGGCCACGATCGGTCCGATCATCGTGTTCGGGCCCCTGCTCGCTCCCACAGCAGCAGCACCACGGTGACCAGTGCGGCGCCGAAGAGGAAGTCCTCGATCGGAATGTCCCACGGGAACCGCACGCCGATGGTCTGTTCGTCGTCGTACACGACGATCGGCGCTGCTCGCCTTGGTCAGCCAGCCATCGACGATGATCTGACCAACCAGCATGATCGCCATGGTCACCAGGTAGGTCCGCCGACGCAGCAGCCCGGTGCGTAGCCACACCACCTCGAGGACCGTCACGGCGGCGACGGCCGCCACGGCGAGGATGGTGTACTCAGCCCACGGCGCGCCCCGAGAATGCGGTGCACCGCTTCATAGGTCAGCAGCCCCACCACGGGGATCACGATGAAGAACAGAAGCTCTTCGACAGGCACTCCGAACGGCAACTCCCAGCCCGTCACGTACCGGGAGTCGAACCACCATGTGCCCCGGTCAATCGCCACGATGTCCCAGAGGACGAAGGCCACGACCGGCACCAGCATGGCCCGCACCAATCGCCGCGGGTCGCGAAGCACACGCGCGCCGAGTACGAACTCCAGGGGCAGCACCGAGATGAGGCACGCGGCGAGGATCAGGAGATACTGGAAGCGATCGATCCGTCTAATTTAGCACTAAATATGGCTAGTTCGCCGAAGCCGTCACCGTCGCGACTGAACCAGGTCACTACCCCACGGCCACGGCCGTCACGACGATGTTGTCGGCGTATCGGCGGATGTCCGGGTTGAAGGCGCCGCCGCAGGTCAGCATCACGAGCGTCTCCGGACCGGTCGTGCGCCAGATCTCCTCGCGCGCGGCAGCATGAGCTTGCCGTACTGGGCGCGGGTGACGATCTGATAGCGGCGGCTCGACCCGTCGGCGAGTGCGAGGTCGACGAGGGCCCCGGGCTCGAGCTCGCCCAGCCGGAGAAACGGCCCGGCGCGGTCGTGCCAGGACACGTGAGCGGCGAGCACGGTGGCGCCGGGCTGGCCGGGTGCCGCGCCGAGCCGGTACCAGCCGACGTGCGTCTCGTCCGGCACCTCGAGCTGGCCGTCAGGCGCGATCCCGACGCTGTGCACCGGGGCATCGCGCGCCGATCGCGTCGATTGTGATCGCCATGGGCGCCACGTCGACGAGCGGCGGCACCGGCTGGGCAGAGACCGCCTCGCCGACGAGTGAGCGGAGCGGCGAGGGAGCCAACGTGGTCGTCGTCGTCGTGGTCGAGGGCGTCGGCCTCGCCGTCGGCGACGGCGGGTCCGTTGTCGCCGACTTCGTCGTCGCCACGTCCGGCCCGATCGGCTCCGCGGTCCGGGCCGGCGCAGGAGGTGACGCCGGACCGGTGCGGAACGGGACGGTGGAGGGAGGCGCCGCCAGCGACGCCGGCGGGATGAGCTCCTCGGGACCGGTCACCGACGGTGGACGAACCAGCCACGATGGCGACCAAACCGCACACGGCGGCCGCCGCCCCCGACCCGACAGCCGCCAGGCCGACGAGGCGGCGCCGCCGGCGGGACGGGACGGGGGCAGCAGCCATGGGACCGACGGCCTTCAGCGGCTCCGTCGACGGGCGACGACCAGGCCGGCGCTGCCGAGCCCGAACACCGCGGCGGCTGCTACGAGCGCGGGCACGGCGGTCGAGGAGCTGGTCTCCAGCTGGCTGTCCCCGGTGTTAACGGCCGTCGGCTCGCCACCGAGCCCGTCGATCGACTGGGTCTGGAACGCGAGGCTGCCGTCCTCCAGCGACCCGACGGCATAGACGATGAGATTGGTGCCAGCGGGCAGATCGACGTCGGGCACCTGCGCGAGGGCCTCACCACCGGTCGGGGCGATCTGGGCACCGCTGATCGGGCCGGCCGGCAGGTCGGCGGCGGCCTCGTTCGGGTTGGCGAGGTTCGTGAAGGGGCGGGACCCGTCGGCCAAGATGATGTCGACGGCTGGAGCCGCCGCGGTGTGGCGCACCGTCAGGCGGCCCTGACCGGCGTCGATCGAGGAGACGTCGTTCTGGAACGGCGTGAGCGTCGGCGTGCCATCGGCGCCGAGGTGGGCGACGACCGTCCAGTTCCCGGAGTCCGGCACCGGCAGCGATTCGATCGGACCGATGACCACATCGTCCGAACCGGCGCCCCGCACCTCCACGTTGGAGAGGGTGTCGCCGGCGAAGGACGACAGGTCCTGCATTGTGCCCGGCTTGAAGCCGGGGATCACCACGGCGCCATCGACGACCACGTCGACCGTGACGCCGGGGATGCCGTGCATCAGTGACACCGTCGCTGACTCTTGTGCGCCTGCTCCGCTCGGAACGGCGGCGAGTGCGGCCGCCCCGGCCAGAGCGGTGGCGGTGAGGAACTTCTTCATGGGGGGTGTGCCTTTCGTGGGAAGGGGATGGTCCGCCTCCTTTCCGAACCCGGCATCGGATCGGATGCAGCGCGGCGCGATTTCTTCGCGCCGCAGTTCTTCACGACGGCAGCTCGCCCCGCAGCACGCTCTCGCCCGAGTGGGTCGGATCGCCGTCGACGGGTTCGACCGAGACGTCGACGATCGGGAACTCGGCCGGATCGACACCCGTTCGGCACGTCGTACACGCCGTCGGGACGGAGCGGTCCGAGCGACACGAGCCGGGTGACGGACGGATCGATGAGCCACAGCTCGAGGTAACCGTCGCCGGCGTCCAGCTCGGACGTATCGACTCGCAGCTGGAGGCTGCCGTCGTGGTCGATCAGCTCGGCTCGGCCGGAGCCGGACGGGCCGAGACGTTCGAGCTCGACGGCCGACACGACTCGGGTGTCGTCGCCGTCGCGCCCGAGCGCCAGTGCGGCCGTGACGGCGACGGCCACAACGGCGGCGGCCGCCGCCACGGCGAGCCACCACGACCGGCGCCGGCGGGCGATCGGCACGACGTGGCCCCCGGCGGCCGGCTCGTCTGCCGGTGACCGGGGCGACGGCTGTGGCCGGCTCGGTCTCCAACGACGCGGCGATGCGGTCCCACAGTCCTTCCGGCGGCGGCTCCCATTCGATCTCTTCCGGGCGGGCACGCCGGACCAGGTCGCCGAGCTCGGCCATGTCAGCGTCGTCGAAACGCTCGTCGGGACGGTCAGTCATCGGACGCACCGCCTTCCAGCACGTTGCGCAGACGGGCCAGCGCCCGCCGCATGTCGCTCTTCACGGTGCCGAGCGGCAGGTTCATCCGCTCGGCGACCTCGGTCTGACTCAGGCCGCCATAGAACGCCAGCTCGAGCACCTGCCGCGGCCGCTCGCCGAGGGTGGCGAGGGCGTCGGCCAGCAACAATCGCTCGACGAGCGCACTGGAGCCGTTCGCGCCGGCGTCGGCGAGGCGTCGTCGAGCTCGATCGCTCGCGGTTGCGGCGTGCGGGCCTGCACCCGGTACGAGTCGTGCACACGGTGTCGGGCGATGCCTACGAGCCAGCCGGCGAGGCTGCCGCGGAGGGATCGAAGCGATCTCGAGACCGCCAAGCGCTGACGAACGTCTCCTGTACGCAGTCGGCCGCCGCGTCTCGGTCGGACAGCGCCCGCACGCAGAAGGTGTGGATCAGCGTGCCGTAGCGCTCCCACGCGGCACGAACCGCTCCGTCCGTGCCATCGACCCAGGCTCGGGCGAGAGCGGCGTCCTCGTCCTCGTCATCGCTGAGGTCGCGAACAGCCACCCGGTCACGGTACCGAGCACGCCGAACGCGCGGCTGCGAGCCGCAGCCGGGTCAGGGACAGAGCGTGAGGGTGGACATGGCAGGGGTCGGTGGCAGGAGATGGATCCGGGTTCCGCGTGGTTCGTCGCCACCGCCGTCGTCGGATGCACCCCGATCACGGAATCCGCTGCATCCGATCGCGGCGTCGCGAGCGAAAGGACCACCGACACCCCGTCCACCCCCAAAGGAGCTTCCGATGCGCGTGCGTCACTACACCCTTGCCCTGGTCGCCGTTGCGGCCCTCGCCGCGTGCGGCGATGACGGCGACGACACGGCCGTGGCGGACGAGTCACCGGCAACGCCGGCGATGTCGCAGCCGGCAGACACCATGGCCGCCGAACCAGCGAGCACGGCAGCCGCCGAGCCCGCCGACATCGTCGACACGGCCGTGGCCGCCGGCGACTTCGGCACGCTGGTCACCGCTGTGCAGGCGGCCGAGCTCGAGGAGACCCTCCGGGGCGAGGGCCCGTTCACCGTCTTCGCGCCGACCGACGACGCCTTCGCCGCCCTACCCGAGGGCACCCTGGACGAGCTGCTCGCCGATCCGACCGGCGACCTGGCCGGCATCCTCACCTACCACGTCGTCGCGGGTGAGGTGATGGCCGCCGACGTGGCCGAGCTGAACGGAAAGGAGGTCACCACGGTCAACGGCGCCATCTTCACCGTCAACGTGACCGAGGGCGGCGATGTCTCACTCACCGACGCCGCCGGGAACGAGATCGGCGTCGTCGCTACCGACGTCGACGCCAGCAACGGCGTGATCCACGTCGTCGACGGAGTTCTGCTCCCCGGATGACTTGCGTGACTGGCGCCGGCCACCCCCCGGCCGGCGCCAGTCACCATGGCCCCGTCATGTTCCTCGCTCTCCGTGAGATCCGCCGCAGCCTGGTCCGCTTCGCGTTGCTGGCCCGCCGCCTGCGGGCTGCTGTCCCTCGTGCTCTTCCAGCACGCGCGCTGCAGAATGTGCTGGTGCTGTCGCTCGCCGTTGCTATCCGCCACCTGTCGGAACCCACGATCGTGACCGCGCCGTGACCGCCCGCCGTCTCCTCGTCGCCGGCGCGACCGGCTTCGTCGGCCGCCCGCTCGTCGAGCGACTGGTCGCCGAGGGCCATGCCGTGAGGGCGATGACCCGCCAACCGGATCGCTACGACGGGCCGGGTGAACCCGTCGCCGGCGACGTGGCCGATGCCGCGTCGCTGGAGCACGCGCTCGACGGCATCGAGGTCGCCTACTACCTCGTGCACTCGTTGGGCAGCGACGACTTCGAGCAGCGCGACGCCCGCGCTGCCGAGGCGTTCGGGCGAGCGGCCGGTGAGGCGGGTGTGCGTCAGATCATCTACCTCGGTGGGCTCGGGGCGGAGGATCCGGCCGAGCTCTCGCCACGCCTGCGCTCGCGCCGCGAGGTCGAGGGTCTGCTCGGCGAGGGGGGCGTCCCAGTCACCGTGCTGCGCGCCGCGATCATCATCGGCGATGGCGGCGTCTCATGGGAGATCACCCGCCAACTGGTGAAGAACCTGCCGGCCATGGTGACGCCCCGATGGGTGCACACCAAGACGCAGCCGCTCGCCCTCAGCGATGCGATCCGCTACCTCGTCGGGGTGCTCGACCATCCCGACGCGATCGGGCGGGTGTTCGAGATCGGTGGGCCCGACGTGTTGACCTACGCCGACATGCTCCGCCGCGCGGCACGGGCGCGCAACGGCCGGCCGGTCCCGATTCTGTCGGTGCCCCTGCTCACGCCCCGTCTGTCGTCGCTGTGGATCTCGCTGGTGACCGACGTCGACACGACGACGGCTCGAAACCTGATCGACTCGATGAGCACAGAGGTCGTCGTCCACGACTACAGCATCGAGACGGTCGTGCCCGGACGTTCGCACGGCTACGACGAGGCGGTGGAGGCGGCGTTGGCCCAGAGCGGCGACGGGCCCGCCCGCGGCGGTGACGAGCCCCTCGCCGGGGCGCTGGCTCGAAACGGCATTGCGTTACGTGCCGGCGCCGGCGGGCGTCCCCGAGCCTGTGGCGACGCCCGCCGGGTTGCGCCGGCGGCGAGTCGTGACGGCGGCCGTGACCCTCCTCGGGGCCGTCGTGCTCGGCTGGTCGCTGAACGTTGAGCCGGGAAGCAGAACGTTCTATGTGGCCTCGCTCGTACTGGCGGCGGTCTGGGCGCTCGGCGCGCTGGCATCCGGTCCGCTACGTCTGGCCTCTACCGGCGTGCGGCCGATCCTGCCGGCAATCGCGCTTGGTGTCGCCTTGGCCGCTCTGTTCGTGCTGGGTGGGCTCGTCGTGCGCAAGATCGTCGTGCTCGAAGACGCCGTCAACAGCGTGCTGGCCTACGCCCGTCAGGGGGCCGGACCGCTGGTCATCACCGTCGCGGCGGTCAACGCGATAGCCGAGGAGATGTTCTTCCGGGGAGCCCTGTACTCCGCCGTCCCTCGCCGGGCGGCGGTGCTCGTCACCACGGCCGTCTACACACTCGCCTCGGTGACATCGGGCAACGCGATGCTCGCCTTCGCTGCCCTCCTTCTCGGGCTGCTCACTGCGCTCGAACGCCGAGCATCGGGAGGCGTCTTGGCACCGATCCTGACCCACATCACATGGTCACTGCTGATGCTTCTCGCACTGCCCCCGCTCTTCGGCTGAACCACGCCGCGGCGGACCGCCGAGGTTTCGTAGATCATCACCTGCGGCGCAGCGACGCCCGCTTACGGATCCGGCAAGTCCGACATCAGCGGATCACCCCTGCTCAGCGACACCGAACCCGCCTCACCGGTTTCGTAGACTGTTTAACGTTCTCGTCGAATCCCACAACGTCGAAAGCCCCGGCCGACTCCCCGAAATGGGCGTCTGACCAGGGCTTTTGTGTGGAGCGGACGACGGGACTCGAACCCGCGACCCTCACCTTGGCAAGGTGATGCGATCCGTCCGTGGAGACCGCTCAGCCCCGTTGAGCAGGCTCTACTCCGCTGATTAGTCCGCCCAGTCCGTCGAGTCGGCTCCTCTCCGGCCGACGTAGTTTAACGCGTTAAACAATCTACGAAATCTGCGAATCACCCCGGGGCGGTCGAGCACGTCGTCGTCGGCAGTGCCCTCGTGCCTCGAGGCGATCGGTTCGTCGCTCACGATCGTTCATGCCTCGCCTTCGCGGCATTCGTCACGGTCATCGACCACGCGAGATTCGAGCATCTGGCTATCGGGGGAACTGGACCGCCAATCGGCAGGCCCCGAAACGGGCGGGTGGTACTGGGCGGGCTGCTCGAGGCGGCCGACGTTGGTCGCGTCGGGGATCAGTTGAGCGCTTCGGCAGCAGCGCGCTCGTGGCCGTCGAGCACCCGTTCGAGCTGTGAGGTCGCCCGGGCGATGAGCCGGTCCAGCTCGTCGGTGGCGAGCTCGGGCCGGGCGGTGACCCGCAGGGCCCGCCACAGGTTGCGCTTGGTCGTGATGCCGGCAGCGAGCATCTCCAGCTCGATCATCCGGCTGGCCGGCGAGTACTCCCGGAGGTGACCGTTGGTCTTCAGGCGCCCGACGACCTCGGCGATGGCTCCGATCGCCGACTTCACCTCGCTCGGAGCCACGCCGAGGCGGGACATGATCGCCCGCAGCGATTGGCGGTCCTCGTCGATCTCGGTCTCCAGGGCGAGCAGCAGCGGTTCGTAGGGCGTTCCGACGTTCGACTCGCGGCACCGCTTCGCCAACGCCAGACCGGAGGTGGAGCCGGCGAAGTGGTCGCGCAGGTAGGTCTCCAGTCGTCTGGTGGCGTCACGGGAGAGATCGATCGGCGTCGTGGACATGCCCGTTGCGTTCCCCCAACGTCACGACCTCATACCGGTGCCAACCACTCGCACCACTCGTCCACGCCCTCCCCGCGTGCGTGCGCTCGCGCGGATGATCCTGGCCGTCGGGTTGACGGCATCGACGTTGGCGAGCAGGCGGTCGAGGTCGACGTCGAGGTGCGGCAGCAGGTCGACCTTGTTGACGACCACCACGTCGGCGGCGCGGAACATGACGGGGTACTTCAGTGGCTTCTCCTCGCCCTCCGTCACCGCGTAGACCATCGCTTTGGCGTCCTCACCCACGTCGAACTCGGCCGGGCAGACGAGGTTGCCGACGTTCTCGATCACGAGCAGGTCGAGATCGGCGAGGGTCAGTCGCTCCAGCCCGGAGCGCACCATCACGGCGTCGAGATGGCACTCGCCACCGAAACCGGCACTCGTGTTGACGAGCGACACGGCTGCGCCGAAGCCGTCGAGCTGGTCGGCGTCGAGGCTGGTGGCGATGTCACCCTCGAGGATGCCGACGCGGACGCGCCCGTCGAGCGCGGCGAGTGTCCGCCTCAGCAGGGTCGTCTTGCCGGCGCCCGGGGCGGACATCAGGTTGACCGTTCGCACGCCGTGGCTGTGCAGCTCGGTCCGCGTCGTCGCCGCGACGCGGTCGTTCTCGTCGAGGATCCGCTCGAGCACCTCGACCCGGCTCGTGCCGGTGTCGACGTAGCCGCTGTGGTCGCCGACGTCGCGGTGGTCGTGGTCCCCGTCGTGGTCGTGGTCATGCACGGTGCCGTCGGGGTGGCGGTGGAAGCGACCCATCAGCGCGCCTCGCCCTGCAACGCCGGTTGATCGGCTGTCTCCAACGAGACCAACATCAGCTCGTCGCCGGAACGCAGCGCGACGTCGCGCGATCCGCACGTGGCGCAAGCGAAGACAGGGACGTCGAGTTTCGTGACGGACGCGCACGCGTTGCACGCAACCGTCGCCGGCACGTGCTCGATCTCCAGTTGGGCACCTTCAAGTTGGGTGGCTGCGGTGAGCATCTCCCACGAGAACGCCATCGCGTCGGGCACGACCTGGCGCAGGTGACCGACGCGGATCGTCACCGTCAGCACCCGCCGCCCGGCGGCTCGGTCGACCACCTTCCGGGCGATCGCTTCGCACATCGACAGCTCGTGCACGCGCACCCCCTTGGGGGCCGACGGTACCAGGGCTGGTCGATGGCACGACCCGAACGCGCGAGGCTTCAGGGCGACGAACAAGGATCGGGGGGTCCAATCGTGGAGCAGCGGCCGGCGGAATCGAGCGGGACGGTGTCGTCCCTGCGGCGGTTCGACCTGGCGCCTCCGCGCCGCTTCCTGTTCCCGGCCGTCCTCCTCCTCCTCGCCGAGGAGCCCGGGTACGGCTACCGCCTCGTCAAGGAGGTCGCCGGCTTCCGCCTCGGTGCCACCGATCGGCCCAGCGTGTACCGCACCCTCGCCCAGCTCGAGCGCGACGGCCTGGTCACGTCGTGGTCCGACGAGGCGAAGTCGGCGCAGTCGCGACGGCTGTACCGGCTCACGCCCGAGGGCGAGCGGGCCCTGCGGGTGTGGATGGGCGTGATCAAGGAGGAGCGCGACGGGCTCGACGCGGTGCTCCGTCGCTACGCCGCGAGTGGTGGCGCGGATGCCGCGCTCGCCGGCGCCGAAGGTGGCTGGGGTGCCGTGCAGACCCGCTCGGGCTCACCCGTCGCGGCGACGACGGAGCCGTCGGCCCGACCGCTGGCAGCCGTGCGACGCGGCGACGCGCTCGACCGCCCTGCACGGCCCGCCGGCAGCTACCACGCCCACTTCGCGCTCGTCCCCGATCGCTCCGCCGTGCTCGTCGAGGCGCGGTCGTCGGTCGGTCCGCTGACGTTCGGCGTGATCGGCCTGACCGGCTCGATCGAGACGCGGGTGCGCGGTGGCGGCGTGCTGCCCGACGAGCTGACGACGGCGACCGTGATCGTCCCGACCGAGGGACTGCGCTCGGGCAACGCCATCTACGACGCCGAGCTGCGCCGGCGCATCGATGCCCGCCGCTTCCCCGAGGTGGTCCTCGAGCTCGACGAGTGCGTGCCCAGTGGCGCGCCCGATCACTACCAGGTGGCCAGCGAGGTCACCATCCACGGTGTCGCCCGCCGTCTCGAAGGAACGGTCGTCGTGGACCAGCCGTCGCCCGGCCGATTGTCGGTGACCGGCGAGCAGGTCGTCGACATCCGCGACTTCGACATCAGCTCACCGACGGTGCTGATGCTGCGGATCTACCCGGACGTGGTGGTCAAGCTGTACCTCGAAGCGGAGGAGGTCGAGCCGTGATCTGGTTGGTCGCTCTCGCGTCGGGCTACGTCCTCGGCGCTCGCGCCGACAAGGAGGACTTCGACGACGTCGTGCAGGCGCTGCGTGCAGTCCTCGACTCCGAGGAGGTGCACGACCTGGTCGTGACCGTGCGTGGTCACCTCGGCCACGCCCTGCGCAACCTCGCCGACATCGTCGAACAGCACCAGGAGGCGGCGACGTCGGTCCGGGCGACGGCGACGTCGGTGGTCGGCGCCGATCTCGTCGACCGCGTCCGCCGACTCGTCGGCGAGCCCGTCAGTCCTCAGTGAGCGATCAGCGCCGTGCTGCGGGTGTCGCGACGGTCGGTGATGTCCTGGGCGAACCCACGTAGCCCGACGACCGCGCCGGTGGACCCGAACGTCGGCTCGGCGCGCGAGTAGAGCCACCGATCAGCACCGTCGCGGTGCCGGATCCGGTACTCGATCTCGAACGGTCGCCGCGTCGACACGGCGGTGTCGAACGCTTCACGGAGCGCGTCGACGTCGTCGGGGTGGACACGGGCGAAGTGGGCGTCGAGCGTGCCCTCGAACGTGGCCGGGTCGACCCCGTTGATGCGGTGCATCTCCTCGCTCCACTGCACGGCTCCGCTCTCGACGTCCCAGAGCCACCTGCCGGCGTGGGCCAGCGCCTCGGCGTCGCGCAGGCGGGCCTCGGTCTCCGCCAGCGCGGACTGCGTCAGGCGCTGCTCGGTCAGGTCGCGCGCCACACCCACGACGCCGCAGCACGACCCGTCGGCGTCGCACACCGGACGGAGCGACACCGAGATCGGGATGCGCATGCCGTCACGCCTGGCGACCTCGGTCTCGACGTGGTCGACGCGCGCTCCGCCGGCGACCGTGTCGAGCAGCACGACGACGTCGTCGCGCACATGCTCCGGGAAGAGATCGCGCATCGGCGTGCCGACGACGTCCTCGGCGTGGCGGCCGAAGATGCGCTCGGCACTGCGGTTCCACGCGACGATGCGCCCGTCCGCGTCCTGGCCGATCAGCGCGTCCGCCGACACCTCGACGAACGCCTCGAGCGCAGCCAGCCGGATCGGATCCGCCCGCCTCGTCGCTCGTTCGCTCGCTCATGGCCCCCGCTCTCGGCGCGTAGGATACTCAGTCGGCCGGGAGTTCGAGAGCCGAGGGGGCGCACGTGAGCCACACGGACAAGAACGCCGCGACGGCGCACGGCGGCACCGCAGCGATCGACCGGGACCTCGGCGCGGACCTCGCCTCGGCCGCCCTCGACCTCGCCCGGCAGTTCGCCACCGGGGCGACGATGTGGTGCGTCGCGCCGCACTGGACGGAGCACGCGCGCCACATCGCCGTCGAGTTCGTCCACCCGGTGATCGTCGGCAAGCGGGCCCTGCCGGCCGTCTTTGTCGACGCGCCCGATCCGATCGCCGCGCTGCGGACCGTGTCGGAAGCCGGGGACGTGCTGGCGTTCCTCGGCGCCGCCGACACGATCGGTGCCACCGCCCTGCTGCGCCGGGCCGAGGCCTGGGGATTGACGACCGTCTGGGTGGGCGCCGGCCCGCGCCCACCCGCCGGTGTCGCCCATCACGTGCTGTGGGCTGACGCGAACCAGCCCGGCGCCGCCCGCCACGACGGCTCGGTCGTCAGGCTGTACCACCTGCTGTGGGAGCTCACCCACGTCTGCTTCGAACACCCGGGCGTGGTCGAGCCGCCCGCCGACGACGCCGCGCCGGTGTGCATCACCTGCTCCGACGAGGGACGGCCGGCCGAGGTGCTGGCGGTCGAACCGGACGGGCTGGCGAGCGTGCGCTCGGCCGCCGGCACCGAGACGGTCGACACGGCGCTCGTCGCACCCGTTGCGGTCGGCGACCTCGTCCTCGTCCACGCCGGCACGGCGATCGCCGTGGTCGCGGAGTAGACGATGTCCAACTTCTTGTACCCGTTCCTCGATGGCGAGCGCCCGGACGTGCCGGCGCTGCTCGCCGACCTCGCCGACTCGGCGATGGCCAAGGCCGCCGACAGCACGTCGCTCGCGGTCGCCACGCTCGAACGCGAGGGCGAGCACGTCGAGGCGCTCGCCGGCGAGATGGCGGAGCGCTTCGGCGCCGGTGGCCGGCTGTTCACGTTCGGCAACGGCGGCAGCTCGACCGACGCCGCGTCGGTTGCCGGGCTCTTCGGCGCCCCGCCGTGGGGACGGGCGCTGCCCGCCCGTTGCCTCGCCGAGGACACGGCGGTGCTGACGGCGCTCGGCAACGACGTCGGGTTCGATCTCGTGTTCTCCCGGCAGCTGATCGCCCACGCTCGTGAGGGCGACATCGTCCTCGGCATGTCGACGAGCGGCAACTCGAGGAACGTGATCATCGCCTTCACGGAGGCTCGTCGTCGCGGTCTGCTGACGGTCGGCCTGGCCGGGTACGACGGCGGTGAGATGGCCGCCTCGCCCGACGTCGACCATTGCCTGGTCGTCTCGTCCGACAGCGTGCACCGTGTCCAGGAGGCCCAGGCAGCGGTGTCGTTCGCGCTGTGGTCGGCGGTGCAGGATCGCCTCGGCGATGGCTGACGCCCCGGGCGGATCCCGCGAGGCCGCCGTCCTCGACCGCATCGCCGCGTTCCGCCGCCGCCGACCACGTCTCACCGACGACGTCGTGACGCTCGCCCACGGCGCCGGCGGGAAGGCGTCGGCGGCGCTCGTCGACGCCGTCTTCCTGGAGGCCTTTGCCGGGCCCGAGCGCGGCCCGCTCCCCGACGCGGCCACGCTCGTCGTGCCCGGTGGCGATCGCCTCGCCTTCAGCACCGACACGTTCGTCGTCGCACCGGCACGGTTCCCCGGCGGTTCGATCGGTCATCTCGCCGTGCACGGCACGGTCAACGACGTCGCCGTGCAGGGCGGCCGGCCGGCCTGGCTGGCGGCGGCGTTCGTGATCGAGGAGGGTTTCGCCGTCGACGAGCTGCGCGCCATCGTCGCCGACATGGCCGAGGCGGCGGCGGAGGCCGGCGTGGCGATCGTCACCGGCGACACCAAGGTCGTCGGTCGCGGCGCCGCCGACGGGATCTTCATCTCGACGACGGGCATCGGCGTGATCCCCGCCGATCGCACGCTCGGGCCCGAGCTCGTCGAGCCGGGCGACCGGGTGCTCGTGTCCGGGACGATCGGTGACCACGGGATGGCCGTGATGCTCGCCCGTGGCGACCTGGCGCTGGAGGCCGACATCCGCTCGGACACGGCGCCGGTGAACGGGCTCGTCGAGGCGTTGCTCGCCGCCGCTCCCGGGACCCGCTGGCTGCGCGACCCGACGCGCGGGGGCGTCGGCACGGTCTGCAACGAGTTGGCGCGCGACGCCGGCGTCGCCGTCGTGCTCGACGAGACGGCGCTGCCGGTCGACGCGGCCGTCCTCGGCGCCTGCGACCTGCTCGGGATCGACCCGCTGTACGTCGCCAACGAGGGCAAGGTCGTCGCCGTCGTGCCGGACGCCGAGGTCGATTCGGCGCTCGCCGCCATGCGCGCCCACCCGCTCGGCGCGGCGTCCGTCGTCATCGGCGAGATCGCCGCCGAGCCGGAGGGCATCGTCGTGCTGCGCACCGGCTTCGGTGGCACACGCATCGTCGACATGCTCGTCGGCGACCCGTTGCCGCGCATCTGCTGATGGAGCGGGCGCGGACCCGCTTCCGGGTCACGGGGACGGTCCAGGGCGTCGGCTTCCGCCCGTTCGTCTACCGGCGGGCGGTCGAGCTCGGTCTCGCCGGATTCGTGCGCAACGACAGCGGCGGCGTGCTCATCGAGGTCGAGGGCGACCCGTCGACGATCGACGCGCTGGCGGTCTCGCTCCGCGACGACGCCCCGCCGCTCGCCCGCGTCGACGAGGTCGTCTCGGCATCGATCGAGCCGATCGGAACGGACTCCGGGTTCAGGATCGAGCACAGCGAGGAGCACGGGGCACCGGCGGTGCCGGTGAGCGTCGACACGGCGCCGTGCTCGGCGTGCATCGCCGAGGTCGCCGATCCGACCGACCGCCGCCACCGGTACCCGTTCACCAACTGCACCGATTGCGGGCCGCGGTACACGATCGTCGTGTCCGTGCCGTACGACCGTCCGGCCACGACGATGGCGGGCTTCACGATGTGCGCGGCGTGCCAGGCCGAGTACGACGATCCCGCCGACCGCCGGTTCCACGCCCAGCCCAACGCCTGCCCGACGTGCGGGCCGCAGGTCGCGTGGCGACAGCCGGACGGCACGGTGCTGCTGACCGGCGACGACGCCGTGCTCGCCGCGGTGGACCGCCTGCTCGCCGGCGAGGTGGTGGCGGTCAAGGGCATCGGCGGCTTCCACCTCGCGTGTGACGCGACGTCGGCGGCAGCCGTCGGCGAGCTGCGCCGCCGCAAGGCTCGCGACGACAAGCCGTTCGCCGTGATGGTCCCCGACGTCGACGTCGCCGCGTGAGCTGTGCGCGCTCGACGACGCCGCCGCCGACGCCCTGACGTCGCCGCGCCGTCCGATCGTCCTCGCCCCTCGCTTGTCCACCACACCGGTGGTCGACGGGGTCGCACCCGGTCTCCCCGAGCTCGGCGTGATGCTGCCCTACAGCCCGTTGCACCATCTGCTGCTCGACGGTGTCGGCCGGCCGTTGGTGATGACGAGCGGCAACCTCAGCGACGAGCCGATCGCCCACGACGACGCCGACGCGATCGAGCGCCTCGGCCCGATGGTCGGCGGCTTGCTGACCCACGACCGCCCGATCCACATCCGCTGCGACGACTCGGTCGCCCGCGCCGCCGGCGGCCGGATCCAGCTGCTGCGTCGGTCGCGCGGCCACGCGCCGGAGCCGCTGCCGCTGCCGTTCGACACCTCGTCCACCGCCGTGCTCGCCGTTGGTGCGGAGCTGAAGAGCACCGTCGCCGTCACCAAGGGCCGCCACGTCGTCGCCAGCCACCACATCGGCGACCTCGAGCACCTGGCGACGTACCGGTCGTTCCTCCAGGCGGTCGACCACCTTCCCCGGCTGTACGGGGTCGTGCCCGAGGTCGTCGCCCACGACCTCCATCCGGAGTACCTGTCGACGAAGTTCGCCCTCGAGCTCGGGCTGGCGACGATCGGGGTGCAGCACCACCACGCCCACGCCGCGTCGTGTCTCGTCGAGCACGGCCGCACCGAGGCGGTGCTGGCGATCTGCTTCGACGGAGTCGGGTACGGCACCGACGGCACGCTCTGGGGCGGCGAGCTCCTCGTCGCCGACCTGTCCGGCTTCCGCCGCGTCGGTCACCTGGCACCGGTGGTGATGCCCGGTGGCGTCGCGGCGATCCGCGAGCCGTGGCGGATGGCCGCGGCGTGGCTGCGTCGGGCGGTTGGTCCCGACGCTGCCGCCGACCGGCTGCAGACGGTCGACGAGCGGGCCGCCATCGTCGTCGACCTGGTGGAGCGGGGCACGGGTCCGACGACCACCGCCGTCGGCCGGCTGTTCGACGCGGTGGCTGCTGCGCTCGGCGGACGGCCACGCGTCACGTTCGAGGCGCAGGCGGCGATCGAGCTGGAAGCAGCGGCCCGGACGGTGCCGCGCGAGGCGGCGCGGCGCTATCCCGACGATCTCGTCGCGATCACACGGGACGACGACGTCGTCGTGTTCGACCCGGCGCCGCTGCTCGCCGCGCTCGTCGCCGACCGCGACGCCGGCGTGGCGACGCCCGTGCTGGCGGCGGCGTTCCACGAGGCGCTCGGCACGTCCGTCGCCGCGCTGGCCGCATCGCTGGCGGCCGAGCACGGCCTCGACGCCATCGCCCTCACGGGCGGCGTGTTCCAGAACGTCCGGTTCAGCGACGTCGTCGAGTCGTCGCTCGCTGGCTTCGACGTGCTCGTCCACGAGCGGATCCCGGCCAACGACGGCGGGATCAGCATCGGCCAGGCCGCGATCGCCGCCTGGGCTCAGCGCCCCAACCCCGAGCGGGCCTGACGGCGGGCGGCGGACCGCAGCCCGGCCTCGTCGAACTCGTCGGCCCGGCGCCGCCGGTAGCTGGCTGCGAGCACCGACTCCGGGTCGCCACCGCCCTCGATCACGAGGCACGGGTGCAGGAACGGGCAGCGACCGCACACCTCGACGGAGGGGCTCGGTGGCACGGGCACGTCCTCGGCGAGCATGGCCGTCGCCTCGGCGGCGATGCCGAACCCGACGGTGTGCAGGTCGCCACGCCCACGACGGATCCAGGTGCGGCGGTTCGGCCCGACGGCCTCGCGGTGGACGATCTCGTCGGGGCGGTCGACGGCAGCCCACAGGATCCGCTCCTCCGGCGTCAGCGGTGCCCGCCGGAGGTTGGCGTGGCGGGCGCCGGCCGCCATGTCGCGACGATCGAGCTCGGCACCGTCGGGTGGCACGTCGAGCTCGGCGTCGTCCGACGTGACCAGCAGCTCGTTGTGCACCGTGCCGGAGACGTAGAGCTGCGGGTAGGCGACCTCCAACGCCCACCACGTGCGCACGGTGTCGAGGTCGCCGAGGAGGGCGGCGTCGTCGGCCCACCCGTCACGCCCGACGCGGTGATCGACGACCCACCACTCGTCGTCGTCATCGGAGATCAGCTGGTCGAGCCGGCACAGGAAGCGGACCGGACGGCCGTCCGGCGTGCCGAGCTCGCGCCCAGGGTCGTCCGGGTCTGGCACCGGCACCCACAGGTCCTCGTCGGCGAGCACCGAGTCGAAGTCGTCGAAGGCGGCGGCGAAGGCGAAGTAGCGGTGCAGCACGAGCTCACCGAGGCGGACCTGGCGTTCCCACGCCTCGGCGGCCTCGGCGTCGAGCGTCGTGGCGTCCTCGTAGGCGGCTCGCGCCTCGCGCATCGCCCGCCGGAAGCCCTCGACGGCGAGGGGCCGGACGATCGAGCGGCTCCAGTCGTCCATCGCCGGCAGGTAGTAGGCCGCCAGTCCGGCATGGACGGCCTGATCGAAGTCGAACGGCGCCACCGGGGCGAGCGGCACGAGATCTCGACGCATCCGAGCCCCGAAGTCCCAGGCCCGGCGGCATTCCCGGAACGTCCTCATCTCGGCCGGGCGTAGTACGTAGGTCCACGTCACCCTCCGTCATTCATACTCCGGCGGCCAGGGCGCCGCAGGGGGTGGAAAAGGCACCCATTGCGGGATCGGCCCAGTGCGGCTAACACAGGTTCGAGGCGCGTCGCGCGCCCATGGGCGAACCAGGGGGTACTTGCCATGACGACGACGGAAGCCCCGCCGGACGAGACCGTCATCCACGTCCTGTGGATCAACGCCGGGCTGAGCTGCGACGGGGACTCCGTCGCCCTGACCGCGGCCACCCAGCCGAGCATCGAGGAGATCGCCCTCGGTGCCCTGCCAGGGCTGCCCAAGATCGCCGTCCACTGGCCGCTCATCGACTTCGAGTGCGGCCCGGTCGGCGGCGCGGACGACTTCATCGAGTGGTTCTTCAAGGCCGACCGGGGCGAGCTCGAGCCGTTCGTGCTCGTCGTCGAAGGGTCGATCCCCAACGAGGCGATCAAGCGTGAGGGGTACTGGTGCGGCTTCGGCAACAACCCGGAGACGAACCAGCCGATGACGACGAGCGAGTGGCTCGACCGCCTGACGCCCAAGGCGCTCGCCGTGCTCGCCGTCGGCACGTGCGCGACGTACGGCGGCATCCACGCCATGGCCGGCAACCCGACCGGGGCGATGGGCGTGCCCGACTACCTCGGATGGGGCTGGAAGTCGAAGGCCGGCATCCCGATCGTGTGCGTGCCCGGTTGCCCGGCTCACCCGGACAACCTCTCCGAGACCATCCTCTACCTGCTCTACCAGGCCACCGGCCAGGCGCCGATGATCCCCCTCGACGACGCCCTGCGCCCGCGCTGGCTGTTCGGCTCGACGGTGCACGAGGGCTGCGACCGCGCCGGCTACTACGAGCAGGGCGACTTCGCCACCGAGTACGGCTCGCCGAAGTGCATCGTCAAGCTCGGTTGCTGGGGCCCGGTGGTCAACTGCAACGTGCCCAAGCGAGGTTGGGTCAACGGCGTCGGCGGCTGTCCCAACGTCGGCGGCATCTGCATCGGCTGCACGATGCCCGGCTTCCCCGACAAGTTCATGCCGTTCATGGACGAACCACCCGGCGCCAAGACGTCGACGGCCGGCAGCCGCCTCTACGGCGGCGTGATCCGCCGCCTGCGCGGGATCACCCAGAAGACGGTGAACGAAGAGCCGAAGTGGCGCACCAAGGGCGCCGAGTTGACGACCGGCTACAAGGCCAGCTGGAGGTAGCAGCGATGGTCACCAAGCATGCCGACGCCGGTGTCGTGGAGATGGCGTGGGACCCGATCACGCGCATCGTCGGCAGCCTCGGCATCTACTGCAAGATCGACTTCGGCCAGGGCAAGGTCGTCGATTGCCACAGCACGTCGTCGATCTTCCGCGGCTACAGCATCTTCATGAAGGGCAAGGACCCGCGCGACGCCCACTTCATCACCAGCCGCATCTGCGGCATCTGCGGCGACAACCACGCGACGTGCTCGGTGTACGCCCAGAACATGGCCTACGGCGTGCACCCGCCGGCACTCGGCGAGCAGATCATCAACCTCGGTGAGGCCGCCGAGTACATGTTCGACCACAACATCTTCCAGGAGAACCTGGTCGGCGTGGACTTCTGCGAGAAGATGGTCGCCGAGACCAACCCCGGTGTGCTCGAGCAGGCCAACCGCACCGAGTCCCCGCACGCCGCCGACCACGGCTACGCCACCATCGGCGACATCATGCGGGCGCTCAACCCGTTCTCCGGCGAGTTCTACCGGGAGGCCCTGCAGGTCAGCCGCTGGACGCGGGAGATGTTCTGCCTGATGGAGGGACGCCACGTCCATCCGTCGACCCTGTACCCGGGCGGTGTGGGCACGACGGCGACGATCCAGCTGTTCACCGACTACTACACGCGACTGATGCGCTACGTCGAGTTCATGAAGCGCGTCGTCCCGCTGCACGACGACCTGTTCGACTTCATCTACGAGGCCATGCCGGGGTACGAGGAGGTCGGCCGCCGCCGCGTGATGCTCGGCTGCTGGGGCGCGTTCCAGGATCCCGACGTGTGCAACTTCAAGTACGGGGACATGACGGCGTGGGGGCGGGCGATGGGCGTCACCCCCGGCATCGTGGTCGACGGCAAGCTCGTCACCAACGACCTCGTCCAGATCAACCTCGGCATCCGCATCCTCCTCGGTCACTCGTTCTACGAGGACTGGGAGGACCAGCCGATGTTCGTCACGAGGGACCCGCTCGGCAACCCGGTCGACCGCCGGCACCCGTGGAACCAGCACACCAATCCGCAACCGCAGAAGCGCGACTTCGACGACAAGTACAGCTGGGTGATGTCGCCGCGCTGGTTCGACGGTACCGACCACCTGGCCCTCGACACCGGCGGCGGCCCGATCGCCCGCCTGTGGTCGACCGCGCTGTCCGCACTGGTGAACACCGAGCACCTCAAGGCGACGGGCGAGAGCGTGCAGATCCACCTGCCGCGCACCGCGCTCAAGCCCGAGGTCACGTTCGAGTGGAAGATCCCGCAGTGGTCCAACGCCATCGAACGCGACCGGTCGCGGACGTACTTCCAGGCCTACGCCGCGGCGGCGGCGCTCGACTTCATCGAGAAGGCGATCGCCGACGTGCGCGCCGGCAAGACCAAGACGTGGGAGCCGTTCGAGGTACCCGACGAGGGCGTCGGGTGCGGCTTCACCGAGGCCGTGCGCGGCGTGCTCTCCCACCACCTCGTGATCAAGGGCGGCAAGATCGCCAACTACCACCCGTACCCGCCGACGCCGTGGAACGCCAACCCGCGGGACTCCTTCGGGACACCTGGGCCGTACGAGGATGCCGTGATGAACACGCCGATCTTCGAGGAGAACGGTCCAGACACGTTCAAGGGCATCGACATCATGCGCGCCGTGCGCAGCTTCGACCCGTGCCTCCCTTGCGGCGTGCACATGTACCTCGGCAAGGGCAAGGTGCTGCGCACGATGCACTCGCCGACCCAGGTCGCTCACCCCGAGCTGGCTGGTTAGGAGGCCATGCACGACGACGCGCCGGACCCACGAGACGTCGGTGACCGGATCGAGCGGCTGCTCGACGATCTCCACTCGCGGCTCGATCCACGCGCCTACGGAGCGGTCGAGGACCTCGTCCGCCTGCTGACCGATCTCTACGGCGGCGGCCTGGCGCGAGTCGTCGACCTCGTGGGCGAGGCGTCGCCCGAGCTGCTCGACCGCCTCGCCGACGACGAGCTGGTCGCCAGCCTGCTGATCGTCCACGGGCTCCACCCCTCCGACCTCACCGGGCGCATCGAGGCGGCGCTCGAATCGGTACGCCCGTTCCTCGCCCACCACGACGGCGACGTCGAGCTGCTCGACGTCGATGCCGATGCCGGCGCGGTGAGGCTGCGGCTGCTCGGCAGTTGCGACGGCTGCCCGTCGTCGTCGGTGACGCTCAAGCTCGCCGTCGAGCGCGCCATCGTCGAGGCCGCCCCGGAGATCGTCCGCATCGACGTCGACGACGCCGGAGCCGAGCCGGTGGTCGCCGGCCCGGTGACACCGGTGTCGCTGATCCGCAAGCCGGTCTACGACGCCTGCCCGACCGAGTTGGTGCGCGCAATGACAGCTGACTCGCTCGCGGTGCTGCGGCGTGTGCGCGCCGGCGCGTCGGTCCCGAGGCCGCAACCCGGCGAGATCTGCGAGCTGTGCAACGAGCCGATCGCCGACATCCACGGGCACGTCGTCGACCGCGAGAGTCGCAGCCTCATGTGCGCCTGTCGCGGCTGCTACCTGCTGTTCACCGTGGATGGCGCCGGCGGATCGCGGTTCCGTGCCGTACCCGAGACGTACCGGTCGCTGCCGGACGTGCGACTGTCAGCGGCACGCTGGGACGCCATGCAGGTCCCGGTCGGCGTGGCCTTCTTCTTCGTCAACTCCGCCGTCGATCAAGTCGCCGCGTTCTACCCGAGCCCGGCGGGGGCGACCGAGTCACTGCTGCCGCTCGACGCCTGGGATGATCTCGTCGCCGACCACCCGGAGGTCGCCCAGATGGCGCCGGATGTCGAGGCGCTGCTCGTTCGCGTCGACGACCGCGCCGGCGAGGCCGAGTGCTTCGTCGTCCCGATCGACGCGTGCTACGAGCTGGTCGGGCAGCTGCGGCGGCTGTGGAAGGGCTTCGACGGAGGGGCCGAGGCGCGCGCCGCCCTCGCCGCCTTCTTCGCCAAGGTACGCGAGCAGGCATCATGAGCGAGCTGTCGTTCGACGTGATCGGAGCACGGGCCGAGCCGTACGCGGTCCAACCGACGATCACGCTGCAACTCTGGGCCGACGCCGGGTACGAGGTGGTGCACGCCATCGCCCTGCAGTGCCAGATCCGGATCGAACCACAGCGCCGGCACTACGCGGATCAAGAAGCGGAGTCGCTGATCGAGCTCTTCGGCACCCGCGACCGGTGGGGCAAGACGCTGCGGCCGTTCCTCTGGACCCATGTCTCCAGCACTGTCGCCGGGTTCACCGGCTCGACCGAGATCGCCCTCGCCGTGCCGTGTACGTACGACATGGAGGTCGCCGCCACGAAGTACCTCCACGCCCTTGCCGACGACGGTGACGTTCCCCTGGTGCTGCTGTTCTCGGGCACCATGTTCAGGCGCGACGGTGACAGGCTCAGCGTGACACCGATCGCCTGGCACGTCGAGACGTCGTATCGCCTTCCGGTGACCGTGTGGCGGGAGATGATGGACATGTACTTCCCCAACAGCGGCTGGGTGATGGTGAGCCGCCCGATCCTCGACGAGCTCGCCCGGTTCAAGACGAGCCGGGCGCTCGTCACGTGGGACGAGACGCTGGAAGTGCTGCTCAAGGAGGCCGGGGAAGCCCGATGAGCACAGACCGGTTCGCCGCCGCCCGGGCGATCGCCGATGCCGTGCTCTACGAGGGCTACGTCCTGTACCCGTACCGCGCCTCGGCCCGCAAGAACCAGCTGCGCTGGCAGTTCGGCGTGCTCGTGCCGCAGCGACAGGCCGGGTTCGATGACTCCGAGCGGTGGTCGCTGCGCACCGAGTGCATCGTCGATCCTGGGAGCTCTCCGCGGCTGCATGTGCGCGTGCGCTGCCTGCAGGTCCAGCACCGTCGCATCGAGGAAGCGATCACCGGTGGCCGATTCAGACCGACGGAGTCGCTCTCCGTCGACGACGCGACATGGGTGGAGTGGGACGAGGCGGTCGAACACGAGCTGACGATCGCCGAGCTGGATCTGCTGCCAACGACGGACGCCGGCCGGGACGTGCCCGTGCACCTCCCAGCCGGCGCCACGGTCGACCTGCTCGCGACGAGCACCGGCGAGGTTGCCGGCCGGGCCGTGCGGACCCGACGGGCCATCGACGGTGTCGTGCGGGTCGAGACGCGTTGGGCCGACGGCGCAGGGGCGTACCTCTTTGTCGCCGTCAGCGTCGAGAACGTCACCGACTGGTGCGATCCGGGCGCGACGCGCGACGACGTCGCCCGTCACTCGCTTGTCGCCGTGCACACCTTGCTCGCCGTCGACGACGGCACGTTCGTGTCGCTGCTCGAGCCACCGGACGGCACCGCTCAGGCAGTCGCCGGTTGCCGCAACGACGGCACCTTCCCGGTGCTCGTCGGACCGCACGGCGACGTGGTGCTGTCCTCTCCGATCATCCTCTACGACCAGCCGGAGATCGCCCCGGAGAGCCTCGGCGACCTCTTCGACGCCACTGAGATCGACGAGATCCTCGGCCTGCGCGTGCTCACCCTCACCGACGAGGAGAAGGCGGAGGCCAGAGGGACCGACGCCCGCGCGGCGGAGATCATCGACCGCTTCGAAGACCTCCCGCCGGAGGTCTGGGCGCGACTTCACGGCGCGGTCCGCTCGATCGCCCCTGCCGCCGCTGCCGAGCCCGAGCCGACGCCGTGGTGGGACCCCGACGCCGACGCGGCGATCGACCCGTGGACCGAGTCGGTGGTGATCGCCGGGGTCGAGGTCGCCGCGGGCACGAGGGTCGTCCTGCGTCCTGGTCATCGGCGGGCCGACGCCCACGACATCTTCCTCGCCGGGATGGCGGCCACCGTCGCCGGCGTGTTCAGCGACGCCGAGGGTCAACAGCACGTCGCCGTCACCGTGGACGACGACCCGGCGACCGAGGCGCTGGCGTGGCAGGGTCGCTACCTGTTCTTCCACCCTGACGAGATCGAGGTCAGAGAGAGCGTGGAACGATGAGGGCGCTGGTCGCCGGGATCGGCAACATCTTCTTCGCCGACGACGGGTTCGGGGTCGAGGTCGCCCGAAGGCTCGATGAGCGGGAGCTGCCGGCAGGCGTGCAGGTCGCCGACTTCGGCATCCGCGGCGTGCACCTGGCCTACGAGCTGCTCGACGGCTACGACCTGCTCGTGCTCGTCGACGCGATGTCCCTCGGCGAACCGCCGGGGACGGTTGCCGTGGTCGAGGTCGAGTCGGACGAGCGCTGAGCCGAGCGGTGGCCTCGACGCCCACACGATGACGCCGGCGACGGTCCTCGCCAACCTGCAACGGCTCGGTGGGCACGTGGAGCGGATCGTTGTCGTCGCCTGCCAGCCGGCGGCGATCGAGGAGGGGATCGGTCTCTCCCCGGCCGTCGCCGCCGCCGTCGACGGCGCAGCGGATCTCGTGCTCGACGTGCTCAACGACAGCCTCGTCAACGGAAGGGAGCCCAGATGGGCCTGATCTCGCGACTCAGCTTGGGCGTGCTCGCACTCCTCGTTCTCGCCGCTATTGCCAAGTCCGCGCCCGAGCTCGCGCGGTACAACAAGATCAGGCAGATGTGATCCACCGCCGCCGCCGGAGGTGACGTGGCCCGCTACGACATCGTCCCGGAACGTTCACAGGTGTTGATCGAGGCCACGTCGAGCGTGCACCCGATCAACTCGCGGACCGACGGGTTGGAGGGCTTCGTCGAGCTCGAGGTCGGCGAGAGCGGCCGCGTGGACACGACGGCCGAGCCCAAGGGAGAGCTGTCATTGCCGCGTCGAGCGACTGTCGTCGGGCATCGCCCTCGAGGATCGCGAGCTCCGCCGGCGCGTCGACACGCGGCGCTTCCCCACGATCGACGGTCGTCTCACCACGCTGCACGACACCGGCCGCGACGACCGCTACGTCGTGCGCGGCGACCTGACGTTCCGCGGGGTCACGAACACCTACGAGGACGAGATGACGATCGCCCTGCTTCGACGATCAGACGTTGCACCTCGAGGGCCGCTCGACGTTCGACATCCGCGACTTCGGCATGGAGCCGCCGCGGATCCTGGTGCTTCGCGTGCATCCGGAGGTCACCGTCACCGTTACGATCGTCGCCAGGAAGGAAGGCTGACCGTCATGTGCCTGGGAATCCCCGGCCAGATCGTGGAGCTGGAAACCGGCCACGAGCACCTCGCTCGCGTCGAGGTCAGCGGTGTCCGCCGAGTCATCAACATCGGGCTGCTCGAGGACGAGCAGCTCGCTGCCGGTGACTGGGTGCTCATCCACGTCGGCTTCGCCATGTCCAAGATCGACGAGGCCGAGGCCGCGCTCGCGCTGGAAGGGCTGCAGCTGATGGGCCAGGCCTACGACGACGAGCTGATCGCCCTGGCAGCGTCGGACATCACGACCGGCAAGGGTGGGTGATGCGCTTCGTCGACGAGTACCGCGACCCGGTCGCCGCGCGTGCGCTCGTCAGCCGCATCACCGAACTGGCTGGCGACCGGCACTTCAAGTTCATGGAGGTGTGCGGAGGCCACACGCACACCATCTACCGCCACGGCATCGAGCACATCCTGCCCGAGACCGTCGAGCTGGTGCATGGCCCGGGCTGCCCCGTGTGCGTGATCCCGATGGGTCGCGTCGACGATGCGATCGCGGTCGCCGAGACGCCCGGGGTGATCTTCACGTCGTTCGGCGACATGATGCGCGTGCCCGGAGGGAACGGGAACCTCCTCGAGGCGAAGGCGCGGGGCGCCGACGTGCGCTTCGTGTACTCGCCGCTCGATGCGCTGCGGTTGGCGATCGAGAACCCTGACCGCGAGGTGGTCTTCTTCGCCGTCGGCTTCGAGACGACCGCCCCGTCGACGGCGCTCACGTTGCTGCGGGCGCGCCAACTCGGCGTCACCAACTTCCGGGTGTTCTGCAACCACGTGACGATCGTGCCGCCGCTGCGGGCGATCCTCGAGTCGCCCGACCTCCGGCTCGACGGGTTCCTCGGGCCCGGCCACGTGTCGACGGTCGTCGGCAACCGGCCGTACCGGTTCGTCGCCGAGAAGTACGGCAAGCCGCTCGTCACCGCTGGGTTCGAGCCGCTCGACATCCTGCAGGCCGTCGCCATGCTCCTCGCCCAGATCCGCGAGGGCCGGTGCGAGGTCGAGAACCAGTACACCCGCGTCGTGCGCGACGAGGGCAACCCGAAGGCGCTCGCCGTGCTCGCCGAGGTGTTCGAGCTGCGGCCGCACTTCGAGTGGCGTGGTCTCGGGTTCATCTCCCAGAGCGCGCTCAGGCTGCGTCCGGAGTTCGCCGAGTTCGACGCCGAGCGGCACTACGCGCTGCCCAACGTTCGAGTCGCCGACCCCAAGGCGTGCCAGTGCGGCGAGGTGCTGAAGGGTGTGATCAAGCCGTGGGAGTGCAAGGTCTTCGGGACCGCGTGCACGCCGGAGACGCCGATCGGCACGTGCATGGTGTCCTCGGAGGGGGCGTGCGCGGCCTACTACAACTTCGGCCGCCTCCACCGCACCGCTGCGGTCACACTCGGCCGCAACGCCGGGTCATTGGGTCGTGCAGACGAGGCAGGGGTCGTGGCTGCCGAGGACGAGGGCGCGCACCGCGCGGCCGGCGTCGTCGGCCGGTAGACCGACGAGGCTCTGTTCGAAGTGGCCGGGGACGGCGTGTGAATCGCGCGGGCTCGCGTTCCACGTGGTGGGCGTGATCACCTGGTAGGTGCTGATCCGGCCGGCTGTCAGGGTGACCCAGTGCATCAAGGTGCCGCGCGTGGCATTGGTGACGCCGAATCCGTCGGCGTCGCCATCGATGTCCGCCGACTTCGAGGGCGCGAGCAGTGGATCTCCGAGTGCACGCTCCAGCTCGTCGAACCAGCCGCGCATCAGGATGAGCGTCGTCGCGCCGCGTGTCCAGCGGACGAGTTGGCGCAGGTAGGCGCTGACGCCGTGCTCCGCGGCGAGGTCGGTGGTCAGCGGGTCTCCGGCGACGAGGAGCTCGGACAGGGGGCCGAGTTGCATGACCAGGTCGTCGGCTCCGTACCGGGGTGCGGTCGCCCAGCTGTAGGACTCGGGCCGGCTGCGGTCCGGGGTGACGACGACCTCCGCGGGATGGCGCGGACCTTCGTCGGTGAACCAGGAGAATCGGCTGTGCTCCCGGACCTGCGCCTGGTCGAACTCGGCGTGGCGGCCGCCGACCACGACCCCGCCGGGGATGAGTGGCTGGGCCGGAGACGTCGGGTCCCGGTACAGCCCGCCGCTGAGCAGGTTGTCGCTGCCGCGACCGACCCGATGCAGGCCGGCTGCCTCGGTGGCGTAGCGGGTGTAGAGGCCGATGACACTGTGCGGGCGCTGATCGACCCACTCCCAGAACTGCTCGGCGGTCGTGACGTCCGCCCACTCGTCGAGGCTGCCGCCGAGGATGGTCGGGGCATACCAGTTCGTGTAGTCGTCCAGTGCGGCTCGCGCCTGGCGGATCTCCTCCCGTCCGACCGGGCAGCTCGTCCCGCCTGGCCGGAACGGTATCGAGTGCGGCCATTGCTGGGTGAAGGCCGTGATGACGCCGAGGATCCGCTTGGAGAAGGTCATCACCTGCCGGGGTAGCCAGCCGACGAACGGGGACTGGAAGGCCTGCACGATCTCGTCGTAGAGGGGGTGCCCGGCGAAGGACGGGTCACAGAGACCGGGTCCGAAGAACAGGGCGCCCTGGCGGGCGTCGGACATCAGCGACTCGGCGGCGAGGAACAGGTTGCGGAGCCGGACCGCCTGGGGCGGCGGCACGATGTTCCAGGCGTTCTCCAGTGCGTCGGTGGCGGCGACGACGTGGCTGGTGGAGCAGATCCCGCACAACCGGGCAGTCGTGGCCAGCGCGTCCTCGGGGTGGCGGCCGATGAGGATCATCTCGTAGCCCCGGTACATGGTGCCCTGGCACCACGCCGCGTCGATCCGTCCGTCGCGCTCGTCCCAGTAGATGCGCAGGTCGCCCTCGCTGCGCGGGATCTCCTCGTGGACGTGAACTTTGCTCAACGGTTCGCTCGCTCGAAGCTTGACGATTGCCTCGCTCGCTCGAAGACTCGCTCTCTCGGCAGCCGCTCGCTCACGCGGCCCACCGCACCAAGGCTCGGTCCGACGCGAAGTTGGGGAACCTCGGGCCGGTGCAGCCCGTGCAGCGCATCCCGATCTGCCGCGGTGTCCCGCAGCCCCGGTACTCGGTGCTGGCCAGGCAGGGCTGAACCATCGGCGCCGTGCCGTACCGGCCAGGGCCACCAGGAGCGCCACTCAACACCCAACGCAGCGCGTCGACCTGCGTGTCGGCAGGCACGGGGCATCCGGCCAGGCTGATGACCGGGAGCCCGGCCCGGGAGCGCCACTCCGGGGGCAGCAGGCCGCCGGGGCTGTCGAGGGTGTACTGCAGACCCACCGCCCCGCTCGGGTTGGGCGGCTGCGCCTGCCAGCCGCCGTAGGCCGCACACGCACCCATCGCCATGACGTAGTCGGCGCGCTCGCACAGCGACCGCACGATCTCGAACTTCCCGACGTCCCCGGCGATGTCGTACATCCCGTCGTCGGCGAGCGCGATCGATCCCTCGACGCAGAGCACCGTCAACCGCTCTCGACCGGCCATCACGTCGTCGTAGACAGACGAGAGGTCCCGGTCGGCCAGCGACGGATGCCACAGCAGGCGCAGACCGTCCACGTCGATCAGGTCGACGAGGTCAGACGCCTGGCCCTCCACGCCGAGGAGCGCCTGAGTCTCCCCGGAGCAGCCGCTACACCCGATCCACAGCATTGTCGGGTCATGCGCCGCGCTCATCGGCGCATCGAGGTGTGCGTCTTCGTGGATGGTGACGATGTGGTTCACAACAATCTCGTCGGATGGGTCGGGGGTGCCAGCAGTACGGCGACGGTGTGACAAACGTTCGCCTCCGCCGAGGCGGCGGATGGGTCGAAGGTCGCCACTCGTCGAAGGTACGAAGCCGGCGACCGCAGCGGTAGCGGGGTTCCCCTACATCTGAGCGTTGGGCCCCTGTCGTCCGTTGCGGCAGCAGATCGACGGGACCATCCAGGTCAGCGGGACAGCCGCCGGTTCCGAAACCGGTGTCGTGCCACCAGTGGTGGTAGCAGTGATCACGCTGGGCGAAGATCTGCCGGCAGGGCATCGTCGCGACGACGCGGCGGCCTGGTCGAGCGAGCTCCACGGCGATCACCCGCCCAAGAACTCGGTTCGCACCGTTGACCAGATACGTGCCCATTGTGTGCTCCCTCCAGAGTCGATGGCTGTGGGGTCACACCACGGCCACCCACCAGTACGCCTCGCACGTGCCCGATGTCTTGGAGAAGCGGGTGGAGATCTCCTGACATCCGGTCGGCGTGTCGCGGGTCACAGACGTTCGATGTTCATGCATGTCGCCGCAAGGTCGTGGCCTCAACGGCGACCAAACCCTCGACGAATTCACGATCGACCACGAGGCGCTGGGCGCCACCCGCGGCGAGCGCGGCTCCGGGTGGCTTGCTACCATGGTGGCATGGCGAAGAACCTCACTGTCCGACTCGACGACGACCTCGCCGCCGACACCGAGGCACTCGCCCGCGCCGAAGGACAAAGCCTCAACGAGACTGTCAAGACGGCACTGCGTGAAGCCGTCGAACGTCGCCGCCGTGACCCCAAATTCAAGGCCCGCGTCAAGCAAATCATCAACGAAGACCGCGAGCTGCTCGAGCGCCTCGCCAAGTGACCGTCGACTACCTCGACCTCACCGACTACCTCGCCATCGCCACCGACGTGACCGGGCTCGACCTCGACACCATCCTCAAGGTCACCAACCTCAACCTCGCTGACTCAGCGTTGCTCGCGCCGGCCGCCGGGTTCGGCGACACCGACTTCCGAACCCGCCTTGCACATGCGCGACTGGCGCCACGAAGACTTGCGAGCTCTGTGGTGCGGACACGCGCCCACTTGAGCGCGGAAGATGGGTGGCAGCGACCTCTCGTCGGACACAACCCCGCGTTGCCGTCGTCGTCGGCCTCGCCCGTCAGCCGACAGCTGGAAGCTCTTCACACCCCCTCGCTGGGCCCCGCGCTCGCGTGCCTCGACCTTCGACGTAGCGACTGGACTCGTTCAGTTGACGACGCGCTCGACGGCGGCCAAGGCGTCGCGTGCGTCTCGGCCCGTCCAGTCGGCACCGAGTCGGGCGGCGTGAGCTTCGTCCTGGATCGCTGCTCCGCCAACGAGCAGCGGCACGTTCGCGACGCGGCGCCGGATCGCGACCAGCGCCTCGCGAACAGCCGTGTCGTTCCCCGGCGTTGTGACCCCGACCAGGACGGCGCGCAACCGGTCTGCTTTCGTGGCGGCCAGGGCGAAGGACTCCGGCGGAGTGTCGGCACCGAGGTCATGGACGTCGAATCGCGCGCCTCGGAGCAGGTCGGAGAGCATCGCGCTGGGCAGGGCGTGCTCCTCGCCGGCGGGCGCACCGACGATCAGCCGTCCGCGCTTGCGTCCCCGGCGAGCGAATCGCGGCCCTAGCCGGCCGACCAGCCGCTGAGCGATGGACGTGGCGCGATGCTCGTCCGCGACGTCGAGTGACCCGTCTGCCCACGCGTCGCCGATCTGGGTGAGTGCGGGGCCGATGACATCGAGCAGCACTACTTCGGGTTCGGCTCCGGATGCCAGGGCCGTCTCCAGGACCGACCAGCATCCGGCCTCGTCGCCAGCAACGAGTCGAGAGACGAGGACTCGCGGCGCGGCCGACCGCGCTGATCCCCGGGAACGACGGCTGCCGTCAGCTGACAGCCGGGTCAGGTCGTCGGGATCGATGAGCCACTGCACTCCGGCGCGCGAAGCGGGGAGGCGGCCGGTGCGGACGTACCGGTAGACGGTCATGTAGTGCACACCGAGACGCTGCGCCGCCTCGCGCAGCGTGATCCGGTCGGCGCTCACGATACCGACCGCTGCTCGTCGGGCCGGGGCCGTGCGGGCCAAACATACGGGAGGTCGTCCGGGACGTTCGGGAAGTGGACCCGGTACCAGCTCGGCTGCTTGCGGACGAGCGCCGACTGGTGGGCCCGGTGGAAGGATCGCAGGCCCACCCACGGCGGCAATGCTCCCGCCCCCTTCAGCGCGTGTTGCGCCCGGGGCGCGCGGACGCCGGACTCGGCGATGATCTGCTCGAGACACCTGTCGGAGTGACCGCGGCGGCGCCACTCGTCGCAGATGGCGACGGCGTATGACACCAGGGCTTCCTCGTAGCCGGACCACATCAATACGGCGGGGTGGTGCTTCCAGCCGTAGGTCGGACGAGTGAGTGCCCTGAGGATCTGGAGCGCCTCGACTCGCTGCTTGCCCAGGCGCCGGGTATCGAGCACACGCGCCGAACGCTCGAAGGAGACATACGGGAGGAACGTCTGCATGGAGTGGTGTCAGGCGGCGCGGGCCGTTATCGCCTGTTCGACTTGACGAAGCAGCTCGTCGGCGCACAGATGGCGCGCGCAGCGGAGCAGCCGTTCGCCGACCTCGTCACCGACGAGCAGACGGCGGAGGGAGGAGGGCAGCGGGAAGTAGGCGCGCTCCTCGAGAGGTGAGACCGGCTCTACCACCGACGGCCGCAGGGCGCAGACCACCTCGGCGACCGCCTGCTCGGGCGCTGACGCACCGGCGGTCACGGCCACCGTCTCGAAGCGTTGCGAGGAGCGCAGTTCGTGCGCGCCGTCGACTCGCTCGACGTGGCCCGCGCCGGCGCCGCGGGCGACGCGGACCAGCGCTCGAGTGTTCGACGACGACGCCGATCCCACGACGATGACGGCGTCGACCTCGCCGGCGACCGACCGCAGCGCGGCCTGCCGGTTCGTCGTCGCGAAGCAGATGTCGTCGTGCCGGGGCGTCCAAACGGGACCGAAGCGCTCCTGCGCTGCCCGGACGACGGCTTCCCACTCCTGCACGGCGAGGGTGGTCTGGGCGAGCACTGCGACCGGCCGGCTGATGTCCGGGAGCCGGCCGACCGAGTCGGGATGCTCGACGAGCGTCGTGTGCTCCGGAACCACACCCAATGCTCCCACGGCTTCGTCGTGGCCCTCGTGACCGACGTACAAGATCTCGTAGCCCACGCGCGCCCGGCCCGCCAGCTCATGGTGCACCTTCATGACGAGCGGGCACACGGTGTCGATGACAACTGCCGCTCGAGCGTTGGCGTCCGCGACCGCTGCTGGCGAGCTGCCATGAGCACTGAGCACGACGGCTTGCCCGCTCGGCACGTCGCGAGGATGCTCGACGAACCGTACGCCGAGTTCGGTGAAGCGGCGGACGACCCGCTCGTTGTGCACGACCTGGTGGACGCAATACACCGGCGATCCGAAGCGCAACACGGTCAGGGCCAGCGCCTTGATCGCCATCTCGACGCCGGCACAGAAGCCGCGCGGCTCGACGAGGAGCACACGGTCGGCTTGCATGCGACTAATTTAGTGCTAAATTAACGGACGTGCAAGCCGAGGTCCTCGCCGCCCCCCGATCGACTTGGTGGCCCTCGAGGTGGAGGCGCACGTCCAGCAGGTGCTCGAGCGCGAGCGGGAGCGGTGGTCCGTCGTCGACGGCTGGCTCGCGGAACCGATCGATCTGCTGGCCGATTACGTGTTGGCCGGAGGAAAGCGGCTGCGGCCTTCGTTCTGCCGCTACGGGTACCTCGGTGCAGGTGGCGACCCCGATGCGCGGGACTGGCTCGACGTCGCCGCCGGGCTCGAACTGCTCCACGCCTTCGCCTTGCTCCACGATGACGTGATGGACGGCTCGGCACTGCGCCGTGGTCGCCCCGCGCTGCACCGGCGTCTCGCGGAGGACCATCAGCGGGGCGGCTGGCGGGGGGAGCCGCGCCGCTTCGGCGAGGGCGTGGCCGTACTCCTCGGCGATCTGGCTCTCACCTGCGCCGACCGGCTGGTCCGGGGTGCTGGTGCCGGCGTCGGAGCGGTGTGGGACGAGCTGCGGATCGAACTCATGATGGGGCAGTACCTCGATGTCGCTGGGGCGTCACGCGGGTCATTGCCGACCGAGCAGGCGCTGCTCGTCGCTCGCTACAAGTCGGGCGCGTACAGCGTCGAGCGGCCCCTGCACCTTGGTGCAATCCACGCCGATGCGACGCCCGCGCTGATCGACGGCTACACCGCGTTCGGGCGGCCGCTCGGGGAAGCGTTCCAGCTCCGGGATGACCTCCTGGGTGTCTTCGGTGACGAGGCGAGCACCGGCAAGCCGTCCGGGGAGGACCTCCGGGAGGGCAAGCCGACGGTGCTGCTGGCGTTGGCCCGCCGGCTCGCCGGGCCCCGCGGCTCCGGGTTACTCGCTCGGGTCGGGGCCGTCGATCTGGAGGACGACGAGATCGATCGGCTCAGGCACCTGGTCGTCGAGTGTGGCGCGTCGGCAGGCGTCGAGCGGATGATCGAACAACGACATGCCCGGGCGCTCGACGCCCTGCAGGTTCTGGAGCTCCCGACACCCGTCGGCGACCGCCTGCGCGAACTGGCGGCGCGCGCGATCTGGCGGGTCGACTGATGCGCGTCGTCATCGTCGGCGCCGGATTGAGCGGTCTGAGCGCCGCCTGTCATCTCGCCGGACGAGGTCACGAGGTCACCGTCTTCGAGCGCGACGCGCTACCCGGAGGGCGCGCCGGCCGGCTCGATCAGGGCGGTTACCGCTTCGACACGGGACCCACGGTCCTCACAATGCCGGCGCTGCTGCAGGACACCTTCGCCGCCGCTGGCGTCGAGATGACCGACTTCCTGACGCTGCGGCCCGTGGATCCGATGTATCGAGCGATGTTCACCGACGGCTCGGTGATCCACGTCCGCCACGGCCGTGAAGCGATGACCGAGGAGATCCGTGCGGTGTGCGGGTCCGTCGAGGCCTCGGCGTTCGAGCGCTTCGTCGACTGGCTCGTCGCGTTGTACGACGTCGAGATGTCGTCGTTCATCGACCGCAACTTCGACTCCGCCCTCGACCTCGTCCGCGCCGTTGGCCCGGCCGCTCGCTTGCTCCGCCTCGGCGGCGCCCGGCGCCTGTCCACCAAGGTCAACGGGTTCTTCGCCGACGAGCGGTTGCGGCGGCTGTTCACGTTCCAGTCGATGTACGCCGGATTGGCGCCGTATGAGGCGCTTGCCGTCTACGGCGTGATCACCTACATGGACTCCGTCGGGGGGGTGTACTTCCCCGAGGGCGGGATGCACGCCGTGCCGACCGCGCTCGCTGCCGCGGCCGAGAAGGCCGCGGCCGTGTTCCGCTACGACACGCCCGTCGAATCCATCGTCCTCGCCAACGGGTCGACAGGCGCGGTGCGCGGTGTGCGCCTCGCTGGGGGTGAGCTGATCCGGGCGGACGCCGTGGTCTGCAGTCCCGATCTCCCGGCCGCCTACCGCACGCTGGTCCCTGGGCTGGCGCCGCCACGAGTCGCACGAACGGGCCGGTACTCGCCTTCCGCCTTCGTGCTGCACCTCGGCGTCGGGGGTGCGCTCCCCCCCGGCACTGCCCACCACAACATCCACTTCGGCGCCCAGTGGGAGGACGCCTTCCGTTGTCTGCTGCACGACGGGCGCCGCATGCCCGACCCCTCGTTCCTCGTCACCGTGCCCACGCTCGGTGATCCGTCGATGGCGCCGCCCGGACGTCACGTGCTCTTCGTCCTGGAGCCAGTGCCGAACCTCGACGGGCGGGTGGACTGGACAACCGAGCGTGAGCGGGCGCGCGACGAGCTACGGGTGCGGCTCGAGGCCCGCGGCTACCCGGACGAGGTCGAGGTGGAGGAGATCGTCGATCCGAGTGACTGGCAGCGGGCCGGGATGGAGCGCGGCACCCCGTTCGCCCTGGCCCACCGCTTCTTCCAGAGTGGGCCATTCCGCCCCAGCAACATCAACGCCCACACGCCCGGCCTGGTGTTCACCGGCTCGGGGACGGTGCCCGGCGTCGGCGTACCGATGGTGCTGTTGTCGGGTCGGCTCGCCGCCGATCGGGTCGACGCGCTGACATGACCGCTGTACTGAGGCTGGGACGCGACTACGAAGTGTGCCGAGCTCTTCACCGCCGCCACGGCACGACGTACTTCTGGGCGACCCACGTCCTCCCCGCCCGCCAGCGGCCGCACGTCCACGCCCTGTACGCCTACTGCCGAGAGGCCGACGAGATCGTCGACGACGTCAACGTCGTCGGGGAGGCTGCGGTCACGGCGCGGCGCGAAGCGCTGGTGCGGTTCCGCGAGCGCACGTTCGCCTCACTCCAAGGAGAACCAGCGGACACTCCGGTGCTGGCCGCCTTCACCCGCACCGTGGATCACCTGGGCATCGCACGCGACGCCGTGGCGCGATTCCTCCGTTCGATGGAGATGGATCTCGACGTCGCGTCCTACGCCACCTGGGACGACCTGCTCACGTACATGGACGGGTCGGCAGCAGTGATCGGCGAGATGATGCTGCCGGTGCTCGAGCCCCTCGATCCCCGGGCGGCGTTGCAGCCGGCACGCGATCTGGGCCTCGCCTTCCAGCTCACCAATTTCCTGCGCGACGTCGATGAGGACCTCGCGGGTCGCGTGTACCTGCCCCAGGACGAGCTCGAGAGCTTCGGCGCCGACCCGGCGACGCGCCGCGTCGATGCGGCATGGCGGAAGCTGATGCGCTTCCAGATTCGGCGAGCGCGAGAGTTGTACAGATCGGCGGATCGGGGTATCGAGCTTCTCCCGCCCCGGTCGGCGGCATGCGTCCGATCGGCCCGCGTGCTCTACAGCCGCATCCTCGACGAGATCGAGGCCAACGACTACGACGTGTTCTCGACACGAGCGCGGGTCCCGATCGTCCGCAAGCTCGTGACGGCGGCCTGGTACCTGGGCGGTTCGATCGGGAAGAGGAAGCCGTAGGGTGCGGCGCCGGTGCGATGGTGCACGGCGTGACGCGCCGCGACCCACCGCAGCCACCCGCCCGGCAGCACCGGGCGCCCGTCCGTCACCCGCCCGTGCACGGCCACGTCGTGCACCAGGACGTACAGCGCCCCGTAGACCGCCACGCCGGCCCCGGCGCCAAGCAGCCGGTGGCGACCGCGAGCGCTCGCGTAGGTCATCGTCATGATCGTCAGACCGGCGAACAGCAGTGGGAATCGGTCGTTGTCCTCCCACTGGGTGTGCGGCGGCAGGTGGTGGCTGCGGTGCCAGCGCCACCCGCGTGGGCGGTGCATCACGAGACGGTGGGCCAAGGCGGCCGCTGGCTCACTCAACACCGCCGAGACCGCCGCCACCGTCGTCGCTCTCACGGCGCGCTCCAGGCGTTGGTGGCCGACCGCGCCAGAACGGATTGGAGTCGAGCCCTGTTGTACCGCTGGACGATGACGCAGGGCGCGTTGGCGGCCACGGCGTAGGCGGCCATCACACCGATCACCCAGGCAGGGTTCCATGCCGGCATGACCACGATGGGCGCCGGCACGAGCCAGTGGACAACCTCGGCCCGCCGCGTCTCCACCACCAGCCGGTCCAGCCCGGGCACGTGATCGATCCCTGAGATGGCGCTTCGACACGCCGCCGAACAGGCCGCCGAGCTCGGGCACGGCGCGCTTCCAGCGCCGTACGCCGAGCCGCTCCCACGTGCGGCCGCCACGCTCCCACTCGCGCAGACGGGTGATCGGCCCATCGGAGGCGAAGTGGGCGGCCGGCGCACGGGCGCCGACGAAGCCGACAAGGGTGCCCCATGACGCCCACACCGCGGCGTCGACGATCACGGCTGCCAGGGGAGTCACGGCGCGACCCACCGGCCGCGCCAGGCGACCGGGCGGCCGGTGAGGCGGCGGGTCGTGGATCGGATGAACAGCGCCACGAAGGCGAGCAGCGGGAGCGGATAGCAGACGGCCGTGAGCGTGCCGAAGCGACCGGCGCGGCGAAGAAGGACGGCGAACTGCAGCACGAATGCGACGTAGCCGACTGGACAGCGTCGGCACCGACGCCATCCCGACGAGCGCGCCGGTGATCCACAGCGCCACGAGAGCCGCCCGTATGGGGGGGACCTTGGCGGCACCGGCGGCCAGGTTCTTGGTCCACCCTTCGACCAGCGATCGCCAACCGTGCGGGTACATGCGGTACCGGATATCTCCGGCGCCGGCATCTGCCAGGGCGGTGACCGGGATTCCCCGCCCGGACAGGGCGTGGGCGAGGGCGACGTCCTCGGCCACGTCGGCCGCCACCAGTCCGTGTCCGCCGGCGTCGAGGTACGCCAATCGGGGAACGGCGATCGCCGCCGAAGCCGACGGGTCCTCGCCACCAGCTGCGGGGCCGTGCCCGTCCCGTTCCGGCCATGAGGCGACGACGTTGGCCACCGCCGAGGCCCGCTCGTAGAGACGCTCGACCCGGTGGGTGGGCTGGACACTGACCATCCCGCCCGACCGCGCCCGCGGCCGCACTCAAACGGGCGACGAAACCCGGCGCCGGCTCGGTGTCTGCATCGACGAACACCAGCACCGCGCCGGTCGCCACCGAGGCGCCCTGCCAGCACGCCCACGCCTTCCCCGTCCAGCCGGCCGGCGGCTCGGTCGCGAGCACCTTTGCTCCCGCCCGCCGGGCGACCTCGCCGCTGCCGTCCTGGGAGCCGTCGTCCACGACGACGACCTCCAGCTGCTGACCATCCGGCCATCCCACGGTCAGCGCCCCGACCAGTCTCGTGATCCGTTCGGCCTCGTCGCGCACCGGCACGACGACGGAGATGCTGTGGTCCGAATCAGCCTGTGTCGAAAGCCGCCGGACGGGTCCGGAGACCAACCAACCAGCGACCCAGCCGGCGGCCACGATCGGTCCGATCATCGTGTTCGTGCCCCTGCTCGCTCCCACAGCAGCAGCACCACGGTGACCAGTGCGGCGCCGAAGAGGAAGTCCTCAATCGGAATGTCCCACGGAAACCGCACGCCGATGGTCTGTTCGTCGTCGTACACGACGATCGGCGCGCTCGCCTTGGTCAGCCAGCCATCGACGATGATCTGACCGACCAGCATGATCGCCATGGTCACCAGGTAGGTCCGCCGACGCAGCAGCCCGGTGCGTAGCCACACCACCTCGAGGACCGTCACGGCGGCGACGGCCGCCACGGCGAGGATGGTGTACTCACCCACGGCGCGCCCGAGAATGCGGTGCACCGCTTCATAGGTCAGCAGCCCCACCACGGGGATCACGATGAAGAACAGAAGCTCTTCGACAGGCACTCCGAACGGCAACTCCCAGCCCGTCACG
>CAVWJT010000029.1:0-9059 GCA_963755235.1 uncultured Acidimicrobiia bacterium
GCTCGAGCGCTGGTTCATCGCCGCATGAGCGCACCCGAGGGACGAAGTCGGGGCCGTCCTCGCGCGACGATGGTGGCAAATCGACCGTTGGAGCCGGCGGACGTATCACGACTGGCATCGGATCGGGCACAGTCATGAAGCCGCGCTGTCTTCGGCGCGTGAGACGAATCGAGCCGAAGCGTCTCGGCTACCGCGACAGCCGTGGTCGTCCGTGATTATGGGGCACCGGCATAAGGGCCGATCTGTTGCGCAGCCGTCGCTGGTCGGTCGGGTACGTGTGCCTGGCGCACCGGGCACTTCTGGGCCTCAATCAGGGCCACGGTCGGGATCTCCGGCGAAGCAGCACGCCAGCGCTACGGACAGTCCGTCAGCGCCACCCAGCCGAGCCAACAGAGCAGGTCATGTGGCTCGCGACCAGGGTAAGTATGCCGCGATCGAGCAATTGTCTCTCGGTCCGCATCCGAATCGGCGCCCGCCGCGGAATAGATCGGAGAGTGCGCCGGTCAGTCGACGCATCTCATTGAAGTTTCCACGGAGGATCCCATATGCGCAAGAAGCTCATCACCGCTATCGCCGTCGCAGGAGTCGGCGTCGTCTCGTTCGCTGGAGGTGCCAACGCCGAGCCCCGCGATGGCCAGTGCGTCGCCGCCAACCTCTCGGCGCTCCCCGGAAGCGCCAAGAGCGGGGTCGCCAAGAGCAGCCCAGGGGCTCTCGCCGAGGTGATCCAGCTTCACCTCGACGGAGAGCTCGACCTCTTGGGCGTCTGCTCAGACTGACGGCCGGGCCTCACCGCACCAACAGCCCCGGCATCGAGTCTCAGATGGCTCGGCCGGGGCTGTTGGCGCGTGTCGAAAGGCGTGCATCCCGGAAGATCACGATTTCGCCGCAGAACGTCGTGGCCGGTAACCGGCGAAGTGAAGCCTGAGACCGTCCGATAGACCGCGGGGGTAGTGCCCGGCTGCTGACCTCAAGCAGCGTCCTCGAAGCGTTCCTCGACACCCCGTCGTTGGCGACACGATGTCCGACTTCCGCGCACTGGCGGTGCAGGGTTCGGCACGTCGCCCACCAGTTCGGCTGCCTGGAGCCGCGCGGTATCGGGCGCGCCACGGAACGTGGAGGAACGGCGCTTCGGTGGCACCCTCGACGGCCCTCGTCGGCGTGGTATCGGTGAATCGGTCAGCTTGAGCCACCGAATTGAACCCCACAACGACGTCGCAGGCTCGGCGGTTGTCGTTCTCGCCCGCTCGGTGAGATCGGCGACGAGCCGACGGAACGCCCAATCGTTGGGGAGGAACACGGTCAGCTCGGCGTCGGGTTCGGACGCCGCGGCGACGAGTTCGGGGAATAGCAGCACGGTCTCGGTGACGATGTCGTGGTCGAACGGGTTGAGGTCGAACTGGTTGCCGTCCGAGAGGAAGATTTCGGCCAGCGTCGGGGTGGGGCCAGGGTGACCACCGTCGGCCGCGGCCGGGCCGCCCGCTCCGGCCAGGGTCGTTGTGCAGCTGGCCGCCGCGACGACGGCGGCAAGCATCTTCTTTCGCATCTTGTTGCTTCTCTTGGTCGCCCGGATGGGTGCGTGCCGATCGGCACACCTTCCCTTGCGTTCGCCCTGCGCCGTTCGGATGCAGCGACGTTCATCGGACGTCCCGAGCGAATCGCGGCTGCGGGTCGCCGGGAACGCCACGACGTCGGCCGGTACCGTCGCGCCAGTGGCGGTGCTCGGCGTCACCGTGATCCTCAGCGGTCGAAACGTCGCCGCCGCCGATGGCACGGCCGCCGCTCTGGCGCATGCCGGCAACGCGTGGCTGCTCGCAAGCGCCCCGACGCGATCCGCGGCGACCCGGTGGACGAGGGCGTCGCTGCGCTCGGGCGTGACCCGGGCGGCTCGACGTGCTGATCAACAACGCCACGGGCCGACGTCGACGGGAGGAAGTCGGCGTCAAGTGCCGACCTGCCGATGCTCATCGGATCTGCGACGCCAATCTCTCCGGCGTCATGGCGGCTCATCCAGCGCGTCCTGCCTGCTGCGCCGCAGCGAGCATCCCGCATCGTGAACGTCGGGAGCGGGGCCGGCTCGCACAGCGCAGAGCAACTCGGGCTCAGCGAGCGATGGGAGTCGCGGGAGCGACAGAGCTGGGTCGGTCGTGTGGGCCGCGACCCTTCCCGATCGCGACTCTTGGGGGGCTTCTTCCGCGACGGGCCGCCGTTGCCGTGGTGAGCGTCGAGCCCCAACCCGTCATCGGCTGGCATCACACCTGCTGCCCGGCGACGGCGGCGACGGCCTGACCGGGACCGTCCGCGGTGGCGAGGTCCCGGCCGATGCCGGTGGCGACGGATCGTCACGGAGGGGTCGTCGAGGACGGTCATCCGTTCGGCGAGGCCGGCGACGGAGGTCCGGTTCGGATCGGCAGACAGGCCGACGCCGGCGCGTTCGACATCGACGGCGATGCAGAACTGGTCGGTGGACAGCGGCAGGACGACGAGCGGCTTCCCCGCGGCCAGCGCCTCGTTGACGGTGTTGTTGCCGCCGTGGCACACCACTGCCTCGGCGCTGGCAACGAGCTCGACCTGGGGGAGGAACGGGCGCAGCAGCCAGGTCCGCGGCAGCGGTCCGAGCATGTCGGGGTCGGTGCTCCCGGTGGCCATCGCGACCCGTCGTCCGCCGGATGCCAGGGCCGCGGCGACGCGGCGGAGCACATCGGCGCGCGCCGAGAGGAACGTGCCGAGCGAGACGTACACGAACGGTCCGCCGTCGGCGACCCAGCGGGCGATGTCGGGTTCGAGCGCGGACGCCGGCCGTACGCACCCGCCGAGGAACCGGTGCGGGTCCGGCAGACCCACACGACCGGCGTCGCGAAGCCCGGCCGGGCTGTTGTAGAGCACCCCGGCGTCGAGGGCGCCGAACACGTCGCTGACCGGTGCCCGGTTCGGTTCGAGGGCCTGGACGACCGCCGTCGCCTCGGCAGCGAGCTCAGCGCTGATCTCGATGCAGCGGCCGCGCAGCTCGTCCAGCTCGACGGTGGTCGGGTGCACCCAGCGGGGCCACGCCACCGGGAAGCCGTAGACCTCGCCGGCCACCGGGAGCTGGGACGGGTGGCCCGGCACGAACGTTGTTGCCGGCACCCCGGCGGCGTAGAGGCCGAGGCGGGCGGCGACGCAGAGGTGGTCGACGAGGACGGCGTGGGGCGCCTCGCGCTCGACGATCCGGATCGTCTCCTCGGCGACCTGTCGCGGCTGCCACAGCAGATCGTGGCGCCGCCGGTCGGCCTGGTGGCGCAGCGTCGGGACCATCCCGCGGGCGGTCGCGGCGAGGAACGGTCGAAGGTCGTCTCCGAGCTGGACCGCCGGTCGCAGCCCGGCGTTGCTCCCGGCGCTCATGCACAGTTCGGTCCATCGGTGACCATCGCTCATGACGCGCGGCCGCAGACCTGGCCCGCTGGCGACGACGACGTCGATGCCCGCCCGGGCGGCCCGGGCGGCGATCGCACTGAGCGGGAGGTAGTGCGACAGGTAGTCGGGGGTGACGACGAGCAACTTCACGAGACACTCACACCGACGGTGTCGTAGACGTCGACGAGCGCGGCCGCCATGGCATCGATCGTCAGGCGGCTGCGCACGAGGTCGGTGGCCTGGTCGACGCGACCGGGCCGGTCGACGAGCCGGCGGGCCGCGATGATCGCCGCCCGCAGCCGGGCGACCGAGCGTGTGTCGGTGAGCACACCGGTCACGCCGTCGACGATGTAGGTGGCCGGTCCGCCCACGTCCGGGGCGACCACGGCGAGCCCGGCACCGAGCGCCTCGACGATGGCCAGGCCGAACTCCTCCTTGGCGGCGGCCGCGACGTACACGCCACCCGGTGCGACGAAGCCGGGGAGTCCCGTCGCGGCCGCGGCGAGGACGTGGGCGACGACCTCGTTCGGTTGATGGCCGAGGAGCACGGCACCGGTGTGCCGCCGCTGCTCGGCGTCGCCGAGGATGTCGTCGAGGTCGCCGAGGACGCCCAGTTCGTCGGCCGTCGGCTGCTCCAGGCCGCCGCCGACGATCAGCAAGTTCGTCGCCGCGCGCAGCTCGGCGCTCCCCACCCACGCACGCGCCAGGCGGTCCATGCCCTTGGTCGGGTGGAGCCGACCGACGCTCACGGTGAGCGGGAGCCCACGGCGTTCGACGGTGAGCTGTTCGATCGCAGTCCGCAACGGTTCGAGCAGTGGCGGGGTGGGTCCGCCGCGAGCCGCGACGTGGAGGGCGGCGCGGGCTCGGCTGATCGGCGCCGGGTCGACGCCTTCGGGAACGACCGTCGCCCGGTCGAGGGCGTCGGCCGCCGTGGCGCCGAACACCCGGCGCAGCTGGTCGGTGGCCCCGCGGCGCGGGAGCAGCACGACGTGGTCCGCCCGGCTGGTCAGGCGCTCGACCATCCGGGCTCGGAACCACCAGTGCTCCAGCTCGTCGGCGTCGCCGAAGTTGCGGCGGGTCAGCTCGGCCGTGGTCTCGAGTTGTTCGAGCACGATGTGGGGATCGGGCGCTGCGGTGAAGACGACGGGGATGCCCAGGTGGCGGCTGACCCGCTCGGCGGCGAGCGTGCCGACGTCGGCCATCCGGAGGTGGATGACGTCGGGTCGAGGGCCGGCGAGCAGCACGCGGCGGATGCCCCGTTCGACGGCGATGCGGTGTGCCCAGCCGGAGCGCCGGTCGACGTCGGCGTCGCCGCCGAGCGGGACGGCCGCCACGCGTTGGCGCCCGTCGAGCCCGCCGGCGAGGTCGGCGATGGCGTCGGCGGTGCGGCCGCGGGTGATCGTCGTGATCTGGGCGACGTCGTCGCGTGCGGCGAAGGCGTCCGACAGCTGGCGCACGAGCGTGGCGAGTCCGCCGTTGTCGCCGATGCCTGCCCGATCGCGACCGCCGGCGAGATCGGCGTGGAAGACGACCTGGGCGATGCGTCTCCCCGTGCGGCCGTCGCCGCGGGAGGTGGCGGGACGATCGGCGAGGGTGCGATCGACGAGCGCCAGCAGTGCGGCTTGTCCGACGGGATCGTCGATCATCGCCAGGCGGCCGAGCAGGGCCGGGTCGCCTCGCCGCCAGCCGAGCGCCCCGATGGCCGCCAGCCGCACCGCTGTCACGTCGTCGCTCGCTGCCGATTCCAGCAGCGCGGTCGCTGCGACGCCGGGCACGGTGCCGGCGGTGTCGACGAGCCTGGCGCGGGCCGGGCCATCGGCCGTTCGCAACGCGCCGAGCAGCGCATCGAGGACACCGGGCGGCGTCACCGCCGGCCCACCCGGCCAACGTGCGCTGGGCGAGCATGGCGCGGAAGCCGCCGTCGGCGACGATCGCAGCGAGGCGTCCCATGGCCGGGGGGTGGGGTGGGCGCGCCGAGAGCGCCCAGGCGGCGTGCTCGGTGACGAACCACCGCCCGTCGTCCAAGGCATCGGTGAGCCCGCTCGTGGCCGCCGGACCTGGCACGGCGCTCAACGCGTGGATGCCGGCGATCGCAGCCAGCTGATCGCCGCGCTGCTCCATCAGTTCGACGAGCGGTCGGACCACGTCAGCGCTGCCGGTCGTGCGGCACGCCGCCCACTGCAGCTCCTCGGCGGCCCGCAGCCCCGGGACGATCGCCGACGTCGTACAGCACGTCGTCGACGAGACGACGAAGTCGTCGTGACTCGTCGACGGCGGCGTCGTAGCCGGGAGGCGGAGGTTGGAAGCGGGACACGCGAAGGCGTCAGGCGACCGGGACGGCGGTCACGACGATGTTGTCGGCGTAGCGACGGATCTCACGGTTGAACGCCCCGCCGCACGTGATCAGCACGAGCGTCTCGGGGCCGGTCGTGCGCCAGATCTCCTCCTTCGGCAGTGCCAGCTTCCCGTACTGGGCGCGGGCGACGACCTGGTAGCGGCGGGTGGCGCCGTCGGCGAGGGCGAGGTCGACGAAGGCGCCCGGTTCCAGCTCGGCGAGACGCAGGAACGGACCGGTGCTGCCCTGCCACGAGATGTGGGCGGCGACGACGGTGGCGCCGGCCTGGCCCGGCGCGGCTCCGAGGCGGTACCAGCCGGCCTCGGTCGCGCCAGGGATCTCCAACTCGCCCGTCGGGTGTGACGCCGACGGGTCGCACCGGCACACCCGTGACGTCGATGTCGGGGATGCTCAAGCTGACCGGCGCGACGTCGACGGCCGGCGGGGCGGGGACGACGGTCACCGCCTCCCCGACCAGCGAGTTCATCGGTGACAGCGCTGCGGTGGTCGTGGTGGTGCTGGCCGGGGTGGTCGTGGTCGGCGCCGACGTGGGTGGCGCCGCCGGCGTGGACCGCGGCGCCACCGTCACGGGCGGTACGGCGATCGTGATCCGCGGCGACTGGTTCGTCGCGGGACTGACGACCGCCGACGGCGATCGCCGCCGCACCGCACACGACAGCCGCCACCACCGCCGCCGCGGCGGCGCCGAGGGCGCGTCGGGAACCGGTGGTGGCGGACATCGCTGGGGGGACCGAGGCGTCCGGTGTCAGTCCGTGCGGCGCCGGGCGACGAGCAGCCCGGCGCCGCTGAGGCCGAGGAGGCCGGCTGCGATGGCGAGCGCGACGACCGTCCCCGACGTTCCCGCCGGCACCTCGCTGTCGCCGGTGTTGACGAGGGTCGGCGCACCGCCCAGACCCTCGATGGTCTGGGTGTAGAACGTGAACGTCCCGCCGTCCAACGAACCGACGGCGTAGACGATCAGGTTGGTCCCGGCGACGAGCTCGACGGTGGGCACCGGGGCGATCGGGGCCGCACCGGTTGGCGCCACCTGCGCTCCGCTGATCGCGCCGGCGGGCAGATCGGCGGCCGCCTCGTTGGGGTTGCTGAGGTTGGTGAACGGCCGGCTGCCGTCGGCCAGGACCACGTCGACGGCGGGTGCGGCCGCCGTGTGGCGAACGGTGAGGCGGCCCTGGCCGGCGGCGACCTCGCGAGACGTCGTTCTCGAACGGCGTCAGCGTTGGCGTGCCATCGGCGCCGAGGTGGGCGACGACCGTCCAGTTGCCGGAGGCGGGGACGGCGAGCGAAGCGATCGGACCGATCACGACATCGGTCGTGCCGGCGGCGCGGACCTCGACGTTGGTCAGCGTCTGGCCGGCGAAGGACGACAGGTCCTGCATCGTGCCCGGCGCGAACCCGGGGATCACGACGGCGCCGTCGACGACCACGTCGACGGTGGCGCCGGGGATCCCGTGCATCAGCGCGACGGTGGCGGTGTCCTGGGCGCCGGCGGCGCCTGGGGCGGCGATGGTGACCGCCGCGGCGAGTGCGGTGGCGGCGAGCAATCTCTTCATGGATGGACCTTTCGGGGCCGAGGGTGTGGCCCTCCTTCCGATCGGCCCCGTCGAACGGATGCACTCCCGCGCACGACCAGACCCTTCGGAGCGATCAGCGAACGCTTCGGCCTCGTCCTCAGCGAGTGTGGATGGTCAGGTCGAGCGGCGGCCGCACCGCCGAGAACCGTCGGCCGCCTGGGCGGCGACGCGACTACGAGCGTCAGCTCGCCGCGCAGGACACTGTCGCCGGAGTGCGTCGGATCACCGTCGACGGGTTCGACGGACACGTCGACGATCGGGAAGGCGGCCGGATCGACGCCGGCTGGGATGTCGTAGATGCCGTCGGTGCGCAGCGGCCCGAGCGAGACGAGCTGGGTCACCGTCGGATCGATCAGCCACAGCTCCAGGTACCCGTCGTCGGGATCGAGCCCTTCGGTCTCCAGTCGCACCTGGAACGTCCCGTCGCGATCGACCAATTCGGCGCGACCCGACCCGGTGTCACCGAGCCGCTCGAGCTCGACCGCGGCGACCACCGTGGCGTCGTCGCCTCGCCGGGTGATCGCCAGCGTCACGACCACGACGACGGCCGCTGCCGCCACGCCAAGACCGACCCACCACGCTCGGCGGCGCCGGCCGGTGATCGGCACGACCGGCGCCACGACGTCCTCCGTCGCCGGCGCCGGTACCTGCTCCTGGTCGATCTCCGCGGCGATGCGGTCCCACAGGTCCGCGGGCGGCGGTTCCCAGACGACGTCGGCTGGACGGGCCCGCTCGATGAGGGCACGGAGTTCGGCGACGTCCTCGTCGCGCTCGTCGTCGTCACCCATCGACGTCACCTCCCTCCAGCACGCCGCGCAGCCGCAGCAGCGCCCTGCGCATGTCGCTCTTCACGGTACCGAGGGGCACCTGCAAGCGCTCGGCGATCGCCGTCTGACTGAGGCCGGTGTAGAACGCCAGCTCGAGGACCTGGCGGGGACGGGCGGCCAACGTGGCCAGCGCATCGGCGACCAGCAACCGCTCGACCAGGTCGGCCGGTTCGGTGTCGACCGCCGGGCCGCGCTCGGCGTCGGTCTCGTCGCGATGCGGCTGCGGTGTGCGGGCCTGGGAGCGGTAGGCGTCGTGGACGCGGTGGCGGGCGATCCCGAGCAGCCATCCCGGCAGGCTCCCGAGCGACGGGTCGAACCGCTCACGGGACCGCCAGGCGCTGACGAACGTCTCCTGGACGCAGTCGGCGGCGAGGTCGCGATCGCTGAGCGAGCGGACGCAGAACGTGTGGACGAGGGTGCCGTAGCGGTCCCAGACGCGACGAGTTGCACCCGTCGTCGCCCGTCGGCCCAGGCTCGCGCCAGCGTGGCGTCGTCCTCCCCATCCGTCGCTGGCACGCGGTCACGGTACCCAGGACTCGGCCGCCCAAGCCAGCACCGACGCGGCGGTGAGACGAGGGCGGTGGCAGTAGTCATGGGGGCTCCAGTCGATGTTCGCCGCCGAGGAATGCCTCGGATGCAGAAACTTGCGATGAAGCGCGCCAGGTGCATCCGTTCGAGCCGCCCGGCGAAGAAGCGGTTACCTCGCCATCTCAGGAGCACCCCGATGCGCATTCGCTCATTTCGTCCTGCCCGTTCTGCTCGCCCGACCGCTCGTCGCCTGCGGCGAGCGACGACGACACGACCGCCACCGACGCACCCAACGCCACCGACGCCGACGCACCAGCCGCCACCGAGGCCGAAGAGTCGATGACCGAGGAGTCGATGACCGCCGGCACGTCGATGACGACCGACGGC
>CAVWJT010000030.1:0-178031 GCA_963755235.1 uncultured Acidimicrobiia bacterium
GCTGAACCACATCAGCCGCACGGCCCGAGCCGGGAAGTGTGAGCTGAGACGGCGGATGTCTGCTGTCTGGGCTCACACTTCGTGCGCTTCAGCGCACGAGGAGCACCAGTGCCGCCCGATGTGCTCCCGGCGTCGGACCCAGCAGCGTGGGTAGGTTGCGCACGAGGCGCACCGCCCACCGCCCCACCGCCGTTGTCGGCGCGCCGCTCACCCTCCGGGCTGGTAGAGCTGTTCGGTGAGGAGGTCGGCAACGGCGACGGCGCCGCCCTTGGTGGAGTCGACGGCGGCGACGAAGACGACGTCGCCCTGTTCGGGGAGATCCCACCAGAAGGCCGAAAAGACGTCATTACCGCCGTCGTGCCAGTAGACCGCCCCGACGCCGGGTAGCTCGTCAACGACGAGACCAAAGCCGTACGACGACGTCGCGCCGTCGCCCTCCGGCACATACGGGCGCTGCGTGGCGCGCATCATCTCGTCGCTCAGCAACCCGCCGGTGACTGCCCGTCGCAGCTCAACGACGGCGACCGGGGAAGCGACGAGGCCGCCGTTGCCGATCAGGTTCCACGCTGGCGCGTGTCCTCCCCAACTCGCCTGGCGCACTGACCGACCGTCAAGATCCCGCGACCGCGTGCTCGTCGTAGACGGTGTCATAGCCGATGTCGCCGACCGACGCCGGCGAGCACGGCTTGCAGGTAGTGGTCGTAGTTCTGGCGGGTCCTGTCCTCCAGCACGGCGGCGAGAACGCCGAAGCCGACGTTCGAGTAGTCGTAGCCCTCACCAGGGGCGCCCTCGAGCGGCGTGGCAAAGACACGCTCGAGGAACCTGTCGCGGCTGAGCGCCTCGGCGTCGTCGCCCACCGAGTCCGGCAGGGCGGCGTCATGCGTGAGCAACTGCAGGATCGTGATTCCCGCCTTGTCGGGCGGCGCTGACGGGAACACCTCGCCGACTGTCTCGTCCAACCGCAGCAACCCGTCGTCGACGGCCCGGGCGACAAGAACGCCCGTGACCATCTTGGTGATCGACCCGATGTCGACCAGCACATCCGCGGGCGCAACACCATCGTCCAGGAAGGAGCCGAACTCGGCGACCGCCACCGGCCCGCCCCGGCGCGAGTAGGCGACCACCGCATCGATACCCGATGCCTGAACGGCCGCGAGGGCGGCGTCGAGCTTCGTGTCGGGCGCCCGTGCGGTCGTCGCCGCCGCGACCGTCGACGTCGTCACCGTCGACGTCGTCACCGCCGACGTCGCCGTCAGCGGCTCACTCTCGGCGGTCGGCTCGGACGACCCGCTGCACGCGGTGATCAGGATCAGACCGACGAAGGCGAGCAACGAGATCCGTCGCACGGCGCACACCGTTCCACATCGAGGGCGAACCCGCAGCGCGCACCGCCGGCACGTGGACCGTCGTGCGGTGAGCGAGAGACGTCCTCTGGCCGCTCACCTTTCACCACGGTCCGGCGGATCCAGGTCAGCCCCGTGAATCAAGCGGGCGAGGTGCTGGGTTCCCGGCGCGCCGTCACCGGCGCGCCCGGCCACGGCGCCGCGCCCTTGGCCATCGTGGCGACCGCGGCCAAGGTCAGCCGGTCGAGGTGCTGACGCATGTGCTCGCCGGCTTCGTTCCAGATCGCGATCAGCACACACTGACCTTCGTGGTCGCACGCTCCGTCCTGGTGGGGTTCACCGAAGTCGCCGAGCGTGATCGGTCCGTCGACGGCGGCGACGATCTCCGACAGGCGGATCGCGGCCGGATCCCGTGCCAGTACGTACCCGCCACCCACTCCGCGCTTGGAGCGGACCAGCCCGGCGCCCTTGAGGGCGAGCAGGATTTGCTCGAGGTAGGGCTGGGGGAGCGCGGTGCGCTCGGCGATGTCGCGCACGGACGTGGGTCCCTCGTTGTCGGCATGGAGCGCGAGCGACAGCAACGCCCGGCAGGCGTAGTCACCGCGGGTGGACACGCGCACGGGCCCATCGTACGGCTTTACCTCGGTGATCGAAGATGGTGGACTCTCCCGCGGTGACCCCCGGCCCGATGATCCCTGATTACGCCGGCGCCAACGTGCGCGGGATCGTCCCGGCCCTGCTCGGACCGGGCAAATGGAACGCGTCCCTCCCGGCGTGGTTCCCCGAACCGGTCAGCCACGCTGAGCAGGTCGTCCTCCTGATCCTCGACGGACTCGGGTGGGAGCAGCTCCAGGAGCGGCGACCGCTGATGCCCGCGCTGAGCTCGATGGTCGGCGGGGCGATCACCACCGTCGCCCCCTCCACGACGGCGACCGCGTTGAGCTCGATCGCCACCGGTCTCACCCCGGCCGAGCACGGACTGCTCGGCTACCGGATGATGATGGGCGGCGAAGTGATCAACGTGCTGCGGTGGAACACGGCGAGCGGCGACCGTCGGCGCTCCCACCCGCCCCGCGACGTGCAGCCCTACAGCGCGTTTCTCGGCCATGAGATCCCCGTGGTGTCACCGGCCGACCTCCAGGGCACGGCGTTCACCGAGGCCCACCTGCGCGGCTCGCGTCCCGTCGGATGGCGCGCCGTCTCGGCGATCTCGGTCGAGGTCGGTCGGTTGCTGCGGGCGGGTGAACGCTTCGTGTACGCCTACTACGGAGGCATCGACAAGACCGCCCACGAGCGCGGCTTCGGTGACTTCTACGACGCCGAGCTGCGCTTCGCCGACCGCCTCGTGGCCGATGTTCTCGACGCCCTGCCGCCCGGTGCGGTCCTGCTCGTCACTGCCGACCACGGCCAGGTGCACGTCGGCGATCAGATCATCGACCCGGCTCCGGAGCTGCTGGCGATGGTCACCGCCCAGTCGGGTGAAGGTCGGTTCCGCTGGTGGCACGCCCACCGCGGGGCGACCGACGAGCTGGCCGCCGGCACCAGTCAGCTCTACGGTGACCAGGCCTGGGTGGTCACCCGTCAACAGATGATCGACGAGGAGTGGTTCGGGCCGACGCTCGCCCAACCCGTCGCCGCCCGTCTCGGTGACGTGGCCCTCGTCGCCCACCAGCCGGTGAGCTTCTACGATCCCGCCGACTCGGGACCGTTCGAGCTGATCTGCCGCCACGGGTCGCTGACCGCGGCGGAGGTGCTCGTGCCCTTCGTCGCGGCCGACCGCTGAATCCTCGAGAAAGGACGCCCCATGACGAACTTCGACCCGGAGAGCCCGACCCCTGATCCGAGCGCCGGCGCGGTCGAGCACGGTGAGGTCGTCGACGGCACGGCCCACCCGTCGACGGACGAGCCCGGTGGCGATGCGGTCACGTCGCCGGCCAAGGTCATGCGCATCGGCTCGATGGTCAAGTCATTGCTCGAGGAGGTGCGCACCGCCCCGCTCGACGAACCGAGCCGGGAGCGGCTGGCCGAGATCTACGAGCGCTCGATCACCGAGCTGTCCGACGCCCTGTCCCCTGACCTCCAGCAGGAGCTGAAGATGCTGGCCCTGCCGTTCCGCGACGGCGAGGTGCCGTCGGAAGGCGAGATCCGCGTCGCCAAGGCCCAGCTCGTCGGCTGGCTCGAGGGTCTGTTCCATGGCATCCAGGCGACGTTGTTCGCTCAGCAATTGGCCGCCCGCCAGCAGCTCGAGCAGATCCGCCAGCTCCCCCCGGGCCAGGTCCCGACGCCCCCGGGCCAGCAACCGCCGGACCGTCCGGGGACCTATCTGTAGGGGTTTGGACGCCGAACTCTGACCGCTCCGCGGTGATGTGACCTCGTCGCGGTCAGAGTTCCAACGGCATGGGGCTCAGGTGACTACTGTCGGTCGAATCACATCGGCGTCATTCACTCACCTCCACGTGCACACCGAGTTCTCGATGCTCGACGGAGCATCCCGGGTCGACGAGCTGGTGGCCAGGGCGGTCGCCGACCGCCAGCCGGCGCTCGGGATCACCGACCACGGCAACATGTACGGGACCCTCGAGTTCTACAAGGAGTGCCGGCGGCAGGGCATCAAGCCGATCATCGGCACCGAGGCCTACATGGCCCACGACCACCGCAGCGAGCGGCCGACGCGCCACGGGCGCGTCGACGACTCCGGCGGCGACACCGAGGGCGGCCAGAAGCTCTACTACCACCTGACCCTGCTGGCCGAGAACGGGACCGGCTACCGCAATCTGATCCAGCTGGCGAGCAGGGCGTACCTCGAGGGCTACTACTACAAGCCGCGGCTCGACTGGGAGCTGCTCGCCGAACACCACGAGGGCCTCATCGCCACCACCGGGTGCCTCGGTGGTCACGTGCTCCAGTCCCTGCTGCGCGGGGATCGCACCGGGGCGCTCGAGAAGGCCGCCCGCCTGCAGGACATCTTCGGGCGCGACCACCTCTTCGTCGAGCTCCAGGATCACGGGCTCCCGGCCCAGCGCGACACCAACCCCCAGCTGCTCGAGATCGCCCGTGAGCTGCAGGCGCCGGTGCTCGCCACCAACGACTCCCACTACACCCACCGGGAGGACCACGACGCCCATGACGCCCTGCTGTGCGTGCAGACCGGCGCGGTGCTGTCCGACCCCAAGCGGTTCAAGATCGAGGGCCAGGAGCACTACCTGAAGACCGCCGACGAGATGCGGTACCTGTTCCGCGACGTCCCCGAGGCGTGCGACAACACGTTGTGGGTGGCCGAGCGGGCCGACGTGGAAATCACGTTCGGCGACATGCAGCTGCCCACGTTCCCGCTCCCCGACGGCTACCGCGACGACGCCGCCTACCTCGCCGAGCTCACGTGGCAGGGCGCCCGCGAACGATGGGGCGACGAGCTGGCCGGGCCGGTCAAGCAGCGCATCCAGTACGAGCTCGACACGATCGCGGCGATGGGGTTCAGCTCGTACTTCCTCATCGTGTGGGACCTCATCGCCTACGCCCGCCGGCGCGGCATCCGCGTCGGTCCGGGGCGGGGATCGGCGGCGGGGTGCGCGGTGGCCTACTGCCTCCGCATCACCGACCTCGACCCGATCCACTACGACCTGCTGTTCGAGCGCTTCCTGAACCCGAGCCGGCTCTCGATGCCGGATATCGACATGGACTTCGACTCCCGCTACCGGGACGAGATGATCCGCTACGCCGCCGACCGCTACGGCCGGGACCACGTCGCCCAGATCATCACGTTCGGCACGATCAAGGCCCGCAACGCGGTCCGCGACGCCGCCCGCGTTCTCGGGTTCCCGTACGCCGTCGGCGATCGCATCGCCAAGGCGATGCCCCCGCTCGTGATGGGTCGGGACACTTCACTCAAGCACTGCTTCGAGCAAGACCCCAAGCACACCGACGGCTATCACGCGGCGGCCGAGTTGCGGGCGATGTACGACGCCGATCCCGACGTCAAGAAGGTCGTCGACGTCGCCAAGGGCCTCGAAGGGCTGAAGCGGTCCGACGGCATCCACGCCGCCGCCGTGGTGATCACCAGGGAGCCGTTGACGACCTACCTGCCCGTGCAGCGCAAACCCGAGAGCGGGCAGGACCCCGCCGACGCGCCCGTCGTCACCCAGATCGAGATGCACGGCGTCGAGGAGCTCGGGCTGCTGAAGATGGACTTCCTCGGCCTGCGCAACCTCGACGTGATCACCGACACCGTCGAGATGCTCCGCGCCGGTCCGGCGCCCGACTTCGACATCGACGCCATCGCCCTCGACGACCCGCGCACGCTGGAGCTGCTGCAGAGCGGCTCGGGCATCGGCATCTTCCAGCTCGAGGGTGGGCCGATGCGCAACCTGATGCGGTCGCTCCGCCCGACCAGCTTCGACGACGTCGCCGCGCTGCTCGCGCTGTACCGGCCCGGCCCGATGGCGGCGAACATGCACAACGACTACGCCGACCGCAAGAACGGCCGCAAGCCGATCACGTACCTCCACCCCGGCCTCGAGGAGGTGCTGGGGGACACCTACGGCTTGATGATCTACCAGGAGTCGATGATGCGGGTCGCCCAGAAGGCGGCCGGCTACTCCCTGGCCGACGCGGACAACCTCCGTAAGGCCTGCGGGAAGAAGGTCCGGGAGCTGATCGCCAAGGAGCGGGCCAAGTTCGTGGACGGCTGCGCGGCCACCGGGTACGGCCGCGACATCGGCACCGCCCTGTTCGACATCATCGAGCCGTTCGCTGACTACGCCTTCGGCAAGGCCCACGCCTACGGCTACGCCCTCGTCGCTTACCAGACCGCGTACCTGAAGGCGCATCATCCAGTCGAGTATCTGGCCTGCCTGTTGACGAGCGTGAAGAGCAGCCTGGAGAAGGCCGCCGTGTACATCGCCGAGTGCCGGGCGCTCGGCATCCGGGTGCTCCCCCCGGACATCAACCGCTCCGTCACCGACTTCGCCGCCCTCGCGCCCTCCGAGGTGCCGGACGGCGTCACGTTGCCGGTCGCCAGCCCGGGCGCGATCACGTTCGGCCTGTCGGCGGTGCGCAACGTCGGCGGGGGTCTCGTCGCTCTGCTGCTCGCCGAACGCGACGAGCACGGGCCGTTCACCAGCTTCCACGACTTCGTCGAGCGGGTCCCCGAGCCGGTGCTCAACAAGCGGGCGGTCGAGTCGCTGATCAAGGCCGGCGCGTTCGACTCGCTCGGTCATCCGCGCAAGGGGCTGCTCGGTGTCTTCGAGCACGTGACCGAGACGACGGTGACCCGTCGGCGGGAGCGCGACCAGGGAGTGATGAGCCTGTTCGGCGATTGGGAGGGCGCCGGCGACGGGGAAGCCTCCTCCGCCCTGTACGACGAGCGCCTACCAGTGCCCGAGATCGAGTTCGACAAGACCGACAAGCTCCGGTTCGAGAAGGAGATGCTCGGGTTGTACGTGTCCGACCACCCGCTGTTCGGCGTCGAGGCCGCGCTGCGCCGCAAGGTCGAGCACGCCATCGCCGACGTGGTCGAGCTCGAGGACGGCGCGATGGTGCAGGTCGGCGGGGTCGTCACGGGGCTGACCCGCAAGTTCACCCGCCGGGGCGATCAGATGGCCGTGTTCATCCTCGAGGACCTCGGCGCGGCGATCGAGGTGACGCTGTTCCCGCGCACGCTGACCGAGCACGGCCACAAGCTGGCCGACGACCTCGTCGTCGCCGTGAAGGGCCGGCTCGACCGCCGCGACGAATCGCGGACCTGTCTCATCTGTCAGTCGATCGAGGTGCTGACCGGCCTCGACGCCGGGGCGCCGCCGCTCCGCCTGCGCATCCCGTCGACGGCGCTCGACGAGCTGTGCATCCAGCGCCTCAAGCGGATCCTGCGCGAGCATCCCGGTGACTCCGTGGTCACCGTCGAGCTCGGCGGCCAGTCGGTCCGCCTCCCCGACGAGTTCTGCGTCGACGTCGACCGGGCCGTCGGCGAGCTGCGCGTGGCCTTCGGCCACGACGCAGTGGTTCTGTAACCCGCTGCCGGCCGCCTTCGGCGACCCGTCCGCCCGCACGGTAGAATGAGATCCTCAGCCCACGCGCCTCCCACGCGCACCGTCCATCGGGAGAGGGGATATGGCAGTCCAGGTGCAAACGAATGACTCGGCGGCGCTGACCGACGCCGACCTCGACGAACTGGCGTCGATGGGCGGAGCCTTCGGAATCGGCGAGCTTTCGAAGGCCAAGGAGGACTGGGTCCTCATCACCATGGCCCGGATCGACGGCAAGTTGCACGGGTTCACGTTCTCGACCCTGGAGCGGATCGGTGGGACGCCGTGCGTGCTCCTCGGGCTGATGAGCGTCCGGCGCAGCTCGCGCCGCGATCAGGTGCTGCGGGGGTTGATGGCCGAGGCGTACCACCGGGCGCTCATGGCGTTTCCCGACGAGGACGTGGTCGTCGGCTCCCGGTTCGTCGTGCCCGACGCCCTCGACGCGTTCAAGGGACTCGACGACGTCACACCGAGCCCCGGGGTCCGCGCCGTCGGCGAGGAGCGGGCGTGGGGACGCCGCCTCGCCAAGCGCTTCGACGTCGAGAGCATGTACGACGAGAAGTCCTTCGTCGTCCGTTCCGGCGGCCAGGAGGGGTTCATCGACCACGAGTCGGCCAAACCCGCCTCGATCGACCCGGCCCGGCGGGCGCTGTTCCGCGACGTGGCCGCGGCCGACGGCGGATCGCTGATCGTGTACGGCTGGACGATGGCGGAGGATCTGGTCAAGCTCGGGGCGCGCGCCTGAAGTCGCCCGACCAATGCCCGAGTTCGCCGACGTCGTGCGCCGGCGCCGGATGACGAGGGCCTTCGATGGGCGGCCAGTGCCGCCGGAGCTGCTGGGCGAGGTCGTCGAGCTCGCCTCGCGGGCCCCCAGCGCCGGCAAGACCCAGGGCTGGCACCTCGTGGTCCTCGAAGGCCAGGACACCAAGCGGTTCTGGGACATCACCCTGCCCCCGATGCGGCGGGGGGCCTTCCGGTGGAAGCGGCTCCTCGACGCGCCGGTGATCGCGATCCCGCTCGCCGACCCGCGCGCCTACACCGATCGCTACTCCGAAGCGGACAAGAAGGCGACGGGTCTCGGTGGCGGTGTCGACGCCTGGCCGGCGCCGTACTGGACCATCGACGCCTCGATGTCGGTGATGACGATCCTGCTCGCGGCCGAGGCGGTGGGGCTCGGGGCGCTCTTCTTCGGCGTGTTCAAGGGCGAGCGCCAACTGCGCCGCGTGCTCGGCATTCCATCGGTGATGGAGGTGCTCGGCGCGATCGCCCTTGGTTGGCCGGTGGTGAACGAGGAGACGGGCGAGATCTCGCGGGGTGGGGCCGACTCGTCGGGAGTCGACGACGCCGGCCCGACCGGCCCCGGCCGCTCCGCCACCCATCGCCGCCGGACACCGGAGGAGATCATCCACCGTGGCGGCTGGCGAGTGCCGACCGTGACGTAGCCGCTCCTACGGCAGTTGGGAGCGGAGGCCTTCCGAAGTGTCCTGCGGGGCCTGGCAGGCGTAGTCCCGGCAGACGTAGGCCCGCCCGTCGACGCGGCCGTCCCACAGCGGTGAGTCGTAACGCTCACCCCACGCCAGGACCACATCGGGCCGCCAGCGTTCGGCGACGACCTCGACGAGATCGGGCCGCTCACCGGCCACGGCGACCTCGGTGATGCCCGCCCTCCGGAGCTCGGCCGCGGTGAGGGCGAGGGAGAACGCCGCCGGCGCCTGCTCGACGATCGCCGCGACGAGCTGCAGGATGCGATCGGCGTGGTTGGCGTAGCGCCCTTCGCCCGTCAAAGCCGCGAGCCGGTAGAGCGCGACCGCGGCGGTCGAGTTCGAGGCGGGGGTGGCGTTGTCGATCAGCTCCTTCTGCCGGGCGACGAGGGCTTCGCCGTCGTCGGGAGTGGTGAACAGACCGCCGTGGTCGACGTCCCAGAAGTGGTCGAGCACGACGTCGGCGACCGCGCGGGCCTCGGCGATCCAGCGTGCCTCCCCGGTGGCCTCGCCAAGCCGGACGAACGCGTCCACGAGACAGGCGTGATCGGCGGCCAGCGCGTCGTGGCGGGCCGCGGGCTCACCATCGGCGTGCCACGAGCGGAGCCAACGCCCGTCGGCTCGGCGTAGCTCGCGGACGAGGAAGTCGGCCGTTTCGGCCGCGGCGGCGATCCAGTCGGGCCGGCCGAGCAACCAGCCGGCCTCGGTCAGCGCCGCCACCCAGAGCGCGTTCCATTCCGTCAACACCTTGTCGTCGAGTCCCGGGCGGGGACGCGCGGAGCGGGCGGCGAGCAGACGCTGGCGGGCGGCCTCGATCGCGGGCGACCGCTCGAACCGGCCCCGGGCGTGCAGACGGTTCGGGATCGAGCGGCCCTCGAAGTTGCCGTCGGCCGTGATGCCGTAGAAGTCGAGGACGGCGTCGGCGTCGGCACCGAGCACGGCGCGCACCTCGTCGACGGTCCACGTGTGGAACAGCCCTTCGTGGCCGTGACCGTCGGGACCCGGCGAGTCCGCGTCCTCGGCCGAGGCGATTCCGCCGCCCGGCTGACGCAGGTCACGGAGCACGTACTCGACGGTCTCGGTGACGACCTGGCGCCAGCGCTGCGCAGGCTGCGGGTGGTCCAGCGCCGTTGCGGCGTGGGCGTACACCCGGACGAGCAGCGCCTGGTCGTAGAGCATCTTCTCGAAGTGCGGCACGAGCCACTGCCGGTCGACGGAGTAACGGGCAAACCCGCCGCCGATGTGGTCGTACATCCCGCCGGACGCCATCGCGTCGAGCGAGACGGTGACGATCTCGCGCGCCGTTTCGTCACCGGTTCGCAGGTGCCAGAGGAGGAGCAGGTCGAGGCTCATCGTCGACGGGAACTTCGGGGCCGCCCCGAAGCCGCCCCATTCGGTGTCGAACGTGCTGGCGAGTGAACGCACGGCCGCTTCGATCTGCTCGTCGCCGACGGCGTGAGCCGCGGGCTGCAGCCGGGCGGTGCGGGAAATCGCATCGCGCAGCGCGGCGACGTTCTTGGCCAGGTCGTCGCGACGGTTCTGCCAGGCGTCGTCGATCGCCGCCATCAGCTGCAGGAACTGGGGCTTCGGGAAGTAGGTCCCTCCGTAGAAGGGCTCGCCATCCGGGGTGAGGAACGTCGTCATCGGCCATCCACCGCGGCCCGTCATCGCCTGGACCGCATCCATGTAGATCGCGTCGACGTCGGGCCGTTCCTCCCGGTCGACCTTGATGTTCACGAACCGGCGGTTCATCTCCGTCGCCACGTCGTCGTCCTCGAACGACTCGTGGGCCATGACATGGCACCAGTGGCAGGCGGAGTATCCAACCGAGAGGAGGACCGGGACGTCGCGCTCGCGAGCGGCGGCGAACGCGTCGGCACCCCACGGGTACCAGTCGACGGGATTGTCGCGGTGCTGCCGGAGGTACGGCGACGTTTCCTCGGCGAGGCGATTCACCGGGTCGACGCTAGCGAGGCGTGCTCACCCGCGGAGGTTGACCGAACCGGTCAGGTCGTTCGACCCGCCGAACACCCGCCACGCGACCAAGGGAATCACGATCCAGGCGAGCACGATCAAGATGATGGCGTACACGGCGAAGTTGTAGGACTCGTCCTTCGGGGGCTTGCCGGCGGCGCCGATCGTGTCCCAGAGCGCTCGCATCGGCTGGTCGGTCGACAGCCGGATGCGCCGGCGGGCCACACCGGCCGAGAACAACGCCACCCAGGCGAGGGCCACCAGCACGAACACGATGAAGAGGCCGGTGAGGACGACGCCGATGGGGGTGCTCACCGCTGACCGGGCGAAGCCCTGCAAGCCGGAGGCGATCCCGGAGACGAAGGCACCGGTGAGGAGGAAGGCGGGGAGCCCGATCGGGTTGCCGATCAGTCCGCCCTCGACCCGCGTGGCCTCGATCCGGGCCCGGCGCAGGCTGACGTGTTCCGGCGATCCCCACACGCTGTTGGCCTCCCGCCGCTCGTAGAGCTTGCGAATGTTGCGGATCAGCCGGTTCTCGTGGCCCTTCACGATCCAGCGGGTGACGAGCTGGACGAGATAGCTGGCGACGGGCTTGAGTGGGCCGATGCGCGGGAGCCGCGGCGGCCGGGCGCCGTTGCGGTCGAGCACCTCGAGCGATCGCATCGCCATCCGGTGGGCTTCGTCGAACCGCTCCGGGCGCCACAGGGGCTTGACCTTCGACAGCTCGCTGACGATGTCCTGCTCGACCCGGCCGGTGCCGCCGATCTCCTCGAGCAGGCGCCCCCGCTCCTCGGGGGAGTCGGCGCGCAGCACCCGCAACGCGTCGATCCGGTCGAGCAGCTCCTCGTCCGGCTCGGACGGCGCCGGGTGGAGTTGTGCCGGTTGATCGGCCATCGGGCGCGACCGTAGTGGTCGACCGGGAAGCCCTTGGGCGACCGTCGGCAGCGTCGGGATCCACCATCACATGCGCACAATCACCTAGGTTGCCGCTGTGAACTCGAACACCTGTCAGGGTTCCGGCTGATGGTCCGCTGGCTCATCTCCGTCGCGATCCATCTCGCCGCGAACGCCCTCGCGCTGTGGATCGCCGATCTCGTGCTCGACGACATGAGCATCGAGTGGTCGGCGTTCCTCCTCGCGGTGGCGATCTTCACCATCGTCGAGGTGCTCGCCGAGCCGCTGCTCACGCGGATGGCCCTCAGGAGCATGCCGGCGTTGCGCGGAAGCGTGGCGCTGGTGGTGACGTTCCTCGGACTGCTCGTCACCGTCCTGGTCACCGACGGCCTGGACATCGACGGCGGGTGGACCTGGGTCGCCGCCACGGTCATCGTGTGGCTGGGTGGGCTGATCGCCGGCCTGATCCTGCCGGCCATCTTCCTGAAGAGGGCGGTCGACGACGAACCCGGCCGTCGCGACAACCGAGGCACGACCTACTCGCCCTGACCTGACGGCGTCGCGGCGTCCGTACTGACTGGCTACCGTCGCCGCCATGCCTGGTCTCCTCGACGGCAAGCGCGTCGTCGTCACCGGCGTCATGACGGACGCCTCGATCGCCTTCGCCGTCGCCCGGCTGGCCCAGGAGCAGGGGGCCGAGATCGTGCTGACGGGAGCCGGGCGCGCCCTCAGCCTCACCCAGCGCACGGCCCGCAAGCTGGCCGGCCCGGTCGACGTGCTCGAGCTCGACGTGACCGTGCCCGAGCACCTCGACGCCGTCCGCGCCGAGCTGACTGCCCGCTGGGGTCGCGTCGACGGCGTGTTGCACTCGATCGGGTTCGCCCCCGCCGTGTGCCTCGGTGACGACCTCATGGCCGCCACGTGGGAGGACGTCTCGGTCGCCCTGCACGTCTCGACGTACTCGCTGAAGGCGCTCGCCGATGCCTTCGTGCCGCTCATGCCGGCCGGCGGGTCGTTCGTCGGGCTCGACTTCGACAACTCCCGGGCGTTCCCCGCCTACAACTGGATGGGGGTCGCCAAGTCGGCGCTGCAGAGCTTGAGCCGGTACCTCGCCAAGGAGCTCGGTCCGCGCGGCATCCGCTCGAACCTCGTCGCCGCCGGGCCGCTGCGCACGATGGCGGCCAAGAGCATCCCCGGGTTCGCCAAGTTCGAGGAGATCTGGGACGAGCGGGCGCCCCTCGGTTGGGACATCACGAATCCCGAGCCGGTGGCGCGGGCGTGCGTGAGCCTGCTGTCGGACTGGTTCCCGGCCACGACCGGCGAGATCGTCCACGTCGACGGCGGCTTCCACGCCGTCGGCGCGTGAGCGATCCCTCGCATCCGAGTGTTGGCGCGCATCCGAGTGTCGAATGCGCCCCAGGGGCGCACCGAACACTCGGTTGACTCTCAACACTCGGATGGCAGGTCTTAGAGTCCCTTCCGATGCGCATCGGGATCTTCGGCGGCACCGGCCCGGCGGGTAGCAACCTCGCCGCCCGTCTGGCCAGCGTCGGGTACGAGGTCGTGATCGGATCGCGCTCGAAGTACCGGGCGATGGAGGTGTGTGACCGGCTGATCGAACAGACGCCGGAGCTGGTGGCGCGCCTGCACCCCGGCGACAATGCCGCCGCCGCCGAGTGCGACCTCGTCATCAACGCCACGCCGTGGGATTCGGCCGCCACGACGGCCCAGGATCACGCCGACGCCCTCGACGGCAAGATCGTCATCAGCATGGCCAACGCCCTGGTCCGGGTCGGTCACGAGTTCCAGCCGTTGGTGCCGCCGCGGGGCAGCGTGGCCGCCCACGTGCAGGCCGCGGTGCCCGGGTGCCACGTCGTCGCCGCCTTCCACCACCTGCCGGCGAAAGAGCTCGGCCATCTCGACCAGCCGATCGACTCCGACGTGCTGATCTGTAGTGACGACCCCGACGCCGTGGCCCAGGTCAGCGAGATCGTCGCCAAGATCCCCGGCTGCCGGCCCCTCGACGCGGGGGAGCTGTCCAACGCGACCGCGATCGAGGCCTTCACCGCCGTGCTCCTCCAGCTCAACGTGCGGTACAAGACCAGGGTGGCGCCGAAGCTGACCGGGATCAGGCGCGATCCGCGCGACTCGGCCACTCCGTAGCGATGTCCACGTCCCCCATGCGGCTCTACGACACCGCCCGGCGGGCCGTCGTGCCGTTCACTCCCCGACCGAACGTGCTCATGTACACGTGCGGGATCACGCCCTACGACTCGACCCACCTGGGGCACGCGGCCACGTTCCTCGCCTACGACGTGCTGCAGCGACGGCTGATCGACCGCGGGCACACGGTCACATGCGTGCGCAACGTCACCGATGTCGACGACCCGCTGTTCGCCAAGGCCCGTCAGCTCGGCGTCCACTACCTCGACCTCGCCGCCGGCGAAGAGACCCGATTCGAGGCCGACCTCGCCGCTCTCAACGCGTTGCCCGTCGTGTCGAGCCCGCGGGCATCGTCGGCGATCCCCGACATCCGCGGCTTCATCGGCATGGTGCTCGACCGCGGGTACGCCTACCAGGCGAACGGGGCGGTCTATTTCGACGTCAGCCGCTTCGAGTCGTTCGGCACGCTCAGCAACTACAGCCGGGAGGAGATGCTCACCCTGGCCCGCGCGCGTGGCGGCGACGTCGACAACGCCGACAAGCGTGACCCCCTTGACTTCGTGCTGTGGCAGCCGTCGGCATCCGATGAGCCGTCGTGGGACACGCTCTGGGGGCCGGGGCGGCCGGGCTGGCACATCGAGTGCAGCGCCCTCGCCCTCCGTGAGCTCGGGACGACGATCGACCTGCATGGTGGGGGCACCGACCTGATCTTCCCCCACCACGAGTGCGAACGGGCGCAGTCGGAGGCGGCCACCGGCGAGCCGTTCGTCCGCCACTGGATGCACACCGGGCTGATCGGCAAGGACGGGCAGAAGATGTCGAAGAGCCTCGGCAACCTGGTGTTCGTCGACGTCTTGCGCAAGGAGTGGGATCCGATGGCGATCCGCATCGGGATCGTCGAGCACCACTACCGCGCCGAGTGGGAGTGGGACGACGACCTGATGCCGCGCTCGGCCAAGCGGCTCGACGCTTGGCGCGGGGCGGGCGGGGGGCATTCCAGTGACGTGCTCGCCGAGGTGCGCGCGGCCCTCGACGACGACCTCGACACGCCCCGGGCCGTCGCCGCGATCGACGCCGCCGCCGAGCGGGGCGAGGACGTGCAGCCGGCGGCCGCCCTGCTCGGCGTCGAGCTCGGCGTACCATGACTGGGGTGAGCGAGCGAGTCTTCGAGCGTGCGAACAATCAAGCACGGTCCTCGGCTCATTGGTGCACCGCCGCCGGGCGAGATCCGTCGCGTGCCGTCAGGGTGCACCAATGAGCGAGCAGGCCGGCGCGGGCAAGGCGCAGCACCGGACGCGTCGCGTCCTCGGCCCGGTCGCCCGCCGGCTCTGGCACATCGAGCAGGACGGGTACGACCGGCTGCCCGACGAGGGTCCGGCGATCCTGTGCCCCAACCACATCTCGTTCCTCGACTCGGCGTTCCTCATGCTGACGGTGCCGCGCAACATCAGCTTCGTCGGCAAGGCGGAGTACATGGACTCGTGGAAGACGAAGCACTTGTTCCCCGCCATGGGCATGATCCCGATCGACCGCGCCGGCGGCGACCGCTCGCAGTCGGCGCTCGACGTCGCCGCCGAGGTCCTCAGGCGCGGGGAGCTGTTCGGCATCTTCCCGGAGGGCACGCGCAGCCGGGACGGCGCGCTGTACAAGGGGCGCACGGGCGCCGCCCGGTTGGCCACCCGCATCGGCTGCCCGATCTATCCGGTCGGCATCAGCGGCACCGCCGAGATCCAGCCGCCCGGAGCGCGGATGCCCAAGCCGTTCAAGTCGTGTGCGATCAGGATCGGGCGGCCGGTGCACCCGGACCGTTACCGCGGGCGGGGCGAGCCGCACCTGGCCTGGCGCTCGATGATGGACGAGGTGATGTTCGAGATCCGCGAGCTCAGCGGGCAGGAGTACCGCGACCACTACTCGGGCGAGCCACCCGACACCGAGCATCCCGTCGTCGCCCGCCCGGCCAGCGTGGTCGACCCGCTCCCGGACGTCGAGCGGCGCGGCGAGCTCGTCGGCGCCGCCCGCTGACGCATCTTCTCCGTTCTTGCATCTAGATCGGGGGCTATAGCGCCCGATGTAGATGCAAGAACGCGGGGAATGGGCCGCGAGGGGGTGCTCGTAGACTTTCTGGCGATGAGCAGCCCGATCACGATCACGCTCCCCGACGGCACAGCACGCGAGTACCCCGCGGGCACCACCGCCGGTGACGTCGCGGCGTCGGTCGGATCCCGGCTCGCCCGGGCGGCCGTCGCGGCGACAGTGAACGGCGACGAAGTCGATCTCGGGCGCCCGCTCGACGACGGCGCCACGGTCGCCATCGTCACCGACGACACCGAGGCCGGCCGCCACGTCCTGCGCCACTCGACGGCCCATGTGATGGCACAGGCGGTCACCCAACTGTTCCCGGGGGCCAAGTTCTCGATCGGCCCGGCCATCGAGAACGGCTTCTACTACGACTTCGATCTCCCCGACGGCCGCACCTTCAGCGACGACGACCTGACGGCGATCGAGGCCCGCATGCGCGAGATCATCAAGGCCGACCAACCGTTCGAGCGGGCCGAGCTGTCGCCCGACGAGGCCCTCGCCGTCTTCGCCGACCAGCCCTACAAGGTCGAGATCATCCAGCGGGTGACCGACACCGCCGGCGGCGCCGACGAGTTCGACGCCGGCGAGGCCGCGGCCGGTGAGACGGTCAGCGTGTACCGCAACACGCCCGAGTTCGTCGACCTGTGCCGGGGGCCGCACGTGCCCACCACCGGTCGCCTCGGACACTTCCGGCTGCAGAAGGTCGCCGGTGCGTACTGGCGGGGCAACGAAAAGGGCCCGATGCTGCAGCGCATCTACGGCACGGCCTGGGAGTCCGAAGCGGCGGTGAAGGCGCACCTCGAGCGCCTCGCCGAGGCCGAGAAGCGCGATCACCGCAAGCTCGGGGTCGAGCTCGACCTGTTCAGCTTCCCGCCCGAGCTCGGCGGCGGGCTCGTCGTCTGGCACCCCAAGGGGGCGATCGTCCGCAAGCTGATGGAGGATTACAGCCGCCAGCGGCACCAAGACGGCGGCTACGAGTTCGTCTTCACACCGCACGTCACCAAGCGCGAGCTGTTCGAGACGAGCGGTCACCTCGAGTGGTACGCCGAGGGCATGTACCCGCCGATGGAGATGGACAACGGCACGTACTACCTGAAGCCGATGAACTGCCCGATGCACTGCCTCATCTACGGCGCGCGGCAGCGCAGCTATCGGGAGTTGCCGCTGCGGCTGTACGAGCTCGGCACGGTGTACCGCTACGAGCGGGCCGGCACGCTCCACGGACTGCTGCGTGTGCGCGGGCTGACCCAGGACGACTCCCACATCTTCTGCACCGAGGAACAGCTCCCGGGCGAGATCGCGTCGCTGCTCGACTTCGTGCTGTCCGTCCTGCGGGCGTTCGGTTTCGACGACTTCCGCTTCCGCCTGTCGACGAAGGACCCGAACAAGTACGTCGGCAGCGATGAGGTGTGGGACAAGGCCACCGCCGCGCTCCGCTCGGCGCTCGACCACCACGGCCTGGAGTACGACGTCGAGGAGGGTGACGCGGCGTTCTACGGGCCGAAGATCGACATCGACGTGCACGATGCGATCGGGCGGGCGTGGCAGCTCTCCACCATCCAGTGCGACTTCAACCACCCGGCGCGGTTCGAGCTCGAGTACGTCGGCGCCGACAACGCCCGCCACCGGCCGATCATGCTCCACCGCGCCCTGTTCGGGGCGGTCGAGCGGTTCTTCGGTGTGCTCCTCGAGCACGTCGCTGGCGCCTTCCCGACCTGGCTGGCCCCGGTCCAGGCGCGGGTGCTGCCCGTGGCGACGGCGCACGAGGACTACGCCGAGAAGGTCGCGACCCGACTGCGCGACATCGGCGCCCGTGTCGACGTCGTCGGGGCGGGCGATCCGCTCGGCAAGCGGATCCGCGCCGCCAAGCTCGAGAAGCTGCCGTACGTCCTCGTCGTCGGCGACGACGACGTGGCCGCCGGGACGATCGGGGTCAACCCGCGGGGCGGCGACGTCGAGCGGGGCGTCGAGCTCGAGGTGTTCGTGGGCCGGCTCGCCGACGAGATCACCGTCGCCGCGGCCGAAGCCCTGCACGCCTGATGACCGGCTACGGCCTCGAACACCTCTGGAACGGGTGGCGCGCGGCCTACGTGACCAGCGGTGGCGCGGCAGCCGGGGTCGCCGCCTGACGACGTCTCGTCGGGGCGGGGGAGCGTGTTCACCCGCATCCTGCAGTCAGGTCTGCCCGATGACGACACCCACATCGTGCACCGGGGCAAGCGCTGCTTTGCCGTGCTCAACGCCTACCCGTACTCGGTCGGCCACCTGCTCGTCCTGCCCTACCGGGAGGTCGCCGAGCTCGAGGATCTCGATCCCGAGGAGACGACCGAGCTGTGGGCCACGGTGACCACGGCGGTCCTCGCCCTGAAGGCCGCCTACCGTCCCGACGGGATCAATGTCGGGCTCAACCTCGGCCGGCCGGCGGGCGGCAGCGTGAGCGATCACCTGCACGTCCACGTCGTGCCGCGGTGGACCGGGGACTCGAACTTCATGACCAGCGTGGCCAACACCCGCACCCTGCCCGAGTCGCTCCCCGACACCGCGGCGAAGCTGCGGGCGGCCTGGCCGAAAGACCGTTCTGTCGTTTGCGATCGACCGGATCCGGCCGATTCCGAACGACAGAACGGGTCTTTAGGCTGAGGTCGTGGACGATCACCGGGACGAGCTGCCGGACGATCTGAACGCCGCCGGATACGTCGGGCCGTACCAGTTCCCGGACAACTCCCGGCGGCGCATCCCCGGAGTGATCTACCTCCTCATCGCGGCCGCATGCGTGATCGTGTGGCTCGCCGGGCGCAACACCTCACCGATCGTCAACGCCGGCTGGCTGTGGGCGGCCGGACTGCTCGCCGCCGTCGGCGTGTTCTCGATCACGTCGGGGTGGCGGATGCGGGTCGACGAGCGCGAGGCGTTGGTCGCCGCCCAGCAGGCGGTCGGGTTCCCGGTCGGGCACGCCTCCGCCCAGCAGGTCTGGCGCGGGCTGCGCAGCCGGCCGACGTGGCGGGTGCTGTGCTACTCGGCGGAGGACCCGCCCACCCGTCGCGGTCTGGTGCTCGTCGACGCCGTCGACGGTCGGGTCGTCGAGCACCTGGTCGAGGACAACCCCGAGCAGTGGACGGTCTGATGCGGGTCGCCGTCGGCACCGACGAGGTCACTGCGGTGACCGAGGCCGTCGAGCGCCACGTCGCCGAGGCCGGGCACGAGCTCGTCGTGCTCGGACGGGGAGACCCGTGGCCGGAGGTCGGCCAGGCGGTCGGCGCCGCCGTCGGGGACGGCCGGGCCGAGCGCGGCATCGTGTGGTGCTGGACGGGGACCGGCGTCTCGATCGCCGCCAACAAGGTGCCGGGCGTGCAGGGCCGCGCTGTGCACCGACCCCGAGACGGCACGCGGCGCCCGCAAGTGGAACGACGCCAACGTCCTGGCGTTGGGCCTCCGGTTGACCTCGGAGCCGGTGGCTCTGGAGATCGTCGACGCCTTCTTGGCGACCGAACCCGACGGCAGCGAGACCGCCAACATCGCCGCCGTCGAGCCTCCATCTCCCTCCTGAAATTTCGTCTGAACCCGTGACGGCAGTGCCGGTCGGCGCATTAGGAGCGACCAACTGACTACCGCTCGGCCCCTCGCCGGGCGCGCCTCCACAGAAAGGGTTCACCCCCCATGCGTCGAAAGTTCCTCATCCCGTCGGTCCTGGCGGGCCTGTCGGTGCTCGCGGTCGGGGCCGTACCGGCCCAAGCGCGTCTGTTCAACGACAAGGACGACTGCGCGAGCACCAGCCGGTTCGAACGCGACCTCGACGTCGTCGGGCTCACCGCTGACGGCAAGCTGGTGTGCTTCGAAGACGACGACCCGCGCGATGCCGATCGGATCGGCACCGTCGCCGGTCTGCTGACCGACACCAAGCTCGTCGGCATCGACTACCGCCCGGCCACCGGCGACCTGTACGGCCTCGGCGACCGCGGCGGCGTCTACGTCGTCGACGCGTCGAACGCCAAGGTGTCGCTGCGGTCCCGCCTGAACGTCGCCCTCGAGGGCACGCAGTTCGGCGTCGACTTCAACCCGACCGTCGACCGCCTGCGCATCGTGTCCGACACCGGCCAGAACCTGCGGGCGAACGTCGACACCGGCGTCACCACCGAAGACGGCGACCTCAACTACCTCGGCCCGCCGCCGGTGAACCCGGCGCTCGGTGTGACCGCGGTGGCCTACACCAACAACGACGCCGATCCGAACACCGCGACCACGCTGTTCGACATCGACACGTCGCTCGATCAGGTGACGGTCCAGGCACCGCCCAACGCCGGCACGCTCAACCCGACCGGCAAGCTGCTCGTCGACGTGAGCAGCCCGGTCGGCTTCGACATCTACAGCACGATCGTGTCGTCGGGCACGACGGTCGACAACGACGCCTTCGCCTCGCTGACCTCGGCGAGCGGCAGCGCGTTCTACTCGATCGATCCGCTGACCGGTCGCGCCACCAGGGTGGGCTCGTTCCGAGTCCCCGTGGTCGACATCGCGATCCCGCTCGACCAGCGCTGAGGGGGAAGGGGGAGGGAGACCTCCCCCCTCCGCCCCTGAACTCGCATCCTCACAAGAAAGGCTTTGCAACTCCCATGCGTCGAAAGATCCTCATCCCGGCGATCGCCGCCGCCCTCTCCGTCGTGGCCCTCGGGGCCGCGCCGGCCGACGCCGGCTCCCGCCCCCGCCCGAACGACTGCACGACGAACCGGGCGTTCGAGCGCCAGCTCGACATCGTCGGCCTGACCGCGACCGGGCGACTCATCTGCTTCGAGGAGAACGGGGCGCGCCGCGCCAACGTGATCGGGCGGATCAGCGGCCTGCAGACCGACACCAAGCTCGTCGGCATCGACTACCGCCCGGCCACCGGTGCGCTCTACGGCCTGGGCGACCGCGGCGGCATCTACGTCGTCAATCCGATGTCCGGCCGGGCCCGGCTGCGGGCGCGGCTGAACGTCGCCCTCGAAGGCACCCAGTTCGGCGTCGACTTCAACCCGACCGTCGACCGTCTGCGCATCGTGTCCGACACCGGCCAGAACCTGCGGGCGAACGTCGACGACGGCACGACCACGGAAGACGGCGACCTCAACTACCTCGGCCCGCCGCCGGTGAACCCGGCGCTCGGTGTCACCGCCGTGGCGTACACCAACAACGACGTCGACCCGAACACGGCGACCACGCTGTTCGACATCGACACGTCGCTCGACCAGGTCGCGGTCCAGGCGCCGCCGAACGCCGGCACGCTCAACCCGACCGGCAAGCTGCTCGTCGACGCGCGCAGCCCCGTCGGCTTCGACATCTACAGCACGATCGTCTCGTCGGGCATGACCGTCGACAACGATGCCTACGCGTCGCTGTCCACGCCGCGCGGCAGGGCGTTCTACTCGATCGATCCGTTGACCGGGCGGGCGAGCTTCAAGGGCCAGTTCCGGTTCCGGGTGGTCGACATCGCGATCCCGCTGGATCAGCGCTGATTCCACGTTCACGTTCGCGGGCGGTTCTCTCGGCGCCCCCCACCTGGGTGGGGTGGGGGGCGCCGGAGAAGCCGCGTCCATCCGCGGCGGGTCGGGGACCGAACGTTCGCCATGGACTGCCGCCTGATGATGAACGACGACGCCCTGCGGTCGGTGGTGGGGCGAGCCGCCGAACGCGACCCGCAGGCCTGGGAGCAGCTGTACCGCCGGTCCTACAGCCGGCTGTTCAGCTATGCCCGCCGGCGGCTGCCGGACGACGCCGCGGCCGAGGATGCCGTGAGCGAGACGATGACCCGGGCTCTCGACAACATCGACCGGTTCAGCTGGCAGGGCTCCGGGTTCGACGGGTGGCTGTACGGGATCGCCCGCAACGTGATCTACGAGGCGGCGCGCTGGTGGCCGCGCAACAACGGTGGTCGCATCGAGGACCACCCGACGCTCGAGGAGGGCCCGGAGGAGGCGATCGTCTCGCGAGATCAGGCGGCGGCGATGCGCCTCGCGTTCGAGCGCTTGGCTCCGGAGGAGCGTGAGCTGTTGGAGCTGCGGGTGCAGGGAGGGTTGAGCTCCGAGGAGGTGGGGGAGCTTCTCGGTAAGCGACCCGGAGCGGTGCGGATGGCTCAGGTGCGGGCGCTGCAGCGCCTGCGGAGGGAGTGGGAGGAGGTGTGCGGTGTCCGATGACGGCGGGAGAGACGGCGACCTCCTCGACCTGCTGGAAGCCGCGCTCGACGACGCCCCGCCCGCGCCACCGCCGGAGCGCGTCGCCGCCCTCCGCGCCCGGCGCGTGCCGCCGGGACGACGGTCGCGCCGTCCGCCCGGGGTCGCGAGCGCTGGCTGCTCGCCGCCGCGGCGGCGGCCGTTGCGCTGCTCGCCGGCGTTGTCGTCGGAGGATCGATCGTCGACATGACGTCCGGCCCGCCGTCGGCCGGCGTCGTCGAGTACGACGGAACGCTCGTCGGACCAGCGGGTGAGGCGTCGGCGGCGCGGTTGACCGTGGTGCGGACGGGCATCGGGCGAGTGATCGAGCTCGACACCGACGAGCTACCGATCCTGCCCACGGGCGAGTACTACGAGGTGTGGTTCGTCGCGCCGGACGACAACGAGGGCGCGGCCGACCGGATCTCGGCGGGGACGTTCCACCCCGACCAGGACGGACGCAGCGCAGTGCGCTTCGCCGCGGCCGTCGATCCGGCGAAGTTCCCGACGGTCGAGATCACGGCGGAGCCGGGCGACGGCAACCCGCTCGCCACCGGCCCAGTCGTGCTGCGCACGACGATCGGTGGCTGACGCGCCCCGCGACGGCTCAGTCCTCGACCTCGGATTCGGTCGTCGCGGCGATGCGGCGCAGGACGTCGCCGGCGCCGAGGGCGTGCTGGCGCAGCTCATCGAGCGTCGGCTCGTCCCAGTCGTCGGCGCGGCGAGCCACGATCGCGTCGGCTACCGCGTCGGCGTCGGGCGAGGTTCCGAGCAGGCCGGCCGCGGCCTCGACGTGCCCGCGCAGCTCGCTCACCAGGCCCACGACCTGCGACTCGGAGCCGTCGCCGATCGCCTCGCGCAGCCGTCGACCGAGCGATCGGAACGTCACGGCCAGGTCCGCAGGTGTCGAACTGCTCACCCGGTCAGCTTCGCACGCGACGGGCGTCCCCGCCGCCCGCCGCCGTGCGGGACTATCCTGGTGGACGTGTTCGACGGCAAGTTCCGCAAGCCGATCGACAAGGCGGTCAAACCGATCGGCGACAGCCTGCGTCGCACGGGCCTGACGCCCGACCACCTCACGATCATCGGCCTCGTCGTGGGTGTGGGGGCGGCCATCGCGATCGGAGCGGGTTACCTCCAGCTCGGTTTGCTGCTGGTCGTGCTGGCCGCGCTGCCCGACCTGCTCGACGGCGCCCTCGCCAAGGCGTCCGGCGCGGCGAGCCAGCGCGGCGCGTTCTTCGATTCCACCGTCGACCGCGTCACCGACGGTGTGCTGCTCGGTGGCGTCGCCTGGTACGTCGCCGGTCACGAGTCGCCCCACCTGACGTTGCTTCCGTTCGCGATCATGGGGCTCTCGTCGCTGATCTCCTATCAGCGGGCGAAGGCCGAGTCGCTCGGGCTCGACGCCAAGGGCGGGCTGATGGAGCGGGCCGAACGAGTCGTCCTGCTGTGCCTCGGCCTGCTCTTCGAGAGCCTGCTGATCCCCGTGCTCTGGGTGATGCTCGCGCTGACGGCGATCACCGCCGTCCAGCGGTTCGTGAAGGTGTGGCGGCAGGCCCAGGTCGCGCCGGTCACCGCGGCGCGCATCGAGCTGCGCCGGTCGCGCCGGCAGAGCCGCCGGGTCGCCCGCAGCGAGCGCCGCCGAACCCGCGTGCCGCGGCGTCGCCCCTGAGCTCGTGACGGTTGCACCGGGCGACGACGCCCGGGGTCGGAGCGAGCGGCTGTCCGCCGCGGTCGCCGTCGGTGGCTTCCGCACTGGAGCGCTCGTCGCGCGTGTGCTGCCCCGTGTCCTCGCCGACGGATTGGCGACGCCGATCGGGTTCGGCGCCAGCTTCGCCAACGCCGAGCGCCGGACGATGATCGAGCGTCACCTCCGCCGGGTGGACCCGACGTTGACGGGGTGGCGGCTGCGCCAGGCGGTGCAGTCGGCGTTCGACTCGTACGCCCGGTACTGGATCGAGAGCCTGCGCCTGGCGTCGCTCTCTCCCCGGGCCGTGGCCGCGGGCTTCTCGATCGAGGGGTTCGGCCACATCACCGACGGGCTGGAGCGCGGCACCGGCGTGATCCTGGCGCTCCCGCACATGGGGGGATGGGACTGGGCGGGGCGCTGGTTGGCGGATCAGGGCATCCCGGTGACGGTGATCGTGGAGCGCATCGAGCCGCCCGAGCTGTTCGACTGGTTCGCCGGCTGGCGGTCCGACCTCGGGATGAAGGTCGTGCCGCTCGGTCCGGACGCCGGCCGGGCCACGCTGCGCGCCCTCCGCGACAACGAGGTGGTGTGCCTGCTGTCCGACCGTGACATCCAGCGGAGCGGCGTCGAGGTCGAGTTCTTCGGCGAGCGCACCACGCTGCCGGGCGGCCCCGCGACGCTCGCTCTGCGCACGGGGGCGCCGCTGCTCCCCGTCGGCGTCTACTACACCCGGCGGATGAGCGCCCACCACGCGGTCGTCCGACCCGCGTTGCCCAACGATCGTCGCGGCACGCTCCGCGACGACGTCGCCCGGGTGACCCAGGCGCTGGCGAGCGAGCTCGAGGTGATCATCCGGCGGGCGCCGGAACAGTGGCATCTGTTTCAACCCAACTGGCCGTCGGACCCGGGCTACGGGGCCTGATCCCCCGTTCTGTCGTTCGGCATCGGCCCGAACCGGCCGAATCCAAACGACAGAACGCCCGTAGAGTCGTGCCGTGGCCCGGCTCGACGCGACGGATCGCGCCAAGCTCCCGAACAGCGCCTTCGCCTATGTCGACTCCCGCGGGGTGCGCCGGTTGCCGATCCACGACGCGGCCCACGTGCGCAACGCGCTCGCCCGCTTCAGCCAGGTGCAGTTCGAAGATGAAGCGGCGCGGGACCGGGCGCGCGCCCGCCTGCTCAACGCCGCCAAGCGGTACGGGATCGTGCCCGTCGGGTTCATCACCGGTCAGTTCGAGTCCGAGCGGGAGATCGGCCGGCGCGGGGCGGGCCAAGCCCTTCCCTCGGGATTCGTGACGATGTTGTTGACCGACATCGAGAGCTCGACCACGCTGCTCGACCGGCTCGGCGACGGCTATGCCGACCTGCTCACGAACGTCCGGACGATCCTCCAGGACACCGCAACGGGCCTGCACGGCAGTGTCGTGGAGACAAGGGCCGACGAGTTCTTCGCCGCCTACGAATCGCCGGGGGCAGCGCTCGAGACCGCGGTCACGGTGCAGCGCGAGCTACGGGCGCGCCGGTGGCCCGACGACCTCGAAGTCCGGGTGCGGATCGGGATCCACAGCGGCTACCCGAAGCTCGCCGACGCCAACTACATCGGCATGGCGGTGCACACCGCGGCCCGGGTGTCGGCGGCCGCCCACGGCGGGCAGATCGTCGTCTCCGGCGACACACGCGAGGCGGCGAAGGGCTTGGCGCCGGACGGGGTGAGGTTCCGCCGCCTGGGCGAATACCGCCTGCGGGGCATTCCCGTGCCCGTGGCGCTCCACCAGGTCACGGCGAAGGGCCTCGGGACCCGATTCCCGCCCCTACGATCGGCCGTGGACGTCCGAATGCAATGATGTCGGCGACAGCCAAGCGACGGGCGCCCCTGGCGGCGTCGTGACCAACCGGGAGGGGCACCAGTGAGCGTGTACGTGGTGGGAGTCGACGGATCAGACACGGCGTCGAAGGCGGCGGCGAAGGCCGGCGAGATCGCCGGGGCGACGGGGGCGACGGTGCACGTCGTCTGCGCCTTCACCGGACGCGGGACGACCACCATCGGTGTCGGCTCGGACGTCTACTCCGTCTCCGATCTGACCGTGGCCGAACAGGTCGCCGAGCAGCAGGCGGCGGCGTACAAGTCGGCCGGCGTCTCGGCGACCCATGCCGCCGTCGACGGCAAGCCGGCCGCCGTCATCCTCGGCGAGGCGGAACGGGTGGGTGCCGACCTGATCATCGTCGGGAACCGGCGGATGCAGGGCGTCCAGCGGGTCCTGGGGGCGGTCGCCAACGAGATCGTGCACCACGCCCCGTGCGACGTGCTCGTCGTCAAGACGGTCTGAGCCCGCCTCAGGGCGCGAGCAGGTACTCCACGAGCGCCGCGACCTCCCCGTCGGACAGCGTGAGGGTCGGCATGCCGGTGACGATCGCGCCCGACGCGAACTCCGGGGAGATCACGGCGATCGGGTCGCGGATCGACTGGGTGATGTAGTCCTCGGCCGACATGCCCGGCACCCGCGCCGCGGCCCAGTCCCCGGCGGCGCTGAGGTCCGGGAAGCCCTCACCGCCGGCGGTGGAGTCCGGTCCGGTGTGGCAGGTCGCGCATCCCTTGGCCCGGAACAGCGACGCACCGTCGATCGCGGTGCCGTTCGTCGTGCCGGCGGGGGAGGCGTCGCCGGTCGGACCGGTCAGCCAGACGGCGACCGAGGCGACGAGCGCGACGCCGGCGCCGATGGCAGAGGCGACTGCGCGGGGGGTCACGCCGTCGCGTGGACGCGGCGACGACGGTCGACGGACGCGGCGACCAGCAGGGCTACGGCCAGCAGCGGAAGCCCGGCCCGCCAGGCCAAGGGCCACCGCTCGGCCCCGGGTTCATCCGCGGCGGCGCGGGCACCGACGCGGACCGTGCCGAGGTCCTGGGCGCCGAACCAACCCTGCTCGACGCTCCAGCGGAACGACCCGGACGCGGGGAACGTCACCGCGGCGACGTAGTGGCCGACCGGGCCGTCGGGGCGGGCGGTGAAGGACTCGGTCGCGCCGTGGCTGTCCGTGACCAGGATCGCGACGTCTTCGACCGCCACCGGGCTCACTCCGTGCTGGCGGATGGTGAAGCCGACATCGACCGGCTCACCTGGCCGGGGCGATTCCAGTGGGTCCAGCGTGGTCACGGCCCAACCCCCGGCACTGGCCGGAGCGGGTCCGGCAACGGCGAGACCGGCGGCGACGGCGACAGCTGCGAGCAAACGGTGCATGCCTCTCCGACACCGCCGTCGCGAGATGGGTTCCCGACCATCGCACTACGGTGCGGCCGATGCGAGTCGGGCTGGTGTGCCCCTACAGCCTGAGCCTTCCGGGAGGCGTGCAGGGTCAGGTGCTCGGCCTGGCCCGGGAGCTGCGCCGCCAGGGCCACGAGGCCCGCGTGCTCGGACCGTGCGACGGCCCGCCGCCCGAGGCCTTCGTCACCCCCCTCGGCAACAGCTTGCCGACCGCGGCGAACGGATCGATCGCCCCGCTGGCGCCCGATCCCCCCGCCGCCCTGCGCACGATCCGCGTGCTCAACGACGAGCGCTTCGACGTCGTCCACGTCCACGAGCCGCTCGCCCCCGGTCCGCCGATGACCAGCGTGATGATGCACCCGGCGCCGCTCGTCGGCACGTTCCATGCCGCCGGGCGTTCATCGAGCTACGTCGTCTTCCGGCCCATCGTGCGGTGGCTGGCGGCCCGCATCGACCGCAAGGTGGTGGTGTCGAAGGACGCTCTCGAGCTCGCCCAGTCCCACCTGGGCGGCGAGTACAGCGTGCTCTTCAACGGCGTCGAGATCGACGAGATCGTCGGCACCGCCCCGACGCCGGCGACGAGCCCGACGATCTTCTTTCTCGGCCGGCACGAGGAACGCAAGGGCCTCGCGGTTCTGCTCCGGGCGTTCCAGTCGCTGCCCGACGACGTCCGGTTGTGGATCGGCGGCGACGGACCCGACGGCCTCCAGTTGCGGGCGGAGCACCGCGATGACACGCGCATCTCGTGGCTCGGGAGGATCAGCGACGCGGAGAAGTTCGCCCGCCTCCGCGGCGCTTCGGTGCTCTGCGCGCCTTCGCTGCACGGGGAGTCGTTCGGCGTCGTGCTGATCGAGGCGATGGCCGCAGGAACCCCCGTGGTGGCCAGTGCCATCGACGGCTACCGCAACGTCGCCACCGACGGGCGGGACGCTCTCCTCGTCCCCCCCGGGGACGCCGACGCCCTCGCCACCGCCCTCGGCAAGGTGCTCGCCGACGAATCCCTCGCCGCCTCGCTGGGCGCGGCCGGGTGTCGTCGAGCGGAGGGCTTTTCGATGCGCATGCTGGCCGCCGAGTACGCCCGCATCTACCAGGAGCTGGTCGAGAAGCGGTCCTGAGCGGCTTCAATCCCGGCGACCGCGCGGACCCGTACACTCTCGGGCCATGACTGTCGTCCTCATCGTCGTCATCGCGATCTTGGTGTTGCTGGCCATCTACGCGGTCGTCGCCTACAACGGCCTGATCCGTCGGCGCAACCAGATCGAGAACGCCTGGTCGCAGATCGACGTCCAGCTCAAGCGCCGCATCGACCTGATCCCCAACCTCGTGGAGACCGTCAAGGGCTACGCGGCGCATGAACGCGAGACGCTCGACGCCGTGATCAGGGCCCGCAACGCGGCGATGGCCGCGCCACCGACGCCCGAGGCCCAGGCCGACGCGAACAACCAGATCACCGGCGCCCTCCGCCAGCTGTTCGCCCTCAGCGAGGCGTACCCCGACCTCAAGGCGAACCAGAACTTCCTCGCCCTGCAAGAGGAGCTCACCGCGACAGAAGGTCGGGTGGCGTACGCGCGGCAGTTCTACAACGACAGCGTGCTCGAGTACAACAACAAGATCCAGCAGGTCCCGACGAACATCTTCGCCGGCTGGCTGAAGTTCGAACGGCGCGAGTATTTCGAGGCCGACGAGGCCGCCCGCACCGTGCCCAGCGTCGAGTTCTGATGACTGCTCCCGCCGACAGCTCTCGCCGGCGCGCCCGATGTTCGAACTGATCCGCGCCAACAAGCGCCGCTCCGTCCTCCTCATCGCCGGGTTCGTGCTCGTCGCCGTCGCCGTCGGTGCGGCCGCGGGCTACCTCACCGGTTTCGGCTGGGCAGGCTCGGTCATCGCCCTCGTGTTCGCCGGGGCGCTGGCCTTCCTCTCCTACTGGCGGGCCGACTCGATCGCCCTGTCGATCTCCCGCGCCCACCCCGCCGATCCCGAGGAGTACCAGCGGCTGCACAACCTCGTCGAGGGTCTGTGCATCGCCAGCGGGCTGCCGAAGCCACGCGTGTACATCATCGACGACCCGGCGCCGAACGCCTTCGCCACCGGGCGCAACCCCCGGCACGCCGCGATTGCGGTCACCACCGGGCTGCTCGGGATGATGAACCGGGTCGAGCTCGAGGGCGTCATCGCCCACGAGCTCGTCGCACATCCGCAACTACGACATCCTGGTGTCGACGCTCGCCGTCACCCTCGTCGGGGCGGTCGCTCTGATCACCGACCTGGCCATCCGGATGATGTGGTGGAACGGCGGCCGGGAGCGCCGCGACGGCGATCACGGCGACAGCGGCAACCCGCTGGCGATCATCGGCTTCGTGCTGCTGATCCTCGCTCCGATCATCGCCAGGGCGATGCAGGCAACGATCTCGAGGCGCCGGGAAACCCTGGCTGACGTCGAGCGCGTGCCAGCTCACGAGGTATCCACCAGGTTTGATCTCCGCTCTGGAAAAATTGAAGAAAGACACGACGGTGACGCATTCCGCGTCCACGGCCACGGCACACTTATGGATCGAACAGCCGATGAGTGGGGTCGGTGACCGCGGGCGGCTCGCATCGATCCACAGGCTGTTCGACACGCACCCCCCGCTGGACGAGCGCATCAGCCTGTTGAGAGAGTTATGACGCAGACACGTATCGCCACGACCCGAAGCCGCAACCGACGGCTCGCGATCCTCGCCTCCGGCCTGGTCGTCACCGCCGCAGCCTGCTCGGGCACGCGGGCCGAGGGGCCACCGACGACGGATGCCTCCACGACCGCCGCACCGACGACCGACGTGTCGACGACGGCCGCGGCGACGACGACCCGGGCGCCGACCACCACCACCGCCAAGCCGACCACCACCACCGAGCGCCGGAGGGTCCGGGCGGAGCCGGCCCGCATGACGCTCACGGGCGTTCCGCTCGCCTACGGCCAGAAGCCGCCCAACCGGCCGGCGCTGGTCGCCAAGATCGACAACGTCGGCGCCGCCCGCCCCCAGACCGGGCTCAACCAGGCCGACGTCGTGTTCGAGGAGATCGTCGAGGCTCGGCTGACGCGCTTCGCCGCCGTGTTCCACAGCCAGGGCTCCAACCCGGTGGGACCGATCCGTTCCGGCCGCACCCAGGACGTGGACCTGCTCAGTGGGCTCAACCAGCCGCTGTTCCTGTGGAGCGGCGGCAACCCGGGGGTGACCGCGGCGATCGACAACTCCGACTTCATCTCGATCAACCACAGCGGTGGGGGCGGCGGCTTCTACCGCACTGACCGCCCCGCCCCCCACAACCTGTACAACACCACCGACGCGGTGTGGGCGCAGACGACCCCCGAGGCGGGACGGCCGAGTCCGCTGTTCCGGTACTTCCTGCCGCGTGAAGAACCGCGGGGACAGCTCACGTCGTGGCTCGAGGTGCAGGTGGGGATCAACCCGGTCCGTTGGGACTGGAGCCCGCAGTGCCGGTGCTACCTGCGGGCGCAGTACGGCAGCTCGCACGAGCTCACCGATGGACAGGCCACCGCGGACAACGTCGTCGTGCTCGTCACCGGGTACCGGCCGAGCTACGTCGACTCCCGCAGCCCCGAGGCGATCACCGTCGGCGAGGGCAAGGCGTTCGTGATGAGCGAAGGCCGGCTGCAGATCGGCACCTGGCAGCGCAACGTCGAACACCGACCCGGTGCGCCTGTTCCGCAAGAACGGTCAGCTGATGGAGATCGACCCCGGACGTACGTGGGTCGAACTGGCCGACGCCGTCGACCACAACACCCGCTGGGGCTGAAAACACCGTTCTGTCGTTTGCGATCGGCCGAATGTGGTCGGTGTCAAACGACAGTACGGGTGGTATCGACACCCGTCGGGTCCGGTTGGTCGTCGTTAGCATGGAACCATGACTGATCCACGCGCCACCGGCACGTTCCCGGTCAAGCGGGGCTTGGCCGAGATGCTCAAGGGCGGCGTGATCATGGACGTGGTGACGGCCGAGCACGCCCGCGTCGCCGAGGACGCCGGGGCCTGCGCCGTGATGGCCCTCGAGCGGGTGCCGGCCGACATCCGCCGGGACGGCGGCGTCGCCCGGATGAGCGATCCGGAGATGATCGAGGGCATCGAGGCCGCGGTCTCGATCCCGGTGATGGCCAAGGCGCGCATCGGCCACTTCGTCGAGGCCCAGATCCTGCAGGCCCTCGGTGTCGACTTCGTCGACGAGAGCGAGGTGCTCACCCCGGCCGACGAGGCCCATCACATCGACAAGTGGGCGTTCGACGTCCCGTTCGTGTGCGGGGCGACCAACCTCGGGGAGGCACTCCGCCGGGTGGGCGAGGGGGCGGCGATGATCCGCTCCAAGGGTGAGGCCGGTACCGGGAACATCGTCGAGGCGGTACGCCACCTGCGGTCGATCGTCGGTGACATGCGCAAGCTGACCCAGGCGGACGCGGCCGAGCTCTTCGACTGGGCCAAGCGCCTGCAGGCACCGCTACCGCTCGTGCAGGAGGTGGCCGAGACCGGCTGGCTCCCGGTGCCGCTGTTCTGCGCCGGAGGCATCGCCACCCCGGCCGACGCCGCCCTCGCCATGCAGCTCGGAGCCGAGGCCGTGTTCGTCGGTTCGGGCATCTTCAAGAGCGACGACCCGGCGCCGCGGGCCAAGGCCATCGTCGAGGCGACGACCCACTTCCAGGATCCGGCGATCCTGGCCAAGGTCAGCCGCGGGCTGGGCACCCCGATGACCGGCATCGGGATGGACGAGCTCGACGTCCGCCTGGCGGACCGTGGCTGGTGAGGTCGAGGCGATGAACCCGGAGCCCCCAGGTGCTGATCGGCGTGCTCGCTCTGCAGGGGGCCTTCGCCGCCCACCGGCGCCGGCTCGCTGAACTCGACGTCGCGTCGCGTGACGTCCGCCAACCCAGGGACCTGCTCGGGATCGACGGCCTCGTGATGCCCGGCGGCGAGAGCACGACGATGTCGAACCTGCTGACGTCGAGCGGGCTCTTCGACGAGATCGGCGCATCCATCGACGGCGGTCTGCCGGTGTTCGGTACGTGTGCCGGGCTGATCCTGCTCGCCCGCGAGATCCACGACGGGCGACCCGACCAGCGCAGCTTCGGTGCGCTCGACGTCACCGTCCAACGCAACGGATACGGCCGCCAGCTCGACAGCTTCGAGACCGACCTCGACGTCGTCGGGGTCGACGGTGCGCCGTTCCACGGCGTGTTCATCCGGGCACCCCGCGTGGAGACGGCCGGTCCTGACGTCGACGTGCTCGCCCGACACCGAGGCGATCCGGTGCTGGTGCAGCAGGGTCGGATCATGGCCGCGGTGTTCCATCCCGAGCTGACTCCCGATCATCGTCTTCATGCCCGGTTCGTCGAGCTTGTCGACGGGGTCGGCCGCGGCCACGATCACCGCACGCAGGAGGCGTGAGATGTCCGGACACTCGAAGTGGGCGACGATCAAGCACAAGAAGGGCGCCGCCGACAAGGCGCGGGGGAAGCTGTTCAACAAGCTGACCCGGCAGATCGAGGTGGCGGCGCGGGCCGGCGGGGGAGACGCCGATGTCAATCCCACGCTGCGCACCGCCGTGCAGAAGGCCAAGGCCGCCCAGATGACGAATGAGTCGATCGAGCGGGCGATCAAGCGGGGCACTGGCGAGGGCGACGCCGGCGTGTACGAGGCGATCACCTACGAGGGCTATGCCCCCGGCGGCGTGGCCCTGCTCATCGACGTGCTCACCGACAACCGCAACCGCACCGGGTCCGAGATCAGGGGCGTGTTCACCCGCCTCGGCGGTTCGCTCGCCGAACCGGGCGCGGTGAGCTGGCAGTTCGCCCGCCGCGGGATCGTGATGGTCGACGGCGGGGCGGACGAGGATGCGCTGCTCCTGGCCGCCGTCGAGGCCGGGGCCGACGACGTCACCGACGACGGTGGGAGCTGGAGAGTCACCACCGATGCGTCCAGGGCGTTCGACCTCCGGTCGACGCTGGAGGACGCCGGGTTCGTCGTCGAGTCGGCCGACGCCCCGATGGTGTCGGACAACGTCGTACCGATCACCTCCGCCGAGGAGGCGAAGAAGGTGCTGCGCATCGTGGAGGCGATCGAGGAGAATGACGACGTGCAGGACGTGTACAGCAACTTCGACATCACCGACGAGGTGATGGAGGACGCGATGGAGGACGCGCGATGAGTCTTGGGGTGGGGGACAGGGCACCGGGCTTCAAGCTCGCCGGCACCGGCGGCAAGGAGTACGCCCTCGAGGACTACGCCGGTCAGGCCGTGGTGCTGGTGTTCTACCCGGGTGACGACACGCCGGTGTGCACGAAGCAGCTCAACACGTACAACCACGGCCTCGATCAGTTCACCAATCTCGGCGCCCAGGTGCTCGCGATCTCGGCCCAGGACATCGCCAGCCACGAACGCTTCTCCGGCAAGTACGGGTTCGCCTTTCCGTTGCTCGCCGATCCCGACAAGGCGGTGGCCGGCGCCTACGGCACCCTCGGCCCGATCGGATTCCCCCGGCGGAGTGTCTTCATCATCGACGGCGAGGGCGTGATCCGCTACGCCCACCGCGCCATCGCCGGGCTGACCTACCGTCCGGTGAGCGAGCTCGTCGACGCCCTCAAGGCGATGTAACGCGGGATCCCGCACGTGCGAGCTTCCACGAACTAGTCTGCGAACCTGTGTTCGCAGACGATGAGCCGACGCGCGTCCTCGGCATCGATCCCGGTCTCACCCGCTGCGGCTACGCCGTCGTCGACGGGTGTGGCGCCGGCGCGGCGACCGCTGTCGCCCTCGGGGTCATCCGCACCCCGCCCGGCGACGGCGTGCCCCAGCGGCTGGCCACACTGCGCCGGGAGCTGGCCGCGCTCATCGCCGAGTACCGACCGGGGGCGGTTGCCGTCGAGCAGCTCTTCTTCCAGGTCAACGTGCGCACGGCGATGAGCGTCGGGCAGGCCAGCGGGCTCGCCCTCGCCGAGGCCGCGGCCGCCGGCTGCCACGTGGTCCAGTACAGCCCGAACCAGGTGAAAGACGCCATCGCCGGATGGGGCGGGGCGACCAAGGAGCAGGTGCAGAAGATGGTGCAAGCTCGCCTCCACCTCGATGCCCCACCCCGGCCGGCCGACGCCGCGGATGCCGCCGCGCTGGCCCTGTGCTACCTGGCGATGGCGCCGTTGCAACGGCGCATCGCCCAGGCCTGGGGGGCACCGTGATCGGGTCGCTGCGCGGAGAAGTGCTCGAGCGCGGGCTCGACGGCACGGTGCTGGTCGAGGTCGCCGGCGTCGGCTACGTCGTCGTCGTCTCCCCGCGCACCCTTCCCGAGCTCGAGCCGACGTCGACCGTGTTCCTCTACATCCACCACCACATCCGCGAGGACGATCAGACGCTGTACGGGTTCGCCACGCGCGACGAGCGGGCCACGTTCCAGACGCTCATCGCCACCCACGGCGTCGGCCCGGCTCTGGCGATGGCGATCCTCGCCACCCACCCGCCGGCGGCGCTCGTCGACATCGTCGCCGGCGCCGACGTCGGCGCGCTGACGCTCGTACCGGGTGTCGGGCGCAAGACCGCCGAACGGCTGCTCGTCGAGCTGAGGAGCCGGCTGGCGGTTCCGATCCTCGACCCCGTGGGGGGCTCAGGCGGCAGCTCGACGGTCGGTGACGTGCGCGAGGCACTGTCCGGGCTCGGCTACGGCTCGGACGAGATCCGCGAGGCGCTACGCGAACTGCCTGGTGACGCCGACGCGCCGACCCTGTTGCGAGACGCCCTCAAGCTGTTGGGAGCGCGCCATGCGTGACGAGTTCCTGGACCCGGCCGTGGTGGAGGAGGCGGACGACGCCGTCGAGGCCGGCCTCCGGCCGCGGCGGCTGGCCGAATTCGTGGGCCAGACCGAGCTCAAGGAGCACCTGCACATCGTCATCGAGGCGGCCCGGCGGCGGGGTCAGGCCGTGGACCATCTGCTCTTCGCCGGCCCGCCCGGCCTGGGCAAGACCACTCTCGCCGGGATCGCCGCCGCCGAGATGGGTGTGGCGTTGCACATCACGTCCGGTCCGGCGCTCGAACGAGCCGGCGACCTCGCCGCGATCCTCACCAAGCTCGAGGATCGGGACGTGCTGTTCGTCGACGAGATCCACCGCCTGTCGCACGCCGTCGAGGAGATCCTCTACCCGGCGATGGAGGACTTCCAGCTCGACATCGTCGTCGGCAAGGGACCCGCCGCGTCCAGCATCCGGCTCACCCTGCCGCCGTTCACCCTCGTCGGTGCCACCACCCGCACCGGGATGATCACCGGGCCCCTGCGCGATCGCTTCGGGCTGGTGGCCCGCCTCGACTACTACAACGCTGCCGAGCTGCAGGCGATTGTCGTCCGGGCGGCGGGAATTCTCGACGTGCCCATCGACACCGACGGGGCGGGGGAGATCGCCCGTCGATCCCGGGGTACCCCCCGCATCGCCAACCGCCTGCTGCGCCGCGTGCGCGACTTCGCCGAGGTGCGGGGCGACGGCACCGTGGACGCGGCGACCGCGCGCGACGGGTTGGCCGTGTTCGGGGTCGACGGCATCGGGCTCGACAAGGTCGACCGGGCGATCCTCGGTGCGCTCTGCGAGCAGTTCCACGGCGGCCCGGTGGGCCTGTCGACGCTCGCCATCGCCGTCGGTGAGCTCGCCGAGACCGTGGAGGACGTGTACGAGCCGTTCCTCATCCAACAGGGCCTGCTCTCGCGCACGCCGCGCGGCCGGGTGGCGATGCCCGCCGCGTACATCCACCTTGGGCTGACACCGCCGTCGACGGGTCCGCGGACGGCACCCGGGTTGTTCGACTGAGCCCTACCTCACCGGGAGGTGCTCGGCGAGGAACGCCATCGTCTTCGACCACGCCGCCCGGGCCGCCGCCTCGTCGTAGAACATCGCGCTGTCGTGGTTGTCGAAGGCGTGTCCGGCGGCCTCGACGTTGAGCACGAAACCGGGCCGGCGACCGATCGCCTCGGCCAGCGCCTCGACACCTGCCGCCGGGATGTAGGCGTCGTCGCGTCCGAAGTGGAACAGGGTCGGGCAGCTGATGTCAGCCAGTCGATCGGCCATCGCCGGGACGCCCGCGCCGTAGTAGCTCACGCACACGGCCGGGTCATCGACCACGGCGACACCGAAGGCGAGCGTGCCACCGAGGCAGAAGCCGAGCACACCGGGCGTACCGGTGACCTCGTCAACCCCGCGTAGGTGGGCGCAGGCGGTTGCGCCGTCGGCGACGGCCTGTTCGGGATCGAGCTTGCCGGCCTGCTCGAGCGAGGCGGTGAGACCGGCCTCGTCGTGATCCGCCTCCCATCCCGGGGCGAAACGCCAGAAGACCTCGGGCGCGCCGACGACGTACCCGGCGTCCGCGAGGCGCTCAGCGACCGCCCGGATGTACGAGCCGACGCCGAAGATCTCTTGGAGGAGCAGGATCCCCGGCCCGCGACCGGCCTCGGGCAGCCAGAGGTGGATGGGCATCTCGCCGGCGTCGACGATGGTCACCGATTCGGTACGTCGTGTGCTCACCGCGAGATGCTGGCACACACCTCGCGGCCCTGATCCTTCCTAGCCTGCACGGGCGATGCGACTGGAGGACTTCGACTACGACCTGCCCGAGGACCGCATCGCCCAGGTCCCGATCGAACCCCGCGACGCGGCGCCGTCTGCTCGTGGACCGCGGGGAAGCCCCGCCGGAGCACCGTCACGTGGCGGAGCTCCCCGACCTCCTGCACGAGGGCGACGTCGTCGTCGTCAACGAGAGCAGGGTGTTGCCCGCCCGGCTGCGGTTGCGGCGCGCCACGGGTGGGGCCGCGGAGGTGCTCCTGCTCGAGCCGGTCACCGCCGACCGAAGGGGCTGGGAGGCTTTGATCCGCCCGGCCCGCCGGCTGCGCGCGGGTGACGTGCTGACGGCTCCCGACGGACGACCGTTGGTCGTGGTGGGGGCGCGCTCGGCCGCCGGAGACACGTTCCGGGTCGAGCTGGGCGACGACCCGGACCGCGTGCTCGCCGACTACGGCGAGGTCCCCCTACCGCCCTACATCCGCACGCGGCTGGACGACCCCGAGCGCTACCAGACCGTGTACGCGCGGGACCCGTCCTCGGCCGCAGCACCCACCGCCGGTCTCCACCTGACCCCCGAGCTCATCGGCCGCATCGAGGCGATGGGGGTGGCCCTCGTGGCCGTCGAGCTGGGCGTCGGCCTGGACACGTTCCAGCCGGTGAGCGCGAGCGACCCGCGGGACCACGAAATGCACAGCGAGTGGTACCGCGTGCCGGCGTCCACCTGGACCGCTTGCGCCGCCGCCGACAGGGTGGTGGCGGTGGGCACCACGACCGTGCGGGCCCTGGAGAGTGCCGCCGTGAGCGGAACGCTCGAGGGTCGCACCGAGCTGTTCCTCCATCGCGGCCGTGAGTTCCGGGTCGTGGATCTGTTGCTCACCAACTTCCACCTTCCCCGCACGACCCTGCTCATGATGATCGACGCTTTCGTCGGGCCGCGGTGGCGCACGCTCTACACGACGGCACTCGCCGAGGGCTACCGGTTCCTGTCGTTCGGCGACGCCATGCTCCTCGACCGTCACGCGTCGTGATCGGTATCTGGGCGGGATCCTTGCCGACAGGTGGAAGGATTCCCGCCCAGATGGTCGAGTGAGAAGATTCCCGCCCAGATGGAGGAACGCTTCGCCCAGTAGGTTCGCTCGCCTTGCACCCGGTGACGATCGAGCTCGAAGCCACCAGTGGTGCGGCGCGGGCAGGGGTTGCCAGGACGGCGCGGGGGACGTACCGGACTCCTTGCTTCATGCCCGTCGGCACACGCGGGGCGGTGAAGTATCTGAGCGCGGCCGACTACGAGTCGCTCGGTGTCGAGATCGTCCTCGGCAACACCTACCACTTGATGCTGCGTCCGGGCGCCGAGATCGTCGCCCGCGCCGGAGGGCTCGGCGCCTTCAGCGGCTGGGACGGGCTCACCCTCACCGATTCCGGCGGGTTCCAGGTCTTCTCGCTCGAGCCGGTTGTGGACGACGAGGGAGTGACGTTCCGCAGCGTCTACGACGGGTCGTTCCACCGCCTCACCCCCGAATCCGCCGTCCACACGCAGGAGCTGCTCGGCGCGGACATCCAGATGGCGCTGGACGTGTGCCCGCCGCTGCCGAGTCCGCCCGAGGTCGTGCGCCTCGCCGTGGAGCGCACGGTCGCCTGGGCGGGCCGCGCCCGCGCCGCACATCGCCGCGCCGGCCAGTCGCTGTTCGGGATCGTCCAGGGCGGCGCCGACGAGACGCTCCGCGCCGAGAGCGCCCAACGCACGGTCGAACTGGACTTCGACGGCTACGCCATCGGCGGACTGTCGGTGGGGGAGTCGAAGGCGGAGATGCTGCCCGCGCTCGAGGCGACCGTCGCCCATCTCCCTGCCGACCGCCCTCGCTACCTGATGGGCGTAGGTGATCCGGCGACCCTCGTCGAGGCGGTCGCCCTCGGCGCCGACCAGTTCGACTGCGTGATGCAGACCCGGCTCGGACGCCACGGCACCGCGCTGACGAGCACCGGCAAGGTCCACGTCAAGGCCGCGCGCCACGCCTCCGAACAGGAGCCGATCGACGCCGCATGCGGGTGTGCCGTGTGTGCCCGCCACAGTCGCTCCTACCTGCGGCACCTGTTTGCGGTGGGTGAGCCATCGGCCGCCCGGCTCGTCAGCCTGCACAACGTGGCGTGGACGCTGCAGCTCATGGACCGGGCGCGGGCGGCGATCACCGAGGGCACGCTCGCCGAGCTACGCCGAGACGTGCTGACCGTCTGGGCGTGACGGTCGGTAGGATTTCCCGCCGGTCCGGAGCCCTCCGGACCTGACGCGGAACACGGGACCAACGATGCACCTTCTCACCACCCTCGCCGAGGCGGACGACTCGTCCGGCGGCGGGGCGGCCCTCGTCCAGCTCGGGATCCTGCTGCTCATCCCGCTGGCGCTGTACTTCCTGATGATCCGCCCGCAGCGGCGGCGGATGCGCGAGCAGACCGCCCTGCAGTCATCGCTCGAGGTCGGCGACGAGGTCATCACCACGTCCGGTGTGTACGGCTTCATCACCGGGTTCGACGAGGACCGGGTCTGGCTGGAGGTCGACGAAGACGTGCAGATCCGGCTGTCTCGCGGCGCGATCGCGGGCAAGGCGCCCACGACCACACCGGCGCCGGAAGCCAAGAGCCCGCCTGAACTGCCCGACTCGACTGCGGACAAGTCCACCGGCGACATCGACCGGAATGATCCGGCGCCGGCTGTGGGCGTGGGTCGCCGGCATCGTCGGCGTGACGGCCGCCGTACTCGCACTCAACCTCGCCTTCGGCAACACTCCCGCCCTCGGCCTCGACCTGCAGGGGGGTTTGTCGGTCACCCTCGCCCCGAGCGAAGGCGCGACGGATGACGACCTGCTGGTCATCCGGGACCTGATCCGTGACGAACTCGAGCGACGCGGCATCGCCGAGCCCGACGTGCGGGTCGAGGGGCCCAACATCATCGTCGACCTGCCGGGTGTGCGCGACCAGGAAGATGCCCTCGACGCCGTGGACGTCGCCGGCATCGTCACGCTCCGCCCGGTGTACCAGTGCTTCGCCGCGGCCGAGCCGGGAGCGTCGACGACCACGCCGAGCGGCACGGCGCCAGGCAGCACGATCGCGGGCACGGTGCCGGGCAGCACGACCGCGGGATCGGCCGCGTCACCGACGACCGCCGCCGCCGGCGACGCACGCGGCGCCGGGAACGAGCGCGGTTCCGGAGGCCACTCCGTCGGGGTTCGCCGGCTCGGCGCGGGCGGCCGCGCCGCCGACCACGGCGACCACGGCCAGCACGGCGCCACCGACGACGACCGCAGCGTCCACGACGGCCGCACCAGGCGCGACGACGACCACCGTGCCGGGTGCGACGACGACCACCATCGCTGGCGCGGGCACGACCGTGCCACCCGTACAACCGGAGACCGAGGTGCTGCCCGTTCTCGACGGCGGGCAGTGCCTGGTCGGCCCGCCGGGCGGCACCGGTGAGGTCTTCAGCCGGGGGAGCGCCGCCGCCGACCTCGATCCCCAACGCGGCTGGGTCGTCAACACCACGCTCACCGGCACTGGCAACGAGTCGTGGAACGCGCTGGCCCTGCAGTGCAACCAGGGCCTCGAGACCTGCCCGAGCCGGCAGCTGGCGATCGTCCTCGACAACGTGATCCAGTCGGCGCCGGTCGTCAACGAGCCGAACTTCCCCGACGACGTCCAGATCAGCGGGATGGAATCAGAGGGCGACGCCCGGTCGCTCGCCCGCGTCCTCAACCGCGGGGCTTTCCCGGTCAATGTCGAGGCCGAGACGGTGCAGACGGTGTCGCCGACGTTGGGGCAGGACTCGCTGCGGGCGTCCGTCGTAGCCGGGTTGGTCGGCGTGGTGCTCGTCCTGCTGATGTTGGTGTACTTCTACCGCAGCCTCACGCTGGTGATCGTCGCGGGTTTGGTGGTGTGGGGGATGTTGATCTTCAGTGTCGCCGCGATCGTCTCGCAGACGACGAACTACGCCCTGACCCTCGCCGGCGTCACCGGGATCATCGTCTCGATCGGGGTCACCGTCGACAGCTACGTCGTCTACTTCGAGCGACTCAAGGACGAGGTGCGCCACGGGCGCACGATCAAGAACTCCGCCGACCGCGCCTTCAAGGCGTCGTGGCGGACGATTCTCGCCGCCAACCTGGTGGCGATCATCGCCTCCGCCGTGCTGTTCGTCCTCAGCGTCGGCTCGGTGCGCGGTTTCGCCCTCTACCTGGGCATCACCACCGTGTGCGACCTGATCGTGTTCTTCTGCTTCACCCGGCCGGCGGTCGCCCTCCTCGCCAGCAGCGGCGTGCTCGACCGCCGGGACACGTTCGGGCTGGGGGTGAAGCCGTCATGAGCGTCGACAACAGCGTCGAGACCGAGCAGCCGCCCGTGGCGCCGGGCGAGATCGCGTCGACGAGGTGGCGACGCCTCGTCCTCGGCGAGACGGCGGTCGATTTCTGGGGGCGGCGCTGGTGGTGGTTCGGGCTGTCGCTCGCGATGATCGTGATCAGCGTGGTGTCGCTGAGCGTCAACGGACTCAACCTCGGGCTCGACTTCACCGGTGGCGTGGCTTGGGACGTGCCGGCCGAGAACTTCTCGGTCGACGAGGCCGAGGGGATTCTCGGGGACAACGGGATCGACGCCACCAGCGCCAAGATCCAGGAGCGCTCGTCGGACAGCGGCGCGATCATCAAGGTGCAGGTCGACGACCAGCCGGAGGAGGTCCGGACCCGGTTGCAGCAGGCGTTCGCCGAAGGCGCCGATGTCACGGTGAACGACATCAGCGTCTCGTCGGTTTCGTCGCAGTGGGGCTGGTCGATCACCAAGAAGGCGATCTGGGCGCTCGCCATCTTCCTCGGGCTGATCGCGATCTTCATCTCGATCCGCTTCGAGTGGCGGATGGCCGTGGCGTCCCTGCTGGCGATGGTCCACGACGTGGTCATTTCCGTGGGGATCTACTCGGTGTTCGGCTTCGTCGTCACCCCAGCGACGGTCATCGCCTTTCTCACCGTGCTCGGCTACTCGCTGTACGACACGATCGTCGTGTTCGACCGGGTCAAGGAGAACGAGCGGCGGCTCACCGCCGGTGGTCTCTCGGCCGCCGACCTCGTGAACGTGTCGGTGAACCAGGTGCTGTTGCGATCGCTGAACACCACGCATCGCGGCTGTCTTGCCGGTGGTGTCGCTGCTCCTGGTGGGCGCCGGGGTCTTCGGCCAGGTGACGCTGCAGGAGTTCGCCATCGCCCTCTTCGTCGGCCTCGCCATCGGCGCCTACTCGTCGCTGTTCGTCGCCACCCCTTTGCTCGGCTGGTTGAAGAGCAAGGAACCGCAGTTCGCCCGGCGGCACGGGACCGTCGACACGCACTTGGTCGGCGACGACCTCCGCGCCGTCGTCGTGCGCGGCACCGCCTCGATGCGCCCGCCGGCGGGACGACGCCGCCCGGCGCCTGCCGAAGGGCCGACACCCGGCAAGACGGCGGCTCCGGCGGCGATGGCGCCCGCCGCGTCGAGCACGCAGGTCCTCAGCCACCCGCCCCGCCCCCGTAAGAAGAAGCGGCGGTAGGTCCCCGGTAACCTGGGCGGATGAGCGCGCAGGGGCCCTCCACGACGACGATGGCCGAGCCGGTCTGGCTCCGCGCCCTCGTGCGCGAGGTCGCGGACTACCCCCAGCCGGGAGTCACCTTCCGTGACATCACACCGCTGCTCGGCGACGCCGACGGTTTCCGCCGGGCGATCGACGAACTGGCCGAGCGCTTCGCGGCCGACGCCGTCGACCGGGTCGTCGGCGTCGAGGCGCGCGGCTTCATCCTCGCCGCTCCGGTGGCGTATCGCCTCGGCGCCTCCTTCGTCCCGGTGCGCAAGCCCGGCAAGCTGCCGTGGGCCGTCGTCCGCGAGGAGTACCAGCTGGAGTACGGCAGCGACCGACTCGAGATCCACCGTGACGCGATCCATCCCGACGAGCGCATCCTCGTCGTCGACGACGTGCTCGCCACCGGCGGCACGGCCTCCGCCACGTGCCGCCTGGTCGAGGCGCTCGGCGGGTCGATCGTCGGGGTCGGCATCCTGATCGAGCTCAGCGAGCTGGGCGGTCGCGACAAGCTCGGCGAGCGCCGGCTCGAGACGCTGGCGACGTACTGAGCGTTCCGTGAGCACCGTCAACCGCGTTCTCCCGTGGCGGCGGCACCACGAGGCCGCGGCCCCGGTCGAGCTGACCCCGCTGCTCACCAGCTACCGCCGCCGCCACCCGAAGGCACCGGTCGCCACGATCAGCCGGGCGTACGAGGTGGCCGCCGAGGCGCACCGCAGCCAGCTCCGGTCCAGCGGCGAGAGCTACATCAACCACCCGCTCGCCGTGGCGCGCATCGTGGCCGACATCGGACTCGACGAGATCTCCGTCGCCGCCGCTCTGCTCCACGACGCGGTCGAGGACACCGAGATCACGCTCGCCGACGTCGAAGGCGGGTTCGGCCAGGAGGTCGCCGCGATCGTCGACGGCGTCACCAAGCTGGAACGGATCCAGTTCGACTCGCGCGAGGCCCAGCAGGCGGCGACGATGCGCAAGATGCTCGTCGCGATGGCCCGCGACCTGCGCGTTCTGGTCATCAAGCTCGCTGATCGGCTGCACAACATGCGGACGATCGCGGCGATGCCGCTGGACAAGCAGCGACGCATCGCCCAGGAGACCCTGGACATCTACGCCCCCCTCGCCCACCGGCTGGGGATGCAGGAGATCAAGCAGCAGCTCGAGGACCTGTCGTTCGCCGCCCTCCACCCCAAGCGGTTCGCCGAGCTCGACCATCTCGTGAGCAGTCGGGCTCCCGAGCGCGAGCTCTATCTCGCCACGGCGATCAGGGAGGTGAGCACCCGCCTCGCCGAGTTGGGGATCGACGCCGACGTGACGGGACGGCCCAAGCACCTCTGGAGCCTGTACGAGAAGATGGTCGTCAAGGGCCGCGAGTTCGACGACATCTTCGACCTCGTCGCGATCCGGGTGATCGTCGACTCGATGAAGGACTGCTACGCCGCGCTGGGCTGCATCCACGGGCGGTGGCGACCGGTGGTGGGTCGCTTCAAGGACTACATCGCGATGCCGAAGTTCAACCTCTACCAGAGCCTGCACACGACGGTGATCGGGCCGGAGGGCAAGCCGATCGAGGTCCAGATCCGGACGCGCGAGATGCACCAACGGGCGGAGTGGGGCGTCGCCGCGCACTGGGCCTACAAGGACGAGTCACCGTCGGCCGACATCGACTGGCTCAACCGGATCATCGACTGGCAGGCCGAGGTGTCCGACCCGGCGCAGTTCATGCAGAGCCTGAAGACCGACCTCGAACAGGACGAGGTGTTCGTCTTCACGCCCAAGGGCCGGGTCGTCACCCTCCCGCTCGGCTCGACGACGGTCGACTTCGCCTACGCCGTCCACACCGAGGTCGGTCACGCCTGCGTCGGCGCGAAGGTGAACGGCCGCCTGGTCTCGCTCGACAACCAGCTCGCCAGCGGTGACACGTGCGAGATCTTCACCTCCAAGGTCGAGACCGCGGGGCCGTCGCGCGACTGGCTCGGCTTCGTCAAGTCCCCGCGGGCGCGCAACAAGATCCGGCAGTGGTTCAGCCGGGAGCGCCGGCTCGACATGATCGAGGCCGGGCGCGACGCGCTCGCCGAGGAGCTCCGGCGCGAGGGTCTGCCCGTACAGCGGATGTGGGGCTCGGAGCAGCTCAAGACGGTCATCGCCGACCACAGCTACGTCGATCTCGACGCGCTCCTGGCCGCCGTCGGCGAGCATCACGTGTCGGCGCGCAGCGTCGCCCAACGGGTGGCGCGCGGGTTCCGCGGCGGTGAGCAAGAGGAGCAGCTGCCGGCAACCGTGCTGCGGCCGCGGCGTCACCGCACGGAGGCCGACAAGGTCGGTGTCCACGTCGAGGGCCTCGACGACCTGCTCGTGCGGCTCGCCAAGTGCTGCACCCCGGTACCGGGCGACGAGATCATCGGGTTCGTCACCCGCGGTCGCGGCGTGAGCGTCCACCGCGCGGACTGTGCCAACGCGGTGACCCTGATGAGCGAGCACGCCACCCGCCTGATCGAGGTCGACTGGGACGGTGAGGCTCCGGGAACGCTTTACCGGGCCGGCGTCGAGGTCGTCGCCCTCGATCGCAGCCGGCTCCTGCGCGACGTGGCCAACGCCCTCGCCGAGCACCACGTCAACATCGTCGCGTGCGACACGTCGACCGGCAGCGACCGCGTGGCCAAGATGCGCTTCGAGTTCGAGCTCGGCGATCCCAGCCAGTTGGCCGCCGTGCTGCGGACGATCAAGGGCATCGACGCCGTCTACGACGCCTACCGTTTGGTGCCAGGCGGCGGTTCGTAGGGCGTCAGTAGCGGGCCTGGAGCAAAAGGGTGACCGCGCCGAATCTGGGATAGCTCACCTGAGCTTCCACGAAGCAGGCCCGCCATCTGCTCACTCCCCCAGCCTGTTCGACAGGTCGAGAACGCGAGGCAGCCGAGCGTTGAACGAGAAGACCTGGTCTCTGCGAAATCGTCGGACGCGTTCCCACAGAGCATGTACCATCGATGTGGGCCCTGCCGGCGGGGACCGCGGACGACGATGCGAACTCGTGCGGGGTTCTCCAGCGTCACGCTGTCGAGGAAGACACTCGACCGGTCGACCACTCCGGAACCGAGATTGCCGGCCGCCAGGTTCCTACGTCGTGCGGTGAGCAACAGGCGTCCCATGGGCGCTCACCGCTCACCGCTTCGACGGCGACGGTCAGCCGCCGAGGTCGGTGAGCACCCGCTTCATCCTCGCGATCTCGACCTGCTGATCGAGCTCGATGTGCTGGGCCAGCTGGAAGAGCTGTGGCTCCTGGCCGCCGAACCCTTCGGTCAGCAGCTCCTCGACCATGACAACGGCGCCTTCGTGATGGCGGATCATGTACTGGAGGAAGAGCCGGTCGAACTCGGCGCCGGTCGCGCCCTCGAGCTGGGTGAGCTCCTCGGCGGTCAGCATGCCCGGCATCAGCTCGGTGTGATCGATGTGCTGCCCGTTGGCATCGGTGACGGCCTCGTCGCGCTCGGTCAGCCACCGCTCCATCTGGACGATCTCGTCCCGCTGGCTGATGTCGATGCGCTCGGCCAGGAGGCCGAGGTCGTCGCGGGCTGCCCGCTCCTCGACCAGTGCCGTCATCGCCAGGGCCTGCTCGTGGTGGGCGAGCATCCCGTGGACGAAGGCGACGTCGGCGTCTGTGTGCGGGGGAGCTTCGAGGTCGTCGAGCTCGTCGTCGGTGAGCACCCGGTTCGTCTCGCCGGGACCGCCGAGCTGGACGACCGGCGCCGTGCTCTCGATGTCGGCGTCACGGTCGGACGAGCACCCGGTCGCGGCGGCGCACACGAGGATGCAGGCTGCGACTATGGTTCTCCGCGCCGCGCGGTCTGCGCTGGGGGCGCAGGCGGACCGCTGAGACCGGAGGTGAACGTGTGACACACGATCCAGTCCAGCACAGCTACCGCCGAGGATCGGGGCGGCGCCGTGTCGCTGCGGTGGCGGCCGCGATGGTCGCCCTCGCCGTCGTCCCGACCGTCGCGTCGGGCCAGCAGGACGATCCCCGCATCGGTCTGCCGGCGGGCTACTTCCCGTACACCGACACGGCGAGCAACGTCGAGTTGCTCGACAACAATCCACGGGTGGCGCCGTTCGACGCCGCGCCCAACAACTTCGGCTTCGTCAACTCCGACCTTGCCTTCACTGGTGATCACGCGATCGCCGGGAACTTCAACGGCTTCCAGGTCTACGACATCTCGACGCCGACGGACCCCGTACTGAGCTCGTCGTTCGTGTGTCCCGGCGGGCAGGGCGACGTCTCGGTGTACGGCGACCTGCTGTTCATGTCGGTCGAGGAGACGCGCGGCCGGATCGACTGCACTGGTAATCCGATTACCGATCCCGCGCAGCGCTTCCGTGGCGTCCGCATCTTCGACATCAGCGACCTCGCCAATCCGGTGCAGCTCCCCGGCGTCCAGACGTGCCGCGGCTCGCACACCCATACGATCGTCACGGACCCCGACGACGCGGCGAACATCTACATCTACAACTCCGGCACCGCCGGCGTGCGCCCGGCGACCGAGCTCGCCGGCTGCGTGAACGCGCCGCTGACGACCGATCCGGTCACGATGGGGAACCCGACGCAGTGGCGGATCGACGTCATCAAGGTGCCGCTCGCCGCCCCGGCGACGGCGTCGATCGTCAGCCAGCCGCGCATCTTCACCGATCCGGTCACCGGCGCGTTCAACGGCCTGCAGAACACGCTGCCCGGCGCCGCGCAGCATCCCTCGGGCACGGGTCCGTACTCACCGACGCCGAACACCAACACGTGCCACGACATCACGGCCTACCCAGCGCTCGGCCTGGCCGCCGGAGCGTGCCAGGGCAACGGCATCCTGCTCAACATCTCCGATCCGGTGAACCCGGTGCGGCTGGACGCCGTCTCCGACCCGAACTACTCCTACTGGCACTCGGCGACGATCAACAACGACGGCACCAAGGTGATCTTCACCGACGAGTGGGGTGGCGGCACGGCTGCCCGCTGCCGGGTCACCGACGAGCCGCGCTGGGGCGCCGACGCGATCTTCGACATCGTCAACGGGCAGATGGAGTTCCGCAGCTACTACAAGCTCCCGGTGCCGCAGACGACGCAGGAGAACTGCGTCGCCCACAACGGCTCGCTGCTGCCGGTCCCGGGTCGCGACATCCTCATCCAGGCCTGGTACCAGGGCGGGCTGTCGATCGTCGACTTCACCGACTCGCGGTCCCCGAGAGAGATCGCCTTCTACGACCGGGGACCGATCAACACCCCCAACGCGACCGGGCTCAACATCGGCGGCTACTGGTCGACCTACTGGTACAACGGACACGTCTTCGCCACCGAGCTCGCCCGCGGGTTCGACGCGCTGGGCGTGCTCGTCAGTGACCAGCTGTCCGAGGACGAGCTTGCCGCCGCTTCCGAGGTCCAGGTCGGCGAGTTCAACGCCCAGCACCAGACCGAGATCGTGTGGGAACCGAGCTTCGCCGTCGTCGGCGCCCACTACGACCAAGCGGTGCGCAACGGCGACCTCAGCAGCAAGCTCGCCAACAAGATCGCCAAGGACATCACGCAGGCGAAGAAGCAGGAAGCCAAGGGCAACGACACCGCGGCAGCAGCCTCCCTCGAGCGGGCGGCCCGGCGGATCGGCGCCGACACGCCGTTGCGCCAGGCGCTGCTCGACTACGCCGACGTGTTGCGCGGATAGTTCGCCGCTCGCCTCCAGGTCCGCTCCGGTGCGGCGCAGGTAGCCTCGTCAGCCGTGCCCGAGTTCCAGGCTCCCAAAGGGATGCGCGACGTCCTGGCGCCGGAATCGGCCCGCTGGGCGTCCCTCGTGGCCACGTTCGCCGAGCACGCCCGGCGGGCTGGCTTCGGACTCGTGCTGACGCCGCTGGTCGAACAGGTCGAGGTGTTCCAGCGGGTCGGTGACTCCACCGACATCGTCCGCAAGGAGATGTACGACTTCGAGGACAAGGGCGGCCGGCGGGTCGCGCTGCGGCCCGAGATCACCGCCGGGCTGATGCGGGCGTTCGTCGAACACCGCCCGCCCACTCCATGGAAGGCGTGGACGGTCGGGCCCAACTACCGCTACGAGCAGCCGCAGGCCGGGCGGTACCGCCAGCACTTCCAGCTCGATGCCGAGATCGTCGGCACCGACGACCCGGACGCCGACGTCGAGGTCATCGCGCTGCTGGATGGGTTCCACCGCGAGCTCGGACTCCGTCGCCGGACGTTGGCGCTGAACTCGATGGGCGACCCCGCCAGCCGAGCCGCCTACGTGGACGCGCTGCGCGCCTACCTCACCGAGCACAGTGCCGATCTCACCGCCGAGAGTCGCGAGACACTCGCCATCAACCCGCTCCGCGTGTTGGACTCGAAGCGGGCAAAGGACGACGACGTGATCGCCAGCGCACCCGTGATGCTCGACTACCTCTCACCCGACAGCGCCCGCCACTTCGACCGGGTCCAGGCGGGCCTCGGCGACCTCGGCATCCCCTTCGAGATCCAGCCGCGGCTCGTCCGGGGGCTGGACTACTACACCAGGACCACGTTCGAGTTCGCCGCCCACGCGCTCGACGGGGCGCAGAACGCGATCGGTGGCGGCGGCCGCTATGACGGTCTCGTGGAGCAGCTCGGGGGACCGCCCACGCCAGCGGTCGGGTTCGGGGCCGGGATCGAGCGCATCCTGCTGGCCAGCGCGGCGGAGGCGGCCGGGGAAGAGGAGATCACCAACACCGAGGTCTTCGTCGTCGACACCGCCGGGGCCGGCGACGCCCTCGTGCTCACCCACGAGCTGCGGACCGCCGGCATCGCGGCCGGTCGGGCGTACGACAGTCGCAGCATGAAGGCGCAGATGCGGGCCGCCGATCGCAGCGGTGCCGCGGTCGTCGTGATCATCGGGCCGGACGAGCGTGACGCCGGCACCGTCGTGGTCCGCCCGTTGCGCGGTGACGGCGAACAGACCGTGATCCCGCGGACCCAGCTCCTCGACCACGTGCAGAAGGAGTTGTCGTGACCGGCTCGGCGACGTCGCTGCGGACGCACTTGTGCGGCGAGCTGCGCCCGGCCCACGTCGGTGAGACCGTCACGTTGTGTGGATGGGTGGCGCGGCGCCGTGAGCACGGCGAGCATCTGGCGTTCGTCGACGTCCGTGACCACGCCGGCGTCGTCCAGTGCGTCGTGGACAACGACGTCGACGTGCGCTCCGAGTACGTGGTGCGGATCACCGGGATCGTGCGCGGCCGTCCGGAGGGCACCGTCAACCCGAACCTGGCGACTGGCGAGATCGAGGTCGGGGACTGTCAGGTCGAGGTGCTGCGGTCGGCGACGCCTCCTCCGTTCCCGATCGATGCCAGGGCCGACGACGTCGACGAAGTCGTCCGGCTCCAGTACCGCTACCTCGACATCCGGCGCGAGCGGATGCAGCGCAACCTGAGGATCAGGTCAGCGGTCAACTCGGCGATCCGTTCCTCGATGGAGGCTCAAGGTTTCGTCGAGGTCGAGACCCCGATGCTCGTGCCGTCGACACCGGAGGGCGCGCGCGACTTCCTCGTCCCGTCGCGCAAGGAGCCGGGGTCGTTCTACGCCCTGCCCCAGTCACCTCAGCTCTACAAGCAGCTGCTCATGGTGGCGGGCATCGACCGCTACTACCAGATCGCCCGGTGCCTCCGTGACGAGGACCTGCGGGCCGACCGGCAGTACGAGTTCATGCAGCTCGACGCCGAGATGAGCTTCGTGACCCAGGACGACGTGATCGGCGCGATCAGCGAGGCCGTGCTGGCCGCCGCCGAAGCGATCACGGGCGAGCGTTCACCGGACATCGAGCGGATCACATGGCGCGAGGCGATGGAGCGCTTCGGCGTCGACAAGCCCGACCTCCGGTTCGGCATCGAGTTGGTCGAGCTCACCGATCTGTTCGTGGGGACCGAGTTCAAGGCCTTCGCCGGCGCCGGCGCGGTGAAGGGGTTGCGCGTCCCAGGAGTGGCCGCCGAGTACGGGCGCAACCAACTCGACAAGCTCACCGACCGGGCCAAGCAACTCGGCGCCAAGGGTCTGGTGTGGCTCAAGGTCGCCGCCGACGGTTCGTTCGAGTCACCCGGTGGCGAAGTTCCTCTCGCCGGCCGAGGCCGAGGGACTGGCCACGCGAACGGGTGCCGAGCCCGGTGACCTCGTGCTCGCCGTCGCCGACGAGTGGATGACCACCTGTGAAGTGCTCGGCCAGCTGCGCAACGACCTCGCCCGGCCACCCGTTCACGAGGGGCCGTACCGGTACGTCTGGGTCGTCGACTTCCCGATGTTCGTCGTCGACGCCGAGACCGGACAGACGCATCCGGCGCACCACCCGTTCACGACGCCGCACCTCGACGACCTCGAGCTGTTGTCGACGGACCCGGCGGCGGCCCGCTCGCAGGCCTACGACCTCGTCCTCAACGGGTGGGAGCTCGGGTCCGGTTCGATCCGGATCCACGATCCCGATCTGCAGCGCCGGGTGTTCGCCGCGCTCGGCATCGGACCAGAGGAGGCCGAGCGCAAGTTCGGCTTCTTCCTCAGCTCGTTCGAGTACGGCGCCCCGCCCCACGGCGGGTTCGCCTTCGGCATCGACCGGCTCGTCGCCATCCTCGCCGGCGAGGAGAACATCCGCGAGGTGATCGCCTTCCCCAAGACCCAGTCGGGATCGGATCCGATGACCCAGTCGCCGCGGCCGGTCGACCAGGCCCAGCTCGACGAGCTGGGCATCCGCGTCCGACCACCGTCGACGTGAACGCGGGGGTGCGGCGAGGTGCGGCCGCGGCACTTGTCGGGCTGATCCTGGGCACCGGCATCGTCGTCGCCGAGGCGGCCCAATCGTCGCCACCGGCGCATGCCGCGTGCACCATCGGCACCACGCTCCGCCGCGGGTCGACGGGCGACCCTGTGCGCTGTCTGCAGTCCCGGCTCAACGCGCTGGGCTACGACGCCGGGCCAGCGGACGGGTGGTTCGGGCCGATGACGCGCGGCGCCGTCGTCCGCTTCCAGCGGGCGCGGGGCCTGACCGCCTCCGGTGTGGTCGGGCCGGCGACGGGCCGGGCTCTCCGCATCTGGGCGCCCCGGTGCCGGGTGCCGGCGCGGATCCCGCGAGCCGCCCGCCAGCTCGTCGTCGTGACCGCGTCGGGAACGTCGGCCACGGTCGATCTGCTCGTCAAGCGGGGCGGTGCCTGGCGGTGCCGGCGCGCCGACATGGACGGGCGGGTGGGTCGCAACGGGGTGCGCCCGCTGCGCCAGCGCCGCTCGGGTGACGGCACGACGCCGGCGGGCGTGTTCCGCCTGGCCACCGTGCGGGCGCCGGACGGGCAGGCCTTCCAGTTCTTCGGCAACGGCACCAACCCGGGCGTGCGCGGGACCTGGCGGCAGGTGCGCGCCGGTGACTGCTGGGGTGCGACGCCCGGACGGCCGAGGTACAACCGCCTCGTGCACCGCCCCGCGTGGCAGTGCGTGTCGCCCGACGAGTACCTGCCGAGCATCACCGAGGCCTACTCACGCGCGGCCGTCATCGGCGCCAACACCGGTCCCCGCCGCTCGGGCGACCGGCCGGGTGAGATCCCGTACGCAGCGGCGATCTTCCTGCACCGCCACTCCTACACCGGTGGTGTCAGCCGGCCGACTTCAGGATGCGTTTCGCTCGACGCGCCCGATCTCGCCGCCGTGCTCCGGCGGCTCGTGCCCGGCCGGGCCTGGTTCGTGATCCGCTCGGCGTAGATTCCGAGAACACCGGCGTCGGCCGCGAACTGAGACGTGAGCGAGTGGACTTCGCCGCGCTGGCGTCTCACTTCGGAGCTCGTCTCGACGCGCACCGAGAGCCGTCGGTCTACGCCGTGAGCACCTCACCGTCGACGGTGATCTCGGCGCGGGTCGGGTAGAAGGACAAGAGTCCGGCGATCTGGGAAGCGGCCGGGATCGGTGACTCGTAGGCCCACACGATGCCGTCATGGGTTTGGCCGCCGATATCGGCCGACCAATATGAGGCTTCGCCCTTGAACGGGCACGTCGTCTGGAAGGACGTCGGACGAAGAAGGTCCATCCGTACGTCGTCCTTCGGGAGGTAGTAACGCGCCGGCAGACCGGTCTCGTCGAGCCGCAACGCCCGGTCGGACTGGGCGAGCAGCTCACCGTCGAGTCGCACCTCGACATGAACATCACTGGGACTGATGGTGACGGTATGGCCGGGGCTCATGCGATGGTCAACGGCGGTCACGCCCGCACGATTCCCGCCGCGACGTTTGACGCCGGTCAACGGTCAGTCCGGCCTTGGCGCGCGCACCCCCTCGCTATGGTGCTCGCTACCGACATCCCCCTGCCGTCAGCCACTGACGAAGGGGTTCACCGTGAGTGAGCACAATGTTGTCGTCCTCCGCGGCACGCTGGTCAACGATCCGCGCCCGCGGGAGCTGCCGTCGGGCAGCGTTCTCGTCCAATTCGATGTCACCACCCGCGATGACAGCGGCACGCAGTCGGTGCCCGTTGCCTGGTTCGAGCCGCCAGCCTCCGGGGTGCCGGTCGCGGCCGGCGACGACGTCGTCGTCATCGGTGCGGTCCGGCGGCGGTTCTTCCGTGCCGGCGGGGCCACCCAGAGCCGCACGGAGGTGGTGGCCGAACAGGTGCTCTCGGCCCGGCGGGGACGCCAGGTCGACCGCGCGCTCGGCGGTGTCCGGCGTCTGCTCGGTGAACGGTGACCGCAGGCCCGGTACGCTCGAAGCATGGATCTCCAGTCCCTGCTGGGCGACGACGCCGACGACCTGCTCGCTCACACGTGCAAGGGCGTGCCCCGCGACCAGCTGACCTTGCCCGGCGCTGACTTCCTCGACCGGGTGGTCACCGCCACCGACCGCTCACCGCAGGTGCTGCGCGGGCTCGGCAGTCTCTACGGGCACGGCCGTCTGGCGGGCAGCGGGTACGTCTCGATCCTCCCCGTCGACCAGGGCATCGAACACTCCGGGGCGGCGTCGTTCGCGCCCAATCCGGCGTACTTCGATCCCGCCAACATCGTCGAGCTGGCGATCGAGGGCGGGTGCAACGCCGTCGCCACCACGTTCGGCGTCCTCGGCGCGGTGAGCCGGCGCTACGCCCACCGCATTCCGTTCATCGTGAAGATGAATCACAACGAGCTGCTGACCTACCCGAACCAGTTCGACCAGGTGATGTTCGGTTCGGCGCAGCAGGCGTGGGACCTCGGCGCCACCGGAGTCGGCGCGACGATCTACTTCGGGTCCGAGCAGTCGACCCGCCAGCTGCAGGAAGTGTCCGCGGCCTTCGCCGAAGCCCACGAGCTCGGCATGTTCACGGTGCTGTGGTGCTACACCCGCAATCCCGGGTTCAAGACCGCGGACGCCGACTACCACACCGCCGCCGACCTCACCGCCCAGGCCAACCACCTCGGGGTCACGATCGAGGCCGACATCATCAAACAGAAGCTGCCCACCAACAACGGCGGCTACCTCGCCCTCGACGGGTACGGCAAGACCAGCCCGCTGGTGTACGACACGCTCACCACCGACCATCCGATCGACCTCACCCGCTGGCAGGTCGTCAACTGCTACGCCGGCCGCATCGGGCTGATCAACTCCGGCGGCGAGTCCAAGGGCGAGAGCGATCTGGCCGAGGCCGTGCGCACGGCGGTGATCAACAAGCGGGCTGGTGGGCAGGGCCTGATCTCGGGCCGCAAGGCCTTCCAGCGCCCGATGAACGACGGCATCGCCCTGCTCCAGGCGATCCAGGACGTGTACCTCGACGACGAGGTCACCATCGCCTAGCGCTCCAATGTGCGCAGCACCAGCCCGGTGCGCAGCTTGGGGGTGAAGAACGTCGACTTGGGGGGCATCAGCAGCCGATCGCGCGCCGTGCGCTCGATCTCGGCGATGCTCACCGGCCGGATGAGGACGGCCGCGGTGGCCGCGCCCGACCGCACGGCGGCCACCGCTTCGTCGAGCCCGTGCTGATAGGTCACGTCGGCCGGCGTGCCGGCCAGGGCGTGTTCGAGCCACTCACCGTCGATCGCCCGCACGCCGTCGAAGGCGCCGGGCCGGGGATGCAGCCACTCACCCGAACCGTCGGGTCCGACGAGCACCAGGCTGCCCCGCTCGACCATCGAGCGGAGCGTGTCCTGGCCGAGCGGCCCGGCCGGTTCGAGCGCGAACGACCTGGCCAGCGCGTCCCGGAGGGCGGCGGCGTCGACGCCGGTGTAGAGCCGGTGGATCGCCTCGATGCTCAGCTGGTCAGCGGCGAGCTCGCCGACGAACGCCAGCGTCGACTCGGCCGGCGTGTCCTTGCGCCCGGTCTCGGCGCGGATCTCGTCGCGGTAGATGCGGCTCACGCCGTAGCGGTGATGGCCGTCGGCGATGAGCACCTCGTCGGCCGCGACCTTGGCGCTGATGGCGGCGATCCGGTCTGGGTCGGCCACCCGCTCGACGACGTGTTCGACTGCGTCGACCGTGACCGAGCCGACGAGCTCGCCCGGCTCGGCCAGCAGCTCGGTGAGCCCGCTCGCCAACGAGAGGCACCACACCGGGGAGATGTTCGCTCTCGTCGCGCGGGTCAGATCGAGACGGTCGGTCGATGCCTTCGGCGTGGTGCGCTCGTGGGGGAGCACACCGCCGGAGCCGTCGTCGACGACCTCCAACGCGCCGACCGCACCCACGAGGTCCCGGCGCCGTCCGGACGCGTCGGCGAAGCGCATGCGGTAGAGCGTGAACGTCGGCGCCTCGTCGGCGACGAGGATCCCCTCCGCGATCCAGTGCCGCAGCATTCGGGCGGCCGCCGCGTAGCGATCCGGGTCGCGGGGGACGTCGACGTGGACGATGTTGCGCTCGTCGCGCGCCGCCAACGCGGACACGTCGTCGTCGGACAGGACGTCGTACGGAGGGGCCACGACGGCGGCGAGGTCGACGGTGGGGGAGTACCGGAGGGCGGGAAACGGGTCGAAGCGCGGCACCCGCCCAGGTTGGCACGCCGGCCGGAGCACAGGACCGATACGTTGCCTGCTCGTGGACCCGGCGGTCGTGATCTGTGACCTCGACGGCGTGATCTGGCTGGCCCACCGGCCGATCCCCGGTTCGGTCGAGGCGGTGGCCCGTCTGCGGGCGACCGGACGGCGGGTCGTCTTCGTCACCAACAACTCCTCGCTGCCCGTCGCCGACCAGGAACAGGCGTTGGCGGCGATCGGCATCCCCGCCGCCGGCGACGTGTTCACGTCGGCCGGGGCCGCGGCGGCCCTGGTGCAGCCGGGCGAGCGGGTGCTCGTCTGCGGGGGGCCGGGGGTCGTCGAGGCCGTCACCGCGGCGGGCGCGTCAGCGGTCGGCGGCGACGACGAATCCGGCACGACGGCGGACGTCGTCGTGGTGGGGTTCCATCGCGAATTCGACTACGAACGGCTGCGCATCGCCGCGACGGCTGTGCACAACGGGGCCCGGCTCATCGCGACCAACGACGACGCGACGTACCCGACTCCGGACGGACCGATCCCCGGCGGTGGGGCGATCCTGGCGGCGGTGGCGACCGCGGCCGGTGTCGAGCCGGTGATCGCCGGGAAGCCAAACCCTCCGATGGCTTTGGCCGTCCTCGACCTGCTCGGCCGGCCCGATCCGGCGACCGTGCTCGTCGTCGGTGACCGACCGAGCACCGACGGGCTGTTCGCCGGCGCGCTCGGCTGCCGGTTCGCGCTGGTGCGCTCGGGAGTGACCGGGGCCGACCGCGCGGTCGACGTCCCGGTCGCGATCGACGCGGCCGACCTGTCCGAGGTCACCGACGTCATTGAAGCGGATCACAACTAGCCTGTCCCGATGGCCAAGAACCCCCTCCAGACGTTGATCGAGACCGGCGCGCAGTTCACCGAAGTGTCCCGCCAGCAGGCGGAGTCCGTCGTGCAGAGCCTCGTCAAGGCGGGGGAGGTTCGGCGGTCGGAGGCCGAGGCGGCCGTCCAGCGGTTGCTCGATCGGGGCCGAGAGGCCGCCGCCGCGCTCGCCGAGCTCGTGCAGATGGAAGTGGCGAAGCAGCTCGGCCGCCTGGCCGATCGGGTCGATGAGGTCGAGACCCAGGTGGAGGGCCTGGTCTCCCGGGTGAGTCGACGCGGCGGCGCCGCGCCGGCGAAGAAGACGGCGCCGGCCAAGAAGTCCACGGCGAAGAAGGCCACGACGAAGAAGGCGCCGGCCAAGAAGGCCACGACCAAGAAGGCGCCGGCCAAGAAGGCCACGGCCAAGAAGGCGCCGGCGAAGAAGAAGGCGCCGGCGAAGAGGGCCACCACCAAGAAGAAGGCGGCGTCGCCGCCCGCCTGAGTGTCCGCCCGCCGACGTCTCGATGCCGAGCTCGTCCGCCGCGGGCTCGTCCCCAGCCGGGCCGAGGCCCAGCAGGCCGTGGCGGCGATGCGCGTGCTCGTGAACGGTGCCGTGGCGGAGAAGCCGGCCCGGCTCGTCGCCGCCGGCGACGCCCTCACCGTTTCGGGGCCACCGCCCCGGTTCGTCGGGCGCGGGGGCGAGAAGCTCGACGCCGCCCTCGACCAGTTCGCGATCGACGTGCGCAGACAGCGGGTGCTCGACGTCGGTGCGTCGACGGGCGGTTTCACCGACGCCCTCCTCGCTCGGGGGGCGCGTGAGGTGGTCGCCCTCGACGTCGGACATGGCCAACTCCACCCCCGACTACGCGACGACGGACGGGTGACGGTGCTCGAACGCACCAACATCCGAGCGGCCACGACGGCCACGATCGGAGGTCCCGTCGATGCCGTCGTCGCCGATGTCTCGTTCATCTCCCTGACGAAGGTCATCCCCACGCTCGTCACGCTGTGCCACCCTGGTGCGCCGATGGTGCTGCTCGTCAAGCCGCAGTTCGAGGCCGGCCGGGCGGAAGCCGGTCGCGGGCGGGGCGTGATCACCGACCCGGCGATCCACGACCGGGTGCGACGGGAGATCGAAACGGCGTTGGAGGCGGCCGGAAGCACCGTGGTGGAGTGGATGGACTCGCCGATCCGGGGGAGCGAGGGCAACCGCGAGTTCCTCGTCCATGCGGTGACGGGGCGATCATGACCGCCGTCGCGATCGTCGCCCACCACACCCGCCCGGACGCGGCGACGCTCGCCCGGGGCGCGATCGATTGGCTGGTAGAGCACGGTCACGAGGGTTGGGTGGTACCCGACGACGCCGTCGCCCTCGACGTCGGCGACCTCGTCGGCGAGCGTCCGTTGGACGCCGCCGACCTCGTGGTCAGCCTGGGTGGTGACGGAACGATGCTGCGGGCGGTGCGTCTGCTGGATGGCGCCCCCGTTCCCCTGCGTCGGCGTCAACCTCGGTGTGCTCGGGTATCTGACCGAGATCGAGCCGCCGGCGCTGACCGCCGCCCTCGAGCGGTTCGTGGCCGGCCCGGAGAATGGCCGGTGGCACCTCGACGAGCGCATGATGCTCGACGTCGCGGTGTCCGGCGGCGCGACGTGGCGAGCGCTCAACGAGGTGGTGGTCGAGAAGCACGAGTCGGGTCACACGGTGCACCTGCTGGCCCGGATCGCGGGCGAGCTGTTCACCAGCTACGCCGCCGACGGCCTGATCGTCTCCACACCGACCGGCTCCACCGCCTACTCGCTCTCCGCGCGCGGGCCGATCGTGTCGCCGCGTCACCGGGCGTTGCTGCTCACACCGGTGTCGCCGCACATGCTCTTCGACCGCGCCCTCGTCCTCGACCCGTCCGAGAACGTCGAGCTCGAGGTGGCCGGCGAGCAGCGGGCCGGGCTGGCCGTCGACGGCCAGCTCGTCGCGACGCTGAACCGCGGTGAGACCGTGACCTGCCACGCCTCCGCCGAGACCGCCCGATTCGTGCGCTTCGCCCCGTATCACTTCCACCAGATCCTGAAGGCCAAGTTCGGCCTGGCCGACCGGTAGAGCGCCCGCTCCGACCGATCAGGCGGGCGTCACCCGCGGCGGGCCGACCCTCACTCTTCGACCGTGAACACGTCGATCATGTTCGTCCGCTCGAGCACCCGGCGTACCGCCGTTGACAGATTTCTCAGAATCAAGCCGTCACCACGCTCCCGCGCTGCCTCTTGTGCCCGCCACAAGCCATGGAGTCCGGCGGAGTCGATGAACGTGACCCCGCTGAGGTCGACCACCGCACGACCGGCAGCCTCGATCGCGTCCACAAGCTGACCGGCGTTGGCCATGTCGATCTCGCCGCGGACCGTGACCAACTCCCAAGCGTCAGGTCGCTGCTCGTCGGGACTCTGACTGGTGCACGCGCGAACCTCCTGGACCGGCGGCAACGGGTGCGGGTCGGGCGCGCCTTGCGGGGCGTCAGAGGTCAGATCCATCAGTGTTCCCATCTGAAGTAGTGGGGTCCCCGGCGCGGACGGGTGCGCGCCGGGGACCGCCGAAGTACGGCGGCCGGCTGGACCGTCGTACTCCATCGTGAACTGGATCCGGGAATGAGCTCGTTGTTGTCCGCCGCTACTAGTGCGGATCGATGTCCCGGGTGGTCGGCTCCGAGCGTAGCGCCGCGGTCGACCGAGGATCGGCACGGCGCATGGTCACCGCCGCGGGGCCTCGTGGTCGACCTCGACCTGCTCCTTGCGGACCTCGCCCTCCACCGTCTCGGTGTCGGTGATGGTGTCCTTCTCCAGGCGCACCCGCTCCTTGGGCACCGTCTCCTTGGAGACGACCGGACGCTCTTCGTAGGTCGTCACCTCGTGCTCGGCCTCGGAGATGTCCGGACCGCGCGTGGCGTCGTCGACGTTGTCTTCGGTGATCGGCTCCCGCTCCACTCGCACCTCTTCGCGCTGCACGGGAACCGTCATCTGCTGCTGTTCGGTGACGACGTACTTGCGCAGGCGCACCGTGCCGGTCGCCTCCCGCTGCTTGCCCACCCGCAGTTCCTCCTCGGAGCGGGTCATTGCATCGTCGGTTTCCTGATCATTCTCCCAGGTGTAATCACGGTCGGCCCGGTCCTCGGTGTAGGCCTTGCCGTAGCCGTAGTCCGTGGTCGTCGTGGAGTCGTGCTGGTAGCCGTAGTAATCCCACAGGTCCCGCTCTTCCTCAGGAGTCAGATGTCCCGCGGGGTCGATGCGGGGGGCGTCCTTCACCGTGCCCTTGTCGAAGGCCACCTGGAGGTCGCCCTCGCCGTAGGGCCGGGAACCGTGGATCGGCACAAAGGTCGTCTTCATGCCGAACAAGCCGGTGCGGATCGCCAGCCACTCCGGACGTCCGGTGACGTCGTCGTAGTAGACCTCGGAGATCTCGCCGATCTTCTCGCCGTCGGGATCGTAGGCGTCGCGGCCGATCCAGGACTCGTAGGTAGCTGACTGCATTGTCGTTCTCCGTCTTTGGTGAGGAAATTTGACCCGGGAAACCTCGACGCCGAACCTGGCGTGAGATAGCCATGACTCTAGATGAGACACAGCTGTCTCGTCAACCCTTCGGCACTGGTCCGGGCGGTGGAACGGGCGTCGCAGGCGGCGACGTTGACGCGACCGCCCATCCCGTTTTGGGAGAAGACGTCCTCGTAAGATCGTGCTGACTGTATGTGAGACACACTTGTCTCGTCAACCGGCCAGCCGCTACGTTGCAGGGAACGCTGATGTCCGAAATTCGACCCCAACTGGAGCCACGACAGGCGCTCCAGGATCGTGTGAGCTCGGTGATCCTGGACGCGGCGGCGCGGGTCCTCGCGGCCCAGGGGCAACAGGCGAGCATGAGTGACGTGGCGGTAGCGGCGGGTGTCGCTCGGGCCACGGTCTACCGATACTTTCCGACGCGGCAGGCTCTGCTCGAGCGGCTCATGGAGATCGCGACGGCCGATGCTCGGGCGAGACTGGGCGCCGCCCGCGTTGACGCGATCCACCCGGAAGAAGGCGTTCGTCGAGCCGTCGGGGCTCTCCTCGACGTCGGTGACTACTTCGTGGTACTTGCGCGGGAGCGACTGGTCGCCGACAGCCACGGGTTCACGTCGGCGATCGGTCGTCCGCTCCGACGGGTCGTCGACCAGGCGCAGGCGATGGGTGGACTTCGTCGCGAAATCCCGAGTTCGTGGCTGGTCGAGTTTCTTGTGAGCCTGGTGATCACTGTGGTGGCGGCTTCCCCGACGATGGGCCGTGACGACATGGTTGACCTTGTCGCCAGCATGTTTTTCGACGGAGCGCGACAGAGGCCGACGCGCCGCCAACCCAAAGGAGCACGTGATGACCGATAAGAAGACGAAGAAGCCGCGAGGATCGGCCGACGCGTCGCACGACGACACGTCGCTCCTTCGCGAGTTGGTGGCTCACCTTCGGGAGCACCGCACGAAGCTGCGCGAGGAGTGGGCGCACCGCATCACAGACGCGGACCTGTTGAGTGTCATGACGCCCGACGAAATCTTCTCCGAGGTCACGGCGGTCTACGACAACTATGTCGACGCATTGGAGACCGGCAGCGTCGAGACGCTCCAAGCGTACGCGCGCGACCTTTCCGAACGGATCATCCCCCGTGGCGTGGAAACCGACGAGGTCTTGGGGATCGTTCTGCTGCTGCGTGACGTTCTCGCTCGTTCGCTCTTCGCCGACTATCTCCACGACACGGAGCTCATGAACCAGATCCTCGACGCCTACGAGCCGGCGGCCAATCGCATCGCGGTGACGGTTGGTGTGAGTTTCGTCGACGAACGCGAGCGAGTCATACGCGAGCAACAAGAGTCCATTCGCGAGCTCTCGACACCGGTTCTTCAGGTACGAGAGCGGCTTCTGATCCTGCCGATCATCGGCGTCCTCGATTCGGCTCGAGCCCGGCAGCTGACCGAACAGTTGTTGGGTGCCATCCAAGCGAACCGAGCCAAAGTCGTTGTCATCGACATCACTGGTGTCGCCACCATCGACGTCACCGTCGCCAATCATCTTGTCCAGACGGTGGCGGCGGCCCGCCTGATGGGAGCCGATGCAATCATCACTGGGCTGTCGTCGAAGATTGCTCAAACGCTCGTGGATCTGAACGTGGATCTCAGCATGATGAACACTGTCGGCGATCTCCAAGGTGGCCTGGAAGCGGCCGAGCGTCTGACCGGCTATCGGTCGGAGCCCTCCAGCCTCGACATCCCCGACGAGAGGTAACGCCCGGGTGTCCGTCGCGATCCTCCGCCAGGGCGACTACCTGATCGCGTCGATCCAGGGCGACCTGACCGACACCCAGGTGGTGGCTCTGCGCGACGACCTCGCCGAGCGAGTCGGGGACTACCGAGCCCGCGGTGTGATCGTCGATGTCGCCGCCCTCGACGTCATCGACTCGTTCGTGGCCCGGTCGTTGCGATCCATCGCCATTACCGCAGGACTGCGCGGCGCTGCCACCGTCGTCGTCGGCATTCGGCCCGATGTCGCCATCGCCATGGTGCAGTTCGACCTTGACCTCGCCCCCCTTCGTGCCGCCCTCGACCTGGACGGGGCACTCACTCTGCTGGACGACGCGCACCAGTGAGCCGGCGACATGAGCGATGATGTGACGGTTGACATCGAGAGCGATGCCGACATGGTCCCCGCGCGGGCACAGGCGCGAGCGCTCGCGCTGAGCCTCGGCTTTTCCCGTACCGATGCGACGTTGATCGCCACCGCCATCTCCGAGGTTGCGCGCAACATCGTCATCCACGCCGGTAACGGCCGCATTGTCATGAGGCCACTGCACGAACACGAACGATTCGGTCTGATGGTGATTGCGACGGATCACGGACCGGGCATCCATGACGTCGATGGGATACTCCAACCTGGGTATGTCTCTCCGAATGGGCTCGGGCTGGGCTTGCCGGGAACGCGTCGCCTGATGGACGAGTTCGAGCTCACATCCGAAGTAGGTAGGGGGACCACCGTCACAATGGTGAAATGGCGCCAGCGCGATGAGCTCGAGCAACTACGGGAGAAACGACGTGACAGCGCAGCGCACAAAGGCTAATCCTCTCAGCTGGGCTGTCGAGGCGGCGTCACGCAAGGGAGATCTCGTGAGCGGCGATGTGAGTGTCGTGTGCCCCGAACGAGAAGGAACACTCTTCGCAGTCATCGACGGGCTCGGGCACGGGGCCGCCGCCGCACATGCGTCGAACGTGGCGGCAGAAACCATCCGCGGTGCTCGGCATATTGACCTTCCGACCCTCGCCGGTCAGTGCCACGCCGCCCTCCGAGAAACCCGCGGTGCCGCGATCATCCTCGGCCACGTCGACCAGCCCGGCAACCGGCTGACATGGCTAGGTGTCGGGAACGTGACCGGCGCAGTCGGCAGGCGCACGCCAGGAGGAGTTCAGCTGACCGCCGTTGTGCCCTCGTCGTACGGCCTAGTGGGCCACCGTCTCGGGACGCTCCGCACGCAGACTCAGCCGCTCCACCCCGGCGACGTGATTGTGTCGGCGACCGATGGAATCATGCCGTGCTTCGTCGACACCCTCGTCCTCTCGGGCACGCCTCAGACCATGGCTGATCGCATCCTCCACCGCTACTGGCGAGACACTGATGATGGCCTGGTCTTCGTCGCGCGGGTAGGAGGCGCGTACCGGTGACCGCGTCGGCCCGTGTCCGCAGCGCATACGCCGTGGCCCTCCACGAGCACATGCGGTCCCCGACAGAAGGACACCTGCAACTCGCGTATGAGATCGGGCGTTCTGCCGTCGCCGACAACGTCGGCATCGTCGAAATGGCGCTGTTCCACCACGAGCTTCTCGCCGAAGGCGCATCTGCCGGCGGCTCACTCGAGCCCGACGACGTCACGCTGGCGGGCCAGTTCCTGTCGGAGGCACTAGTGGCCTACGAGATGATCGCCCGCGGCTATCACGAGGTCCGCGACGCCGTGGCACTCGAGCGACGGCACGCCACGATGATCCGCCAGCTCGCGGGTTTCATGGGCGACGCCTCCCTCGCCGTTCACAGTCGCGACGCAGCGCACGAAATCATCCGACTCGTCGCTGAGCACGCCCGCGAGCTGACCGACGCTTCTTCGGCCACGGTCGAAGTTGCTGGCCAGGACAATCGGCCACTCGTCGAGATCGTCGATGTAGGTCCGGCCCCCGCCGCCTCGTCGACCGAACAACGAGCCGTCACGCTGACGGCGCTCGACGGCCACGAGATCGGGACCATCACAATCATTGGCGGGGCAGACCACCGATTCACGGAAGTCGACGACGCGGTGCTCGCCCATCTCGGGCAGATGGCATCCGCGGCGCTCGAACGCATTCACCACTATCAGCGGCCGCGAGGCCGCCGGTGACCACAACCGGTCCGCCGGAAAGGTTCTGACGAGGGACGATGCTCACCAACACCAACTCCAAGGCCACGTTCGGCCTGGCCGACCGGTAGCGCGGTGCTCACGGAGCTGCACATCGAGCACCTGGGGGTGATCGAGCGGCTCGACCTCCGCTTCGGACCGGGACTCACCGCCGTCACCGGGGAAACCGGCGCCGGCAAGACGATGCTCGTCGAGGCGCTGGAGCTGCTCGTCGGCGGCCGCGCTGACGCGTCCGTCGTACGGTCCGGCGCCACGGAGGCGCGAGTGGACGGACGCTTCGACGTCGGCGCCGGGGCTGACGACCTGGTGCTCACGCGGGTCGTGCCGACCGACGGGCGGTCACGCGCCTACATCGATGGTCGCCCGGCCACCGCGGCCGCGCTCGCCGAGGTGACCACTGCCATCGTCGACCTGCACGGCCAGCACGCCCACCAGACCCTGCTCGGTGTCGCCGCCCAACGCGAAGCCCTCGACCGCTTCGGCGCGGTCGACCTGCGGCCGCTGCAGATCGCACGCGCCCGCCTCACCGAGCTCGACGCCGAGCTGGCGACGCTCGGCGGGGACGAGCGGGAGCGCGCCCGCGAGATCGACCTGCTCCGCTACCAGGTCGACGAGATCGCCGCCGCCGACCTCACCGACCCGGACGAAGAGCGCGCCCTCGAGGCCGACGAGGACGCCCTCGCCGACGCCGTCGGTCACCGCGAGGCGGGTGCCGCGGCCCATGCCATCCTCACCGACGACGGTGGAGCACGCGACGCGCTCGCCGCGGCGGTCGCCGCGATCGGCGGCCGGGCGCCCTATCGGGACGCCAGTGATCGGGCCGCCGCCGTGCTCGTCGAGCTCGACGACGTCATCGGCGAGGTGCGCGGCGTCGCCGAGGCGATCGAGGAGGACCCGGACCGGCTCGCCGAGGTTCGCCAGCGCCGCCAGCTGCTCCGCGACCTGTGCCGCAAGTACGGCGACGACATCGGCGAGGTGATGCGGTTCGGCGCCGATGCCGCCCGCCGCCTGGCCGAGCTGGAGGGATTCGAGCAGCGGGCCGCCGCGCTCGACGCGTCCCGCCGGGACGCCGTCGCCGCCGAGCGGGCGGCGGCGAAGGCGGTGGGTGACGCTCGCCGCGCCGCCGCACCCCGAATGGCCGAGGCGGTGACCGAGCGCCTGCGCGTGCTGGCGATGGCCCACGCCGACGTTGCGGTGCAGGTGGGAGAACACGCCGACGACGACCCCGGGGACCGCGTGCAGTTCCTGTTGTCGGCCAACCCGGGCGCTCCGCTGTTGCCGCTCAGCAAGGTCGCCTCCGGCGGCGAGCTCGCCCGGGCCATGCTCGCCCTGCGCCTCGTGCTCACGGACGAACCGGCGCCGGATGCGGCCGCGACCCTCGTGTTCGACGAGGTCGACGCGGGCATCGGCGGCGCCGCGGCGACCGCAGTCGGGACGGCGTTGGCGGAGGTCGCGCAGCGCCACCAGGTGCTCGTCGTCACCCACCTCGCCCAGGTGGCCGCCCAGGCGACGACGCAAGTGGTGGTCAGCAAGCAGGTCGCCGGGGTGGTGACGACGGCGACGGCGGCCATCATCGACGGCGACGACCGCGTCGCCGAGGTGGCCCGCATGCTCTCCGGCTCGGAGGGCGGCGACGCCGCCCGCCGCCACGCCCTCGAGCTGCTCACCGGCTGACGAAGACCCGTTCCTGCAGCTGGATCGGCCCCTATAGGGGCCTATGTAGCTGCAAGAACGAGGGCGAGGGTGAAGGCGGCGACGCCGAGGACGATGCCGGCGATCGCGGTGACCCGACCGGGCCCGCCCTCGCGGCGGATCTCGGTCAGGGCGATCACTCCGAGGCCGGCGGCGATGGGCCCGAGGATCACGCCGAAGCCGACGATCCCGATCGCGCCGAGGAACACCGCGGTGACGGCGCGGCCGTTGGACGTGAACATCCAGCGGCGGAGCAGATCCACGATCCCGATTCTCGCCGCCCGCCTCCGGTAGACTGAGCTCCCGTCGTTGGACGCGTCGACGGAGGTACCCCATGCCGAAGCACATTTTTGTGACCGGAGGGGTGGCCAGCTCCCTCGGCAAGGGTCTCACGGCGTCCTCGCTCGGCCGGTTGCTCAAGCTCCGCGGGCTGCGCGTGACGCTGCAGAAGCTCGACCCGTACATCAACGTCGACCCCGGCACGATGAACCCCTACGAGCACGGCGAGGTCTTCGTCACCGACGACGGCGGCGAGACCGATCTCGACCTCGGGCACTACGAGCGGTTCACCGACGAGAACCTCTCCCGCAACTCCAACGCCACCACCGGGTCGATCTACCAGTCGGTACTCGCCGCCGAACGGCGTGGTGACTATCTCGGCAAGACGGTGCAGGTGATCCCGCACATCACGGACGAGATCAAGCGCCGGATCCACCGCCTGGCGACCGACGACGTCGACGTCGTCATCACCGAGGTCGGCGGCACGGTCGGCGACATCGAGATCCTGCCCTACCTCGAGGCGATCCGGCAGTTCCGCAAGGAGGCCGGGCGCGACAACATCTGCTATCTCCACGTCACCCTCGTGCCGTTCATCGGTCCGTCCGGCGAGCAGAAGACCAAGCCGACCCAGCACTCCGTCACCGAGCTGCGCAGCCGGGGCATCCAGCCTGATCTCATCGTGTGCCGCAGCGAGGAGCCGCTGTCCGACGACCTGAAGCTGAAGATCTCCAACCTCTGCGATGTCGACGCCGAGTCCGTGGTGAACGCGGCCGACGCCCGCAACATCTACGAGCTGCCGCTGATCTTCCACGAGGAAGGACTCGACGACGTCGTGTGCGAGGTGTTGCGGATCGACCAGGACGCCCATCCGCTCGATCTCACCCCGTGGGAGCGGGTCGTCGATCTCGTCGAGGCCGCGGACGAACCGGTGCGCATCGGGCTGATCGGCAAGTACGTGCAGCTCCAGGACGCCTACCTCTCGGTGGTCGAAGCCCTCAAGCACGCCGGCTTCCACCACGGCGCCAAGGTCGAGGTCGACTGGATCCAGGCCGAGGACGTCGAGGGCCTGCTCGCCGCCGGACGCCTGGCCGAGCTCGACGGGATGGTGATCCCCGGAGGCTTCGGCGCCCGCGGCATCGAGGGCAAGATCGCCGCCGCCCGCTACGCCCGCGAAGAAGGCGTGCCGTGCCTCGGGCTGTGCCTCGGCCTGCACTGCATGACGATCGAGTTCGCCCGCAACGTGCTCGGTCTCGCCGAGGCGAACTCGACCGAGTTCGATCCGACGACGCAACATCCCGTGATCGACCTGATGCTCGACCAGCGCGACATCACCGACAAGGGCGGGACGATGCGCCTCGGCGCCTACTACGCCGTGCTGACCGCCGGCACCCGGGTCGGCGACGCCTACGGCGAGCCCGTCGTCAGCGAGCGGCATCGCCACCGCTACGAGTTCAACTCCAACTACAAGGCGCGGCTAGAGGCCCGCGGCTTCATCTGCAGTGGGATCTCCCCGGACCGGCGGCTGGTGGAGTTCATCGAGCTCGCCGAGCACCCGTTCTGGGTCGGGACGCAGGCCCACCCGGAGTTCAAGAGCCGGCCGGACCGTCCCCATCCGCTGTTCCGCGATCTCATCGGAGCCGCCCTCAAGGTGCGCGCCCAGCGCGGCCACGAGGTCTCCGAGAGGACGTGAACTTCCGCCATCTCGGCGACCGCGAGGTGCACCAGGGGTACCACTGGCGGGTCGTCGTCGCCGACTTCGAGGACCCCGACGGACAGTCGTTCCAGCGCGACGTCGTCCGCTCGCTCGGTGCGGTCGCCGCGGTGCCCTTGCTGTTCGACGCCGAGGGCAATCCGTCCGTGGTGCTCGTCGAGCAGTGGCGCCCGACGTACGACCGGGCGATTCTGGAGATCCCGGCGGGGATGCGCGACGTCCCGGACGAACCGGTCGAGACCACGGCCCGGCGCGAGCTCGTCGAGGAGGCCGGCCTCGACTGTGCCCGCCTCGAGCTGCTCACCGAGCTCTACCCGTCGCCGGGGATGACCGATTCGGTGACGACCATCTACCTGGCGACCGAGTGCACCCCCGTGGCCCGTGACCTGCACGGACCGGAGGAGGTGCACTCGCGCCTCATCCACCTCCCGCTGTCCGATGCCGTCGCCATGGTCGTCGACGGCCGCATCGCCGACGCCAAGTCGGTCGCCGGGCTGCTGCTGACCGAACGTCGGCTGCGCGCCGGCGACCACGGAGCGCCGCCGTGACCCTGGCGACCGAGCTCCCGCTGGAGGTCGAGGAGTTCCTGTCGTGGCTGGTCGCCGAACGGGGACGGTCCGCCAACACGATCGCCGCCTACCGCCGTGACCTCGCCGCCTACCACCAATGGCTCACCGAGCACGGCACGTCCCTTGCGTCGGTCGACGAGGCGATGCTCATCGAGTTCGTCGCCGACCGCCGGACGAGCGGCGCCGCGGTGTCGAGCGTCGCCCGCCAACTCGCCGCCGTACGAACGCTGCACCGCTATCTGGTGACCGAAGGTGAGCGGCCCGACGACCCGACCGCCGACCTGGAGGGCGTGCGCGTCCCCGCCGGACTGCCCAAGCCGCTCAGCGAGGCCGAGGTCACGACACTGCTCGACGCGGTTGTCGGCGACGAGCCGCTCGCGCGCCGCGATCGGGCGCTGCTCGAGCTGTTGTACGCGACCGGCGCCCGCATCTCGGAGGCGTGCGGCCTGTCGATGGGCGACATCGACTTCGCAGCGCGGCTGGTGCGCTTGTACGGCAAGGGGTCGAAGGAACGGATCGTGCCGTTCGGCCGAGCGGCAGGAACGGCGCTCGACGAATGGTTCTCGCCGTCCGGCCGGATGCTGATGGTGCCCGCCCAGTGGCGCCGGCGGAGCGATGCCGAGGCCGTGTTCCTCAACGCCCGGGGTGGCCGTCTGACCCGGCAGGCAGCGTGGGCGGTGGTCAAGGCGTACGGCCGGCGCGCCGGGCTCGAGGGCAGGCTCTCGCCGCACGTGCTGCGCCATTCGTGTGCGACGCACCTCCTCGACCACGGCGCCGACCTGCGCGTCGTACAGGAGCTGCTCGGGCACGCGTCGATCTCGACGACGCAGGTGTACACCAAGGTCAGCCAGGAGCGGCTCTGGGACGTCTACCGCGCCGCCCATCCCCGCGCCCTCGCCCGTCCGTGAGGTTCCCCGGCGAGCACCTCGGGCGGCGGTTCTTCGGGTCCCTGTCGCGTCGCCCACCGCCCGCGGCCGACGAGCGCTGGTCCGAGCGCTGGCTGCTGCCCACCGAGATCGAGCTGTGGCGGAGGATGGCGAACCCCGACCGTCGCCACGCGATCGTCGTCGCCCGGCGCTTCGCCGATCAGCGCCCCGGCGCAACCAGGGCGGAGTTGGCCGGTGCCCTGCTGCACGACGTCGGCAAGGTCGAAGCCGGTCTCGGTACGTTCGCCCGCGTCGCCGCCACCGTCGCCGGCCCGCGCACGGCCCGCTTCCGCACGTACCACGACCACGAAGCCATCGGCGCCCGGCTCGCCGAGGCCGCCGGCTCCGACCCGGTGACCGTCGCCCTGATCGAGGGCGTCGGCCCGGCGGCGCTCGACCTGCGCGCCGCCGACAACCTCTGAACTTGCGGGTTTCTGCAGCTGGATCGGCCCCTATAGGGGCCGACTCAGCTGCAAGAACCGGTGGCAGGGGCGAGCAGCGTACGGGCCCGACGGTGGTTGACGATCGCCCGCATGACCATCCACAGCGTGAGCCCGGCCCAGATGCCGGCGATCCCGAGTTCGAGGCCGAGCACGGCGAGCCCGACCGGCGTGATCGCGACCAGGTAGGCGAGGGCGGCGAGGCCGAGGAAGCGGTAGTCCGCCGCGCCGATGAGCACGCCGTCGTAGGCGAACGCGATCGCCCCGGGTACGAGCATGACCGCCAGCCAGTACAGCGCCGCGGTTGCCCGGCTGGCCACGGCACCGTCGCCGGTGAAGATGTGGGGGAGCAGCGGGGCCGCGACTGCTACCAGCACGGCGAGCCCGGCGCCGATGAACACCGAGAGGCGGGCGGTCCGCGTCGAGAGCTCCGCCGCTCCTGCGGTCCCTCGGCCGAGCTCGTCGGCGACGAGCGTCTGCGCCGGGATCGCCAGCGCGTCGAGGACCAGGGCGAGGAGGAAGAACAGGCTCGCCGCGATCTGGTGGGCGGCGAGCGTCGGCTCGTCGACCCGGGCGGCGATCGCTGTCGCGCCGATGAAGACCGCGAGCATCGACCCGACCCGCAGGAGAAGGTGGCGGCCGGCGGTGAGCAGCGGGGCCATGCCGGCCCAGCTCGGCCGGCGATCCCGGGCCCGGGCGAGGTACCGCCGGACGACGAGGGCGAACGCCGCGGCGGCGCCGACCTGGGCGATCACCGTCGACCAGGCCGATCCGGGTACGCCGAGATCGAGGCCGAACACGAACCACACCTCGAGCACGGTGTTGACGAGGTTGGACGCGAACAGGATCACGAGCGGCGTCCGGTAGTCGGTGACCCCCCGCAACACACCCTGGGCGGCGAGGGCGAACACGACGAACGGAACGCCCACCGCGGAGATCCGGAGGTACGTGACCCCGAAGTCGAGCACGTCGCCGCCACCGCCGAGCAGCCGCCCGAGCAGCGATGCGAGCACCGCGACGAGCGGGCCGAGGACGGCACCGACGAGGATCGACAGCCACACCGCCTGCACCCCGACGTCGGCGGCGGCCTCGTCCTGACCGGCCCCGAGGCGGCGGGCGACCCGCTCCGTCGTGCCGTAGGTCAGGAAGTTGCATCCCGCGATGACGAGTGAGAGCACGGAAGCGGCGAGGGCCAGTCCACCGAGCTGCGCGGTGCCGAGCCGCCCGACGATCGCCGTGTCGACGAGCACGTAGAGCGGCTCGACGGCAAGGCTGCCGAGGGCCGGGATGGCCAGGCGGACGATCCGCCGGTCTGTCGTCGTCAGCACGCTCAGCGGGGCAGGAATCCGATCGCCCGGTAGGCCCGGTCGAGCGTGACGGCGGCGACCGACCGCGCCTTGTCCGATCCCTTCCTCAACAGCGCGGCGAGCTCGCCGGGGTCGGCGAGCAGCTCGCGGTAGCGCTGCTGGATCGGGGTGAGCAGCTCGATCACCGCATCGCCGGCCTCCGACTTCAGCGGCCCGTACTGGGTGTAGCCCTTGGCCAGCTCGGCCGGCGACTGGCCCGTTGCCGCGCCGAGGATCTCGAGCAGGTTGGACACGCCCGGCTTCGCCGCGGTGTCGTACCGGACCTCGGTCTCGGAGTCGGTGACCGCCCGCTTGAACTTGCGGGCGATCATCTCCGGGTCGTCGAGCAGCTGGATCAGCCCGGCCCCGGTCCCGTCGGACTTGGACATCTTGGCCAGCGGGTTCTGCAGGTCCATCACCCGGGCCCCGACCTTCGGCGTGACCGCGGTCGGTACGACGAACGTCTCGCCGAAGCGGTGGTTGAACCGCAGGGCGATGTCCCGGGTGATCTCGACGTGCTGGCGCTGATCGTCGCCCACCGGCACTTCGTCGGCGTCGTAGAGCAGGATGTCGGCGGCCTGCAGCGCCGGGTAGGTGAACAGCCCGGCCGACACGAACTCAGCCTCGCGCTTGGCCGACTTGTCCTTGAACTGCGTCATCCGCGACAACTCGCCGAACGACACCGTGCACTCCATCACCCAGGCCAGCTGGGAGTGCTCGGTCACGTGGCTCTGCACGAACACCGTGGCCACGTCGGGATCGAGGCCCACGGCGAACAGGATCGCGGCGAGCTCGAACGTCCGCTCGCCGATGACGCCGGGCTCGTCGGTGACCGTGAGGGCGTGGAGGTCGACGATGCCGTGGAAAGCGTCGTGCTCGTGCTGGCGCTCGACCCACGGCCGCAACGCTCCCAGGTAGCTGCCGAGATGGGCGTCGCCGGTCGGTTGGATGCACGACAGCACGGATCGGGGTGAAAGCGAGCGAGCGAGCGCCCGAGAGGGCGACGCCTGCGTGGCCGGAACGCAAGACGGTCACGGGTTCGCACGCTACCCACCAGGTAGCGTCGCGAAGGATGCCGATCGACGTCGCCGCCGAGCTGCCCGACCGCGTGTACGAGGGCCCGTTCGACCTGCTGCTCCAGTTGATCCTCGCCGAGGAGGTCGACATCCACGAGGTCAACCTGGCCCGCATCGTCGACGCCTACCTGGTGGAGATCGAGCGGATGCAGCAACTCGACCTCGACCTGGCCACCGAGTTCCTGCTCATCGCGGCGACGCTGGTCGAGCTCAAGGCCCGCCGGCTGCTGCCCGGCCGGGTCGACGTCGACCTCGACGAGGAGCTCGCCCTGTGGGAGGAGCGCGACCTGCTGCTCACCCGGCTGCTCGAGTGCAAGACGTTCAAGGACGTGTCCCGGCGGTTCGGTGCGCTGGCCGACGCCGCCGGCCGCAGCGTGGCCCGCCGGGTCGGGCCCGACGAGCGCTTCGCCGACCTGATGCCCGACCTGCTGGCCGGGCTCACCCCGCTGCGGCTGCGGGAGGCGGCGATCGCCGCCTTCAGCCCGCGGCCGACGCCCCGCATCGACCTCCAGCACGTCGCCCCGATCAGGGCCAGCGTCGCCGACGCGGTGGCCGAGCTCGTCGACGAGCTGCCCCGGGTGGGGCGGATCACGTTCGCTCGGCTGACCGCCGCGTTGGTCGAGCGGCTGGAGGTGATCGTCCGGTTCCTGGCCGTGCTCGAGCTGTTCAAGCAGGGCCTCGTCGAGCTCGAGCAGGCCGAGCGCTGCGGCGCCATCGTCATCGAGTGGCGGGGACCCGCGGATCTCCAGCCGGCGGCGATCACCACCGACGCGTACGAAGGCTGAGGCGAAGATGGAGCAGCGCAGCATGCCCGAGCGACCCACGGCCGAGGAGGAGTACCGGCGGGCGATCGAGGCGGTCGTGCTCGTCGCCCACGATCCCGTGCCGCCGGAGCTGCTCGCCCAGCTGCTGGAGTGCCCGGTCGCCGACGTCGAGCGCCGGTGCGACGAGCTCGCCGCCGGGTACGCCGCGGACAGCCGCGGCTTCGAGCTCGTCCGAGTCGCCGGCGGCTACCGCTTCCAGACCCATCCGGATCTCGCCCCGTATGTGGAGCGGTTCGTGCTCCACGACCAACGGGTGCGCTTGTCCGGCGCCGCGCTCGAGACGCTGGCGATCGTCGCCTACAAGCAGCCGATCTCGCGCGCCCAGGTGGCCTCGATTCGCGGGGTCGACCCGGACGGGGTGCTGCGCACCCTGCAGAGCCGCGGGTACATCGACGTCGTCGGCCGGGATCACGGCCCCGGCCAGGCCCTCTTGTTCGGCACCACACCGGCCTTCCTCGAGAAGCTCGGGCTCGACTCGATCGACGAGTTGCCGCCGATCGCCGACTTCATCCCCGGTGCGGACGTGGTCGAGGCCCTCGAGGCCGGGCTGCGGGTCACCGATGCCGACACCGGCTGAGGCCGGGGAGCGCCTGCAGAAGGTCCTCGCCGCCCGCGGCTGGGGCAGCCGGAGGACGTGCGAGGACCTGATCGCGGCCGGTCGGGTGACGGTCAACGGCGAGCCCGCCGTGCTCGGCCGCCGGGTCGACCCGGAACTCGATCTGATCGAGGTCGACGGGGCGGTGGTGGGCACCAAGCCGGGCCTCGTCCACTACCTCCTCAACAAGCCGGCCGGGGTGGTCACGACGGCCAAGGACCCGCAGGGTCGACGGACCGTCGTCGAACTGGTGCCCGCGGAACCGCGTGTCTTCCCGGTCGGGCGGCTCGACGCCGACACCGAGGGTCTCCTCATGCTGACCAACGACGGCGAGCTGGCGAACCGCATCGCCCACCCCAGCCATGGCGTCACCAAGGAGTACCTGGCGACGGTCGAGCGGGGCCCGGTGAGTCCCGCCGCGATCAGGGCCCTCCGCGAGGGCGTCGCGCTCGACGACGGGCCGACGGCCCCGGCGAAGGTGTCCCAGCCGAGTCCTGGCGTCCTGCGGATCACGATCCATGAGGGCCGCAACCGCCAGGTCCGCCGGATGTGCGCGGCGGTGGGCCACCCGGTGACCCGGTTGATCCGGACCCGCATCGGGCCGCTCCGCGACCATCGGCTCGCCCCGGGAGCGTGGCGTGCGCTGACGGCCGACGAGGTGCGCGAGCTGGCCCGGTCGACGGCACGGCCGAACGTGGCCCGGTCGGGCCGACCCTCCGCCGGTACCATTCCGGCCCGTGAGTAACCCGGTCGCCCGGCGCGCCAACGTGATCGGCCTCGGACTGATCGGCGGTTCGATCGCCCTCGCCCTGCGCGCCGCCGGCTGGCACGTCTCCGGCGACGACGTCGATCCCTCCCGGCTCGACGACGCCCGGTCCCGTCATTGTGTCGACGGGGTGGGGCTCGACCCCGGCGCCGAGGTCACGTTCGTCGCCGTGCCGGTGCAGGCGATCGCCGACCAGGTCAAGCGGGCCCTCGCCGAGACGACCGGGATGGTCACCGACGTCGGCAGCGTCAAGGGGGCGGTGTGCGCGGCCGTCGATGATGCCCGCTTCGTCGGCGGGCATCCCATGGCGGGCAGCGAGCTGGAAGGCCTCGACGGCGCCGACGCGGCGATGTTCGAGGGCGCGGTGTGGGTGCTGACGCCGGAACCGGTCACGGCCGACGCCACGTTCGCCGCCGTCGCCGGGACCGTGGCCCAGTTCGGGGCCGAGGTCGTCGCCCTCGGGCCCGACCACCACGACGACATGGTCGCCGTCGTGAGCCACGTCCCTCACCTCGCCGCGGCGGGACTGATGGGCCTCGCCGCCGACCGGGGCGAGGAGCACGCGTCCCTCCTGCGACTCGCCGCCGGCGGCTTCCGAGACATGACGCGCATCGCCAGTGGCCATCCCGACATCTGGCTCGACATCTGCGCCGAGAACCGGCCGGCGATCCTGTCCGCGCTCGGGGAGTTGATCGAGCGCCTCAGCGACCTGCGCGAGCTCGTCGGTGACGACGCTCGCGCCGACCTTCTCGACCGCCTGCAGCACGCCCGCGACGCGCGTTCCAACCTGCCCGGGCGGATCGGCCGGCCCGAGGAGCTGGCCGAGGTACGGATTCCGATCCTCGACCGTCCCGGCGCGGCCGCCGAGGTGTTCACGCTCGCCGCCGAGCTCGGCGTCAACATCGCCGACTTCGAGGTCGTGCACATGGCGGAGAGCAATCGTGGAGTCGCGGTGGTGCTCATCGACGCCGGCGCCGCCGATCTCTATCGCGGGGGGTTGATCGCCCGAGGGTTCCGCCCCGCCGTGGCCCGCCTCAGCTGAGCGACCGGATGACCGAGGTCCGGCGCGTCGAGCCCGCCACCGGTCCGCTCGATGCGATCGTCGAGGTGCCGGGGTCGAAGAGCATCGCCAACCGGGCGCTGATCTGCGCCGCGCTGGCCGACGGGGACAGCGAGCTCACCGGGGTGCCTCCGGGGGATGACACGGAGGCGATGATCGAATGCCTCGGCGGGCTCGGGGTCACCTTGTCGGCCGGCGGCGATCGCGCGCTGGTCGTCGGAGCGGGTGGACGACTCGTGAGTTCGCAATCCCGGCTCCACGCCGGGCTCGCCGGGACCACGTCGCGCTTCATCACCGCGGTGGCGGCGCTCGCCGACGGACCGGTCACGATCGACGGTGCGGCGCCGTTGCGCCGCCGGCCGATGGGGCCATTGCACGACGCGCTGCTCGCCCTCGGCGCCGACGTCCGGGCCACTGACGGGGTCGGTCACCTTCCGGTGACGGTCACCGGCGGGCTGCGCCGCGGCGGCCGGGTCGAGCTGCCGGGCGATGTGTCCAGTCAGTTCCTCACTGCCCTGATGCTGATCGGGCCGTTGCTCGAAGGTGGACTCGAGGTCGCCTTGACCAGCCCGCTCGTCTCGGTGCCGTACGTCGCGCTCACGGCCACGGTGATGGCCGACTTCGGCGCGGCTGGTGTCGAGATCGGCGACGACCTCGTGAGGGTGCCACCCGGCCGCTACCGCGGGCGGTCCTACCGGATCGAGCCGGACGCGTCGTCGGCGAGCTATCCGCTGGCGATGGCGGCGGTCGCCGGTGGTCGGGTGCGCGTGCGCGGCCTCAGCCTGACCTCCGTCCAGGGCGATGTGCGGTTCGCCGAGCTCCTCGCCGGCATGGGATGCCGGCTGAACGACACCGGCAACCAGGACTACCTCGACGTCGCCCGCGACCCGGACACGCCCCTCGGCGGGATCGACGTCGACCTCGGTGACGAATCCGATCTCGTCCCCACGCTCGCCGTGGTGGCGGCGACGGCGTCGGGGCCGAGCCGCATCCGTGGGGTCGGCTTCATCCGGGAGAAGGAGAGCGACCGGCTCGGGGACCTCGCCAGGGAGCTGGCCAAGGCCGGCGCCGCGGTGACCGTCGAGCCCGACGGCCTCGCGATCGTCCCCGCCGAGCTGCACGGGGCGCGGCTCGACCCGCACCACGACCATCGCCTCGCGATGGCGTTCGGCGTGCTCGGCGCGTCCGTTGCCGGGATCGAAGTGACCGATCCCGACGTCGTCTCGAAGAGCTGGCCGGACTACTGGTCGGTCCGCGACATGATCGTGGGGCGCGCGCCGTGACGTCGGCGCGACCCGTCGTGGCGGCGTTCGACGTCGACCGCACGGTGACGACGCGGGACTGCGTCGTGCCATTCCTGCGGCGCGTGGCCGGCACGTTCCCGTTCGCGGCCCGGATGACGTGGGCGTCGGCGCGGATCCTGCCCGCGGTGGCTCGCGGCGATCGTGACCGGGCGAAGCAGGACGCCACGCGCGTCGTGTTCAGCGGTCGACGGGCCGCGGACGTCGACGCCGCCGGCGAGGCGTTCGCCACTGCCGTGGTGCGGTCGTGGCTGCGGCCCGACACGCTCGCCCGGTTGCGCTGGCACCAGGACGCCGCCCACGAGGTCGTGCTCGTCTCGGCATCGTTCACCGTCTACCTGCTCCCGCTGGCCAGACAGTTGGGTGTCGACGGGGTGCTCGGGACCGAGCTCGCGATCGGCGACGACGGGCTGCTCACCGGTGCGCTCGCCAACGCCAACTGCCGCGGCGCCGAGAAGGTGCGCCGGCTGCACGCATGGCTCCGCGAACGCCATGGCGACCGCACGAACGTCGAGCTCTGGGCGTACGGCGACTCGCCCGGCGACCGCGAGCTGCTGGCCGACGCCGACCACGCGGTGTGGGTGCGCGGCCACCTCGCCGCGGTGCCGGAGGAGATCCGGTGAGCGACCCCACATCTGGGCGGGAATCCTCTCATCGGGCCATCTGGGCGGGTTCTGTTGCACCTGTCGACACAAATCCCGCCCAGATCCGGGCGGCGGAGGCGCCGTGGCGGGCGCTGCTCCGCACAGCCCGGCCGAAGCAGTGGGCGAAGAACGTGCTCGTGTTCGCCGCGCCGGGCGCCGCCGGCGTGCTCGACGACTGGCCTGAGCTCGGCTACACCCTGCTCGCCTTCGTCGCCTTCTGCTTCGCGGCCAGCGGGATCTACTGCTGGAACGACGCCCTCGACGTCGACGCCGACCGGCGGCACCCGACGAAGCGGTTCCGGCCGGTCGCGACCGGCGCGGTATCGGTGGGCGCGGCGAAAGTGACCGGCACGGCATTGATCGTGGCCGCGCTCGCCGTCGCCGCGGGAACCGGGCGGTGGCAGACGGTCGTCGTGGTCGGGGTGTACGTCGCCATCACGCTGGCGTACAGCTTCTGGCTCAAGCACATCGCCGTGCTCGACATCGCCACGATCGCCGCCGGCTTCCTCCTCCGCGCCGCCGGCGGGGCGGTCGCGGTCGACGTGGAGATGTCGCAGTGGTTCGTGCTCTGCACCGTCTTCGGTTCGTTGTTCATCGTCGTCGGCAAGCGCTACGCCGAGCTGCGCGAGATGGGGGAGGACGGTCCGGCGGTGCGGGCCACGCTCGGTGACTACAGCGTCGGCTATCTCCGCACCGTGCTCACCCTGACGTGCGGGGCGGCGCTCGTGAGCTACTGCCTCTGGGCGTTCGAGACCAAGGAGATCTCGGGCTCCGACTTGCCGTTCTACGAGCTCTCGATCGTGCCGATGATCATCGCCCTGCTGCGCTACCTGCTCGTGCTCGAGCACGGTCGTGGCGCGGCGCCGGAGGAAGTGTTCGCCAGCGACCGCGTCCTCCAGTTGTCGGGCGTGGCGTGGGTCGTGGTGTTCGGGCTCGGCGTGTACTTGACGTGAGCCGGCGAACGCTTGACGAGACCATGGCCGCGATCGAGAGCGTCGACGGCTGGCTCACCCCCGACCAGGGGCGACGCCTGTACGCGGCCGCGGCTGCCTGCCCGCGGCCAGGCCGGATCGTCGAGATCGGGAGCTTCCGCGGTCGTTCGACGATCGTCCTCGCCTCGGCGGCACCCGACGACGTCGAGGTGGTCGCCATCGATCCCCACGCGGGCACCGATCGCGGCCCGGGCGAGATCGTTGGGCACGAGCGTGCAGCGCAGGCGGATCGCGCCGTCTTCGAGGGCAACCTCGCGGCGGCCGGGCTGAGCGGCCGGGTGCGCCACGTCGCCGCGTTCTCCGCCGACGCCCATGGACTGGTGGACGGGCCGATCGACGTGCTGTACGTCGACGGCGCCCATCGCTACGGTCCCGCCCGGGCCGACCTCCGCGACTGGGGCGCCCGGGTCCAGGCCGGGGGCACGCTCCTCATCCATGACGCGTTCTCCTCGGTCGGCGTCACCCTGGCGATCCTGCGCGAGCTGGTGGTTGGACGGCGGTTCCGCTACGTCGGGCGGACCCGCTCGCTCACGGAGTACCGCGCCGACCTCACCGGGTCCGGGCGGCTGGGCAACGCCGGACGGCAGCTGCTCCAGTTGCCGTGGTTCGCCCGCAACCTCGCCCTCAAGGTGCTGTTGACCCTGGGCTGGGGCAAGCTCATGCGCCGCCTCGGACGGCCGGCGCCCGAGTGGCCGTACTGACTGCCGGTAGGGTCGGCTGCCCTGTGGCCACGGATCGAACGACGACCCTGCTGACCGGTTGGGGACGGACCGCGCCGTCGTTCGCCGACGTGGTCGTCGGGTCCAGCCGGGACGTCGAACGGCTGGCCGCGATCGTCAAGGACCTTCCTGCGCGAGGCGGCATCGCCCGCGGTCTCGGGCGGTCCTACGGCGATCCCGCGCAGAACGGCGGGGGAGTCGTGGTCCGCCTCGTCGACCGGGTGCAGGACGTCGTCGTCGACGACGCCACCGCCACCGCCACGGTGCCCGCGGGGATCAGCCTCGACGACCTGCTCGGGGTGCTCGTGCCGCGCGGGTACTTCGTCCCGGTGTCGCCCGGAACCCGCTACGTCACCGTCGGCGGGGCGATCGCCAGCGACATCCACGGCAAGAACCATCACGTCGACGGCTCCTTCGGCAACCACGTCCGGCGCATGTCGCTGCTGCTCGCCGACGGGACCACCGCCGAGCTGTCGCCGAACGTTCTCCCGGACCTCTTCTGGGCGACCGTCGGCGGAATGGGCCTGACCGGGATCATCCTCGAGGCGACGATCGCCCTGCTCCCCATCGAGACCAGCCGCTGTGCGGTGGACACGACCCGGGCGGCCGACCTCGACGCCCTCATGGCGCTGATGGACGACGGGGATCGCTACTTCCGGTACTCGGTCGCGTGGGTGGACCTGCTCGCCAAGGGCGCCCGGCTCGGGCGGGGCGTGCTCACCCGGGGCGATCACGCGACGGCCGATCAGCTGCAGCCGCGGGACGCGGTCGACCCGCTCGCCTACGAGCCCCGGCGGGTCGCCGCCGTGCCCCCGCTCGTGCCGCCGCCGGGCGTGCTCAACCACGCCAGCCTCGCCGCGTTCAACGAGATGTGGTACCGCAAGGCCCCTCGCCGGCGCATCGCCCAGATCTTCTCGATCCCGTACTACTTCCATCCCCTCGACTCGATCGCCTCGTGGAACCGGCTGTACGGGCGGCGGGGATTCCTGCAGTACCAATTCGCCGTGCCGTTCGGGGCCGAGGCCGCGCTGCGCACCGTGGTCGAGCGGCTCGCCGGCGCGGGCACACCCAGCTTCCTGTCGGTGCTCAAGCGCTTCGGCGCCGCCAACCCGGGACCGCTGAGCTTCCCCGCCCCCGGCTGGACCCTCACCCTCGACATCCCCGCCGCGTCGCGCGGTCTGCCCGCCCTGCTGCACGGCCTCGACGACGTGGTCCTCCAGGCCGGCGGTCGCCACTACCTGGCCAAGGACGCCCACGCCACGCCGGCCGCGATCAGGCGGGGCTATCCCCGTCTCGACGAGTGGCGCACCGTGCGGGCCGCCGCCGACCCGACCGGGGTGTGGGCGAGCGATCAGAGCCGTCGACTCCGGCTGCTCGAGGACTGAGCGACGTGGAGAACGCGCTCGGTGAGCCGCAGACGATCGTCCTGCTCGGGGGGACGAGCGACATCGGGCGGGCGATCGTCGCCGCCCTGATCTCCCCGGCCACCCGCACGGTCGTGCTCGGCTCCCGCCGACCCGGCGACACGACGATCGGCGAGCTCGAACGGCCGGGCATCGCCGTCGACGTCGTGCCGTTCGACGCCGCCCACACCGCGGGGCACGACGCCTTCGTACGCGGGCTCGCCGAGCGTTACGGCGACCTCGACGTCGTGATCCTCGCCTTCGGGCAGCTCGTCGAGCAGGGCGAGCTCGACGCCGACCCGGAGCGGGCGGCGGCGATGGTGCACGTCAACTTCACGGGTGCGGTGAGCGTCTCGCTCGCCGTCGCCGCCCAGTTCCGCCGCCAGGGCCACGGCCGGCTCGTCGTGCTGTCGAGCGTCGCCGGGGAGCGGGTCCGCAAGGCCAACTTCGTGTACGGATCCTCCAAGGCCGGCCTGGACGGCTTCGCCCAGGGGCTCGGTGACGCCCTCGCCGGCAGTGGCGCCAGCGTGCTCGTCGTCCGGCCCGGTTTCGTCCACTCGAAGATGACCGCGGGCCGCAAGGCCGCCCCGTTGGCCACGACCCCGTCCGCGGTGGGCGAGGCGACGGTGAAGGCGCTGCGCCGCGGCCGCCGCACGGTGTGGGTGCCGGCCACACTGCGCCCGATGTTCAGCGTGCTGCGCCACCTGCCCGGCCCGGTCTGGCGCCGCCTCCCGCTCGGCTGAGCCGCGGAGCGTTCCGACGGGCGTCCTACACTCCGCCGATGCCGCTCGACCCGTCGCCGCGGGTGCTCTCGGTGGTGATGCCGTGCTTCAACGAGGCCGACACCGTCCGCGAGGTCGTCAAGGATGTCCTGGCTTCCGACCTCGTCGGGGAGCTCGTCATCGTCGACGACGGATCGACCGACGCGACCTCGGACGTCCTCGCCGAGCTCGACGACGACCGGGTGAGCGTCCTGGTCCACGACGTCAACCAGGGGAAGGGTGCCGCTCTGCGCACGGGGTTCGCCGCCGCGAGCCTGCCGTACGTCCTCGTGCAGGACGCCGACCTCGAGTACGACCCCGCCGAATACCGCAAGCTGCTCCAGCCGGCGCTCGACGGCCGCGCCGACGTCGTCTACGGCTCGCGGTTCATCGGCGGGTCGGAACACCGCGTCCTCTACTTCTGGCACTCGGTGGGCAACCGGTTCCTGACCCTGCTGTCGAACATGACCACCAACCTCAACCTCACCGACATGGAGACCTGCTACAAGCTGTTCCGGCGGGAGGTGCTCCAGCAGATCCGCATCGAGGAGGACCGCTTCGGGGTCGAACCGGAACTGACGGCGAAGGTCGCCCGCCTCGGTTGCCGGGTCTACGAGGTCGGCGTCAGCTACCACGGTCGGACATACGTCGAGGGCAAGAAGATCGGCTGGCGCGACGGCGTTCACGCCGCGCGCTGCATCGTCAGGTACTCCCCGATCGGGGAACGGCTCCGCCGCCAGCGTCCGCAGCCTGGTGACGCTCAGCGACAGCGGCGGTAGAGCACGGCGAGGCCGTCCTCGTAGTTCGCCACCTCGCAGAAGTGGTCGCGGATCACCTGGTTGGGCACGTCGGAGCCGTACTCGATCGAGTCGTTGGGCTCGAACCAGCCGTCCCAGAGTCCGCTCAGCACGATCCAGTCGGCCGAGGCCACGTCGGCGGCGAGGCGCGAGCCCTCGTCGTTGGCGAGCCCCGGATCCATCTCGATGAAGTACGTGGCCGGGTCGAGCTCGGGCAGCAGCCAGTACACGAACGCGTCGCTGTACCAGGTGCGGCGCAGGTCGCTCGGACCGACGAGCAGGCGGTCACCCGGCTCGGCCGACGCGGCCAGCTCGTCGACCGCAGCCTGCATCGCGAGATAGGCGCGGTAGTCGCCGAGGTAGAAGTAACGGTCGTCCCGCCGCACGGGAAAGGCGCTCGGCACCTGACCGAGGCCGACGCGCGTGTGCAGCAGGTAGTAGCGGAACGTGAACAGGGCGGTGAAGGTGAACGTGATGGCGAGCGCGAACCCGGCTCCGGCGACGAGCGCTCGGCGAGGATCGATCTGCGGACGCCAGCGGGCCAGCACCTCGATCACGATCACGACCGCAAACGGCCACGACACGCACGTGACCCAGAGCAGGTGCGCCGGAGTCGGGACGCTGGAGCGCCTGGGGAAGGATGCCCAGGCTGATCACGCCGACGCCCAGCAGGACGAGCGAGCGGCCGCTGCGGTCGCCCGTGCGCCGCTGCCACACCGCGAACCCGAGGAGCACCAGCGTTCCCAGCACCATCGCGAAGAACCAGAGGAACAGGGCGTTGGACGCGGGGAGGTGGGGAAGGCGCCACCATGGCGGGATCTCCTCGGCGACCCCTTGCAGAGCACCGTCGAGCCGGCTCCACGACGGCGGTCGCGGCAGCTCCCGGCCGGCGCGGAGATGGAACACGGGGTCGACGAACATTCCCCGCACCGCGGCGCGCGGTCCGGCCTGCACGAGGTGGAACCACATCGGGAGCAGGCCGACGACGAGACCGAGCAGCACCGGTCGGCGGGATGCGTGCTCCCGCCAGAGGAGCAGCCCGACCGCCAGCCCGATCGCGAGCACCAGGTCCGGGCGGTAGGCGAGGGCGAGCCCGGCGAGCATCCCGGCGATCACCCAGGCCCGCCGCCGACGCGGTCCGTCGACGTGGATGCCGCGCAGCGCGAACACCGCGCTCCACAGCGTGAGGGCGAGCCCGCCGTTCCAGGCCATCGCAGTCAAGGCGATCGGGGTGAGGACGTAGAACACGGCGAGCGCGGCGACGCACGTCGCCGCCGCCCGGCCCCACGCCCGGGCGAGCGTGAACAGCCCGAAGACGATGCCGAGGTGTTGCAGCAGCCCGAACGTCCGCTCGGCGCGCAGCGAGAAGCCGAAGATCTCGTACCACCAGCGCAGGACGTGCAGCGAGCCCGGTCCGTAGAGGTGCAGGAAGTCGACGTTCGGCACGTCGCCCTTGCTCATCCGCTCCGGGAAGTAGAGCATGAAGCCCTCTTCCATCGTCCCGCCGGTGAAGCGGTAGAGCCCGCGCAGGGGAATCGCCACCAGCACGAGGACGACGGCGATGCCCACCCACGTACCGATCGCACCCGCGTCTCGTCGCCGCAGCCCCCCGGATCCGCCGAGCACGAACGAGGTCGGGTCGTCGCGGACGGATCGCGTCGGGACCGAGGTCTCCTCCCCGATCTCCTCCACGCTCGACACCACGAGCGGCAGAAGCTAGTCGGGCGACCGTGACGACCACCGCCATCGACGGTGCCGGGAGCGCGGCCGGGCCCGCAACTACGCTTCGCCGGTCGTGACCGCAGCACAGCAGGCGCCGAGCCGCTCCCGCCGGCGCCCAGGCTGGGTCGTTCCGGTCGCCGTCGTCGTGGTCGGTCTGCCGCTCGTCGTCGCCGCGATCGCGCTGCGCGGCGAGCGCTGGTACCCGGTCCTCGACCTGGCGATGACCGAGTTCCGCGTCCGCGACGTCGGCACCACGCACACGCCCCTGATCGGCCTGCCCGGGCGGATCGGTGAGTACCCCGACCAGGGCAGTCACCCCGGCCCGCTCAGCTTCTACCTGCTCGCCCCCGTCTACCGCCTGTTCGGGTCGTCGTCGTGGGCGCTGGAGGCCGGCACCGTCGCGATCCATCTCGCGGCCATCGCCACCGCCCTCTGGATCGGCCATCGCCGCGCCGGATGGAGGGGCGTGGCGGCCGTCGGGGCGCTGCTGGCCGTCGTCATCCGCGGCTACGGGCAGGTGCCCCTGACCCAGCCGTGGAACCCGTATCTCCCCCTGATCGCCTGGGTGGTCGTGCTGCTCGCCGCGTGGGCGGTGCTCTGCGGGGACCACCTCATGCTCATCCCCCTCGTCGTCGCGGCGACGTTCTGCGCCCAGACGCATGTGCCGTACCTCCTGCTCGGGGCCGGGATGTTCGCCCTCGGTCTCGGTGTCGTGGTCGCCAGGCTGCGGGGGACATCCGAGGACCAACGCCGCGCGCCCTTGCGCAGCGTCGCGTGGGCGATCGGCATCGGCGTCGTGCTCTGGATCCCGCCCGTCGTCGACCAGCTCACCAACGACCCCGGGAACGTCCGTGAGCTCGTCGACCACTTCGGGACGCCACCGGAACCAGCCCTCGGCTTCGGCGACGGCGTCGAGCTCGCCCTCCGTCACCTCGACCCGGTCGGCCTCACCCGCCAGGTCGTCGACACCGGCTCGTTCGTCTCCAGCACGTCGGCGTGGCGGGGGACGATCATCCTCGCGGTGTGGATCGTCGCCGCCGCGGTCGCGTGGCGCATCGGGTCGAGGGCGTTGCGGGCGTTGCACGTGGTCGTCGGAGCCGCGCTCGTGCTCGGTCGTGGTCTCGATGGCCCGCATCTTCGGACGCCCGTGGTTCTACCTCACGCTCTGGGCCTGGGGCGTCACGACGGTCATGGTCGGGGCCGTGCTGTGGACCGCCCTTGCCTGGTGGAAGCGGCGGGCTCCGACCCACCACCACCAAGCCGTGGTCCGTGTCGCCCTCGCCGCCGGCGTCGTCGCGGTCCTCGCCACCCTCGTCTCCACCGTCGACTTCGCCGGCGCCGACCATCCGGAGGAGCGGCTCAGCGAGGCCGTCGGCGCCCTCGCCGCCCCGACGTACGACGCCGTCGTCGCGAGCACCGGCGCGGCCACCGGGGAGGACGGGGCGTACCTCGTGCGCTGGAGCGACGCCGCCGACATCGGCAGCCCCGGCTTCGGCCTGCTCGACGAGCTCGAGCGACGCGGCCTCGACGTCGCCGCCGACGAGTTCTTCCACGTGCCCGTCACCGACCACCGGACGCGGCCGCGCGCCGAAGCCGACGCCCAGATCCACCTCGCCACGGGCGGCTACGTCGACATCTGGCGGGGGGTGGCCGACGCGGTGGAAGTGGCCGAGTACGACCCGCCGGACGGACGAGCAGCGTCAGGAGTACGCCGAGGTCCGCGCCCGGTTCGTCCAGCGTCTCGGCGACGAGGGTCTCGACGAGCTGGTCCCGCTCGTCGACACCAACCTCTTCGGCATGTCGGTCGACCCTCGCCTGTCCGCCGCCGATCACGCCGATCTGACCCGCTTGATCGAGCTCGGCCAGCCGATGGCCGTGTTCATCGCCCCGCCGCCGGCCGAGGACGACCCCACCGCGCTGTGACGATCTCGCCCGCTGTCGTCACCGGCCAGCAGCGCTGGCGATCGCACTTCGCCAGCCGTCATGTTGGCGCTCGCGCTGGCCCCGATCGTGGTGAGGGTGACGCGGGCGATCGTCGTCAGGCTGGGTTCCGGTCTTCGACGCCGGGTACTTCACCGTGCGCTCGCGTGACGTGCTCACCGAACACCACCCATGGCTCGGCGCGTGGTCGTCGGCGTCGGAGACGCTCGAGGAGACGGTGCGCAACCTCGGGCCGCTGCAACTCGACCTGCTCGCGCCGTTCACCAAGCTCGATCCGTACTGGGGTACGGCAGTCGGCGTCGGTGCTCGTCGCGGCGGCATCGGTGATCGCCGTGTGGTGGTCGGCGCGCCGATGTGCTCGGCCCGGTCGGCGCCGGTGCGAGCGATGCTGGCGACGATCGCGCGTCGAAGCCGCCATCGGCGTCCGAGGCCGTTCATCGACCCGCGCCAGCAGATCTACCTGCTGCTGCCGTACTGGGCGCTGCTCTGGTTGACGTGGGCGACGGCGATGGGAACCGGCGCCGCGATCGGTCCGCTCGTCTTCGCCGCCAGTCTGATCGTCGCAGACGCACTTCACGTACGTGTACCAGACCGTGCTGCTCGTGCTGGTCGGGCTCGGCTGCTACGTCGCTCGCGCCCGCGGCCGGTGGAAGGAGGCCAGGGCCACGCGCCACCTGCTCGTCGGGCTGGCCGTCGGCGTGGTGTGTTGGGCGCAGACGACTGTTGGACCAGCTGTTCGGGGAGCGCAACCTGGGCGCGGTGCTCACCGAGCGAGGAGCCGACGAGGGGGTCGGCTGGGTCGATGGGGCCAGGGTCATCGCCGGCACCGTGCTGCTGCCGCTGCGTTTCTGGCTGCCAGACAGCCTTGGTTCGTTCGATGCTTCCGGCTGACCTGGCGTCGCCGGGTGTCGGCATGGATCGCCCTCGCCGTCTGGCTCACCGCTCGTTCTCGGCGCCGGCGACCGTGGCGTGGCGCCGAGGGAACGAGGCGGGCGCGATGGTCGGGCTGATCGCCGCGGTCGCGGCTGGTCGGGGCCGTCGTGTGCCGGCAGCGCAGGATCCCGCTGAGTGCATTCGGATGGACGCCGACAGAGCTACTTCTGGATGTGGCCGACAGGCGTCTTCCTGACGGTGGCGCTGGTCAGTGGAGTCTGCTCGCCGGTGTGCCGAGTTGCCGCGGCGAGCCTGCCGCTCGACGGCGGGCACGATCGGGCGTTGCTCGCGGTCAGCATCGTGGTCGTGCTCCTCGCGTCGCGACCGGCCGACCACGTTCGGCACCGCGGCGAGTGCGCAGCACGGCCGGGGAGCGCGTCGCCCGTCCTGCCGTCGAGGAGTTTGCTCGGCGGCTGCGGCGGCATCACGAAGTCGACGGGTCCCGTCATCGTCGACCACAGCCGAGCGCCACGTTCGGCAACTACGTGGGCTATGTGCTCCTCGCTGAGCTCCAGCGGGCCGGGATCGAGTTCGACCTTCGCCAGCGGACGATCGGAACGTCGCATCGCTTCGGTCGCGGACGATGCGACGACGGGGCGACGCGGTGAGACCGAATCGTGGTCGCCGACGCTGGCGGCGATCCGGTCGCCCGCGATGGAGAGGTCGTGCTCGCCCATGTCGACGCCTTCGGTGAAGCCGATCAGGCGCGAGCTCGACCGACCTGGAGCGACAATTCGGCGAATGGGCTCCGTGATGGAACTGTCGAGCTCGATCTGGAGGCGCTCGAGTACCTCGCCGGGCGGACCGCTCCCCGTCCTCCGCGCGGTGCTGCACGACCGCCGGGTCAGCCGGCGACCGGGTTGGCCAGCGATTCTGGAGCACTTGGACGAGACGTGGGGCGCTGATCGACGTGCCGCGAGATCGTGCGCGACGACTTCGATCGACTGGGTCGGACCTGCACACTGCGCTCACTCGCTCGAGGACGATCACGATCCTGCTCGCTCCGAACTCCCCCGACGGCAGCGAGGCCGGGCGGTCCCGTGAGCGCCGCCTCATGTGTCGATTGACCACTCAGCCCAGATCGCGGTGGTCGCATTACGCTCGTCCCGTGGATGTTCGCGAACGGGGCGGTGGGCTCTCGCGTCACCCGTGGGAGGTCGCCCGAGCCGGGTTCTTCCGGACGCTGATCGCGAGGCACGTCGATCTCGGTGCCGTCACCAGCGTTCTCGACGCCGGGGCCGGCGACGGCTGGTTCGCCCAGGAACTGCTCGCCGACCTGAGCGCGGCGGCGGCGGTCACCTGCTGGGATGTCAACTACCGGTCCGAGGACCTCACCGCGCCGTCGGATCCCCGGATCGAGCGAACGACGACCCGCCCGGATGGCTCGTTCGACCTGATTCTCGCCCTCGACGTCCTCGAGCACCTCGACGACGCCGAGTCCTTTCTCGCTGACACCCTCGTTCCGTCACTGCGGGGAACACTCGTCGTGAGCGTGCCCGCGCATCCTCGGCTGTTCTCCAACCACGATCGGATGCTCGAGCACCGCCGCCGCTACCGGCGGCGCGATCTGCTCGAGATGCTCGGGCGCCACGTCGAGGTCCAGGAGTCCGGCACGTTGTTCTCCTCCCTCCTCCTGCCGCGGGCGATCAGCGTCGCGGCCGAACGGCTCGGTCGGTCGTCGAACTCGTCCGGGATCGGCCACTGGTCGGCAGGCCCGGGCGCGACGAGGTTGATCACGTCCGGGCTCGGCATCGACGCCGAGGTCGGATGGTGGCTCGGCCGCCACGGGATCGTGCTGCCCGGGCTGTCGGCGTGGGCCGTGTGCGGCCGGCGACCGTCGTGAGCGCGTCGACGGCCACCATGGTGGTGCCGTGCTACGACGAGGCGCGCCGACTGGACGTCGACGCGCTCGTCCGTCTCGCCGACGGGGGCGTGGCGCTGATCCTCGTCGACGACGGATCGACGGACGGCACCCTCAGCCGGCTCCGGTCGCTCGTGGCGCGCGCTCCGGATGCGATCACGGTGATCAGTCAGCCGGCCAACGCCGGCAAGGGCGAGACGGTGCGGGCCGGGATGCGGTTGGCACTGGACGCCGGGTCGCCGCTCGTGGGGTACTTCGACGCCGACCTCGCCGCGCCGCCGGCCGAGATCGTCCGGCTCGTCGGGATCGCCCGCGATCGCCCGGAGCTCGACGTCGTCCTCGGTTCACGCGTGGGCCTGCTCGGCCATCGGATCCACCGCTCACCCACCCGCCACTACCTCGGCCGCGTCTTCGCCACGGCGAGCAGCCTGGTGCTCGGACTGCAGGTGTACGACACCCAGTGCGGGGCCAAGGTCTTTCGCGCCACCCCCGCGTTGCGGGCGGCGCTCGAGCGAACCGTTCCGCAGCCGGTGGGCGTTCGATGTCGAGCTCCTCCTCCGCCTCACCCGACGCAACGGAGCCATCGAGCCGATCAGCGCCGACGCGATGCTCGAGGTCCCCCTCGACGAGTGGTCCGACGTCGGCGGATCCAAGCTCGGTCCCCGGGAGGCGGTCCGCGCCGCCGTCGACCTCGCCCGTCTGGGCGCCGAACGTTGGCGTCCTCACCCCGACGACTCCAGCGGCAGCTCGTAGAGCCCCACCGTCCCGGTACTGAAGCGACGGTCGAGCTCGCTGTAGCGCGGCAACGAGGAGCGCTGGCCGGGGCTCAGTGCGAGATAGCCGTCGGCGACGAGGGTGGAGATCCATCCGGCGTCGGCGAGCGGGGCCGGGTCGGCGCCCGGGGCGAGGACGGTGCGCTCGAACGGGATGCGCCCAGCCGCCGCGGCGGCGACTCCGGACTCGTTGAGGACGAGTCCGTCGCGTCGGGCGAGGTCGAGCACCTCCGGGCGAAGGCGGTCGAGCTCGCCCTGCTCGCCGCGGTCGAGGCCTTCGACGAGGGCCACCTGGCGGGCGCCCGGTGGCGGATCCCGCGTCGCGGGCCCTTCGATCAGGACCAGGCGGCGCGTCTCGTCACCATCGGCCCGCCGGCGTTCCCCGAGCTGGCGCACCATGCCTTCGTCGGAGACGACGACGTCGACCCCGTCACGCGCGAGTGCGGCCAGGACGGGTCCGCTGTACGGCTCGGCGAAGCGCAGGGTGCTGACGTCGAAGAGCACCGGTCCTTCCGGCTCGTACGAGGAGAGCTGGTCGACGAGCGCGCTGACGGTGTCGCCGGCATCGCGGTCCGCAGTCGGACCCTCGGGGGCGACGTGCGTCGGCAGGTTGGCGAGGCTCGCCAGCGCGGTCAAGGCCAGGCCGGCCGGCACGACGAAGCGGCGCACGGGGGGCCACTCGGCGAGCGCCACGGCGGGGGCGAGGAGGACGAGGGCGGAGATCGGCCACAGCCAACGCATCTGGTGCGGGCTGATCCCGACGAGACCGATCGGCATCAACATCATCGAGATCACCGCCCCGCCGACGGCCGCGCCGGCCAGCGCGGCGAGGACGACGACGGCGCCGCATCGGCGGCGCCACCCGACGACGATGACGACGCCGAGCACGGCGACCACGACAAGCAGTCCGAGCACGGCGAGGCCCGAGCCGGCGACGTCGCCTTCGGCCACCGTGCGGCCACCGGCGTCGTCGACGATTCCGGTCGCGCGGATGGTCGAGCTGAACCCGGGCCGGGTCCACCACGGCGGGAGGGCAACGACCGAGGCGACGAAGCGCGCGCCGAGCCCGAGGCCGATGCGGTCCGGTGTCTCCGCCGCTGCCGGCCACGAGATCAGCGAGGTTCCCCTCGCCGGCGAACTGGTCGATGAGCGGCTGAATCCACGCCACCGCGGCGACCCCCACCGTCCACAGTCCGACGCGCCGCAGTGACGGCTGCGCGAGCGGCGGGCGATCGCTGGGGTCTGACGCTCGCGAGGCGACACCCGCCGCGGCCATGGCGATGGTCGCGGCCAGGACTACCAGGAGGACGTAGACGAAGGTGAGGTGGGTCTGGACGAGGAGGCTGGCGATGCCGACGATGAACGGGCTCATCCAGAGGTCCCCGGCCGCCAACCCCCAGCACATCACGAGCAGCGCCCAGAACGGCAGGATCAGCGCGTGGGGCTGCCACGCGTCGAAGAGCAGTTCGCTGCCCATCGACCACGCCAGCCCGGCTGATAGGGCGGTCACGAGGACGAGGGCCCGCCCGCCGCCCGCGCGCTGCGCCGCCCACGCCGCGCCGACGATGGCGGCGATGTTGGCGACCATGACCCCGACGGCCAACCCGACGCTCGGCCCCCCGATGCGGACGAAGGGGGCGAGGACGTCGAACCACAGCGGGCCGGGGTTGTTGATGTTTCGCCCGGCCGTGAGCGACGCGGACGTCCACGTGCCGAGGAACGGGTGGTTCGCCGTGGCGACGTCTTCCGCCCGCAGCAGGATCAGTCCGTTGTCGCCGATCGCGACCCACCCCCGAGTCAGGGTTCGCACCGTCGCGACGACCAGTGGCGTGATTGCGATCACGACCGCCGCGATCGGCACCCAGCTACGCGTGGGCTTCATCGACGTCGCCGGTCCCGCGGCGAACCCGTCGCCCAGCTCACGGCGAGGGCGACGGCGGCGAAGAGCCCGACACCGTGCAGCCACTCGAAGCGGGACGGCCAGCCCGCGTCCGGCCACGGACGCTCGTCGTGGACGACCCCCACGATGACCGCGCCGATGACGGCGACGATGCCCATCGTCACCAGGCCGGCCAAGCGGGGCCGGCCGAGGCCGACGACGAGCACGGCGGCCGCGGCCGCGGCGACCAGGGCCCACGCCCAGCCGATGAACAGGGCGGCCGCGACGATCCACACGACGGCGGCGATCCCGCGGGTTCGCATCGGCACGGGTGCCTCGCCGGTGGCGAACCGGGCGGCGGGCGCCGTCACGGGCACTGTGTGGCGACGGCGATCGAGCACCGCGAGGGCGATGCAGGCGAGCATGGCGAGCACGCTCAGCACGAGGGCGATGTTGAGCGGGGTCTGCGCAGTCCACCGCAGGCGGACCTCGGTCGGCCCGTCCGATGGAGGGATCCACCACCCATTGAACCCGCCGTCGACGAGTTGCGGATGGTCCGAGATCACCTTCCGCCGTACCCGCGAAGATTCCTGACGGTCGGCGATCTCCGCCGACCATGACTCGTGGAAGCCCTCGCCCAGCACGAGCCAGCATCCTTCGGGGCAGTTGTCGACGGTGACCCGCCGGCTGAGTCGCTCTTGCGACTCGACGGTCACGGTGGGCGCACCGTCGGCGGCGGGTGCGGGCCGATCGGCGAGGACGACCCGGTCGACATGGATGCCGGTGGTCGCTCCTGCGGTCGTCGTGAGACGGTGGGTGCCGTCCGTCAGGCTGAGCGGGGCGGACCCGCACGGAGTGGCCTCGACCGCTTCGCCGGCGAGCAGGTCGGCCGTCGCGGCCTCGATCCGCAGCGGGAACGGCCTCACCGTCGATCTGCACCAGGTCGTCGCGACAGCCGGTGTCGACGCGGTCCGGGACGACGGTGGGCTCGCCGAGCGAGAGCTCGGAGATCGCCGCGGGCAGGACCACCGGTTCGGCGTAGCGCCGGTCGAGCACGAAGCGCGGCTCGATCGTCGTCACCTCCAGCCGGACGGGGCCGCCGACCGGGCGGGGGAGGGTGACGTGGCTGACCCCGGCGGCGTCGGGTGGCGGCACGGTGACGTCGAAGGAGGCGTCACCGGCGACGACTCGCAATCCGGTGATCGGGGAGTAGTCGCCGGTGGGCTGGGCGATGTCGAACTCGGCCCCTTCGTCGGGGGCGGTCAGGTCCAGGGCCGCGCCGACGGCCCCGCCGAAGGGAGTGATCCACGCCGTCGTGGGGTCGTCGTCGGTGACCGCCCATCCGGCGGCGGCGGCCACCCCCGTGAGCCGGGAGGTCGCCAGCGGGCCGGAGATCCCGAGCAGCTCGGCGAGCACCCCGTCGCTGGCCCGCTGGTCGAGGCGCACCGTGACCTGGGGTGTCGGCGTCCGGGTGCCGGGGACCTCGAACTCCCGGACCATCGTGGGCTCCGGGTCGGCGCGCCACCGATCCGTCGGGCGCGTCCGGTGGCGGGTGAACACGAACGACACCGGGAGCTCGCCGGGATCGGGGATCGCCGGAGGCCGGACCACCTCGATCGTCGGGTCGAGCCCGACGTCGATCTCCGCGAACCCAACCGCCGCCAGCGCCGGGCCGATCGTCGGGTCCGGCACGACGACGGACTCGATCGTGACCGTCACCGTGCTGGGTCCGGCGGTGGGTTCGATCTCGACGCGCTGACCCTCGGGGCCGAGTGACCGCTCGTCGAGCGTCACCCGCTGCGGCTCGCCGTCGTCGACGGTCACGCTGACGTCGCCGATGTGGCGGACGGCCGCCGCACCGGCCGGCTGGTGCAGCGTGAGATGATCGATCGGCTCGGCGACATCGAGGCGGATGAGCTCACCTTCGGCCGGCGCGCGATCGGCGACTCGCCACGCCGTCGCCGGATCGCCGTCCACGGCCATGAACGGCCGATCCTCCGGCCGGTAGGCGAACGGCTCGCCGTAGGCCGTCGCTCTCGCCCGCACGGGACCGATCTGCACGGCGACGGTCGGCTCGGTACCGGCGGGGAAGACAGGGAGGCGCTCGTCGGCGGGGTCCTCGCGCAGGACGTCGGGCGAGCTCGGGTCGTCGTCCTCGGTGAGGCCGACGACGTCCTGGGAGCTGCGCCAGTGGTGGGCGCGCTGGCGATTGGTGTCGGTCACGATGATCTCGCGGATGGACGGGTCCTCGAGGTCGTCGACGGTTCCGGTGTAGCGCACGAGCTCGGTGCCGTCGATGAGCCCCGCCGCGGCGGCGTCGATCAGCCCGTCCCCGGTCCCTGCCACGACCACGACGTCGTCCTTGGCCCTGATGACGGCGACCGGGTCGTCGACCGGCACCAGCTCGACCGGCGGGATCGGTTCGCCGATGCGGCGGTCGGACACGGACTGCTCGTCGACCATCGGGACGTCCGGCTGGTTGGCGACCGCTTCGCCGTACGGGACCGGTTCGCCGAGGCCTTCGACCTCGGTGCTGTAGAGGTCGTGAACCAGCTCCGGTCGAGGGGTGCGGAAGCGGTCGAAGGCGGCGTCACCGGTCATCCACACCGTGTCGGCGCCGAGGAGGCGGGCGATCGGGGCGATCGCGGCCGGCTCGATCACGCCCGACTGGAACCGGTCGTCGAGGGCGTAGGCGAGGTCCATCGCGGCCGCGCTCCCGAGCGGGAGCAGGTCCCGGGTGACCAGCGGGCGTTCGGTGAGGCCAGGGAGCGGCGGGTCGACGGTGTAGCCCCACCGGAACGCGCCGAACTCGGCGCCCGGGAGCTGCAGGACGCGGTGGCCACCCGGCGTGTCGTCGAGGGCGGCGGCGGCATCGGTCCACGCCGCGGGCGGATCCTCGTCGCGCTCGAGGGCCGGGTCGACGAGGCGGTGTCCGGTGAGCACCGGCAGGTTGGCCAGGGCGAGCAGGGCGACGGCGGCCGGCGGCGAGCGGGCGCAGCGACACCCGCGAACCCGAGCCGCAGCGGGGCGAGGGCATCGACCAGCATGCCCATGCCGAGGGCGAGGCCGAGCAGCAGGACCGGCACGGCGCGGGTGCTCGAGCGCAGCGCGAGGGCGGCCCCGGACGTGGTGTCGCCGACGATGAAGTCCATGAACGGCGATGGATCGTCGATCGGGTGGACGCCGACGCCGAGGATCACGCCGGTCACGATCAGCGCGATGGCGTAGGTCCGGTTGCGCCAGCGGCAGAACACGACGCCCGCCAGCGCCAGGAGGAGGAGCACGAAACCGGTAGCGATGAGCCGACCCGAGACCATGTAGTCGCGGGCCGCCGTCGTCGTGGCCGCGTAGGCGTCGCGCACGTAGAACAGCCAGTAGCCCAGGCCCCGCCAGACCTCCGGCGACGTCGATGTGAAGCTGACCGACTCCAGCGACTCCGAGTAGGCCAGCACGTCCGCGCCGCGGCGGCCCTGGATCACCAGCATCGCGATCCACCACAGCGACACGCCGAGCGACAAACCGCCGATCTTGGCGGCGGTGGTCGTGGCCCGCCGCCACGTGATCTGCCGCTCGGCCGCGGCGACCACCAGCCACAACAGCGGGGCGGGGACGATCATCATCAACGCCGTCGCGTTGACCGCGCCGACGGTCAACACGACGAGCGCGGCCAGGGCGGCATGCCGCCACCGGGTGGCCGTGGCCGCGCCGACGGTCAGCCCGACGATCCAGCCCAGTCCGGCCCACGGCAGGAGCATCGCCGACGTCCGGGAGACGTACGGCAGGACGTACGGGGCCAGTTGGTAGACGATCGCCGCGGCGAAGGCGGCGGCGAGCCCGAGACCGAGCTTGCGGCCGGCCCAGAGCACGCCGGCTCCGGCGGCCAGGAACAGCGTGCCGAGCCACAAGCGGTGGGTGACCCAGTCCGGGAGTCCGACGTTCTCACCGAGCCAGAACCACGGGCCCTGCGGCCACAGGTAGGCGATGACCTGATGGGGGACCCAGCCGGCGAACTGGCGGGCATCGAAGGTGAACGGCGCGTCGCCGATCAACCGGCCCGGGTTCAGGTAGAGGTAGAGCTTGGTGTCGGCGGGCATCCGTCCGGGCGATGACGCCAGCGCCGGAACGTAGGCGAGCAGGGCGAGCGCGCCGACCGCGAGCCACGTGCCGTAGCGCTGAAGGAACCGCATCAGCGGGCTCGCGGCAGGAAGCCGGTCAGGTGCTTGCCCAGCGCGAGAGCGCCGGCCCGAGCGCGGCGGCGGTGCGGAGACGACCCGCGGTCGAGTTGATCCCGGTGGGCGCAGAACCAGTCGTAGCTCTGGGCGAGCATCTCGTCGTTCGACCACCGCGGCGCCCAGTCGAGGGCGGCGCGGACGTGGTCGATGTCGAACCACATCGAGCGGCCGTACATCAGCCAGTGATACGGGGCGAACGGGCTCAGCCCGACGGCCGCGGTCGCCTTCATCGCCCACTGCGCCGGGCGGGCCGGCACCCTCCGTACCCGCGCGCCGGTGCCGGCGTGGGCGCACAGGTGGGAGAGCGCTTCCGCCATCGTGCCGAAGCGGTCGGTGCCGACGTTGAGGATCGCCGGTCCCGGACGGGCGGCGGCGAGCAGGCAGGCCGAGGCGAGATCGTCGGCGTGGACGAACTGGTAGCGGTTGGAGCCGTCGCCGAGCACGACCGGGTCCTTGCCGTCGGCGACCCAGTCGAACAGGATCCCGAAGATGCCCAGGCGGCCGTGGCCGAGGATCGTGCGCGGCCGCACGATCGTGACGTCCAGGCTCGCGCGACCCGTCTCCGCCGCGGCGGCGCGCAGGCACGCCCACTCGGCGGCGAGCTTGGCCTGCCCGTAGGGCTCCTCGGGCCGCGGCACCGTCGTGGGGAGCACCGGGTTCGTCTCGGGAACGCCGAACACCGCGCTGGAGGACGTGTGGACGACCTTGCCCACATCGGCGGCGGCGCAGGCGTCGAGGAGGACCCGTGTGCCGTCGACGTTGACGGAGCGCAGCAGGTGGCGGTCCCGCGCCAGCGGAACCTGGGCCACGTTGTGGAACACGACGTCGGCGCCCTCGACGGCCCGGCGTACCGCGGCCGGGTCCCGGATGTCGCCCTGGACCACCGCGGCCCCGAGGTCGTCGGCCCCGGTCACGTCGATGTCGAACAGCCGGACGTCGTCGCCTCGCGCCACGAGCTGGGCGACCAGCAGCCGTCCGAAGTAGCCGTTGCCGCCCGTCACCACGCTGTTCACGGCGCCAGCAACCCCCGCTCGACGCACCAGCGGACGCTGCGCCGCATGCCCTCCTCCAGTTCGATCTCGGGGGCATACCCGAGCTCCGTGCGGGCCGCCGAGATGTCGCAGGCGATCGTCTTGTCGAGCTCGCCGAGGACGTGGAGCGGCTGGACGTAGCGGCCGGCGCGCTGGATCGAGCGGTCGGCGCGCTCGGCCAGGCGGCCGGCGAAGGCGGGCAGGCGCAGTCGGTTGGGGCGGACGGCGAACCCTTCGGCGGCGAGGGCCCGGCCGACGGTCTCGACGATCTCGCCCAGCTCGTACGGCCGGGCGTCGGCGATCCACCACGCCCGGCCGGGCGGCGTGGCGGTGAGCTCGGCGGCGACGATCCCGTCGACGAGGTTGTCGACGTACACCATCGAGCGCCGCTGGCGGCCGTCACCGATCACCGGGAAGCGCCCCGCCCGGACCAGCGTCGAAGAACTTCGTCTGGCGGGCGGGCTGGTAGGGACCGTAGAACCAGGGCGGGCGCACGATGACCGCGTTCGAGGCCACGGTCGACCGCGCCGAGCACGTGCAGCTCGGCGCGCATCTTCGAGCGGCCGTAGCCGAGGTAGGGGTCGTACGGCTCGTCGTTGCGGAACGTGTCGCGGGGGAGGGCGTTGACGCCGAACGGGCTGTTCGAGGAGACGTGGACGACGCGGCGCACCCCGGCGGCGCGGGCCGCCGTCATCACGTTCGCCGTGCCGCGCGCGTTGACCTCCTCGAAGTCGTCGACGCGCGCCGGGTGGATCACGCCGGCGGCGTGGATGACGTCGACCGTCCCGCGCAGCCCGGTGAAGAGCCCGGCCAGGCCATCGGGACGCCGGACGTCGCCGACGACGGACTCGACGCCGGCGACCAGACCGAGCGCCTCCGCGTCCGTGGCTCGTCGTCACGAGCGCCCGCACCGTCGCTCGCCGGCGGACGGTGGTGACGAGCCCGGCAGCCGGCGGCGCGGTGACGACCGTGAGTGGACGAGCGGCCCGGCCGAGCCAGCCTCGGCGGCAGCCGGTCGTCGATCGGCGGGACGTCGGGCGGCACGATCCCGCCCGAGCCGATGACACGATTCCCGCCCAGATGCGCGCTCACGTGGCCCGCTTGGTGTTCTCGACGAAGCGGCGGGCGTTGCGGACGGCGATCGCCATGACCGACGCCTGCGGGTTCACGCCGGGGGCGTCGGGGAGCAGCGAGGCGTCGTTGACGTACACGTTGCGGGTGCCCCGGACGAGCCCCACGCTGTCCGCCGGCGACCGGTCGTGCTCGCCGAACGGGACGGTCGAGCAGAGGTGGACCGTCATCACGCTCGCCCGCGACGCGGCGAACGTCGCCTGCATCGTGGCGAGGTCGGCGCGGCGACGGACGACCGGCGCGCCCCGGTACGACGGGTAGACCTCGGTCGCTCCCGCTTCGAGCAGGGTGAGGGCGAGGCGGGCGAGGCCGCGGCCGAGGAGGGCGCGGTCGCCGCGCGTCAGGCGATACGTGACGAGCGGGTCGCGCATGCGCGGGAGGGCTCGGACGTGGCCGCGACCTTCGCTCGTGATGGCCGCGTAGTAGACGGCGAGGTTCCGCCAGTCGCTCACGGCGTCGCGGAACCGGTCCCACGAGTCGCTGAGGGCGAGGGCGACGAGGCCGGGCCCGGACGCCGAGCCGCCGAAGGACAGGTCCGGCGCGAACTCCTTGACCTGATGGACCGGGACGTCGTCGGGAACGTTGACCGGGTCGTCGAACCGGGCGGCGAGCTTCACCGTGGGGTGCACGGCGAGGGTCCGGCCGACCCGGTGGCGGATCCCCGAGCGCTGGAGCAGGGCGGGAGTCTGGATCGCCCCGCCGCACACGACGACATGGGCGAAGTCGACCGTCGCCGCCCGGCCGTCGGCCGTGGTGATCTCGGCCCGGGTCGCCCGGTCGCCGTCGAGCACGAGCCGGTGGACGCGGTGGCCGGTGAGCAGGCGGGCACCGGCGGCCTCGGCCCGAGGGAGGTACGTCTCGGTCATGCTGCGCCGGCGGCCGTCGCGGGCGTCCGGTCCGCTGGTGTAGTCCATCCACCGCGGGATCTCGTCGTGGCGCCAGCCGAGCGCCGCTGCGCCGCGCCGGAGCGCCTCACTCGCCGGCGTGTGGGCGCCGGGAACGGTCTGGACGGAGAGCTCCCGCTCGACCTCGTCGCAGATCGCGTACAGGTCGCCGGGGTCGAGATCACGCGACGCCGTAGCGGGTGCGCCAACGGTCGACGACCTCCTCGGGGGGCGGCGGTAGAGCCCGCTGTTGATCTCGGTGCCACCTCCGGCGCAGCACCCCTCGGTGTAGGCGATCGACGGGCGGCCGAGGGCGACGGTGACGCCGCCGGCCCGGTACTGGCGGTCCATCTGCTCGAGCGAGAACGGGATCACCTCGCCCTGGCGGACGAGCGGCCCTTCCTCGAGGACGAGCACGTCGAACCCGGCCTCGGCCAGGACCGCCGCGGTCGGCGCCCCGCCGGCCCCCGACCCGATGACGAGCACCTCCGCGTCCAATGCTGTCGTCACGCCGGCGCCCCGGTCGGTGAGGTGTCCGGCCACGAGTCCCACACATGGGCGAGGGCGAGCGAACGCACGAGCCGGACGTAGTCGCCGGCGAACGGCACCGGATGCCGGGCCAGGAACGACGTGAGCCGTGAGCGACCGACGACCCGGCTGGCCCCGTCGACGGCGAGCGAGACGGCGCCGACGCCGACGCGCATCGGGGTCGGCAGCCCGGCGATCCGTCGCCCGGCGAAGGCCACCACCGCCGCCCGCCGCTCCGCCGGCAGATCGGGCAGATCATGGGCCACGAGACAGTCGCAGAACGCGGCGATCGGGCCCGGAGGCGGAAACGACGGCATCGAAGTGAGCAAGGTAGTGACTGTCATCCGAGGGTTTGGCGTCATCGGAGGGTTTGCTGCGCCAATGCCGGTCCGCAAACCCTCGGATGGCTACGGTTCGGCGCTCTGGAGACCATCGACGATCTCGTCGCGGACGTCATCGCCCACGGAGTCCGCCGGGTTCACGTGCTGGCCTGGCGCGACCTCGACGACCCGGACGCCGGAGGGTCCGAGGTCCACGCCGACCAGTTCATGCGCCGGTGGGCGGACGCCGGGCTGGAGATCGTCCACCGCACGTCGGCGGCGCACGGGCTCCCGGCCGACGGCCCGGCGCAACGGCTACGACGTGATCCGCCGGGGCAGCCGCTACTCGGTCTTCCCCCGCACGATGGTGGCCGAGCTCACCGGCCGGATGGGGCGGTCCGACGGCCTGATCGAGGTGTGGAACGGCGTGCCGTGGTTCTCCCCGGTGTGGTACCGGCGGCCGCACATGGTGATCCTCCATCACGTCCACGGACCGATGTGGGACCAGATCATGCCCCGCCCGTTCGCCGCGGCCGGACGCCTGCTCGAGGCCCGCCTCGCGCCGCCGTTCTACCGGCGGGCCGCGACGGTCACCCCCTCCGAGGCGACCCGGGAGGAGCTCATCGAGCTCGGCTTCCGGCCGGAGCGGGTCACTGCGGTCGACAACGGCATCGATTCGTTCTTCACGCCCGGCGGCACGCGGGCCACCGAGCCGCTGGTGGTCGCGGCCGGCCGGCTGGCGCCGGTCAAGCGGTTCGAGCTGCTGCTCGAGGCCGCGGCCCAGGCGCGGGCCTCGATCCCCGGCCTGCGGTTGCGGATCATCGGCGAGGGACCCGTGCGCACCGATCTGGCCCGCTGGATCGAGCACCACCGCGCCGGCGGGTGGGTCGAGCTGATCGGTCACGTGTCCCGCCCGGACCTCCGCGATCACTACCGGCAGGCCTGGGTGGTCGCCAGCGCGTCACTGGTCGAGGGGTGGGGCCTCAGTCTCACCGAGGCCGCGGCGTGCGGGACGCCAGCGGTGGCGACCGACATCCGCGGTCACCGGTGCTCCGTGGTGGACGGGAGTACCGGCGTGCTCGTGCCGGTCGAAGACCTCGGTCGGGCCCTCGCCGACGTGCTGGGCGACCAGCGGCGCCGGGACCAGCTCGCCGCGGCGGCGCTCGCCCGGGCGCGCACGTTGACCTGGGACGCCACGTCCCTCGGGATCCTCCGCGTCTTCCACAAGATCGTGAACAAATCGTCGCGTCGCTGTCACGCAGTCAACACGAACGCCTCCTAGGGTCCCGCCCCAATGCGGGCGGTGCGGACGATGGGGTGGGTGGTCGTCGCGCTCGCGGTCGTCGTGGGCCTCCTCGTGCACCGCCGGTTCCCGTGGATCCCGCTGCCCTACCTCGTTGCCCTCATCGCCCTCCCGGTGGGCGCTTGGCGGCTCGCCAGGTGGCCGTCGCGCCCCGCGGCCGGTGCGGTGGGCCGGCACCACCGTCGCCGTCCTCTCGTTCGTCGCCCTCTGTCCGGTGCCGTGGATGAAGGCCCAGCTCGACCATCCACCCGGAAGCGCATGGAGGCTCGATGGCCGACTCGTGATCAATGGCGAGACCGTCGATCCACCTGGCTCGTGGTACTGGCTCACGGCCGGCCGTCCACCCGTCGTCGCCGAGGTCGTGCGCGGATGGATCGCGGGCGGTGACGGACGCGCCGACGAGCATGCACGACGGCCGGCGAGCGCTGCGTCCGGCGGTCACGGAGCCGGCGGCGGCGGCCGTGGGATTGCGCCGGGCCGACTGGCCGATCAGCCTCGGGGTGGCCGTCGAGGTCGGCAATCCCACCCGGGCCGACCTGCCCGGCACCGCCGTGATCGCCGCCGTCAACGGCGTCGCGGTCACGAGCCGCGCCGGATGGGATCGAGCGATCGACGGGCTGGGGGACCGGAACACGTTGACGCTCGTCGGCGGGGACGACCACGAGTTCGCCGGACCGCGGCTGCCCTACCGGCGGGTCGACGTGATCGACGTGCCGAGCGACGATCTCGACGTGGCCGTCGGTGGTCGCCTGGCCCAGACGTGGCCGGGATCATGGTTCCGCGACCTCGCCCTCGGATCGTCGCACGGACTGATGGTCGCGCTGGTGTCCTACGCCTACGCCTCCGGTGACGACCTGGCGGACGGTCGGGCGATCGCCGGGACCGGCACGATCCGCGGTGACGGCTCGGTCGGGTCGATCGGGGGCCTGCCGGCCAAGGCCACCGCCGCCCGCGAAATCGGTGCCGACGTACTGCTCTTTCCGGCCCATCAGGCCACCCAGCTCGACGGCTTCGACCCGGGCGCGATGCGGCTGGTCCCCGTGACATCGCTCGACGAGGCCATCGAGGCACTGGCCGGCCCCGCCGACTGATCGCCGCCCGGACCGACTCCTCGTCACTACCCTGCGGCGGATGGCCCGCACGATCGTCGTCCTGCCGACGTACAACGAGCGGGAGAACGTGGCGGCGCTGTTGCGCGCCGTGCGCGCATCCATCCCCGACGCCGATGTCCTCGTCGTCGACGACAACAGCCCCGACGGCACCGCCGCCCTGGTCGAGGAGACCGCCGCCGACCAGGGGCAGATCAAGCTGTTGCGCCGGGCGGGCAAGCAGGGACTCGGCAGCGCCTACCGCCAGGGGTTCTCCGTCGCCCTCGACGAGGGCTACGACGTCGTCGTGTCGATGGACGTCGACTTCTCCCACGATCCCGCCGTGGTGCCCGAACTGCTACGCCTGATCGACGCCGGCGCCGACGCCGTGATCGGGTCGCGTTACGTGCCTGGAGGCGCCACCGTCGACTGGCCGCTGCACCGCCGGTTGCTCTCCCGCTGGGGGAACCGCTACACGTCCTTCGTGCTCGGCCTGCAGGTGCGCGACTGCACGTCGGGCTACCGCGCCTACCGGGCCGAGGCGCTCCGGGCGATCGACCCCGGGTCGACGAGCGCCGAGGGGTACGCCTTCCTGACCGAGCTCGTCCGCCGCCTCGTCCGGCAGGGGGCCAGGGTGATGGAGACCCCCATCGTGTTCACCGACCGGCGGTACGGGGAGTCGAAGATGTCCGGTCGCATCGTCGTCGAGTCGATGCTGCTGGTCACCCGCTGGGCGATCCGCGACGCGGTCACCGGCCCTACGGGATCGCGCCGAAGACGGCGTAGAGCATCGTCAGGGCGGTGAGCCCGGCGCCGCAGGCCACCATCATCAGGTCCCACCCCACGCGGTCCCGACGGGGCCACCAGGCCGCGGCGCAGATGATCAGCGGGAACGCGGTGTACAGGAAGCGGGGGCGGGCGGTGACCGTCGCCGGCAGCAGCATCAGGGCGATCACGACCGCCACGTAGGCGATCATGGGCCACGGCAGCGGCCGCTTCCACAGGCACCACAGCCCGCCGAGCAGGGCGAACAGTGACGCCGCGGTGAGCGCATCGGTGGGCGACTGGAGCGGGTGGGTGACGAAGCTGAGCGTGTTGCTGATCGCCGTCGCGCCGAAGCTGGTGCCCTCGCGCCACGCCTCGCGCTGGACCCGGAACCACGGCCACGACTCGTCGGTGTGGCCGGCGAGGAACAGCTGGAAGCTGATGAAGCCGACCGGGGCGAGCAGCGGGGCGATCAACGACAACCAGTCGCGGCGGCGGTAGATCGCGATCCCGGCGGCGACGGCGCACGCGGCGACGAGAGCGATGCCGTTGGGGCGGGTGGCCGTGGCGAGCCCGGCCGCGACGCCGGCGAGCAGCCACCGCTCGTCGATGAGGAACAGCAGGCAGGCGGCGGCGAGCACGATCAGCAGCGCCTCGGCGTAGGCGTACGAGAGCACGAAGGACCCGGGGAAGACGGCGAACAGGACCATCGCCCGCTCGGCGACCAGGATGCCGAACAAGCGGCGGGCGAGCAGGCCGACGAGCACGACGGCGATCACGGCGAGCACCAGGTTCACGAACAGCGCGGCGAGGGTGTCGCCACCGGGCAGGATCCGGTCGGCGGCCCGCGCGAGCATCGGGTACAACGGGAAGAACGCCGCCCGCGCCTCCTGCTGGAAGTACGTGATGTCGGGCGGGATCGAACGCGGGTAGCCACCGCGGACGATCTCCATGTACCAGAGCCCGTCCCACTGGGTGAGCACGTTGGCGATCAGGCCGAGCGGTGTGCCCGGACGGGGCTCGCCGTCGTTGCTGGCGTCGACGACGACCTGGCTCGCCCGCACCCCGGCCCCGGCGAGCACGCAGAGCCGGGAGACGACGAACGCGGCCATGCCGATCGCCACGGCGCGGTACCAGTCGTGGCGCTCGGAATCCTCGGCGACCGGCTGGGGCGCGACGACGTCGACCGTCGCGGCGGGGCCGTCATCGGCCACGGTCACCTCGTCGGTGACCGTCACGGAGTTGGTTGCACGGATACTCACCAGCGATACATGGGAAGGACGCGGCGGCGGGGGCCGAACTTGGGCGGAGTTCGACCGGCGAGCACGAGCAGCCGGACGACCCGGCCGCGCTGGCCGCGGAACGGTTCGAGGAGGGCGAGCATACGGTCGTCGGTAGCTCGTGGCTCGCCGGCGAGGTTCCAGCTGACGATGCTCGGCAGGTGGTAGTCGCCCACCGCGACCGCATCGTCGTCGGCGCAGGCGGGGCCGAGGACCGAGCCGACCGTCCACGGTCCGACCCCGCGGATCAGCCGGAGCTTGGCGGCGACGTCGTCCGCGGGCAGCCGGACCCACTCCCACAGCCGGCGGGCGACCCGGGCGACCTCGGTGAGCGCCCGCGCCCGCTTGGCCTCGATGCCGAGGGGATGGAACCACCACGCCGGTCGGCCGGCGAGTCGGTCGGGGTGCGGGGGAAGGACGAGCCCGAGCGATGGTCCGGGTGCCGGCTCGCCGAGCTCGCGGCAGAGCCGCGACCACTGCCTGATCGCCTCGCCCGACGTGATCCGCTGGGCGATGATCGAGGGGAGGAGGGCGTGGTAGAGGTCGCCGCTGGCCCCCGCCCAGAGTCCGGGGAACCGTCGCGCCGCCGCGGTGACGACGGGGTGCACGTCGGGCAGCGGTGGCGGGCGGCGGTCGAGCGCGGCCATGCGGCGAGCATCGGCCGCGGCCCGGCCGGCACCCGGGCCCCATGCTTCGACCTCCAGCGTCCCGGTCGACCAGCTCATCGCGAACGTCGCCGGTCCGTCCTCGGTCAGCACCGCCCGCACCATGCCCGTCGGCCCGACCCGCGTGGTCGGGTCGTGGCGGCCGTGGCGGTACCAGCGCAGCCGGGTGGCGAGATCGGTCGTCGCGGGCGGGTCGTCGACCGGGGGAGCGAGGACGGCCATCGCCCGGCGAACGTACCAGTCGCCCTCGTGCTCGGCGGGGAGGCTCAGGGGGCGCTCGCCGCCGATGGAGTCACCTCGACGGCGACCGGGGAGGTGAGCACCGGGTTGTGGCAGGCGACGTAGTGGCCGGTGGCGAACTCGCGCAGCTCGGGCTCGGTCTGGGAGCACACGTCGAGGGCGTTCGGGCAGCGGGGATGGAACCGGCAGCCGGACGGCGGGAGCACCGGCGACGGCGGCTCGCCGACGACCTCCATGGCCGAAGTGTCGGCCGCCGGGTCGGGGACCGGGATCGAGGCGAGGAGCACATTGGTGTAGGGATGGGCGGGGGCCCGGTACAGCTCGTCACTCGGCGCGACCTCGCAGAGCTTGCCGAGGTACATCACCGCGACGCGGTCGCTGATGTTCTTCACCACCGCGAGGTCGTGGGCGATGAAGATCAGCGTGAGACCGTGGCGCTCCTTGAGGTCCTCGAGCAGGTTGAGGACCTGGGCCTGGACGCTGACGTCGAGCGCCGACACCGGCTCGTCGCAGATGATCAGGCTCGGGTCGAGGACGAGCGAGCGGGCGATCGAGATGCGCTGGCACTGACCACCGGAGAACTGGTGGGCCTGGCTCTCGGCCGCCCGGGTCGGGTCGATGCCGACCTCCTCCAGCGTCTTGTCGACGAGCCGTGCCCGCTCCTCCTTGGCCCCGCGCTTCCAGATGTTGAGCGGCTCCATCACGATGTCGCGCACCTTGCGGCGCGGGTTCAGCGACGAGATCGGGTCCTGGAAGATCATCTGCATGCGCGTGCGGGCCTCGCGCATGTCGTGGCCGTCCATCGTGGTCAGCTCGTGGCCCTCGAAGCGCACCGAGCCGGAGGTCGGCCGGGGGAGCTGCATGACCGCCCGGCCGGTGGTGGACTTCCCGCAGCCGGATTCGCCGACGAGGCCGAGCGTCTCGCCCTTGCGGACGTCGAAGCTGATGCCGGAGACGGCGTTGACGACGAGGCCGGTGCGCCCGACGGGGAACTCGACCACGAGATCCTCGACGCGCAGCACGAAGTCGTCGCCGTCGCGCAGATGGGCCTTGCCCGTTCCCGCCACTACGAGACCTCCGCGAGGCCGACCGTGACGAGGTCCTCCTTGCCGAGGTCCTTGCGCCGCTCGCGGTACTCGGGCGAGCCCACCGGGTACCAGCAGGCGTAGAGGTGATCGGGGGTGTCGGCCGGCACGAGCGGCGGCGGCTCCTCGTGGCACCGGTCCCGGGCGTACGCGCAGCGGGGGGCGAAGGGGCACCCTTGCGGCGGGTTGACGAGATCGGGCGGCCGGCCAGGGATCGTCCGCAGCCGCGAGTGCGACCGTTCCTCGAGCTTCGGGATGCTCTCGAACAGCGCCTCGGTGTAGGGCATCTTCATGTTCGCGAACAACGTCGCGGTCGGCGCCTTCTCGACCAGCTTGCCGCCGTACATCACGGCGATCTCGTCGGTGCGGCCGGCGACGACGCCGAGGTCGTGGGTCACGAGGATCACCGACATGTTCCGTTCGCGGCGCTCGTCGCCGATGAGGTCGAGGATCTGGGCCTGGACGGTGACGTCGAGGGCGGTCGTCGGTTCGTCGGCGAACAGCAGCGTCGGGCCGCACGCGAGGGCGATGGCGATCATCACCCGCTGGCGCATGCCGCCCGACATCTCGTGCGGGTACTGCTCGAGGCGTCGCGCCGCCTCTGGGATGCGGACCTCGCGCAGCAGCCGCTCGGCGGTTTCGGCCGCGGTCTTGGCGTTCATGTCGAGGTGCACCCGCAGCGGTTCGGCGATCTGCGCGCCGATCTTCATCAGCGGGTTCAGCGAGCTCATCGGATCCTGGAAGATCATCGCCATCTCCTGGCCCCAGATGTGACGCATCTGCCTGGCCGAGAGGCCGATGAGCTCCTGGCCCTCGAAGCGGACGGACCCTTCCCGGACGAGGCTCTTGCCGCCGAGCAGGCCCATGATCGAGCGCGAGAGCACCGTCTTCCCCGAGCCGGACTCGCCGACGACTCCGAGCGTGCGCCCGCGTTCGAGCGTGAAGCTGACCCCGTCCACCGCCTTGACCAGGCCGCGGGGCGTGCGGAAGTGGGTCTTGAGGTCGGTGACCTCGAGCAGCGTGCCCGTCTCGGTCCGACGGGAGGTCTGTCGGCCGGGCATCAGATCGTCGCCTCGCGGATGTCGAACCGACGGGCGAACCAGTCACCGATGAGGTTGAACGAGATCACCGTCAGGGTCAGCATCAGGCACGGGAACACCGTCGCCCACCAGCCCTCGTCGATGCGATCGCGGTTGAGGTCGATGAGCTTGCCCCACGTCGGCGTCGGCGTCTCCACGCTGAGCCCGAGGAACGCCAGGCCGCCCTCGGCGGCGATCAGGATGCCCAGGCCGGTCAACGCAACCGTCAGCATCGTCGGCACGAGGTTGGGGAGGATCTCCCGCCTGAGGATGCGGCCGGTGCGGGCGCCGATGCTGCGGGCGGACAGGACGAACTCCCGCTCCCGCAGGCTGAGGGTCTGGGCCCGCACGATCCTCGCCAGCGGAGCGATGGCGACGATGCCCAGCGTGAGGGTGATCTGCCAGCGCCGGTCGAGCCAGTCGAGCCACCGCTGGTTCTCCTTGAACACGTTGAGCTTGGTGATCATGACGATGGCGAGCACGATCGCCGGGATGGAGAGCAGCGAATCGGTGACGATGCCGGCGACCCGGTCGGTGGCGCCCCGGCGGTAGCCGGCGACGATGCCGATCAGCCCGCCGAAGACGAGACCGATGAGCGTCGCGATGACGCCGACGAACAGCGACGTCCGGGCCCCGTAGATGCACTTGGCGAAGACGTCCTTGCCGAGGCCGTCGGTGCCGAACCAGGCGGTCCAGCCCGGGCCGAGGGCGAAGCGGCTGGCCGGCTCCCCGTTCACCTCCACCGTCTGCTCGTAGCCGTAGATGAAGGGGAGCTGGTCGGCGAACACGGCGAGGAACAGCAGGACGAGCAGCCAGGCCATCCCGCACATCGCTCCGACCGACGGCCGGCGCCGCCGCCGCGGTGTCGCGGTCCCGGTGGCTCGCTCGACGACCGCGCGAGCTTCGACGGTGTCGGTCGGAGCAACGTTGAACGTGTCGGCGCTCATGCCAGTGCCCTCGCGACACGGACGCGTGGATCGATCACCGAGTACATCAGGTCGATCATCAGGTTGGCGATCACGACGGTGATCACGAGCAGCGCCACGATCGCCTGGACCGTGAAGAGGTCGCTGCCGAGCGCGGCCACGACGAGCTGCAGCTCCCATGCCGTCGAGGTCGAAGTAGATCTCGGCGACGACCGCCCCGCCGATGATCGCGCCGAGCTGGAAGCCGATCACGGTGAGCAGCGAGAACAGCGAGTTCGGCAGCGCGTGACGCCAGAGGATCCGGCGCGGGGACATGCCCTTGGCCCGGGCCAGGCTGATGAAGTCGCTCTGCAGCGTCAGCGACATGTCGGCGCGCAGGATCCTCGCCGTCACCGCGGCGAGCGGGAGCACGAGCACGAGCGAGGGGAGGAAGAAGTTGCGGAAGTGCTCCCCGAGATCGTCCCAGGGGTACACCTTCTCGCCGATCCGCGGGAACCAGCCGAGCTTGACCACGAACAGAAAGCTGAGGAACACCGCGATCACGATCGCCGGCACGGAGACGAGGATGAACGAGAAGCCGCTGGAGACCTTGTCGAACGACCGGTCCCGACGGTACGCCTGGTAGACGGCGATGGGAACGGCGATGAGCAGGCCGAACGTCACCGCGTAGACGCCGAGGAGCACGGTCGTCATGATCCGGGTGGCGATGAGCGTCCTGACGGGCAGGCTGTTCTGGACCGAGAAGCCGAAGTCCCCTTGCAGCATCGCCGTCAGCCAGTACCAGTACTGGACGAAGTAGTTGCTGTCGAGGTGGTAGCGCTCCGTCGTCTCGGCGATCTGCTGCTCGGACGGGGCCCCGCCGAGCATCGTCCGCGCCGGGTCGCCTGGCTTGTTCAGGCCGAGTCGCAGGAGGACCATCACCCCGAACGTGACGAGGAAGAAGACGATCAGGAACTGGAGGATTCGCTGCAGGGCGTAGCGCACGTGTACCTCCTACGACCAGCGGCCCCGACGGCGCACGCATCGCCGCCGGGACCAGCCGATCATCGTGACAACCTCACTCCTCGACGAACAGGGTGTTCGTCCAGTAGGAGCCGGAGAACCCGGCCCCGTCACGGGCCAGCGCACCGTCGGGCATGGTGAACGTGCCGAGGCCCTGCACCGACGGCTCGCTGATGATGCCCCACAGGGTCCACGACAGCGGGATGTAGATGCAGTTCTCGGCGAACTGCCGGTTGACCTCCTCGGCGGCCGCCGTGGCCTCGGCCGGATCGCTGGCCGAGCGGGCCGTGTCCAACGCCTCGTCGATCGCCGGGTTGTTGATCCGCCCGAAGTTGAGCGAGAGCTCGCCGTCGGGGTGCGACCCGGCGGAGTGCCACCAGAAGTACTGCTGGTCGACGCCGACGCCGGCGTGCTGGCGCCACAGGAACGCCTGGTACTGCGGGTCGCCGAAGAGCGCCAGCGTGATGTACTGGTCCTGCGGCACGGCGAGCGCCTGAGCGTCGACGCCGATCTCGTTCCACCAGCCGATGCAGCAGCTCGGCGACCTCGTCGTTGGTGCGGGTCGGCGTCTGGCCGAGCTGGAACGCCACCTGCTTGCCGGTCTCGGCCTCGTACTCCTCGATCAGCGCCGCCGCCCCCTCGAGGTCCTGCTCGATGCTGAGGCCGTTGTCCTCGAGGTAGCCCTGCTGCCCGGGCGAGAAGATGCCGTTGGCCGGCTCGAGGATGCCACCGCCGGTTGCCTCGATGAGCTCCTGGCGGTTGATCGCCATCGACAGCGCGCACCGCACCCGGCGGTCGGCGAGGTCGTTCTGCTTGGACTGGTCGATGTTGATGAAGTTGGTCTCGGTCAGCTCGTCCTGGAGGCTGATCGCGAAGTCGCCGGAGTCCTGGAAGTCGCGGATGACGTTGGCGTTCGAGGTGGCGAAGATGTCGATCTCGCCGCTCCGCAGGGCCTCGCCGGCCGTCACCCCGTCCTCGATCACGCGGAACTCGATGCTGTCGAGGTACGGCAGCTGGCGCCCCTCGGAGTCCTGCATCCAGTAGTCGGGGTTCTTGGTCACGACGAGCCGGTCACGAGGGGCGTAGCTCTCGAAGATGAACGGGCCCGTGCCGACGGGCTGGGCGGCCTTGGCCGGATCTGCCTTCACCGCTTCGAGCCACGTCGGCGACGCGATCAGGCCCAACTGCCCGGCCAGGTAGGCGTCGAAGTCGACCCACGGGACGGGCTTGGTCGGGTCGCCGCCCTTGCCGGTGAAGATCGTGAACGACCGGGGACCGTTCTTCTCGATCTTCAGCTCCATCACGTTCGGATCGGCCTGGCTCGGGACCTTGGCCACGTCGGTGAGCGACCCGGCGACGAGCACGCCCGTGCCGGTCGCCTGGAGGTTGTAGATGACGGCGTCGGCGTTGAGCGGGGTGCCGTCGTGGAACGAGATGCCCTCGCGGAGCGTGACCGTCCACTCGGTGAAGTCGGCGTTGGGCTCGACCGACTCGGCGAGGAACGGGTGCACCTCGAGGTCGGCGCCGTAGGCGACCAGCGGGTCGTAGAACGTGCGCGCCCGCTGCTGGCAGTACGAGTCGCACTGCATCGCCGCCGGGGTCCACGGGTTGGCGACCTCGGCCTCGCCGGACACGACGAGCGTGCCACCGATGACCGGCTCGACCGCCGGCTCGGTGGTCGCTGGCGCCGCGGTCGTGGCCGTCGCCAGGGTGGTGGCGGGCGCGTCCGTGCCGGCGGTGGTGCCCTCGGTGCCTCCGGTCGTGGTGGCCGGGGCGTCGGTGGCGGCGGGAGCAGACGTCGCGGCGGTGCCGCCGCCGCTGACGGCCTCGTCGTCGTCCTTGCGGTCGGAGCAGGCCGCGGCGACGAGCGCGGCTGCGATCAACGCGGCGCCGAGCCGACCGCGTCGACGGCGAATCGATGATGTCGATGAACCCACCAGGTGTTCCCCCTTGCAGACGATGTGGACTTGTGGCCCCGGGACCCGGAACGATACGTCGCGATCATGCGTGACGCCCGTCACGGGACGCGGCCGACACTAGCCACGGGGCGTGGGGCGACCGGAAATCGTGCTCGCCATCCGAGTGCTTCGCGCCAACCGAGGGTTTCGTGCCGGATACGTGTCGGCGCGAAACACTCGGTTGACGGCAAACACTCGGATGCCAGTTGGTGGACGTTTGTACAGTTCGGGCCGATGGGCGTGCTGGTTCCCCGGTCTCTCGACGCGGCCGTCGCCGCCCTGGCTGATCATGCCGACGCCCTGATCCTCGCCGGCGGCACCGACCTGATGGTCGAGATCAACGGAGTCGCGTCACCGCTTCGCCGAGGGCGACACGGTCGTCGCCGTCAACCGGGTGCCCGAGTTGCGCAGCTGGACCCACGATCCGGCGGCGCGGACCGTCCGCCTCGGAGCCGGCGTGACCTACGCCGAACTCGAGGTCGCCCCGCTCGCCACCCTGCTCCCGGCGCTCGCCCAGGCCGCCCGCACGGTCGGATCCCCGCAGATCCGCAACGCGGCCACGATCGGAGGCAACCTGGCGACCTGCTCGCCCGCCGGCGATGGTCTGCCGGTCCTTTCCGCCCTCGACGCGGTGGTCGAGCTGCAGGGCTCGACCGGCCGGCGGGAGCTCGCCGTCGGCGAGTTCATGACCGGGGTCAAGCGCACCGCGCGCCGACCGGACGAGCTGATCACCGCGGTGACCGTGCCCGTGCTCGACGGCTGGCAGGGATACGCCAAGGTCGGCATCCGCAACGCGATGGTGATCGCCATCGCCGGGGCGTGCCTGGCCGTCGACCGACCCACCCGCTCGATCCGCCTCGCCCTCGGGTCGGTCGCCCCGACCATCGTCCGGGCAGCCGAGGCCGAGGCGCACGCGGCGGCGACGGTCGACTGGGACGTCCTCTCCGTCGACGATGCCGCGGTCCAGGAGTTCGGCCGGCTCGCCGGCGCCGCGACCCGGCCGATCGACGACCACCGAGCGACGGCGGCGTACCGGCGGCACGCCGTCGAGGTGCTCGCCCGGCGGCTCCTGCGGCGGGCGTTCCCGGGCGGGCTGATCGAGATGGCCGAGCTGTACCACCTTCACGTCAACGGTGCCCACCACGAGGTGCAGGACGCCTGGCTGGGCGAGAGCCTCCTGTACGTGCTCCGGGAGCGGCTCGGTCTGCTCGGAGCCAAGGGCGCGTGCGAGGAGGGCGAGTGTGGCTCGTGCAGCGTGCTCGTCGACGGCGAGCTCGTCTGCTCGTGCCTCGTCCTCGCCGCCACCGCCGTCGACCAGCCGATCCTCACCATCGAAGGGCTGTCCGAACCGGGCGCGCCGACGGACGTCCAGCGGGCCTTCGTCGACGCCGGGGCGGTGCAGTGCGGGTTCTGCACGCCAGGACTGATCATGGCCGCCCATGTCCTCCTCGACCGGCATCCCGAGCCGACGGAGACCGAGATCCGCGAGGAGCTGTCGGGCAACATCTGCCGCTGCACGGGCTACGGCCGGATCATCGACGCCGTCCGGACCGTGGCCGTCTCCCGCCGGGGCTCCCAGTGACCGCCACCGAGGCGCCGGCGCCGCCGCGCACCGCGGGGCGGATCGGCGACTCGCCGGTGCGCCCCGACGGGATCGTGAAGGCCCAGGGCACGTTCGCCTTCTCGTCGGACGTCCCGATCGAGGGCGCGGCGTGGGGCGCGACGTTGCGCTCGCCCCACCCGTACGCCCGCATCGTCTCGATCGACCCCTCGGCGGCGTGGCGGATCCCGGGAGTGGAGGCGGTGATCACGGCCGACGACGTGCCGGGGAAGCCGACCTACGGGCTGATCGCCGCCGACCAGCCGGTGTTCGCCCGCGACGTGGTGCGCTACGTCGGCGAGCCGGTGGCGGCGGTCGCTGCCGACCACCCCGAGACCTGCCGGCGGGCGCTCGACGCGATCGTCGTCACCTACGCGGTCCTCGACCCCCTGCTCGACGCCGAGGCGGCGATCGCCGGGACCCACGAGCCGGTCCACCCCGACGGCAACCTCCTGCGCCACCAGCGCATCCGGTACGGCGATCCCGACGCCACCGGGGATGTCGTCGTCGAGGGGACCTACGAGATCGGGATGCAGGACCAGGCGTTCCTCGGGTTGGAGGCCGCCGTCGCCGTACCCGACCCCGGCGCCCGCGGCGTCGAACTGCACATCGCCACGCAGTGGCTGCACGAGGACCGCCGCCAGATCGCCGCCTGCCTCGGCTTGCCCGAGGACAAGGTGCGGCTCGCGCTCAGTGGGGTCGGCGGCGCCTTCGGGGCGCGGGAGGACATCAGCCTGCAGGTGCACACCTGCCTCCTCGCGCTGCGGCTGGGCCGGCCGGTGCGCATGGCGTACAGCCGGGCGGAGAGCTTCCTCGGCCACGTCCATCGTCATCCGGCGCGGATCTGGATGCGGCACCACGCCACGCGCGACGGCGAGATCGTCAAGATCGAGGCCCGGTTCGTGCTGGACGGCGGGGCGTACGCATCGACATCGTCCGCCGTCCTGCTCAACGCGGTGACGCACACCCAGGGTCCGTATCGCTGCCCCAACGCCGTCGTCGACGGGTACGCCGTGCGCACCAACCATCTCCCGTGCGGGGCGATGCGCGGCTTCGGCGTCGTCCAGGCCTGCTTCGCCCACGAGAGTCAGATGGACAAGCTGGCCGCCGCCTGCGGCCTCGACCCGGTCGCGGTCCGGCGGCGCAACGCCCTCGCCACCGGCGACGCGCTGATCACCGGGCAGGTGATCCAGAACGTCGCACCAGTTGCCCGGTGCATCGAGGAGACGTCCCGATTGCCGATGCCCTCGTCGCCGATCGGCGGAGACGGCCTCGACCCGATGCGCCTGCCGGGTGGAGCCGGGCTCACTGCGGATCCCGGGCACGTCCGCCGCGGCGTCGGCTGGGGGGTGGCGATGAAGAACTTGATGTACTCGGAGGGCTTCGACGACTACTCGACGGCGCGGTGCCGGTTGGCCGACGGCGTGGCGACGTTGAAGTTCGCCTCGTCGGAGGTCGGCCAGGGGTTCGTCACCATCGCCCAGCAGATCGCCCGCACGGTGCTCGGTGTCGACGACGTGATGCTCGACCCGATCGACACCGCGATCGGATCGGCCGGCTCGACGTCCGCGTCGCGGCAGACCTGGATGAGCGGCGGGGCGGTCGACGCCGCCTGCCGTGCGGTGCGCGAGCGCCTGTTCGAGCGGGTCGGGGCGGCGAACGGCATCGACCCGCTCCGCCTCGCCGTCGAGGGCTCCGACGTCGTCGACACGCTCGGGACGTTCCGCACGAGCGTCGCCGACGCCTCGCGTGGCGTGGTGCTCGACGAGACCGCCGAGTACCACCACCGTCCGACCGAGGAGCTCGACGAGGACGGCCAGGGCGACTGCCACGTCGCGTTCGCCTTCGTCGCGCACCGGGTCGTGGTCGACGTCGATGCCGAGCTCGGCCTCGTGAAGGTGGTGCAGGTGGCCACGGCCCAGGACGTCGGCCGGGCCCTCAACCCGCTGGCGGTGCTCGGTCAGATCGAGGGCGGCATCTCCCAGGGCCTCGGGCTGGCCGTGATGGAGGAGATCGTCCAGGTCGACGGGCAGGTGCGCAACGCCAGCTTCACCGACTACCTGCTGCCGACGTTCCTCGACATGCCCGACGTCGTGGCCACGTTGGTCGAGGAGCCCGACCCCCACGCGCCGCTCGGCGCCAAGGGCGCCGGTGAGCCTCCGTGCATCTCGGTGACCCCGGCGATCGTCGCCGCGATCCGCGACGCCGTGCGCCAGTTCGACGGCGACGATCGTCGCGCCGAACGGCTCACCCGCGTGCCCGTGCGCCCCGCCGACATCGCAATCTGAGCGCGCCGAATGTTCCGATAGCGTCCGCAGCGATGGCGAGCGAGCCGACCAGCGAGCGCGAGATCATGACGTGGGACGACTTCGGCGTCGCTTCCCGGGACGTCGCCCAGATGGTCGCCGACGACGGGTACGAGCCGGACATGATCCTCGCCGTCGCCCGCGGGGGCCTGCTCATCGGGGGCGCGCTCGGCTACGCGCTGTCGGTGAAGAACGTCTACTCGATGAACGTCGAGTTCTACACCGGGGTCGACGAGCGGCTCGAGGTCCCGCGGATCCTGCCGCCCGCCCCGGACTTCGTCGACCTCCACGACGCCCGGCTCCTGATCGCCGACGACGTCGCCGACACCGGCCACACGTTGCGCAGCGTGCAGCAGTTCGCCGAGGGCAAGGTGGCCGAGGTGCGCACCGTGGTGCTGTACGAGAAGCCGCACTCGGTGGTGCGGTGCGACTACGTGTGGCGGCGCACCTCGTTGTGGATCAACTTCCCGTGGAGCGACAAGGATCCCGTCGCCAAGCGGGCCTGGGCCGTCCGCGACGCCTGATTTCCCGGTTCTGTCGTTTGCTATCGGCTCGAACCGGTCGATTCCAAACGACAGAACGGGCTTAGATGCTGGGGCGTGGGGCGAGCTTCTGGCGCAGGATCGCCGGGGGGATCACGCCGAGCAGGTGGCCGTCGCGCCACACCGTCACGACCGGGCGCAGCGGGTTGAGCTTCGGGAGCACCGACGCCAGCTCGTCGTCGGGATCGGCCTGGGCGAGCCGGTTGAACGGCATCATCAGCGACGTGAGCATGACCCAGGGGCGCTGCTCGACGGGCACCGCCCACAGCTGATCCTCGAGCACCAGTCCGTCGAGCTCGCCGTTGTCGCCGCGCACGGCGACCGCGCCCGCGCCGCCGAGGCGGGAGCGCTGCCAGATCATCGAGTCGGCGTCCATGTCGGCGTCGGTCTCGGCGACGCCGAACCAGGTCAGGTCGCCGACCTTCACCCCGTCGAGCCGCTCGCCGAGGTCGGCGAGGGCGATCTCGGCCCGGGCGTTGACGGCGATGAACATCCCGGTGAGGGCGAGCCACAGACCCGGCTCGCCGTAGATGAGGAGTCCGAACCCCAGCCCGCCGAGCGCCCAGCCGAGCACCCGGCCGGCGATTCCCGCCTCGCGCATCGCCCGGTAGCGGTTCCCATGTTGCGCCCACCGCACCGCCTTGACGATCCGTCCGCCGTCGAGCGGCGCGCCCGGCAGCAGGTTGAACACGCCGAGGGCGGCGTTGAGCACTCCGAGGCCGGCGACGACCTCGACGAGCGTGTCCGGCGCGCCGAGCGCACGGAGACCGAACGCGGCGCCCACGGCGGCGCCACCGAGGCCCAGGCTGGCGAGCGGCCCGGCGGCGGCGATCCACCCCTCGGCGCGGGCCGAGCGCGGCTCGTGGTCGAGCCGGGCCATCCCGCCCAGCGCCCACAGCTCGATGGCCGTCGTGGAGACGTCGAACCGCCGGGCGACGACGGCGTGGGCGAGCTCGTGGAGGAAGATCGAGACGAAGAAGGCAACGACGACGAGTCCGGCGCCGAGGAACCCGAGGCCCTCGGACAGCGACCGCGGCGAGCAGGGCCGCGATGACGATCGCGCTCCAGTGGACTCTCAGCGCCGCACCGGCGAGCCGGCCGAGGGAGATCGATCCCGTGAGCATTCCTGTCCTCGATGCCAGGCTACCGGCGGACGCTTCGCGCCAGAACGACAGTGGCGCAATTCCGCCCGCTGGCCCCCCAGATGCCGGCGCCCGGGAACGTCGCCGCGCCCGTGAGGTAGAGCCCCGGCACGGCGGTCTCGTACCGAGTGAGCTCCGGATCACGGGTGCGGAAGGCGGCGAGCGGCCCGCCGCCGAAGCTCGCCGCGTGCCCGGCGGGCAAGCGGAACTCACGCTCGTAGACGTCGGGCGTGACGGCCCGCCAGTCGACGATCGTTTCGAGGAACCCGGGCTCGCAGCGGCCGGCGAACACCTCCAGCCACCGCTGCGGCTCGGCGGAGCCGGCCCACCCGCCCGGGTGGCGGTACGGGGTCAGCAGCACCTCGATGCTGAGCACGTGCCGACCTTCGGGGGCGATGGTCGGATCGGCCAGCGACGGGACGTTGACGAGCAGCGCGGGTCGCCGGAGGACGTGTCCCGACGTCATCATCGCCACGGCCCGGTCCATCTCGAGGATCGACGGGGCGATCGTGAGCGTCGAGCCGAGGTGATCGCCGTCGCCGAGCAGCCGTGGCGGTTCGGTGACGACGGCGTCGATCTTGGACTCGTAGCCGTCGGCGGGCACGACACGGCTCCAGCGGGCGACGAGCTCGGCCGCGCCCGTCGGGGGATCCCGCAGCCAGTCGACGAACGTCCGGCGGGCGTCGCATGCCGAGACGACCACCGGCGAGGTGATCTCGGTGCCATCGGCCAGGACCACACCGACGACCCCGTCGGCCGCGCACAGGATCCCGGCGACCGCACTCGACAGCCGCAGCGTTCCGCCGTGGTGGGTGAACGCCGCCGCCAGCGCGTCGCCCAAGCGGCCGCTCCCGCCGACCGGCCGGCCGACCTGGGCGGCGTGGCGCATGGCGTAGGTGAGCGCGCCGAGCCCGGTGCCCGGCCGCTCGGGGCTGATGCCCCAGACCAACGGGCCGGCGACGAGCGCCGGACCGAGCACGGCGTCGTGGGTGAAGAACGAGCGCATCACCGCGGCGGCGCTGCGCCGTCCCCACTTGAGCAGCCCGGGCACGCCGGCGAGCCGGCGGCGGACACCGACCCGGGTGAGCCCGGTGAGCGTCGGCGGCTCGATCGCCGCGGCGGCGATCAGCTCCACCGCGGGCCGGGCCGTGCGCAGGTAGCGGCGGTAGCCATCGACCTCGCTGGGATGGGTGGCACCGAGTTCCTCGATGGTGCGCTCGACGTCGTGCCACTGCCGCCACGGCGGGCCGCTGGACCACGCCGTGCCGACCTGGGCGGGATCGATGTCGAGGTAGCGCAGCCCGAAGTGGGCCAGATCGAGCTCGTCGGCGATGGGCGTCGTGCGAAACGTGACGTGGTCGCAGTTGCAGATGTTGACGGTCGCCCCGGCGAAGCGCTCGCTCGCCGCGACCCCGCCGACGCCGGCGCGCGCCTCGAGCAGCAAGGTCCGGCACCCGGCCCGGGCGAGGTAGGTCGCGCACACGAGGCCGTTGTGCCCGGCGCCGATCACGATCGCGTCGTAGTCGGCCTCCGGCAGAGAACGGGCAGTCGAGCTGGGCGGCACGGGGGACATGATGACCGCTACGGGATTCACTAGCGTGCCCGCGTGCCCATGACCCGCCGGCTGGCCGAGCTCCGCGCGCCCCAGGTCGGGGAGCTGCTCGGCGCGCGGAGCATCCTCGTCCAGCCGCTGGGCGCGATCGAGCAGCACGGCCCGCACCTGCCGCTCAACACCGACCTCGTCATCGCCGAGGAGGTCGCCGACGCCGCCGTCGACCGGGTCGGGGACGAGGTCGACGCCTGGCTGCTGCCGCCCCTCGCCTACACCAAGTCGAACGAGCACGCCTGGGCGCCGGGCACGGTCTGGTTGTCGCCGTCGACCCTGCTCGCGGTGCTCGACGATCTCGGGCGGTCGGTGGCGCTGACGCCGGCCCGGCGCCTGGTGTTCATCAACGGCCACGGAGGAAACAGCGCGCTCGTCAACGTCGCCAACCGCGAGCTCCGGCGGCACCACGGACTGATGACGTTCCTCGCCCACCCGGGCCTGCCTCCCGACCAGGGCGGCGCCTCGCCGCCCGAGGAGCTCGGCATGGGCGTCCACGGGGGGACCGACGAGACGTCGCTCATGCTCCACCTCGCTCCCGACCTCGTCGACCTGGCGGCGGTCGAGCGCCAGGTTCCCGAACACCTCGCCGAGAACCGCTACGTGCGCTTCGGGGGGCCGGTGACGTTCGGCTGGCTCTCCGACGACTTCGGCGGCGGCGGCGTCATCGGTGACCCCACCGCAGCCACCCCCGAGCGCGGCGGTCAGCTGTTCGCGGGGGCCGTCGAGGCCTTCTGCGACGCGCTCCGGGAGATCGCCCGGTTCGAGTTCACCGCGCCGGGGTGACGTCGCCTGGCACGAGCCGGCCACGGCGCCAGACCATCCGTTCCGGCGGCCCGGTGGCGAGTCGCCGCCCGCAGTGACGGGGCGCGCACCGCGAGCAGATCAGCGGGTGCACCAGGCGCGACGGCGAGCGGCGGTCGGTGGGCGGCCCGGCGGGCTTCGTCGGCGACCGCGGCCCAGGCCTCGGCGGGCGACAGGTGGGCGGCGAGGACCATCAGCGCCGCGGTCTCGAACGGGCAGGCCCGGCCCAGCGGGTTGAACGGGTCCTGCAGGTTGTCGCCGCCGGCCGCGACGACGACCCCGGCCGCGCGCAGCGCCTTCACCGCGGTCAGCCCGCGCGGCATCGCCTGCTGCTGATCTCGACTCTGCAGATAGAGGTTCGTCGCCGGGAGGGTGACCACCGTGATGCCGGCCGCGGCGACCGCCTCTGCCAGCTCCCGTTGACGCTCGACGGTCTGCACGCCGAGGCTGACGCAGTGACTGGCGGTGACGGGTCGGTCGAAGCCGGTCGACGTCACGATGTCGGCGAGCTCGGCGAGACCGTTGGCCGACGGGTCCAGGGTCTCGTCCGTGTGCAGGTCGACGCCGACGCCGAGGTCCGCCGCGATCGCGAGCAAGGTCTCCGTCGCGGCCCGCATGGCGCCGTCCTCGAGGTGCGGGCAGCCGCCGACGACATCGGCACCTCGCGCGATCGCGTCGCGCAGCAACGCCCGCTGCGCCGTCCCCCTCTGGGCCGGTGACCGGCCAGCCGCTCAGGGCGACGATCTCGACGTCGAGCAGATCGCCGACGCGGTGGCGCACCTCGACGAGCGCCTCCACGCTGAGTAGTCCGTTGTCGAGCGTGCGTGTCGACATGCGTGCGCACGAACCCGAAGCCGTTGGCGGCCATCAACCGGGCCGCGCGCTCGGCGCGCTCGATGGTGTCGGCGAGATCGATCGAAGGCCGGGCCGCGACCATCACGTCGATCGCGCCCAGCAGGTCGCCGCGCTCGTTGGTCAGGCGCTCGGCGAGGAACGCCTTGTCGAGATGGGCGTGCGGCTCCGCCGCGGCCGGGAGGAGCAGCCAGCCGGCGAGATCGACGACGGTGTCCGCGGGTGCCGGCTCCAGGTCCCCGACGACGGCGATGACGCCGTCACGGACCCGCACGTCGGCCCGGGAACCGTCGGCCAGCGTCGCCCCCCTGAGCAGCTGGTCGGCCATCATCGGGAAACTACCCACTGGTACTCTCGACGGCCGTGAAGCTGGGTGCGTTCTTCTTCGGCGGGGTCGAGCTCGACGACGCCGGCGCCGGTCCGCCGGCGGCAACCGACCGCCGCTCCAGCAACGAGCAGGTCTGGAGGTCGACGACCGACTACGTCGCCTCCGCCATCGAAGCCGAGCGGCTCGGGTACGACTCGTTCTGGATGACCGAGCACCACTTCCAGCACGAGGGCTACGAGGTCATCCCCAACGGCATCCAGATCGCGACCTGGATCGCGGCCCACACCAGTCGCATCCGTCTCGGCACGATGTTCAACGTCGTGCCGCAGTGGAACCCGCTGCGTCTCGCCGAGGACTTCGCCACGCTGCACAACCTGTCCGGCGGCCGGGCCATCCTCGGCGTCGGGCGGGGGACCGTTCCCCGCGAGGTCCTCCACCTCAACGACAAGGGCGTGTCCATCGGCTCCTACGACAACCCGGAGAAGGCGGCCGACGACCAGCTCAACCGCGAGGTGTTCGAGGAGTCCATGGACATCATCCGCCTCGCCCTCGACCAGGAGAGCTTCTCCTACTCCGGCCGGCACTTCCGGATCCCGGTCCCGGGGATCCCCGACCGCGGCGGCACCGTCCAGACGCTGACGCTCGTGCCCCGCCCGCTGTTCCCGTACGAGATCTGGCAGGCGGTCACCAGCCCGCCGACGCTCGAGTACGTGCCGGTCGCCGGGCACGGGGCGGTGTTCTGGAACCAGCACTATTCGTTCATCGAACGGTTCTGGCACGGCTACGGCGAGCGCTACGCGACCGCCCACGGGCACGAGCTGGCCCGAGGCGACAAGCGGATGCTCGTGATCTCGGTGCGCGTCGAGGACACCTACGAGAAGGCGGTGGAGACGGCGACTCCCGGCCACGACGAGTTCTGGAAGTTCCTCGGGCCGTACGGATGGAGCCGCGGGTACATGGGTCCTGACGGGAAGCCCGCCAAGCCCGGTCTGATCCCGACGCTGGACGAGTCGATCGCCCAGAAGACGATCCTCCTCGGGAGCCCGGACGACGTCGCCGAAGGAGTGGCGTTCTACCGCGACCTCCTCGGCCTCGAGCACCTGACGATCTTCCCGCACCTGCTCGGCGACCCGTACAAGAAGGCCGACGAGCAGATGGCCCGCTTCGTCGACGACGTCCTGCCGCTGCTCTGACCCACCGTTCTGTCGTTCAGCAACCGCCGGTTCGGGCCGGTTCTAAACGACAGTTCGGGCAACCGCGTATCTGACCCTCCCCCGGGGACTCTCGTACCCCGACCACCCGTTCCCATCGGTTCGAGCCGATCACGTCGGGGTCTCCCGATGGGGCATTCATTGGAGGGAGCAACATCAGATGCAACACCGAACGAGCTGGGGACGCCGGCTGCGATGGGGACTGGGGGTGATGTCGGCGGTGCTCGTCGGCGTCGGCGCTCCGGTCGCCGGGCAGACGGCCGAGCGGGCACCGAGCCCGGCCCAGGACGAGCAGCCCGACCCGCAGTCGGGTGAGCCGAGCGAGAACTTCTCGGGGTACGTCGGATACGTCGGGGCCGGCGGTGCCGGTGCCGGCGCCAGCGCGGCTCCGACCGACCCGGACGACCCCAAGGCCGAGCCCCTCGGGCCGGTCGGGACGAACTCGACGGAGAGCCAGGACGTGCCGGGCCAGGACCCCGCGGCCGCCGATGACTCGGCGTTGACCGCGACCCCGCTGCCGCCTGCGCCGATCCCGGCCGAGGTCGCGAAGGTCGAGTCGGCAGCTCGCCGACGACGGGAGCGCCCGCGTGATCGTCATGATGCGCGCCGCGACGCAGCTCGAGGCCGACCTCTCGGCCTCCGAGATCGATGCCCAGCACGCGGCGATCGCCGAGTCCCTCGACGGGCTCCAGGCCACGCTCAAGGGCACCGGCTCGACGAAGCTGCAGGAGCTGACGGCTGTGCCGTCGGCGGTCTACGAGGTCACGCCAGGCCGGACTCGACGCGCTGTTGGCCGACCCGAAGGTGGCGGCGGTGACACTCGACGGCGAGGTCCAGTCCCAGCTCGACTTCAGCACCGGGGTCGATCGACTCCGACCTGCTGAACGCAGCCGGAGTGCTCGGGAACGGCTTCGACGGTTCGCCGGTCGCCCAGTTCGAGGTCGCGATCGTCGACTCCGGCGTCGACAGCGGGCACAACGCCTTCACCGGCCGGATCGTCCGCCAGGCGTGCTTCGTGACGAACTTCTCGTGCCCCGGCGGGACGAACACGTTCATCGGTGGCGGCGCGGAGGAGTGCACGCACTCGTCGCGACTGTGACCACGGGACCCACGTCGCCGGCATCGCGGCCGGTTCGTTCTACACGGGTGGTCACGAGGGCGTCGCACGCGGCGCCGGCATCGTCGCGATCAACGTGGCCCAGGACAACCCGAACAGCGGGCGGTGGACGGCGTTCTTCTCGTCGATCGACAATGCACTGGACCACGTGCTCGACCTGAAGACCAGCACCAACCCGAACATCGTGGCGGTGAACCTGAGCATCGGTGGCAGCTTGTCGCACGGGTGCTTGCGACGCGTCACTCCCGACCACGGCCACGCTGGTGAACAACCTGGCGGCGGCGGGTGTCGCGACGGTCATTGCCGCGGGCAACGACGGGTCGAACACGCAGGTCAGCTTCCCCGGGTGCCTGTCGAACGCGCTCACCATCAGCGCGACCGACAACGCCGACGTCCCGGCCGGATTCACCAACTCCGACGCGGTGACCGACTTCTGGGCCCCTGGCGTGAACATCACGGCCCCGATCCCGACGACGAACAACGAGGGGCCGAAGAGCGGCACGTCGATGTCGACACCTCATGTGGTCGGGTCGATGGCCGCTGCTGCGTGAGTGCGTCGACGGCAACGGCGTCTCGATCACGAACGCGAAGGCCGTCTCGGACCTCGCTGCCACTGGCGTCAACGTGACCCGCAACGGGGTCACCCGCAAGCGGATCAACGTCCTCGACGCGGCGACGCGGAACGTGAACAACAACGACTTCGCGTTCCCCGAGAACCTCAACAGCTTTGGCCCCGCCAACGGTCCGATCGACGACTTCGACTTCAACGTCTGCGCCGACAGCGAAGCCGGGAGAGCCGGGACCGTTCAGCCTGGACAACAGCATCTGGTGGACTGGACGCCGGCGACGACCGGCACGGCGACGATCTCGACCGAGGATGACGTCGTTGCGCCCACCCACGCCACGACCTTCGACACGACGCTGCACCGTCTACACGGGCGCGTCGCTCGGAACGCTGAGCTCCGTGGCCTTCGACGACGACAGCGGCACCGGACTGCGCAGCCTGGTGACGTTCCCGGTCCAGGGCGGCACGACGTACCGGATCAAGGTCGACGGGTTCGGCGCCAGCAACGGGCTGCTGAACCTGCACGCCGAGAACGGTCCTGCGCCGAGCCTGTCAGGGCGTGCCGGCGACGATCGTCGGCACGATCAACAACGACGTGATCAACGGCACCGCGGGCAACGACGTCATCGTCGCCGGTGACGGCAACGACACGATCAACGGCCTGGCCGGCAACGACCGGATCTGCGCCGGGACCGGCAACGACGTGGTCAACGGTGGCACCGGCGCGGACTGTCGTCTTCGGCGATCCGGGAGCGGACACGCTCCGGGGCGACGCCGACAACGACACGCTCGTCGGCAACGCCGGTGGCGGCGACCTCAACGACGTCGGCGACGTGCATCTCCGGTGGCACCGGGAACGACTTCCTCGACGGGTGGGTCGGCAACGACATCCTCGATGGCGGTCTCGGGCAACGACACACATCCAGGGCAACCAGGACATCGACACGGTGACGCTACGACTCGGCGCCCGCCGGCGTCACCGCCAACCTCACGGCCAACACTCAGCGGCCGGCGGGGCGGGCAACGACACCTTCGACGAGTCGCTGGTGGCCCGATCGAGAACCTGATCGGATCGCAACTTCAACGACGTGCTCGTCGGTGACGCCGGGAGCAACGTCATCCGGGGCCTCAACGGCAACGACCGCATCAACGGCGAGGGCGGCAACGACGCCCTGGTCGGCGGCAACGGCAACGACGTGCTCGCCGGACGTGCTCGGCAACGACGCCTTCTTCGGCGACGCCGGCGTCGACACGGCGAGGTTCGCGGCGTCGCCGGCGCCGGTGACGGTGCAACCTGACTCGCCGGTACGGCGGCGGGTGAGGGCGCCGACTCGCTGGCCGGGGTCGAGAACGTCGATCGGTTCGGCGTTCAACGACGATCCTCATCGGGCAACGCCGCAGGCGAACGTCCTCGAGGGGCATCGACGGTCACGACCGGGTCCGCGGTCTCGCCAGCCAACGACATCCTGCTCGGCGGCCTCGGCAACGACATCGCGGCTCGGCGGTGACGGCAACGACCAACTGGTCGGCGCGGCCGGCAACGACCGCCTGTTCGGCGAGGCCGGGCAGCGACAGCCCACAACGGTGGGGCCGGAGTCGACCGCTGCAACGGCGGCGCTCGGCGCTCGACGCCCAGGTCCTCTGCGAGGTGATCGGCTCAGCATCCCGTAGCGCATCGTCAGCAAACGTCAGGTGGAGCCGGTGGTGTTGGGCCACCGGCTCCGCCGCGTCCCCGGGCTCAGATCCCGGCGGCGCTGCCGATGCGGGTTCGGGGGTCGGCGGCCGCGGCGAAGTTGCCCGGGCGCTCGACCGCGATCACGTGGGCGTGGCCGAAGCCGGAGTCGAACGGAGGGGCGACGTCCACCGGGTGGTCCCGATCGAGGAGACCGGTGCGCCACCCGGTGGGCGCGTGTCCCTCGACCATCACCGTCGGAGGAACCCCGCTCGTCCACGTGTCGAAGCCGGTGGCCGGGCCGCGCAGCGCCCAGCGCCCGGTGCCGACCGCCTCGGCCGGGCTGGCGTCGTGACGGAACAGGCGCACGGCGAGCTGGAGCAGGATCTGCGGCTGGGCGTCACCGCCCATCGTGCCGAAGACGGCCGCGAGCTCGTCCCCCCTGGTCGCGATGGCCGGGCAGAGGGTGTGCGGCGGGCGTCGGCGGGGCCCGTACTCGGCCGGATGGCCGGCTTGGAGGTTGAACCCGAGGCCGCGGTTGTGCAGGTTGATCCCCGTGGTCGGCTCGACGAGCCACGAGCCGAACCCGGCCGCGTTGGACTGGATCAGGCTCACCGCGATCCCCGAGTCGTCGGCGGTGCACAGGTAGGTGGTGTCCCCAGTGGCGGCCGGCGCGGGTCGGGCGCTGGCTCGCTCGACGTCGATCAGCTCGCCGCGGCCATCGATCGCCGCGATCAGCGCGTCACCGTCGGCATCCTCGTGGAGGACGTCGGGCCGATCGTGGGACGCCGCGGTCGCCGCCTCGATCAGCACGTGGGCCCACGCCGCGTCGTCGGGGTCCTCGGGGATGCCCGCCCGTTCCGCGAGCCTGGCCGCGCCCAGCGTCAGGTAGCCCTGGGAGTTCGGCCCGATCGTCGCCAGGTCGACACCGAGGGCATGCGCCCGCAACGGCGCGACCCAATCGGCCTGCACGGTGGCGAGGTCATCCGGGGTGAAGAGGCCGGCGCCGACGTGGAGCAGGCCCTCGCCGAACGCGCCGCCGTAGAACCCGCCGCGGCCGCCGGCGACGATGGCCTGGAGCGTCAGCGCGACCCCCGGGCGACGGACCATCACCCCCGTCGCGGTCGCCTGGTCGGCGAGCTCGTGGAGCTGCTCCCGCCCGGCGTCGTCGAGCGTCGCGAGCGACGCGACCAGCAGCGGGCTGGCCGGGAACCCGGTCTGCGGCGAGCCGGATCGCCGGGCTCAGCACGGTCGCCAGGTCGACCGCGCCGAAGCGCTCATGGAGGGCGATCCACCCGTCGACGCAGCCGGGCACGGTCACGGACCTGACGTCGTGGCGCAGGGGCATCGTGGCCAGGCGCTCGGCGCGCATGGCGGCGGGGTCGGCGCCGCTCCCTGCCCGACCGCTCGCGTTCAGGCCGACCACCTCGCCCTCGCTCGTGCGCACCAGGGCGAACAGGTCTCCACCCATCCCGCACAGGTGCGGGGCGGTGACGGCGAGGGCGGCGTTCGCCGCGATCGCCGCGTCCACGGCATTGCCGCCGAGCGGTGAACGTGGACATCGCCGCCTGCGTGGCCAGCTGGTCGGCGGTGACGGCGACGGCGCGGTAGGCCCGGACCGATCCGCAGGGCGCGTTCACCGTCATCGCCGCTGACCATACGCGCCGCGAAGATGGTGCGATGACGGTCAGGTCGGCGATCGGAAGACGAGGCCCGGCCGTGGTCCTGATGGCGGCCGGCGGCGTCGTGATGATCGTCGGGTCGCTGGTCCCGTGGGTGCGCACGGGCGGCGCCCGCCGCAACAGCTACGACCTGCTGTCGCTGGTCGAGCGCCTTGGCTTCGCCCCCGACGGACCCGCCGAGGCGGCGTTGCGGTGGTGGCCGCTCATGCCGCTGCTGGTCGCGGTCGCGGTCGTCGCTGCCTGGTGGGGCTGGCCGCGCGCCGGCGGGGCGTTCGGCGTCGTGGCGGCCGTCTACGGCGGGGGGGTCGGTCTCGCCGTGACCCGGTCCGACGCCGATCTGGTGCGGGTCGAGGCCGGTCCCACGGCGACGTTCGTCGGAGCGTTGATCCTCGCGGCCGGCTCGATCGCGGCGATCGTCGTCAGCTCCACACGCCTCGACCGATGAGCACGTCGCGCAGCACCGCCGGACGGTCGGTCATGATCCCGTCGACTCCGAGGTCGAGCAACCGGCTCATCTCCGCGGGGTCGTCGATCGTCCACACGTGGACGTGGATGCCGCGCCGGTGCACCCGCTCGACGAAGCGCTCGTCGACCACGGTGAGCCGGCCGCGGCTCACCGGCACCTGCGCCGCCAGCGGTCCCGGCCACGTCCACCCGATCAGCCGCAGCGCGGCCAGCTCGGCGGGTCCGGCCCCGGAGCACAGCCCGTCGCCGAGCCGGCGGCGCAGCCGGAACAGCCGCCGGTCGCTGAACGCGCTGACACAGATCCGGTCGAGGATCTTGGCCCGGGCGAGCTCGTCCGCCAACGGGTCGGCCGCCCGGTCGGCCTTGCAGTCGATGTTCCACCGGATGTCCGGCCAGGCGCCGAGCAGCTCGTCGAGGCGGGGGATCGGTTCCCGACCGTCGACGCGCGCTGTGGCCACTTCCGACCACGGCAGCTCGGAGATCCGGCCCGGTCGCCCGCACGTGCGGGAAAGGTCGTCGTCGTGGAAGGCGACGACGACCCCGTCCGCGGTCACGTGGACATCCGTCTCGAGGTAGCGGTAGCCGAGCTCGACGGCCCGCTCGAAGGCCGGCAACGTGTTCTCCGGCGCCTCGCTGGCGCCCCCGCGGTGGGCCATCGCGATCGGGCCCGGCCAGTCGAGGAACGGATGGCGGGGTGGCCGTGGAGTGCTCGACACGGCCCGCAGTATGGTCGGCTCATGAGCGACCTCCGAGGATGTGCGCGCCCTGCCGCTGGCGGGGGAGCGCTTCACCGGCACCGAGTCCGCCGTCGTCACGTCGCCGTTCGACGGTCACGAGATCGGCCGCGTCCCGGTCTGCGGACCGGCGGAGGTCGACCGCGCCGTCCGCGCCGCGAAGGCGGCCCTCGCCGGCGGCCCGCTGCCCCGCTGGAAGCGGGCCGAGGTGCTCGACACCGCCGCCCGCCTGCTCGCCGAGCGACGGGACGAGTTCGCGGCGATCATCGCCGAGGAGGCGGCGAAGCCGATCAAGACGGCCCGCGTCGAGGCCGAGCGGGCGGTCGGCACGTTCCAGTTCGCGGCGAGCGAGGCGCGCACGCTCGCCGGTGAGATGGTGGCCCTCGACGCCCTCGCCAGCGGGGAAGGGAAGCTCGGCTTCGCCCTGCGCGTGCCGATCGGGGTCGTCGGCGCGATCTCGCCGTTCAACTTCCCGCTGAACCTCGTCGCCCACAAGCTCGCCCCGGCGATCGCGGCCGGCTGCCCCGTCGTGCTCAAGCCGGCGAGCCAGACCCCGTTCAGCGGGATCCGCCTGGCGGAGCTGTTGATCGACGACTGCGGCCTGCCGCCCGAGTGGCTCCACGTGGTGACCGGTGGCGGGGGCACCGTCGGCAACGCGTTGGTCGACCACGAGGACGTCGCGTTGATCACGTTCACCGGCTCGCCGCCCGTCGGCTGGGCGATCAGGGCCCAGGCGCCGCGCAAGAAGGTCGGGCTCGAGCTGGGCAACAACGCCCCGGTGATCATCGAGCCGGACAGCGACTGGCAGACGGCGGCGGCGAAGATCAAGGTGGCGGGGTTCTCGCACGCCGGGCAGAGCTGCATCTCGACCCAGCGGGTGCTGGTCCACGCCGACGTCGCCGACGAATTCGTCGCCGCGCTGGTGAAGGAGGTGTCGTCGCTGGTCGTCGGTGATCCGATGGACGAGCAGACCGACGTGTCGGCGCTGATCTCACCGTCCGAGCGTGATCGGGTCAAGGAGTGGGTCGACGAGGCGGTCGCCGGCGGCGCCGCCGTCGCCTACGGCGGCGAGGTCGACGACCAGGGCGTGCTCGGGCCCACCGTGCTCACGGGCGTGGCGCCCGACATGAAGGTGTGCACCGAGGAGGTGTTCGGCCCCGTGGTCGCCGTCGCCACGTACGACGATCTCGACGAGGCCCTGCGCCTCGCCAACGACACCAAGTACGGGCTGCAGGCGGCGATCTTCACGCCCAACCTCGGCGACGCGATGAAGGCGCTGCGGGTCCTCGACTTCGGCGGCGTGCTGGTCAACGAGGTCCCCACGTGGCGGGCCGACCAGCAGCCGTACGGCGGAGTGCGCGACAGCGGGAACACCCGGGAGGGTCCGGCGTACTCGGTGCGCGAGATGACCGAGCTGCGGATGGTGGTGCTGAGCCCGTGATCAGATGGGGGGTGCTGGGGGCCACCTCCCGGAACCACCGTCAGCGGCTGCGTCCGGCGATCGACCTCGCGGGCCAGCGCATCGTCGCCGAGGCGTCGAGTCGGGGGGACGACCTGTCGGCCTACGACGAAGTGCTCCTCGACCCCGAGGTGGAGGCGGTGTACGTCCCGCTGCCCAACTCGATGCACGTCGAGTGGGTGACCAAGGCGCTGGCCGCCGGCAAGCACGTGCTGTGCGAGAAGCCGCTGGCCATGTCGGCCGCCGACGCCGAGTCGCTCTACGCGGCGGCCCAGGCGGCCGGCCGGCACCTCTCCGAGGCCTACTCATGGCCCCACCACCCACGGGCCCAGCGGCTGCTCGAACTGGCCGCGGTCGGCGAGCTCGGGCGCATCCAGTCGCACCACGCCACGTTCTCCTTCGTCGTCGACGCGGGCGACCACCGGCTGGACGGGCGCGGCGGCGGGGCGCTGTTCGACGTCGGTATCTACTGCCTGGGTCCGGCGCTGCTGATGACCGGGCGCGACCCGGGTCCGGTCGCGGCGACGGCGAGCCGCAACGAGGTCGGTGTCGACGTGGCGATGAGCGGATGGGTCGAGCTCGACGCGGGGGCGGCGGCGACGTTCGCGGTGTCGTTCGACGGGCCGGCCCGGCGCCACCAGGAGGTCGTCGGGACCGAGGGCGCGGTCGTCATCGACAACTACGTGCCCGGTCCGGACCGGCCGGGCACGATCCTGATCCTGCGGCGCGACGGCAGCCGGGACGAGGTCGGCCACCAGGGCGCCAACACCTTCGAGCGGATGGTGACGGCGTTCGCCGCCGAGGTGGCCGGCGAGCTCGAGCCGCGATGGACCGCAACCGACTCGATCCGCCTGGCCCACCTCCTCGACCGCCTCCACACGGCGTCACGCGCGCCGTCCCGATCGGCGTCCCGACCTCGGGCCCGCCGAGCGAAAATCGGTTCTGACGACGCGTGAGGCCGGTTTCGCGTACCTAACTCTCCAGAGAACGCTGCCCGGCTCGGGTTGGCGATTCCTAGGAGACTTTGGTACGCGAAACCGGCCTTCCGCGTCGTCAGAACCCGATTTCAGATGGCGCGGCCGGCGGCCGACCAGTACTCGTCCTTGAGGTGGCGCTTGTAGAGCTTGCCGGTGGGGTGGCGGGGGAGGTCGGGACGGAAGTCGATCGAGCGGGGGCACTTCACGTCGGCGAGGTGGGTGCGGCAGAACTCGATCAGCTCCCGTTCCAGGGCCGCCGCCTCGTCCGTGTCGGCGGGCATCTCGAGCGGCTGCACGACGGCCTTCACCTCCTCGCCGAACTCCTCGTGGGGCACCCCGAACACGGCCACGTCGACCACCTTGGGATGGGTCACGAGGACGTTCTCCGCCTCCTGGGGGTAGATGTTCACGCCGCCACTGATGATCATGTACGCCTTGCGGTCGGTCAGGTACAGGTAGCCCTCGTCGTCGAGGTAGCCCACGTCGCCGAGCGTGCTCCAGCCCTTCGGATGGCGGGAGCTGGCCGTCTTCTCCGGATCGTTGTGGTACTCGAACTGGAGGCCGCTCTCGAAGAAGATCGTCCCGCTCTCGCCGGTCGGCACCTCCTCGCCGTCGTCGCCGACGATGTGCACGGTGCACCCGAGAGGGACCCCGACGGTGCCCGGATGGGCGAGCCACTGCTCGCTGTTGCAGTAGACGAACCCGTTGCCCTCGGTGCCGGCGTAGTACTCGTGGATCACCGGCCCGAACCACTCGATCATCTCCCGCTTCACCGGCACCGGGCAGGGCGCGGCGGCGTGGATGACGTAGCGCAGCGACGACACGTCGTGGCGGGCGCGGACGTCGGGCGGCAGCTTGAGCAGGCGCACGAACATCGTCGGCACGACCTGCGTGTGGGTGACCTGGTGGCGCTCGATGAGCTCGAGGAACTCGGCGGCCTCGAAGTGCTCCATCACGACGACGGTCGCCCCGAGGGCGTGGGCGGCCATGCAGAAGCGCAGCGGGGCGGCGTGGTACAGCGGGGCGGGGGAGAGGTACACCGAGTCGGCGGTCACGCCGAACAGCAGCTGCAGCACCGGCAGGACCGCAGCCCGCCGTGGACTCCAGGGGCTCGGCGCGGAACTCCCGCTCGACCCCCTTCGGGAGACCGGTCGTGCCCGACGAGTACAGCATGTCGGTGCCGGCGACGCGCTCGTCGAGCGGCTCGGCGCTCGCCGCGTCGACCGCCGCTTCGTACGGTTCGTACCCGTCGATCGTGCCGTCGAGCATCAGGCGCAACCTCACGCCGGGCGTGTGGGCGACGACGTCCGCCGCCTGGTCGGCTTTGGCGGACGACGTGATGAAGACCGTCGCCCCGCAGTCCTCGATGATGTAGGCGAGCTCGTGGCTGGTCAGCCGGGAGCTCGCCGCGGTGTACACGGCGCCGGCGTAGTGGCACCCCCACGCGACCTCGAGGTAGCGCGGATGGTTCTCCATGCAGATCGCCACGTGATCGCCCGGCTGCACTCCGGCCGCCCGCAGCACCTGGGACAGCCGGTTGGCCGCGGCGTCGAGCTCGGCGAACGTCTGCACTGCCCCGGTCGAGGCCATGACGACGGCCGGCTTGTCGGGCTGCGAGTCGACGTGGGCGCCGGGGTACATGCTCGGGACGGTACCCGACGCATCCGGACGTTACGTTCGGCCCGGATGGATGCGTTCGCCGATCTCGTCGCTGGGCGATGCCCGGTCGGTGCCGGTCGACCAGGGCGGCGCTGGCGCTCGCCGAGGTGCTGCGTCCGGCGACCGACCGCGCGGGTGCCCTCGACGCGCTCGACCGCTTCGCCGCCGAGTGCCCCGAGCGGACCTTCGACGGGCTCCGCCGCTACCTCTTCCACGACCTCGGGTTCCGTGGCGACCGCGAGCACTACGACGACCCGCGCAACTCGTTCCTCGACCTCGTCCTCGCCCGCCGCACCGGGCTCCCGATTCTGCTCGCCACGGTCATGATGGAAGTCGGCCGGCGGGCTGACGTGCCCGTCGTGGGGATCGGGATGCCGATGCACTTCCTCGTGCGCTGCGGTCGCGACATCGACCGCTTCGCCGATCCGTTCACGGGCGACGCCCTCGACGGCGACGGCGTGCGGCGGATGTTCGAGGCGCTGGCCGAAGGGCGGCTGCGGTGGGACGAGCGCTACGTGGAGCCGGTCGTCGCCCGCGCCATCGTGACCCGCATGCTCGCCAACCTGTACGCGAGCTACCGGCGCCGTCGCGATCCGGTGCGCCTCGCCCTCGTCGCCAGGATGCGGGCCTCGATCCCCGAACTGCACACCGAACGAAGGGCCGCCGCCCGCCTTGGGGCGATCTTCAATTGAGGGGGTACCGTTCGCGGCATGACGGCGACCGAAGCCCAGTCGACGACCGACGAGCAGCGGGTGCTCGACCTCGTCGAAGACCTGGTCGAGAAGTTCCCCCCGAAGGAGACCGACCCCACGACGTTCCTCGGTGAGCAGTTCGACCGCGGCCTCGCGTGGGTCCACTTCCCGGCCGGCCACGGCGGGCTGGAGCTGTCGCCCAAGCTGCAGAAGACGATCAGCGAACGGATCTCCGCGGCCGGTGGTCCCAACGCCGCGTACCGCAACCCGATCGGCTACGGGATGTGCGGCCCGACGGTCGTGGTCTGGGGCACCGACGAGCAGAAGCGAGCGCTACCTGCGTCCGCTGTTCACCGGCGAGGAGATCTGGTGCCAGCTCTTCTCCGAGCCGGGCGCCGGTTCGGACTTCGCCGGGCTGTCGGCCCGGGCGGTGCGGGACGGCGACGAGTGGGTGGTCAACGGGCAGAAGGTCTGGACCACGCTGGCGCACATCTCGAGGTGGGGCCTGCTCGTCGTGCGCACCGATCCCGAGGCGGTCAAGCACGCCGGGCTGACGGCGTTCGTCGTCGACATGAAGGGCCCGGGCGTCGAGACCAAGCCGCTCCGCCAGATCACCGGCGAGGCCGAGTTCAACGAGGTGTTCTTCACCGACACGCGGATCCCTGACCGGCGAGCGCCTCGGCCAGCCCGGCGACGGGTGGCGGGTCTCGTTGACCACGCTGATGAACGAGCGGGTGTCCATCGGGGGTTCGATCCCGCCGAAGGGCTCGGGTTCGATCGCCTCCCTCACCGAGGTCTGGAAGCGCCTTCCGCCCGAGCGTCGCGACGGGGCGACCCGTGACGAGGTGATGAAGCTGTGGTGCCGGGCGGAGGTGCTCCGGCTCACCAACATCCGGGCCAACGCCGCCCGCAAGATGGGCGACCCCGGCCCGGAGGGCTCGATCGGCAAGGCCGCGTCGGCCGAGCTGAACAAGGACATCTACGACAAGGTCGTCGACCTGCTCGGCGCCGACGGGATGCTCTACGGCAGCTACGAGATGGCCCGCCCGGAGATCGCGATGGGCGCCGACACGTTGCAGAAGGCGTTCCTGCGCAGCCGGGCCAACTCCATCGAGGGTGGCACCACCGAGGTGATGCGGAACATCCTCGGCGAGCGTGTGCTCGGCCTGCCCGGCGACGTCCGCGTCGACCGCGAGATCCCCTGGAGCCAGGTCCCGCGCAACTAGTCGCCGGCGAGGCTGGCGAGGACGTCGCTGGCGCTGAGGTTGCGGTCGTCCATGCGGGGACGGTCGAGCACGGAGCCCCCCGAGCATCGTCGTCGCCGCCACCTCGATCGCGGCCTGCAGGTCGCGCATGTTGCGCGGGGGCGGGAAGTACTCGTCCTCGTCCGTCACCCGGACCACCTCCACCCCGTCAGTGGGCGCGAGGTGCGCGATGACGTCCTCGACCAGCTCGTTGGGCGCCGATGCTCCCGCGGTGACACCGACGATCCGGGCGTGGTCGAGCAGGTCGGCCGGGATCTCGTCGGCCGAGTTGACCCGCGCCACCCGGGCACAACCGACCTCGCGGGCGAGCTTCTCGAGGGCGCGCGTGTTCGACGAGTTGGCCGAGCCGATCACGATCACGGCGTCGCACCTGGCCGCCAGCTCCATCAGCGCCGACTGGCGGTTGGTGGTGGCGAAGCACAGGTCGCTCCGTCCCGGCATCCACACGTCGGGAAAGCGCTCGCGCACGGCGACCGCGACGTCGCCCCAGTCGCGGTGCGACAGCGTCGTCTGGGCGAGCAGGGCGACGGGCTGCTCGAACGACGGCAGCGCCTCGACCTCGGCGACCGACTCGACCTTGCTGATCGACGTCGGGGCCACCGCCATCGTGCCGACCGCCTCCTCGTGACCTTCGTGACCGACGTACACGATGCGGTACCCCTTGCCGGCGCGCACCCGCACTTCGTGGTGGACCTTGGTCACGAGCGGGCACACCGAGTCGACGACGTAGCTGCCCCGCGAGCGGGCGGCGGCGACGACCTCCGGCGCCGAGCCGTGGGCCGACAGCATGATCGGCCGACCCGGTGGGACCTCGTCGATGTCGTCGACGAACACGACGCCCTGCCGTTCGAACCGCTCGACGATCACCTTGTTGTGGACGATCTCGTGGTAGCAGTACACCGGCGGCTCGAAGCTGCGGACCATCCACGCCAGCGCCTTGATCGCCATCTCGACCCCGGCGCAGAACCCTCGCGGCTCCGCCAGGAGCACGCGCTCCACGTTCATCAACCAGCCACGCTACCGGCGCGCCGATACCCTGGATCGGCCATGTCCGCCCCCCTCGTCGTCGCTGTCGCGCCCGGTTCCCCGGCCGAGGCCGCCGGTCTGCGCACCGGCGACTCCGTGCTCCGGGTGAACGGCCGCGTCCCGCGCGACGTCATCGAGTGGCGGCTGTGGACCGACGAGGCGGCGGTGGCCCTCGAGGTCGACCGGAGCGGCCTGCTCCTGGAGCTCGACGTGGCCAAGCGGGCCGGACAGCCGGTCGGCGCGGAGGTCTCGAGCGCGCTCTTCGACCGCGTCCGCACCTGCGACAACCACTGCGAGTTCTGCTTCATCTATCAGCTGCCCAAGGGCATGCGCCGCAGCCTGTACCTCAAGGACGACGACTACCGGCTGAGCTTCCTCTACGGGAACTTCACGACCCTCACCCGCTTCACCGAGGCCGACCTGGAACGGGTGATCACCGAACGGCTCTCGCCGCTCCACGTCAGCATCCACTCCACCGACCCCGATCTCCGGGCGCGGATGTTGCGCAACCCGCGGGGGGCGACGAGCCTGCGCTGGCTGCGCGCCCTGCTCGACAACGGGATCGAGGTGCGCGGTCAGATCGTCGTCTGCCCCGGCGTCAACGACGGCGCCGCCCTCGACGACACGCTCGCCGGCGTCCTCGACGAGTATCCCGAGCTCGCCCAGGTGGCGGTCGTCCCCCTCGGGGTGTCGAAGTTCAACCCCGAGGCGAACATGCGCCCGCACACGCTCGCCGAGGCGCGGGCGGTCGTCGACGCCGTCGAGGACTGGCAGGACGTGTACGAGGCGACGCTCGGCCGACCCCTCGTGCACGCCGCCGACGAGTACTACCTCATGGCGGACCGCCCGTTCCCGCCCGCGGACCGCTACGACGGTTTCCCGATGCACGAGGACGGCATCGGGATGGCCCGCACGTTCGAGCTGGAGTTCACCGGCGCCGCCGAAGCAACGACCGGCACGAGGCGCGGCTTCTTCGCCGCGGCCGATGCCGCGACGCTGCCGCCGAATCCGGCGGCCTACACCGGATTGCGCGCCCATCCGGTCGCCGGACCGGTCACGCTGCGGACCCGGCGGGCGGCACCGATCGGCATCCTCTCCGGCGAGCTCGGCGCGCGGGTGCTCGCCCCGCTGGTGGAGCGCCTCGGTCGCGACGACGTGCGGATCATCCCGGTGCGCAACGAGTTCTTCGGCGGCAACACCGGAGTGACCGGGCTGATGGTCGGAGCCGACGTCGGCCGGGTTCTCGCCGCCGAGCCGGAGACGCACCGTTACCTGCTGCCCGACGTCTGCCTGTCCGACGAAGGGGTGTTCCTCGACGGGGCCACGGTCGCCGACCTGCCCCGTCCGGTCGAGGTCGTCCCCACCGATGGCCACGCCCTGCGCCAGGCCTTGGAGTCGCGATGAGCGGGGTCTTCGAGCGAGCGAATCGCCTGCCGGTGGTCGCGATCGTCGGCCGGCCCAACGTCGGCAAGAGCACCCTCTTCAACCGCATCATCGGTGCCCAGGCGGCGATCGTCGAGGATCGACCGGGCATCACCCGGGACCGCAAGGAGCTCGACGCCGAATGGCTCGGCGTGCCGTTCCGCGTGATCGACACCGGCGGGTGGCAGCCGCGGGGAGACGACCTCGACGTCAAGGTGAGTCAGCAGGTCGAGGCGGCCGTGCGCCACGCCGACGTGGTGCTGTTCGTCGTCGACGCGTCCGTCGGCATGACCGACGAGGACGAGGCGATCGCCGACTGGCTGCGTCGAGGCGTGCACGAGGTCATCGTCGTCGCCAACAAGGCCGACAACGACCGCCGCGAGGACGAGCGTTGGGAGTTCCTCGCCCTCGGGTTGGGCGAGCCGTACCCCGTGAGCGCGTTGCACGGTCGGCGGGCCGGTGACCTGCTCGACCTCGTCGTCGACCGGCTCCCGGGCGAGGTGAGCGAGGCCGACGACGGCGGACCGGAGGAGATGGCGGCCGTCGACGAACACGAGCCGTGGACCCCGGACGCGCCCCGCCCACCGCGGGTCGCGGTCGTCGGACGCCCCAACGTCGGCAAGAGCACGCTCTTCAACCGGCTCGTCGGCGAGGACCGCTCGGTCGTCCACGACCTCGCCGGCACGACCAGAGACTCGATCGACACGCTGGTCGAGACGGAGGACGGGCCGATCGTCTTCGTCGACACGGCGGGCATGCGCCGGCGGGCGCGCATCGACGACTCGACCGAGTACTACTCGCTGGTGCGCGCCCTCCGGGCGATCGACGAAGCCGACATCGCGCTCCTCCTGGTTGACGCGACGGAGGGGGTGACCGGCCAGGACCAGCGCCTGGCCGAGCGGATCGAGGTCTCGGGCTGCCCGATCGTGATCGTGCTCAACAAGTGGGATCTGGTGACTGATCCTGACGACCGCGCGACCCTGCTCGGCGGAGCTCGGGCGGCGGCTCGCCTTCATCGGGGAGGCCCCGGTGCTCAAGATCTCCGCCCTGACGGGCAAGGGGGTGCACCGCCTGCGCCCGGTGCTGCAGGACGCGATCACCCAGTACCACCGGCGGGTGCCGACACGGGACGTCAACCGGGTCCTCGCCGATGCGCAGCAACGCCATCCCGCCGGTGGGGGAGCGAAGGTGCTCTACGCGGTGCAGGGCGCCAACGATCCGCCGACGTTCACGTTGTTCACCAACCGCGCCCTGCCCCAGCCGTATCTGCGCTACCTGGAACGGTCGATCCGGGAGGCCTTCGGGTTCGGCTCGACCCCGCTGAAGTTGCGGGTCCGGCGCCGGGCGGGCTGAGCCGCCGTACCCTTGGTGTCGCCATGCCGTGGTGTGAGGACTGCGCGAAGTACTGGGCGCCGTCGACGATGACGCCCGATGGTCGCTGCCAGACGTGCGGGCGCGACCTCGACGCTCCGGCGCTCCGGGGACAAGACTCAGCCGCCGACGAGAAGGCCCCGTGGCACTTCAAGTTGATGGTGGTGGCGCTCGTCGTCTACCTGGTCTGGCGGTTCTACGAGATGTTCTCACCCACCTGATACCGGTTCACACGGCCTGGATCTCCGTGCCGTCGGCTCACCGCTGCCTGGGAGCTGGTCCTAGGAGGTTGGTCCCGCGCTAGCGGGACTTTGGTCCCGACCTTCGTCGATACCGGAAGTCTGTCACCGGGCGGTCGGTTGGCGTGGGAGAACCCAATGCGAAGGTAACCCTTCGCTCAGCAAAGGACGACCGTGAGCGTTTTTCAGTACGAGGCGAGGCAGAGTTCCGCCCTGGTCCCGTACGACCCATCGAGCCAGTCCACCCAGCCGACTCGGCGTGAGTCGCGGGGCCTCGCGAGTCGTCGCGATCGCCGTGGTCCCGGCCGTCTTCTGGGCTGCTGTGGCCTGGTTGGTCTGGGGCTCGCTCGGCGCGGCGATCGCCGCGATCGTTGTCCTCGTGGTTTCGATCCTCACCCTGGGGCTCGTCCGATCCACGCGGCGCATCGACACCCCTGTTCCTACCCGTCGGCGTCCGGACTGGCGGCAGGCGGCGTGATGCCGTGACACCCCCCGACGCCACTCCCGGCCGCTGACGATCTACCGTTCCCCGGGGGCTCGATGCAGAGGAGGCGCGATGAGACGATCCGTTCTCGCGGCATTGGCGTCGGCGATGATCTCGGTGGGGGTGGTGGCCGCTCCCGGCGTGACGGAGGCCCGGGCGGTGGCTCGCGGCGAGTTCACCGTCACCTTTGATCCCGCCAGCGTGAATCTTCACCCCGTGGGCGACAAAGGCCTGCAAGCTCACCGTGGACACGACGCTGACCTTCACCGGCACGCTCGTCGGAGCGGCGGACGGGCACGACGGTGGTCCTGATCGCCGCGACTTGCGACGAGGTGGCCACCACGCCACCAGGAACGTTCGCCGACGTCTTCGCGTTCGTCGGTGACTTCGCCGGCACCATCGACGGCGCGGCGGCCGAGGCGAAGTTGGGCTACGCCGGGGCGACCCGCGCCGGGGCGCGGTCAAGGCGTTCATGACGCTGTCGCACGGTGCCCGGGGCCTGCTGAAGGTCGACGCCGTCGCCGGCCAAGGCGGCACGTACGCGGGGTTCGCTTCAGCCTGACGCGGCCGCGCCGCGTCGTCCCGACGACGGCCAACGTCCTGCTCATGGCGGACGGATCCGTCCGGCTCGCCGACTTCGGGCTGGCCGGAGAGCTCGACGGCACCCACGCCTATCTCCCGCTGCTCGGCTCGGAGGACTACCTCCCGCCGGAGTGGTGGACCGAGCGAGGTCAGCATCGCCGGGGTCACGGCGCGCCCGTCGCGCGACATCTGGGCCTTCGGCGTCCTCGCCCATCAGGTGCTCGGCGGTGGCCACCACCCGTTCGCGGGCAGCGCGCGCCGGGCACGGAGCGCCAGCCGCCCGCGCGTACGCACGACGGTGAGGAAGAGCTCCGCCTGAGCGACATGGTGTCCCGACGCCTGGCGGCCGATCATCCGCGACTGCCTCGCGCCGACACACGAGTCGCGGATCCCGCACACCGCGATGGCTCTGCTGGACCGCATCCAGGCCATCGACCCGGCGGTCGCGGCGCCGACCCGTCGTCCGCCCGCCCGACGCCGGGCACGGTGGTTGGCGATCGTCGGCCGGCGCTCTCGCCGTCGGCGTCGGGCGGCATCGGTGCGGTGCTCCTCGCGGGCGATGGAGACGATGGAGACCACCGCCGAGGGATGCGGCCCTCGCCCCCGGCTTCAGCGGCGGAGAGCTGCGGCCCGACGCCGCCGTTCCCGCGGCCGTATCGACCGATGATCGAGGACGCCGCTCACGGCTGCGCCAAGCCGGAGGTCACGCCGGCGTTGATCGCGGCGATGCTGAAGGCCGAGAGCGACTTCGATCCCGACGCGGCGCTCCCCGGAGACGGACGAGTACGGCATCGCGCTGTGGACGCCCGCGGTCTTCGAGCATTGGAAGATCGACGTCGACGGGGGCGGGCCATCGGTCTTCTCGGCGCCTGACTCGATCGCCGCGCTCGGGAAGTTCCTGTGCTCGGTGGGAGAGCGCAACAGTCACATCCCCGGCGACCGAGCGCTCGTCTTGGCCGCGGTCTACCGCGGCGGGGGTGACAACGTGCGGGCGGTCAACGGGATCCCGCCTCCCATCCAGCCGTACATCGACGAGGTGGCGCGCTACATCGACGAGTACGCCGACCCGCCGTCGGGATGAGTCGGTAGACGGCCAACGTACGGAGCGAGCGCCCTCGCGGTGGGCAACGACTACCGTTCGGTCGGCCCCGTCGGGGTCCCCACCGATCCGGTGAATCCGCCACGCAAGGAGGGAACGTTGGCCAACGGACAAGCCGAACATCCTGGTGATCTGGGGTGACGACATCGGGATCACGAACCTGAGCTGCTACAGCGACGGGATGATGGGCTACCGCACGCCGAACATCGACCGCATCGCCGACGAGGGCATGCGCTTCACCGACTCCTACGGCGAGCAGAGCTGCACGGCCGGGCGCTCGTCGTTCATCACCGGGCAGAGCGTGTTCCGCACCGGGCTGACCAAGGTCGGCATGCCCGGCTCGCCGATCGGCCTGCAGGCCGAGGATCCGACGATCGCCGAGCTGCTCAAGAACCACGGCTACGCCACCGGTCAGTTCGGCAAGAACCACCTCGGCGACCTGCAACGAGTTCCTGCCGACGGTGCACGGCTTCGACGAGTTCTTCGGCAACCTCTACCACCTCAACGCCGAGGAGGAGCCGGAGGATCCCGACTACCCGAGCCAGCACGGGTTCCCGAGTTCAGGGAGCGCTTCGGGCCGCGCGGCGTGCTGCACTGCTCGGCCGCCGAGGAAGGACGACACGACGGAGCACCCGCGCTGGGGCCGGGTCGGCAAGCAGAAGATCGAGGACACCGGGCCGCTGACGCGCAAGCGCATGGAGACGTGCGACGACGAGTTCGTCGCCGCGGCCAGCGACTTCATCAAGCGGCAGCACGAGGCCGGACAAGCCGTTCTTCTGCTGGGTCAACACGACCCACATGCACTTCCGCACGCACACCAAGCGGAGGAGCCTCGGCCAGGCCGGACGCTGGCAGTCGCCGTACCACGACACGATGATCGACCACGACAAGAACGTCGGTCAGCTGCTCGACCTGCTCGACAAGCTCGGCATCGCCGACGACACGATCGTCATGTACAGCACCGACAACGGCGCCGCACATGAACACCTGGCCGGACGGCGCGATGACGCCGTTCCGCAGCGAGAAGAACACCAACTGGGAGGGCGCGTTCCGCGTCCCGTTGATGATCCGCTGGCCGGGCAAGATCCCCGCCGGCGTCGTGTCCAACGAGATCGTCCAGCACCACGACTGGCTGCCGACGTTCCTCGCCGCCGCCGGCGAGCCGGACATCGTCGAGAAGCTCAAGCAGGGCCACGAGGCCGCCGGCAAGACGTTCAAGGTGCACATCGACGGCTACAACCTGCTGCCGTACCTCACCGGCGAGGAGGACGAGAGCCCGCGCAAGGGCTTCATCTACTTCAGCGACGACGGCGACCTGGTGGCGCTGCGCTTCGACAACTGGAAGATGGTGTTCATGGAGCAGCGTCGCCAGGGAACGCTGGAGGTCTGGGCCGAGCCGTTCACGGCGCTGCGCGTGCCGAAGCTCTTCAACCTGCGCACCGACCCGTTCGAGCGGGCGGACATCACGTCGAACACCTACTGGGACTGGTACATGCGCAAGGCCTACATGATCATGGCGGCGCAGGTCGTGGTCGACCGAGTTCCTCGCCACGTTCAAGGAGTTCCCGCCGCGGCAGAAGGCGGCGAGCTTCACGATCGACCAGGCGCTGGAGAAGATGGACGGAGGCCGCCAGCGGGCCGCCCACTGACCGACGTTGATCGACCGTCACCAAATGGTGTGGGTCCCGGGCGGGACGTTCCGGATGGGCTCGGACGCCCACTACCCGGAGGAGGCCCCGACCCACACCGTCGAAGTCGACGGCTTCTGGATGGATCGCGTCCAGGTCACCAACGGCCAGTTCGGCGAGTTCGTGTCGGCCACCGGGTACGTCACCGTCGCCGAGCGGCCGCTCGACCCGGCCGACTTCCCCGGCGCGCCACCGGAGAACCTCGTGCCGGGCTCGATGGTGTTCACGGGCACGCCAGGACCCGTGGACCTGCGCCATCTGAGCCAGTGGTGGAGCGTGGACGCCCGGCGCGTCCTGGCGACAGCCCGAAGGGTCCCGGCAGCTCGATCCGGCGATCGCGCCGACCACCCGGTCGTGCACGTCGCCTACGAGGACGCCGAGGCGTACGCCACGTGGGCCGGCAAGGCGCTGCCCACCGAGGCCGAGTGGGAGCGGGCGGCGCGTGGTGGACTCGAGGGCGCGGCGTTCGTGTGGGGCGACGAACCCGAGCGGCCGGGTGAGCGGCTGGCGAACTACTGGCACGGCGACTTCCCGTGGCGCCACGACCGCGGATATGGCTCGACCGCCGACGGTCGGCTCGTATCCCGCCAACGGCTACGGGTTGCACGACATGGCCGGGAACGTGTGGGAGTGGACGACTGACTGGTGGGCACCGGACCACGCAGGTCCGCCCCGGCCGGACGATCGAGGGCAGCTACGACCCGGCGCAGCCGCAGTTCCGCATCCCGCGCAAGACGATCAAGGGCGGCTCCTACCTCTGCGCGGACAGCTACTGCCAGCGCTACCGCCCCGCCGCCCGGCGACCGCAGATGGTCGACACCGGCATGAGCCACATCGGCTTCCGCTGCATCACGCGTGACCGCGAAGGAGATCCCCCATGAGTGACACCCACCTGCCGCCGCTCGACCTCGACGACTGGGAGCCGACCAAGGACACCCTTCACCTGTGGGCGGCGGCCGCCCGAACGGGGCGAGCGCCGCCTCGAACTGTGACCGGAGCGGGCCGAACTCGCCTCGTTCCGCTCACAGTTCGCGGACGTGCTAGAGGTCGCGACATTGGCCGGACTTCGGTCCGGAGACTCTGTTCGCCTGGCCGTTGTTCACCGGCATGGGCTCGTTGCCGGCACACCTCAGCGGCCCGACAACGGTGTTGGCGGAGATCACGATCGGCGTCGGCCCGGTGACGTTGCGGTCGACCGACACCGGCCCGGTGATGTCGTTGCCGATCAGCGCAACCTGGGTCGTGCCATCGCGCAGGGACACCGATCCGACCAGCTTGGAGTCGTAGAGCTCCACCCTCGCCGCACCGTCGGCGCGCACCGGTCCGACCACGGTGGCCCCGTCGGTGTGGATGCTGGCGCCGGCTTCGATCCGCACCGGGCCGGTGACCACCGACCCGTGAGCGAGGCAGGTCAGCCCGCTGGACACCGTGACCGGTCGGGTGTAGTTGCCGGTGATCGTACGGTCGCAGGTCTGATCGGTGACGGTGACGGCGACGGGGATCTCCACCAGCGGATTCTCCGGGTCGTTGGTGGTGATGCACAGGTGCCCCTCGTGCACTCCGGGGTCCAGCCCGGTCGAGTCGACGAGCACGGTCACCTTGCGGCTCTTACCCGCCGGCGTCGTCCGGGAGGTCTCCGACACGCTCAGCCACGGCACCGCACCCGGCTCGTCGCAGGGCCGGAAACGTTCGATCGGACTGATCATCCGGACGCCGGTGCTGGCGAGCTCGGTCTCGATCAGCGCCGAGCCGCGGTCGATCTCGTGCACGCCGCCGCTGTTGGTGGTCAGGATGTTGCCGTTGCCCAACGCGGCCGCCCCGCGGTTGCTGGCGACCCCGGTGTAGCGGGCGATCAGCGCCCCGTCCTGGTCGAGCTCCCAGACCCCGGCGGGGCTCGAGAACGCGGCCGACAGCACGTTGCCGTTGTCCTGCCGGTCGAGCTGCTGCGGGAAGTTGATCTCGCTCTGCCAGACCGACAGCGGCGTGCCGTCGTGGTCGTACCGGTAGATGTTCCCGCCGCTGGCGGAGACCAGCACGTCGGCCTCGCGGAACAGCACGTACCACGGCCCGCTGATGCCGCCCGCTCCCGACTCGATGAAGTCGCCGAGGCGCTCGCCGTTCTCGTCGAACTCGACCACCTTGTTGCCGGTCGCCGAGGTGACGAGCAGCGTGCCCCGCGGCGAGATCGCCATCCCGCGGATGTTGCCCATGATCGACGTGTTCTCCCCGCCGCTGGGCGCGAACACCCCCTGGTACACACCGTTCAGGTCGAACTCGTGGACCACGTTGTCGCTCTGCGACGAGACCAGGAAGCCGTCCTCCGCGGCGTTGAGGATGATGTGCGTGGTGACGCCCAGGTCGGCCGGATACGTGATGAACTCCGCGTCGAGCAGCGCGCCGGTCTCGGGGTCGAACGCCGCCACGCCGGGGAGCCCGGTGTTGGGCACGAGCAGCACGCCGTCGCGCAGCAGTTGCTGCCGCGCGGCGTCGACCGCGGCGAGGTCCGCGCCCTCCGTGGCCACGACGGGAGCCTCGCCGATGGTCCAGTCCAGCGCCGACGTCCCGGTGTTGCCGATCGTCAGCGTCGTGCCGGTGATGGTGCCGGCGGGCTGGCTCACGGCGAGCGCCTCCGGCGTCACGACGGCCGTCGGCAGGTCGAGCACGGTGAGCGTGACGGCGATTTCGACCAGCGGGACCGCCGGGTCGTTGCTGGCGACGCACAGCGTGGCGGCGAGCACGCCCGGGTCCTGGCCCGCGGAGCTCAGCTCCACTCTGATCTGGGTCGACCCGCCGGGAGCGAGGGTCCCCGACTCCTGGCTCACGGTGAGCCACGGGAGGTCGGCGGGGGCGTCGCAGCCGTCGGCGTCGGTCAGCGCCCAGTCGAGCGGACCGTTGCCCTGGTTGCGGATCGTCACGGCCCGATTGGCGACGCGGCCCGGCTTCTGTTCCACCTCGATCGCCGTCGGGTTCACGGTGATCGCCGGGGCCACCGGGATCACCGCCACCGGATAGTGCACGCCGGCGATCGGGGCCCCGCCAGCGTGGCTGTCGTCCGTGGCGATCTGCAGGTCGGCGAACGTCCAGGCGCCGCCGGAGCGTCCGGAGACATCGACGGTGATCTTCAGCTGCTGAGTGGCCCCGGGAGCGAGCGTGAACGCCGACGGCTCGACCGTCGCGGTCATCCCGGCGGGCACGGCCACGGTCGCCGTGTAGTCGGCGGTGGTGTCGGCGACGCTGGTCACCTCGCGGGTCCACTCGCAGGTGAGGTTGCACTGGCGGTTGACCAGGTAGGGGACATTGAGCGTGCGCGGGCTGCCACCCGTCGCCGGGTTGGCGGCGAGCATGTCGGCGTACGACTCGTCGAGGACCAGCCCGACGCGGCCGGCGGCCGCCAGGTCGATCAGCCCCGCCCCGACGGCGAGGGGATCGGCGGGCGTGCCGTCCTCCTTGCGCATCCCGGCCGGGTCGGCCGTGCCGGCGAGCGCGGCGCGGATCTCGGCCGGCGACCACTCCGGGTGCAGGGCGCGCAGCAGCGCCCCGCTGCCGGCGACGTGCGGCGAGGCCATCGAGGTGCCGCGAATGATCTCGTACTGCTCCGGGTCGCCGCCCAGCTCGCGGTAGGCGGCGAGGATGTTGACGCCGGGAGCGGCCATGTTGGGTGCGAGCAGGTCGAAGTCGCTCGGCCCACGGGCGCTGAACCAGGCGACGGCGTCGGCGGCCGCCGGGTCCCGCACCAGCTCCGTGGTCGAGTCCAGGCGCACCGTCACCGGCTCCTGGCTCGCCGTGACCACGGCCTGCAGCGCCTCTCCGGACGCCTGGGTGACGCTGATCGCGGGGATCGCCGTGCCCTGCACTCCGGCCAGGAACACGGGCGGGCCGGGTTGGCGTTCGAACAGGACGGCCGCCTCGGCACCGGCGTTCGCGGCGTTGGTGATCTTGACCGCCGGCGCGCAGGTGCCGGTCGGGATGAGCGCGATCGCCCCGTCGAATCCACCGGCCGGGAACGCCGAGCATCCGGCGACCGACCCGACCTGGCCCGAGTAGCGCAGCGCGGCCTCGATCGGCGCCGGGTTGCCGGGGCCGAAGCCCGGCCAGCCGGGGATCGCCGCCAGCTCCGGCGGCACCGGTGCCGGGCCGAGCACGGACAGGATCTTGGCGAAGGTGCGGTCCGAATCGGTGGCCGCCACCGACGCGTTCCACGGGGCGGTGTGGGCCACCGTCCCGGCGCCAGGACCACTGTTGCCGGCCGAGGTGGCGACGAAGATGCCGGCGCCGAACGCCTCCAGGAACGCCCGGCTCACCGAGTTGGCCCACGGGCTGTCGGCGCCGGAGATGGAGTAGTTGAGCACGTCGACGCCGTCGGCGACCGCCTGGTTGATGCCGGCGAGGATCGACGTGACCGGGCACGTCTCGATGCACACCCGGTAGGCGATCAGGTTCGCCCGCGGCGCGACACCCTGCACCGTGCGGGTGAACGTGTCCGGGCCGTAGTCGAGCGTCACCTCGTGCCGGTTCCCGGCCGCGGTCGAGGCGGTGTGGCTGCCGTGACCGTTGGTGTCGCGGGCGGAGTTCCCGGACACGAAGCTCCACGCGCCGACGAGCTTGGTGTTGCAGATCGGGTCGTGGTTCGGGTGCGCCGGGTTGCACACGCCGAGCTGGGCGCCGTACGGGTTGGTGTGGGTGTACCCGTCGCCGTCGGTGGCGGCGAACGACGGGTGGAACGGGTTGATCCCGCTGTCGAGCATGCCGACGACCACGCCCTCGCCGCGGGTGGGCAGCGCGGGCCCGGTTTCGCCGTCCCAGATCGCGGCCGAGCCGATCAGGTCGTGGCTGGCGTCGGTGGTCAGCTCGTACACCTCGTCCGGCTCGACCGCGGCCACGCCGGGCACGCCGGCGATGACGGGCACCTCGGCCGGATCGGCCGCGATCACGATCGCGTTGAGGACGTTGCGGTAGCTGGCCTCGACGTCGACCGGCCGGCCGAGCTCCTCGCTGAGGAGGTCGGCGACCGCAGCCTGCTCGAGGGCGAGCCGGTCCAGGTAGGCCTCGGCGGCGGGAGTGGCGACGTCGACCGTTCCGGCCGGCGCCTGCGCCGCGGCGAGGGAGGGCTCCGTCAGCTGGACGATCCAGAGTCCGGTTGCGGACGTCGGCGCCTGTGCCGCGACCGGACCGGGATGAGGCGCCGCGGCGAGGGGGCTCGCCACTGCGGTGGCGACGGCAGCGATCGGCCGCGAACAGTCGTGGACGAGGGATGGATGACACGGTGCCTCCGACTCGATCGCGCTATGGCCCCGTCCGCCGAGGATGTTCGCGGATCCAGCCGCTCTCGTCCAGAGGCCATGCGGGCCCGGGCGCGGGCTCCTCGACGCCGCTCGTCAGGGGTCTCAGGGACAGTGGGGGGACTTCCCCGATATCGCTCGATCGGCGTCGGTCTTACGGTCGTCCGTATGAGCGAACGAGTCTTCGAGCGAGCGAATCAGCGTTACGGCGCCGAAGGCTCACTGGTGCACCATTCACGGACATCGACTGTCGTGCTTCACAGGGGCATGGTGCACCAGTGAGCGCAGCCGCCGACGATCACCCGATCCTCACACCGCTGCAGGGGATGGCGTCACTCGGTGCCGGAGCCATCCACGCCGCGGCCGCCGGGATCCACGCCGAGCACCCGACGTTGTCGAGGCTGTTCGTCGCCGTCGCCGCGGCGCAGATCCTCGTCGGGCTGGCCACGCTCGTCCGGGGCGGCCGTGCCGTCGCAACCGCCACCGCCCTCGTCAACGGCGGCGCCGTCGTCGCCTGGATCGTCACCAGGGTGTCGGGCATCTCGTGGATCGACGGCCTTGCGCAGTCCGAGCGGCCCCAGTTCGCCGACACCGTGTGCGCCGTCCTCGGCGCGTTGGCGGTCGGCGCAGCCGTCGTGACGCTGCGTGGTCGGATGGGCCGGACGATCCGCGCCACTCCGATGCGGCTCGGCCTGCCGGCGATCGGCCTCGGGGCCGTCACCGTCCTCGCGATGATGGCGGGCGCCACGCACACGCACAGCGCGGCCGCCGGTCCGGACCACAGTCACGCCGAGGCTCCGGACGACGCCAGTGCAACGACGATTCCCCACACCCACGGCGACGCGACCGAGACCACTGTCGCCCACGCCCACGATGCAGCAGGCGCGCACGAGCCGCCCGCGGTCGCCTACGACCCCGCCAAGCCGATCGACCTGTCAGGCGTCGACGGCGTCACGGCGGCGCAGCAGGCGTTCGCCGAGAACCTCGTCGCCGTCAACGTCGTCCGCCTGCCGCAGTGGGCTGATCCGGCCGACGCCGAAGCCGCCGGATTCCACTCGATCGGAGACGGCGACGGTGGCGAGGAGCACTACGTGAACTGGAAGTGGATCGACGACGACGTGTGGCTCGACCCGGACGCACCCGAGAGCCTCGTCTACGAACCGCAGCCGGACGGCAGCAAGCGGCTCGTGTCGGCGATGTACATGCTTCCCGACGAGGTGGCGCTGAAGGACGTTCCCGACTACGGCGGCGCCCTGATGCAGTGGCACATCCACGAGGACCTCTGCTTCACCGCCGATCCGGTCGCCCCCCAGCTCGAAGACCAGACCGGCCCTGCCGGGACGTGCCGCCCGCCGCTCGTCAAGATCGGGGACTGGGCGATGATCCACGTCTGGATCGTGCCCCACGAGTGCGGCCCGTTCGCCGCCCTCGAAGGTGTCGGTGCCGGCTCCATCCTCGAGGGTGAGCAACGGTGGTGTGACCACGCTCACGGTTCGTGACCCGATGAGGGCGTGTCCCGTACCGGCAGCGCTCCTAGGGTGGACCGATGGCTGTCGCGGGGATCATTCCCGGGTCGAGCGAGGAGCGCAACCGCTGGATGTTGCGGGCCCGCGACGCCATCGACCGCGACTACGCGGGACCGCTGGACATCTCGACGCTGGCCCGCATCGCCCTGGTCTCCGAAGCCCACTTCATCCGCACGTTCCGGGCGACGTTCGGCGAGACGCCGCACCGCTACCTCCAACGAAGGCGGGTGGAACGGGCGATGGCGCTGCTCCGCAACACCGACCGCAGCGTGACCGACATCTGCATCGCCGTCGGCTTTTCCAGCCTGGGCACGTTCAGCCGAACCTTCCGGGACATCGTGGGCTCGGCACCGTCCGCCTTCCGCCAGCGGTCCCCGAAGCCCGATCCGGTGCCGACGTGTTTCGTCATGAGCTGGGCGCGGCCGAGCAGTTTCGGAGAAGCGCCGGTGCCGGTACCTGCGTAGGTTGCCCACCATGTTCAACAGCATCAGCCACTCCGGCATCTACGTGCTCGACCAGGACGAGGCCATCGACTTCTACGTCGGCAAGCTCGGGCTCGAGGTCAGTGCCGACATCGACCTCGGCTTCATGCGCTGGCTCACGATCAACGCGCCCGGGAACCCCGATCACCACATCCTGCTGCAGAAGGCTGGACCACCGCTGATGTCCGACGAGGTCGCCGCCCAGATCCGCGATCTGGTCACCAAGGGCGCCATGGGCCTGTCGGTCATCCTCACCACCGACGACTGCCGCAAGACCTACGAGGAGCTCAAGGCCGACGGGGTGGAGTTCCTCGACGAGCCGACCGAGCAGCCCTACGGCATCGATTGCGGGTTCCGCGACCCGTTCGGCAACCAGGGCCGCATCGCGCAGCCGTCACCCGGCGGGGTGGCCGAGATCACCGACGAAGTCAAACAGCGCTGGGCCGAGGGCCGACCGGACGCGGTCAGTTAGCCCCCGGCGAGGAAGTCGCCCACGAGAGCGAGCGTGCGCTCGGTCTGCTCCACGTGGGGGAAGTGGGCGGCGTTCTCGAGGACCTCGACTCGAGCGCCGCTGATCCGTCGGGCGAACTCGTCCGCGTAGACGCTCTTGACGAAGTTGTCGCGATGACCCCAGACGACCAACGTGGGCGCGCTGATCCGGTGGATGCGTTTGTCGAGACCCCGATCCGGGATGGGCCAGAAGAACTTGCCGGTGCACGCCAGTGACCACGTCATCTGGATCACGGCGGTCTGGCCGGCCTCCGATTCCATGTCCGGTGGGGCCAGGAACCGCTGGGCGAGCGGCCCGCTCTGGTCGGCGACCGTGAGCGGGACGAACTCGTCCGGGGTCATCACGAGGAGGTTGGGGATGGGCGAGTCGTCCCGCCACAGGCCGAGGGCATTCAGCAGTACCAGCTTCGACACCCGCCGGCGGAACGTGGCGGCCACCTCCGCCGCGACCATGCCGCCGAACGAGTGGCCGATCACGGCTGGGGAGTCGAGGCCGAGGGCGTCGAACAGCTCGTCGTAGTACAGGACGAGATCCCACAAGTGGTCGAGGGCCTTGATGCCGTCCGGGTCTCCCGGCGTGGTGCCCGGATGCTCCGGTGCGTGCACGGTGAAGCGCTCGGCGAGGCCATCGAGGAACGGATCCCACTCGAGACCACCGGCACCATGGAGGAAGACCACCGGGTCACCACTACCAGCGGTGTGGACACGGGTGGTGATCCGCCCGTCCCACACGCTCAGTGACTGCGCGGTCGGAGCCATCACCGCACCGTCCCCGTGAGCTGCCGCTGGTGGCGCAGGCTCTGCGGCCACCAGTGGTTCTCCCACTCCGACCAGTTGTCGCGCAGGTGCGGGAGCACTTCGCGGCTGAACAGGTCGATGTTCTTGAGCGTCAGCTCGTGGGGCATCGACCCGATGTGCAGGAGCACCATCAGGTTCCCGACACGCAGGTTCTCGATCGCGCCCTGCAGCTGGTCCCGCACCGTCGCCGGGCTGCCGCAGATGACGAACTGGTCGTCGATGAAGTCCTTGAACGTCATCTCCTTCAGGCGGGTCAGGGTCTCCACGGTGCGGGCCGCGGTGCCGGAGCGGATGCCGTGTTCGAGGCTCCGGAAGTCCTGGTGTCCGGGCGGCCCGAGGTACTGCGGCGGGATGTGCAGGCACTTCGCGTAGAAGTACTTGATGTGCTCGGCGTACTCCTTCTCGGCCTGGGCGTCGGTGTCCCCGACGGCGACGAGCTGCAGGAACCCGGCCCGGTGGGGGTTCGGGTCGAGGTTCGATTTGTCGACGAACTCCCAGAAGCCGTCCATCACCTTCTTGCCGAGCTGGTTCCCGAAATAGCTCAAGAAGCAGTAGCAGTGGTCGTGCTTGGCGGCGAAGTCCCAGGTCGACAGGCTGCCGGTACCCGGGACCCACACCGGCGGGTGGGGCGTCTGGACCGGACGGGGCCAGAGGTTGACCATCCCGAGCTTCTGGTACTTGCCGTTCCAGGCGAACATCTCCTCCGATGTCCACGCCTTGATGATGAGGTCGTGGGCCTCGTAGTAGCGCTCGCGCTGCTCGATCGGCGGGATCCCGTAGACCATGTTGGCGTCCATCGGGCTGCCGAGCGGCATCCCGGCGACGAGGCGGCCGCCGCTGATGCAGTCGATCATGGCGTACTCCTCGGCCACCCGGATCGGCGGGTTGGTCGTCGGCAGGGTGGAACCCATCTGGACGAGCGCCACGTCCAGGCCGTTGGTGGCCCGGGCGAGGGCCGAGCCCATCAGATTGGGCCCGGGCATGAACCCGTAGGCGTTCTGATGGTGCTCGTTGACGCAGATGCCGTCCAACCCCGACTGGGCGGCGTAGGTCAGCTCGTCGAGCGTCCAGTTGTAGTACTGACCCACACGAACTGGGTCGGCCAGCTCGTGCCAGGGCGGATCGACCCAGACGGACTTGTACCGCCGTTCGAAGTCGTCCGGCAGCTCCCGGTGTGGCATGAGATGGAACATCGAGATCTTCACGCGAACCTCCTCGTGAGCTCTCGGCACGGGTGCCCCCGCACTCGTGCCCGGCTCCCATCGTACGCGCGGCGATCCTTGCCTTGTAGAAGTGGAGTAGGGATGGGGTGATGGTCGGGGAGCCCTGGGACATCGGTCAGCGCAAGGTCTACCGGACTCGCTTTGGCGAGGATGTGGATGCGTATGACCGGACGCGACCAGTTGCCCCGGCCGCCGCATTCGACGAGCTCGTGCGGTTAGCCGGACTGCGGCCTGGCGCTGCGGTCCTCGAGATCGGACCTGGCACCGGGCAAGCCACTCGACCGCTCGCTGAACGCGGGCTCGAGATCGTGGCGTTGGAGATCGACGAGCGGCTGGCTGCCCGGTCCGCCCGGAACCTTGCCGACCTACCGGGAGTCACGGTGCGGCCCGTGTCGTTCGAGCAATGGGATCCGGGCGGCAGCCGGTTCGACATGGTGTTCGCCTGCAACTCGTTCCACTGGGTCGATCCCGACGTCTGCTTCACCAAGGCGGCTGCACTCCTCGAGCGGACCGGGGTGCTCGTGCTCATGTCCACGCTTGTGGTGGTTCCGGTCGGGGCCAGCCGGTTCTGGTGGGACGTGCAGGACGACTGGGAAGCCGTCGGCGCCGGGCGAGTCGATCCGGCCGCCAAGCACCCGGACCTCGTGGACGACCTTGCCGACCCGGTGCGACGGTGCGGGATGTTCGACGAGCCGATCACGAGGCGCTATCCGTTTCAAGTCGTCGTGAACGCGTCGGGCTACGTGGCCAACCTGGCCACCCAGTCCGGCCTCAAACAGTTACCCAGTTCCGCCCAGGCCGAGCTCCTGGAACGCATCCGACGCCGGATCGAGACGCTCGGTAACCAGCTCACTGTTCACCACCTCGCGGTGATCACGATCGCCCGAGTCTCGGGCACAGTGGACGGGTGAGCGTTCTCGATGGGCTGCGCAAGCTCCGCTGGACAACCGTCGTGCCGCTGGCCGCACTGGCCGTGCTCGCACCCACGTGGAGCACCAAGCCGGGAGGAGCGGTACTCGCAGTAGCGGCCGTGTTCCTCGCCGGCGCGGTGCCGGCCGCGGTGTACCACGCCGAAGTGATCGCCCACCGGGTCGGGGAACCGTTCGGGTCACTCGTGCTTGCCGTCGCGGTGACCGTGATCGAGGTGGCCCTCATCGTCACGCTCATGGTGTCGTCCGACTCCGACACCTCGACCCTCGCGCGCGACACGGTGTTCGCCGCCGTGATGCTCACGTCCAACGCGGTGGTCGGGCTGTCCCTCCTCGCGGTCACGCTGCGGGGAGGGATCGCCACCTTCAATGCCGAGGGGACCGCCACCGCGCTGGCCACGGTGCTCACCCTCGCCACGTTGAGCCTGGTCGCGCCGACGTTCACCACCAGTCGACCGGGGCCGGAGTTCTCCTCGGAGCAGCTGACGTTCGCCGCGCTGGCATCGCTGGTGCTCTACCTGTTGTTCGTGTTCGTGCAGACCGTGCGCCACCGTGACCACTTCGTCGAACCCGACACCACCGAACCCGACCGACCGACGCGACGACGACGAAGGCCGCCGTCGAACCGGGAAACCTTCGCCAGCCTCGGCCTGCTGCTCGCCGCCCTCGTTGCCGTCGTGGGCTTGGCCAAGGTCGAGTCTCCCGCGATCGAGGATGCGGCCGACGCGATCGGGGCGCCGCAGTCCGCCGTGGGCGTGATGATCGCCATCCTCGTACTGGCGCCGGAAGCCGCGGCCGCGGTGCGCAACGCCTCCCGTGGCCGAGTGCAGACCAGCTTGAACCTGGCTTTCGGCTCAGCCATGGCCAGCATCGGGCTGACCATTCCCGCCATCGCCGTCGCCTCGATCTGGCTCGACGGCCCGCTGGTGCTCGGCCTCGGCTCGACGCAGATGGTGCTGCTCGCGGTCACCGCGGTCGTCGGGGCGCTGACCGTGCTGCCGGGGCGGGCGACGCTCCAGGAGGCAGGCGTCCACTTGGTGCTGGCCTCCGCGTTTGTGTTTCTCGCGGTCAATCCGTAGCGGTTCGGAGCGACCGTTGATCTATGACCGGTCGATCGCCGTGACGATCATCGCCCCGAGCTCGGCCGGCCTCGTGAACTGCGGCCAGTGTCCGGTCGGCAGGTCCACGATCTCGTAGTCGTGCATCATCGACAGCTCACGGACGTACGGGTGATCCTTGGTCATGAACTGCCGGAGCATCTCGGATGGGATCGACGACGCGATCACCGTCGTCGGCACGTCGTAGCGGCGCTCGTCGGAGACATGTTGCGGATCGGTGGCGACACGTACCGGCTGGGGGATCGCGGCGGGCTCGGAACGCGGCCCGCAGTTCCTCGTCGAGGTCGGTCAGGTCCGATTCGTCGAACCCGTCCCAGTCGGGCAGCGGGATCTCACCATCGTCGTCGAGGAGCTCGTCGTTGATGATGCCGCCCTCGCCGATCGGCCCGGAGTCGACGTAGATCGCGCGGCGACGCGGTCGGGACGCGCGTCGGCGGCACCGGCGATGATCGAGCCCCCACCGGAATGGCCGACGAGGACGACCGGTTCGTCGGCCGCATCTATGCGGGCGATGACGGCGTCCACGTGGTCACGCAGCGTGACGCCACTCCGGTCGGCATCCAGCGACTCCAGCCCGGGCAGGGTGAGCGCTTCGACCGCATGTCCAGACTCCTCGAGCGCGGGGACCACTCCGTCCCACGAGGAGGCATCGAGCCAGAAGCCGGGAACGAGGATGACCTTCATGAGCTGACACTAGGTTGATTCCCCAGGTGACCAGCAGACCCGCCGCCGCGCCGCATCTGCGCGATCTCGCGCTGCTGCGCCGCGTCCGCGACCGGATCGACCGGGAATATGCGCAGCCGCTGGACGTCGAGGCGCTCGCCCGGGGTGTGCACATGTCGGCCGGACACCTCAGCCGCCAGTTCCGGCTCGCCTACGGCGAATCGCCGTACAGCTACCTGATGACGCGGCGTATCGAGCGGGCGATGGCGCTGCTGCGACGCGGCGACCTCAGCGTGACCGAGATCTGCTTCACGGTCGGCTGTTCGTCGCTCGGCACGTTCAGCACTCGCTTCACCGAACTGGTCGGTGTTCCCCCCAGCGTCTACCGGCGCCACTCGGCCGGCCCGACGGCGGGGATACCGCCCTGCGTGGCGAAACAGGTGACCAGACCCGTCAGGAATCGAGAAGCGCGGGCCCGTCAACCGCGGTCAGCATGACCGTCATGGACATCACCATTCACCAGACCTACCTCCCGCACGAAGACCCGGACGCCTCCCTCGGGTTCTATCGCGACCTCCTCGGCTTCGAGGTCCGCAACGACGTCGAGTACGGCGGGTTGCACTGGATCACGGTCGGCCCCGCCAACCAGCCCGGTACGTCCATCGTGCTGCACCCGCCGGCCGCCGACCCCGGCATCACCGACGAGGAGCGCCGCATGATCGCCGAGATGATGGCCAAGGGCACCTACGCCGGCATCAACCTGGCCACCGGCGACCTCGACGACACCTTCGAGCAGCTGCAGGCCGGCGGCGCCGACATCGTCCAGGAGCCGACCGAGCAGCCGTGGGGCGTGCGCGACTGCGCCGTCCGCGATCCCGCGGGCAGCATGATCCGCATCTTCGAGGTTCACTGACGAGTCTCACTCTTCTGGGCGCCCAGGTGGACCCACTCGGCCCGAAACGTTCATCCGGCCACGATCGTCGCCGCGAGCGCCATCCGATGGTCCTCGTTCCAGGGCGGCCCGAGCGTCGCCCGCGGACCGCGCAGGATCTCGTCGGCCCGCTCGGCCAGCTTGCTGGCGGCGCGGGCTTCCACGTCCTTGGCGTCGAAGAGATGGACTTCCCAGCCCCGCGCACGGGCGACCTCGGCCAGCACCTGGCGGTACATGACCGAGTCGGCGCGGGCCTCGTAGGGCGGGCGGCGGAGGACGGCGATGTCGTCGGGGAAGTCGAGCGGCCAGGCGCGCAGCGACATCGACACGATCGGTTCGGGCAATCCGTCGGCGAGCTCTTCCAGCGCGGCGGAGGTCGCTCGCACTGCCGACGCGCGCACCTCGCGCCACCAGCGCGGCGGCGGCAGCATCGTCGAGAGGTTTGCCGTCGTGGTGGATCGGTGCGGCGGGCATGCCTGGTTCGATCAGCTCGATCCGCCTCCGGTCCACGACCTGATGGTCGGCCGCAGCCGTCACGGCCACGGCCCAGCCGAAATGATGGGCGATGCCCACGCGCACGCCACCGACTCTGCCAGGACCGCGCGGATCGTCAAGTCACTCTGACGAAGATCGCGGCGAGGGCGGCGCGGGGAGCACGTCGGACACCGGACCGAGATGGCGCAGCTTGTCCGGGTTGACGATCGAGTCGATGCCCTGGATCTGGCCGTCGGCGATGTCGAGGGACACGACGTAGAGGATCCGCTGCTGCCCGTCGAGTCCCAGGAGGCCGGCGTGGCCGTTCACCTCGACCGGTCGGATCGAGGAGCCTTCGATGGTCCGGTTGAACTGCATCCAGTTCACCAGCATCCGCGCCACCCGATGGCGCCCGAACACCGGGTTGGCGATCGCCCGCACCTTGCCGCCGCCGTCACCGTGCAGGGCGACGTCGTTCGCCAGCAAGGCCTCGAGCCCGTCGAGGTCGCCGGTTTCGGCGGCCGTCAGGAACCTGCGGGCCAGTTCGTTGCGCTCCTGGCGCGAAGTCTCGAAGCGCGGCCGGTCCTGGTCGATGTGGCGCCGGGCCCGCACCGCCAGCTGCCGACACGCCGCCTCGCTCTTGCCGACGATCTCGGCGATGGCGTCGTAGCCGTAGTCGAACACCTCCCGCAGCAGGAACACGGCCCGTTGCTCGGGTGACAGGCGCTCCAGCACGACGAGGAAGGCGAGCGACAGCGAGTCCGACATCTCCGCGTGCGTGGCGGGATCGTCCAGCCCCCCGGTCACCACCGGCTCCGGCAGCCAATCGCCGAAGTAGGTCTCCCGTTGCACCTGCGCCGAGCGCAGCCGGTCGATGCCGAGCCGGGTGACGATGGTGGCCAGGTAGGCCTCCGGCACCTCGATCTGCTCGCCGGCGTCGAGGACGCCGTGCAGGCGCAGGAGTGCCTCCTGCACGACGTCCTCGGCCTCGCTCACGCTGCCGAGCATCCGGTAGGCGATGGCGAACGCCCGTGGCCGCAGCTCCTCGAGCAGCTCCGCCATGTCAGCCGAGCCCTTCGGCGAAGCCCTGCCGCCAGCTCGGGTAGCGCAACTCCCAACCGAGCTCGCGCTTGGCCTTGTCGTTGGCGGCGCCGCGGAGCTCGGTCATGGTCGTCACGGCCCACCCGCCTGCCGCGAGGAGGCCGAGCCAGCGTGGCACCCGCCGCGGACGCTTCGCCCCGACGGCGGTCGCCAGCACCGGGAGGAACTCGGAAACCGGTGCCGGTTCGTCGTCGACGATGTTGTACACGCCACCAGGTCCGCCCTCGACGGCGCTGACCGTTGCCGTGGCGGCATCCTCGATGTGGACGAACGACCAAACGCCAGTGCCGCCGCCGACGATGGGGAACTGGCGTTTGCGGATGGATTCGGTCTGGGTCCCAAGTGGGTCCAGGGCGATGCCGGTGCCGGGGCCGTAGAACCAGCCGTAGCGCAGCACGACTCCCTCTGTCCAGGAGGCGCCCGTGACCGCCGTCTCGAGATGACGGATCGCGGCGAGCCCTTCCCGCATCTCCGGCGGGGAATCGTCATCGAGCGGAGCCTCCTCCTGCTTGACCGCGCCTCCGGTGCGGGCGTACAAGCCGGCGTTGCTCTGGGCGACGAACCGCTTCACGCCTGCCGCATGGCCCGCTCGACAGGAGATGGTCGGTGCCCTCGGTGCGGAGGCGGTTGGTGAGCGCGAACTCGCGGTCGAACCGTCGCATGTTGATCTTCGGCGGGATGGCGGTGAGCTGGTGCACGATCACGTCGGGCGCGGCCTCGCCCACCGCTCGTCCCACGGCGTCGGCATCCAGCGCGTCGGCCACCACGGGCTCCGCGCCGACGTGGCGGAGCTGATCGCGCTTGGATTCCGTGCGGGTCATGCCGACGACATGGTGTCCATTTTCGACCAACATCGGAACCAGTTGCTTGCCGAGCGCACCTGTGGCGCCGGCGACGAACACTTTCATGGCCACTCCTTTCTCGTTCGACCACCCACCATGACGAACGAGCGAGCAGGCCTGTGACAGCAGCGCGCGTCGGATGTGAGTTACATCGCGTCGACCTGCGGCATGATCTCCACCTTCAGCCGCTTGAGATCGTCGAGCGTCTTCGCCACCGGCACGTCCTGGAACGGCGGCCAGAGGAGCGGCATCGTGAGCCCGGCCTCTTTGTAGCGCTTGAGGTTGTCGGTGATCTGCGCCGCGGTGCCCACCATCAGGTTGCTGCCCTTGCCCTGCGGCGTCTGATCGGTCTCCTCGTCCGTGATGACGAACCAGATCATGCTGCAGATCTCGAGATCGTCGATCGAGCGGGAGCTGTCGAGCTCCTCGAGCTCTCCCTGGATCGCACCGCGCCACTGCTGGAGCTCGTCCGGCGTGTCCTGGATCCCGATCCAGCCCGACAGTCCGTACTTGGCGATGCGGTTCGCCGAGCGCCTCGGGTCCTTGAGCCCGCTGAAGAAGATCGGCGGGTGCGGTTGCTGCACCGGCTTGGCGCCGAATCCGCATCGGTCGAAGTCGGCGAACTCGCCGTGGTACTCGAAGAGATCGTTCGTCCAGATGCCCTGCATGATCTCGATCGTCTCCCGGACGTGCTGGTGACGCTTGGGGAAGATGGGCGAGGCGCTCGCGGCTGCGAACTCCTCGGGCATCCAGCCGGACCCCACGCCCACGTTGACCCTGCCGTTCGAGAGGTGGTCGACGGTGGCGATCTCCGTCGCGAGCACGCCGGGGGCGCGGTACGGCGTGTCGGTGATGCTCATGCCGATCCGGACCTTCGTGGTCTTCGCCGCGAGCCAAGGGATCAGCGGCCAGCCCTGGAACCACTCACCGCGGGAAGACACCGGCAAGGCCTTCGGGAACTCGGGCATCATGCCGAACGAGTACTGGAGCTCCGCGCGATCGGACGCTTCCGGGACGACGATCCGGTCGAGTGTCCACACCGAGTCGAAGTCGAGCTCCTCGGCGAGCGTCGTGAGATCCTCGAGCTCCGTGACGGTCACCTTGTCGCGGAAGTTCGGCAAGTACAGGGCGAGCTTCATGGGAGACGGTCTAACACGCCTCCGCTTCGGCCCGGAGCTGGTCGCGCAGCTCCCGCTTGACGACCTTGCCGTAGTTGTTGGTCGGCAGGGCGTCGACGAAGCGATATTCCTTGGGCCGCTTGAAGCGGGCGATGCGGTCGACGCACGTCCGGTCGAGGTCCTCGACCGACGGCGGATCAGTGCCGTCGGCGGCCACCACGAAGGCGACCACCGCCTCGCCCCACTCCGGGTCGGGCCGGCCGACGACGGCGGCGGCCTGGACGCCGGCGTGCTGGAGCAGCGCCTCCTCCACCTCCCGGGGATAGATGTTCAGCCCCCCGCTGATGACCAGGTCCTTGGACCGGTCCCGCAGCGTGAGGTACCCGTCGGCGTCGAAGCTGCCGACGTCGCCGGTGTGCAACCACCCGTCCCGCAGGGCCTCGGCGGTGGCGTCGGGCTGTCTCCAGTAGCCGGCCATGACCACATCGCCCCGCACCACGACCTCGCCGACCTCGCCCGCGGGAAGCTCGCGGTCGGCATCGTCGACGACGCGGACCTCGACGTCGGTGCGGGGGACACCGACACTTTGCATCCGATCCCGCCATCGGGGATGGTCCCGGTCGGCGTGGTCGGCTTTGGACAAGGCGGTGATCGTCATCGGCGTCTCGCCCTGCCCGTAGATCTGGGCCAAGCAGGGGCCGAAGACGGCGAGGGCGTCCTCCAGATCGGTCAGATACATGGGTGCACCGCCGTAGACGATCGCCTTCAGGTGAACGAGGTCGGCGGCGGCGACGGCGCGGTCGCCGGCCAGCCGCTTCACCATGGTGGGCGCGGCGAAGAACGACAATCCCTGCCAGCGCCGCAGGAGGGCGGCGATCTCGTCGCCGTCGACGCCGCCGGACTGCGGCACGACGCTCACCGCCCCCCGGGCCACGTGGGGCAGTCCGTAGAGCCCTGAACCGTGCGACAGGGGCGCGGCGTGGAGGATGCAGTCCTGCGGCATCACCGCGTCGATGTCGGCGAAGTAGCTGAGCGTCATCATGAGCAGGTTGCGGTGGGTGAGCGTGGCTCCCTTGGGCCGTCCGGTGGTGCCGCTCGTGTAGAACAGCCAGGCCGGGTCCTCCGGCTGCCGGCCGACGAGCGGCGCGGGCGTCGACGCCGTGAGCCGGTCCCATCGCCCACCGGGTGCCACGACCGCGGCCTGGAGCGAAGCGACGCTGCCGACGAGCGACTCGACGTCGTCGGCATGGTCGGCATCGGTCACGACGACGGCCGACTCGCTCTGGTCGAGGATGTAGGCGATCTCGTCGCGGTGGAGGCGAGCGTTGACCGGCACGGCCACGAGACCGGCGTGCCAGATGGCGAACAGCGCCTCGAGGTACTCGGGCCGGTTGCGCATCACGATGGCGACCCGGTGCCCGGGGGATAGGCCGAAGTCGTCGCGCAGGCCCGCGGCCGCGCCGGACGTTCGGGCGGCGAAGGTGCCCCAGCCGGCGTGGACGCGCTCGCCGTCGGCCAACGCCGGGTCGTCGGGCCGCTGACGGCCGTGGCGTTCCACCCACACCGCCAGGTTCATCGCATCATCCGGCGCGGTTGCCCCAGCACGAAGCCAACGTAGTGGCGCGTCTCCGACGGTGTCCGCCACCCGCGTGATTCCACGCTGGCAGCCTGCAGGGGATCAGGGAGCGCGGTCGATCGGCATGAGCGTGTCGGGCGGGTCCGCGGCGGCGAGGAAGTCCACGATCAGCCGGGCGACCTCGTCGGGACGCTCGATCGGCAGCGCGTGTGACGTGCCGGGGACGACCGCGAGGCGACCGGCCGGCAGGGCTCGGTAGAGCGCCAAGGTGTGTGTCGCGTCGATCAGGTCGTCGTCGCCGACCATGACGAGCGTTGGAGCGGTCACGCCGGCCAGATCAACGGGGGTGAGCTCCGGTTCGGTGGTGATCAACGCCATGCCCTTCTCCAGCGCGACGCCGAAGTGGTCGGGACCGTCCGGTGACCGCTCGGCGTACGACGCCTGGATCATGGTCGGGAACGGCGCTTCCTCGGGCATCGACATCTGCCGAGTGCCCTCGTGGTGAAAGTTGACCCCGATGAGAACCAGCCGGTCGACGAGGTCCGGCCGACGCAGGGCGACGAGCAGGGCGACGATCCCTCCGTCGCTCCACCCGACCAGGTGGGCCGGCCCGCTCACCACGCCGTCGAGCACGGCGACCGTCTCGTCCGCCATCTCGCCGTAGTGGAACGGGGCGTCAGTATCGGCCGTGCGCCCGTGACCGCGGCGGTCGGAGGCGATCACCCGGTGGGCTCCGCCGATCGGGCCGCCAATGGTGTCGAGCAGCAGGTCGCTGTTCGACACCCCGCCGTGGAGCATGACCACCGGCACGCCGGGCGCCGCGCCGCTGTCGGTGTACCAGGTCGGGTGCCCGCCGATGTCGATCGTCGGCATCAGCGGCCGAGGGTGTCGACGGGGGTCGCGCCGGGGCGGCTCCATTGCGGCACCGGCCGGCTGGTCGGACCCCAGGTGGCGACGCCGTCGGCGTCCGAGCGCCAGTACCAGCAGATCGGCTCGCCATGCCCGCCGACCGGCGAGCCGGCGTCAGGCGCCTCGGGCCAGCTCTCGGGGTTGTCCTCCCAGGCCTCGCGGCGGCCGTAGGGCGTCATGTCGAGCAGGCCCAACGACCCGTCGGCCGGCTCGTTGCCCCGGCCCGTCGTGGAGTAGGTGAGGAACACGCGGTCGCCGTCGCGCAAGAAGCAGATGATGTGTCCCTCGTCCGCGAGGAGCGGCGCCTCCACGCCCCGCACCGAGTACCAGGGCTGGGTGTACCCCATGAACTCGACGTAGGAGGCCACCTCGTCCCACGGGCCCGAAGTGAGGACCGCGAACGAGACGCCCCGGGCGTTGAGGTAGACGGCGTCGTCCATGTGCCAGAGGTTGAAGGTGCAGCCCTCGCACTGCCCCTGGTGCGGCGCGCCGTCGTACCACATGGAGTGGTAGACCACGAGCTCGTCGCGACCTCGGAACAGGTCGAGGAACGGGACCCGCCCGTCAGCGCCGGTGACCTCGATCGCGCCGTCGATCTCGACCATCGGCAGCCGCCGCCGGGCCGCGGCGATCGCGTCGCCCTCACGGGTGTGCGCCTTCTCGCGGACCAGCAGTTCCTCCCGCGCCACCTGCCAGGTGGCCAGGTCGACGACGGGCGGCTTGCCGGGGATGTTGCTGCTCGCGTTGCCGGGACCGGTCGTCATGGTTTCCTCCGTCGTCGTCTCGTGCTCGCGGGTTCCGTGGGGAGTCTTTCAACTGAGACGACTCTCGGTGCCGAGACTCATCGATCCGAGCGAGGGTTGCCATGGCCAAGCACGCCACGTTCGCCCCGCCTCCCCGTCCCAGTGTGATCAGGGCCACGTAGGCTTGCCGGATGAACCGGCTCGACCGGCTCTACGCCATCGTCGAGGAGTTACGGGCGGCCGGGTCGCCGGGCCGAAGTGCGCGTCGCCTGGCCGAGCACTTCGAGGTGAGCATGCGGACGATCGAGCGCGACGTCCTCGCCCTGCAGGAGGCGGGTGTGCCGATCTCGGCCCAACTGGGCCGGCGCGGCGGCTACGTGCTCGACCGGTCGATGACGCTGCCGCCGCTCAACTTCACGCCGGCGGAGGCGGTGGCGCTGGCGGTCGGGCTGCGGCGGCTCGATGACACGCCGTGGGCTCGTGATGCTCGCACCGCGCTGCGCAAGGTCGTCGCGGCCATGCCTGAGAGTGCGGCTGCCCGGGCGCGCACTCTGGCCAACGGCGTGCGGCTGCTGGTGCTGCCGGTCAGCGCACCGGACCAGGCGATCGCCGACGCCGTGGTTCGCGCCGTGGAGGCCGCCACACCGATCCTCATCGACTATCTCGACGTCGGCGGCCGACCAACGGTGCGAGAGGTCGAGCCGCACCACGTCGTGCTCGGCCCGAACGGCTCGTACGTCACCGGATGGTGCCGGTTGCGTCAGGATGAGCGCGTCTTCCGTATCGATCGCATCCACACGGTCGAGTCGCTGCCGGGCGCGTTCGAGCAGCCGGTCCGCGAGTTCGACGTCGCGGACTACCAGACGCGCATGCCGGCATGGGAGTGAGACGAAAGGCGACGGAAACACCGACACAGGGTTGTCGCCGGACACGTGCACGCTGGGTGGCCATGACCAACGCCTTCACCCCCAACACGCTCGCCTGGTTCGAGGTCGCGACCGATGACCCCGACACTGCAACCTCGTTCTACGCCGACCTGTTCGGCTGGGTCTTCAGTCCCTTCGCAGACCCCGAGGTCACCGGCATGGACTACCGGGTGGCCACGCTGCCAGACGGTGACGCCCCCTTCGGCGGCATCGTGGCGACCGGCGGGGCGATGCCGGGCCACGCCGTGTTCTACATCGCCGTCACCGACGTCGCCGCCACCTGCTCGGCGGCCGAGCAGCTCGGCGGAAAGGTCGTGAGCAAGGAGCTCCAGCCTCCGGCCGGGCCCCCGTTCGCGTACCTCCGCGATTCCGTCGGCAGCCTGTTCGGTGTCTTCACGCCGCCTGCGTGAAACTGACCCGGTGACCGACGCCCGCATCCTCTACGACGGGCTGACCGACGACCTGTTGTACGACCCGGCGGTCGGACGCTCGACGATGATGGGCTACCCCTGCGTGCGCCGTGCTGGCCGCTTCTTCGCGTCGTTCGACACGAGAGCCGACGCGCTCATCGTCAAGTTGCCGCACGAGCGCGTCGCCGAGCTGGTCGACGACGGCACCGGCGAGCCGTTCGCTCCGAACGGCCGCGTGTTCCGTGAGTGGGTCACGATTTCCGAGCCCGACGCGGCCGTGTGGGAGCGACTGCTCGCCGAGGCCCGCACCTTTGCCGCCCCCGCAGGTCTCATGCCGAGGAATGAGGGTCAGGGTCGCGATTGACAGCATTGGCGGACGCGTGTAGTTTCCTTATTGGTTAATTATCTAATCGGGAAAGTACATGGTTCAACGATGACGACGGCGATCGACGAGGAGCGCCTCAGCGAGACCTTCGCCGCACTGGCCAACACGACGCGGCGAGCGATCCTGGCCCGTCTCGCGGAAGGTGAGGCGACCGTCAACGAGCTCGCCGAACCGTTCGAGATGACGCTCCCCGCCGTCTCCAAGCACATCAAGGTGCTGGAGCGGGCCGGGCTGGTCACTCGCGGGCAACACGCCCAGTACCGACCGTGCGCCCTCGACGCCACACCACTCGAGCCGAGGTCTCGACCTGGGCCGAGCAGTACCGGCCGGTTTGGGAGGCTCGCTTCGACCGGATGGACGACTACCTCAGACAACTCCAACGGCAACGAAAGGGCACGACGAACGATGACCGACGACGAGCTGGTCGCAGGACGCAGTGGTGATCGAGCGCACCTTCGATGCGCCGGTGGAGCTGATGTGGCAGATGTGGACCGATCCGGAACACTTCAAGGCCTGGTACGGGCCCGATGGCGCCACGATCCCTGTCGCCAAGATGGACGTGCGCGTTGGCGGCACCCGTCTGGTGTGCATGGAGATGCAGATCTCCGAACGGCCCGATGCAGATGTGGTTCACCGGCGAGTACCGCGAGGTCGTCGAGAACGAGCGGCTCGTCTACACCGAGTCCATGTCCGACGAAGACGGCAACGTGGCATCGCCTTCGGGCATGGGCGCCGAGGCCATCCCATGATCACCGAGGTCCGGGTCGAGCTCGAAGACGTGGCGGGCCGCACGAAGATGGTGCTGACCCACGCCGGCATCCCTGCCGACTCACCTGGCGCCACGGGATGGGCGATGGCGCTCGACAAGCTCGCGGCCCACGTCGAGACACGCAGCGACCGGTAGCGCCCGTCGGGTCGGACTGGTGCAAGGGGTCAGCTCGGATTCAGTCCACATTCCTCACGAACCGGCGGATCTCCGTCGCACACGCCTCGGGGTCCTCCACCAGACATGCGTGGCCGAGCTTCGGGAGCACCGCGAGCTGTGACGTCGAGATCGCCGCGTGGAGCATTTCGGCGTTCGTGAGCGGCGACCGAGCGTCGGCCTCGCCGTGGAGGACGAGTGTCGGTACGTCGACGGTGGGCAGCATTCCGCGGAGGTCGGTCTCCGCCCCGATGTAACCCGCCGCTCGAACGGTTGCCGGGCGCAGGTTCTCACGCATCATCGTGGCCAGCACCGGGTCGCGGTCGGCCGGTATGCGGTCCGTGAACAGGCCGGGGTAGGACTTCGGGTCGAACCCGTCGCCCAGGTCGGCCATACCGAGGAACATCTCGAGCCGTCGGGCGACCTCCTCCGGTGGCAGAGACCCGGCCCAGCCGGCGTAGCCACCGATGAGTACGAGACTGGCTGGTACCGCGGGGTGGCGCTCGAACAGTGCGAGGGTGACCATCGTCCCGAAGGAGTGGCCCACGAGATGCGGCTGCTCGAGCCCGAGCGCGGCGATGAAGGCGGCGAGAGCATCGGCGAACTGCGCGGCTCGCCAGGTGTCGTCGATGTCTGACGACTGCCCGAAGCCCGGCGCGTCCCAGGCGATGACCGTGTGGTCGCGGGCGAGGTCGGGGAGCATCCACTGCCACGTGCGGCTGTCCGCCGGGGCACCGTGGAGCATGACGATCGGCGGGCCGGAGCCCGATCGGGTGTAGGCGATCCCGATACCGCCGACGTCGACGTGCTCCATCCGTGAATCCTGCCGCCGGAGATGGACCCCCGGACAATCCGGTCCGTCCGGGTCAGGTGGTGTGGAGAGTGAGATCGAGAGAGCGGAGGCCATGAACGGTGGCGTTGATGTCCCACTCGTGGTCTCGGATCTCGAAGCGACGTACCCGTTCGGCGAGTCTTGTGAGCAGGGCACTCAACTCGAGCCGGGCGAGGCCCGCACCGGCACAGTGGTGGAGCCCGCGCCCGAAGGCGAGGTGGTCGATCGGATTGCGGGTCACGTCGAAGCGGTCAGGGTCGTCGAACCGTCGGTCGTCGCGGTTTCCGGCACCGATCAGCACGACGACTCGGCTGCCGGCGGGGACGGTGACGCCGCCGATTTCGATGTCGTCATTGGCGACTCGTGTGTACCGCTGGATGGGGGAGTGATAGCGGAGTACCTCGTTGATCGCCGACGGGATGAGGTCGGGGTCGCTGCGGACCTGGTCCCATTGATCCGGATTTTGGGCAAAGAGGTAGAGCGCCGTGCCAATCGCGTTCACCGTGGTGTCCATGCCCGCCTGGAGGTAGGCGAACACGACACCGTGGATCGCCTCCGGTTCGAGTTCACCGCGATCGACGGCGTCGTAGATGCCGGCCCCCCAGCGTCCCGGTTCGAGGTGCTCGGGAACCGAGACCGTGTTGGAGTAGTCGACCAGGCTCTGATAGCCGAGCGCAGCCGCCTCAGCCCGAGGTCCCGGCGGCCCCCAGCTGTCGAAGCCGAGCCGTGCCCACGGCAGGAGCCGCTCGCGGCCCTCGTCGGGCAGTCCGACAAGGTCGCACACGACGGCCACGCTGAACGGCACTGCCAGCTCACCTACCACCTCCACGTCGCGGCGATCGATTGCCTGGACGGCGTACTCGGTCGCGCGCGATTCGACGAACACCTCATGGGGTTTGAGCGCCGCCGGCAAGAGCTGGCTGTTGAGTACCCGCCGTCGTGCGGTGTGGACCGGCGGGTCGGAGGCGATCACGCCGCGTCCCCCACGGGCGTTGATGAGCGGTGACATGCCCACGCCCTTCGCCGAGGTGAACGACTCCCACTCCTGGAGCACATCCCGGATCTCGACGTACCGGGTCACGGCGTAGGCGTCGTGGCGCAACAGGTGCACGACGGGCGCCAACGTTCGTAGCTCGGCATAGAGCGGGAACGGATCGCGCAGGTTCGTGTCGGACCAGACATCCGCGTCGACGTCGGTCGCTGCGGTCACGCTCACTGACATCAGGATCAACCTCCTGCTCCATGCTCGCGCGTGCAGCGCTCCCCAACCTCGACGTCGCCCCATGATCATCCACGATGCGGCCGCGCGCTCACGGCCGGTCGGTCAGAATGCGGACGTCCGGTCCTGCGTGCTGGGCTCCGTGCGGCCATGAGTGACGAGATCCGACCCTTCAACATCGACGTACCCGATGACGTTCTCGTCGACCTGCGCGCCCGGCTCCGTCGGACGCGCTGGCCGGACGCCCAAGTGGTCGACGACTGGACCCAAGGCGTGCCGCTCCTGTACGTGCAGGACGTGTGCCGGTACTGGGCGGACGAGTACGACTGGCGAGTTCGGGAGGCGGCCCTCAACCGATTCGACCAGTACCTCACCGAGATCGACGCCGTCGACATCCACTTCATTCACCAGCGTTCGCCGCACACCGACGCGTTGCCGATCGTTCTGACGCACGGCTGGCCCGGATCGATCGTCGAGTTCCAGAAGGTGGTCGACCCGCTCACCAACCCAACACGGCACGGTGGAACGGTCGATCAAGCGTTCCACGTGGTCGCACCGTCGATACCCGGGTACGGCTTCTCCGGCAAGCCCACAGAAGTCGGGTGGGGCGTCGAACGGATCGGTGACGTCTGGGCGAAGTTGATGGCACGCCTCGGGTACGAGCGCTACGTGGCCCAGGGTGGCGACTGGGGCTATGCGATCACGTCCGAGCTCGCCTCGCAGCATCCCGAACGCTGCGTCGGCATCCACCTCAACTTCGCGATGATCGTCGGCCGGACCCGCGATCGCCCGACGCCCGCACAGCGGTTCGCGTTGGAGCGGGCGAAGTTCTACCAGGACTGGGACTCCGGGTATCGCCTGCAACAGAAGACCCGGCCGCAGACGCTTGGCTACGGTCTCGCCGACTCACCGGCGGGACAGGCGGCGTGGATCCTCGAGAAGTTCTGGTCGTGGACGGACAACGACGGGGTCCCGGAGGATGCGTTGACAGCGCGATGAGATGCTCGACAACATCACGGTCTACTGGGTCACCAACTCGGCCGCGTCGTCGGCGCGGCTCTACTGGGAGAGCACCGGCGGCCGACGTCCGGTTGTGAACGTCCCGACCGGCTTCGCGGTGTTCCCGCGCGAGATCGTGCCGCCGGTGCGCGAGTGGGTGGAGCAGAACTATCCCGACATCCATCATTGGTCGACGTTCGATCGCGGAGGTCACTTCGCCGCGTTCGAGCAACCCGACGCGTACGTCCGTGACGTGAGGGCGTGCTTCGCCCGCTTTCGATGACGCCGCACCCGGGAGACAGGCGTTCACGACGGGGCCGCTCCGATAGACGGTTGGGCGCGGTGTCGGCCCGGCGCGCCGGTGGTTTCGTCCCTGAGGGACCTTTCGGTCTCGGGCGGCGCGGCGAGCCGATGCGCAATGGCGGCCGCTTCGAGCCGGTTCGGCGCGCCGAGCTTGCGCAGGATGTGTGACTCGGACACGCCGACGTGGCCGTGACCATGCGGATCTACCAGAACGTCACCGCGCTCGACGATCGGAACGCCGCGGAGGCGCTCGGTCGAGCTCTCGGCGACATTCTGTGACCAATTTGTGACCACAACGACGTGGTCACCCCCGCTGAGCAGGGATGACGCGGTGGAGCTGGGGGGAATCGAACCCCCGTCCGTCAGCCGGTGAACGAACCCGCTACGACCATTCCCGGCTCTGAGGCTGTCGCTGCCTCACCGGCGGGTCGGTCGACCACCGCGAGCGGTGGTCCACGCTCGGTCTTTCCCGAGCGTCAGCCGTCTTTCCGACTGTCAGCGGTCTTTCCCGCCGCCATCTCCCGCTTCTGTTGCCGGGCTGCGGGTGAACGGCCCCGTGTGGCATTTCTGCTCACGATGTCTCTGCGCTCACCTGAGGATCAGGCGGCGAGAGCGAACTGCTGCTTGGCAATTCTTGTTGGTGCCCCGTTTAGCGAGTCTGAGCAACTCGGGTCGCAAGCTCGGCCATCGTCACTGACGTCGAAACCTGTCAGCCCCGTTGGTTGAGCGCCTCCATCATACCGTCGGCGTCCGACCGTCCGGGTTCGGGAATCACCTACCCTCGTCCGCATGGAGACCTGGGACGCCATCCGCGCTCGCCGCAACGTGCGGTCCTATTCGGACCACCCGCTCGATCCCGCCGACCTCGACCGCATCCTCGAGGCCGGCCGGCGCGCGCCGTCGGCGTCGAACCGCCAGAAGTGGGACTTCGTGCTCGTCACCGACCGCCGTCAGCTCGCCGAGCTCGACACGGTGTGGCAGGGGGCCCGCCACATCCCCGGGTCGCAGGCGACGATCGTCCTCGTCGTTCCCGATCCGGAGGCCGAGCGCTATCTGGCGATCGACCGCTTTGATCTCGGCCAAGCGACGATGGCGATGATGATCACTGCGGCGGACCTCGGGATCGGGAGCGGGCACGCCTCCGTCGGCGACCAGGACGCCGCCCGCCGCATTCTCGGCGTCCCCGAAGGCCACACGTGCGTCGCGATGATCGGCCTCGGCTACCCGGCGGACCGCCCGCTCATCCCGCTCCGCAACCCGGATCGGCGGCCGTTCGACGAGGTCGTGCACCGCGGCAGGTGGTGAGTCAGCTCAGTCCACCAGCGGCAGACCGAGTTCGGCCAGCACCTCGTCACGTTCCCGACCCGGTCGGGGCGACGACGTCGTGGTCACCGGCTGACTGCGGCTCATCGTGACCGGGTTGCGCAGCACATCGACGGGTCCGCGCACCGGGTGATCGACGCGCTCGAGCATCTCCAGGTGCTGCACTTGCGGGTCGGCGAACACTTCGTCGATGGCGAGAACCGGCCCACACGGGATGCCCGCAGCGTCGAGCACGTCGACCCACTCATGGCGGGAACGCGTCGCGAAGTGCTCGTCGAGCGCGGCGTTGAGCGCGTCACGGTTGTGGTAACGGTCGCGAGCGGTCCGGAAGCGCTCGTCCGCCGCCAGGTCGGGAGCGTCCAGCACCACGCAGAGCCGTGACCACAGCCGGTCGTGCGGCGCGGCGACGTTCAGGTGACCGTCGGACGGCGCGGTAGGTGCCCATCGGGCGGGCCGTCGGATGATGGTTTCCTTCGGGCGACGGGACGCGGCCGTCGATGGTCCAGCGCACGGCCTGGAAGTCGAGGAACGTGATCATCGCCTCGAGGAGGGAGACGCGTACCCACTGGCCGAGCCCGGTGCGCGCCCGCTCGTGGAGCGCGATGAGGATCCCGATCGCCAGCTGGTTTCCGGCCGCCGAGTCGGACACGGCGATCCCGGTCCGCAGGGGTCCCTGGTCCGGCAGTCCCGTGACGCTCATCAGCCCGCCGGCCCCCTGGATGACCTGATCGACCGCCCCCTTCGCGCTCGCCGGCCCTTCCTGCCCGTAGCCGGAGATGCTCCCGTAGATCAGCCGCGGGTTCACGGCCGCGCACGCCTCGTAGTCGATGCCGAGCTTGCGTCTTCACGGGTGGCCGGTTGTTCTCGACGAGGACGTCGGCGTGCTCGACGAGTCGGAAGAAGCGCCGCCGGTCGTCGGCGTCCCGCAGGTCGAGCTGGATCAGGTGCTTCGAGCGGTGCAGGTTGATGTAGTCGGAGTTGTCGTGGTCGCCGAGCAGGCCGACGGTCGGGTCGGAGGGCTCGATGCGCAGCACGCGGGCGCCCCAGTCGGCGAGGTGGCGCACCGCCGTCGGCCCGGCGCGGGCGATCGTGAGGTCGAGGACGAGCAGATCCTCGAGCGGTGCGGCAGTGTCCACGGGCGAACCGTACCGGTAGGGTCCGCCCGGTGCGGATCGAGACCGGGACGGATCTGCTGCTCGCCGAGGTCGACGGCGCGATCGCCCGCCTCACGTTCAACGACCCGGCCCGGCACAACGTCCTCTCGCTGGCCGTACAGGAGGCCATCCCGCCGGTGGTGGAGGCATGGGAGCGAGACGACGCGGTCCGGGTGATCGTGATGACCGGCTCCGGTGGACGAGCGTTCGTCGCCGGCGCCGACATCGCCGAGTTCGGGACCCGGCGCACGGCGCCCGAGGACCGCGCCGACTACGACCGCCGCACCGGGGCGGCGTGGCGGTGCTGGCGGGATCTGACCAAGCCGATCATCGCGATGATCGACGGCTACTGCATCGGCGGCGGCGTCCTCATGGCGCTGCAGGCGGACATCCGGATCTGCTCGGACGTGAGCACGTTCGCCATCCCGGCGGCCCGGCTCGGTCTCGGGTACGGCCTCGGTGGCGTGGCCGCGCTGATGCGGCTTGTGAACCCGGCCGTCGCCAGCGAGCTGTTGTTCTCGGCTCGCCGACTCAGCGCCGCCGAAGCGGCCGCGGCCGGCCTCGTCAACCGCGTCGTTCCCGTCGCCGATCTGCGTGCCGCGGTGGACGAGCTCGCCGTCCAGATCGCCGGGAACGCCCCCCTCACGGTGCGGGCGTGCAAGGCGGCGATCCGTCTCGCCGGCGAGGGCGGGACGCACCCCGACACGTCCGCGGTCGACGCGCTCGTCGAGGCCTGCTTCCGCTCGGAGGACTACCTCGAGGGGCAGGCCGCGTTCCTCGCCAAGCGCGAGCCGGTCTTCCGCGGGCGTTGAGGTTCGGTGCGGATCTGCTTCGTGTGCCTCGGCAACATCTGCCGCTCGCCGGCTGCGGCCGCAGTGTTCGCCCGCAAGTCCGGTGAGGCCGGGTTGACCGTGACGGTCGAATCGGCGGGCACGAGCGGTTATCACCTCGGCGAGAATGCGCATCCGAACACGCTCGCCGAGGCAGCCCGTCGCGGGGTCGCGATCGAGCACCGCGCCCGGCAGTTCACGGCTGCCGACTTCGACCGCTTCGATCTCGTCGTCGCGATGGACGAGTCGAACCGGCGGGCGTTGCGCGACCTCGCCCCGGACGACGAGGCGCGGACCAAGCTCGTGCTGCTGCGGTCGTTCGCGCCGGATGGGTCCGGCGCCGCCGACGTGCCCGACCCGTGGGGGCTGCCACCGCCGGCGTACGTGGAGATGTTCGATGTCATCGAGATGGCGTGCGACGGTCTGGTCGCCCATGTCGCTACCCGCTGAGCTCGTCGACGGCCTCGGCGTCACCAACGTGACCCCGGTCCACGGCGGCGACATCGCCCGGGCCTACCGGCTGGACACGCCGAACGGCCGGCTGTTCGCCAAGACGCATCCGGACCCGCAGCCGGCGATGTTCGAACGCGAGGCAGCGGGGCTGCGGGCGTTGCGCGCCGCGGCTGCAGTCGCCGTCCCCGAGGTCGTGCGGGAGACGCCGTCGGGGCTCGTGCTCGAGTGGATCGATGTCGGGCCGCGCACGCCCTCCGCCGACGGCGCGTTCGGAGCAGAGCTCGCCACGCTCCACCGGGTCACTGGGCCCCGCTTCGGGGGAGTGGACGGCGCGCCGGGCGGCTACCTCGGCTCGCAGCCTGTCGACCTGACCCCAACGGACGGCTGGCCAGAGTTCTTCGTCGATCGTCGAGTTCGCCCGTTGACGCGGCGGGCGATCGAGCTCGAACGGCTGGATCCGGCCGGACTCGAGCTCGTCGAACGGGTCGCCGGTCGGGCGGATGAGCTCTGCGGGCCGCCCGAACCACCAGCATTGCTCCACGGCGACCTCTGGGGCGGCAACCGCCTGATCGACGCGGACGGCGTGAACTGGCTCGTCGATCCCGCCGTGTACTGGGGTCACCGCGAGGTCGACTTGGCGATGATGCAGCTGTTCGGCGGATTCGGTGCGTCGACGTTCGAGTCGTACGACGAGGCGTTCCCGCCCGCGTCCGGCTGGCGGGACCGGGTGAGCTGGTACCAACTACCGCCGCTGCTCGTCCACGCCATTCTGTTCGGCGGCTCGTACGGCGCCGCGGCGTTGGACGTGTTGCGGCGGTACGTCTGACGGGTCAAGGGCCGGTTCTGTGGAGAGTTCGGTACGCGAAACCGGCCACCAGCGTCGTCAGAACCGTCAGCTCTTCGTCACGGTGACGGAGATGATCACCGAGACGACGATCACCGCAACAGGGGCGGCGTAGGTGGCCCAGCGGGGGACCCCCTTGTAGGTCGGGGCGAGGACGACCCAGCCTGCGGCGGCGCCGCCGATGATGCCGCCGAGGTGACCACCGATCGAGATCCCGGGGATCGTGAACGTGAGCAACAGGTTGAGCAGCAGCGTGGTGCCGAGGCCGGTCGTCATCGGGTTGACGCCGCGGTGGCGCAAGCCGACGAACGCGGCGCCCATCAGCCCGAACACCGCGCCGGAGGCGCCCCCGTGGAACTCGTTGGGCTGCAGCAGCAGCGCGCCCGCCGAGCCGCCGAGCAGGGCCGCGAAGTAGAGCAGGGCGAACCGGATCCGCCCGATCGCCGGTTCGAGCAGCTGGCCGAGCTGGTACAGCAACAGCATGTTGAAGGCGATGTGGATGATCCCGAAGTGCAGGAAGCCCGACGTCACCAGCCGGTACCACTCGCCCCGGTCGACCAGTGGCTCGGCGAGCCCGAGTTCGAACTGGCCCTCGGTGATCTCCCGCGGTGCCGGTGAGGCTGGCGGGATCCTGGAAGGCCAGCCAGGCGAAGAGGCCGAGGTTGATCGCCATCAGGGCGTAGGTGACGAGCGTGGGCTGGCGGGCGTTCCAGTAGCGGGCGCGGGTGCGCACGTCCGGTCGGGACTGCTTGGCGCACTCGACGCAGTGGCTGCCGACCTGCGCCTGAACGAGGCACTCGGCGCACGCGGCGCGGCCGCACCGGGTGCACCGACGCCACGCCTCGCGGCCGGGATGGCGGAAGCACGTGGTCGTGGTCGGCGTCGGTGGCTGCGGCAAGGCCATGGTTCGGCTCAGGCTAGGGCGCTCGGGTGAGAGCCGGGTGGGCGCGCGGTCCTACAGTCGCAGCCATGGCATGGGACTTCTCGACCGACCCGGAGTTCCAGCAGAAGCTGGACTGGATGGAGGGGTTCGTCCGCGACGAGATCATCCCCCTCGAGACGCTGGCGCCGGAATGGCGCTCGCCGGAGGGCCGGCGGGCGTTCGGCCGGATCGCCGACCCGCTCAAGGAGGAGGTCAAGCGACAGGGCCTGTGGGCGGCCCACCTGCCGCCCGACATGGGTGGGCTCGGGTTCGGTCAGGTGAAGCTCGGTCTGATGCACGAGATCCTCGGCCAGTGCATGTATGCCCCCGCCATCTTCGGCAACCAGGCGCCCGACTCGGGGAACGCCGAGCTGATCGCGGTCGGGGGAACCGAGGATCAGAAGGAGCGCTGGATGCAGCCGCTCCTCGAGGGCAAGTTGCGCTCGTGCTTCTCGATGACCGAGCCGACGGCCGGCGCCGATCCGACCCTGCTCAAGACCACCGCAGTGCGCGACGGCGACGAGTGGGTGCTCAACGGGCACAAGTGGTTCTCGTCGAACGCCTCGATCGCGGATTTCCTCGTCGTGATGGCCCGCACCGGTGACGCCGACACGCATCCGTACAAGTCGTTCTCGATGTTCCTCGTGCCCACCGACACTCCGGGTCTCAACATCCTGCGCGACGTGCCGACGATGGGCGACCCCGACCACCGCACCGGCGAGCCCGGTGGCCACGCCGAGATCCTCTACGAGGACGTGCGCATCCCGGCCGAGAACATCGTCGGCGGCGAGGACGGGATCGGCCAGGGCTTCGCCCTCGCCCAGAAGCGCCTCGGCCCCGGGCGCATCCACCACGCCATGCGCTGGCTCGGTCAGTCGAAGCGGGCCTTCGACATGCTGTGTGAGCGCGCGCTCACCCGCTACACCCACGGCTCGATCCTCGCCGAGAAGCAGATGATCCAGGACTGGATCGCCGAGAGCTACGCCGAGCGCCAAGCCGCCCGCCTGCTCACCCTCCACGCCGCTTGGACGATGGACGAGCTCCACGCCGCCGGCAAGCACTACAGCGACGCCCGCGTCGAGATCGGCGTGATCAAGTTCTGGGGCGCCAAGGTGCTGTACAACGTCATCGACCGGGCGATCCAGATCCACGGCAGCCTCGGGTACACGAGCGACCTGCCGCTGGAGGCGATGTATCGCCACGCCCGGGCGGCTCGCATCTACGACGGGCCGGACGAGGTGCACAAGGTCACGGTGGCCCGCCAGGTTCTCAAGCGCTACCGGGCGAGCGACCCGCCGATCGAGCACGTGCCGACCCGCCGCGCCGCGGCGATCGAGAAGTTCGCCGACGCACTCGAGGGCGTCACGCTGAACGAGTAGGCGCATCCGAGTGTTTCGTGCAGAGACGTGGTGGCGCGAAACACTCGCATGACTCGAAACACTCGGATGATGCGCTACGGGCGTTCGTAGGTGCCGGTCACTTCGGCGACGCCCAGCGACGCACTGTCCGTGTAGGCGGCGAGGTCGGCGGCGCCGAATCCCTCTCCCACCTCGGTCTGCTGGGACAGGGCGTGCAGCGAGAACCGGTAGGTGTGCGTGCCCTCCGGCGGGCACGGGCCGCCCCAACCCGTCTCCCCGAAGCTGGTGACCCCTTCGATCGCCCCCGGTATCGGGGTGCCCTCGGCGACCCCGCTCGCGCTCGGCGCGATGCCGGCGACGGCCCAGTGCACGAAACCACCGGCGTCATCGTCCGTGACCAGCAGGGCCAGCTCGACCGTGCCGGCCGGGGGCGCCGTCCAGCTCAGCGCCGGCGAGATGTCCTCCCCGTCGCACGTGAAGCGGGGGTCGATCGCCGCGCCGTCAGCCCACGGGGCGGTCAGGGTGAACGGGGCCGGCGCCGCCGTCGGGCTCACGCTCGCCCCAGCGGCGAGCGTCGTGGCGGTCGTCGCCGTCGTCGTCATCGCCGCCCGCTGCTCCTCGGTCGGCGGCTGCAGCTGGCGCCCGTCGTCGGTGTCGCAGCCCGCCAGCACTCCCGCCACGACCACGCACGTGGGCACCAGAACCGACCGGCCAAACGTCACGTCGGCGCAGCGTAGGGGATCGGGTTGTCCGGCTCACGGCACGGATACCCTGACCCGGTGCCTGAACGCCTGACGCTCCTGACCGTTCACGCCCACCCCGACGACGAGGCATCGAAGGGCGCACCGACCCTCGCCCGGGCCCATGCCGAGGGCATCTACACGGTGCTCGTCTGCTGCACCGGCGGCGAAGAGGGTGACCTGCAGAACCCGACACTTCGGGAACCGGGTCTGCCGTTCCACGGGCTCACTCCCGAGGAGGAGCGGGCCAAGGTCGCGGCGATGCGCTCGGGCGAGCTGGCCGAGTCGGCCCGCATCATCGGGTTCGACGAGGTCGTCATGCTGGGCTACCGCGACTCGGGCATGCCCGAATCGCCGGCCAACGAGCACCCGGAGTCGTTCCACCAGGCCGACGCCGACGAAGCGGCCGGGCGGCTGGTCGCGGTGGTCCGCCGCACCCGCCCGCAGGTGGTCATCACGTACAACGACGACCAGCAGGGCTACCCCCACCCGGACCACCTCAAGGTCCACGACATCTCGGTGCTCGCCTTCGACCGGGCCGGCGATCCCGACTGGTACCCGGAGGCGGGCGAGCCCTACCAGCCGCTAAAGCTCTACTACTCCACGTGGTCATTGGCCCGGATCCGGGCGATCCACGAGGCGCTGATCCGCCGGGACGGCAAGTCCCCGTTCGACGACCGATGGTTCGACCGCCCCGACACCGACCATCGGATCACGACGCGCATCGACGTCGGCGAGTTCCAATGGGCCCGCTCGGCCGCCCTGAAGGCGCACGCCAGCCAGGTCGACCCGACGGAAGGGTTCTGGTTCGCGCTCGACGACACCGAGCTCGCCGAGCTCTATCCGTGGGAGGACTGGATCCTCGCCCGCTCGCTGGTCGGGCCGATCCCGGATGGCGACACGGAGCGCGACTTGTTCGAGGGCGTACGCGACGCCGTCCGCAGCGATCCGTCGTGAGCGCGGCTCGTGACCTGACGACCGTCCAGTACCGGGTCATCGTCGGTAAGAAGGACGAGCTCGTCGACGGCCCGGACACTGCTGACGTCGTGATCACGGTCCCGTTGACCGAGGTCATCGCCGGCGGCTTCGACCCGACGGTCGCGTACATGCAGGGCAAGCTCAAGTCCACCGGATCGACCGGCGCGCTCTTCGACCTCCTGCGCTCGGGGGCGGCCGCGACTGCGCTCAGCCAACTGGCGAGCGCCGCATCGCGTCCCTGAGCTCGGCGTAGCCGATCAGCACCGCCCCCGCCTCGGCCAGCAGCATCGGGAGCTTCGGGTCGTCGACGACGAGGGCGAGGTCGTCGATCCAGCTTTCGGACGCCGGCGACAAGGCGCGGACCTCGGGCGTGTCGATCGTGGGCTGGACGTGGATCTCGGTGACCCCTGATTGCAGGTCGCGGATGCTCGCCAGGACGCGATCGCGGCTGCCGGCGCGCCAGTCGTGGTCGAAGTGGTCGGGGAAGACGACCCCCTCGTCGGCGGCCAGGCGGCGAAACGGGAATCCGGCCTGCTCGGCCGTGATCGTCGACGGCAGTCGGATCGGCAGGGTGAACTCGACGGCCAGCTCGAGGTAGATGTCGAAGAACTCGGGTCGCAGGGTGATCGCGGTCAGGTGCGGCGCGAGGTGGGTGGCGTCGATGCCCCACGCCAAAGCGCGCTCGATCTGCGCCCGCAGCTCCCGCCGGACCTCGTCCGGATCGGCGTGCTCCCACAGGTCGTCGATCGTGCGCGGGAAGCCGCCCTCACCCGACAGCAGCGACGGAGCGTGGGTGATCGGCCCCCACCGGTAGATCCGGTGCTCGGCGTTGAGAGTGAGGTGGACGCCGACGTCGTCGCCGGGTTCGTACATCTCGGCGGCGTGGCGCGCCCATGGCGCCGGCACCATGAGCGATGTACACGTCGCGGCACCCTCACGCAGCGCCCGGTACACGCCGACATTGGCGGCATGGGAGGAGCCGAGGTCGTCGCACGAGATGACGACCAACTTGGCGTCGGCCGGATAGCCGAGACGCTCGACGAGCGATCGGCCCGACGGGGACAGGGAGTCGCCCACGACGCTGACGCTATCGGCCGGCACAGGCCCGCCAGAGACCGAGCCCGTCGCGCTCGGCGGCGACGGTGGCGGCGACGTAGCGCTCGGCGAACGCCCGGTTCGGCTCGATCGTCAGCGGCTGGGCGTAGCCCTCGCGCAGGATCGCCTCGTTGACCAACAGCCCGTCGTTGCGCCGGTAGACGTGGGCGAGCAGGCGGCCGTAGTGGTCGCGCCCGACGATGTCCCGTTCGAGCCTGATCTCCGAACCGGGTGGGAGCAGCGATGCCGTGAACGCGGCGGCCTCGGGCCCGAAGCACTCGGGCGGCCCGTCCTCCGAGTGCACCTCGGGCGTGTCGATGCCCAGCATCCGCACCCGCTCGCGCCGGCCGCCGATCACCACATCGATCGTGTCCCCGTCGACAACCGTCTCGACAACTGCATCCCCTACGGCGGGTTCCGCCGGGCGTGAGCAGCCGGTCACGGCAAGCGACAACACCACGGCCAACCTCACCCACCACGTTCTACCGGCGGAACCCGCCGTACTCTTTCTGTCCGTGGGAATCGACCGCAACGGGCCGATGGCGGCGGACAGAACCGCGTTTGAGCCGTGTCACCACACGCCCGAGGGGATCGCGGCAGCCAATTATGTCCACGTCATCGGTACGGCCATATGGGTCGCGCCGGCACCCGCCGACGGCGGCTGGTCGCGGCATGTCGTCGGTGTCCTCGACGGGGCGTGCTGGTACACGGTCGATGTGCCGGCCGGTGCCGATCCGAGCGACGGTGCGGCGGTCGATCTGTACGCCTACCACGGCCGGGCCGGCGAGGACGCCTGGCTCGCCGCCGGCCGGGCGGTGCAGCTCGTCGAATGGGCGCGGACCCACCGCTTCTGCGGTCGCTGCGGCACGCCCACCGAGCCGGCGGGGCACGAGCGGGCGATGACGTGTCCGGCGTGCGGCTTGGCGGTGTTCCCGCGTCTGGCGCCGGCGATGATCACCCTGGTCACCCGCGGCGGTCCGGGCCCGGACGAGGAGGCGTTGCTCGCCCGTGGGGTGCGCTGGACCGTGCCGATGTACTCCTGTCTCGCCGGCTTCGTCGAGCCGGGCGAGTCGCTCGAGTCCACGGTCGCGCGCGAGGTCCGCGAGGAGGTCGGGCTGTCGGTCGGCGACGTGCGCTACCGCGGGAGCCAGCCGTGGCCGTTCCCGCACAGCCTGATGATCGGGTTCCGCGCCCGCTACCTGGACGGTGAGCTGGCGCTCGACCCGGTCGAGATCACCGACGCCGGCTGGTACCGGCGCACCGAGCTGCCGATGATCCCGCCCCCGATCTCGATCGCCCGCCGACTCATCGACGAGTGGGTCGACGAGCTCTCGAGCGTGTCGCGGGGCGAGCCGACCGCGCCGTAGCCGAGGGCGCGGGGCTTGCGGCGCGGCGCCAGGTTCTCGGCGAAGTAGTCGAGGATGATCTCGGCGCGCATCCGCCGGTGCACCGGCGAGCCGGAACGGGAGAGCTCGTGGCCTTCGGCGGGGAAGCGGTAGAACGTGACGTCCTTGCCGAGCAGGCGCAGGGCGACGAA
>CAVWJT010000031.1:0-255006 GCA_963755235.1 uncultured Acidimicrobiia bacterium
ACGTTGGGGTGCTCGGCGCGGATGGCATCGATCCGCGCCCCGATCTGTGACACGACGGCATTCGCCGCGTCTGGATCGCACGGTGACGAGTCCCACGCCGCGTAGGAGTCGAGGTCGTCGAGGGTGACGACGGCGGCGGTCGTGTCGGCGAAATCAGCCGGCGCAGCATTGACCGTGTCGACGAAGGCTTCGAGGGCGTCACCCGCCACGTCGGCGTCGCTCGGGTAGGACGCGCTGCAGCCGGCCGAGGTGGGTGAGCAGGATCGTGGTCGTGGCGCCGGCATCGGTAACGGTCGTCACGTCCGAGGGCAGCGAGAGTGTGGCCGGCGGAACCTGCGGTTGGGCGACGCACGCGCCGGCGCCCTCGGAGGGCATCGTGCGCGCCCGCAACGTGTACGGGGACGCACTGGTCGCGCCGTTGTAGCCGGCGACCTTGATCGCGTACCTGCCGCGGGGAGCACGTCGGTGTCGATGCGCTCGCGGTTCCACGGCGGGAGGACACTCCGTACAGCTGCCAGTCGGCGTTCGGCGGTGCCGATCACGATGTCCTGGCCGACGATGGCGTTGACCGCGTTGTTCTCGCCCAGGAGGCTCACTCCGCCGTCCGGCGATGGCGGCAGCGTGCGACTCGGCGCGCCTCGCAGTGGCGCCCTGGCTGGTCCGTACAGCAGCACGTCGTAGTCCGCCGGCAGGTTGGACAGGTAGACGGAGAGCTTCTCGCCCTGGGCGATGTCGAGGTCGAACCAGTCGACGTCGGTGGTGAGCGCAACGTGGGTGAGGAACAGCACCTGGTCGGCAGTCCCGCCGGGCACGCCTGCCTCGACGAACGGCGTCGGCGTCGTCCACGGTGTCGTTCTCCTCGAGCAGGTCGGTCACCGTGACCGTGTCGAGGGCCTGACTGCCGTGGGCCGAGACTCGCCAGAAATCCGGCGCGTGAAGGTCGATCTCGAACGGGCCGTGGGCCCCGAGCTCGAGCGGTGGGATCGCACGGAAAACGAGCCGGGACGAGCCCACCGGCGGCGTGATCGTCATCGCCGCCAGGGTGCGGCCCGGACGCTCGCCCTGCGTGATCACCGGATCGAGGATCGCGATCGGCTCGCCGGCATCCGAGGCCGCGGTGAGCGGAAGCGCGACGGCAGCAGCGTGTACCCGTCGGGCACCGAAAGCTCGACCCCGACCTCGGTCCCGCCCGGCAACGTGCTGTCGATCGTCACGTCGTACAGCACGTCGACGCCGGAGCCCGACGCGGCGGCCGACCGCTTGATGTCCGGGCCGGCGGCCGCGAGGTCGATGTCCTCCCCGGCAGCTCGGACGGCGGCAGGATCCCCGCCAGGAGGTCACCGAGCGTCGAGTCGGGGAACAGCTGGATCAGCAGGGCCAGGAAGTCGTCGACGGTGGTGTCGCCGAGGCGTTGTCGAACCCCGGCCCGCCGATGTCACCGAGGGTGGTGTCGCCGAACGACGCCGGCGAGCTCCCCGAGCGTGGCCGACGTCGCCGCGTCGGCGGCGCCGTAGGCGTCGGGGTGCTCAGGTCCACCCATCTGCCCGAGCGTCCCGAGTTCGACGTCGGCCGGGATGCGGTCGACGAGCGCGCCGAGCGTGCCGATCAGGGCGCCGACGGGGACATCGCGAGGGTGAGGGTCTGGCTGGCGCAGCTGACGAACGCCGAGCAGTTGACGACCGCGGCGATGGTGCTGATCTGACGCAATGGGATCTGGCGCAGCGGCGAGCCGAGGATGTCGATCTGGCGCAGCGGGATCTGCCGCAGCGGCGAGGTCTGGAGGACGATCTGGCGCAGCGGGATCTGCCGCAGCGGCGAGCCGAGGATGTCGATCTGGCGCAGCGGGATCTGCCGCAGCGGCGAGGTCTGCAGGTCGATCTGCCGCAGCGGGATCTGGCGCAACGGCGAGGCTTCGATGTCGATCTGCCGCAGCGGGATCTGCCGCAGCGGGATCTGCCGCAGCGGCGTCGACTCGAAGTCGATCTGGCGCAGCGGGATCTGCCGGAGGGGGATCTGCCGCAGCGGCACGCCCTGCAGGCTGATCGACACCAGTGTCGCCCGGCTCAGGTCGATGTCCGACGAAGCGTCTGGGCCGCACGACCGATCGGAGAACGCCGCGATCAGCGCGCACCAATCGACGTCGAGCGCGGACAGGGCGCTCCGCCCATGGCGATGGCTCCGACGGGCAACGTCCCGAGCGGGGTGCCCGACAGGTCGAGTTGCGCGACATCGAGTCCCTCACCAGCTGTGGCCGCCAGCACTTGGGCCAACGTCACGGTGTTCAGCGGTTGACCGGCGAGCTCGTCGAGCCCGTGGTCGAGGAGGTAGCCGAGCCAGCCGGCGCCGTTGGCCGCGCTGAGTAGTCGAGGGGGATCTGCTCGAGCGAGATCGCGTCGAGGACCTCGGCGTCGAGCGGGAGGGCATCGAGCGCGAATCTGCCGCAGCGGTACAGCTGCGAAGCCGGTCTGTCCGAGGTCGATGCCGCGGATCTGGGCGTTGGGGATCACGTTCGGTCGGTCAAGGCTGCCGTCGCCCGCCGGCCCGGACAGCGCCGAACCGGGGATGCTGGAGACGGGCACTCTGGCCGTGCCGCTCGCCAGGACCGGACTGGGAGGGCCGAGGGTTCCGCTGGCATCGTCGCGGAAGTCGCGGGCGGCGAGGTTCAGCTCGAAGGCGCCGAGGTCGCAGGCCGGGCCGGTCCGGTTCAGCCCGCGGGCGTCGGTGGGCACGCAGGCGGTCCCCGCGTCGAGCGCCGGGGAGTCGCCGCGGATCGGCAGTACCGGCAGCAGCCGGGGAGGCTCGACGCCCGGCCAACGTCACGCCGCCGTAGACATCGAACGGTCCGAGCAGGGGGTCGACGGCGAGACGCTCGCCGCCGTTCTGCGGCGCGCAATCGCCCGAGCCGATGATGCTGTCGGTGCCCGACGTCTCGTACCCGAAGGCCGAACAGTCCTTGGCGCCGGCCGCGGACACGGTGCCGAAGACGATGCTGTTCCTGATCACATGCCCGGCGAGGCCGGGGGCACCGAGTTGCAGACCGACCTGGCCGGCGCGGACCTCGTTACCGGAGACGGTGACGTTCTCGAGCCTCGTGGTGGCCTTGTCGGCCACCCGCAGGGCCCCACCGTTCGTCGACGAACTGTTGCCGGCGATGGTCGTGTTGACGGCCGCGACGGAGAAGTCGTCGAGGGCCGGGTCGGACGCGGATAGGCCCCCACCACTCCCAGTGCCGGCACGGTTGTCGCGGATCGTGGTGCGGTCGATGGCGATGCTGTTGCCGGCGAAGGCCACGCCGCCCCCGGAGCCACCGGTGTTGTTCCCCTCGAGGAGGGACTGCTCGATGCTCGCGCCGGTGCCGAGCCAAGCGCCGCCTCCGTCAGCCGCCGCGACGTTCCCGGCGATCACCGTCCGGACGATCTGGCTGGCCGCGGTGGCGGTCACCCCTCCACCGTTGCCGCCGGCCGTGTTGCCACGAATCTCGGAGTCGAGCACCGTCAGAGATCCCGTCGAGAGCAGCCCTCCGCCGTGACCTGCGAGGGACCGATTGTTCCTGATCGTGGTACCGGCGGCGGTGAGCCGGACGGACGAACGAATGGCTCCACCACCATCGCTCGCGCCACCGAGCGTCTTGCCGTTCTCGAGGATGAGGTTGCCGACGAGCGCACGGCCCGCGCCCGTGAGGTCGAGGATGCGCTCACTCCCCGCGCCGTCGAGGATCGGGCGCCGGTCGGCGCTGGAAGGACCCTGGATGGTCAGCAGGCGGCTGCTCGGGACGGAGATCGTGAGGGCGGCGCCGATGAGGATGCGGGCGCGGTCGAGGGCGGGAGCGAACGAGATCAGCGCGTCCTGCCCCGCCGCGAGCTGGAACTTGGCCTCGTCGATCGCCGCTCGGAGCGTGCACTTGCCGAACTTGTCGGCACAGACTCCGTTGTCGCGGTTGTAGTCGGTGTTGTCGGACGCACTGTTGACCACCCATGGACCGCGTGGGGGTGTCGGGTGCGCAGCCGCTGGAGGCGCGACAGCGACGAGCCCGATTGACAACATTGCTGCTGCGGCGACCGCCATCACCACGCGATTCCCGCGCCCGCTCATGTTTGGCCCCTCCCTCAGTGGCTGCCGAAAGCTACCCGATCGGTACCCGCGAACCCACACTCGACGGGAGCGGCGGTGGCGTGGTCACTTCGAGACGACGCAGGATGTCGCCGCTTCATCGGCCGCAGCACTGTCGGCGGCGAGGGCCCCGCGTACCCGCAACGAGAGGGCCAACTCGAATGGGAGACCGGCCGCCCGGGCGGTCGCGATGCTCTGATCGATCGCGCGCTCTGCTTCGGCCTGGGTGCCGCCGCTGAGGGCGCGCAGCCGATCGGCGTAGGCGTGCAGGTTCGGCTCGTCCAGCCAATCGGATCCCGACGGCCACGCCTCCTCGGGCACGGCGTCTCCCGCGACGAGCAGGTCCTCGATCGTACGTAGGGCGACGTCGGCGAGGTCCGAGGTCGAGCCGAGCTCGGCGAACCGGGCGGCCGCGGCGTCCAGCTGCTCCCGGGCTTCGGCATGGTGTCCGGTCCGCGTCGCCAGGCGTCCGAGGTTGGCGTCGACGTAGGCGATCCCGATGCCGTAGCCGATCGAGCGCCAGGTCCGGCTGGCCTCGCGGAACATGCCGCGGGCGTCGTCGTAGCGGCCCTGGTCGCTCAGGATCTCGGCGATGTTGTTGAGGCACGTCGCCTCCAAGATCGCGTGGCCGTACTCGGCCGAGCGCTCGGCCGATTCGCGGTAGCGCCGCACGGCTTCGGGCCAGTCACCGTCGAAGTAGTGATCGACGGCCCGGTTGCAGAGCCACTTGGCTTCTCCGACGGGATCGCCGGCCCGGCGGCACAGACCGACCACGTCTGGTCGTTGCACCACCATGCCGTCCCATCGCAGGTTGGTGACGAGATTGTCGACCATCAACGCCGCGTGCGCGGCGGTCTTCCAGTCCGCCACCAACTGGGCCGTACTGAGCACGCTGGTGGCGAACTCCCACGCTTCCTGCAGGCGCGACTGCCGCTGGGCGAGGCCGCTCTTGGCCGACTCCCACCGGGCGTGCTCCGCGACGGCCAGGGTCCACGGGACCGTCCGCAGCGCCCGCGCGGCCCGGGCGAGGCGACGCTGGGCCGGGCGGATCTGGCCCGAGCGCTCGGCCACGTCGGCCCGCTTGCGCCACAGCCGGGACTGGTCGAGCCCGGAGGGCGAGTGGCGAGTCGCCATGGCCAGTGCCCGGTCGGCCGCATCGAGTTGGCCGACCACCTCGAACACGTCGCCCGCTTCCTCGGCGACCCGGCGCAGCTCGTCCGGCGGCACCTCGGCCCGGGCCTGGAGCGTGAGGGCGTACAGACGCGCCGCCTCGCCGAACATCGCTGCTCGGGCGGCCGCGGCCGACGCCGTCGTCCCGTAGTGCCACGTGCGCGCGCGGTCGCCGCTGTGGTGGGCGTGGAACGTCAGTCGGGCGAGGTGCTCGATGTCGTCCGACGGCGCGGATCGTTCGAGCACGTCGATCACGCGGCGATGGAGATTACGACGGGTGCGGTACGACAGACCGCCGTACACGACACGGTGGTAGGTGTCGTAGCGGAAGCGCACGACGCCGGGCCCGACCCGTTCGAGGAATCGATCGAGACGATCCCAACGATCCTGCCGCCGGATCAGGGCGTCGTCGCTCATCCGTCCGAGCAGGGTGATGTCGACCTCCGGGCCGAGCACGGACGCGTTCCGCAGCAATTGCCGATCGGCGGGCTCGAGCGTGTCGATGCGCGACTCGACGACCGCCTCGAGCGACGACGGGACGTCGGCGTCGGGGTCTTCGGCGAGGCACCGCAGGAGCTCGCCGACGAACAGAGGGTTGCCCGCGGCCCGCTGGACGATCGAACGAACCGTGCTGGGGGCGATCGCCCGGTCGCCGAGGAGGGAGTCGATCATCGCCACCACGGCGGGCGGGTCGAGATGGTTCAGCGCGATCCGTGTTCCGGGCAAGGTCTCTTCGGGCACCGACGTGGTGACGACCAACAAGGGCAGGTCAACGGCGGTGGTGGCCAGCACGTCGATGAGCTCGGCGGCGTCGCGTCGTCGGCGTGATTGACGTCGTCGACGAGGATCGCGGTCGGTGTGACCACGGCGCGGTTGACGAGCTCGGACAACAGTTGCAGTGTTCGCACCCGGCGGAAGGCGGGGACCACGGAGTCGGCTTCTCCCGTCGCCGCGACGTCGGCGCCGATCGCGACGGCCAGCAGCGGGGCCAGCGGGACGGCGCCGGGAAGCCGATCGGCCAACCACGCGAGCAGCGCGGCGCCGGCGTCGGCCGGTGGACACTCTGGTTCGATGCCGAGCAGCGGGCGGATGATCGCCTCGGTGGCGGAGTACGCGGACAGCCGATCGAACGGTTGGCACCGCCCGTACTGCACCGCGAAGTCGGGATTCCGGTGGACCATCTCCACGGCGAGCCGGCTCTTGCCGACACCCGGTTCACCGGTGATCACGACCACCGAGCCGCGGCCGGCCCGGGCGGCTTCGGCGTGGCCGAGCAGCGTCGCCAGTTCGGCGGTCCGGCCGCACAGCTCGCCGTCGACTGCGATCGAGCTCGCGGCGCCGGCCGAGGTGGCGACCGAGGCGACCGGCGTAGACGGGTGCACTCTTGCCCTTGACGAGGAACGGTTCGAGCGGCTCGTACTCGAAGCGGGACGAGGTCCACTCCATGGTCGGACGGCTGATGATGACCTGACCGGCGTCGGCCCTGGCCATCAGGCGCGCCGCCAGGTTCACGGCGTCGCCCATCACGGTGTACACGCGACGCCGATCGGACCCGAGGTCACACCCGAACACGTACCCGCGGGCCACACCGGCGCGCAGGCTCAGACCGGCATCGCCGTCGACGATGTCGCGGACCGCGCGCAGCATCCGTTCGTCGTCACCACCGCGGGAGAGCGGCGCGCCGGCGGCCAGGATGAACTTGCCCCCGTCGCGGCTGACGTCCGTGGCGAGCAGGAACACGCCGTAGCGGTCGCACGCCGCGGCGATCGACGCCGCGACGGCACGGAGCCGGGCGCTCAGCTCGGCAGCACCGCCGGAACGCGATCAGCGCATCCGTGCCGGCGAACGCCACGAAGCCCACCGCGACCTGGCGGTGCTCGTAGACCGCGCCGGCCATGACCTGCGCCTGCTCGACGTCCGACACGAAGTCGCTCGACGGCCGCCGGACCGCGGCTGGTCCGGGGCTGGGCGGCGGGTGCCGCTGCGCGGTCGTCAGCCGGGCGAGCGTGATCCCTTCGGCCCGGGCGGCACCGAGCCACGTGGCGGGCACCATCGCGGCCGTCGCCGGACTCAACAGGATCTCACCGGCGTCCGCAGCGGATTCGGCGACGACGGTCTCGGTCGCCCCCGGGCCGCTGACGACGACGTCGTCACACGCGAAGTGGACGGCGAAGAAGTGGTGCCGTCCGGAGTGCACGCCGATCGAGACGGCGAGCCGGACGAGCTTGCCGTCGGATGTGGTGCGCCGGCGGCGGATCGTGCGGCGCATTCCGACGGCGGCTCGGCACGCCCGCGTGGCGTGACCGTCGCCCGTGAACCAGACCAGCAGGGCATCCCCGCCGAACTTGAGGATGTCGCCGCCTTGCAGCGCGCAGTGCTCGATCATCCCCTCGAAGCAACCGGATACGAGGGCGTTGAGCTCCTCGGCACCTTCCCGTCCCCGCTCGGCGAGCCGCTCGGTCAGCGCCGTGAATCCGGTGATGTCGGCCGACATCATCGTGCCGTCGAGCTCGAGCAAGGGGCAGTCCTCCGGCCAGCTGCGGAGCAGATCCGGGACGTACGGGCGCAGCACGGCCTCGATCACGGATGGTCCGCGAGCGTGATCACCCATGCTCCCTCCCGTCTCACCGCCGACGCTATCGGCTCGGGCCCGCCGAATGGATGGGAGGGTCCGTTCTGTCGTTTGGAATCGACCGATGTACGCCGCTTCCAAACGACAGAACTCATTCGCTGAGCTCGGCGACCTCGTCCGCGGTGAGGGTGCCCCTGGCGAGATCGGCGGCCGCCGGTCCGGACGGGTCAGTCGGACGGCGCAAGTGCCAGTCGGTCAGCGCCTGGTAGGCGGCGGCCACCATGAGCAGGCGATCCTCGGCGTACGGGGTGCCACCGAGGATGGTGCCGATCGGCAGCCCGGACGCGGTCGCGCCGATGGGGAGCGCGAGCTCGGGGAGTCCGATGATGTCGAAGGGCACGGGAGAGGTCTGCACGACGACGTCGCACTGGGAGAAGACCTGGTCGAGCACCCGCTCGATGAGCAGCAGCTTGGCCCGCTGGCCTGTGACGAACTCGTTGGCGCCGAGCAGCGCACCCTGCAGCCAGCTGGTGAGCGAGACGCCGAACAGCCGAAGATCGCGGCGCAGGAACGGCATGAACGGCTCGCTGCCGCTCAGGGAGCCGCACGTTGTTGAAGGTGCCTCCGGTGAGGAGAGCCCACTCCTCCGGCAGGCTCACGTCCACGATCGTCGCGCCGGGAACACCCGCCAGCGTGTCGAGGAAGGCCCGCCGTGCGACGGCGCTGGCGCCCGTACCCGTGGCATACCCCGGGGTCACGCCGATCCTGGTTGGTCGGCGGAGATGCACACGATGGCCGACGACGCGGGGCGTGGCCGCCCTGAGTAGGTCAGGCAACGGCGGCAACCCGAGGGTACGGGGATCGTTGGCGTCGGGCCCGGCCATCGCCGTGAGCATGATCGCGGCGTCCTTGGCGTCGCGAGCGAGCGGGCCCGGATGGTCCCGCGAGTAGGTGAGCGGGATGATGCCGAACAACGACGCCCGACCCATCGTCGGCTTCAGACCGGTGAGGTTCTGGGCGTTCGAGGGCGACGTGATCGAGCCCCCGGTCTGCGTTCCGATACCCGAGGTCGCCATGCGACCAGCGACGGCGGTCGCGGTGCCGGTCGACGATCCACCGGGGTCGATGTCCGGGCTGGTCGGCGCCCACGCGTTCACCGTCGTGATCGTCCCGTTCGGTGTCGTCGCCCTCGTCGTCGCCAGCGGCCCCATCTGGGTCTTGCCCAACACGATCGACCCGGCGTCCTTCAGTCTGGCGACGGTCGTCGCATCGAACGGCGGCACGAAGCTCTCGAAGATGAACGAGTTCGCCGTCGTGACGGTCCCGGCGGTGAAGTAGTTGTCCTTGATCGCGAGCGGGATGCCGTGCAGGACGCCTCGGTATCCACCGGCCGCGAGCGCTTCCGCGGCGGCCTGCGCCTCGGCCGCGAGCACCAGGTTCCAGGCCTGGTAGGTGGCGTCGAACGCGACGATGCGATCGACATAGGCCTCGACGAGGAGCCGCGGGTCGAGCCGGCGCTTCCTGATCAAGGTGGCAGCTTCCGCGATCGTGAGCTCGGTGATGTCGGCGAGCGCTTCCGGCCGCGGCGGCGCGTACGCGTCGCCGTCGAACAGAACGCCCGCCGCGCTGGCGGGCTCGCCCGCGGTGGCACGCGGGCGCAGCGGTTCGATGGCCGTCGCGACCGAAGCGGCGGCCAGGGTCGCGGACATGTGGGTCAGGAACACCCGCCGGGCCAACAGCTCGTTCATTGCTCCGTCCACGCCGTGAGGATCGACGGGTAGAGCACCGGCGGCGGTCCCTGCTGTGACAGCTCCGCCGCCTGGGCGGGGTCGCCGCCCTCCGGCGGTGGAAGCTGGTAGCCGGCGAGCGTCGGCACCGTTGACCGCATGAAGTTGCGCAACGACGAGAGCACACCGTCGAGGCTCGGCGTACCGGTCACCGGGTCGGTGTCCGCCGGCAGCTGGTCGAGATCGATGCCGATGCTCGCCAAGCGGGCCCGGATCATCGTGTTCAGCTCATCGTCGGATGGGGGAACGGGTGCCACGGGCGATGTCCTCCTTCCCGCCCGCAGAACTCGTCTTGCTGTCGGCGACGGACGTCATGCGACGCCCGGTGTTGGACGGGGATGCGGTCGACGACGCAACCGCATCCCGGTACCGCCAGTTAGTGGGTGTCGTACGTCAGGTCGTAGGCCACGTTGATGCCAGCGGTCGCCACGGTCGGCCCGAATCCGCACTGGCCGCCTGGCAGCGGCTCCCCTTCGGGCGTCGTCGGCACGTACAACCGCACGCCGTCGACCATCGGCTCGGCCGCCGCCCCGTCGAGGAGGAGGGGGATCAACCCGCGCACGGGCTGGTTCATCAAGATGAACCGGCCGGGGCCCATCACCCGGTCCGGCGCGGGACGGGCGTCGATGCCGTGCAGCTGCAGCCGCTCCTTCACGGTCCCTTCCGGCCGGGGTCCCGAGTACTGCTCACGGGTGAGGAAGTAGCCGCATGGTGGGTCCTCGAGGATGCCCATGATCGGATCCACGTCGGGCGCGCTCGGCAGCGGCGGGAACACCGGCCATGGCCAGGAGCCGCGGAAGACGATGGGCCCGACGTTGGCCTTCTGGAACGCGATCGACTCCGCGATCTCGCTCTGGATCGCGGCGACGTTGTCGAGGTGGTAGCGGAGCACCTGCTTGGCCAGCCACAACTGCCCGTAGCTCTTGCGGTTCTCGTTCTCCGCCTCGGTGGCTCCGGGTCGGGTCGGTCCCGCCCCACCACGGTTCTCCGAGAGCATCCCGACGATGTTCTTGAGGCCGAACGTGTTGCGCAGGATCGTCTCCTGGCTCGCCCCGCCGTTGCTGTACGGCCCCGCGTACCAACCGAGGACGGCGGCGTTGTCGTAGAGCCAATCCTCGATCAGCGAGTTCTTGGCCCCGGAGTAGACCCCTTCGAAGACGTTGAGGTGGCGGGGGCCGAGCACCGGGAGGTCCTCGCTGTCGCCGTTGTGGCCGTCGATCGCGAGGTCGGGGGTGTAGTCACGCAGCGTGGCCGCCAGCGCCTTCGTCTCGGGCTCGCGCAGCAACGAGTGGTCGCGGTTGAGATCCTGACCGGTCGAGCTGCCGCGAGTATCGGCGGCGCGGCCGTCGCCGTTGAGCGTCACGACGAGCAACACCGCAGTGTGCGAGAGGAGGTCGAGCAGGTCCGGGTCGTCGGTGAACGCCAGCTCGCGAGCCAGGATCATGCAGGACTCGCGCATCGACGGCTCGTTGCCGTGCACGTTGCAGTTGATCAACACGCTCGGCGCGGCGGAGATCCTCGCTGCGCTCCGGAGCGGCGTCGGATAGCCGATGACGAACATGTTGATCGGCCGGCCCAGCAGCGTGCGGCCGATCTCCACGACGCGCACGCGGTCGCTGGCCGCGTCGAGCGCCGCGGTGTAGGCGTACTCGTTGACGTCGCTCGTGTACTCCGCACCGTTCGTCTGCTCGAACTGCGTCCGCAAGCTCTCACCGGGCACCGACGGATCGCCGAACTGCGGCAGGGTCGTCCCGAACACCGCGGCCGAGAACGGCTGCGGCTCTGTCGCGATGCGCGCCCGCACCCGCCACCGGAAGCGCTCACCGAGCACGAAGCCGGCGTCGGCGAACGTCGGTGCCGCCGGGGTGACGGTGCGCGTCGGCTGCCAGAGCCCGACGATCCGCTCCGGACCCACCGGCTCGTTGGCGGCGTTCACCGGTGTGCGCTCGATCTCATAGTCGGTGGCCCCGGCGACGGGCGTCCAGCTGAGGGTGGCGAAGCCATCCCCCTGGGTGACCGTCACGCCAGTCACCTCACTCGGCGTCTGCGCCCCGGAGGACGCCGGCGTGACGGCGACCCCCGTGCCCGCGAGCAACGCCAGCGCGATCCACACCACTGCGGCGCGACCTCCAGGCACTCCTCGGATCCCCTTCGATGCGCTCATCATCCCCCCTTTGGTTGGATCGGCAGATGGATGAACTACTGCGAACGGTTGGCCGCGACCCCACGGTTCCCCTACCCGAAAGTCGCCATTTGAATCTCCGTTCTGTCGTTTGGAATCGACGCGAATCGGCCGATTCCAAACGACAGAACGCCGTCAGACTCCGGCGAGGGTCGCGGCGAGGCGGCTGGGCAAGCCGTGGCCGACGAGGTCGGCGAGCATGGGCCCGATCGCGAGCAGCGCGTCGAGGTCGACGCCGGTGTCGAAGCCGGCGTCGTTCGAGCACGTTGACCAGGTCCTCGGTGGCGAGGTTGCCGCCGGCGGCGGGGGCGAACGGTGAGCCGCCGAGCCCGCCGAGCGGCGGTGTCGAAGCGGGTCACGCCGCGGTCGATCGCCGTCCACGCGTTGAGCAGCGCGGTGCCCCGGGTGTCGTGGAGGTGGAGGCCGACGTCGGTGCCGACGCGGTCGAGCACGGCGCCGACGCGGCGGGGGGTGCCGACACCAGTCGTGTCGGCGAGCGTCACGTGATCGACGCCGACGGCCCGGGCGTGGTCGACGAAGACGGCGACGTCGTCGGGCGTGATGTCCTCGCCGGGAAACGGCGAGCCGAAGGCGCACGAGATGACCTCGTCGAGCACCGCCGCCGGCGCGGCGGCGCGGATCGCCTCGACCTGGGTGCGCGCCTCGTCGAGCGTCATGTGGACGTTCTTCTCGCTGTAGGCGGGCGAGGCCGACACGGTGATGGTGAGGTGGTCGACTCCCGCCGCCGTGGCCAGCTCGGCGCCCTTCACGTTCGGGACGAGCGCCCAGGCGTCACGCCGTCGGGCACGTCGGGGAGGACGGCGGCGACCACGTCGGCGCCGCCGGCCATCGCCGGCACCGCCTTCGGCGACACGAACGACGCGACCTCGACGTCGCGCAGTCCGGCGGCGAACAAGCGGCGGACCAGCTCGACCCGGTCGGCCACCGCGACCGGGCGTTCACCTTGGAGCCCGTCGCGGGCTGTCACATCCCGAATCCGCACCCGAGTGTTTCGCGTCATCGGAGTGTTTCCTGCCGACACGTCCCGGCGCGAAACACTCGGATGAGCTCAGACCGGCGGGACACCATGGCGACGGTCCGCGAAATGACGTTCCTTCCCCCGGGCGAGGGCGAGGCGGCGGATCAGTTCGCCGCGCAGCTGCGACGGGTCGATCACGGCGTCGATCACCAACTCGGACGCCAGGCGCAGCAGGTCGACGTCGGTCTCGTACAGCGCCCGCTGCTCGGCGACGAACTGCTCCCGCTCGTCGGGATCGTCGATCGCCGCGATCTTGTTGGCGTACACGGCGTTGATCGCCGCCTCCGGCCCCATCACCGCGATGCGGGCGGTCGGCAGAGCGATCGCCGCATCGGGCTCGAACGCCGGCCCCGACATCGCGTACAGCCCGGCGCCGTAGGCCTTGCGCACGATCACCGAGATCTTCGGCACCGTCGCCTCGCTGACCGCGGTGACCATCTTCGCCCCGTGGCGGATGATCCCCTGGCGCTCGACGGCCGACCCGATCATGAACCCGGGCACGTCGGCGAGGAAGATCAACGGCAGGTTGAAGGCGTCGCAGCACCAGATGAACCGGGCCGCCTTGTCCGCCGAGTCGACGAACAACGTGCCGGCGAGATGGGCCGAGTTGTTGGCGACGACACCCACCGGACGGCCGTCGAGCCGGCCGAGCCCGACGATGAGCTCCCGGGCGTAGAGCGGCTTGATCTCGAAGAAGCTGTGCCGGTCGACGATCCCGTCGATGAGCAGGTGCATGTCGAACGGCACCCGCTCGTCCTCCGGTACTACGTCGTCGGCGAGCTCGACCTCCGGGGGCTCGCTCTCGTACACCGGCGGGTCGTGCCGCCAAGAGCGGGGGAAGTACGTCAGGTACGCCCGGGCCTGGTCGATCGCGTCAGGGTCGTCGGCGGCCAGGTTGTCGGCACAGCCCGACTGCGACACGTGCATCCGAGCCCCGCCCATCTCCTCGAGCGTGGTGATCTCGCCGACGACCATCTCGGCCATGCGCGGCGACCCGAGGTACATCGAGGCGTTGCCGTCGACCATGAACACGACGTCGCAGAACGACGGCACGTAGGCCCCACCCGCCGCCGACGGGCCGAACAGACAGCAGACCTGCGGCACCTGCCCCGACAGGCGGACCTGGTTGTAGAAGATCCGACCGGCACCACGGCGGCCGGGGAACAGCTGGACCTGGTCGGTGAGCCGGGCGCCGGCGGAGTCGACGAGCCACACGATCGGGACCTGCTCGGCGAGCGCCGTCTCCGTCGCCCGCACCATCTTCTCGACCGTGCGGGCCCCCCACGATCCCGCCTTGACCATCGGATCGTTGGCGACGACCACCGCCGGGACTCCGTCGATCGTGCCGCGGCCGGTGACGACGCCGTCGGCGGGCAGGCCTGTGGCCATCGCGTTCGCCAGCACCGCATCCTCGACGAACGAACCCGCATCGAGGAGCAGGTCGATGCGCTCGCGGGCCGTGAGCTTGCCCTGGCCGCGGATCTTCTCCAGCGCCCGCTCGTCGGGCGTGAGGGCGCGCTGCACGGCCTCGTGGATTTGCTCGCGCATCGGACCCAACGGTACGCGATCACCGGGCGACGTGGTTGACCAGCGTTCCGACCGCGTCGATCGTGATGCGGACCTCGTCGCCGACCTCGAGCGTGAAGTCGTCGGCCGGGACGATGCCAGTCCCGGTCATCAAGTAGCACCCGTGCGGAAACTCGTTGTCGCGGTACAGCCACTCGACGAGCGACGGCAGCGGTCGCCGGATGCGATCGATCCCGGTCGAGCCGGTGAACACGATTCTCCCAGCCCGCTCGATCTCCATCGAGATCGTTGTGTCGGGCGAGGGCAACTCGGCACTGACGACCAGACGAGGTCCGAGTGCCGCCGAGCCGGCGTAGGTCTTCGCTTGCGGCAGGTAGAGCGGGTTCTCACCCTCGATGTCGCGGCTCGACATGTCGTTGCCGATCGTGCAACCGAAGATCCGGCCGCCCGAGCTGACTGCCAGCGTGAGCTCCGGCTCGGGGACGTTCCACTGCGAGTCGCCGCGGATGCGAACCGCCCCGCCCGGGCCGACGACCCGGTGGGGCGTCGCTTTCAGAAAGAGCTCGGGCCGCTCGGCGTCGTAGACCCGGTCGTAGAACGAGCCGCCTCCGGCGTCGCTGGCCTCCTCGACGCGGGCCTCGCGGCTGCGCTCGTAGGTCACGCCGGCCGCCCACACCTCCTGGGCGCCGATCGGGGCGAGGATCGGCGCGGTCGGGTCGTCGACCGTCCGGCCGAACGTGACTGCTTCCTGGACCGCAATGAGCGGGTCGGACGAACCGAAGAGTCTGTCGATGGAGAACCACCGCGGAGCCTGCACGACCGCGCCGTCGGCATCGAGGAGCAGTCCGGCCGAGGTCGCCGTGACGCCGACGACCTGCGGCAGTGAACGCGCCGCCATTCAGCCCTTGACCGCGCCCGACGCCAGCCCGTTGATGATCTGGCGTTCGGCGACGACGTAGAACACCAACGCCGGCACCATCGACAGCGACGTGAAGGCGAGCACGCGGGCGGTGTCGGACGAGTACTGCGTGGAGTAATTCTGCACCCCGAGCGGGAGCGTCCACAGGTCGGGGTCGTTGAGCACGAGCAGCGGCAGGAGGAAGGCGTTCCAGCTGGCGACGACGGCGACCACCGAGACGGTGGCGAGGACGGGGCGCGACAGCGGCAGGACGATCTTCCAGAAGAACCGGAACGGGCCGCAACCGTCGATCGCCGCCGCCTCCTCCAACTCGGCGGGAATGCTGCGGAAGAACGGGCGGAGCACGATGATCGTCGTCGGGAGGGCGAAGGCGGCCTGCGGCAGGGCGACGCCGAACCAGCTGTTGATCAACCCGAAGGACCGCAGGGAGATGAACAACGGCAGGATCGCCACGGCCACGGGGAACAGCAGACCCAGGGTGAAGAAGATGTACACGGCCTCCCGGCCCTTGAACGAGAAGCGGGCGAGGACGAACGCCGCCAGGGACGCGCACGGCACGACGACGAGCATCGTGATCGACGCGATCACGACGCTGTTGAGGACCTGCCGCCAGAACTTGCCGTCGGTGATGATCTCGGCGTAGTTCTCGAACACCCACGGGCTCGGCAGGTCCACCGGGCGGGCGGCGATCTGCCCCGTCGTCCGGAACCCGCCGAGGACGGCGTAGACGATGGGCACGACGACGACCAGGGCCACGCCGATGCCGATCGCGTACATCGCCGACCTCGACAGCGTGCGGCGGACCGGGCGGGGCCGCCGCACGAGCGTGGGAGCCGTGACGACCATCAGACGGCTCCCATCCGGGTCAGGGCACCCTGGACGTCACGGCGGAGGACGAAGCGCTGGTAGGCGAGGGCGAACACGAAGCAGACGAGGAACACGAGGACGGCGACCGCGGTGCCGTAGCCGAACCGCGAACGATTGAATCCCTGGTCGATCATGTAGACGGCCATCGTGTTCGAGGCGTTCACCGGCCCGCCGCCCGTCATCACCCACACGAGGTCGAACAACTGCAGCGACCCGATGATCGACAGGAAGGCGGAGATCCGGATCGTCGGCCCGAGCAGCGGCAGGGTCACGTGGCGGAACGTCTCCCACTTGGTGGCGCCGTCGAGGGCGGCGGCCTCCTCCAGCTCCCGGGGGATCTGCTGCAGCCCGGCGAGGTAGAGGATCATGTGGAACCCGAAGTACTTCCACGTGATCACGACGAACAGCGGTGTAGAGGACGATCGTCGGGGTTGGCGAGCCACTCCTGCACGAACCGTCCGAGTCCGAAGAACTCGAGCGTGCTGTCGGCGAGACCGTTGGGCTGCAGCAGCAACCGCCAGACGACCGCCGTGATCACCTCCGACAGGACGAACGGGAGGAAGAACAGCAGCCGGAGCATGGCCCGGCCGTGGATCCGCTGGTTGAGCAGGACGGCGAGGCCGAGGGCGAACGGGAGCTGCACGACCAGCGACAGCGCGACGATCACGAGGACGTGGCGTAGGGAGGCGAGGAACACCGGGTCGGCGAGCGCCTCGCGGTAGTTGTCCAGCCCGATGAAGTCGGTGAGCGGCTCGAGGCCGTTCCAGTCGAAGCCGCTGTAGTACGAGGCCCTGCCCGATCGGCACCAGCACGAACAGGACGTACAGGATGACCGCGGGCAGCAGGAAGAGGACAACCGTGGTCCGCTTGCGCCAGGCCGCGCCGACCTGTCGACGCGCCGACCGGATGGGCGGCTCGGCGCGCCGGGTTCGGCTCGGCCGCCCTCGGCGGTCGCTCGATCCGGCGCGGCCGGTCGAGCGGCTACGACACCTTCAGCTTCGCGGCATCCGCGATCGTCGTGGGCGACCTGCTCCGGCGAGGCCTGGCCGGCGTACAGCTCGGCGACGGCGTCGTTGATCGATCGGCGCCGAGCTCGGGCGGGTATGCCTGATCGAGGTAGAGCTGGACGTACGTCGCGTCCGCCCTGGCCTCGAGCACGCCCGTCAGGTTCGGGTCGGTGATCGAGGCGTCGGCACCGATCGTCACGGGCAGGATCCCGCTGTTCGTCTCGCCCCAGCGGTTGGCGACGTCGAGGCTGGTGGCGTACTGCAGGAAGTCGACGGCCTCGGGCGGCGCGTCCTTGCCGACGGCGAACCCGTTGCCGCCACCGAACACGTCGGTCGGGTCGCCGGCGCCGCCCTCGACGGCCGGGAACGGGAACCAGCCGAGCTTGTCGCCCAGTCCCTCGCCGTCGGGCGAGTTGGCGTTCTGCGTGCCCGGCGCCCACTGCCCCATCAGGTGCATCGCCGCGCCCTCGGTGGCGATCGTCGCCGCCTGCCCGCCGGCGCCGTCCCACACCGCGGCCATGAAGCCATCCTGGAACGGATCCATCTCGACCAGGCGCTGCAGCTCGGCACCGGCCTGGACGAACGGTTCGGAGTCGAACGAGCCGTCCTCGCCCGCCTGCAGCATCGCGTCCGGCCCCACCGATGCGCAGGGCGAGGTACGCCCACCAGAACATGCCCGGCCACTTGTCGCCCTCGCCGAGGGCGAGCGGCGTGATCCCGGCGTCCTTCAGCGATCTGGACGTCCTCCAGGAACTCCTCCCAGGTGGCCGGCGGAGCGGTGATCCCGGCCTGCTCGAACAGGTCCTTGTTGTACCAGAACCCGACCATCCCGAGGTCGAACGGGATGCCGTACTGCACGCCGTCGACCTGGTACATGCCGACCGCGGCCTCGTTGAGGTCGCCGATCCACGGCTCGACCTCGGCCGAGATGTCCCGCACCAACCCGGCGTCGACCTGCTCCATGAGGCCGCCCCCGCCCCACGACTGGAAGAGGTCGGGCGGGTCACCGGCCTGCAGGCGCGGGGCGATCGCCGTCTTGAACGCCTCGTTCTCGTACACGGTGATGTCGATCGTGACGTTCGGATGCTCGGCCATGTACTCGTCGGCGACGTCCTGCCAGAGCGACAGCCCGGGGTCGTTGTTCTGAATGTGCCACCACTCGATCTCCACCGGCTCACCGGAGTCCGGCGCCTCCGTTCCGGGCGCTTCCGTTCCGGGCGCCTCGGTCCCCGGGGCCTCGGTCGCCGCCGGCTCCGCGCCGGGGGCCGTCGACGCCGCCGGGGAGTCGGACGCGGCCGGTGCGGCGTCGTCGTCATCGTCGCCCCCACACGCGGCGGCGACGAGTGCGATGACACCGATGAGGCCGTACACGCGGTGCGGCGGGCAGCGGTCCGATGCATGGTCAATTCCCCCTTGTGTCACGGTCCGAGCGCGAGCGTGGCACAGCCGTCCGGAGCGTTGTCAATCGTTATCGATATCGATATCGACACCGATCTACGGGTTGGTTTATGCTCGCCGCTGTGTACCGGCCGGGCAGACGAGTGACGATCGGGGACGTCGCCACCGAGGCCGGCGTCTCGATCGCCACCGTGTCGAAGGTGATCAACGACCGCTACGGCGTGGCGCCCGAGACGTTCAGCCGGGTGAAGGCCGTGATCGCCGAGCTCGGGTACGAGTCGAGCCTGGTCGCCCGCAGCCTGCGCAGCCGGCGGACCAACGTCATCGGCATCCTCGTCGCCGACATCGAGCCGTTCAGCGCCGAGCTGCTCAAGGGCGCCGCGGCGGCGATTCGCGCCAGCGACTTCGAGCTCATCGTCTACTCCGGGAGCGGGCACGGCAAGGAGCACTCCGGGTGGGAGCGGCGCAACGTCTCCCGGCTCAGTGGCACGCTCACCGACGGGATCATCCTCGTCACCCCGACGGTGGACGACGTCGGCGAAGCCGGTCCGATCGTCGCCGTCGACCCCCACGCCGGCCCGTCCAGCATGCCCAGCGTCCATGCGGACAACCTCGCCGGCGCGACCACGGCCACGCAGTACCTCATCGACCTCGGCCACCGCCGCATCGGGTTCCTCGCCGGGCGACCCGACCTGGAGTCGGCGCGGCTGCGGGAGCAAGGATTCCGCGACGCACTGGCGGCGGCGGACATCACGCTCGATCCCGACCTCATCCGCGTCGGCGAGTACGAGCTCGAGGCGTCCGAGGAACCGGCCCGTCAGCTGCTGACGCTCGACGACCCGCCCACCGCCATCTTCGCCGCCAACGACCTCTCCGCCATCAAGACGATGCAGGTTGCCCGATCCCTCGGACTCGTCGTGCCGGATGACCTGTCGGTGATCGGGTTCGACAACATTCCCGAGTCGGCGCTCACCGAGCCACCGCTGACGACCATCGACCAGTCGATCCAGAAGATGGGGCAGGAAGCGGTCCGGTTGCTGATCGCCCGCATCGAGGGCGCCGCCGAGGGTCCGGAGCAGGTCACGTTGCCGACGAAGCTGGTCGCCCGGCAGTCCTGTCAGCGGCTCGACGTGGCGCGATGACCGCGCCCACGGCGACCGACGCCGCGTATCGGGACACCACGAGGACGGTGGGCGAGCGGGTCGCCGACCTGCTCGCCCGGATGACGCTCGAGGAGAAGGTGGCCCAGCTCGGCAGCGCCTGGGTGTTCCAGCTCGCCGACGGACCCGAGCTCGCCACCGAGCGGGCCGCCGACCTGCTCCGCCACGGTCTGGGGCAGGTCACCCGGATCTCGGGCGCCAGCAGCCTCGGTGCCCGCGACGCCGCCGGGCTGGCCAACGCGATCCAGCGCTACCTCCTCACCGAGACCCGCCTCGGTGTCCCCGCGATCGTCCACGAGGAGATCTGCTCTGGACTGATGGCCCGCGAGGCGACGATCTTCCCGCAGGCGATCGGCCTCGCCAGCACCTGGGAGCCGGCGCTCGCCGCCGCCCTCGCCGATGCCGTCCGGGTCCAGATGCGGGCGATGGGCGCCCACCAGGGCCTCTCCCCGGTGCTCGACGTCTGCCGCGATCCCCGCTGGGGACGCACCGAGGAGACGTTCGGCGAGGACCCGTACCTCGTCGCCCGGATGGGAGTGGCGTTCGTGCGCGGCCTGCAGGGGGACGACCCCACCGCCGGGGTCATCGCCACCGCCAAGCACTTCGTCGGCTACGGCGCGTCCGAGGGCGGGATGAACTGGGCCCCGCCGCACATCGGGGCCCGCGAGCTGCGCGAGGTGTACCTCCACCCGTTCGAGGCGGCGGTCCGAGTGGGCGAAGTGGGCGCGGTGATGAACGCGTACAACGAGCTCGACGGCCTACCGGTCGCCGCCGACCGCGATCTGCTCACCATCGTCCTGCGCGACGAGTGGGGGTTCGACGGGTGTGTCGTGGCGGACTACTTCTCGATCCGCCAGCTCGCCGACTACCACCACCTCGCCGTCGACGCCACCGAGGCCGCGGCGATGGCGCTCACCGCCGGGCTCGACGTCGAGCTGCCGGGCACGGACTGCTACGGCGCGCCGTTGCTGCAGGCCGTGCGCTCGGGTCGCGTCAGCGCAGCCACCGTCGACACCGCGGTGGCCCGGGTCCTCAGGGCGAAGTTCGAGCTCGGCCTGTTCGAGCAGCCGCTCGTCGAACCGGAACGGGTGGCCGCGGTCACCGACACGCCGGCCCACCGTGAGCTGGCGCGGGAGATCGCGCGCGCGTCGCTGGTGCTGCTGCGCAACGACGGCGTGCTGCCGCTGGGGCCAAACGTCGGAACGGTCGCGGTGATCGGTCCGAACGCCGACGACGCCAGGAACCTGTACGGGGACTACACCTACCCAGCGCACGTCGAGTCGTTGCAGGAGTTGTTGAAGAGCGGGCGCAACGTGTTCGCGATGCCGATCGACGACCGCCACCCGCTGACCGCGATCGACGCCGACGCCACCACCGCGGTGGCCGCGCTCCGGGCGCGGCTGGGTCCGAGCGCGAGCTTCGCTCGCGGCTGCGACGTCAACAGCGCGTCCCGCGACGGCTTCGCCGAGGCCGTGGAGCTCGCCGCCCGCGCCGACGTCGTGGTGCTGGTGATGGGGGACAAGGCCGGGCTCACCGACGACTCGACCAGCGGCGAAAGCCGCGACGTCACGTCGCTCGACCTGCCGGGTGTGCAGGAGGACCTCGCCCGCGCGGTGATCGCCACCGAGACCCCCGTGGTGCTCGTGCTGGTCGCCGGACGGCCGACCGCCAGCGCGTGGCTCCATCAACACTGCGCGGCCGTGCTGATGGCATGGCTCCCCGGTCAGGAGGGCGCCGACGCCATCGCCGACACCGTCACCGGCGAGGTCAACCCGAGCGGCAAGCTCCCGATCTCGTATCCCCGGTCGTCGGGTCAGATCCCCGTCTTCTACGGCCACAAGCTCTCCGGTGGGCGGTCGCACTGGAAGGGCGACTACGTCGACTCGCCGGCGAGCCCGCTCTATCCGTTCGGCCACGGGCTGAGCTACACGACGTTCAGCCTGACCGACGCCGCGCTGGCCCAGATCGAGGTGGGATGGCACGACGCGATCGCCACGTCGGTCACCGTGACCAACGACGGGACCAGACCCGGCACGGAGGTCGTCCAGCTGTACGTGCGCGATCCGATGGCGAGCGTCACCCGACCGGTGCTCGAGCTCAAGGGGTTCGCCCGGGTCTCGCTCGCGGTCGGTGAGTCGAGGACGGTGACGTTCGAGACCCCGATCGGTCAGCTCGGCTTCTACGACCGCGACCTCACGTACGTCGTCGAGCCCGGCGTGATCGAGGTCTTCGTGGGCACGTCGTCGGCAGATCTCGTCGCGGTCGGAGCGGTCACCGTGACGAGGGATCCGTCCGGGCGTCCACCGGACAAGATGTACGACGGTACGGTCACCATCAGCTGACCGCGGAGGGTAGTCATGGCCGAGTTCTTCACCGACGTCGCCGAGCGGATCCCGTACGAGGGGCCGGAGAGCGACAACCCGTTGGCCTTCCACTGGTACGACGCCGACCGCGTCGTCGCCGGACGGCGGATGGCGGACCATCTCCGCTTCGCCGTCTGCTACTGGCACTCGTTCAACTGGGACGGCTTCGACATCTTCGGCGCCGGCACGCTCGACCGTCCGTGGCACCCGACGTTCGCGCCCGACCGCCGATCCTCTCGACGCGGCCCGGCAGAAGATGGACGCCGCCTTCGAGTTCTTCACCAAGCTCGGCGTGCCGTTCTATTGCTTCCACGACCGGGACATCGCGCCCGAGGGCAGCTCGTTCAAGGAGTCCGCCGCGATCCTCGACGAGATGGTCGATCTGGCGGCCGAGCACCAGGAGCGCACCGGCGTCGAGCTGTTGTGGGGCACGGCGAACCTGTTCTCCAACCCCCGCTACCAGGCCGGCGCGGCCACCAACCCCGATCCCGAGGTGTTCGCCTACGCCGCCGCGCAGGTCGCCCACTGCCTGGAGGCGACGCACCGCCTCGGCGGCCACAACTACGTGTTGTGGGGTGGGCGCGAGGGTTACGAGACGCTGCTCAACACCGACTTGCGGCGGGAGCTCGACCAGCTCGCCCGCTTCCTGACGATGGTCGTCGAGCACAAGCAGCGCATCGGGTTCACGGGCACGATCCTCATCGAGCCCAAGCCGTTCGAACCGACGAAGCACCAGTACGACTACGACGTCGCCGCGGTGCACGCGTTCCTCCAGCACCACGACCTCGCCGACGAGATCAAGGTCAACATCGAGGTCAACCACGCGACGCTGTCCGGCCACGACTTCGCCCACGAGATCGCCGTCGCCGTCAACGCCGGCATCTTCGGGTCGATCGACGCCAACGCCGGCGACGACCGACTGGGATGGGATCTCGACCGCTTCCCCGTCTCCGTGGAGCAGATGACGCTCGGGATGCTGGAGATCCTTCGCGGCGGCGGGTTCACGACGGGCGGGTTGAACTTCGACGCCAAACTGCGCCGCCAGTCGATCGACCGCACCGATCTGTTCCACGGCCACATCGGGGGCATGGACACGATGGCGCGGGCCCTGCTGGTGGCCGCCGCGATCCTCGAGGGCGGCGAGCTCGACACCAACCGCACCGCGCGGTACGCCGGGTGGGACGGTGAGCTGGGCCGGTCGATCCTCGACGGCGCGACGGACCTGCCGGCGCTGCACGAGCGGGCCTTCGACCGCGGCGAGCCGGCCCGCGTGTCCGGCGGCCAGGAGCGGCTGGAGAACCTCGTCGCCCGCTACGTCGCCCGCACGCGCTGAGGCCGTTTACCGCCCGTACGTGGGAAGATCCGGCGTGCCTCTCGTCGCCGGCGTCGACTCTTCGACCACCGCCACCAAGGTCGAGGTGCGCGACCTGGCGACGCGGCCAGGTGGTCGGGCGGGGCTCGGCGCCCCATCCCCCGACCCAACCGCCGCGGTCCGAGCAGGAGCCGGCGGCGTGGTGGGAGGCGTTCGAGGCGGCATGGGCGCAGGCGGGCGCGCCGACGCCGGCGGCGATCAGCGTCGCCGGCCAGCAGCACGGGATGGTGGCGCTCGACGAGCAGCGTCACGTCATCCGGCCGGCGAAGCTGTGGAACGACACCGAGTCCGCTCCGGACGCGGCGTGGCTGATCGACCAGTTGCCCGGCGGCCGGCAGGCCTGGGCCGAGGCATGCGGGCTGGTCCCGGTGGCCAGCTTCACGATCACCAAACTGTCGTGGTTGCACCGGAGCGAGCCCGAGGCCTGGGAGCGGCTGGCCCACGTCGTGCTCCCCCACGATTGGCTGACGTTCAAGCTGACCGATCGTCTCGTCACCGACCGCGGCGATGCGTCCGGCACCGGCTACTGGTCGGCGGCGACCGGGAGCTACCGCCCTGACCTGCTCGCCGTCGTCGACGCCGATCGCGACTGGACGGCGGCCGTGCCGACGGTGCTCGGCCCGGGCGAGATCGCCGGTGAGTGGCACGGGGCGACCGTGGCGTCGGGGACCGGCGACAACATGGCCGGCGCGCTCGGCGTGGGCCTGCGTTCCCGCGACGTGGTGGTGTCGATCGGGACGTCGGGCACCGTGTACACGGTGAGCGACGAGCCGACGGCCGATCCGAACGGCATCGTCGCCGGGTTCGCCGACGCCACCGGCCGCCACCTCCCGCTCGTCTGCACGCTCAACGCGACCAAGGTGACCGAAGCCGCTCGCCGCTTGCTCGGGGTCGACCACGAGCAGTTCGACGAGCTCGCGCTCGCGGCGCCCGCTGGAGCCGGCGGCCTCACCCTGCTCCCGTACCTCGACGGCGAGCGGACACCGGACCGGCCGGAGGCGACCGGCGTGCTCGCCGGACTGCGCAGCGACGTGAGCCGCGAACAACTCGCCCGGGCCGCCGTCGAGGGCGTCGTCTGTGGGCTCCTCGACGGCCTCGACGCGCTGGCCAACTTCGCGCCGGCCGACGGGCGTCTCTTCGTGGTCGGCGGGGGCGCGCGCTCACGGGCCTATCGCCAGGTGCTCGCCGACCTGAGTGGGAGGGCGGTGCTCGTACCCCGAAACGACGAGCAGGTCGCCACCGGCGCATGTGTCCAGGCGGCCGCGCTCGTCACCGGCGCCGAGGCGGCGGACGTCGCCGACGACTGGCACCTCGACGAGGGCGACTACGTCGAGCCGGGCCCCGGCCACGGGGCCGCCGCGGACGTCCGCGCCGCCTACGCCTCCCTCCGCGACGCCACGGCCGGATGAGCTCGGGTTTGCCGGCCTGTGCGACGCTGATGCGATGCTGATCCTCGCGGCCGACGACCCGGTCGCCGTCGCCGCAACCGAGGCCGTGCAGAAGGGCGATCTCGACTCCCTGCGGCGGATGCTCGCCGAGCGACCGGAGCTGGCCACCGCCTACATCGGCGACCACCCTGACGGCATGTCGCGCACGCTGCTCCACGCCGCCACCGATTGGCCCGGTCACTACCCGAACAACGCCGCCACCGTGACGTTGCTCATCGACGCCGGCGCCGATGTCGACGCCCGGTTCACCGGCCCGCACACGGAGACGCCGCTGCACTGGGCGGCGAGCGCGGACGATGTGGAGGTGCTCGACGTGCTCCTCGACGCCGGAGCCGACATCGAGGCGCCGGGGGCGGTGATCGCCGGCGGCACCCCGCTCACCGACGCCGTCGCCTTCGCCCAGTGGAAGGCGGCGCGCCGGCTCGTCGAGCGCGGCGCCCACACCCCGCTGCGCGAGGCGGCCGGCCTCGGGCTGCTCGACCGGGTCGAGGCCTACTGCGCGGCGGACCCACCGCCGAGTCCCGCTGACCTGACCCAGGCCTTCTGGTACGCCGCCCACGGCGGGCACCCGGCGGTCGCCGAGTTCCTCCTCGGGCGCGGGGCCGACCGCAACTGGATCGCCACCTGGGACGGCACCACCCCGCTCGACGCCGCCAGCCGCAACGGGGCGGCCGACATGGTCGCCTGGCTGAGTGCTCGGGGCGGGCGAACCGCTGCCGACCTCGGCCGCGCCCACTCGGAGAGGAGCTGACATGACGGTGATGACGGGCGGCGAGGCAGTCGTCGCGGCACTGCACGCGCTGGACGTGCGGCACGTGTTCGCGATCGTCAGCGTGCACAACCTCCCGATCCTCGACGCCATCGCCCGCGACGGGAAGATCACCCTCGTCGCCGCCCGCCACGAGCAGGGTGCCGTCCACGCCGCCGACGGCTACGCCCGGGCGACGGGCCGGCTCGGGGTGGCGATCACGAGCACCGGGCCCGGCGCGGCGAACGCCGTCGGCGGGCTGTTCGAGGCCCACTTCTCGTCGTCGCCGGTGCTGATGATCACCGGGCAGGTCGAAACCCCGTGGGTCGGCCGGGGGCGTGGCGCCCTCCACGAGGCCGACGACCAGATCGAGATGCTGCGGTCGATCACCCGCCGGGCCGAGAGTGTCCGGCACCACGGCGAGATCGCCGCCACCGTCGTGCGTTGCGGCGCCGACGCGCTCACCGGGCGTCCCCGCCCGGCCGCGATCGAGATCCCGATCGACCTGCAGTACGCCCGGGGCGAGGTCGACGTCCCCACCGTGACCCGGCATCGCGAACCGCCCGCCGACGCCGCGTTGGAGCGCGCCGTCGAGCTGCTCGCCCGCGCCGAACGACCGCTGCTGTGGGCCGGCGGCGGCGTCATCACCGCCGACGCCGCGGAGGCGTTCACCGCGCTCGCCGAGCTCCTGGCCGCGCCGGCGCTCACCTCCGCCCACGGCCGCGGCGCGATCCCCGAGGATCACCCCCTCGCCCTGGGCGCCAACTCCGACCGAGCCGAGATGGACCCGATGATCGCCGACGCCGACGTCGTCCTCGCCGTCGGCACCCGCTTCCAGATGACCGGCAACATCGAGCGGGCGCTGACGATTCCCGGCCGACTGATCCACGTCGACGTCGACCCGACCGTGATCGGGCGCAACCACCGCGCCGCCGTCGCCGTCGCCGGCGACGCCCAGCTGACGCTCGAGGCCCTGACCACCCGGCTGGGCCAACGCGACCGTCCAGGGATCGACCCGGCGTGGGCGGAACAGGGACGCGGCGCGCGCGCCGCCGTCGAAGCCGAGATCCGGGACGCGATGGGGACCGACGTCGAGAAGATCATGGACGGCCTGCGGGCCGCCCTGCCGCGGGACGCCATCGTCGTCAAGGATTCGACGATCGCCGCCTACATCTGGGCCAACCGACTGCTCCCGGTGTACGAACCGCGTACGGCGATGCGCCCGCAGTCGGCGGCGATCGGACCGGGAGTCCCGCTGGCGATCGGGGCCGCGGTGGGGACGGGCCGGCGGACGGTCGTCATCCAGGGCGACGGCGGCCTGATGCTCAGCCTCGGCGAGCTGGCCACCGCTGTGCAGCAGCGCCTGCTCCCTCGTCGTGTGCGTCTTCAACGACCGCGGGTACGGGATCCTGCGCTACCTGCAGGACCTGATGCTCGACGGTCGCCGGACCGGCGTCGACCTCGCCACCCCCGATTTCGTCGCGCTGGCGCGGGCGATCGGGATGGAGGCTGAGTCGGTCACCAGCGTCGAGGCGTTCGAGGATGCCTTCGCCCGCGCCTGCCGCGACGACGGTCCGTGGCTGCTCGACATCGACCTGGCCGGCCTCGCGCCGATGGAGATCCGGCCCCAGCGCCCACCCCGACGGGACTGAGTTGATGGACGAGTTCGACGTCATCGTGATCGGGGCCGGGCCGGCCGGGGAGGTCGCCGCCGGCCGCTGCGCCGATCGCGGCCTGGCGGTCGCGATCGTCGAGCGCGAGCTCGTCGGCGGCGAGTGCGCCTACTGGGGGTGCATGCCGTCGAAGACGCTGATCCGGCCGGGCGACGTCCTCGCCGCCGCTCGGCGGGTGCCGGGCGCGGCCCGCGCCGTCACCGGCCGCGCGCGACGCCGACGGCGACGTTCGGCTCCCGGAACCGGATCACCGGCGACTGGGACGACACCGGCGCCCTGCCCTGGCTGGAGGATCGAGGCGTCACCGTCGTCCGCGGGATCGGACGGCTGGCGGGCGAGCGGCGGGTCGACGTGGAGGTGGCCGACGGCGACCCGCGATCACTCTCCGCCCGGCGGGCGGTCGTACTCGCCACGGGAACCCGCGCCGCCATCCCGCCGGTGCCCGGGCTCGGCGACATCGAGCCGTGGGACAACCGCGGCGCAACCGAGGCCCGGCAAGTACCTGAGCGCCTGGTCGTGCTCGGCGGTGGCGCGGTCGGAGTCGAGCTGGCCCAGGCCTTCCGGCGCCTCGGCAGCGACGTGACGGTGATCGAGGTCGCCCGCCGGCTGCTCGCCCGCGAGGAGCCGTTCGCGTGCGACGAGGTGCGCGCCGGACTCGAGGCCGACGGCATCACCGTCCTCGTCGGCATCGGCATCGCGCGCGTGGAGCGGGACAGCGGTGGCACCGTCACCGCCGTGCTCGACGACGGCACGGAGCTCGTTGCGGACGAGCTGCTCGTCGCCGCCGGCCGCCGGCCCTCCACCGGCGATCTCGGACTCGAGACGGTGGGGCTCGAGCCCGGACGCGTCGTCGACGTCGACGATCAGCTGCGCGCCACCGGGGTCGAGGGTGGCTGGCTGTATGCCGTCGGCGACTGCAACGGTCGCGCCCCGCTCACCCACATGGGGAAGTACCAGGCCCGCATCGCGGCCGACGTGATCCAGGGCAAGGACGTGCGGAGCATCGCCGACCATGGCATCGTTCCCCGCGTCACGTTCACCGACCCGCAGGTCTGCGCCGTCGGCCTGACCGAGGACGAGGCGCGCCAGCAGGGGCTCGACGTTCCACACCGTTCGCTTCCCCACGGGCGACGTCGCCGGCGCGTCCGTGCTCGGCGACGAGTTCCCCGGCACGAGTCAGCTCGTCATCGACGACAAGCGAGACGTCCTCGTCGGCGCGACGTTCGTCGGGCCGGGCGTGCAGGAGCTGCTCCACTCGGCCACGGTGGCGATCGCCGGCGAGGTCCCGCTCGACCGGCTGTGGCACGCGGTGCCGTCGTTCCCGACGGTCAGCGAGGTGTGGCTGCGCCTGCTCGAGGAGGACGGCCGGTAGAGGCCGGGCGCGTCAGATGCCGAGCAGCTTGGCCTTGGCGGCCGCGAACTCCTCGTCGCTGAGCACGCCCTGCGCCTTGAGGTCGGCGAGCTTCTGGAGCTCGGCGATCGGATCCGCACCCGCCGGGGCCGCCGCCGGCGGCGGTGCCGCCGCAGCCGCGGCCGCTTGCTGGTCGGCGACGGCCTGTTGGGCTGCAGCTTCCATCGCCGCCTGCTGCTGCTCCTGCTGATACGCCGCGGCGTCGGCCGCCTGCGCCTGCTTCTTCTGCTGACGGCCCGACATGCCGCCCACTACGGCAGTGGCGGTGCCGGCGACGACCGCGGTGCGGGCCACCGTGCCGACCAAGCTGGGTCGGCCGACCCGGCCGATTCCGCGCCTCCTCATCATGACTGTCTCCTCTCGGGCTGGTCGCTGACTGCTCAGTCCTCGGCGCCGCTCGCCGCCATCGCGGCGGCGACCGTCTCGGCATCGAGCCGGTCGTGGGCGACGAGTCTTCCCCCGGCGTCGCGGACCGCGGTGACGAGGCGACGGGCCCAGGTGTTCTCCCACACGACCAACATCGCCGAGCTGCCCGGCGACAACGCCTCGCCGGCTGTCTGGAGGTCCTCGTCGCTCAACAGGCCGTTGATCTCGCCGTCGAGCTCGTCGAACGCGGCCTCGGTCTCGTCGTCGAGATCGGCGAGCTCGAGGCCGACGACCGTGCCGTCCTCGCCCTTGGTGACGAACGCCAAGTCGATGATCGTCACGATGCCGTTCTCGACCAAGTCGGCCAGCGCCGGGACGATCTCGCCCTTGAACTTGCTGCCGGGGAACTCGACCACTGCGATCTCGACGGCACCGGTGGATTCATCGGACATGGACACCTCCCTTGGGACGGTGCGACAGTAACCCACGCGCGGGGAGCCGTGCTCAGTGGTCCGTGACCGTGCCCCCCCAGGGACTCGAACCCTGAACCAATGGATTAAAAGTCCACTGCTCTGCCGTTGAGCTAGAGGGGCGTACCACCGTCAAGGTACCGGCCGCGGTCGTCTCCTTCTTCTCGTAGCCTCGGTCGATGACCTCGGTGGCCACGGCCGAGCGCGACGCGCTGTGCGACCTCTTCCTCGCGGTCGGGCCGGACGCGCCGACACTCGCCGGCGACTGGACGACGCGTGACCTCGCCGCCCACCTCGTCGTCCGGGAACGGCGGCCCGACGGCGCCGCTGGCATCATCATCCGCCCGCTCGCCGACTATGCCGAGAAGGTGCGGCGAGCCGAGGCCGCTCGACCGTGGGACGAGCTCGTCGCCCTCGTCCGGCGGGGCCCACCGGCCTGGAACCCGATGCGCCTGGGACCAGTGGATCGGTTCGCCAACAGCGTCGAGTTCTTCGTCCACCACGAGGACGTGCGCCGGGCCCGACCGGAGTGGACCCCACGCCAGCTCGATCCGGCCCTCGAGGACGCGATGGCCACGGTCATCGCCCGGGGCGGCCGCATGCTCACCCGCAAGCTCGACCTCGGGATCACCCTGTCCCCCGACGGTCGTGAGCCCATCCGGCTCCGTGGCGGGACGCCCGCGGTGACGATCACCGGGCCGCTCGGGGAGTGCGTGCTCTACGTCTACGGACGCAAGTCGGTCGCCCAGGTCGGGCTCGACGGGCCGCCGGACGCCGTCGCCACAGTCCAGGCCGCGCCGTTCGGCCTCTGACACCCCACGATCTGGGCGGGAATTTTCGCGACAGGTGAAACGATTCCCGCCCAGATCGGCGGTTGACACGATTCCCGCCCAGATGGAGGAGCGGGGCCGGCGGTAGGTTGCCGCGATGACCGATTCGACCCGCAGAGCTCCGGGGTCGATCCTCGGTACCAGGGTGGTGCGCACCGAGGACCCTGAGCTGCTCATCGGCACGGCGAGGTACGTCTACGACCTCGACCTGCCCGGCAAGCTGCACGCCGCGTTCGCCCGCTCCGAGGTCGCCCACGCCACGCTCGGCGCCGTCCACGTCGACGACGCCCTCGCGACGCCAGGCGTGGTGGCCGTGTTCACCGCGGCCGACCTCGGCGTCGCGCCGCACCACGGCTTCGTCACCGTGCACCCCGACTTCGCCCGGCCGCCGCTGGCCGACGGCGTGGTGCGCTTCGCCGGCGAGGCGATCGCGATCGTGATCGCCGAGACCGTGGCCGCCGCGGAGGACGGCGCCGCCGCGGTGTGGGCGGACTACGACCCGATCCCGGCGATCATCGATCCGGAGGAGGCCTTCGCCGACGACGCCCCGATCATCTTCCCCGCCCACGGCTCGAACCAGGCGCTGGTCGCAACCGATGCCGACCCGATCGACCTCGACGCGAACGGTGACGGCGACGTCGTCGTGGTCCGCGGCCGCTACGTGAACCAGCGCATGGCGGTCGTGCCGATGGAGCCCAACAGCTGCGCCGCCGTCCCGTCCGGCGACGACCGGATGACGTTCTACGCGTCGAACCAGATGCCGCACATGGTGCGCAACCAGCTCGCCAACGTCCTCGGGATCGACGCCGCCGGCGTCCGCGTCATCGCCCCGCGGGTCGGTGGTGGCTTCGGGGGCAAGCCCGGGCTCGTCCCCGAATACTCAGCCGTCGCCGCCGCGGCCCGTCACCTCGGGCGGCCGGTGACGTGGACGCCGACGCGCAGCGATGACCTCGTCGCCCAACCGCACAGCCGGGGTCAGGTGCAGTACGCCGAGCTCGGCTGCCGCCCCGACGGCACGTTCACCGGACTCCGGGTGCGGCTGCTCGGCGACGGGGGCGCCTACCCCGGGATCGGCACCTTCCTGCCCGCCGGCACCAAGCGCATGGCCCACGGCACCTACAACTTCCCCGCGATCCAGTTCGACGTGGCCGTCGCGGTGACCAACACGACCCCGATGGGCGCGTACCGCGGCGCCGGGCGGCCGGAGGCCACGGCGCTGCTCGAGCGGCTCGTCGACCACGCCGCCCTCGAGCTCAGCATCGACCCGATCGAGCTGCGCCGGCGCAACTTCCTCGCCGACGACGTGTTCCCGTTCCAGACCCTGACCGGACCGACGTACGACAGCGGCGCGTACAACACTCCTCTCGATGTCGCCGCCGAGCTCAGCGGGTACACCGAGCTGCGCCGCGAGCAGGCCGAGCGGCGACAACGCGGCGACCGGCTCGCCCTCGGGATCGGCGTGGCCGCCTACGTCGAGATCACGGCCGGTGGCGGCACCGGCGAGTTCGGCGCGGTCGAGGTCCACGACGACGGATCGGCCACCGTCAGGGCCGGCACGTTCGCCCATGGGCAGGGCCACCAGACCGCGTTCGCCATGCTCGTCAGCGACCAGACGGGGATCCCGGTCGACCGCATCCACCTCGTCGACGGCGACACCGACCTCGTCCCCCGCGGCGGTGGCACCGGAGGATCGCGTTCCCTGCAACTCGGCGGTTCGGCGGTGCACCAGGCGACCGAGGCGCTGGTGGGCAAGGCCAAGCGGCTCGCCGCGCACCTGCTCGAGGCGGCCGAGGCCGACATCCTCGTCGACACCGCGACCGCCACGGTCGGCGTGGCCGGGGTCCCGGCCCGCGCCCTGGCGTGGGGCGAGCTCGCCGCCCGGGCGAGCGAAGCGCCACCGGGACTCCTCGACGGTGACGACGGACCGACCGGGCTCGCCGCCGAGGCCCAGTTCGACCAGGCAGACTCGACCTTCCCGTTCGGCGCCCACATCGCCGTCGTCGAGGTCGATCTCGACACCGGCGAGGCCCGGGTGGTGCGCCACGTCGCCGTCGACGACTGCGGCACGGTGATCAACCCCCTGCTCGTCGAGGGCCAGCAGCACGGTGGGGTCGCCGCCGGCATCGGGCAGGCGCTGTACGAGGAAGTACGCCACGACGCCGACGGCAATCCGCTGACGGCAACCCTCGTCGACTACGGGATCCCCACCGCGGCCGAGCTGCCGAGCTTCGACGTCCGTTCGACCGAGACCCCGACGCCGCTCAACCCACTGGGCGCCAAGGGCATCGGGGAGGCGGCCACGATCGGGTCGACCCCGGCCGTCCAGAACGCGGTGATCGACGCCCTCGCCCACCTCGGCGTCCGCCACCTCGACCTCCCGTGCACGCCCGAACGGGTGTGGCGAGCGATCCGCGACGCCGAGTCCGGCACCCTGCCCGACCCGTGGCGCGACCCGCCGGCCGTGTTCGACCAACTCCGCTCCGGGCAGACCGCGGACGAGGAGGGCCTGGACGCCGCCGAGGGAATCTGACCACCGGGCCGCGGTGCGCTACAACGGGTCCATGCCGTACGAGCAGATCCTGTACGAGGTCGACGACCCGGTCGCGACCATCACCCTCAACCGGCCCGAGGCGCTCAACGCGTGGACCGACACCATGGCCGGGGAGGTGCGCGACGCCGTGGGCCGAGCCGAGCGCGATCAGGCTGTCGTCGGCATCGTGCTCACCGGGGCCGGGCGGGGCTTCTGTGCGGGCGCCGACATGAACCGTCTCTCGGCCCTGTCGGGGGCGGACGGCGGGAGTGGCGCGACGGCCGAGGAGGGGCCCGCCCCGTTCACGGAGCAGTCGGTCCCGAAACCCGGCGACGAGTCGTGGGGCGACGACCTGCGCGGCGCCTACACGTATCTCCTGTCGGTGCCGAAGCCGATCGTCGCCGCGATCAACGGCCCGGTCGCCGGCATGGGGGTGCCCATCGCCCTCTCGTGCGACCTCCGGTTCATGAACGAGGCCACCGTGCTCACCACGTCGTTCGCCCAGCGCGGGTTGGTCGCCGAGTGGGGCCTCTCGTGGCTGCTCACTCGACTCGTCGGGCCGGCCCACGCCCTCGACCTGCTGTACTCGGCCCGCCGCGTCGACGGAGCCGAGGCCGCCCGCATCGGACTCGTCAACAAGGCCCTTCCCGCCGACGAGGTGCTCAGGAGACGCCAAGGACTACGTCCGGGAGCTGGCGCGCACGTCGTCGCCCGCATCGATGGCGATCATGAAGCGGCAGGTGTACACGGAGTTGCATGCCGGCCTCGGCGCGGCCGAACGCAACGCCATCGCGCTGATGCGGGAGAGCTTCGAGCGACCCGACTTCGCCGAAGGCGTCGCTTCCTACATCGAGCGCCGCGACCCGAAGTTCCCCCGCCTCGATTGAATGCTCCCATGCACCAGTGGGACGAGAGGACCGACCTGCTCGCCCACTCGGTGATCGGCTACGCCATCGAGCGGCTGAAGATGCCCAAGGACCCGACGTGGGGCGCTCGGCCCGCCGATCAGCTCGTCGGCGCGCTCGAGGGCGCGATCTGCCCGGAGGGCATCGGCGGCCACGAGGCGTTGGCGTTGTTCCGCGACGTGCTGATGCACGCCTGCCGGCCGATGGATCATCCGATGAACCTGGGTCATGTGCCCACCGCACCGACGCCTGCCGCCAACCTGTTCGACCTCGTCGTCAGCGCGTCGAGCATCTTCGCCGGCCTGTGGGAGTGTGGCGCCGGCGCGATCGCGGCCGAGAACCAGGCGCTCCAGTGGCTCGCCGGCATGGCCGGGTTCCCGGACGGCGCCGGTGGCTGCTTCGTCACCGGTGGCTCGGCGGCCAACCTCTCCGCGCTCGTCACCGCCCGCCATCACGCCCGCGCCCGCCAGGGCGATCCATCCGGCGGTCGTTGGCGCTTCGCGACCACCGGGGAGACGCACGCGTCGGTCCACGCCGCGGCGCGGGTGATGGACGTCGACGTCGTGCTCGTCCCGCCCGACGACCGGGGCCGGATGACCGGTGCCGCGCTGCGCGCCACGCTCGACGACCACGGCGTCGACGGACTGTTCGCCGTCGTCGCCAACTTCGGCACGACGAACGCCGGCGCGGTCGACGAGTTGGGGCCGGTGGCCGACGTGTGTCGCGATCTCGAGGTGTGGATGCACATCGACGCCGCCTACGGAGGCGCGGCGCTGTGCGCACCCTCCACGGTCGACGTACGCGAGGGTTTCGAACGCGCCGACAGCTTCGGCATCGATCCGCACAAGTGGCTGTTCGCGCCGTACGACTGCGCCGCCCTCGTCTACCGCGACCCGAGCCTCGCCGCCGGAGCTCACGGGCAGCGGGGCGAGTACCTCGACACCGTCAGTCACGAGGAGTGGAACCCGAGCGACTTCGCCTTCCACCTCTCGCGCCGGGGGCGCGGCCTGCCGCTGTGGTTCAGCGTGGCCACCCACGGCACCGACGCCTACGCCGCGGCGGTCGAAGCGACGCTGGAGACGACGCGCTGGTTCGCCGCCGAGCTCGTCCGGCGCGATGGCTTCACGTTGCTGCTCGAACCGCAGTTGTCGGTCACCCTGTTCGAGGTCGACGGCTGGGACGACGCCCGCTACTCGGCGTGGAGCACGGGTCGGGCGCGGGCGGGGCTCGCTCTCGTCCTGCCGACCACCTGGCACGGCGAGCGCTGTTTCCGGGTGTGCATGGTGAACCCGCTGACCACACCCGTGATGCTCGCCGAGATCCTCGACGACATGTCCGGCTACGCGGGCTCGTAGCGGCTGGCGAGCCGCGGCCGCCCACCGCCCTCGACCCTGACGTCTCCGTCGTCGACGAGCTTCGTGAGGTGGGCGAGCACCGTGCGCCCGGCGGCCTTGTGCAGCTCGCTGGCGACGCCGGCGTACAGGCGGGCGACGATGTCGGGGATCGCGGCGACCCCGGACCGGACGGTGTCGACGATCTGTCGCTCACGTTCCAGGCGATGGTCGACGAGCTGGCCGACGTAGCGCTGCGGATCGGCGATCGCCGGCCCGTGTGTCGGCCAGTAGGTGTGGTCGGCCCGCCCGCCGACCTTGCGCAGCGACTCGACGTAGGCGGCCATGTCGCCGTCGGGCGGCGAGACCACCGTCGTGCTCCAGCCCATCACGTGGTCGCCGGGGAACAACACCCGCTCCTCGGCGTAGGCGAAGCACGTGTGGTTGGACGTGTGACCCGGCGTGTGCACGGCGGTGATCGTCCAGCCCGGCCCGGCCGCGGCCAGGTCACCGTCGGTCACCCGGACGTCCGGGGCGAAGGCGAGATCGATCGACTCCTCGACCTTCACGCCGTCGGCGATCTCCTCGGCGAGTGCCTCATCGCCGTCGTCAGGGGGAGGATGCGGTCCGAACGCGATCGTCGGCGCGCCGGTCTCGGCGTGCAGCCACGCGGCGAGCGGTGAGTGGTCGCTGTGGCAGTGGGTGACGCAGATGGCCGTCACCCGCTCACCCTCCAGTGCCGCGGCGAGGGCGTCCCGGTGCGAGTCGAGGATCGGGCCCGGATCGATGACCGCCACCTCGCCGTGGCCGACGATGTAGGTGCCGGTGCCGCGATAGGTGAACTTGGACGGGTTCTCGGCGACGATCCGACGGATCGTCGCGCGTCGAGCCTGGAGTCGGCACGTGCACCTCGGCCGATGAGACGAGCGCCGCGAGCGCGGCCAGCGACTGGAAGTCCGGGAACGCCATCGGTCACGAGATCCCCACGAGCGACCGCACGCGGCCGACGGGTTCGCCGTGGCCGAGGATGGGTTCGACGAACGCGTCGGCGGCGATGTCGACGCCGAGGGCGCGCAGCGCGGCGACCGTCACGGGGGTGCGGGCCCGACCGCCGCCGTCGGCGACCTTGACGGCGAGGGCGCGACCGTCGGGGAGCGCCGCGACCTGGACGCCCTCGGCTCCGTCCTTGGCCAACAGCCCGGGCACCAGCCGCATGACCCGCGTGACGTCGCGGGTGGGTCCGCCCACCATCTCCGGGTGGCCGGTCATCGCCCGGTGCACGGAGTGCCCGTCCACGGCCAGCTGGCGCACGGCGGCGGCCAACCCGATCAACGACACGCTCGCCGCCGGCGCGCCGCACCCGTCGACTCCGACGTGGTCGATCCGCCCAACCGCGCGTTGCAGGTCGTCGAGGATCCGGAGCTGCACCGGATGATCGGGTTCGGTGTAGCCCGCGGTCGACCAGCCGTTGACGACCGCGGTGGCGAGCATGCCCGCATGCTTGCCGCTGCAGTTCTGGACGATCGACGAGGGCGGTTCGCCGGCGCGCACCGCGGCGCTGTTGGCATCCGGGTCGAGCGGCAGCGCCGGCGTGTTGCGCAGGTCGTCATTGGAGAGGCCGACGCCGGCAAGTATTTCCGCCACCGCAGCGACGTGCTCGGGGCGCCCGTCGTGACTGGCGCACACGGTGGCCAGGAGCCGGTCGTCGAGGTCGAGCCCGGCGCCGACCATGCTCGCCGCCTGCAACGGCTTCAGCGACGAGCGGGGATAGATCACGACGTCGGGGTCGCCGGCCGACCACTCGACGGACCCGTCGCGGCCGAGTGCGACGACGACGCCGTGGTGGACGCTCTCCTGGAACCCGCTGCGCTCCGTGACCGCGACCGGCACGAACCCCGCCGCCCACGCCGGGACGCCGGGCAGATCCCGGTCGTTCACTTCTGCGCTCGGCGCAGCTTCGCGGCGCGGCGGAACACGCGGTGGTGGCGGACGTCGGTGAGGTCGCTCTGGACCACTTGGTGACGGTCGCCGAACTCGCTGAGGATCGCCTGGGCCATCGCCGCCGCGGGGAGGGCGAGGATCGCGCCGATGGGACCGAGCAGGGCCGCCCCGCCGAGGGCCGCCCCGAACGCCAGCGCCGGATGGACCTCCATCGTGCGGGCCGTGATACGCGGCGAGAACACGTAGTTCTCGACCTGCTGGTAAACCACGATCGCGATCAGCACGATCGCCGCCTTGAGCGGAGAGTCGAGGAACGTCAGGAGGACGGGAAGGACGCCGGCGAGGTAGGTGCCGACGACGGGCAGGAACTGGCTGACGATGCCGACCCACACGGCCAGGGCGACGGGCGCGGTCGTGCCGACGGCCTGGAACACGATCCAGTGGAAGAAGGCGGAGATCAGGGCCAGCAACGCCCGGGAGTAGAGGTAGCCACCGGTCTTCGTCCCGGCGAGCTCCCAGATCGCCAACGCCCGCTCCTGCCGGGCGGGCGTCAACCGGCTGCACAGCGCCCGCCGCATCCGCGGCCCGTCGGCGACGAGGTAGAACGTGAACAGCAGCACCGTCAGGAGCTTCAGGACCCCGCCGAGCGCGGCGACGGAGAGGTCGACGACCTCGTCCCGCTGTTCCTCGATGAACTGCTGCACAGCGCCGTTGGGATCGTTGAAGTCGGCGATCACCTCTTGCGCGTCGAGGTTCGTCCCGAAGGTGTCGTTGATCGTGGTGACGGTGTCGGTGATGTACTGCTCGGAGTTGTCGAGCAGGTCCGCGACCTGGGAGCCGACCAGGGTCCCGATGGCGACGACGAAGACGAGGAAGAGGGCCAGGACCCCGAACAGGAGCAGCGCGGTGGCGCCCCCCCGCCGCCACCCGCGGCGGGCGAGGCGGTTGACCCCTGGCTCGAGGGCGAGGGCGAGGAAGACCGAGATCGCGAGGAGCACGAAGAGACCGCTGAGTCGATTCCAGAAGAAGCGGGCGGCGATCGTGGCGAGGAACCCGGCCCAGAACAGCACGATCGCCGGGACGACCCACCCAGGGAGCCGACGCGGCTCGGGCAGGGCGGCGTCGTCGGTGACGGGCACGGTGGGGTCCGGCTCCGGTTCGGGCTGCGGCCGCAGGGGGCGCAGCTCGCCGGGTTCGGGTTCCCTGGCCACGTCCGGAGCGTATCCACGGGGTATCCGGCGGCGGCGGCGCTCCGGCTGGCTGGGCCGAACCGATCCGTGGGCCGGCGCGTCGAAACGGACAGCGGGACCTGACGAGAGGAGACTCGGTGTCAACAGAATCACTTCCACCGCCATCACGGATCGTGCCGCCTCCCGGCGGTTCGCCCCCGCCGGTTCGACGTTCTGGTGCCCGGATCGGGGCGGGAGTGCTGATCCTGCTGACGACCGTGCCGATGTTCGTCGCCGGCTTCTTCCTGACCGTGTTCGGTGCGATGCTCGCCGGAGGGGTGGACGACCAGGATCTGCCGATTCAGGATGACTTCGCCGTCCTCGGCGGATTGGTGCTTGCCGTCGGGATCCTCCTGACCGCGGCGGCGGTCTGGGGAGTGGTGGTCGCGGTCGGGGTGCTGCGGCGGCGGCACTGGGCGCGCATCGCCGCGATCGTCACCTTCTCCGCCTACGCCACGATCCAGGTGCTGGGCGTGATCGGTGATCGCGGCGGAGCCACGCCGGCGGGCCTCGTCTCGCTGGCCGTCTGCGGGGCGATCGTCGTTCTCCTCTCGCTGGGCGGGGCGCGCGCCGATTGCGTGGCGTAACTCTCCCAGGTCAGAGCGGCAGGGCGGCCGCCAGGTTGCCGCGTCTGGTCTTCACGACACCCGCCAGACCCAGCCAGCCCGCCATCAGCTGCAGCTCCGCGGCCAGCTCCGTCCCCACCTCGACCGGGTCGATCCCGGGCTCGCCGTAGGCCGCCTGCACCCGCAGGACGCCCGCGGCGCGGTCCGCCTTCAGATCGACGCGCGCCACGAGGCGGTCGCCGTGCAGGAACGGCAGGACGTAGTAGCCGTACACCCGCTTCGGAGGTGGGACGTAGATCTCGATGCGGTAGCGGAACCCGAACAGCCGCTCGGTGCGGTCGCGGTTCCACACCAGCGAGTCGAACGGGCTGACCAGCGCCCGTCCGTCGACGAGGCGCGGCAGCCTGGCGGCGGGATGGACGAAGGCGGGTTGCTTCCAGCCCTCGACCCGGGCGCTCACGAGCCGGCCCTCCTCGACGAGCTCGGCCACGAGCGGGCGACACGACGGGATGTCGTGGCGGTAGTAGTCGGTGAGATCGCCCAGGGTGCCGACGCCGAGAAACCGGGCCGCCAGCACCAACAGCTCCTTGCGGGCGTCGGACTCGGTCGGGGTCGGCGCGTCCAGCACCTCCGCCGGCAGCACCCGCTCGGGGAGGTCGTAGACCCGCGCGAAGTCGTTCGACCGCCGGGTGACGGCGAGCTGACCGGTCACGAAGAGGTACTCGAGGGCGACCTTGGCCTCGTCCCAGTCCCACCACGGTCCCTTGCGACCCTCGCGCTCGCTGAGGTCGGCGGCGACGACCGGGCCGTTGTCGCGGATCCGGGTGACGACGTCGCCGAGGTAGCCATTGCGGCTGGCCTCCATCTCCCTGATCACCCGCCACGGGTGCCGGGACGGTTTCATCCGCCAGCGGAACAGGCGATGGTGGGCCGTCGAGATGTGCGAGGCCATGTGGCCCCAGTACTCGAACAACTCCCCCGCCCGCGTCGCGTCGGGGATGAGCGTGCGCGGATGCGGTCCGAGGCGGGCGAACAGCGGCAGTTCCTGGCTGCGCACGAGCACGTTCACCGAGTCGATCTGGATCAGCCCGACCCGGTCGAGAACACGCCGCAGGTGGCGGCGGTCGACCCGACCCGCGGGACGCCGGTCGGTGACGCCCTGGGCCGCGAGGGCCATCCGGCGGGCGTCGTCGGCGCTGAGCTCGACGGCTGGGGCCATCGGGTCAGGCGAGTCCTTCCCAACGTCGGCAGAACTCGCCGACGGCGTCGACGAAGGCGTCGAGGTGCTCGTCGGTGATGTCCATGCTCAGCGCGAGGTAGCCGCGCGGGGAGATGTAGAACCCCGCGTCGAGCAGATCGTGGAAGATGAGCTCCCGCCAGCGGGGATCGGCGGCCCGCAGGTCGGCGGGGGCACGTACCGGGCCGGGGACGGGATGGACGTTGACGAGCGATCCCCAGCCGGTCGCGATGAACGGCAAGGGCGAGGCGGCGAACGCCGCGTTGAGCGCGTCGCGCAGTCCGTCGCCCCGCTTGTTGACCGCGGCGAGGGTGTCGGCGTCGACCAGCGACTCGTGCACCGCCGCGCCGACGGCCATCGTGAAGGCGTTGTTGTTGAACGTGCCGCCGTGAGTGAGGCCGCCGGCATGCGGGTCGAAGGCGGCCATCAGGTCGCGCCGGCCGCCGAACGCCCCGAACGAGAGCCCGCCGGCGAGGTACTTGCCGACCGTCGTCATGTCCGGAGTGATGCCGAGCAATTCCTGCGCCCCGCCGACGGCGAGGCGCGAGGTCATCACCTCGTCGAAGATCAGCACCGTGCCGGCTGCCTCGGTCACGCGGCGCAACGCGGTGAGGAAGGCCGGGTCGCCGGGGATGCACCCGGCCGCTCCCATCATCGGCTCGACGAGCAGGGCGGCCGTCGCCGCGCCGTGGCTGGCGAACTCGGCCTCGACCGCGGCGACGTCGTTGTAGGGCAGGACGGCGTACTCGAACGGCGCCTGCAGCGGTCGACCGCCCGGACCGAAATAGAACGGGCCGCCGTGGTAGGCACCGGCGAACACGACGATCCGGTCCCGCCCCGTGGCGTGACGGGCGGTGAGCAGCGCCATCAAGTTGGCCTCGGTGCCGGAGTTCGTGAAGCGGACCTGCTCGACGGACGGGAAGCGAGTCACGACGGCTTCGGCGAACGCCGTCTCGGGCTCGCTCATCGCGCCGTAGGACCAGCCGCGGTCGAGCACCGACCGCACGACGTCCGCAACCGCCGCCCGTCGCCCGAGCAAGCCGGCCGAGTAGTCACCGAGCAGGTCGAGGTAGCGGTGCCCGTCGGCGTCGGTGAGACAGGCACCGTCGGCGCCGACGACCCGGAAGGCGAACGGCTCGATGTGCAGCACCGAGCGGGTGTTGCCGCCGGGCATCACTCTGGCGGCGCGGTCGGCGAGCTGCGCGCTGATCGGGTGGTCGGCGACGTACCGCGCTCTCGCCTCGGTCACGGCATCATCGAGCGTGCTCGCGCTCATCGAGCGGCGACAATACCCGGTGACGTTCAGACGGTCGGCCAGAGGTTGACGGTGGCGTGGATGCCGCCGTCGGCGGAGATGATCTCGCCGGTGATGGCGCGGGACGCGTCGGAGGCGAGGAACACCACGGTGTCGGCGACCTCCTCGGCGGTCGACACACGCCGTGTCGGGATGACGTCGAGCACCGCGTCGGCGACGCCGGGCTTGGCGAGGTTCTCGTGCCACAGGTCGGTGTCGACGACGCCGGGCGCGACCGCGTTGGCGCGAATCCCGCGGGGGCCGTACTCCATCGCGAGCGCGCGGGTCATCCCGTCGAGGGCGGCTTTGGTCGCCGCGTAGAGCGCCCGTCGGGGGGCGCCGCGGCGTCCGCTGATCGAGCTGATCGACACGATCGACCCTGCGCCCTGCTCGAGCATCGCCGGCAGCCCGGCCGCGGTGAGGAGCAACGCGGCCCGCACGTTGACGTTCCAGAGCTGATCGGCTTCTTCGACCTGGATCGTCTCGCTCTCCTTGCGGACCGCGATGCCGGCGTTGTTGACGATCACGTCGAGGCGACCGCCGAACGCGGCGAGGGCGGCGGCCGCCGCTTCACCCGGTCCCTCGGCGGTGCCGAGGTCGGTGGGGATCACGACCGGGTCGTTGGTCAGATCGGCGGCGACCGAGGCGAGCTGATCGGCCGAGCGGGCGACGAGGGCGACGCGGGCCCCTGCGGCGTCGAGCCCGCGGGCGATCGCGGCGCCGATCCCGCGGCTGGCGCCGGTGACGATCGCCGTGCGTCCGTCGAGTGCGCCCACGACGTCAGTCGGATTCGCTGATCGTGACCGAGTTGATGACGACGTCGTCGACCGGGCGGTCGCCGGAGCCGGTCTTGACGCGCTGCATCTCGTCGAGCACGTCGAGGCCCTTGACGATCTGGCCGAACAGGCTGTACTGCGGCGGGAGGCGCACGCCGTCCTTGCCCGAGATCATGAAGAACTGGCTGCCGTTGGTGTTCGGGCCGGCGTTGGCCATGGCGACCGAGCCGATCTGGTAGTCGCCGCCCTTCGGCAGCTCGTCGGCGAACTTGTAGCCGGGTCCGCCCCGGCCCGTACCGGTCGGGTCACCGCCCTGGCACATGAACCCGTTGATGATGCGGTGGAAGATGACCCCGTCGTAGTAGTGGTGCAGGGCGAGGTAGACGAAGTTGTTCACGGTGTTCGGTGCCTTGACGGCGTCGAGGGCGATCACGATCTCGCCGAGCGACGTGGCGAGCGTGGCCGTGTACCGCTTCGCCGGATCGATGCCCATCGCCGGCGCCTCGGAGAACTGCTGCCGCGGAGGCGCGGACCCATCGAACGGGGGAAATTCCATCCCGGGGACGCTAACGGCCCGAGCCGCGTCCCCCCATCTGGGCGGGAATTTCGCCAACCCACGATCTGGGCGGGATTCTTGTCAGCAGTTGGCAAGATTCCCGCCCAGAACCAGGTGAGGTGCCCACGTGCGGACCACCGCCCGGATCCGTTCGGCCTCCTTCGCCGCCGTCCTCGTGATCGCGCGGTAGGTGAATCGCACCACGATGTTCCCGCGTCCGATCAAGTCCGCGTCGCGGGTCCTGTCCTTCTCGAACTGTCGCTTGTTCCGGCCGTGGGTCTCCCAGCCGTCGCACTCGAGGACGATGTTCGAGTCGATGATGCGGAAGTCGACCTCGTAGCCACCGACGATCGGGTGAAATTCGACGGCCGGCAACTTGTATGTTCGTCACGAGCTTCCGCATTGCTGTCTCGAGCACGCTGTCGACCGGCTTGCCGTCGATCACCCACTCGTCGAGCGCCTGGCGGAACGCGGGGACGCCGTGGCGCCCTCGCCGGCGCGTGCACCTCGACGGCCGTCCGGAGCGCGACCGGTGAGGCAATGCCCGTGGTCACGACGTGCCCGACTGCGGCGACCACGGCGGGCGGGTCGACGGCGCCGAGGTCGCACAGCAGGCGCAGGATGTTCGAGGTGCGGATGTTCCGCCGGAGCACTGGCGAGAGGTCCCGCCGATCGCGAGGCCGATGGACGATCACGCCCGGCAGCGTCGCCTCGCGGCGGCGCTCCGTCAGCATCACATCGACGGGGTCCTCGTCGGGTCGGGGGATCCCCCACAGGTGGGCTGCGGAGCGATGCGATGCCATCGCACCGGGCCCCGCGGCGAGAACGGCTGCGGCGATCGCTTGCTCGCGACTTCGCGAGCTGCCGTGGAGCCGGGCGACGCCCGGATGCAGCAGCTCGACTTCGCCCGAGCGGACGGCGCGGTACCAGGTCGAGAGGGACACGCCGCCTCTCACGGCGGCCGCCACGGTGATCAGCCCATGGTGATCTTCGGCGAATGGGGCGAGTTTCGAGAGTTCCACACCCTCCCTGGAGGTAGGCAGGCTCCGAAACGGAATGTGCTCGCGATCTGGGCGGGATTCTTGCCAACTGCTGGCACGAATCCCGCCCAGAACGTGCGGTTGGCGAAGATTCCCGCCCAGAAGGGGGTCAGTTGCGGGCGTTGTAGTCGGTGATCAGGGCGTCGGACTGGGCCGCGGTGTCGGCGAGGGTCGAGGCGACATCGGCGCCGTCGAAGATCGCGCTGACGCCCCCGGCGGTCACGCTGCGCACCTCGCGGAGCGGGCCGAGCACCGGCCCGACGGCGGCGAGGTCGTCGACCCCGCTGAGCAACTGGTCGTAGGCGACCTTGAACCGCGGGTCCGACCGGTACGTGCGGGCGAGGGGCTGGAGCTCGAGGGCGTCCTCTCGGATCGGCACGTACCCGGTCGCCGACGCCCACTTGGATTGCGACTCGGCGCTGACGAGGAACTGGATGTAGTCCCACGCCGCCGCGGCCTCGGCGTCGCCCTTGTCGGCGACGACGTACAACGAGCCCCCGCCGACGATCGCCGATGGCGTCTCGCCCGGTCCTGGCATCGGACCCACGCCGACGTCGGCGCTGGTCAACCCGGGGATGAGACCGCCGTCGAGCGCGGCGAGCACGGCGCCCAGCGCGGCGGAGGTGGCGATCGCCATCGCCGCCGGCGCTTCCGGGTCGGCGAGCTTGAACAGCGTGTCCTGGCCGGTGGCGTTGTCGCCGACGTTGACCGCCAGCCCGTCGTTGATCAGCGACTGCACTTCGGTCATCAATTCGACGCCGACCGGGCCCGGCGTAGAGCACCCGGGTCGCCGGCGCCAGCCGGCCGTTGCCGTTGTCGGCATAGAACTCGCCGGCCCGGGCGAACCACTGCTCGAGGAACCAGCCGCCGCCGGAGTCGACGCCCGAGTCGAGGGCGATCCCCGTCGCCGCCGCGCCCGTGTCGACGATCGTCTGCGACGTCGCTCGCAGCTCCTCCAGCGACACCGGGGAGTCCGCCGGCGTCGAGACCGGCCGCCTCGAACACCTTGCGGTTGTAGTAGAGGACCGGGTCGCTGACGTTGAAGGGCATCGACCACTGGACACCTTCGGTCTGGTAGGCGAGCAGCGTCCGGGGAAGGAACGGCGTCGTGTCGAACCCGCTCGCCTCGATGCAGGCTCCGATCGGGATCACCGACTCGGAGTCGGCGATCTGCTGGACCATGTACTCGGGGAACATCACCATCTCGGGCCGGCTGCGCTGCCGGCTCTGGACGTACTTGTCGATCGTCTGGTTGTACCCACCCTGGTTCTCGAGGTTGACCCGTACCTTGTCCTGGCTCGCGTTGTACTCCTCGGTGAGGTCGGTGAGCGTGGTCTCGAGGACCGAACCGAGTCCGTGCCAGAACGTGATCTCCACCGGCGACGTGACGCCGTCGAGGGCGTCGACCGGGCACGGTGGGAGCGTGTCCAGCGGCGTGGTGGTCGTCGTCGCGATCGTCGGCGGCACCGTCGACGGCAGGGTCTGGCCGGGGATCGTGCTGGGCGGTGGCCCGGCGGTCGGCACCGGAGGTGGCGGCTCGTTGCCCGCCTGGAGGATCGACTCACCGCTGCTGCAACCGGCAGCAAGGACGAACGCGGCGAGCACCGCGCCGAGCAGCGCGCGCGACCTCATCCCTTCACCGCCCCTGCCGTGAGCCCGCGCACCAACTGGCGCTGGAAGAGGAGCAGGATGACGACGATCGGGATGGCGGCGATGACCGTGCCGGCCATGACGAGGTTGGGCCGGTCGAGGCCCGACTCGCTGCTGATCTGCTTGAGCCCGACCTGCAGCGTGTTCATGTCGGACTCCGTCGTGATGAGGACGGGCCACAGGTACTGACCCCACGACGACAGGAACGTGAACAACGCCAACGCCCCGATCGTCGGGCGCACCAGCGGCACCGCGACGTGCCGCAGGAACCCGACGTGGCCGACACCGTCCATCGCGGCGGCGTCGCGGAGGTCGCGCGGCAGCGTCATGAAGACCTGCCGCACCAGGAACGTGCCGAACGCCGTGGCGAGGAACGGCACGGCCAAGCCCTGGTAGGTGTTGAGCCAGCCCAGTGAGTCGACCGTGCGCCGGTTGACGACGACGGTCGCCTCGAACGGTACGAGGAGGGTGGCGAGGAAGACGACGAACAGCAGCGTGCGGCCCGGGAAGTCGAGGAGCGCGAACGCGTAGCCGGAGAGCACCGACGTCACGAGCGTCGCGATCGTGACGACGATCGTGACGACGAACGAGTTGAGCATGTAGCGCCCGAAGTGCCCGTCGGTCCACGCCTCGCGCAGCACGTCCAGGGTGAACGCGTCCGGGAGCAACGGGTTCTCGAGCACCTTGTTGCCCGGCTTGAGGGCGGCGACGACCGTGGTGTACACGGGGAACAGGACGAGCACGGAGACGACGACGAGCAGGCCGTAGCGCCCGACGGCCCGCCAGCCCGCCGGCGCGTCGTACATCGTGGTCGCGTCACCGGCCATGGCGAACCTCACGCATAGTGCACCCGCCTACTGACGCCGGCGAGCTGGAACAGCGAGACCACCAGCATCACGAGGAACAGCAGCACCGCCACGGCCGCCTGGAGACCGTCGTTGTTGTTGATGATCGAGTCGCCGCCGTAGATCAAGTACGTCAGCGTCGTCGTCGAGTCCTCCGGGCGCGGCCCGCCGTCGGTCAGCAGGTCGATCTCGCCGTACGCCTGGAACGCCCGCGCCGTCAGGACGATCACCACGAACACCAACGTCGGTCCGAGCAACGGAAGGGTCACGCTCCAGAACCGGCGGATGCCCCCCGCCCCGTCGACGACCGCGGCCTCGTGGAGGTCGCGCGGGATGCCCTGCAGCCCGGCCGTGATGAGGATGAACGTGAACCCGAGGCTGGTCCAGATGCTCGTCGCCGCGACCGAGATCAACGCCGTGCCCGGATCGCGCAGCAGCCCGGGCGACTTGAGCACCGGGAACAGGTCGGAGATCCACTCGACGTTGGCGAGCACGCCGACGTCCGGCTGGAGCAGGAAGAGCCACATCAGGCTGGCGACGGCGACCGACGTGGCGACGGTCGAGGAGAAGATCGTCCGGAACGCGCCGATGCCGCGCAGGTACTTGTCGGCGAGCACCGCCAGACCGACGCCGAGGGCGACACCGATGGGCACGGTGATCAGGGCGAACTTCACCGTGACCCACAAGGCGTGCTGGAACTCCTCGCTGCGCGCCACGTCGACGTACTGATCCCAGCCGTTCGAGACGCAGTTCTGCCCCTGCGCGTCACAGCGCGCCTGGCCGAGCCAGATCGCCCGGCCGAGCGGGTAGAGCACGAACACGATCAGGATGACCAGTGACGGCGCGAGCATCCACACCGCCGTGGGGAGATCGCGCCAGCGCGAGGTCGTCGACCGCTGCGCTGCCACGGAGGCGACGATACGCGATCGGGTCGGCACCCGCCGAGGCACCGCCAGTAGCCTGCGGCCGATGGAACCGGAGCCCGAGGTCGCCGGCGACGGGGATCCCGATCTCGACGCCATCGCCCGGGACCTCGCCGCCGTCGAGGAAGCGCTGGCGCGTCTCGCCGACGGCACCTACGGAGACGACGAGCCCGCTCCACCGGCGGCTCCGTGAGATCGGGGCGCGTGGCCGCCGTCGCCGCCGGCGGGATCGGAGTGGGGGTCCTCGTCGCGGCCCGGCGCCGGCTCGGGCGGGTGGTGAGCTGGCGATCGCGCCGGATGTGGAAGATGACGGCGCGGGGCGCCACGCGCTACGCCGGCACCAAGGCCCGCCAGATCGTCACGCCCGCGGAACGGCGGGCCGCGCTCGATGAGCAGTTCGCCATCCGCACGGCCGAGGACGTCGCCAAGGAGCTCGGCGAGATGAAGGGCGTGCTGATGAAGGTCGGCCAGCTCGTCAGCTTCATCGTCGAGGCCCTGCCTGACGAGGCCCAGGCCGCCCTCGCCTCGCTCCAGGCTGACGCCGCGCCGATGGCGCCCAGCCTCGCCGCCGACGTCGTGCGCGAGGAGCTCGGCGACGAGCCCGAGCGCGTGTTCCAGGTCTGGGAGGACCTCCCCGTCGCCTCGGCGAGCATCGGCCAGGTGCACCGCGCCGTGACGACCGACGGCCGCGACGTGGCGGTGAAGGTGCAGTTTCCTGGCGTCGGCGCGGCGATCGAGGAGGACCTCGACGGCGCCGAGCTGATGTACACGATGTTCTCGGCGATGGCACTCACCGGCCTCGACGCCCGCGCGCTGGTCGACGAGCTCCGCGCCCGCATGCGGGAGGAGCTCGACTACCGGCTCGAGGCGCGCAACGTCACCGAGTTCGCCCACCACTTCGCCGGCCACCCATGGGTGCGGATCCTCTCGCTCGTGCCCGAGCTGTCCGCCACCCGCGTGCTCACCACGGAGTGGGTCGACGGGATGCCGTGGGACCAGTTCGTCGCCACTGCGCCGGAGGAGACGAAGCGGCGCGCCGGCGAGGTGATCTGGCGCTTCGGTCAGCATGCGGTGCACCGCCTCCGGGCGTTCAACGGCGATCCTCACCCGGGCAACTACCGCTTCCACCACGACGGCAGCGTCACGTTCCTCGACTTCGGTCTGGTGAAGCGATGGGACCCGGGCGAGTGGGAACGGCTGGAGCCGAGCCTCGACGCGATCGTGGTGCACCGCGACCCGGACCTGCTCATCACGGCGATGGAGCACGCCGGCTTCCTCGCGCCGGGACACGGCCTTGATCCCGCCCTCGTGTACGACTACGTCTCGAGTCCGTACCAGCCGTACCTGGTCGACGAGTTCACCTTCACCCGGGAGTGGATGCGCGACACCCTCGCCCGGATCGTCGATCTCAGCGGCCCCCACGCCTCCGTGATCGCCAAGCTCAACATGCCGGCGAGCTTCGTCATCCTCGACCGGGTCGTGTGGGGGATCAGCGCGATCCTCGGCAAGCTCAACGTCACCGCGCCGTGGCGGGCGATGCTGCTCGAGTACCGCACCGGGGCCCCGCCGGCGACCCAGCTCGGAGCGGATGAGCTCGGCTGGCGAGATCGCGTCGTTGAGAGGTGAGGACCCGGTTCAGCACGCCGGCGCCTCCAGGCGCTTCGGCGGCTGCGTCGTGAACGGCAGCGTCACTCGACGTTGATCACGCCCATCATCTGCGGGTGGAAGTTGCAGACGTACTCGTAGGAGCCGGGCTCGGCGATCGTGATCTCGATCGACTCCCCGGGACCCACCTCCTCGTTGAACGTACCGAGCGTGTCGGTGAGGGTGTGGGCTGCGCTCGTTTCGTTGGTGACCGTCACCGTCCCCCCGGCTGGCAGCACCGTCTCGGCCGGGAAGGCGAACTCCGTGATCGTGATCGTGGCCGCCTCCCCACCTCCGCCACCGGTATCGCCGGTACCGCCGGCGGCGGCCGTGGTCGCGGCGGCCGCGGGAGTCGTCGTGCCACCACCGGCGTCATCGTCGTCGTCGTCCCCGCACGCCGCGAGCGCGAACAGCGCGGCTCCGGCGACCACCGCCGTCAGCATCGAACGTCGCATGGCTCTCTCCTCCCCGTCCGGCCCGGAGCCGGATCGAAGGGCCAATGTACGCTCGCCGCGATGGCAGCCACGGCAACGACCACGCGACGAGCGGTGAACGGGATCGAGTTGGACGTTGTCGAGGCGGGCGACCCGGCGGCGCCGGCGATCGTGCTGAGCCACGGCTTCCCCGAATGCGCCCACTCGTGGCGCCACCAGATCGCTCCGCTCGCCGACGCGGGCTACCACGTGCTCGCTCCCGACCAGCGCGGCTACGGCGCGTCGACCGCGCCGGCCGACGTCGAGGCGTACGGCATCGACCAGCTCACGGGCGACCTGCTCGGGCTGCTCGACGCCACCGGCCACGACGACGCCGTCTTCGTCGGCCACGACTGGGGCGCCCTGGTCGTGTGGGAGCTCGCCAGGATGCACCCCGAGCGAGTGCGCGCCGTCGTCGGGGTGAGCGTGCCCTACACCCAGTGGCCGATGCCGCCGACCGAGCTGATGAAGTCGATCTGGGGCGACCGCTTCTTCTACATCCTCTACTTCCAGCCGGTCGGTCCGGCCGAGGCCGAGCTCGGCGCTGACGTCGAACTGACGATGCGGGCCATGCTGTGGGGCGCCTCCGGCGAGGCGTACGTCAAGGACCGCCCCGACCCGCCGCCGATGGAGGGCACCGGCTTCCTCGACATCATCGCCGCCGTCGGCCCGATCCCGGACGAGCTGCCGGCCTGGCTGACCGCCGACGACCTCGCCGTGTACGTCGACCACTTCCAGACCAGCGGCTTCTTCGGCCCGGTGAGCTGGTACCGCAACCTCGACGCCAACTACGCCCGGGTGAAGGACCTTCCCGTCCCGTCGGCGCCGAGCTGGTTCATCGGCGGTACCCACGACCTCGTCATCGCCGACCGGCCCGGGTACGTGGAGGCGATGGACGGACTGTTGCCGAACCACCGCGGGACGGTGCTGCTCGACGGGATCGGCCACTGGACGCAGCAGGAGGCGCCCGAGCAGTTCAACGCGGCGCTGCTGGGATTCCTTGGCGACCTCGACGGCGCGCGCTCTGCTCCGACAGCTCGCTGAACGGACGCACGCACGGGCGCGACCAGCCGAGGCCGGCGAGCTTCCGCGGCGGCGGCCAGCGGTCGTCGCGGCTGTACGCCCACCACTCGAGCGGGTTGAGGTAGTAGCTGCACGTCTCGACGACCGTGCTGAACCGGTCGCCGCGCCGCCGGAACAGCCAGACGAACGCGCCGACCGCACCACCGAGGACGCTCCACCCGACGTACAGCACGGGGTACAGCGGACCCAACCACCGCGCCTGCCAGACGTGGACGTCCTCGTGGTCGGTGACCAGCTTCTGCCGGCGCGGGGTCGTGAGCACGTCGTCGCCGGCTCCGCTCACGACGTTGCCGAGCGTCATCGCGAAGCCGCGCCGCATGCTGAGGCCGCGCGCGTACACGTGGCGGTTGGCGCGCTCGCTCAACGGGCGCACGTACCCGGCGCGCCGGCCCTGGACGGCCGCGACGCCGTGGGCGGCCATCGCGGCGAGGGTCATCGGCAGGCCCCACGTCGAGTCGAGGAGCAACGCCAGGGGTCCGGTCGGCGACCGCCAGCGATAGATCCGCCGCGCGCCGGAGACCGCTCCGTTCGCCGCGCCGACGACGGCCGCCGGCCAGCCGAGCCCGACCAGCGACCAGGTGGCGCCGGCGAGCAATCCGCCTGTGGCGGCAACGCCAGCCGCCTCGAGCACGGCCGTCATCGACCGCGCCGGGGCGGCGGCGATCACTGCCGGAGCTTGCCGAGCAGCCGGAGGATCTCGAGGTACAGCCAGACCAGCGTGACCAGCAGGCCGAACGCGGCGTACCACTCGTAGTCCTTCGACAGGCCGGACTTGGTGCCGCGCTCGATGAAGTCGAAGTCGAGCATCAGGTTGAACGCGGCGAGCCCGGCGACGAAGAAGCTGAAGAGGATGCCGAACAGGCTGGCGTCGTTGATCACCGGGACGTTCGACCCGAACAGCGAGACCACGAACGAGACGAGGTACAGCGCCATCACGCCGAGGGTGGCGAAGATGATCGTGCGGCGCATGCGGTCGGTGACCTTGATGATCCGGGTGCGGTAGAGCACGAGCATCACCGCGAACACGCCGAGCGTGGCGCCGACGGCCTGCACGACGATGCCCGGGTAGGCCTCTTCGAACGCCTTCGAGATCGCACCGACGAAGAACCCTTGGGCGAGGGCATAGATCGGGCCGAGCACCTTCGCCCATTGGGGGCGGAACCACAGGCCGATCACGCAGGCGAAGCCGACGATGACCCCGACCATCGCGATGCTCGGGAAGCTCAGCTCGTCCTCGGTCGTCTCCGTCATCAGCCAGCCCGCCGTCGCGCTGCCCAGGAGCAGCACGAAGAGCACGGCGGTGGCGCTGATCGTGCCGCTCATCGTCATCGCGCCGGCCCATGGGCTCACCGGGCCGTCGTCGACGCGGGTGCGGGGCTCGACGGGCGGCGGCCACACCTCGCCGCCGGGACTCGGCGCCTGCGGGGCGGCCCAGCCGGAGCGCGCCTCCTCGAGCTTCTTCTCGTTGAGCATCGGGTTGGGCACGGGACACTCCCTTTCCTGCCCGGCGCCGTTCGGCGCCGATGTTGGAAATCTACCGCCCGAGGGTAGGGGTAACAGTGCGCAGAGCGAACGACCTGGGAGAATTGGGTTGGTGGTCTTGACCGCGTCGGTATCGTGAGCACAATCCCGCTCGCACGGGTGGACAACTCGCTCGACGACACCGCCCGTAGCGGGACGGTACATAAGGAGCCGCTGTGGCCAAGGATCGCGTTGAACGCGATGACGAAGATCTCGTACGCCTCTATCTGACAGACATCGGGCAATACACCTTGCTCACCAAGGACGACGAGGTCCGTTTGGCCAAGGCGATCGAGGCGGGCAAGGAGTCGATCGAGGAGCTCGACGCCGGCGGCAAGGACGTTTCGGCGGCCCGCCGCCGCGAGCTGCGCCGCACGGCCCGCCAGGGCGAGGAGGCCGAGCGCCAGTTCGTCCAGTCCAACCTCCGCCTCGTCGTGTCGATCGCCAAGAAGTACCAGGCCTCGGGGCTGCCGCTGCTCGACCTGATCCAGGAGGGCAACCTCGGCCTGATGCACGCGGTCGAGAAGTTCGACTGGCGCAAGGGGTTCAAGTTCTCCACCTACGCCACCTGGTGGATCCGCCAGGCGATCACCCGCGGCATCGCCAACACCGGGCGCACCATCCGCCTGCCGGTGCACGCCGGCGACACCCTCGCCCGGCTGCAGAAGGCCCGCTCCCGGCTCGAGCTCAAGTACGGCCGCCCGGCCACGCTCGCCGAGCTGGCCCGCGAGGTCGAGATGCCCGAGGACAAGGTCACCGAGGCCCTGCGCTTCGCCGCCGAGCCGCTGTCGCTGTCGGAGCCGCTGCGCGAGGACGGGGACGCCGAGCTCGGCGACGTCGTCGAGGATCGGTCGGCGGAGAGCCCGTTCGAGGTCGCGGCAACGGCGCTGCTCCCCGACGAGATCGCCCGCCTGCTCGCGCCGCTCGACGAGCGGGAGCGGGAGATCCTCAAGTTGCGCTTCGGGCTCGACCGCGGCGAGCCGCGGACGCTCGAGGAGGTCGGCGAGCACTTCAACCTCACCCGCGAGCGCATCCGCCAGATCGAGGCCCGGGCGATGAGCAAGCTCCGCCACCCCTCGAGCGACACCGGCGCCCGCGACCTCCTCGCCGTCTAGGAGCGCGTTCTTGCAGCTGCATCGGCCCCTATAGGGGCCGATCGAGCTGCAGAAACCGGGGGTCAGCCGCCGGATCCGTACGGGCGGGTGATGATCTCCAGCCAGTGGCCGGCCGGGTCGTGGAAGTAGCAGCCGCGACCGCCGTCGCGGGTGTTGATCTCCCCCTCGCCTGAGGCGTCCGGCTCGGCGAAGTACGGGATCTGGCGTTCCTGGATCCGGCCGAAGATTTCGTCGAACTCCTCCTCGCCCACCAAGAACGCGTAGTGCTGCGAGCGGACCTCGCCGTGGTCGTCGGCGAAGTCGAGCGACACGCCGTTGGCTGCTTCGACGACGAGGAACGGCCCGAACGGTTTCGGTTCCGGCAGCCCGAGCACCTCGGACAGAAACGTGGCCGACTCGTGCTTGTCCATCACGTTGACGATCGTGTGGTTGAGCTGAACGGTCATAACGCAACGCTACGGCCGCACGGCCCGTGTCACGATGGCCCCGGTGATCGAGATCAGGGAGACGCAGCCCGACGAGTACCGGCTCGCCGCGGACACGGTGGGCACGTCGCTGTTGTTCGCCCCTGTTGACGACGAGAAATGGGAGCAGCAGATCGCCTCATGGGCGGCGTCCGACTCGCTCTCGGCGTGGGACCGTGGCCAGTGCGTCGGCCACGTCGCGAGCTACCCGGTCGACACCGTGGTTCCCGGAGGTGCCCGCGTGCCGACGTCAGCCGTGGCCCGCGTCGGCGTGCTCCCGACGTACCGCCGGCGCGGCCTCGCCAGCACCCTGGTGCGACGCTCGCTGCAGGACGCCGCCGCCCGGGGCCAGGTCCTCGCCAGCCTGCGGGCGAGCGAGGGGCTGATCTACGGACGCTTCGGCTTCGGCATCGCCGGCGACGCCGCCGAGATCACCCTGGATCCCACCGGCGCCCGCCCACTCCGCGGCGCCGCGAGCGGATCGATGCGCATGCTGGCACGCGACGAGATCCTCGACGTCGTCGCCCCGCTGTACGAACGATCCGCCACTCGGCCGGGCACCATTTCGCGGCCGGAGTGGATGTGGAAGCGATATCTCACCGCAGCATTGACGTCCGGTGGCGACGCGGAGTATGTCGCCGTCCATTCGGACGCCGAAGGCATCGACGACGGCTTCGTTCACTACCGCGTGAAGTGGAAGACGGCACCGGCCACCGAGCCACGGGGCGAGGGCGAGGTCTACGACGCCTTCGGCACGTCCACCGCCGTCGAGCTCGCCATGTGGTCCTTCCTGTGCGACCTCGATCTGGTGCGCACGTGGACCGCGGAAGAGCGGCCCATCGACGATCCGCTCCGGCTCGCCGTCCACGACCCTCGGGCGTACCAGGTCAAGATGCTGTACGACGAACAGTGGGTTCGCCTGATCGACGTCGACGCCGCGCTCGCCGCGCGCACCTTCGGCGAAGCCGCCGAGGGCGTCACGATTGCGGTCGACGACGACCTGTTCCCGGCCAACAACGGCGTCTGGCGGATCGAGACGAAGGGGACGACGCGGGACGAGCGTGACCCCGCCGACTCCGATCTGAGGGCCAGTGTCAGCACGCTCGCCGCCTGCTACCTCGGCGGCGTTCGGTGGTCAGCACTCGCTGCGGTCGGGCGCGTCGACGTGCGCGATGAGGCGGCACTCCCGCTGGCTGACCAGTTGTTCCTGCAGTCACCAGCCCCGTTCTGCGGCAGCCACTTCTGACGCTCAGACCGCGGATCGGACCTGGTCGAGGTCGGCCGCGCCGATCACCAGGCGAGTGCCCGAGGCCAGGTACACGAGCTCGATGTTGACGCCGGCGTCGGCGAGCTTGCGGGCGACCTCGCCGAGGACGCCGGGACGGTCCTCGACGTCGAGCACGGCGACCTCGCGTTCCTCGACGGACGTGAACCCAGCGCCCGCGAGCGCCTCCCGCGCCGCGCCAGCGTCGTCGACGAGCAGGTGGACGACCGACGCGCCGGGTGTTGCGGCGCCGCAGACGCCGCCGATGTTGATCCCGGCGGCGCCGATCGCCTCCCCCATTCCGGCGAGGGCCCCCGGCTTGTCCTCCACGGTGACAGCGAGATCCGTTGCCATGACAGCCTCCTTCGTCTCGGTCCCCATGTTCGGTTCTACGAGAGCGGTCACGCCCTGTCAACGGGGGTACCTTGGTGCGCCCCAGGGAGGTGTCCGGGCACCTGGTGGGCCCCGCCGCCTTCAAAGCGGTTGGGACGGGTGATCCCCGTCCGGCGGGTTCGATTCCCGTCCACCTCCGCCACGTCGGTGGTTCGCGTTGGGCTACTCACCTACCTGTCCGCGGCGATCGGCCCGTTCGGGCCGATTCCCGCGGACAGAACGGGGTGGCGGTTGGAGCGCGCGCACCCCTGCGGTACGTTCGCTCCACCGACATCCCCCGAGGACCCACCGGCCCGCCAGCGGGCCCACCTCGGGAGGTCAGCCCATGGCCGTCACCGTGTGTTGGTCGGCGAAGGGAGGCAGCGGCACCACCGTCGTCGCCGCCACCCTGGCCCTCGCCACCGCCACCGACTCATTGCTCATCGATCTCGACGGCGAGCTGCCGGCCGTGCTCGGCCTGCCCGAGCCCGCCGGGCAGGGGATCGCCGACTGGCTGGCGTGCGATGCGCCGCCCCGCGCGCTGGCCGACCTCGCGGTCGAGGTCAACGGATCCACGCAACTCGTCCCCTCCGGGGCGCGGCCGGTCGACCGGTGCTCACCCCGCTGGCCCGGCCTCGCGGCGTGGCTCGCCGAGCGTCCGTACACCGTCGTCGTCGACAGCGGCACCGGTGACCGCCCGAACCCGCTCGGCGACGTCGGGCGCAGCCTGCTCGTCACCCGCGCCTGCTACCTCGCCCTGAGGCGCGCCGTCGCCATGCCGTGGCGGCCCGATGGCGTGGTGCTCGTCGCCGAGCCAGGGCGGGCGCTGCGCGTTCCCGACATCGAGCGCACGCTCGGCGTCCCCGTCGTCGCCACGATCAGCCACGATCCCGCCGTCGCGCGAGCTGTCGACGCCGGACTGCTGGCTGCCCGCCTCCCCCGGGTGCTGCAGCGGGAGCTGCGGGGTGCCGCATGACGGCGATCGACGAGCGGCTGGTCGAGGCGCTGTGCCGCGCCGCCGAACGCGACGACGGCGACGCCGATGCCGTCGTCAGGGCCCACGTGCGTCGGCTCGCGCCGCTCGCCACCGCTCCCGACAGCGAGCGCCTCGTGCGGGCCGCGGTGGCACGCCTCGACGGTCTCGGTTGTCTTGACGCCCTGCTCGGCGACGACGGCGTCGACGAGATCCTCGTCAACGCCGGTGGCGACATCTGGGTCGAGCGCAACGGCGCCACCTCTCCGGCCGGGTCGATCGCCGCGACCGACCTCGCCGTCGTCATCGAGCGCATCCTCGCCCCACTCGGCCGCCGCCTCGATCGCACCAGCCCCGTCGTCGATGCCCGGCTCGCTGATGGCTCGCGAGTGTGTGCGGTCATCCCGCCCGTCGCGCTCGACGGGACCTGCCTCTCGGTGCGGCGCTTTCGTGACCGGACCCTCCCACTGGCCGCGTTCGGCGGCGGCGACGTGGCCGACCTGCTCGACGAGTTGCTCCATCGCCGGTGCAACGTGCTCGTCTCGGGCGCGACCTCGTCGGGCAAGACCTCACTCCTCAACACCATGCTCGGCCGGACCGAACCCGGCGAGCGGATCGTCGTCATCGAGGACACCGCTGAGCTGCTCCCGACCCACGACCACCTCGTCCGCCTCGAGGCGCGCCCGGCCACGCCGGACGGCACGCCCGCGGTCACGCTCGAACAGCTCGTCCGCACGGCCCTGCGCCTGCGACCCGACCGCCTCGTCGTCGGCGAGGTGCGCGGCCCGGAGGTGCTGGGCCTCGTCCAAGCGCTCAACACCGGCCACGACGGCTCCTGGTCGACCTGCCACGCCAACAGCGCGCTCGACGCGCTCCACCGTCTCGAGACCCTGATCATCCAGGCGGCGCCGGCATGGCCGCTGCTCGCCGTGCGCCAGCAGCTCACCCGCTCGATCGACGTCGTGGTGCACGTGGCCCGCACGGGGAATTCGGCCCGCCGGGTGGTCGAGGTCGGGCAGGTCCTCCCAGACGGCGACGCGTTGCAATTGCAATCACTCGTCGACGGCGACGACATCGTCGGTCGTCCGACCCGGGTGAGGTCGGGATGACGATCGCCGTCGTCACCCTCGTCGGGGCGGCGCTCGCACTCCTGGCCGGGCGGATCGCTCGATGGATCGTGCCTGCTCGGTCCCTCGTGAACCCCAGTCCACGGACCGCATGGTTCACTCCTCGGCTACGGAGGCGACAACGGTCGCCCGTGGCCGACGATGACGTCGCCGAGTGGTGCGTCCAGGTCGCTCGCGGCGTTCGAGCTGGGTCCTCGCTCGCCCACGCCGTGGTGCAGGCCGGTGCGGCCGCGCCCGCGGGCGCGGCGGCCTTCCAGCCCGTCGTGCACGCGCTCGCCCGCGGACGCGGGCTGGCCGAAGCCGTAGCCGATGCGGCGGGCGACGACGATCCGGCGTCGGCAACCGGGCTCGTCGGTTCCGTGCTCTCGGCGTGCGCCGAGCTCGGCGGTCCGGCCGCGGTGCCGCTCGAACGAGTCGCCGCCACGCTCCACGCGCGGTCCGCCGAGCGGGCCGAGCGCAGGGTCAACAGCGCCCAGGCCCGGCTCTCGGCGACAGTCCTCTCGACCGTGCCGCTCGGGGTCCTCGCCCTGCTCGCCGTCGCCGAACCGGCCGTGCGGTCCGCCCTGGTCGCGCCGGTCGGAGTCGCCTGTGTCGTCGTCGGAGGCCTCTTCAACCTGGCCGGGTGGTGCTGGATGCGCCACCTCGTCGGAGCCGCGGAATGAACGAGCGCGGCGCCCTCGCCGCCGACGTGGCGACCGTCGCCGGGCTGCTCACGGTCGCGATCGTCCTGCTCCTTGCCCTGGCGGCCCGCCGCTCGCCCCCGTCGCGGCGACTGACTGCGACGCGACGGCTGGTCGTGCCGCCAGGCGGTGGGCGTCGACGGCATCGGGCGGCCGTGATCTGCGCCTCGTTCGCCACCAGCGTTTCGATCCTGTTGGTCGGTCCGTTCCCCGCGCTCATGCTGGCTGGATCGACCGCCGTGATCGTCGTCCGGCGTCGGCGGCGGGCGTCCGCGGGGGTCCGCCGCGCCGTCGAGGCCGCGATGCCCGACGCGATCGAGCTGCTCGTCCTCTGCGTGCACGCCGGCCGGTCACCGACGCAGGCCGTCCTCGAGCTGGCCCGCCGGGCACCGCCCGCGCTGCGCCATGCCTTCGCCGCCGTCGAACGACAGCTCCATCGAGGCCGCGGACTGGCCGACGCCCTCGACGAGCTCCCCCGGGTAGCGGGCCCGGCGGCGCGCGAGCTGGCGTCGTCGATCTCCATGGCCGACCGCGACGGCCTGCCGCTCGCCCCCGTTCTCGACCGCCTGGCCGCCGAGGCGCGCGCCGAACGGCGGCGGCTCGGCCAGGCCGAGGCGAGGCGCCTGCCGGTCCGACTCTCGTTCCCGCTGGTCGTCTGCACGCTGCCGTCGTTCGTGCTGCTCGCCATCGCGCCGGCGGTGCTCGGCGCCATCTCGACGCTGCGGGGCCCGGTCCCGTGACGCGTCCGCCTGCACCTTCTGCCTCCTGGAGACACGATGCCTGCTCTGGTTGCCCTGCTCGCCCGGCTGCACGCCGCCCTGCTGGTCCTCACCGATCCGTCCATCCCTCACGCCCTCGCCCTACGGCGCGGGCATGGCGATCGGGGTCAGGCGACCACCGAGTACGCCCTGGTGCTGCTCGCCGCCGCTCTGGTCGCCTTGCTCGTCGTCGCCTGGGCCACCGCGGGCGGTGGCGCCGGCAAGATCGCCCGGCTCTTCAATCGGGTCATCGACTCGGTGATCGACAAGGTCTGAACCGAGATGCTCGACCCGATGCCCGCGACGCCGGGCAGGCCGCGGTCGAACTGGCGCTCGTGCTACCGGTGGTGGTGGTGCTCCTGCTCGGGATGCTGCAGGTGGCGCTCATCGGCCGCGACCAACTGGCCCTCGAGCTGGCGGCCCGCGAAGGCGCCCGGGCCGCCGCGGTCTCCGCCGATCCCGTCACTGCCGCCCACGCCGCCGCGGACCGGGTCACGTCGCTGCACCCGCTCTCCGTCGAGGTGACCGTGGCGGCGACGACGGTGTCCGTCACCGTGCACCATCGAAGCGTCACCGACATCGCCGTGATCGGGCGACTGCTCGACGATGTCGACCTGCAGGCCACGGCCACGATGGCGCTGGAGCCGCCATGACCCTGGCGTGGGTACTGTCGAGCGGTGGTCCTGCACGGCTCGATCGAGATCGTCGGTACGGCGCCGGTTCTGTCGCTCACGGGGTCGGTCGACCTGGCCACGGTCGCCGACCTGCGCGATCTGCTGGTACGCACCATCTCCGACCACGCCGGGCGGACGATCATCGTCGACCTCGATGGTGTCGATGCGCTCGACGATGTCGGACTCGGGGTCCTCCTCGGCGCCGCCGGACGTGCCCGTCAGGCCGACGGCGACCTGGCGGTGGTCTGCGCAAGTGAGCACCTACGGGCGCGCTTCACGCTGACCGGGCTCGATCGCGCGATCAGGGTGTCTCCCAATCTCGACGGCCAGCTGTGAACTCCGCCGACCTGTATCACATCGCGCTCGCCGACGATTGGGCCGGAGCCGAGTCGTCCGGGGAGTACGCCGTCAGCACCCGAGGGCGGTCGCTCGCCGACGATGGCTTCATCCACTGCTCGTTCGCCGAGCAGGTCGCCGCGACCGCCGATCGGTTCTACGCCGACGTCGACGACGCCGTGGTCCTGCGCATCGATCCCGACCGGCTCATGAGCCGCGTCGTGGTCGAGGACCTCGCCGGCACCGGCGAGCAGTTCCCCCACGTCTACGGGCCGATCCCGGTCGACGCCGTGGTCGAGGTGCGCCGGCTTCGCCCGGCGCCCTGATCAGCCGACCCTGAAGTCCGGGTCGTGCTTGCGCAGCTCGCGACGGGCGATGGTCATCTTGTGCACCTCGTCCGGCCCGTCGGCGAGGCGCAGCGTGCGCAAGTGGGCGTACATCCACGCCAGCGGGAAGTCGTCGGAGACGCCCCCGCCACCGTGGACCTGGATCGCCCGGTCGATGATCCGCAGGGCGACGTTCGGCGCGGCGACCTTGATCGCGGAGATCTCGACGGCCGCCGCCTTGTTGCCGACGGTGTCCATCATCCACGCCGTCTTCAGGGTCAGCAGGCGCACCATCTCCAGATCGATTCGCGACTCGGCGATCCAGTCCATGATGTTCGACCGCTCGGCGATCCGCCGCCCGAACGTCGTGCGCGAGAGCGCCCGCTGGCAGAGCAGCTCGAGCGCCCGCTCGGCGGCGCCGATCGTGCGCATGCAGTGGTGGATTCGTCCCGGCCCGAGCCGGGCCTGGGAGATCGCGAACCCGTCGCCCTCGCCGGCGATGAGGTGGTCGACCGGCACCCGGCAGTCGGTGAACTCGAGCTCGACGTGACCCTCCTGATCCATGTATCCGAACACCGGCAGCGCGCGGGTGATGGTGAGCCCAGGCGTGTCGGCCGGGACCAGGATCTGGCTCTGCTGGCGGTGCGGTGGAGCCGCCGGGTCGGTCTTGCCCATCACGATGAAGATCCGACAGTTCGGGTGCATCGCCCCGGAGATCCACCACTTGCGCCCGTTGAGCACGTAGTGACCGCCGTCGCGCTCGATGCGCAGCGAGATGTTGGTCGCGTCGGAAGACGCCACGTCGGGCTCCGTCATCGCGAACGCCGACCGGATCTCGCCTTCGAGCAGCGGGCGCAGCCACGCGTCCTGCTGCTCGGGGGTGCCGAACATCGTCAGCACCTCCATGTTCCCGGTGTCCGGCGCCGAGCAGTTGCACGCCTCACTGGCGATCGGGCTGCGTCCCATGATCTCGGCGAGCGGCGCGTACTCGGCGTTGGTCAGACCAGGCCCCCACTCGGGGTGAGGATGGAACAGGTTCCACAGGCCCCGCGCCTTGGCCTCCGCCTTCATCTTCTCCATCACCTCGGGCTGGTGATGCGGATCGCCGGACTCGGCGATCTGTTCCTCATAGACCTGCTCGTTCGGGTACACCCACTCGTCCATGAACGCGAGCACCCGCTCGCGGTACTCGTTGCAGCGGTCGGTGAAGGCGAACTCCATGGCCGCGGACCGTATCGCTCATTGGTGCACCCTCGAGTTGTGCGACGTCTTCGCCGCGACAGAGCCCACGAAGCACCAATGAGCGAAAAGACCGTGTCGATGGTTCGCTCGCTCGAAGACTCGCTCGCTCACCTGGAAGGCCTGTCACTCCTGCTCGAAGTCCGCCTCTGGTGCCGGCCGGCCCCCGCGACGGCGATCGGCGGCCCGCACCTTGACGCGCTGCTCCTCCTCCAACGCGGCCTCCTCGGCGACGAGGCGCTCGAGGCTGGCGAACCGGTCCGGGTCGAGACGACCTTCGTCGATCGCCGCCCGCACGGCACACCCCGGCTCCTGGTCGTGCTTGCAGTCCCGGAAGCGGCACTGCTCCATCAACTCGAACACGTCGGCGAAGGCCCGCTCGATCCCCTCACCGGAGAGCCAGAGGCTGACGGCGCGCAGGCCGGGCGTGTCGAGGAGCCACCCACCGCCGGGGAGGGCGAGCAGTTCGGCGGCGATCGTGGTGTGCCGGCCGCGGTGATCGCCTCCGCGGACGGCCGTCACGTCCTGGACGTCGGCGCCGAGGAGGGCGTTGACCAGTGTCGACTTCCCGACGCCACTGGCGCCGAGGAAGGCCAGGGTGCGTCCGCCGCGGGCGAACGCACGCAGCTCCTCGATGCCCGCCCCGCTGCGGCCGCTGGCGACGAGGACGGGCACACCGAAGGCGACCTCGATCAGCTCGCGACGGGCCGGCTCCGGATCGTCGACGAGGTCCGCCTTCGTGAGCACGACCGCCGGCTCGGCGCCGCTGTCGAAGGCGATGACGAGCTCCCGTTCGAGTCGGCGCTGGTTGGGCGTCGCCCCGAACGAATGGGTGAGGAAGACGACGTCGACGTTGGCCGCCAAGGTGTCGGCCACGGCGCGGGCACCCTCGAACGACGCCCGCCGCACGAGCGCCGACCGGCGGGGCAGGACGTGTTCGACCCGCTCGCCGTCGGCCGACGGCACCACCCAGTCACCGACCGCGACGTCGGCGCCGATGTTCCTGATGCGCACGGACGCGGCCGGATCCGTCGGATCGGGACCGGCCAGGACCGTGCTCCAGCCCCGATCGAGTCGCGTGATGCGGCCCGGCGCACCCGGCGCGCCGAGCGCGGTCCAGGCGGCGGCGAGATCGTCGTCCCACCCGAGCGCCCGCAGTTCGGCGCGGTCGCGATCCGGCACGTCGCCACGCTAACTGTGACGGATGTCGCTGCAGCGGGGCGAAATACCATCGTGACGGGCGACACCCGCCACGCGTAGCGTCACTATCCATGTTCACCTCCCTCGCCCGGGCGTGCGTACGCCACCGCTGGATCGTCATCGGCGTGTGGGTGGCCCTCCTCATCGGCATCAACGCCATCGCCGCCGGAGTCGGCGCCGATTGGCGCACCGACTTCGTGCTCCCCGACAGCGAGTCCAAGGACGTCCAGGAGCTGCTCGAGGCCAACGACCCGAACCGGGCCGGCTTCGCCGGACAGATCGTCGTGCGAGCCGAGCAGGGGGTGAACGACCCCGAAGTGCGAGGCTGCGCTCAACGAGATCATCGACTTCGCCGCCGAGCAGCCGGGAGTGACCGTCACCAGCCCGTACGACAATCCGCAACAGATCAGCGAGGACGGCACCATCGCCTACGCCCAGCTCGACATCAGCGACCGCGGGTTCCAGGAGATCATCGACCTCGGCACCGAGATCGAGGAGTTCGGCGACTCCCACGAGTCCGTCGCGGGGCTGGAGGTCGAGTACGGCGGCGACCCGTTCAGCGAGTTCGAGCTGCCGGAGTCCGAGATCTACGGCATCATCGCCGCCGTCATCATCCTCATCCTCGCCTTCGGGTCGGTGCTGGCGATGGGACTGCCGATCGGGACGGCGCTGTTCGGCCTCGGCATCGCCACGGCCCTCGTGTCGCTGGGCAGCAACGTCGTCGACATCCCCGACTTCACGACGGCGATGGTGGCGATGATCGGTCTCGGCGTCGGCATCGACTACGCGCTGTTCATCGTCACCCGTTTCCGGGAGGGACTGAAGCTCGGCCTGGAGGTCGAGGACTCCGTCGCCGAGTCGATGGACACCAGCGGTCGGGCGGTGCTGTTCGCCGGCATCACCGTGATCATCTCGCTGATGGGGCTGTTCCTGATGGGCCTCAGCTTCGTCCAGGGCATCGCCATGGCGGCCTCGCTCGGCGTGCTGATGATGATGCTCGGATCGCTCACCCTCCTGCCGGCGCTGCTGGGATGGATCGGCACGCGCATCGACCACACCACGCGCGCCGCCCTCGGCGCGGTCGCGCTCGGCGTCGTCGGCGCCTTCTTCGGCGTGATCACCAAGCAGGAGGGGATCTTCATCGTCGGCATGCTCGCCGCCGTGCTCCTCTTCGGCGCCAGCTTCTTCGTCAAGTCGCTGCGCAAGGAGATCCCGCATCGCGCTGAGCCGGTGAAGGAGCAGCGCATGTGGTACCGGTGGAGCCGCTTCATCCAGCGCCGGCCGTGGCCGCCGCTGATCGGGGCCACCGCGGTGCTCGTCATCCTGGCGATCCCGCTGTTCGGCATTCGCCTCGGCTTCGGCGACTACGGCAACTACCCCGAGGACAAGACGGTACGCCGGGCGTACGACCTGCTGGCCGAGGGCTTCGGACCGGGCACGAACGGTCCGCTGTTCGTCACGGTGGAGGGCGAGACCGCATCGGATCCCGACGCGCTCGAGCGCCTTCGCCGACACGATCGCCGGCAACGACAACGTCGCCACGGCGTTCCCGACGCCGATCAACGACAGCCTCGCGCTGGTGATCGTCAACCCGGAGAGCGCCCCGCAGGACGCCGAGACGACATCGCTCGTCAACCACCTGCGCGACGACGTGATCCCGGAGTCCGGCGTCGATGCTCAGGTCGGCGGGCTCACCGCCGCGTCGACCGACTTCGCCGACTACATGGGCGATCGCATGCCGCTGTTGATCGGCGTCGTCCTGCTGCTCAGCTTCCTGCTCCTGATGGCGGTGTTCCGCAGCCTCCTCGTGCCGCTGAAGGCCGTGGTCATGAACCTCCTTTCGATCGGCGCCGCCTACGGGATCATCGTCGCCATCTTCCAGTGGGGATGGTTGAAGGACGTCGTCGGAGTGGACCGGTCCGGGCCGATCGAGGCCTGGGTGCCGATGTTCATGTTCGCCATCGTGTTCGGGCTCTCGATGGACTACGAGGTGTTCCTCCTTTCGCGTATCCGCGAGGAGTACGACCGGACCAAGGACAACGCGGTCGCCGTCGCCGACGGACTGGCGTCCACGGCACGCGTCGATCACCGCGGCGGCGCTGATCATGTTCTGCGTGTTCGGGGCGTTCGCCCTCGGCGACGACCGCCAGCTCAAGCTGTTCGGTCTCGGTCTCGGCATCGCCGTGCTGCTCGACGCCACGATCGTGCGGATGATCCTCGTCCCGGCGACGATGGAGCTGCTCGGCGACCGCAACTGGTGGCTGCCCAAGTGGCTCGACCGGATCCTGCCCAACATCAAGGTTGAAGGCGAACATCACGTCGCTCCGGTGGCCGCCCACGAGCTCGAGGAAGAACAGGAATCCGAGCTGGTCAACTGAGCCGAGGGAGGGATCGGGCGGCCGTCGCGCCATCATGCCTTGACACCGCACCCCTCGATCCCGTAGCGAGAGAGGCTCATGGCCAAGCCACTGGTCGTCGTCGAGTCCCCGGCGAAGGCCAAGACGATCTCGAAGTTCCTCGGCAGTGACTTCGACGTGCGCGCCTCGATCGGCCACATCGCCGACCTCCCGTCGAAGGGACTGGCGGTCGACGTCGACAACGGCTTCCGGCCGACGTACGAGCTGACCGAGCGGGGCAAGCAGGTCGTCAAGGACCTGCGCGCCGCGCTCAAGCAGGCCAGCGAGCTGTACCTGGCCACGGACGAGGACCGCGAGGGCGAGGCGATCAGCTGGCACCTGGTCGAGCAGCTCAAGCCCAAGGTCCCGGTCAAGCGGATGGTCTTCCACGAGATCACCCAGGCCGCCATCGACAACGCGGTGAACAACCCGCGGGGCATCGACTACGGGCTGGTCGACGCCGCCGAGACCCGCCGCATCCTCGATCGCCTCTACGGGTACGAGGTGTCGCCGGTGCTGTGGCGGCGGGTCAACCGCGGGCTCTCCGCCGGGCGGGTACAGAGCCCGGCGATCCGACTCATCGTCGACCGCGAGCGCGATCGGATCGCCTTCGTGTCCGCCGGCTACTGGGACATCGAGCTGACCACTGCCACCGCGCCGCCGTTCACCGCCACGCTCGTCGCGGTCGACGGCACGCGGGTGGCGACGGGCAAGGACTTCGACTCGTCCGGCACGCCCGCGAGCACCGTGGTCGTGCTCGACGAGCCACGCGTCCGCGCGCTCGCCGATGGGTTGTCCGGCGCCGACTTCGCCGTCCGCTCGGTGGAGGAGAAGCCGTACAAGTCGTCCCCGCGCCCGCCGTTCATGACGAGCACCCTGCAGCAGGAGGGCGGACGCAAGCTGCGCCTGTCGTCCTCGCAGGTGATGCGCCTCGCCCAGGGCCTGTACGAGCGGGGCTACATCACCTACATGCGCACGGACAACGTCGCCCTGTCGGACGAGGCCCTGACGGCGGTCCGCACCACCGTCGCCGGCGAGTACGGCCAGCAGTATCTGTCGTCGTCACCGCGGCGCTACACGTCGAAGGTGAAGAACGCCCAGGAGGCCCATGAGGCGATCCGGCCGTCGACTCCACTTCGTCCGCCCAGCGCCGTTCAAGGGGAGCTCAACTCCCAAGAGCTCGCGCTGTATCGGATGGTCTGGCAGCGCACGCTCGCCTCCCAGATGGCCGACGCCACGGGCACGACGGTGAGCGTGCGGGTCGGCGCCATCGCCGCCGACGGCACCGACGCCGAGTTCGGCGCGGCCGGCACGACGATCACGTTTCCCGGCTACCGCCAGGTGTACGTCGAGTCCCGCGACGAGGGCGACGCTCATGGCGGGCGAGTCCGAGGCGATCCTCCCTCCACTCACCGTCGGTGACCCCGTCCCCGTCGCCGGCCTCGAACCCCAGGGCCACGCGACGACCGCGCCGGCTCGTTTCACCGAGGCGTCGCTCGTCCGGCGCCTGGAGGAGCTGGGAATCGGACGGCCGTCGACGTGGGCGTCGATCATCCAGACGATCCAGGACCGTGGCTACGTCTGGAAGAAGGGCCAGGCGCTCGTCCCGACGTGGACCGCCTTCGCCGTGGTGAACCTGCTCGAGCAGCACTTCGGCGAACTCGTCGACTACGCCTTCACGGCCCGGGTCGAGACCGACCTCGACGCGATCGCCGGCGGCGAGGCGCAGAAGGACAAGTGGCTGTCGTCGTTCTACTTCGGCGACGCCGCACTGCCCGGCTTGAAGCGGCTCGTCGAGGAGAACCTCGACGAGATCGATGCCGCGGCGATCAACACGTTTGCCGATCGGCAGCGATCCCGACGGCAACGAGATCGTGGTCAAACCGGGCAGGTACGGGCCGTACGTGAAGCGCGGCGAGGACACGGCCGGCGTGCCGGAGGATCTACCACCGGACGAGCTCACCGTCGACCTCGCCCTCGAGCTGCTGGCCGCCCCGAAGTCCGACGAGCCGATCGGCGAGCTCGACGGCTACCCGGTGTTCGCCAAGAGCGGTCGCTACGGGCCGTACGTCCAGTGGGGCACCGCGGACACCCTTCCGCCGGGCCTCGAGAAGCCGAAGATGGCGAGCTTGTTCAAGACGATGGTGCTCGAACGGATCACGATGGAGGATGCCGAGTCCCTGCTGTCGCTGCCGCGCCAGCTCGGCACCGACCCGGCCGACGGCGAGGCGATCGTCGCCAACAACGGTCGCTACGGCCCCTACGTCCAGAAGGGCAAGGACTTCCGCAGCCTCGACAACGAGGAGCAGCTGCTCACGATCACGCTCGATGAGGCGCTGCGCATCCTCGCCCAACCGAAGGTCTACCGACGGGGCGGGCGCAACGCGGCTCCCAAGGGCCCGCTCCGCGAGTTCGGCACCGATCCGGTGAGCGGGCGACCGGTCGTGGCCCGGGACGGGCGGTTCGGCGTGTACGTCACCGACGGTGAGACCAACGCCTCGATCGGCAAGGGCGACCGCGTCGAGGAGATGCTGCCGGAGCGGGCGTACGAGCTGCTCGCGGTGCGCCGGGAGCAGGTTGCGGTGAAGGGCGGCGGGAGCAAGCGCCCCGCGCGTGCCAAGCGTCCGGCCAAGAAGAGCGCGGCGAAGAAGCGCTGACCATGGCCGGCGCGGGGCCGCTGTACGTCGCCCTCGAAGGCGCGGAGGGATGCGGCAAGAGCACCCAGGCCGCCCTGCTCGCCGACGCGCTCGGCGCCGTCCTCACGCGGGAGACCGGCGGAACGGACGTCGGCCGGCGACTGCGGCAGATCCTCCACGACGTCGGCGTCGTCGACCTCGACGACCGCGCCGAGCTCCTGATCGTCGCCGCCGACCGGGCCCAGCACATCGCCCAAGTCGTGCGCCCCGCGCTCGACGCCGGCCGACCGGTGGTGAGCGACCGCAGCGTGTACTCCGCGCTGGCATACCAGGGGTACGGGCGTGGGCTCGACGTCGACGAGATCCGCCGGATCAACGACTGGGCGATGCGCGGCATCTGGCCGGCCCTCGTCGTCCTGCTCGACGCACCGACCGACGTCCTCGCCGCTCGCCTGCACGGGCGAGATCTGGATCGCTTCGAGCGGGCGGGCGAGAGGTTCCACGAGCGGGTCATCGACGCCTACCGGACGATGGCGGGCGCGGACCCCGATCGCTGGATCGTCGTGGCTGCCGACGGCGAGCCCGACAAGGTCGCCGCCCGCGTCCTCGAGGCGGTCGAGGAGCGGGCCCGACGGTGAGCGTGCTGCCCGGCCTGGCGAGCGTGTGGGACGGCGTGGTCGGGCAGCCCTCGGCGGTGGCCGCGCTGCAGCGCTCGGTCTCCACCCCCGTGCACGCCTACCTGCTCGTCGGGCCGCCCGGTTCGACGAAGGACGAGGCGGCGAGGGCCTTCGCCGCCGCACTCTTGACGGCGGGCGACGATCCCGGAAGCCGGGACGCCCGCCTCGCCCTTGCCGGCGAGCATCCGGACGTGCGCGAGATCGTGCGGTCGGGTCCGTTCATCACCGCCGACCAGGCCCGCGAGATCGTGCGGCTGGCGGCGCTGGCACCGGTGGAGGGCACTCGCAAGGTGATGATCTTCCACGAGTTCCACCTCCTCCGGCCCGAGGGCGCGGCGCTGCTGTTGAAGACGATCGAGGAGCCGCCGGCGTCGACGATCTTCGTCGTCCTCGCCGATTTCGTCCCCCACGACCTCGTCACGGTTGCTTCCCGGTGTGTCCGGATCGACTTCCGGGCGATTCCCGACGACGTGCTCGCCGACCATCTCGTCGCCGAGGGCACCGACGTCGCCAGCGCCGGCGCCGCCGCGGCCGCGGCGGGCGGAGATCTCACCCGGGCCCGCGTGCTCGTCGCCGACCCCGCCCTCGCTGAACGCCGCCGTGCCTTCGCCGAGGTCCCCCGCCGGCTCGACGGCACCGGCGCCACCGTCGTCAAGCTCGTCGACGAACTGCTCGGCCGCATCGACGAGGCGGCCGCCCCGCTGGCGGACCGGCACGCTCGCGAGGTGGCCGAGCTCGAGGCCCGGATCGAGCTGCTCGGCGAGCGGGGCAGCGGGCGCAAGCTGCTCGAGGACCGGCACAAGCGGGAGCTGCGCCGGCACCGCACCGACGAGCTGCGCAGCGGCCTGGCCGTGCTCGCCGCGACCTACCGCGACCTGCTCGCCGGCGGCGACAGCCACCGCCCAGAATCGCTCATCGCCGCGGTCACCCGGATCCACGAGGCGCTGGCGGCTTTCGAGCACAACCCGAACGAGGCGCTCCTCCTCCAGTCGCTGCTGTGGTCGCTCCCGGCCGTGGAGTGACGCCCGGTCCGGCACCCGCAATCTGGGCGGGATTCGTGTCACCGAGCCATCCGGGCGGGAATCGTGTCAGCTGCTGACAAGATTCCCGCCCAGATCGATGATGACGCGCCGGAGTCCAACGCCCGGCGAACGAGATCGGCCTGCTCGCTACACTGCCTCACCCGCGGCCCAGATAGCTCAGTCGGTAGAGCAACGCACTCGTAATGCGTAGGTCGTGGGTTCGATTCCCACTCTGGGCTCCATGGACGCGCAGGCCTTCGACCGCTCGGTCCTCGACGAGCTGCGGTCGTTCAGCGCGCCGTCGCTGTCCAACGGCATCGAGACCTTCGACGTCCGGCCCCGCAACGAGGGGTTCGCCGATGGGACGGTGCGGTGCATGTTCCCCGACCTCGGCGCCAGGATCGGCTACGCCGCGACGGCCACGATGCGGGGTGCCGCCGAAGGGGATCGGTTACCGCCGTCGGCCCTGTGGGAGCACGTCGTCGAGCTGCCGGAGCCCCGGTTCGTCGTGGTCCAGGATCTCGATGATCCGCCGGGTGTGGGCTGCTACTGGGGCGAGGTGAACGGGTCGATCTTCACCGCACTGGGGTGTGTCGCGGTGGTCACGAACGGCGCCGTGCGCGACCTCACCGAGATGCGGTCGATCGGGCTGCAAGCCTTCGCCGGCTCGGTAGCCGTGTCGCACGCCTACAACCACCTCGTCGGCGTCGGGGAGCCGGTGACCGTCGGCGGACTGGCGGTGCGGCCCGGTGACCTGCTCCACGGCGACCAACACGGCGTGCTGTCGATCCCGTTCGAGATTGCCGGGGCCCTCGCCGCCGCGACGCGCCGCGTCGAGGCGGAGGAACGGGAGCTCATCGACTTCTGCCGTTCGCCTGACTTCTCCGCCGAGGCCCTGCTGGCGCGGGCCCGACCGACGGCTTCCGGCTCCCCGAAGGAGAGCCCCGCCACTGACAAGCCGCCTGGAACGGTTACCGGGCGGGAAAGAACCCCCGCCGCTACGCTCTGAGCGTTGGTCAGGCAATGAGGGAGTACGCAGGTTGAAGACACAGCCTGCCCGAGCAAGAACGTCGTTGAGCGCGTCGGTGCTGTCGTCGCTGCATCGATCGAAGCTGCGTCGTCCCGCGAGGGCAGAGCACTACGTGCGGCGATCGCGGCTGCTCGACCTCTTCGACGAGGTGGTGCACACGCCGCTGACGCTGGTTGTGGCGCCCGCCGGCACGGGAAAGACGTCGCTCGTCGCCGGATGGGTGGCCGAGACCTCGACGCCGACGGCATGGCTGTCGCTGGACGAGACCGACCGTGACGGGGTCCAGTTCTGGTCCGGTGTCATCGCCGCGCTGGACAGTTTGGCGCCGGGATGTGGGGACCGCGCCTGGACGTTGCTGCGACAGTCGACCACTCGGTCCGACGCGGTGGACGAGTTGATCGCTGATCTGCAGGCCCATGATCGGCCGCCAGCCGTGCTCGTCGTCGACGACTTCCACCTGGTCGACGCCGACGACTTCGTGCTCGAGTCCGTGTCCCGCTTCGTGCGCAACCTGCCGAGATGGCTCCGTGTCGTCCTCATCTCCCGGCGGGAGCCGAGGCTTGCCCATCGATCGCATGAGGTCACGCGGCCAGCTCGGCGAGATCCGCTTTGCCGAGTTGCAGTTCTCACCGGACGAGGCGGTCGACCTGATGACTCGGCTGTCCCCGTCTCTGTCCGAGGAACGCATCGAGGCGGCCGTGCAACGCGCTGATGGCTGGGCCACGAGCCTTCAGTTGGCCGGACTCGCCGCGCGTTCGGCGCGAGCCCAGCTGGCAGTGCCGGGCCCAGGTCACGACGACGACGTGCTCGTCCAGGACTACGTGCTGCACGAGGTGCTGGCGAACGAGGCACCCGAGGTGATCGACGTCCTGTCCGCGGCGGCGATCGTGCCGAGAATCAACCCCAGCCTCGCCTACGCGCTCACCAAGCGCCCCGACGCCGGTGAGCTCCTCCGCACGGCCGCAGATCGCGGGCTCTTCCTGACCCGCCGAGGCGTCGACGGTTGGTTCGACCTGCATGAGTTGGTGCGGGGTGTGCTCAGGGCCGACCTGGCGAGTCGGTCACCGCGTCGACTGGCCGAGCTGCATGCCCGCGCCGCGCGATGGCTCGAGGACGCCGACGAGGTGGTCGTCGCGCTCGATCAGTGGCTGCTCGCCGATCGACCGAGAGACGTGCTGCGGCTCCTCGCGGCGATCCACGGCCGCCTCTACGACACCGGCCGTGAGGCCACGGTCACGCGGACGATTGCTGCGCTCCCCACGAGCGTCGCCGTGAACGACCTCGAATCGATGGTCGACTACGCCTGGTGCCATCTCCTGGTCGACCGTCGTCGGTTCGTGGAGCTGGTCGAACAGTTGACCTGGTGGGTCGACCGGTCCGGGCCGAACGACACCCTCCGCAGCCGAGTGAACGTACTGCGGGCGTCGGCGGCGATCGTCAGCGGACGCTGGGTCGAGAGCGGCGCGCTGAATCGACAAGTGATGCTCGACCTGGGGGAGTCCTGCTGGCAGGACCCGCTCGGCCGGTTCGCCGCCAACGGAATCGCCCGGGAACTGGCGTACTCGGAGCGCTGGGACGATTCCTCCGACGAGGTGCGACAGGTCGAGGTCGCCTTGAGCCGCGATCCGGAGCGTCGCTTGGCCTTCGAGGGGACCAGAGCGTTGGGTCAAGTGCTGGCGGGCCGGCCGCTGGACGCCCTCCGAGTGGCCGCCGGCGTTCGTCGCGCCGCCCAGGTCGCCGACATGACCATTCTGCGCACCGAGCTGGCGGTCGCCGAGGCGCTCGCCCATCGGGAGCTCGGAGACCGACCGCGTGCCCTGACCGAGCTCGCCGCGCTCGCCGATGCCCCGGCCGAGACGATGCTCTTCTGTCGCATCCTGGCCATGTCCGAGCTCGCCCAAGCCCATCTCGACGTGGGCGACCTCGACTCGGCTCAGCACGTCTTTGCCCAGACCGAAGTCCTCGTCGAGGACGAGTCGCTCGGCGCCGACGTGCGGGGCTGGTTGACGCGAGTCGGGACGGTGATCGCGTTGGCCGCGGGCGACGTCGAGGCCGCCCGCCGCTGGGCCGATCAGGTCGACGACTCGTTCTGGGGTGGGGTCAGCGACGCGCGAGTCCAACTCGCCCTCGGCGACCGGGCGGTGGCGCTGGCGTCCCTGGACACGGTGCTGCCACGGTGCATCCGTCACCAAGTCGTCTTGTACCTCCTCCAGGCGCGTGCAGTTGCCGATCGCGACGAGGCGGCGAAGTGCGCCAGCGCCGCCGTCGAGCTCGCCTCCGGCGATGGCCTACTGCAGACCGTGGCCTCGGAAGGTGCCGACGTCATCGACCTGGTCGAGCAGGCCGCGTGGCGTGTTCCGGCGGAGTGGCTCGACCGCCTGCGACGATCCATGGCCGAGGGACTGGCCCGCTCCGCTCCTGGCGGTCCCGGGTTGATCGAGCCGCTCACCGAGCGCGAACGCGACGTGCTGCGGTTCCTGCCCAGCCGGCTGACCGTCCGCGAAATCGCCGACGAGCTCTACGTCTCCGTGAACACTCTGAAGTTCCACCTTCGGATCATCTACCGCAAGCTCGGCGTGACGTCTCGTGCCGAAGCCGCCGAGGTGGCCCGCACGATGACGAAGCTCCGCAAGTAAGCCAGCCCGCAGAAGGAATGGGGAGTTCGATGAGCTCGATGAAGACGTACCTACTCGTGTGGCTCGGCGGCGTGATCGCCGGCGTGATCATCATGGAGCGCTGGCGCCGTACCGGCCGCGGCCTCATCCCGACGGCCGCGAGCAAAGCGGACGCCACCGAGACGACGAACACGACCAATGCCTCGGAGGTGTCAGCCGACAAGCCGAAGGTGTCCGCAACCCTCATCGCCGGCGCCAAGGCCGACGCGGACCGGTTCCGCCACTTCGTCCGGCGGGTGACGCCGTGGACTCCGGACCCGACCCCCGCGCAGCTGAGCGGGTGGAGTAAAGCCGCAGCTCCGGCGAGCGCTCCCGGCGACCCTGCCTAGTCGATCCACCCCCCGTAGGGTGGGGACGACTCACCCGAGCACCGGCGACCATCGCGTCGACCGCGGGGCGATACCAACTCACGAGTTCGGCGAAGGAGCACTAGGTGTCTGACGAAGAGGCGATGGGACCGATCAGCTATCTGATCGTCGAGTTCCCGGGCAACAAGATGACCGGTGACGGACTCGCAGGCCCTGATCGATCTGGTCGACCGGGGCGTGATCCGGATCCTCGACCTCAGGTTCGTCACGTGTCGTCCCGACGGGTCCGTGGGGGCCGTCGAGTTACGGGAGATCGACACTGACGGTCAGTTCGACCTGACGATCTTCGAAGGCGTGTCGTCCGAACTGCTCGATCAGTCCGACTACGACGATGCCGCCAAGGCGCTCCAGGCAGGCTCGTCGGCCGGCATCTTGATCTTCGAGAATCGGTGGGCGACCTCCTTCGTGGAGGGCATGCGCCGCGGCGGTGGCGAGTTGGTCGCGGCGGGCTACATCCCGCTGGCCGACATCGCCGCCTCGCTCGACGCGACCGAGGCCGGCTGACCGGCCGATACCAGACGAAAGGACGAGGACATGCCAGGACTGCTCAGAGGTGTCGCCCGCACGGCGGTAGTGGCGGGCACGGCGACCGCGGTCTCCAACCGGGTCTCGCGGCGCCAAGCCAATCGCTGGACGCAGCAGAGCGAAGCGCAGGCGTACGAGCAGCAACAGCAACAGCAGTACTACGAGCCGCCGCCGCCGCAGTACGCCCAGCCGGCTCCCGCCCCCGCCCCCGCCGCACCGGATCCGATCGAGCAGCTGACGAAGCTGGCCGAGCTCAAGAACCAGGGGATCCTCACCGACGCCGAGTTCCAGGCGCAGAAGGCGAAGATCCTGGCGTCGTAGCGGTCAGCCCATGCTGTTCCTGTACCGGCCCCGCGAGACGTGGATGCCGTTCGCCTTGCCGCGCAACCGCACCCAGCAGGCCGCGTACAACCGTCAGCTGCAGGCGAACTTCGAGTCGACTCGCCGGGTCCCGCCGCCGGTGCCGGCCGCGGAACACGACCCGGTGAACGATCTGCAGCGGCTCGGCGAGCTCCACCGGTCCGGCGTGCTGACCGACGCCGAGTTCGAGTCGGCCAAGGCGAGGCTGCTGGCGTGATGACATCGAACGAGACGCGGGCGACGACGTTGGTGCGCGCCCTGCGCGCCGGGATCGAGGGCGATCGGGAGGCCCTGCGGGCCGTGCTTCACCGACGACGTTCGAGCGTGGACGCCCGCACTGACCACCACGTCGCTGACCGATCTGATCGACGAGCTCGATCGCCGCGACGATGCGTTCTCCGACATCGAGCTGGACGTTGTACCGCTCGATGTCGGCGGCGACTACGCCTGTGTCGAGTGGGGCGTCGAGATGACGCACAGCGGCCGGATCACACTCGCCGACGAGAGAAGCATCGAGCCGTCCGGCACCCGCGTCACGTTGCACGGTGTCACGATCGCCGAGTTCCACGGCGAACAGATCTGTTCGCTGCGCCAGTACTGGGACGAGTTCGCCGTGCTCGAGCAGCTCGGTGTCCCGGCGGTCGTCGAATAGGTGTCGTCAGCTGGGCAGGGAACCGCTCAGGTCGACGACGATCCGATCGACTTGCACCAGCAGGGCGGCGTAGCCGAGCCACTCGCCCTCCAGCGTCGCCGGCTGGGTGCTCGCCGTGCTCGAGGGCCAACCGAGCCCGGCGGAATGCGCCCTGCATGCACCGATCCCGTCGGGTGTGAACCTCGGCGAGCGCCCGGGCAAGATCAGCGTCCGCCGGCGCACCGAGCACATCGTCGACCAACGCCCGGACCGCCCTCGACAACGCGACGAGGAGCGCACCCATGGAGGGCATCGCCCGGTGCATCGTGCCGGCCAGGCGGGCGTGATCGTCGAGCCCTCGGGAGATGACCGAGACGCCGATGGCCGTTCGCTCGAGGCGCGGCATCACGTCCTCGTAGCGCCCGAGCACGTCGATGTGGCGCCGATCGCGGACGTTCCAGCGGGCAGTTTCACGGCCGTCGCCGACCGCCTCGGCAGCCTGGTCGACCAGTCGATCGCGCACGGTGCGCGCCGTGCGCCGCCAGTCCCCGGTCTGGTCGGTGGACCATGGCTGCTGCAGCCCGGAACCCATCGTCTCGAGCACCCCTTCGAGGCCGTCCGCCAGCCGGTGCAGGGTCTGGCGGGCATCGACCAGCCGCGACGCCGGCAGCACGAGCGAGACCGCGATGCCGACCGCCGCGCCGAGGAGCGTGTCCAGGGCTCGCCGCCCGGCCTGGCTCCCCTGGTTCGCCGCCACGGCCGAGAGCACGACCAGCAGGCTGACGGGCACCTGCCTCGCCGCGGCACGCGGCAGCCGCAGCACCAATTGGGCGACGCCGAGCGACACGGCGACGACCACGGCGACGGTGATGCCGTTGAGCTCCAAGAGCGTCGCCGACGGCCACCGCGAGGAGCACGCCGAGCACCACCGCGGCGCTGCGCTGGAGCGCCGTGAAGATCGATGCGCGCACCGAGACCTGGACGACGACGAGGGCGGTCAGCGGCGCGAGGACCGGGTCCGGCGCGCCCGTGACCGCCTGCGCGACCGCCCACGCCAGTCCGGCCGCCAGTCCCGACTTGGCCACGGTGGCGATCTCGGTCGACGTCGGACGCGTCCACGAGACGGCGTCGACCAGGCGCCGCCACAGTCGCCGGACACCATCGCCGAGGCGACGGGACGGTTCGTGCCGTCACGATCGGCGCTATCGCCGCAGTCCGCACACCGCGCCACTGCTCACGTCCCCACGTTAGGACGCCGGCGGCGCCACAATGGCGGGATCCGGAACGTTGCCGATCGACTCGAGGGCTGGCCGCGGGAGCGTCTCGCCGAGCGGTTGAGCGCCGCGTGCTACGGGACGGTCCTGGTGCTGGCCGCGCTGCCGCTGATCGATGCCGACGAGGTGTCATCCGGTCTGGGATGGGAGCTCGTGACCGGAGTCGGCGTGGCGACGTGGCTGGCTCACCTCTACGCGGAGGTGGTCGGCGACCATCTTCGCCGTGGGTCCGTGCTCGACCGGATCGAGGTCAACCGAGCCATGCTGGACGGCCTGCCGATCCTGCTCGCCGCCGTGCTGCCAGCGGTCGTGCTCCTGCTTGGTCGAGTCGACGTTCTCGACCCTCGCGTCGCGCTGTGGGTTTCCGTCGCCGTCGCCATCGGGCAACTGGTCGCGGTTGGTGCGTTCGTCGGAGTCTCCGTCTCCGCGGATGGCGCGACACCCTGGTCGTACGCGGCCGCGACTGCGGCCATCGGCATCGCCGTGGTGATCCTCAAGCTGGTGCTCAATCACTGAGCCCGTGGTCGTTCGATCCACCACCCCCGGCAGGGTGGGGCGCGCGCATCCGAGGACCGGTGATCATGGCCTGCGACGGCGAGACCGCGCCAGAAAGGAATTCTGTGACCGAGGCCGCTGATTCCGAGGTTCCCGCCGCGGGAACCGGCAATACACGCGTCGCCATCCTGCTGGCGATGGCGATGTTCGTGCTCGTCGTGGACACGTCGCTGATGAACGTGTCGATCTCGGCGGTGGTTCAGGACCTCGACACGACCGTGAGCGGCGTGCAGTCGGCGATCGCGCTCGAGGCGCTGGTCTCCGCGGCGTTCATCCTGATCAGCAGCAAGATCGGCGATCTCTTCGGGCGCAAGCGGGCCTACGTGCTCGGTCTGCTCGGCTACGCCGTCGGCGCCATCGCGATGACCCTCGCCCAGGGTCTCACGGCCATCATCATCTTCTGGGCCATTCTCGGTGGTCTCGGCGCCTCACTCCTTCTGCCCGCGATGCAGTCGCTCATCCACGGCAACTTCGAAGGTGCCGCGCAGAAGAAGGTCTACGCCCTGGTCGGGGCGGCGGCGGCGATCGCCGCTGCTGTCGGACCGCTGCTCGGAGGGTTCATCACCACCTATCTCTCATGGCGCGTGGGCTTCCTGCTCGAGGCGGTGATCATCGCCATCGTGCTGTCCGGCAGCAAGCAGGTGCGCGACGTGCTCTACACGGGGCCTCGCGGCATCGACGCCATCGGCGCCGTCTTCTCCGTCTTCGGCATGGGCGGCATCGTGCTCGGCATCCTCGTGTGGCAGGAGGGTGGCGAGGCGGTTGGAGCCCTCCTGGTGATCGGTGCGGCCTCGCTGTCCGCGCTGGCCTACTGGCTGGTAAAGCGTCGGCGCCAGGGAAAGCTGACGCTGCTCGATCCGGATCTGTTCAGGTCCAAGCCCTTCCGGATCGGCATCAGCCAACAGATGATGCAACAGATCGCCCTGGGCGGGGCGATGATCGCCCTGCCGATCTTCCTGCAGATGGTGCTCGAGTACAACGCCATGCAGACCGGTCTCTCGCTCGCGCCGCTCTCGCTGAGCATGTTCGGGATGACGATGCTGGCGGCCAAGAAGGCTGGTGATCGGCGCCCGAGCAGCATCATCCGGATGGGGTTCGCGCTCCTCACGATCGGGATGGTGGCGCTGCTCCCGATCGTTCCCCGGGCCGAGTCCGGCTGGGCCTTCTTCCTCCCGTTGGTGGTTGCGGGATGCGGGTTCGGCTTGCTGGTGTCCCAGCTGAACAACTACACGCTGGCGCCGATCTCGGAGGAGCGGATCAGTGAGGCGGCCGGGGTGAACTCTGCGGGCGGTTCGTTCGGGCTGTCGTTCGGGTTGGCGTTCGCCGGCGCCATCATGTTGGCGACCCTGTCGTTCTTGTTCACCAGCATGGCCGAGGACAGCAAGGTGCTCCCTCCGGCGGACCAGCAACAGGTCGCCGAGGTGTTGGAGGAGGACGCCGAGCTGATGAGCAACACCAAGCTCGAACAGCAACTCGCGGGCGAACCCGAGGTGATCCAAGACGAGATCATTCGCATCAACACCGACGCGAGGCCGCGCGCGCTGCAGTTCGCCCTGCTCGTGCCGATCCTCGCCGGCCTCATCGGGCTGATCAACTCGTTCCGCATGATGCGGATGCCTGAGCCGGAACCCAAAGCGTCCATCGAGGGCATCGCGTTGGGCTGACCGCCGGGTCGTCGTACCACCCGACGCGGGGTGGGGCGTGGTCACCCGTTCGCTCCGTACCGTCAGCTTCAGGATCGGTCGACAGGAGGGATGTGGGAGTGACGAACGCGGCAGCCGACGCCACGGGGACGACTCCCAAGCTGAACGTTCGCCAGGCCGCGTTCATCGGGGTCGGCGCCATGGTCGGCGCCGGGATCTTCGCCCTGCTCGGCTCGGCCGGCGAGGTGGCCGGCGCGGCCGTCTGGATCTCCTTCCTGATCGCCGGCGCGGTCGCCGGGCTGCAGGGATACTCGTTCGCCAAGTTCGGCGCCCGGTACCCCTCAGCCGGAGGGCTGCTCGAGTACGTCGTCCGCGGCTTCGGCAACGGACACGCCGCCGGGATCATCGCGTGGTTGATCCTCGCGGCCAACGCGATCGTGACGGGCATGGTCGCGGTGTCCTTCGGCAGCTACGCCAGCTCGGCGGTGGCCGACGGAAGTGAGCCGTGGATCAAGGTGTTCGCCGTCGCCGTGGTCCTCGTCATGGCGACCCTCAACGTCCTCGGGTCGCAGGCCGTCGCCAGAGCGCAAACCGTGGTCGTCGTCATCGTCACCGGGATCCTCACCGTGTTCGCCGTCGCGACCCTCGCCGACCTCGACGCCGACCTCCTGGCGTTCTCCGGCTACCCCGGGATCGCCGACATCGTGTCGAGCGTCGCGCTGACCTTCTTCGCGTTCCTCGGGTTCGGCGTCGTCACGTTCACCGCCAAGGACCTGGCCGACCCGGCACGGCAGTTGCCTCGGGCGCTGTACCTCGCGCTCGGCATCGCCACCGTGATCTACGTCGCCGTCGCCCTCGGTGTGTTCGGCACCCTCACCGTCCAAGAGGTCATCGACTCCGGAGGGACCGCGCTGGCGGTCGCCGCCGAACCGGTGCTGGGTCGGGCCGGCTACTGGATGATGACGGTGACGGCACTCTTCGCCACCGCCGGTGCCACCAACTCCGGGCTCTACCCCGCCGGGGGACTCTGTGAGCAGATGACCTCCATCGGCCAGTTCCCTCCGATCCTCGGACGCCGGCTCGGGGGCCGCGTCCCCGCCGGGCTGGTGGTCACCGCCGTCGTCGCCGCGATCCTCGCCGTCGGGTTCGACCTGTCCTCGATCGCCTCGCTCGGCAGTGTGATCGCGCTCGTCATCTTCGCCCTGGTCACGGCGGGCCATCTCCGCGTCCGCGCCGAGACCGGAGCCCGCCTCCCGGTGCTGCTGCTGGCCCTCGCCAGCACCGTCATCGTCCTCGTGACGTTCGTGTTCACGACGCTCGTCGACGAACCGGCCACCGCGGTGCTGCTCGTCGTCATCCTCGTGGTCAGCGTCGGGCTGGACCTCGGATGGAAGCGGGTCCGCAACGGCCGCCCGTCGATCGACCCCGCTCCGGCGGTCGACGGGTCTCGATAGACCTTCCGACGTGAGCCGGCTGCCGGTTCCTCCTCTCGAGCCGCAGTGGGTCATCGTCGACGGGCTCCCCGTGTTCCACCGCACCTGCCTGGACGCAGGTCCCACCGCCGACGCGATCGTCCACGTCCACGGGTTCGGCATCTCCGGGACGTACCTCGAGCCGACCGCGGCCCTGCTCGCTGCACGTCACCGCAGCTATGTCCCCGACCTGCCGGGAATGGGGAGGAGCATGCGGCCACGCCAACCGCTCGACCTCCCGGGCCTCGCTCGGGCCCTCATGGCCTACTGCGATGCCGTCGGCGTCGAACGGGCGACGTTGGTCGGCAACTCGCTGGGCTGCCCGATCATCGTCGAGGTCGCGACCGCGTTCCCCGACCGCATCACCCACGCCGTCCTGGTCTCGCCGGCCGGCGGGCCCAACAACCAGCCACTTGCCAGGGCGTTGCGGCAGATGGCCGTTGACGGGTTCCGCGAGCCCCCATCGATGCTGCCGATCGCGGTTCGCGACTACCTCCGGTTCGGCGCGCTCCGGAGCCTGTCGCTGTTCAAGGCGATGACCAGCTACCCGACGCTCGAACGGGTGCGGAACCTGGTCATGCCCACGCTCGTGATCGCTGGAGACCGCGACCCGCTCGTGCGGATCGACCGCGCCCACGTCTTCGCCGGCCTGCCGAACGTCCAAGCGGTGAAGGTGCGCGGGGCGCACGCCCTCAACTACAGCAAACCCGAACTGATCGCGTCCCTGATCGAGGCGCACCTCGCGGGCCGACCGCTTCGACACCGCGACCGAGGGCAGTGTCGAGATCCTCGACATCCCGCCTCGTCCCAACGACGAGCCGACCGGCCGGGTGGCGCCAGACGGCGGCTAACGCTGAGGTGGCTGGTCGAACGGGGAGCCGGCCGGCGACGGCGGTGGGCCGCCACCGGTGGCGCCACCAGCCGGCATTGCCTCCAGGCGGTCGTCCCAGACCTGCTGCTCGAGGCGTCGGCGGCGCCGCGCGACCAATTCGCTCGCCCAGTCGATGCCCGCCCGCAGGAACAGGGCCGCCAAGCCGTACACGATCATGGCGAACAACAACGACGTGTCGAGGACCGACTGATCCGAGAGGACGATCGGCTCGAAGATCCCCCGGAAGGGTGCCATCGAGCGGGAGACCGATCGATACACCCACTGGGTGAAGCCGGCCTCCGGGTTGGCGCCGAACAGGCGCAACACGAAGGCAAGGAACAACAGCACCAGGTTGAGGACGACCCACACGTACACGACCCAGAGCAGGGCCTTGGCGATCGTCCCAACGGTCACTCTCACGTCACGGGAAGCCATGCCGATCAGTCCTCGCTGGCGATCTCGGTGGCGGCGGCTGCCTCGTCGGCGAGGGTCATCCCGAGCATGATCAGGTCCTCGATGGTGATGGCGTGGTGCCCGATCACCACGCCACCGGCACCGCGGACCGCGTCCCGCAGGGGAATCGCCCAGAGGTGCTCGATCGCCAGGACGAGTGCCGAGCTGCCCGCGGGGAGATCGTCGATCAGCCCTTTCGCCACCGCCTCGGCTGCGGTGGGAGCAGCAGCATCGATGGATGCGCCGAGTGCCGCGCCGAGCACTGCGCCCTCCTCGCCGGCCACGCCGAGGCCGACGAGGGCAGCAACCGCGGCGCGCAGCTCGGACCGTTCGGCTGCGTCGAGATCCGACGCACTCAGGATCGAGACGTCGTCGCCCTCCCGCATCACGAACACGGCGTCGATGATCCTGATCTGGCCGACATCGCTCAGGCGCGCCAGCTCGTCGGCGATGCGTCCTTCGAACAGCTCGTTGTCGGGGAAGCCGATCACGAACGCCTGGATGGGGCCGACGGTCATGTTGCGCACCTCACGTGGTCAGGACAACGCCTTCGCCTTGGCTTGTTGGAATTCGTCCTCGGAGATCACACCTTGGTCGCGGAGTTGGGCGAACTTGGCGATCTCGTCGGCGGCACCGCCGCCACTCGTGGACGCGACGTTCTGGACGTACTCCCGCATCTGCGCCTCCTGGGCCGCCGCCTGCTCCGCCGCGTGCTCACCCATCTTCCGTGCCCCGGGCGATGAGGTAGACGAACACCCCGAGGTAGGGCAGGAAGATGACGAAGATCGTCCACAGCGCCTTGGCCCATCCGGACAGGTCCCGACTGCGGAAGATGTCGCCGAAGACGACGATCAGCATCCAGATCCAGATGAACCACAGGAAGAACCACATCATCGACCAGAACACCTGGCCGGTCCCGAACTCAGCGAAGAGCATGACTCATTCCTCCAATGGTGTACGTGTCCGCCGCGGCGTTGCCGTGGCGGTCCGGTCATTCTGACTCGGCTTCCAACTCCCGACGGGCCTCCGCGTTGGCCGCTCGCTCCTCGTCCGAGACGGTCGGCCACTGCAGGTCGAGACTTCCGATGGTGTCGACGAGGATGGTCGCCACCATTGCCTGCATGACCCGCTTGTTGTCGGCGGGGATGACGTACCACGGCGCCCAGTCGGTCGAGGTTGCCGTGATCGCACCCTCATAGGCCTGCATGTACTCGTCCCAATGGCGGCGCACGGCGACATCGCCGGCACTGAACTTCCACAGCTTGTCCGGGTTGTCGAGCCGAGCCATGAAGCGCCGCTTCTGCTCGGCCTTGGAAACGTGGAGGAAGAACTTGACGATCTTCGTTCCGTTCCGGTCGAGGTGCCGCTCGAAGGCGTTGATGTCGTCGTGGCGGGCGGCCCAGAAGTCCGGCCCCCGGTCGCCCGGTGGCAGCGCCTGCTTGTCGAGCCACTCGGGGTGCACCCGCAGCGCGATGACCTCTTCGTAGTGGGACCGGTTGAAGATCCCGATGCGTCCCCGCTCGGGAGCCGCCTTGGCGATCCGCCACAGGAACGTGTGGTCGAGCTCCTCGCTCGACGGCTGCTTGAACGAGACCACGTGGACGCCTTGGGGGTTGACACCCGGACATGACGTGTTCGATGGTCGAGTCCTTGCCGGCGGCGTCCATCGCCTGGAAGACGACGAGGAGCGCGTAGGTGTCGCTCGCCCACAGCAGCTCCTGCGCCTCCTTCAGGTGCTCGATTCCCTCGGCGAGAATGCCCTTGGCCGCGGCCTTCAGCTCGGGGGCCGACAGCTCGTCGTACTCGCCGCCACCGGTCCACGCTGTGTCCCGCCCGGCGAGGTTGGCCTCGGCCCCTGGTGCGACCCGCAGCTCGGCGGCGATCCGTTGCCGTCGGTCGCCGGACCCGTCCGTGGTCGAGGTGGCGGAGCTCATGAGGCCCGCCTGTCCTCGACGAGCCGGAGGATGAACTTGCCGAGCTCCGCCAAGACGAGGTAGCCGGCGACGGCGATGAGGCACACTCGCCACTGGTCACCGTCGAGCTCGACGGTGTCGAGGATGGTGTTCAGTCCGTCGATGGATCGTGGCCAGGAACGTGAGGGCGACCGCGGTGAGCATCAGGAGGTTGAAGCGTCCGTTGGCGAAGGTGTCGCGGGTGAAGATGCTCCGGTAGGGATCGCGCCACTCCATGGCGGCGACGATGTGGAGGAGCGAGATCGTGGTCAGCCCCATCGTGGTGGCGACCGCCAGTCCGTGGCGGTCCTCGGCCCACGCGACGACGATGAGGGTGCCGATGGCGATGAGGAGGCCGGCGATGCCCAATCGCACGCCGAGCGCAGGTGTGATCACCGGTTGGTCGGGTGATCGGGGGCGTCGCTGCATCAACCCAGGGGTCGGGGCGTCGAATCCCAGTCCGAAGGCGAGCAACACGTCGATGGCGAAGTTGATCCAGAGGATCTGCAGCGGCAAGAGCGGCGTGCCGTTGGCGATCTCGAAGATGCCGGCCCCGACGAACAGCAGGATGAACCCGGCCAGCATGATCATCTGGACCCGGACGTACTTCATCAAGTTGTCGTAGAGCCCGCGACCGCCCTCGACGGCGGTGACGATGGTGGCGAAGTTGTCGTCGGTGAGGATCATCTCGGCGGCGTCCTTGGTCACCTCGGTGCCGGTGATCCCCATCGCCACGCCGATGTCCGCCCTGGTCAGCGCCGGAGCGTCGTTCACGCCGTCGCCCGTCATGGCGACGATGTTCCCCTGTCCCTTGAGGATGCTGACCAGGCGGACCTTGTCCTCGGGCGCGACACGGGCGACGACGCCGATGTCGTCGACGTCGGCGCGGAGCTGGTCGTCGGAGAGGGCGGCGAACTCGGCGCCGGTGAGCGCCCGCCCCTCGATGCCGAGCTGGCCGGCGATCGCGGCGGCGGTCGTCGCGTGGTCGCCGGTGATCATGCGCACGCGGATGCCGGCGTCCTTGCAGAGGACGATGGCGTCCTTCGCCTCCTTGCGGGGCGGGTCGACGATGCCGGCGAGGGCGAGCAGGTCGAGGCTCTCGACGACCGCCAGGAGATCGCCGGCCGGATCGAAGGTGGCGGGATCGAAGTCGCGTCGGGCGACGGCGAGGACGCGCAGGCCCTCGCCGGCGAGCCGGTCGTTCTCGGCGAGCGACCCGATCGGCTGCGTCGGGCGTCATCGGCTTCGGTGATCCGTCCACGTCGAGGTACCGGGAGGACCGCGCCAGCAGGACATCCGGCGCGCCCTTGACGAAGCACCTGACGACGCGGTGGCCGTCCTCCTCCATCTCGTGGAAGGTCGCCATCAGCTTGTACTCGGCGTCGAACGGCACCTCGGCGACACGCGGATAGGCCCGCTCGGGTGTCCTCGACGTCGAGTCCGCCTTTGGCGGCCAGCACGACGAGCGCGCCCTCCGTGGGGTCACCGATGCACGCGCCATCACGGATCACGGCGTCGTTGGCGAGCGCCATCGGCAGCATGAAGGGCTCGAGCGGCGTATCGCCCTCGCCCGCGACGTGAAGGACCCGGCCCGTGGTCGAGTAGCCCTCGCCGTCGACGGCGAAGCGCCGGCCGACCAACACCAGTTCGCGCACGGTCATCTGGTTCAGGGTGAGGGTCCCCGTCTTGTCGGAGCAGATCGCCGACGTCGAACCGAGTGTCTCCACCGACCGCAGGCGCTTGACGATCGCGCCCTGTTCGGCCAGCTGGCGGGTCCCCATCGACAGCAGCATCGTGACGACCGCCGGCAGCCCGGTCGGGATGGCGGCGATGGCCAGGGTGATGCCGGTCAGGAACAGCGAGTCGAAGTCCTCACCGCGGGCCAGCCCGAGGATGATGATGAGCACGAGTGCGGCCGCGGCCATGATCGTGATGATCACGGTGAGCTGATCGAGCTGCTTGGTGAGCGGCGTCTTCTCCTGCTCGACCCCGCTCAGCATCCCGGAGATGTGCCCGACCTCCGTCGACATCCCCGTTGCGGTGACCACCATCTCCCCGCGGCCGCGGGTCACCTGCGAGTTCATGTACGCCATGTCGACCCGGTCGCCGAGCGGTACGTCCTCACCAGTGACCGGGTCGAGGCTCTTCGCCGATGGCGTGCTCTCGCCGGTCAGCCCGGCTTCTTCGATCTCGAGGGTCGCCGCGACGAGGATCCGGCCGTCGGCTGGCACCTTGTCGCCGGCCTGGAAGCCGACGACGTCCCCCGGAACCAGCTCCTCGGCCGGGATCGCGACCAGCTGACCGTCGCGGCGGACGCTCGCCGTCATGATCAGCATCTGGCGCAGCGCGGCGACGCTCTCGGCCGCCTTGCCCTCCTGGTGCAATCCCATCAGCGCGTTGACGACGGTCAGTCCGATGACGACCAGCCCGGTGGAGACATCCTGCAGGGCGACGATGCTGACGACCGCCGCCCCGAGCAGCACCAGCTGCATGAGGTCGCGGTACTGGCGCAGGAACGCCCGCCAACCCGGCTCCTTGGCCTCCTCGGCCAGCTTGTTCGACCCGTACCGCTGTCGCCGCTCGACCACCTCGGCCGTGCTCAGCCCGGCCGCAGCATCAACGTCGAGTTGGCGACAGACGTCCTCGGCCGACAGCCGGTACCACTCGGTCGAGTCGGCGGCCGGCGTGGTCGGTGTCACGGTGGCGACCATTACACACCTCCAACGGGCGCAGGCGGATCCATCGGTGACGACTCGCCGCATGCGGCCAGCGCCCCCCGCCGCGCCGATTGCGGGGGCCACTCCTCGATCGGTCGCCGTCACCGTCACCTGTGCATACTCCGTTCGTCGATTGCAGGCCGCTCGCCACTCAAGACCAGCGACCGGCCGACTCCGACCATCTCGCTCAGCGGGGTGGGCGGACCCCACCCGCCGGCGGGTAGAACCGCCGCCGGGGCACCGGTTCAGCCGCGGGACCCGTCAACTGGGCGGGATCTTTGGCAACAGTTGGCAAGGATCCCGCCCAGATGCCCGGCTGACAGATATCCCGCCCAGATGGGGGACCGACTAGGGGTCGATGATCTTGGCCTTGTGGCGCTGGAACTCCTCGTGCGACACCAGTCCCCGGCTCAGGAGATCCGCCAGCTCCACGATCTGCTCGATCGGGTCGACGATCGATGCCCTCACGCTGTCCTCATACGTGCGGACCAGGCACGGAGGCCGAGCCAGCAGGTCGGACCGGTGGCTGCGGGACGTGGTGAACTCACGCATCATCTCTCCTTGGTCCGGTCGTCCCCGGATCGGTCGGTGAGCACCGACTCCACGCGGGAAGCCTGGATGCGCTCGCCGCCGATGATCTGGCCGCCTGCGCGCCGCGCGGCGTCAGAGAGTGGTTGCGCCCATCGATCCTCGGTGACCAGGACGATGCCCGCGCTGCGGGGCCGGAGGGCGAGCGCGGCCAACTCGAGGTCGTGCTCACTGAGCATGCGGCCGACTTCACCGTCAACATCCCTCAGCGCCGCCAGGCTCACGACGGCGTCGAGCTCGAGCGCCGCGACTGAGCCGTCGGCGGACTTCTCGAACGCGACGAGATCGAGAATGCGGATCCTGGCGGTCTCCACCAGTTCGACGAGGGCCGGAACGAGGCTCGACAGGGCATTCAGATCCGGTACCTCGACGATGAGGTACTCGATCAGGTCAGCCGCGACGGTGTCGGGCTCGTCGCGCTCTCGTGCGTCGCTCACCGATGGAAGCTCCTCCTTCCCGCGTCACGGGGATCACCCGATCGTGCCTGCCCGACGAGTGGTGGCGGACCACCCTGCCGCGGGTAGTCGTTCGGCAACCACCCGTCGCTGGGTGGGCGCCGCCCACCCAGGTCGCTCGTACGTTGCTGACAGATCGAGCGTTCTGCGCCCACCGAGACGAGGAGTCGCCACGATGTTCAATCTGCGCAACCGCAGCTTCCTCAAGGAGATCGACTTCGAGCCGCGGGAGTTGCGGTATCTGCTGCAGCTCTCGGAGGCGGTGAAGATCGCCAAGTACGCCGGCACCGAGACGAAGCGTCTGGAGGGCAAGGAGATCGCGCTGATCTTCGAGAAGACGTCGACGCGCACGAGGGCGGCGTTCGAGGTCGCCGCCTTCGACCAGGGTGCCCACGTGACGTACCTCGACCCCTCCGGTTCGCAGCTCGGCCACAAGGAGTCGGTGGCCGACACGGCGCGGGTGCTGGGCCGGATGTACGACGCCATCGAGTTCCGGGGCAACCGTCAGACCGACGTCGAGGAGCTCGGGGCCAACGCCGGCGTTCCCGTCTACAACGGCCTCACCGACGAGTGGCACCCCACCCAGATGCTCGCCGACTTCCTGACGATGCACGAGGCGAGCGGCAAGCCCTACGACGCGCTGTCGTACGCCTTCGTCGGCGACTGCCGCTTCAACATGGGGCGGTCGCTGTTGGTGATGGGAGCCCTGATGGGTGCCGACGTGCGCCTCGCCGGTGAGGCGTCACTGCAACCCCCTGACGACGTGGTGAGCATCGCGCGGGAGATCGCCTCGCGGACGGGGGCCCGGATCACGATCACCGACGACGCCGCCGAGGCGGTCACCGGGGTCGACTTCGTCCACACGGACGTGTGGGTGTCGATGGGCGAGTCCAAGGACGTGTGGACCGAACGGGTGCGGCTGCTCACCCCGTACCAGGTGAACGCCGCGCTGTTGGAGAAGTCCGGCAATCCGAAGGTGAAGTTCATGCACTGCCTGCCCGCGTTCCACGACCCGAACACGGTCGTGGGGCGGGAGATGATGGAGCACACCGGGATGAGCGAGGGCCTCGAGGTGACCGGTGAGGTCTTCGAGTCGCCCGCCAGCATCGTGTTCGATCAGGCCGAGAACCGCCTGCACACGATCAAGGCACTGCTCGTCGCGACGCTCGGGAGCTGACGGATCGCCATGCGCATCCTCGTCGCCCTCGGTGGCAATGCCCTGCTCAAGCGGGGCGAGCCGATGACCGCTGAGCGCCAGCGGGCCAACGTCCGCACGGCCGCCCAGGCGCTCGCACCGGTGGCCGAGCACCACCAGCTCGTGCTGTCCCACGGCAACGGCCCCCAAGTCGGCCTCCTGGCACTACAAGCGGCCGCCTTCAAGGAGGTCGAGGCCTACCCCCTGGACCTGCTGGGAGCCCAGACGGAGGGGATGATCGGCTACCTGATCGAGCAGGAGCTCGGCAACCTCCTGCCCGCCGAGGTGCCGTTCGCGACGATCCTCACGATGGTCGAGGTGGACGCCGACGACCCCGCCTTCGCCGATCCCACGAAGTTCGTCGGACCGGTCTACGACGATGCCGAGGCCGAAGCACTCGCCGCAGACAAGGGATGGGTGTTCAAGCGTGACGGCGATCGGCTCCGGCGCGTCGTCCCGTCGCCGGCGCCGAAGCGGATCTTCGAGATCCGGCCGATCCGGTGGCTGCTGGAGCACGGTGTCGTGGTGACGTGCGCCGGGGGCGGGGGGATCCCGACGACGTGGGTGCCGGGGAAGGAGCGCACGCTCGCGGGTGTCGAGGCCGTCATCGACAAGGACCTCGCCAGCGAGCTGCTCGCCCGCGAGGTCGAGGCCGACCTGTTCGTCATGGCCACCGATGTCGATGGCGTGTACGAGCAGTGGGGGACCCCCGAGCAGCGCCGGCTCGACAAGGTGACACCGAGCGAGCTGCGCAGCCAGCGCTTCGCCGCCGGGTCGATGGGCCCGAAGGTCGACGCCGCGGCGCGGTTCGTCGAGGCGACCGGCAAGCGCGCCGCCATCGGTGCGCTGGAGGACATCGAGAAGATCGTCGAGGGCCACGCCGGCACCAACGTCGTGTCCGAGTAAGCGAGAGAGGACGAAGGATGACTGAGTTCGGTGTGCATTCGGAGGTGGGCAAGCTCCGCAAGGTGATGGTCCACCGCCCGGACCTCAGCCTGCAACGCCTGACGCCGACGAACCACGACGACCTGCTGTTCGACGACGTGCTGTGGGTGGAGCGGGCGCAGTACGAGCACGACCAGTTCGTCGCCCGGATGCGCGAGCGGGGTGTCGAGGTGTTCCTCCTCTCCGACCTGCTCGCCGACGCGCTCGCCGCCAGCGACGAGGCGCGTCAGCGGCTCATCGAGCTGGTCGCCTCCGAGTACACGGTGGGCTGGTCGCTGGTCGACGAGATCCGCGCCTTGCTCGCCGACCTCAAGCCCGACCAGCTCGCCAAGCACCTGATCGGCGGGCTGACGGTCGCGGAGGTCGGCCTCGACGTCGCCAAGGCCGCCGAGGTGTCGTTGATCGGCGCGGCGATCGACGACACGAGCGCATTCGTGCTCCCGCCGCTGCCCAACACGCTGTTCACCCGGGACTCGTCGTGCTGGATGTACGGCGGCGTGTCGATCAACCCGATGTACTGGCCGGCGCGACGCCGTGAGGCGTACAACGTGGCGGCGATCTACAAGGCCCACCCGATGTTCGCCGACGCCGACTTCGAGTTCTGGTACCCGGCGGAGGGGCCCGACGGCCGCTTCGAGATCGCCGACTTCGGGCTGGCGTCGATGGAGGGCGGCGACGTGATGCCGATCGGCAACGGGACGGTGCTGATCGGGATGAGCGAACGCACCCAGGGGCGGCTGATCGAACAGGTCGCCAAGGCCCTGTTCGCCAAGGGTGCCGCCGAGCGGGTGATCGCCTGCGTGATGACCAAGGACCGCGCCCACATGCACCTGGACACGGTCTTCACGCTGCTCGACCGGGACAAGGCGACCGCCTACCCGAAGGTGGTCCCGAACATCAGAGCGATCAGCCTGCGCCCCGGCTCGAGCGAAGGCGACTTCCACGTCACCGTGGAGGACGACTTCATCGGCGCGGTGGCCAACGCCCTCGGGGTGAACAAGCTCCACGTCGTCGAGACGGGTGGTGACGAGTATCAGCAAGAGCGCGAGCAGTGGGACGACGGCAACAACGTCGTCGCGCTCGAGCCAGGCGTCGTCGTCGCCTACGAGCGCAACACCTACACGATCGCCAAGATGCGGCAGGCCGGCGTCGAGGTGGTCGAGATCGAAGGCTTCGAGCTCGGCAAGGGCCGCGGTGGCGGGCACTGCATGACGTGCCCGCTCCAGCGCGATCCCCTGTAGGCGGCGACCCGATGCTGGAGACGACGTACGCCGCTGGGTGGTCGGGGCGATCGTCGTGGTCGCCATCGTCGCCCTACTCGCCTGGGCCCGCAACGACCCGGCGTCGGCGGGCGGGAGCCCGATCCGCCGCAAAGTCGTCACGACGACGCACCGTCGTCGAAGCCGAGTCGTCACGACACCGTCCCTCCGACGACGTAGGCACCGCCGGCCGCTCCACGATGGACGACACTTCCGCGGAGAAGGTGTCCGGGCCTCGACCGCCGTCGTTCCTCGACGCGCTCATCCCGGTGCTGGTGCTGATCGCGCTGCTCACGCTCACCATCGTCCTGTTCGGGATCGACGCGGCGAACGGCCCACTGCAGGTGGCGCTGTTGACGAGTGCGATGGTCGCCGGGCTGGTGGCGTTCAAGAACGGCTACACCGCGGCCGACACTCCGCGACGCCGCCATCGGCGGCGTCACCTCGGCGATGGGTGCGATCTTCATCCTCCTCGCCGTCGGTGCGCTGATCGGCACGTGGAACATGGCCGGCACCATCCCCACCGTCGTCTCCTACGGCATCGCCCTGCTCCGCCCGGCCATCTTCTACGCCGCCGTCGCCCTCATCTGCGCCGTCGTCGGGGCGGTCACCGGCAGCTCCTGGACCACCGCCGGCACCCTCGGGGTGGCATTCATCGGCATGGCTCCGATCCTCGGCATGTCGACCACGATCGCCGCCGGAGCCATCATCTCCGGCGCCTACATGGGCGACAAGATGTCGCCGCTCTCGGAGACCACGGTGCTCGTGCCGAGCCTGGTGGGCGGGGTGACCGTCAACCAGCACATCCGGGGGATGCTGTGGACGGTCGGGCCTTCGTTCGCCATCGCCTTCCTCGCCTACCTCGTGGTCGGCATCGTCGACGATCCCGCCTCGTCCGCCGTCGGCGTCGACGAAGCCCGCGACATCCTGGCGACGGCGTTCAACATCTCCCCGCTCAACCTGCTGCCGCTTGTGCTCCTGGTCGTGGTCACGCTGCGCAAGATCCCGCCGTTCCTCGGCATCTTCGGCGTCGCCGTGTTCTCCGGGATCCTCGCCTGTTTCACTCAGCGCGAGGCCGTCGAGGCGTTCGTCGACGAACCCGACCAGGGGGTCGTGCTCGACGGCATCGAGGCCGTGTACGAAGCGATGGCCAACGGGTTCGTGTCGGCGAGCGGCAACGCCACGATCGACGACCTCTTCTCCAGCGGCGGCATGTCGAGCATGCTGACCACCGTCTGGCTGATCCTCGGCGCGCTGAGCTTCGCCGCGATCATGGAAGAGGCCGGCTTCCTCAACCGCCTCATCGCCCCGATCGTCGACCGGGCCCACACCGACGCCGGCGCGATCACGTCGGTCGCCGTGACCAGCGCCGGGCTCAACGTCGTCACGGGCGACCAGTACGTCGCGGTGGTCCTGCCGAGCCGGGTCTTCCGGACCGAGTTCGCCCGCCGGGGCCTGGCCCCGCGCATGCTCTCCCGAACCGTCGAGGACACCGGCACCGTCACCTCGCCGCTCGTTCCGTGGAACAGCTGCGGCGCCTACATGACCGGAGTCCTCGGCGTGCCGACCGTGGAGTACCTCCCGTTCGCCTTCTTCAACCTGCTCAATCCGCTCGTCGCCCTCGTCTACGCGTTCACCGGCTTCCGCATCGAGCACGTCGAACCCGCCGACGGGCCAGCAACGCGACGGCGACCGCGACCGGCCAACTGACGGGCAGCCGGTCCTCACCACCTCTGAAGGAGACGCTCGTGTCGAGTGACGTCCCGACCACAGCCGACGCCGCGCCCGCGGGCGAGGAACCGGAACCCCGCAAGCCTCGCTTCGCCCTGCCCTCCGCCTACACGATCCTCTTCGCCCTCATCGTGATCACCGCGCTCGGCGACGTGGATCATCCCTGCCGGTCGGTACGCCCTCGACCCCGACGGGTCACCGATCCCCGGCACGTACGAGGAAGTCGAGTCCACCCCGTCGCGGATCGTCGTCGACTCGCTGGAGGCGCCGATCAACGGCCTCTACGGCATCGAGGATCCGGCCACCGGCAACGTCGACGTGTTCAACAGTGGTCACCTGTTCGGCGCCATCGACGTCGCCCTGTTCATCCTCGTCATCGGTGGCTTCATCGCCGTCACGATGAAGACGGGCGCGATCCAGGCCGGTATCGCCCTCCTCGTGGCCCGCCTTCGTGGTCACGAGCGCTTGATGATCCCGATCCTGATGACCGTCTTCGCCATCGGCGGGACGACGTTCGGGATGGCCGAGGAGAGCCTGGCCTTCTACGTCTTCGTCATCACGGTGATGATCGCCGCCGGCTACGACGCGCTCACCGGTGCGCTCGTCATCCTCCTCGGCTGTGGCATCGGCGTGCTCGGCTCGACCGTCAACCCGTTCGCGACCGGCATCGCCTCCGGCTTCGCCGACGTCCCCCTCAGCGAGGGCCTCGGACTCCGACTCGTCATCCTCGTCGTCGGTCTGGTCGCCGGCATCTGGTTCGTCCTCCGCTACGCCGAGCGGGTGCGGCGCGAACCGTCCACCTCGCTCGTGTACGACATGAAGGAGGACAACGAACGCCACTTCGCCGCAACGACCGACGCCGACACCGGGGAGGTCGTCCTCACCGGCCAGCACAAACTCGTCCTCGGACTCTTCGCCGCCGCCTTCGCGGTGATGGTCTACGGAGTCATCCCGTGGGAGGACCTGGGCATCGGCCTCCCCACCCTGTGGTGGTGGTTCCCGGAGATGACGGCGTCGTTCCTGCTGTTCGCCATCCTCATCGGCGTGGTCGCCAGGATGGGCGAGGGCGAGCTCACCTCGACCTTCGTCGACGGCGCCCGCGACCTCCTCGGTGTCGCCCTGATCATCGGCATCGCCCGCGGCATCACCGTCGTCATGAACAACGGCCAGATCACCGACACCGTGCTGCACTGGGCCGAGGAGGCACTCGGAGACGTCGGCGAGGCCGGGTTCGCGGTGGTGATGTATCTCCTCTTCCTGCCGCTGTCGTTCCTCATCCCGTCGTCCTCGGGACTGGCGACCGTGGCGATGCCGATCATGGCGCCACTGGCCGACTTCGCCGGCGCCAACCGCAGCCTGGTCGTCACCGCCTACCAGAGCGCCTCCGGACTGCTCAACCTCGTGACGCCGACGTCCGCCGTCGTCATGGGCGGGCTCGCCATCGCCCGCGTCCCGTACGGCAAGTACCTCCGCTTCGTGTGGCCGCTGCTGGCGATCCTCGCCGTCCTGAGCATCATCGTGCTCGTCCTCGGTGCCTTCGTCTGACAGAGTGCAGCGCGATCGGGTAGAGTCGAGATCGAGATCGGTGACGAGAACGAGATCGAATTCGAAGTGACCTGGTAGGGGACCGCTTCGCTCGCTCGGTCAGAACGACCAACGCGTCGCGCCGCCGGGCTCCTTGGTGGCGACGGCGTAGACGTTCTCGAGGGTCATCTCGTACAGGTACCAGGGCGGCGGACCGGCGCTCGGCGCGCTGAACTCGTGGGTGAAGCCGCCGTCGGCGACCGTGGGCGCCCATCCGCCCTCGGCGAAAACGTCGGCCAGTTTCTGCAGCATCGCGTCGTCCGTGACGCGATGGGCGTGGCCCTCGAGCGCCACGTCGTAGCCGTGGACGGCGACGCCGAGCGAGCACTTCGGGTTGCGCTCGACGTTGCGCGCCTTGCGCGTCCCCGGACCGGCGCTGAAGTAGTACTTGCCGTCGAGCCAGAACGCCCCGACGGCGGTCATGTGCGGGCGCCCATCGGCGTCAGCGGTGGCCAGCCAGAAGGTGTGGTGGTCGGGGCCGCCGGTGCCCGGTTCCTGATCGAGGTTGGCCTCGAGCGTGCGGCGCACGTCGGCCCAGTCGAGCGGGGCGAGCTCGTAGAGGTCGGCGAGATTCCGTACCTGGGGTTCGGTAGCAGCCATGTCAGTACTGACGCCTCCCGCGGCCCGTTCTCATCGGCTTTCATCCGGACGGACGCCCCCGAATTGGGCGCCAATGGGGGTGGCGCCGATCGCACCGTGTTCAGCTGGACGGGCGGGCACGACGGGCTGGCGGACTGCGATCAGGGCGACGAGCAGCATCACCACAACTGGTGTGTACTGCGGCTCGGGGGTCGGCGCGACGAGCAGGAACACGACCGTCACGATGAACATCGACGTCGTCGAATCCATGCGCAGCGCCGTCAGCACGGATGCCGCCAGGGCGGCGACGGCGAGGGCCGGATACAGCCACGACATGCCGACCCATTCGAGGGTGCCGGACAGCACGTTCGGGTAGAAGGTGGTCAGCTCGTCCCTGTCGCCGAGCCGGACATTGAACAGCACCGTTTCGCGCAGCACGTTGTCGATGCCGAACGGCAGCGTAATCGTCACAGCAACCGCGAGTGGGGCTACCAAGTCGAGAATGCTGCCCCGCAGCGCGCGCGTGAGCGCTGTCCACCGGCCGGCGGCGACCTGCCGATCCATCAGCGCGCGAACACGGAACAGCCACCAGACCGCGTAGAGGGGCACCACGACGAACTTGGTGAGCAGCCCAACGCCCATGAGCAGCCACATCACCGGGCGGTGCCACGCTCGTGGCGCTTCGCGCTCGGCCAGATGCACGGCGATGATGCCCGCGACCACGAGCATGGTGGTGGCGATGTTCGTCTGCAGCTCCCACAGGACGAGGAACGGGAAGAAGGCGAGGATGCGCCAACCCAGGGACCGTCGGGTGGCCATGGCGAGGACGGCGAACGCGGCGACGTTGAGCGCGAGCCACGTACCAGTCAGGAGCCCCACACCAGCGGCCCCGCTCAGCTGCTCGACCAGCCGGTACGGCCAGATCTCCGCGGGCGGATAGTTGAATGCGCCGAACCGCACGGCGTCGTTCTCCACCAAGTGCACGATGCAGTCGCAGGAATAGGGATTGATGCCCCGGTCGAGTGCCGCGAAGAGCGACTGGTACGTCCGGACGATCTCGGCACCAGCATCGATTCCGGCGGCCCGAAACGCGCCCCATACCACTCCGATCGCCGCAACGGCCGCGAGGACCGGCCGGCGCAGGAGTCCGGCTCCCAGCATCGCCCACCCGAGCCACGCGACCAGCAGGATTGCGGTCGAGCGCAGCACGAGGACGTAGTCGCGGCCGTCACCGGGTCGCCATGCGAAGAGGGCGACGGCGACGACGAACGCGGCCACGACAACCGCCGACATCGTTCGGCCAATGAATGCTGCGGCGCGGTCCGGCAACCCGTCCAGCGGTCGTACTCGTGTCGAGACGCGCGTCGGCAACGCCACGACTTCAGTGGTACCCGCGAAGCGCGAACTCACTCATCGAAGTGCTGTGACGTGCATGACATCGACCAAGCATCACCGCAAATCCGACGATCTGGACGCCGTCGCGGACCCTGAGCGTCAGCGGGTGTGGCTGGCGAGGGCGAGCACGGCGCCGACGAGGCGGTTGGACCAGTCGTCAGGGAACCCTTCGAGGGCCCAGGCCCGCGCCCAGTAGGCCCCGGTCAGGGCGTCGATGAGCTCGGCGCCGGCCGCCGCGGGCGGCAGCTCGCCCCGCTCGACACCAGCTTGGAGGACGACCGCGAAGTCGTCGCGTACCGGCTCGACGACGCGTTGTTGGAACCGCTCCATCAACTCCGGGTGGTCGTCCTGCTCGAGGAGCACGGCGGCGACGATGCGCAACCCGTGGCGGTCGACCCACTCTCGCTCCATCTCGATCAGGGCGACAAGATCCTTGGCCACCGATCCACTCGACGCGTCCGGGAGCGGCGGCCGCAGCCGGTCGATCATCGCCGCGACCAGGTCGCGCTTGGATCGGTAGCGCAGGTAGATCGTCGGCTTCGAGACGCCGGCCTCCGCGGCGACCTGGTCGACGGTCATCGCCTCGTAGCCCCGACGTCCGAGCAGCCGCTCGGTGGCGTCGAGGATGGCGACGTCGTTGGCCTCGTCGCGTGGCCGTCCCGGCCCGTGGCGTTCGCCTTGCCGTGCGGGTGGCATGATAAGCCTCAGGGTACTGGATCCAGCGGTGATCACCAGTTGTTATTTTCTGTACCGTACAGTAAGGTTGGGGTAGGAGAAGCTGCGAGCCGCCGAGGAGGTGGCCGAGGTGAACGACGAGCAAGTCAGGGCAGCGGTCGACGAGATCGAGCGAGCGCTGGAGGTCGAGGACCCGGGCTTCGTGCGGCGGGTGCACGCGTTGCGCCGCGCTCGATGTCGTGAACTGCGTCGCGGTGTTCGTGCTTCTCACTGCCGGTGCCGTGCTGCTGACGGTTGGGTTCGCGACCGTGGCGTGGTTGCCGTGGTCGATCGGGTTGATCTCCCTCGTCGTCGCCGTCGCCGTCGACGACCACCACCGGCGAGCCCTGCGCCGGCCTCGTTAGCGCGACGCGAGCGCGTTGTCGATGACACGGTCGAGGTAGGCGCGATTCAGCGGCCGGTCGGAGAGGAAGCGGCGGACGAACAGCGCCCCGATGAGCCCTTCGCGCACGACCTCGACGTCCGTGTCCGGCGCCAGCTCGCCACGTTCGATGGCGTCGCGCAACACCCCGTCGATGATCGAGCGCCCGCGACCGGACACCTGCAGCAGTGCCTTCTTCAGCGCCGGATCCCACATCGCCCGCCCGATGAGGGTGGCGAACTGGACGGCCTTGTCGTCGTCGTTCAGGCGGGCCCGCATCCGTTCGAGGACGAACGCCAGCCGCTCTCGCGACGACAGCTCGGCCGGCGGGCGAGGGAACTCGTCGGCCTTGGCGGCCACCGCGTCGTGGAGCAGCTCCTCCTGGTCCGGCCAGTGCCGGTAGACGGTGGCCCGCCCAACACCGGCCGCCTCGGCCACGCGGGCGTGGGTCACGGCCCCAGGACCCTCCGTGCGGAGCAGCATCGTCGCCGCCTCGAGCACTGCGACGCGGGTGCGCGTGACCCGCGGGTCGACGTGGACCGGCATGAGACAAGAGTAACAGTGAGACAGGTTGACTCAAAGACGTTCGTCAGCGACCATGGTCACGTCCCTCTCCCACCCCCCGCCCTTTGAGGAGACCCCCTGTGCTTTCCCGCCTTGGCCGTTGGAGCCATGCCCATCCTGTCCGCGTCCTGATTGCTTGGGTCGCGGCCCTGTTCGTGCTCGGCGGCGTCATGGGCGCCGCGGGGACCGACTACCGGTCCGAGTTCACCCTGCCGGACGTCGAGAGCGCCCACGGCTTCGACATCATTGACGAGAACTTCGACGGCGCCGGAGGTGGCCAGACCGGCTCGATCGTGTTCCGCGCCGACCAGGGGGTCGACGATCCCGACGTGGAGCAGGCGATGGAGGCCTACTTCGCCGAGGTCGACGCGATTCCTGATGTGACGGTCGTCAGCCCGTACGGACCGGACGGTGCGCGCCAGATCTCGCAGGTGGGTGACGACGCCGGCCAGGTGGCCTACGCCCAGGTCGAGGTCCCCCAGGACATGTCGTTCGAGGAGACGACCGAAGTCGGCAACCAGATGGACGAGCTGATGCCGTCGATCAACGGGGTGCAGATCGAGATCGGCGGCCAGGTGTTCGCCGAGTTCGAGCCGCCTTCGTCCGAACTGCTCGGCTTGGCGTTCGCGATCTTCATCCTGATCATCGCCTTCGGCTCGGTGTTGGCGATGGGCCTGCCGATCGGCACCGCGCTGGCCGGCATCGGCGTCGGCACGATGATCGTCGGCATTCTCAGCAACTTCCTGTCGATGCCGGACTTCACGACCACGTTGGCGATCATGATCGGCCTCGGCGTCGGCATCGACTACGCGCTGTTCATCGTCACCCGGTACCGCGAGGGCGTCCACCGCGGCCTCAGCTCCGAGGACGCCACCGCCACCGCCATCAACACCGCCGGGCGAGCCGTGCTGTTCGCCGGCACGACGGTCGTCATCTCGCTGCTCGGGATGCTGCTGATGGGTCTTTCGTTCGTCAATGGCCTCGGGATCGGTGCCGCCACTGTGGTGGCGGTGACCATGGTCGCCTCGATCACCCTCCTGCCCGCCCTGCTCGGGCTCGCCAAGGACCGCATCGAAGTGACCCGTTGGCGTGGCATCATCGCCGCCGCCCTCGTCGCCGTCGCCCTGGTCGGCCTCGGTCTCAAGGTCAGCCCGCTGCTGATCGGCCTGCCCCTCGCCGTCGTCGTCCTGCTCGCCGGATTCGCCTTCGCGCCGCTGCGCCGAGAGGTGCCGCGCCGCACTCCGCCTCCCGTCGAGCGCACGCTGGCGTACCGCTGGAGCCGGGTCATCCAGCGCAACCCGTGGCCGAGCGCGCTCGGTGGGCTGGCTGTCCTCCTCCTGCTGGCGGTGCCCCTCTTCGGCCTTCGCCTCGGATTCTCCGACGAGGGCAACTACGCCGAGGACACCACCACCCGCCAGGCGTACGACATGCTCGCCGAGGGCTTCGGGCCGGGCTACAACGGCCCACTGGTCCTCGCCACCGAGCTCCCGCCCGGAACCGACCCCGCCGTGCTGCGAGGAGATCACCGACGCCGTCGCCGCGACCCCCGGAGTCGCCAACGTCACGCCGGCCTCCACGAACGACCCCGACAACCCGACGGCGGCCATCTGGCAGGTGATCCCGACGACCTCGCCGCAGGACTCCGCGACGACCGCCCTCGTCAACACGCTGCGTGACGACGTGCTGCCGTCGGCCACTGGCGACAGCGGGCTCGACATCGCCGTCACGGGGAACGTGGCCGTCTCGGTCGACTTCACCGACTACCTGTCGACACGCATCCCGCTGTTCTTCGGCATCGTGCTGGCCCTCTCGTTCCTGCTCCTGATGGCGGTGTTCCGCTCGTTGCTGGTGCCCCTCAAGGCGGTCGTGATGAACCTCATCTCGATCGGGGCGTCGTTCGGGCTCGTCGTCGCCATCTTCCAGTGGGGCTGGATGAAGGACCTCGTCGGCATCGGCGAGGGCGGACCCATCGAGCCGTTCGTGCCGATGATGATGTTCGCCATCGTCTTCGGACTGTCGATGGACTACGAGGTCTTCCTGCTCAGCCGGATCAAGGAGGAGTACGACCGCACCGGCGACAATGCCAGGGCGGTCGCCGACGGCCTGGCCAAGACCGCCCGGGTGATCACCGCCGCGGCCGCGATCATGGTCGTCGTCTTCGCCGCCTTCCTGCTCGAGGACGATCGCGTCATCAAGCTGTTCGGCGTCGGCTTGGCGAGCGCCGTGTTCCTCGACGCCACGGTCGTGCGGATGCTGCTCGTGCCGGCGACGATGGAACTGCTCGGCGACCGCAACTGGTGGCTGCCGCGCTGGCTCGATCGGATCCTGCCCAAGATCGACGTCGAAGGCACCGGCGACGACACCCTCGGGGCCATCGAGGAGGCCGAGCCGGCCGAGCCGGCCGAGGACCAACGCGAACCGGTCACCGTCGGGTAGTACCGTCCGCTGCCGGCTCCACCGAGCGTTCTGCGACAATCGCTCGGTGGAGCCGTCCAGCCCGACGAGCGCCCAGCCTCGGTGGCGGCGGCGGTTGGTGAAGGGGTTCGTCGTCGGCGTGCTCGCCCTGCAGGCGGCCTTCGCCGTCAACGGCTACCGCGACCCGCACAAGTTCTTCGCCTTCCAGCCGTTCAACGAGTCGAGCACGTGGAGTGCCGACATCGTCCGGGTGACGTGGGACGGCGAGCGCAAACCCGTCGCCGACGAATGGGCCGGGTACCGCTGGAGCTCGCTCGTCGGCATGCCGGCGCTGACCGGGTACTCGCGGACCCGCCACGCGTCGTACGGCGTCGACGCCACGATCGCCTTCCTCGACGACGCCCTCGACTGGGTGGCCACGAACACCCCGGCCGATCACGAGACCCGCTACCTCGAGGCCATCGTCACCTACCACCGCAACACGCGCGGCCCGCAGGTCACCGTGCTGCGCAGCGTCGAGCGAGAGCGATCGTGACGCGGTTCGATCGGGCCCTCGAGCAGCGGGGCAGCGTGCGGGCGATCGCCGTGCTCCGCATCGCGATCGGGCCGATCGTGCTCCTCCACCTGCGACCGTTCCTCGCCGACGCGATGGACGGTGAGTCGTACACCGACCACTTCTGGGAGCCGTTCGTGTCGTGGTTGCCGGAGCTGCCGGCCGGGCTGTGGTTCGCGATGTTGTGGACCGGTGCCGCCGCCGCCGTGCTGTTGACCGTCGGTCTGGCAACCCGCGTGGCGGCGGTGGCGACGTTCGCCGTGGTCGCGTTCAACATCCTCCTGAGCGAGACCCACTATCACCACAACCGGGCGTTCCTGGCCATCGTGCTCGGCGGCCTCGCGCTCCTGCCGGCGGGCCGGGTCCTGTCCCTCGACGCCGTGCTGCGGCGGTGGCGGCAGCGGGCTCCGCTCCCCGACGTCGTGCCACTCTGGCCGCTGTGGCTGCTCCGGGGCCAGGTCGCCCTCGTGTACCTCGCGTCCGGGTTCGGCAAGCTCGTCGACCCCGACTGGTTCGGCGGTCTCGTGCTCTGGGACCGCATGGTTCGCCATCAGCACGTCCTTGACCCGACGCCCCTGCCAACGTGGGCCATCGACCTGCTGACGTCGCGCTGGCTGTACTTCGTCATCGGACCGGCGACCGTCGCCACCGAGCTGTTCATCGGTATCGGGCTCTGGTTCGCCCGCACCCGTCTGGCGGCGATCTGGATCGCCCTCGTCTTCCACGTCGCGATCGAGGTCAGCGCCCACGTCCAGGTGTTCAGCTACACCGCGATCGCCGCGCTCGCGATCTGGGTCACCCCGTCGACGCGCGACCGGCTGGTCGTGCTCGGCGGAGACCTCACCGGCCGCACCGTCGGCACCCTCGTGCGGGCGGGCGACTGGTTCGCCCGCTTCCGTGTCGACGCCACCGGCCCGCCGGGATCTCCCATCACCTTCGTCGATCGTGACGGCGCGACGTACGGCGGCTGGGCGGCGGCCCGTCTCGTGCTCAGTCGCCTGCCGCTGGCGTTCCCGGTCGTCGCACCGCTGCTCCTCCCGACCGGGTTGCGCCGATTGCGTCACGCCGGAGGCGTGGCGTGAAGTCGGCCGGCCGGGTCCTCGCGGGGGCGGGCGTCCTGTGGGTGGGATCGTTCGCCCTCCTGCGGGTCAGCTTCCTCGCTCCCGAGTCCTGCCCCGAGCCGGGCCCGGACGCCTTGGAGGCCGCCGCGGTCGCCGCCGCGGGGTGGATCGAGCGGGGCGAGGACGACGGCGTGTACGTCTACGAGTACGACCGCGCCGCCGACCGCCAGAACCCCGGCTACAACATCGTCCGTCATGCCGGCGTCACGATGTCGCTCTACCAGCTGGCCCGGGTCGGGCACGACGAGGTCCTGGACACCGCCGACGCCGGCCTGGCCGAGATGCTCGCCAACGTGGTTCCGGCCGGCGATGGCATCGCCTACGTCGACAATGACACCGTCGCCCGCCTCGGCGCCAGCGCCCTCATGGCCGCCGCGCTCGCCCAGCGGCGCGACGCGACCGGCGACGACCGCTACGACGATGAGCTCCGGGCGCTCGGACGCTTCATGGTCGGGCAGATGACGACGGGCGGCCAGATGCTCAACACGTACGACCTGCAGAGCGGCGCCCCGATCCCCGGCGAGACGTCGAGGTACTCGACCGGCGAGGCGGCGTGGGCGTTCGCCCTCATGCACAACCTGTTCCCCGCCGAGGGTTGGGACGAGCCGGCACGTCGCGTCCTGGACTACATCTCGACGGTCCGGGACGAGGTCGAGGACCTTCCCTACCGGCCGTGGGCCGACCAGTGGGCGGCCTACACCCTGGCGGAGCTCGCTCCCGACGGGCTGGCCGAGCACCACATCACGTACGCCCGCGAGCTCTCCGAACGCTTCGCCATGCTCGTGCGCACCGAGTCGCAGAAGGACAGCTGGCCCGTCGCGTTCGTCGATCCCCGCGCGCGTGGTGGCGGTCTCGGCGTGTGGCTGGAGGGGCTGGGCTCGCTGACGGCCGTGGCTGCGATGGAGCCCGACCTCGACGACCTCCACGAACCTCTCGCGGAGCGCCTGGTGTGCGGCGCGGGCATCCTGGCCGAGCGCCAGGAGGACGCGACCGACGCCGCCGAGTGGCCGTCGCCGGACCTCGTCGAGGGCGGTTGGTTCCGTGACGACGTCACCCGGATGGACGACCAGCAACACGCCCTCTCGGGTCTGCTGGCGGGAGCCGGCCTGGTCGGCCCGGTGGGCTCGTGAGGAAACCGTGAGGCCGCTGCTCGCCATGCTCGCGGCGGTGAACCCCGCCGCCGTCGCCCTCGTCCTGTGGCCGCGCGAACGGATGGCCGCCGTGGCGATCGCCGTCGCGGTGACGTGGGGCCTGGTGCTCGCCGCGGCCGGCTTCAGTGAGCCCCTGCTCGATCTGCTCGACGTCAGCGGCGCGACGTTCCGGATCGCGACGGGCGTCGTCGTCGGGCTGGCCGGGGCGCGCTGGCTGGTGTTCGGGGTGTCGCCCGTCGATGTCGACACCGCGCCTGGCACCTGGCAGCGGATCGGCGTACCGCTCCTGATCCCGGCGCTCGTGACGCCGCAGTTGGCCATGGTCGCGATCTCGACGGGCGCCGACGACGGCACGATCGTCGCCGCCGCGACCGCCGCCCCCGCCCTCTTGCTGGCGGGGATCGCGGCGACGGTGGTCAAACGCCGCCGGGTGGGATGGCTGGTCGCGGTGCGCTCTCTCGGCGCCCTCGGGATACTCGTCGCGTTCGCGTTGGTCGTGGACGGTGTCAAGTCGGTGTGAGTCGTGCGGTCGTCACGTGAGCGGGTGACACGGTCGAGATATCCTCCCGGCGATGCCGTTCGCGGCGGATTCGCCCGAAGATGACGTCGTCACCCGCATGGGTCGCGCCTGGAGGGAGCTGCGTCGCGGCACGTCGACGGGGGTGGTCCGCGACCAGCTGTTCGGCGTCGGCGCCGATGCCGTCGAGCCGGGGCACATGGACGTGCTCGACCTCCTCGTGCAGCGCCCGGAATGGCGGATGAGCGAGCTCGCCGCCGCGCTGCGGGTCGACCCGTCCACCGTGACCCGCACGTTGCAGCGGATGGAAGCCGCCGGGCTGGCCGAACGTCACGCTCCCTTGTGCGGGCGACCGCCGGGCCGTGATCGTGAGGCCGACCGCCATCGGCCGCGAGCGCCAGGCGTCGATCGCCGCCAAGCGGGTCACGATCATCACCGAGATCATGGCCCCGCTCAGCGAGCAGGAGCGCACCGAACTCGTCGAGCTGCTCGAACGATTCATCGACTCGGCCGACAAGTTCGTGGCCGCGCGGGCTCCGCTCCAGCTCCCTGCCGAAGACGACGGCTGAGGCTTCCACGACCGCCAGTAGGGTCCCGGATCGTGGCCGACCGCGCGACGTTCGCCGACCAGGCGATGCAGTTCGCTCCCCAGCTCTACTCGGCGGCGTTGCGGATGACGCGCAACCAGCCCGACGCCGAGGACCTGCTGCAGGAGACCTACCTGCGCGCGTACCGGGGTTTCGAGGGTTTCACGGAGGGCACCAACCTGCGGGCCTGGCTGTTCCGCATCCTCACCAACACGTACATCAACATCTACCGGGCCCGTCAGCGCCGGCCGGTCGAGACCGACCTGGCCGACGTCGAGGACCTCTACCTCTACCGGCGCCTCGGCTCGCTCGATGCGGTCCTGGCCAGCCGCTCCGCCGAGGACCAGCTCATCGACATGTTCACCGATGACGAGGTCAAGCAGGCCCTCGAGGACCTGCCCGAGAACTTCCGCCTGCCGGTGCTGCTCGCCGACGTCGAGGGCTTCTCCTACAAGGAGATCGCCGAGATCCTCGACATCCCGATCGGCACCGTGATGTCACGTCTGCACCGGGGAAGAAAGGCGATGCAACGAGCGTTGTTCGAGTTTGCCCATGCTCGCGGCCTGGCCGGCACCCGGACGGGAACCGAGCGAGGGGACCAAGATGATGATGGCTGACTGCAACGAAACCTTGCGGGAGATGGAGGCCTTCCTGGACGGCGAGCTGACCGAGGACGCCACCCTCGTCTTGCACGCCCACCTCGAGGGATGTCAGGACTGCCTGCAGGCGTTCGACTTCCAGGCCGAGCTGAAGGCCGTGATCGCCGAGAAGTGCCGCCGCGACCAGATGCCCGCCGGCCTCCTGTCGCGCATCGAGCAGTGCCTCGAGGCCGACCTCGACGACGACGGCCGCATCGGCTGACCCGCGACCACTCCCCACCACTACGCTGGCGTCATGCTCGCGGCCGAAATCTGGCACTGGTGGATCGGCGTCGTGCTCACCCTGGTCGCGGTGGGCACGGTGCTGATGCTGGTCGTCGGCTACCTCAAGCAGGTCACCGCCCAGCGGTACCCGAACCGGCGCCAGCGCGAGGGCTGAGCGTGTCCGGGCGTCGCGACGACGCTCGGGAGCTGCTCCCCCGTTGCTCCTTTCCTCGTGCCGGCACCAGGGTCGCCTGTGCCTTCTCCGGGGGCGCCGACTCGACGGCGCTGCTCGTACTCGCCGCCACCGCCGGCTGCCACGTCACGGCGATCCACGTCGATCACGGCCTCCGTCCCGACTCGGCGGCGGAAGCAACGCAGGCGCAGGCGCTGGCGACGAAGCTCGGCGCCCGGTTCCAGTTGGTCACCGTCGAGGTCGCGGCCGGCCCGAACCTCGAGGCGCGGGCGCGCGACGCCCGGCGGGCCGCCCTGCCTCCCGGCGCGCTGACCGGCCACACCGCCGACGACCGCGCCGAGACCATTCTGATCAACCTGCTGCGCGGGAGCGGGCTCGATGGTCTGGCGGCGATGGGACCGGACCCGACGCGCCCGCTGCTCGCCCTGCGTCGCCACGAGACCCGCCGACTGTGCGCTGACCTGGGGCTCCAGCCCGTCGCCGATCCGTCCAACACCGATCCGCGGTTCGTCCGCAACCGCGTGCGCGCCGAGCTCCTCCCGCTGATGGCGGATATCGCCGACCGGGACGTCGTCCCCCTCGTGCTCCGCACCGCCGACACCGTGGACGCCGACCTGGCGTGGCTCGACGCCGCCGCCGCGGCGATCGATCCGACCGACGCCCGGGCCCTCGCCGCCGCCCCGTTAGCCATTGCCCGCCGCGCCGTCCGTCGCTGGCTGAGCAGGGATGGTTACCCGCCGGACGCGGCCACGGTCGAACGAGTCCTCGGCGTCGCCCGAGGTGAGCACGTCGCGTGTGAGATTGCGGGCGGACTCCGGGTCCAGCGCCACGAACAGCGGCTGAGCGCCGTCGCGGGCGGCCAACTAATGTCGTCCGACGGTATGGGTTCCACGAGGACGAGCTGATGGCGACTCGATTGCGCGGCCGCTGGGCGCTCGGGATCACCCCCCGGCACTTCACGTGGATCATCAAGGACAAGCTGGCGATCTGTGAACGTCCAGGCGGCTACGGCGACAACCATCGCCGGGTGCGCCGCCAGGAGGAGATCATCTGGATCCGCGAGAACGGTTTCGGGTGTGTCATCTCGATCATCCCGGCGCCGCACAACCTGCACAACTACGACGAGCTGGGGGTGTCGGCGCGGCATCGCCCGTTCAACGCGGATGAGCTCGAACCATGGCTGCGCGCGCTGTACCGGGAGATCCACGAGCTGCTCCGGACGGGCACCAAGGTCCTCGTCCACGGTGAGGAGGTCGGCGACCGAATCGTCGGGGTGATGGGCGGGTACATCCGCTGGGCCGGTCTGATCGACGACGACACGCAGGCGATCACCGTCACCGAGCGGATCGCCGGCCGGCAACTCGACCCCTTCGCCCGCAACGTCATCCTCACCGCCACCAAGCTGCGCTGACACCACTCCGTCCCGAAACCGACACACACCGTTCGGTAGGGTTCCCGCAAATGGCCGGGCGGCGCGTACTGGTAAGCGGGATGGGGGGCGACCTCGGCTCGCGCGTCGCCGCTCAACTGGAGGCCGAGTCATGGGTCGGCGAGCTGACGGGCCTCGACGCCGATCCCCCGCGCCGACGGCTGCAACGGGCGACGTTCCATCTCGTCAAGCCGCACGAGCACGAGCGCATCGTCGAAACGGTCACCAGCCTTCGACCCGCACGTCGTCGTCCACGTCGCGGTGTGGGAGCCGTTCAGCCGGGCGACGCCGGCTCGGGCCCGCCAGTTCACGGACGAGGCGGCCACCTCGATCCTCGGGGCGGCGGCGGAGTGTCGCTCGATGGAGTCGATCGTCGTGCGCAGCGGGATCGAGATCTACGGGCGCGCCCACGGTGCTCCGACCCGTCCCGACGAATCGGCACCGATCGACCCCACGTGCGAATACGGCCGCATGCTCGCCGCCCTCGAGCAGACCGCTGCCGCGATCGGCCGGCGGATCGGTGTCGCCGTCAGCGCGATCCGCATGGGGACGGTGCTCGGTCCGCACGTGCCGAGTCCGCTCGGGCGGGTGCTCAACCTGCCGGCGGTGCCGTTCAGCGTGCTCGCCGACCCGCCGTTCGCCGTCGTCGAGGACGTCGAGGTGGCCAGGGCGTTCGTCGCCGCCGCCCGCGAGCGCTTGGCCGAACCGGTGAACGTGGTGGCCAACGGGGCGATCACCGTGCTCCAGGCCGCCCGCCGCGGCAAGCGGATCCCGATCCCGCTGGTCGGCCCCGAGTGGGTCCTCGCCAAGGTCATCTGCGGCCTCCTCGGGGCCCCCGTCCCGGACCACGTCGTCGAGACGTTCCACCGCGGACGCCTGGCGGACAACTCCCGGATGGGTGAGCTGCTCGGATTCACGCCCGCCACGACCACCGTCGAGGTCGTGGACAAGCTCTACGCCTGGCCGTCGGTCATCCGCGTCCCACCGAAGCGGACGGCGGCGTGATGGCCGACGAGGGCTATCAGGCGCGGGTGATCAGCCTCCCGGTCGAACGCACCACCAGTTCCGCGCGGCGCGCCGCGGCCTCGGCCACGTCTCCGATCGCCGGGATCGGGTCGTGGCACGTCGACGACTGGGGCCGGGACCAAACGCTGGTCCGCCTCTCGGTGCAACTCGGCCGGCTGCGCTGGAGCATCGCGATCGGGGGCGCGGGGCGGCTCCCCGCCAGCCGCGGGGCGCTGATCGTGGTCAATGCCCGCCGCTACGCCCTCACGCCCGTGGTCACCGCCTTGGCGCTCGGCGACGCGACGGGGCGAGCGGTCCGGTTCGTCGGTCGTCCCGACATCGCCCCGTTCGGGCCGCTCCTCCGCCGGCTCGGCGGGCTCCTCGACCGCCCGGACGAGGTCGCCGGAGCGCTCCGGTGCGGCGAGGTGGTCGTGATCGGGGCCACGCCCGAACTCCACCCGCGGCGGGTCGGTCGGGTCGATCACCGGCTGATCGGCACGGCGGTGGAGTCGAGGGCCACCGTCTTTCCGGCCGCCACCCTGACGTCGCCACTGAGCCGCCACGGCCGGATCGAGATCGGATCGGCCGCCCGGCCGGGACGACGCCGCCGCGGGCCGCTCAGCGAGCTGGAGCTGGCGGACCTGACCGAGCAGAGGATCCAGCGGCTGCTGGACGAGCTCGGCGGGGCGCAGACCGGAACGCTGCTCGACTGGCTTCCGATCGGCGGGCCCGGAGGCAGCTGACGATGCCCTACGCCACCGCCGCCGACGGCACCCGACTCCACTACCAGGTCACCGGCCGGCCCGGCGCACCACCGGCGCTGCTCATCCAGGGCCTCGGCGCCGACAAGCATCTCTGGGACCTGCAGCGGTTCGGGCTGGCGTGGTCGATGCGCGCCTTCGCCCTCGACAATCGCGGCGCCGGTCGCAGCGACAAGCCCCACGGACCGTATTCGCTGGCCCAGATGGCCGACGACGCGATCGCCGTGCTCGACCACGCCGGAGTCGACACCGCCCACGTGATCGGAGCGTCGATGGGCGGGGCGATCAGCCAGATCCTCGCCCTCAGCCATCCCGAGCGGGTGCGCTCGCTGACCCTGGCCTGCACCGCGTGCCGCAACCATCCGTGGCGGCGGGAGCTGCTGGCGAGCTGGGCGGCCACGGCCGGCGACCAGGGCATGGGGACGATGACCCGCGACGCCGCCCGCTGGGTCATCGGTCCGCGGTCGTTCCGGCGGCTGATGCCGGCGATCGGCTGGCTCGGTCCGCTCGCCCTGGGTGGCCCGGGGCACGGCTTTGCCGCCCAGGTGGATGCGATCCTGGCGGCCGACGAAGGGCTGTCGGCCGAGCTGGCCGCGATCGACGTCCCGACGCTCGTCGTCGTCGGCAATCAGGACATCCTCACCCCTCGGGGGGACAGCGAGGAGCTCGCCGAACTGATCCCGACCGCCGAGTTGGTCGTCATCAGCGGCGCCGCCCATGGGCTGATGGTCGAGCACGCGACGACGTTCAACCGCATCCTCAAGGAGTTCCTCGAACGCGCCGAGCAGTCGTTCCAGCGACGCCTGGCCGAGAAATCCGGAGCGGGCGCGGCGGCGTCAGCCGGATAAGTTCACCCCGTGCTCTGACCCCGGTCGAACTCCCGCCCGAGCGACTCGCCCGCCTCTCGGCGCGGCGTCCTCGGCATCGCCCGCCCGCTGCGCGTCACGGTGTGGGCGCTCGTCGCCGTGCGGCTCGTCGACGAGTCGATCTGGTTCCTCGTCCCCGGCAACGTCGAGTCGCTGCGTCGCGACCTCGGCGCCGGTTACGGGACGGTGGCGGCGATGTTGGCCGTGGCCATGGTCACGTCGCTCGTCGCCAACATCGTCATCGCCGCCACGGACGGACGGAGCCGCCAGCCGATCACCGTCGCCGGGACGTTCGTCGTCGCCGCCGCGCTGGTCGTGCAGGCGGGTGCTCCTGGGCCGGCTCTGTTACTCGTCGGCGGGGCCCTGCTCGGTGTGGGCACGACGTGGATGGTGAGCGGCGCCGAGATCGCGATCGCCCACGGCGTCGCCGATCGTGACGGTCCGTCAGCCCTGCCGCGCCAGCTCGCCCGGGTGAACCTGCTGGGCACCGTGGGCGACTTCAGCGGCCCGCTGCTCGTGGCGGCCGCCCGGGCCGCGGGCGTGTCGTGGCGGGTGCTGTTCCTCGCGGTCGCGATCGCCGTCGCCGGCTACGCGATGCTGCTCGCCGCGGCCGCATTCCCCGCGCCGGTCCGCCCTCCCGCGTCGTCCACGGACCAGGTTCCTGTGTCACGTCAGCCGTCGGTGTGGCTGCTCGGGCTCGCCGCGATGGTGCTGATCCCGTTGGACGAGAGCTACCTGTCGACGGTGCTCGGGTTCGCCGAGCGCGAGCGCGGGTTCAACCCGACTGCGGCCGCCCTCGTCGGGATCGCGTTCGTGGTCGGCGGGCTGCTCAGCGACACCGTGCTGGTCGGCTGGGTGACGCGGTCGTCGGCGCCGCGTCTGCTCATCGTGACCGGCGCGGGGGCCAGCCTCGTCATGCTCCTCGCCGCGCTGGCGCCGGGTTGGGTCCTCGTGCCCGCCGGCATCGCCCACTCCGCGCTGCTCGGTGCGGCGTGGCTCTCGGTGAGCACGGCCACCCTGCTCGCCAACCCCGGACGCGAGGGCAGGACCCGGCTGGTGGTCGAAGCGATGGAGTTCTGCAGTCTGGCGGTGTTCGTCCCGCTCGGGGTGGTGGCCGACCGCGCCGGCGTCGGGCCGGCGATGGTCGGCTACGCCGCGGTGCCCCTCGGCCTCGCCGCGGTCGGCGTCGCCCTGGCGCGTTCAGCAGACAACGGCGGTGATCTCGTTCGGACCGAAGCGGTAGATCGAGCGGTGGCGCCGGCCGACGTCGCGGAGGAACTCGGAGAACGACTCGGCCGGTGAATCGCAGCGACTGCGATCGATCACCGGCGCATACGGGAGCTGCCATCCGTTCACCAGCTGCGCGTCGTCACCGACGAGCTCGTCGATCGCCGGCAGCTGGATCTGGAAGTTGGAGCTCATCGGCACGAGGGCGAACCACACGATGGCGTCGCCGAGAGTCTCGGCGAGCAGCGCGCACCGCGCCGACTCGCTGAGTACGTCGCACGTGGACGTTCCCGGCGTGCCCGGGAAGATCGTGACCGAGCGATCCTCGTGGGTCTGCAGGTCGATCCGGCCCCGGCTGAAACCGTTGCGCCGGATCCCGAACTCCTTGGCCTCGGAGTCGACCACGATCGCCACCACGTCGGCCCGCCGGCTGGTCGGGCCGCTGCGCTCGACGACCCGGGCGACCGTGTCCTGTCCCACGAACAGCGCGTTGACGAGCAGGGCGAGGCCCACCAGCGCCGCGAGCGCGGCAACGAACCGCCACGAGAGCACTTGCCGCATCGGATGCCAGGGTACCGGCCGAGGCCCGCGGACCGGGGGCGGTCAGCGGGTGGCGGCGGCGACTCGAGCGGCCCGCTCGGCAGCTTCCCCGACCCGGTCGATCACCGCGTCGTCGTGGCCGAGCCCGACGAACACTGCCTCGTAGGCGCCGGGCGCGAGGGCGACCCCCTCGTCGAGCAGGGCGTGGAAGAGGGCCGCGAAGGCCTTCTCGTCGGTCTGCCGAGCGCCGGCGAAGTCCACCGGTAGGGGGATGTCCCCGCAGACCACGCCGACGAGCGTGCCGACGACCGGGAACTGGGCGGGGAACCCGGCTCCCGCACAGGCCGCACCGAGCACCCTGGCAAGGCGCGCGGCCCGTGCCTCCAGCTCCCGGTAGACGTCGGTGCTGAGCTCGCCGAGCGCGGCCAGTCCGGCGGCGGTGGCGAGCGGGTTGCCGGCCAGAGTTCCGGCGTGGAACACCGGTCCGAGCGGGGACAGCGTCTCCATCACGTCGCGCCGGCCACCGACGGCGCCGATCGGCAGCCCGCCGCCGATGACCTTGCCGAACGTGGTGATGTCCGGGCGGACGCCGTAGCGGGCCTGGGCCCCGCCGGCTTCGAGGCGGAAGCCGGTGATCACCTCGTCGAAGATCAACAGCGCGCCGACCCGGTCGCACTCGGCGCGCAGCCCGTCGAGGAACCCCGGCTGGGGAGCGATCACGCCCATGTTGGCCGCGACCGGCTCGACGATCACCGCCGCCACGTCCGCCGTCAGCTCGGGCACCCGGTTGTACGGCACGACGAGCGTCTCGGCGACGGCCCCGGCGGGGACGCCGGCGGTCCCGGGCAGCCCGAGCGTCGCCACTCCGCTCCCGCCCGCGGCGAGCAACGCGTCGGTGGCGCCGTGGAAGTTGCCGTGGAACGACACGATGCGATCGCGCCCGGTGAACCCACGGGCGAGGCGCACGGCGGTGCTCGTCGCCTCGGTGCCGGAGTTCATCAGGCGGACCCGTTCGCAGCTCGGCACCCGCTCGCTGATCGTCTCGGCGAGCTTCATCTCACGCGGCGTGGGTGCTCCGTAGGACGTGCCGTCGGCGGCTGCCGCGGCGAGCGCTCTGGTCACGGCCGGATGGGCGTGGCCGAGGATCACGGCGCCGTAACTCTGCACGAGGTCGATGTAGCGCCGGCCCTCGACGTCGAAGACGTACGGGCCGTCGGCGCGGGCGACGAGGTAGGGCCGGCCGCCGACGGCGGCGAAGGCCCGGATCGACGAGTTCACCCCGCCCGGAATCGCCTCGGTGGATCGGGTGAAGAGCCGGTCGTTGGACGGCACGCCGCGGCCGGTGCACACGACCGGATCGCACCCGGCGGCGGGGCACGCGTCGGGATCGCAGTAGGGGATGGCTGTGGTCATCCGGGGCCGGCGAGCCGGCCGGGCCCTTCGGCGAACCAGCGGGCCAGATAGGTGAGGATCATGTCGGCGCCGGCGCGCCGGATCGCGGTGAGGTGCTCGAGCGCGACGGCGTCGCCGTCGATCCACCCGTTGGCGGCGGCGGCCTGGATCATCGCGTACTCGCCACTGACGTGGTAGGCCGCGAGCGGCACCGTGACGTGCTGCCGGGCGGCCTGGATCACGTCGAGGTAGGCGAGTGCCGGCTTCACCATCACGACGTCGGCCCCCTCGGCGATGTCAGCGTCGATCTCACGCAGCGCCTCGCGGGCGTTGCGCCAGTCCTGCTGGTAGCCCTTGCGGTCACCGCCGCCGGCGATCGTCACGTCGACCGCGTCGCGAAACGGTCCGTACAGCGCACTGGCGTACTTCGCCGAGTAGGCCAGGATCGCCACCTCGGTGAAGCCATCGTCGTCGAGGGCCCGCCGGATCCGGCCGACCTGTCCATCCATCATCCCGCTCGGGGCCACGACGTGGGCGCCGGCTCGAGCCTGGGCGAGCGCGGCCTTGGCGTAGATCTCGAGGGTGGCGTCGTTGTCGACGTCACCCCGATCGTCGAGGACCCCGCAATGGCCATGGTCGGTGTACTCGTCGATGCACAGGTCGGCGATCAGCACGAGCTCGTCGCCGACCTCGGCGCGCAGGTCGCCGAGCGCCACCTGGACGACACCGTGGGGGTCGAACGCCGCGCTGCCCACGGCGTCCTTCGTCGCCGGCACACCGAACAGCACCACGGCGCGGATGCCGAGCGCGGCCAGCTCGGTGACCTCCTTGCGCAGGCTCTCCCGGCTGTGCTGGACGACACCGGGCAGCGACCGGATCGGCTGGGGCTCGTTGACGTCCTCGCGGACGAACAGCGGGGCGATGAGGTCGCTCGTGCGCACGGAGGTCTCGGCGACGAGGTCGCGGAGCGCCGAGGTGCGCCGCAGCCGGCGGGGCCGGGCGATCGGGAACTCGACGGGCACAAGGCCATCGTAGGGGCGGCGCTACCGCATCACCCGGGCGAGCAGCCCGGCCACGGCGGCGGCATCGGGAGCGGGGGCGACGTCGGTGATGGGGAGACCCTGGCTGCGAGCGACGCGGGCGGTGGCCGGACCGACCGCGATGACGACCGGCGGCACCGTGGACCCGAGCGCGGCGACCCAACCGGTGGCCGCCGATCCGCTGGCGAACACGACCGCGTCGACGGCCGCGAGCTCGGCCAGCTCCGCCGGTTCGGGCCGCCGCACCACGGTGCGGTAGGCCGCCACCACTTCGACCTGGTGGCCGGCGGCGCTCAGCCCGTCGGCGAGCGCCGGCCCGGCGCGGTCCGCCTGGGCGATCAGCACCCGCGCCGGCTGGAGCGGGAACTCGGCGAGCAGCCCTTCCACGCGGGGCACGGTGGCGACGAGATCGACAGGGCGACCGGCGGCCGCGGCGAGCACCCGCGCCGTCGCCGGCCCCACCGCGGCGAGACGTACCTCGGGGTGTCCGGCCGCAGGCGGCCCCGCCCGTGCGGCGCCGTTGGCGGACGTGACCGCGAGCCAGTCGAACGCGGCGAGGCGAGCGAGCGCTCGGCGCAGGGCGCGGCCGCCGTCGGCCGGATCGGCGATCTCGATGAGCGGCACGTGCACCACGTGGGCGCCGAGCACCGGCCAGCCGCTCCCCGAGCTCACCCGCCTCCGGCCGGGTGACCGCGACCCGCCGCCCGGCCAGCGGGCGATCACCACTCACCGCTCACCGCTGCCCTGTCGCTTTTCCCCAACTCTTGTGCCAGAGCGACACTTTGTGTCGCTCTCCATCAAGAGTTGGGGATTTGCGACACCCGCTCATCCCGTGGCCGCCCAGCCGACGGCGTCCCTGGCCGCTCGGGCGGCCTCGCGGGCACGCTCGAGATCGCCGTCGTCGCCGGCCAGCTCGATCTCGTCACTGGCGACGATCAGGTCGACGTGCCGGCCGTGCTCGTCGGTCGACGCGAGGAACGTCCGGAGGCGGCCATCGGCGACATGGGCACCGACGGGAAGGGCGCAGCCGGCGCCGAGCTCGGCGAGGAAGGCCCGTTCGACGGTCACGGCCTCGCGGGTCGCGCCGTGATCGAGGGCCGCGAGCAGTTCGATCGTCTCCTCGTCGCCGGCGCGCGCCTCGACGGCAACGCAGCCCTGCCCGACCGCGGGGACGAAGCGAGCCGGGTCGAGCCGGTCGGCGACGCGGTCGGTGAGGCCGAGCACCTCGAGGGCGGCGACGGCCATCACGATCGATCCGCCATCGGGGACCTTGCCGAGCCGGGTGGCGATGTTGCCGCGCAGCTCGGTGAACCGCAGATCGGGACGCACGACGGCCAGTTGGGCGCGCCGCCGCACCGATCCCGTCGCCACCGTCGCCCCCTCCGCGAGCTCGGCCAGCGGACGCCCGATGAGCGCGTCAGCGGGATCGCGACGGCGGGTGTACGCCGCGACCACGACCCCGTCGGCGCTCGTCGACGGAAGGTCCTTCGCCGAGTGGACGCCGGCGTCGGCCCGCCCGTCGAGCACCGCCTGTTGGACCTCCTTCACGAACACCCCTTGGCCGCCGATCACATGCAGCGGGACGTCCTGGCGCCGATCGCCCGTCGTCTCGACGAGGACGAGCTCGGCGGCGCGCCCGGTGATCGCCCGCAGCTGGTCGGCGACGGCCTGGGCCTGCGTCGAGGCTTGCGGACTCCCCCGCGTCGCCAGGCGCACGGGTCGTTGAGCCACCCGCTATCCGAGGTCGAAGAGGTCGCTGACCGCCGCCGCGTTGCGCTCGCCCTGCGGCGTGCCGGCGCCGTGGCGCAGGCGCACGGATGGCGTGTGGAGCAGCTTGGCGACGATCGCCCGGGTGAGGGCGTCGACGGTGTCGCGCTCGGTCTCGTCGAGATCGGCGAGCCGTCCGGCGAACCGGGCCAGTTCGGCCGCCCGCACCGACTCGGCCTGGTCGTGGAGCTGGGCGACCAGCGGGGCCGATTGGCGAGCCGTGACCTCGACGACGAACCGGTCGACCTCCTCGCTGACGATGGCGCGGACGCGGTCGGCCTCGGCGGCGCGCAGGGCGAGGCCCCGGTCGGCCCAGTCGCGGAGGTCGTCGAGATCGAGGACGGTGACACCCGGGATCGCGGTGACGGCCCGTTCGACCGAGCGGGGGACCGCGATGTCGACGATGAGCAGCGGCCGGCCGTCCCGCCCGGCCGCCTCCACGTCGGCGACGGTGACCACGTTGCCACCCGCGGCGGTGCACGTCAGGGCCACGTCACAGGAGGCCAGCGCCTCCGGCAGCCGGTCGAAGCCGACCGTGGTTCCACCGAAGCGTTCGGCGAGGACGGGCGCCCCGTTCGGGCGTGCGGTTGCAGACGACGATCTCCCCGGCCCCACCGCGATGCAGCGCGGTGGTCACCCCCGCTCCCATCTCGCCGGCGCCGACGACGAGCACCTGGCGGCCGGCGAGCGAACCGAGCCGGTCACTGACCATCTCGACCGCGGCGTGGCTGATCGACGCCGTCCCTCGCCCGATCGCGGTTTCCGTCCGGGCCCGTTTCCCGACGCGCAGGGCGTGGCGGAACAGGAGGTCGAGCGTCGAGCGCACCCCACCTTCCTGCTGCGCCACCTGCCAGGCCGTGCGGACCTGGCCGAGTATTTCCGCTTCGCCGAGCACGGCTGAGTCGAGTCCCGCGGCGACCTCGAACAGGTGGCGGGCGGCCGCCTCATCGTGCTGGCTGTAGAGGTAGGGGTGCAGTTCGTCCGCGGCGAGCGCGCCGAGCTCGCAGAAGAAGTCGCGAATGTCGCCGTACGCACCGTGGAACCGTTCGGTCACCGCGTAGACCTCGGTCCGGTTGCACGTGCTGACCACCGCGGCCTCGCGCAGGTTGTCGCGGGCGGCGAGGGCCGACACCGCCTTGGCCACGTCGGCCGGATCGATCGTCAGCCGCTCGAGCACCGACAGCGGCCCGCTCCGGTGGTTCACACCGATGACGACGATGGACATGGCCCCGTCAGCCTAGGCGTTCGCGCCCCGGCTCGAACCCGTTGAAACGATCGGCACCGGAGGAGGACCCGCGGCGACACGCCGCTGCTCGTAGTAGCTGAGGATCTGCAGCTCCACCGCGAGGTCGACCTTGCGCACCATGACGCCTGGCGGGGCCGACAGGACGAACGGGGCGAAGTTCAGGATGCTCGTGACCCCGGCTTTGACCAACCGGTCAGCGGCCTCCTGGGCGGCGGCGCCAGGCGTCGCCACGACGCCGATCGAGACCCGCTCGGCCCGCACGATCGCGGGCAGCTCGTCGAGGTGCCGGACGCGCACGCTGCCGATGAGCGTGCCGACCTTGGCCGGGTCGATGTCGACCAGCGCGGCCACGGGGAACCCCCGTTGGGAGAACCCTCCGTAGCCGGCGAGCGCCTGGCCGAGGTTGCCCGCCCCGACGATGACGACCGGCCAGTCGTGGGTGAGACCGAGCTCGCGCCGCACCTGGTAGATCAGGTATTCGACCTCGTACCCGACGCCGCGGGTGCCGTACGTCCCGAGGTAGCTGAGGTCCTTGCGCACCTTGGCCGCGTTGACCCCGGCGAGATCGGCGAGCTCCTCCGACGAGACGCCGATCGTGCCCCCTTCGGACAGCTCGAGCAGGATCCGCAGGTACACCGGGAGGCGGGCAACCGTCGCCTCCGGAATCCGCCTGCCGCGAGGGGTGGACGCCATCGCTGCCACCCTAGGCCGCTCGTGCACGATTTCACAAAGCCGCGACGGCGCCCGTTACACGACCAGCTCGCGGCGCAGCACCTTGCCCATCGGGTTGCGCGGGAGCGCGTCGACGAAGACGATCTTGCTCGGGCACTTGTAGCGGGCGAGCTGTTCGTGGGCGAGGTCGCTCAGCTCGTCCGCGGAGACCTCGGCGCCGGGTTCGCGCACGACGAACGCGAGCACCGTCTCGCCCGACCTCGGGTCGGGCGCACCGGCGACTCCGACCTCGGCGACTCCAGGGTGCTGGACGAGCACCTCTTCGACCTCCGCCGGATAGACGTTGAAGCCCGAGACGATGACCAGATCCTTGGCCCGGTCGACGAGGTACAACCAGCCGTCGTCGTCGCAGACGCCGATGTCGCCGGTGCGCAGCCACCCGTCCGCGGTGAGCACCCGGGCTGTGGCCGCCGGGTCGTCGAGGTACCCGGCGAAGACGTTCGGGCCGCGCACCCAGACCTCACCGGCGTCGCCCACGAGGGCGTCCTCGCCGTCACTGTCGACGAGCCGGAGCTCCACACCGGCGAGCACCTTGCCGACCGAGCCGAGACGCGGCTCGAGACCGGCCGACGAAGTGACGACCGGAGCCGCCTCGGTGAGTCCGTACCCCTCGGCGATCGTGAGACCGAAGCGGTCGCGGATGCGCTCGGCGACCGGCACCGGGAGCTTGGCCGCGCCCGACAGCGCCAGGCGCACGCCGGCGAAGGCATCCGGCGGGGCGGCGTCGAACTCGGCGAAGGCGACCCACATCGCCGGCGCTCCAGGGATGACCGTGACGCCCCGCGCCCGGATCGATTCGAGCGCGGCGGCGGGGTCGAACCGCTGCACCAGCAGGACCGTCGCGCCGACCGAGAGGCCGTAGCCGAGCACCACGTTGAGCCCGAGGATGTGGTAGAGCGGCACCGCGGCGTAGACGACGTCGTCCGGACCGACCTGGCGGTTGGTCGATCCCGTCTGGTCCAGATTCGCCAGCAGGTTGCCGTGGGTCAGCATGGCCGCCCGGGGCGCGCCGGCGGTTCCGCTCGTGAACATCAGCAGGGCGACATGATCGGGCTCGACGTTGGCGACGGGCAACGGATCGGCGGCGAGGAGCTCGTCGAGGAGTACGGCCCCGTCGTCCATGTCCCCGTCGACGGCGACGACGTGGCGGATCGAGCCGAGCCTCGCCCGATCGACGTCGCGCCACGCGGCGGCGGCGGTGCGATCGACGACGACGGCGACGGCGTCGACGGCGGCGAGCTCACGTTCCAGCTCGGCCGGCGGGCTGGTCGGGTTCAGCGGGACGACGACGGCGCCGAGCCCGACGGCGGCGAGGTAGGCGATCACGAACGGATGACCGTTGCCGCAGATGAGGGCGACCCGGTCGCCGTGGGCGACGCCGAGCCGACTCAACCCGCCACGCATCCGCGCCGCCTGTTCGCCGAGGTCGGCGTAGGTGATCGGATGAGTTCGGCTGATCAGCGCCACCGACGCGGGTCGTGACCCTCGATGATGCGGGCGACGTTGACGCGCTTGGTGTCGGCGGTCCCCTCCGCCCCCGGATCCGCCCCCGACTCGCTCATGGGCCGCCGATGGTACTCACGGCGTCAGATCCTCATCAGCGCAATCACGCCTGCCACCAGGATCGCCGCCAGCAGCAGCGCGATGGCGAGCGTCGTGGCGGGGCGCATCGGGCCGCACGCTAGTGCCGTGACCTCTGCTCAGCGGCGGCGTTGCAGCCCGACCGGCGTGGTGACACCCGGTTGCGTCCCGCCGCCTTCGTCGAGCGGGGCGATGACGACGGCGTCACCGGCAGCCAGTCCGAGCTCGGCCGCGGCCGAATGCTGGTCGAGGGCAACCGTGTACATCCCGTGCGAGTCGAGAACGAGGCCGACGACGCCGGTTCCGAGCTCGGCATAGGCACCGACCGTATGGGCGACCCGTCGCTCGTCGCCGATCCGCAGCGTCCACACGTCCGGCGTGTCGTCTCCCGATCCGAGGTCGTCGGGACCGACGTTGAGCTCGCAGTTCCCGTACCGGTCGACCCACAACACCTCGGCGTGGATGGCGTCGCCGTCCTCCCGCGGCAGCGGGATCATGCCCGGCGTGAGCGTGGAGGACTCGACCACCGAACCAAGGGCTTCGAGCTCGACACCGTTGCACAGGTGGGCCGCGGCCGGGCGCGAACACGTCACGACCGGCGAACGTGGCGCCCGGCGCGGCCAGCTGGTAGTCCGGGTTCGTCAGCTCGACCGCCCGCTGCGCGCCGCCGGCGATGGCCACGGCCGGGGCCAGCAGGCCGTTGTCCGGACCAATCATGACGCCGGCGCCGTCGGCCACCTCGATCGCCACCGCCCGGCGGGCCGTGCCGACACCCGGATCGACGATCGCGAGCACCACGCCCTCGGGGACGTACGGGATCGCCCGGGCGAGGGCCAGGGCCCCGCCGCGCACGTCGAACGGACGGATGCCGTGGGTGAGATCGACGACCGTGACGTGGGGCGCGAGCTCGCGGATGACGCTCTTGACGACCCCGACGAACTCGTCGTCGAGGCCGTAGTCGGTGAGGAAGCGTCACCGTGTCGTAGCGCCGAGCCATCGCGGTGGACGCTAACGCCGGCCGTCCCCACGTTCTGTCGTTCGGAGTCGACCGGATCGGGCCGATCTCAAACGACAGAACGAGGTGGGCCCGGACGCGACGAGGGCCGGTGCCAACCCCCCGATGGCACCAGCCCCGTCGGCGCGGCCAGGACTTCCGTCCCAGCGCGTCTCAACGGGGTCAGACTCTACGCGCACAACTGGCGTGAGAAAAGAGTCACGTCCGAAAAACAGTGGCGTAATTCACTTCGGGTCTCAGGACCCCTGATGTTCAGGGTCATGTCGGGCTCATCCCAGCTCGAGCGCTCCGGGCCGCCGCCGCCTCGACGGCCGCGGCGAACGCCGCGCGCACGCCGCGCTCCTCGAGCACGCGCAGACCGGCGGCGGTCGTTCCTCCTGGCGACGTCACCATCTCCCGCAACGCGGCGGCGTCGCCCCGCTCGGCGAGCAGCGCCGAGGAGCCCACGAACAACTGCGTCGTGAGGGTCGCGGCGAGCGACCGCGGCAGCCCGACCTGTTCCGCCGCGTCGACGAGCGCCTCGGCGACCAGGAACAGGTAGGCCGGACCGGATCCGGTCAACGCGGTGATCGCGTCGAGGTGCTCCTCGGGGAGGCGGTCCACCGTGCCCACCGCGCCGAGGACGGCCTCGGCCCACGCGAGGTCGTCGTCTCCGGCCGACGCCCCGGCGGCGATCACCGACGCTCCCTTCCCGACCAGGGCCGGCGTGTTGGGCATCGCCCGGACCACGGCGACGGCTGGGCCCGGCCGCCTCCTGCAGCGCCGCCACCCGGACGCCGGCGGCGATCGACAGCAATCTCGTGGCTCCGGCGGCGGCGGCCGTGGTCGCGGCCGCAGGGACGTCGGGCGGTTTCACGGCGAGCACGGCCGCACGGCACTCGGGCATCGACTCGGACGTCGTGACGCCGGGGAACTGCGCCTCCAACTGACGGCGCCGTTCGGCGACGATCTCCACGACCGCGATGGCCTCCGCCGGGTACCGGCCCGACGCCAACAGCCCCCCGAGCAGGGCCGCGCCCATGTTGCCGCCGCCCACGATCACCAACTCGTAGCCCACCGGCTCACCGTAACGTCCAGGTTCGGACTGCCCGGGCCGGCGCGGGAGAAGCCGACATCCCCGAGATGCACCGGCCCGGACACCCCTCATGGGTGTCGCCACGACCGCGAAGGGGAAAGCGGGCGCGTCAGTCCCGGAACCGCGAGGCGAACCCGATGCGCAGCAACGCCCGGAAGTGCTGCTCGACGATCGCGTAGAGCGTTCCGATCACTCGGTCCACCTCCGCCTCACTCAGCGCGCTCAAGGGCAGGTCGCCGCGGAGGAACACGGCGTCCTCCGTCCCGATCGAGAAGTGGGCGCCGACGAGCCGGTCGTTGAGGCGCAGCAGGTGCTCGTACAGTCGGTCGGCGTTCTCCTCCGGCGCCGGCATGACGTAGGTCTCGTAGCGCAAGGTGCGCTGACCCAGCGTCAGCCACACGGTCGTGAAGTCCTTGTCCTCACCCCGGAGCCGCACGTACCACCGGCGCAGGTCGCCTTCGGCCCGGTCGACGGCCTCGATCGGCATCGTCGATGCCGACGCGGCCAGCCACTCGTCGACGCGCCGCTCGAGCACGGCCAAGGCAGCGTCGTCGTGGACGTCGGTCACCGGGAGCCGACCCTACGCCCGCGCGGAGCTCACGAGCAGGCGACGAGCTGCGGCACTGGCTGGGCGGCGAGGTCGACGTACAGACGGCGCAGCCGCGCCGCGGTGAAGCTCCACGTGAAGTGGCGGGCCCGCTCGGCCGCGGCGGCGCCCATCGCCGCCGCGCCGGCCGGATCATCGAGCAACTGACTGATCGCGCGGGCGTACCGGGCGGGATCACGGCCGTCGACGAGCACGCCGGTGACGCCGTCGTGGACGACGTTGAGCAGACCGCCGACCGCGCTGGCCACAACCGGCACGCCACACGCCGCGGCCTCGAGCGCGACGAGCCCGAAGCTCTCGCTGCGACTGGGTACGAGCACGACGTCGGCGGCCCGGTAGTAGCTGGACAGGATGTGGTGGGGCCGGGGTGGGACGAACCGCACGCGGTCCCCGAGCCCGAGCTCGGCGGCGAGCGCGCGACCCGCTGGGCCTCGTCGTCGCCGTCGTGACCGCTGGCGCCTCCGACGATCACCAGGATGACGTCGTCGCGGTTCATGCGGGCGACGGTCCGGATCGCGAGGTCGGGCGCCTTCAGCGGCTGGATGCGCCCGACGAACAGCACGACGGGACGGTCGACGGGGAGGCCCACCGCCTTGCGCGCGCCCCGGTTGTCGCCCGGCGCGAAGAAGGCGTGCTCGACCGCGGGCGGCACGATCTCGATCCGTCCCGACGGGTCGCCGTAGAGCCGGCGGAACTGGCGCTCTTCCTCCGGGCAGCTCACACAGATCGCATCGCTGCACGCGATGACCTCGGCCTCGGCCCGGTCGCGCCACTCGGGCTCGAGGTCCCCGCCCTCGGCCTTGACCCGGGCGAGGGTGTGGAACGTCGACACCAGCGGGACGTCGAGGTGGTGCTTGAGCCGGTGGCCGACCACCCCGCTGAGCCAGTAGTTGCCGTGGACGACGTCGACGCCAGGTCCGTTCTCGACGTGGGCGACCACACCGGCGGTGAACTGATCGAGCTCGTCGGCCAGCGCCTCCTTGGGAAGGTCGAACGCACCGGCGGGCACGTGGACGACCTGGTGTCCGGGCTCGACCGTCACTTCGGGTGGCAGTCCGGGGCGATGCGCCCGCGTGTACGTGGTGCACTCGACCCCGGCCTGGGCGAGGGCCGACGCGACCTCGCGCACGTACACGTTCATCCCTCCGCTGTCGCCGGAACCCGGCTGGATCAGCGGCGACGTGTGGAGCGAGATCAACGCCACCCGTTTCACGGCCGACAAAACGCTATCGATCCCGTCAGGATTCCCGGCTACGAGAGGTAGCTCTCGTACACGTTCAGCAGCGCCTGCTTCTGCTCGGCCGTGAGGAGCGGGTCCTGGGCGATCGCTTCCCGCACGTTGGGCCGCTCCGTCTCGTCGTCGGCCAGGAACCCGGCGTGCACGTAGAGCGTCTCGACGCTGATCTTGAGCGCCTTGGCGAGTTGCTGAAGTATTTCCGCGGATGGCCGGCGCAGGCCCCGCTCGATCTGGGAGAGGTAGGGGTTCGACACGCCGGCCAGGTCGGCGAGGCGGCGCACGGACATCTGGGCCAGCTCCCGTTGGGCGCGGATGAACTCGCCGAGCTCGGCGAGCCGTTCCTCCAGCTCCTGGCGGAGGTCTCCGGCCGACGGGCCGGTCATTCCGGCGTCCCGCCGCCGCCGTCGGCTACTCCCTGGTCCTGGTACCGGCGGACGAGCTCATCGGTGAGACCGTCGAGCTGGGTGAAGAGCACGTGGCGCTCGGCGGACACTTGCCGCTCGAAGTCGTCGAGCACGTCGGCGAGCGCGGCGAGCTCGACACGGTCGAGCTCGGACAGTCGGCCGAAGCCGTGCTCGGCGCACAGCCGGTCGAGCTCGACGGCGCGCGGGTGCTCGCTGAAGTCGTCTGCCGGGCGGGGCGGGCGATCGGAATCGGACAGCAGCCGATCGGCGAGCACCCCCCGCAGGTCGTCGGTGAGCTCCTTGTCGGGGTCTTCGCCGGAGCGCCGCGCCAGCTCGGCACGGGCGAGATCGGCCCGCGCCTGGGCGACTCGCCGCACGTACGACACGGCGTCGTCGAGCTGCTGCAGCTCGCGCCGGCGGGCACGGAGCTCGGTGAGCTCGAGCGCGCCCGGATCAATTGGCTCGATCACCGGGCTCCCCCCGACACCGGGGGCAGGACGGCGATCTCGTCGGTCGGCCCGACGGCCGTGCCGTCGCCGGCGGGGTCGCCATTGACCCAGATCCGGCACGTCGCGAGCACCTCGGCGAAGGCGCTGCCGTACCGTTGCCGGGCCGCACCGAGCACCTCCTCGACCGTCGCTCCGGGGACGTCGTCGCGCGCCGTCCCGGCGGCCTCCCGAGCCGACGCGAACATGCGCACGATCGCCACGCGGCCCGAGCGTAACGACCGCTGAGGAAACGCCGCCGGGCGGCGTCGGTCGAGGCCGTCGGAACTCAGCCCGCCGGTAGCCTCGCTCCCTCGTGGGAACCGAGAAGCGTGAACGACAGCGGGCGAACCGCCAGCTCAAGAACCAGCAGGTAGCGAAGGACGAGCACCGCCGCCGGTTGACCCGCCGCGTCGTGATCGGCGGGCTCGCCGTCGTCGGTGGGGTGGCCCTCGTGATCGGCATCGCCTGGCTGGGCGGCGCGGGCGACGATGACGACGAGCCCTCGGCCTCCTCGCTGCCGGCGGTGACCACGCCCGCTTCGGCACCGGGCTCGTCCGTGCCGTCGAGCGCGCCGGCGTCGACGGCCCCCGGCTCGACGGTCGCCCCGGCCGGATTCACGTACGGCACCGGCGCCTGCCCGCCGGAGAACGTCGCCGAGCCGGTGCGGACGTTCAGCGACGCGCCGCAGCAGTGCATCGACCCGGCCGCGACCTACACCGCCACGTTCCGCACGAGCGAGGGCGACGTCGTCGTCGATCTCAACACGGCCGAGGCCCCGGGAACCGTCAACAACTTCGTCACCCTCGCCCGCTACGGCTACTACGACGACACGCTCATCTTCCGCACCGCGTCGAGTGTGGCCGGCGAGATCATCCAGGGCGGCGGCCGGACCAACGTGGACTCGCCCGGCTACACGATCCCGGACGAGGGCGCCGGCTTCGTCTACGAAGCGGGACAGATCGTGATGGCCCGCACGGCCGAGCCGAACTCGGCGGGCGGGCAGTGGTTCTTCGTCACCGACCCGCCGGCGACCCCGGACCCGACCGGCACCTACGTCGTGTTCGGCACGATCACCGAGGGGCTCGACGTCGCCCGAACGATCCGCGAGCTCGGCGGCGACGATGGCGCGCCGGCGCGCGAGGTCACGGTGGAGACCGTCGAGATCACGGAGACGTGACGGTGGAGAGCTCGCCGTGAACCGTCGGCGGCGGTGATCCCCCGAGCGCCCAGACGCCGTCGTGGCCGACGACGGCCGAGCCGGTTGGCAGCTCCACGACCGTCGTGTCCGCCAGGGACAGCGTGCGGTGCAGCCGTTCCTCGCTCCACGTCTCCGCCTCGGGAATCACGGCCAGGCCCCGGACGATCCCGAGTCCGAGCGTGAACGCGCCCCCGCGCTGATCGAGCATCGGGTCGCACACGGCGGCCGCGGCACGGCCCGATGGCGACGACCAGACGCCCCGCCGCCAGCACGTCCCCGATCGCGTCGAATACCGGTGTGTCCTTGAGCGCGCTGCGCAGGTGCATCGACGAGTCCCCGACGAGATAGACGGCTGCGGCGCTCCGGATCACGTCTGCGGCTCCGGGATCCTCGGCATCGTGGCGCTGCAGCACCATCAGGGCGTCGATCTCGACACCGAGCCGCTCGGCCCACGACATCGCCGCCGCGACCAGCTGCCCGGGTTCCTCGAAGGCGTCCGCAGTGGGGAGGACCACGACCCGCTCCGCCTGGACGGCGCGCAACAGGCGCCGGTCCAGCTCATCGTTGTCCCGGAACGGGCCGCCTCCGACGAGGGCGATCATGCCTGCCACGGCCGCCGATCGTAGGGTCTCCGCCTACTCGGTGAGCGCGTCGGCGAGGGCGACGAGAGTAGCGTCGTCGACGCCCAGCGTGGCCAGGTAGCCGCGGATCGACCCGTGGGCGGACCGCACCTGGTCGAGCGTGTGTTGCATTGCCTCGGGGCGGGCGGCGAAGAACATCGACGGCACCCCGGCCATCCGCTGGGCGACGTCGGGCTCGTTCGTGGCGTACCACTGGCGCATCCGACTCATGCCCGCCGCGGTCAGGCCATAGTCGGCCACCACGAACTCGTCGTCGACACCGAGGGCGGCGAGCAACAGGGCGGCGAGCACTCCGGTCCGGTCCTTGCCGGCCGCGCAGTGGAAGATGGCCGGAAGCGCGCCCGGGCGGGCAAGGCGCCGGAGCGCATCACCGAAGCGCAGACCACCCTCCACGAGCATGTCCTCGTAGGCCCACGAGAGAAAGGCCACATCCGGATCGTCGTGGGTCGAGAAGTCGGGGATCGCGACGCTCATCCACGTCGAGTCCATGACCGGCAGATGGATGAGGTCGACCGGCAGCCGGTCGACCGGGAACGCGCCGCGCTCGACGATCTCCTCATGGCGGCGCAGGTCGATCACCGTGCGCAGCCCCAGTGGGGCCAGCACCGCCAGGTCGTCGGCGGTGAGGCCGTGCAATCCGTCGCCCCGCAGCAACCGTCGCCAGGCGATCGTCCGTCCGTCGGCGATGCGGTAGCCGCCGAGGTCGCGGACGTTATGGGCGCCCTCGAGCACGATCGTGCGCCGGGGATCGGTCACGAGCGGCGATGCCGTGGGAGCGCTCATGTCCCCGACGGTATCGACAGGACGCGTGACCACGCGGTGAACGCCGTGAACGGGGGATGAAATCGCCCGCCGGGCCCATGACGATTGCGCTGGCCGTTCTTACCGGCGGGTAACTACGCTTCCTCCCATGGCCGAGATCACCACCGTGGGCATCGTCGGGTCGGGGATCATGGGCCAAGGTCTCGCCGAGGTCGTCGCCCGGTCCGGCTTCGACGTCGTCGTCCGCTCCCGGCGCCGCGACCGCGCCGACGCCGTGCAGGCGGGGATCACGGCGAACCTCGATCGTCAGGTGGACAAGGGCAAGCTCGACGCCTCCGCTCGCGACGCCGCACTCGCCCGCATCTCGTCCACCGACCACCTCCGGCGGCTCGCCGAGTGCGACCTCGTCATCGAGAGCGTCGTGGAGGACCTGGCGACCAAGCGGCAACTGTTCGCCGAGCTCGAGCAGATCGTGAAGCCCGACGGGATCCTCGCCACGAACACGTCGACCCTCCCGGTGGTCGAGCTGGCGATGGCGACCGAGCGACCCGATCGGGTGTGCGGGATCCATTTCTTCAACCCCGCCCCACTGATGCGGCTCGTCGAGGTCGTGCGCCCGATCACGGCGAGCGACGACACGATCAAGACGGCGATGGGCTTCGCCACGGCGTGCGGCAAGGATGCGATCGAGGTGGTCGACCGGGCCGGCTTCGTCGTGAACGCGCTGCTCTTCCCGTACCTCAACAACGCGGTCCGGATGCTCGAGCAGGGCACGGCGTCGCGGGAGGACATCGACACGGCGATGCAGGGAGGCTGCAACTTCCCGATGGGGCCGCTGGCGTTGCTCGACCTCGTCGGCCTCGACACCGCGGTCTCGATCCTCGACTCGCTCTACGCCGAGTTCCGCGACGCCAACTACGCGGCAGTCCCGACCCTGCGCCGGATGGTCGCCGCGGGACAGCTCGGACGCAAGACCAAGCGTGGCTTCTACGAGTATTAGGGGCGTGACGCCGGTCGAGCCGCCGCCGACGCGCTGGCGACTGCCCGCCGCTGAGTTCGCCGACGAGGACGGGATCGTCGCCATCGGCGGTGACCTCGAGCCGGGCACGCTGCTCGCGGCCTACCGCCAGCGGGCTGTTCCCGATGCCCTACGGACGCCGGCGGGTCGCCTGGTTCTCGCCCGAACCACGGGCGATCATCCCAATCGACGGCCTGCGGGTCAGCCGCTCGCTGCGGCGGAGCTGTCGCCGCTTCGAGGTCCGTCTCGACACCCGGTTCGCCGAGATGATGGTGCGCTGCGCCGACCCCCGGCGCCCAGGCGGCTGGATCACGCCGACCTTCGTCGCGCGCCTACGACCGGTTGCACCGGCTCGGTTGGGCGCACTCCGTCGAGTGCTACGACGACGACGGCGAGCTGGTGGGCGGGCTCTACGGCGTGCGCATCGCGGGCTTCTTCGCCGGGGAGTCGATGTTCCACACCGCCCGGGACGCGTCCAAGGTGGCCCTCGTCGCCCTCGTGGAGTGGCTGCGCGACAGCGAGGCGACGCTGCTCGATGTCCAGTGGCCGACTGCGCATCTCACGGCGATGGGCGCGATCGAGGTCAGCCGCACGCAGTATCTCGACCTGCTGGGCAGGGCCGTCGCGAGTGGGCACACCGGCGTCCGGGGGAGCACACTGCGGACATGACCGATCGGCCGTGGGTCATGCGAACGTACTCCGGGCACTCCACGGCCGCGGCCTCCAACGAGCTGTACCGGACGAACCTCGCCAAGGGGCAGACCGGGCTATCGATCGCGTTCGACCTGCCGACGCAGACCGGTTACGACCCCGACGCGCCGATGGCGCGGGGCGAGGTGGGCAAGGTCGGGGTCCCGGTCGCCCATCTCGGGCACATGCGCACGCTGCTCGACGGGATCCCGCCGGCGCAGATGAACACGTCGATGACGATCAACGCCACCGCCTCCTGGCTGCTCGCGTTGTACGTCGCCAACGCCGCCGAGCACGGGGTGGACGCGGCGGCTCTGCGCGGCACGACGCAGAACGACATCGTCAAGGAGTACCTCTCGCGGGGCACGTACATCTTCCCGCCCGAGCCGTCGCGCCGACTGATCGTCGACATGGTCGCGTGGTGCGCCGAGAACGCCCCGGCGTGGAACCCGATGAACGTGTGCTCGTACCACCTGCAGGAGGCCGGGGCCACGCCCGTGCAGGAGCTCGCCTACGCGCTCGCCACCGCGATCGGCGTCCTCGACGCCGTCCAGCAATCGGGCCAGATCCCACCGGACCGCTTCGGGCGCGTGTTCGCCTCGATCTCGTTCTTCGTCAACGCGGGCATCCGCTTCGTCGAGGAGGTCTGCAAGCTCCGCGCCTTCACCGAGCTCTGGGACCGCATCGGGAGCGAGCGCTACGGCGTCGACGACCCGGCGAGCCGGCGCTTCCGCTACGGGGTGCAGGTCAACAGCCTCGGCCTCACCGAGGCCCAGCCGGAGAACAACATCCAGCGCATCGTGCTCGAGATGCTGGGTGTCACGCTTTCGAAGCGGGCGCGGGCGCGCAGCATCCAGTTGCCCGCGTGGAACGAGGCGCTCGGGCTCCCCCGCCCGTGGGACCAGCAGTGGTCGTTGCGGATGCAACAGGTGCTCGCCTACGAGAGCGACGTCCTGGAGTACGAGGACATCTTCGACGGCTCTCATGTCGTCGAGGCGCGCACGGCCGAGCTCGTCGCCGCGGCCGAGACCGAGCTCGACGACGTGCTCGCGATGGGCGGGGCGTTCGAGGCGGTCGACACCTTGAAGGCGCGCCTGGTGTCGTCGATGGCCGACCGCACCCGGCGCATCGAGGCCGGCGATCAGATCGTCGTCGGCGTCAACCGGTTCACCGAGACCGAACCGTCACCCCTCGGCGGCGAGGGCGCGATCCTGCGCGTCGACGAAGGTGTCGAGGCGGAGCTGGTCGCCGATGTCGAACGATGGCGGGCGGAAACCGACCGCGCCGCCGTGAGCGCGGCGCTCGAGGAGCTGCGCCGAGTCGCCGACTCCGGCGCCAACGTGATGCCGGCGACGATCGCCCTCGCCCGCGCCGGGGGCACCACCGGCGAATGGGGGACCCTGATCCGCGAGGTCTTCGGCGAGTACCGCGCCCCGACCGGGGTCGGCCAGGTGCCGCGGGCCAGCGGTGGGCTCACCGCGGTGGCGCAACGGGTGCAGGCCATGCCGGGCGGGCCGCCGCGCCTGCTCGTCGCCAAGCCGGGCCTCGACGGGCACTCCAACGGCGCCGAACAGATCGCCGTGGCTGCGGCGACGCCGGGATGGAGGTTGTTCGTACTCGGGATCCGGCTGACCACCGAGCAGATCGCCGCCTCGGCACGCGACGAGGACCCCGACGTGATCGGCCTGTCGATCCTCTCCGGATCCCACCTCGAGCTCGTGCCCGACGTACTGGCCCGGCTCGCCGCGGAAGGGGTCGACGCGCCGGTGGTGCTCGGCGGGATCATCCCCGAGGAGGACCGGCCCAAGCTCACCGCCGCCGGCGTAGCGGCGATCTTCACCCCCAAGGACTTCGAGCTGGCCGGGATCATGGCGGACATCGTCGAGCTCGCCGATCCCCACCGCCGCCGCCGAGACAGCTGACGGCAACCTCCACCAGGTTTCTGCAGCTGCATCGGCCCCCAGAGGGACCGATCCAGCTGCAAGAACGCGTGTGTCAGACGGGGATGGGCGCGCTGGTCGTCGACCCAGCGCTCGAGGGCGGGGCCGCTCTCGAAGCTGGTGATCAGGGCGTAGCGGGGCGCGTCGCCTGGGTGCACCACCACGTGCCAGAGGCGTTGGGTGTCGACGACGAACCGCGCGCCCTGTGCAGCGGCACCTGGGCTTCGCTGGCCGGGTCGGGCAGCCCGTCAGGACCGGTGTCCATCAGCAGCATGTAGCTGTCGGGGCAATCGGTGAGCTTCGAGCCACGACCGCACCACCCAGCCCTCGCACTCGGGGTTGAAGCGGTTGTTGTCGTCGCGATGGATCGACGCGATCGCGTCTTCCCGGGACTGCGGTTCGAGCTTGATGATCCGGACCCGGCCGAAGTTCGCGCCCGACCGCGTCCACTTAGGCGCACCGATGGCACAAGGTCGGCGTTCGAGGTCCACAGTGCGTCCTTGTCGGTCTTGCCCTTGTCCCAGAAGCCGCGGCAGTCAAGCTCGCCGTCGGCTGACGCGACCGGGGCGAAGTTGGTGTCGCCCCCGCTCTTCCAGTCCATGTACTCCAGCGCCTCGTACTCGTGCGCCGGGACCTCGAAATCGGCGTCCCGCAACACGACGAACCCGCGCTCCGCGAGCTGGGGCAGCCGGGCGTGGGAGGTGTCGAGCGGGATCTTGACGCTCCAGTGATCAGCGGTCGGCCAGAACGAAGTCATGGGCCGCGAGCCTAGGGAGCGGACGTGGTTTGCGACGGGGACGCTGGCGCGGTGCCCGAAATCGCCGGGTTCGGGCAGCTCGATGAGCTGACCGGCGTAGATCGCGTTCTGGTCGGGGATCGCGTTGAGCCGCATGATGGAAAGGATCGGCACCCCGAACTGGTCGGCGATCTCGGTCAAGGTGTCACCTTCCTGGACCTCGTAGAAGCGCTGCGGCCGGGTCGTCGGCGGCGGGATCGTCGTCGTCGAGGTCGTCGTGAGGATCGGTGGCAGGGTCGCGGTCCGGCGCTCCGCTTCGTCGTCCGGGCACGCGGCCAAGCCGACCACGAGCCCGGCGACGGCGACCGACGTACCCAACCACCGCGACCGCATCGTCGCGAATCGTATTCCTGCGGTACCCGCCGATGATGGCAGGTCAGATGCGTCGCGCGACGACGTAGTCGGCGAGCCCCGCCAGCTCGCGCCGGCGCCGCATCGGAGAGCCCAGCGTGGTCGAGCGCGGCCACGGCCAGGCTGGCCAGCTCGTGGATGCGACGCTCGAGGGCGGCCAGCGCACCTGTCGTGACGAGCACTTCCTGGATCGCGGCGATGGTGGCGTCGTCGAGTTCTTCGGTGCCCACGCGATCGAGCACGTCGCGCTGTGCTGCGGTGGCGAGCGCCGTGGCCCGAGCCAGCAGCGGTGTCGGTTTGCCCTCTCGGAGGTCGTCGCCGACCGGCTTGCCGGTGAGCGCTGTGTCTCCGAACGCGCCGATCACGTCGTCGCGCATCTGGAAGGCGTCGCCGAGCGGTAGCCCGAACGCGCTCAGATCGGGCGAACAGCTCGTCACCGTGTTCGGCGCGGCCAGCAGGGCACCGAGGTGAAGCGGCCGCTCGATGGTGTACTTCCCGCTCTTGTAGCGGGCGATGCGCGTCGGCCTTGTCGAGCCGGCGGTCGCGCTGGACCGCCCCGAGGATGTCGAGGAACTGGCCGACGTTGAGTTCGAGTCGCAGCTCGTTCCACAGCCGCCACACCGGGTCGCGGCACGCCGACCATCAGCTCGTCCGACAGCACCAGGGCGAGATCGCCGACGAGGATCGCCACCCCTTCGCCGAATCGGCGGGACTCACCGGACCAGGTCGCTCGGCCGTGCTCGCGGGCGTACACGGCATGGGTGGTCGGGGCGCCCCGCCGGCTCACGGCGTCGTCCATCACGTCGTCGTGGAACAGCGCGAAGGCGTGCATCAGCTCGAGCGCGGCCCCGGCGTCGATCACCCGCTGGTCGGCGCCGTCGCCGCCGGCGCCGACGAACGCCCAGTAGCAGAACGCCGGCCGCAGCCGTTTGCCACCGGAGTGGACCATGCGGCCGATCTCGTCGAATGGCCCGGCGAGGTCGGCGTCGAGCTCGATCCATCGCTCGCGCTCGCGCTCCAGCAGTTCGTCGAGCCGCGCGTCGACTCGGGCCGCGACCGCGGTGAGGCTCGCCGGCGGCGGGGTGGCCCCGTCAGACATCAGGTTCGTCGTCACCGCCCCCGTCGAGGTCGGCGATCACGTCGTCGATGCGCAGCTTCGCCACGCTGATGCGCTGCCGGCAGACGGCGATCAACTCGGACGCCCGGGCAACCCGGTCGGCCAGACGGTCGACATCGACGTCGCTGCCTTCGAGCTCACGGAGGATCTGATCGAGCTCGTCGAGTGCCTGGGCATACCCCGGCTGATCGGCGGCCGGCGAGGCGGCGGGATCCGGAGTCACGGCTGCTCCCTTCCGTGGGGCTCGGCGTCCTCCACCCGGCTGCGCACCGACCCGGCGGCGAAGGTGGTGTGGATCACATCGCCGGCCGACACGTCGTCCGGCGAGCGCACGATGGCGCCCGCCGCCGACCGGGTGATCGTCCACCCCCGCGCGAGCACGTTCACCGGGTCGAGGGCGCGCACCCGGGCTTCGATGCCGGTGAGATGCCGCTCCTCGGCGCCGAGCACCTGCGGAGCCCGGGTCCCGAGACACGCGCTCAGCGAGCTGATATGCCGCGAGCTGTCGACGATCGGGCGGTGGGCGCCGGTGCGCAGCCGGTGCACGCGCCCGCCGAGCCGCTCGTCGGCCCGGTCGACGGCGGCGTGGGTGCGACCGGCGATGCGGCGGCTGCGCTCGACGAGCGCCGCCTCGGTGCGGTGAATCGTGGCGCGGGCCGCCGCGCCCACTGCGGTGAACGCGTGCTCGACCGCCGTCACGTACGCGCCGACGTCGTGGACGAGCGCCGCCGCGCATGCGGTCGGCGTCTTCAGCGACGTGTGGGCGACCTCGTCGGCGACACTGCGGTCGATCTCGTGGCCCAGGCCGGTGAGCACCGGCACGGGGCAGGCGACGATCGCCCTGGCGATGACCTCGGCGTCGAACGTGGCGAGCTCGTTGCGCGCCCCACCGCCGCGGATGACGCACGATCGCGTCGAGGCCGTACCGGCGCGCGTGGTGCGACAACGCGGTGACCGCCCGGCTCACCGCCCGCGGCGCCTCGGGTCCCTGGACCCTCGTGGCGGCGAGGGTGAGATGGAACCCGAAGCCGCTGCGCTGCAGCTCGTCGTGGAAGTCGTGCCAGGCGGCGGTTCCGGGGCTGGCGACGACCCCGAGGCGCAGCGGCACCGGACCGAGCCGGTGGCGCCGGTTGGCGTCGAGCGATCCATCGGCCGCCAGCCGACGGAGCACCTGATCGCGCTGCTGGGCGAGGTCGCCGAGGGTGAACCGCGGGTCGAGGTCGACCATCTTCAGACCGAGCTGCCCGCTCGGCGCGTAGAAGTCGAGATGACCGAAGATGCGCACCTTCATCCCGTCAGCGAGACGCAGGCGGTGCTTGGCGAGCAGGGGGCGCAGCCGGTTGCGGGCCGGGGCGAAGAACTGCACCCGGACGACGGCCTGGCGTCCCGGCGAGTCGTCGCACAACGAGAAGTAGGCGTGACCGCCGCGCTCGTTCCAGCCCTGGATCTCACCGCGCACCCAAACCCCGTCGCTGAAGCCACGGCGCAACGTCTGGTTGACGGCGTCGGCCAGCTCGCTGACCGTGTAGGTCGGGTTGGCGGCGTCGTCGAGCTCCTCACCGAAGTCGAAGGCGGGCTGGGTCATGAGCACCTCATCGTGACCGGGATTCTGGCCCGCCGGACGCTCGCGCGCTACGGGCCGGTGGGTAGGGGCGCCCGTCAGGCGCCGAGCTCCCGCACATTGTCCAGGCCGGGACGGTCGCCGCGGACGTCGTCGCAGTCGGAGTCGGCTCGGCCGGCGAGTTCGGGATCGACGAACAGCTCGCCGTCGACGGGGAGGTTGCGCTCGACGCGCAGCTCCTCGAGCTGCTGCAACGGGCGCTCGACGGCGCGGCGGCGGGTGCCGTTCAGCGTGTCGAACTCCCGCTGCACGCTGTCGAAGTGGCGCTTCACCTTGTCGGCGGAGTCGCTGAACTTCTGCCACTGCTGGCCGAACCGGCCGATCAGCTTGAGGATCTCGTCGCTGGTCTGCTCGATCATGAAGTTGTCGAACGCCTGACGGATGACCCCGAGGAAGGCGAAGAGGGTGAGCGGCGAGCACATCACGACCCGCTGGGCCATGGCCTCGTCGAGCAGCCCCGGATCGTGTTCGTGGATGAAGCCGGTGAGCTGCTCGTTGGGCAGGAACAGGAGCACGTAGTCGACGGCCGGGCGATCGCTCTCCCCGGCGTAGTCGCGCTTGGCGAGCTCCTTCACGCGCAACCGAACGTCGGCCAGGAAGCGTTTGAGGTGCGCCTGTCGCTCGGCGTCGGTGCGGACCTCGAGGTAGCGCAGGTACGACGCCAGCGGGAACTTGACGTCCATGTACAACACGTGCCCCTTGGGCAGGTCGAACGTGAAGTCGGGCCGCCCACTGCCCCCCTCGACGTTCACCTGCTTGCGGTAGTTGACGTGCTCGGTGAACCCGGCCAGCCGCAGCACGTCCTCGGCCATCCGCTCGCCCCACTGGCCGCGGGCTTGCGGGTTGGCCAGCGCGTCGCGCAACATCCGCGTGGAGTCGGCGAGCGTGCTGGCGACCTCGGCGTGGGCGCGCAACGACTCGTCGACCTGGCCGAAGCGCTCTGCGCTGGTGCGCCCGAGGTCGGTGACCAGGGTGCCCAGCCGATGCAGCTCGGTGCGCACCTCCGCCCGCACCTCGTCGAGGCGAGTGTCGATGACGTCCTTCTTCGCGCCCAGGTCGGCCTGCAACGCCGACGTGGCCGAACCGAGCTGCTCGCGCTGCAGGACGGCCGACTGCTCGAGCGCGGCCTTCACCGCGGCATCGCGCTCGGCCGCCGCCCGGACCGAGAGCTCCGTCAGGGCGGTGGCGAGGGCGTCGTGAATGGCGTCGTCGACGCATTGCGCCTCGTCGTCGGCGAGCCCGACGAACCGCCGGCGGGCGACCTCGTAGGCGGCGGCCGCGGCCAGCGCCGCGACCACCACACCGAGGAGCACGTACACCACCAACATGCCTGCCATGATGCCCAAGGGGTGTCACATGGCCGCGGACCCCCTGTGAACTGGGGAAATGGACTGACAGACTCGGGTCGTGCCGCGCCGCAACCGCGTCGACCCGTTCGGGGACCTCCACGCCGCCAGCGGGCGAGGCCTGCTCACCGGCAACCGAGGGTGCCTCGTCGACGACCACGGCGAGGTCGTCCGCCACCACGGCAGCACCCTGTGGATCTCCTGCCGCACGGAGTTCCGCGGGTGGCGTCATCCGCTCGCCGCGCCACGGGTCTGGACGCCGATCTTCTTCCTCGACGACGCGGTGGCCCTGGCGGCGGGCCACCGGCCGTGCGCGCTGTGCCGGCGCGACGCGTACCACTCCTACCGCGACGCGGTCACCGGCGCGTCAGGTCAGGTCGAGGTCGTGCCACTTCTCGCGGCCGATCTGAACCAGCGGCTGGCCGCCGAACGTCACCGGCGGGGACGAGGCCTCGTCCGCGCCCCCGACCGGCATACCTGGCGGGCACCGATCGGCGAACTCCCGCCGGCGACGGTGGTGCTCGACGACGCGCTCCGCCCACGACTGCTGCTCGACGACCGGACCATGGCCTTCACGTTCGACGGCTGGGACGATCCGCTCCGGCGGCCGCGGCGGGGCGAGGTCGAGGTGCTGACGCCGCCGACCTCAGTAGTCGCGCTCGCCAACGGGTACTCCCCGCTCCTCCACCCGAGCGCGATCAGTTGACGGCCGTCAGCCGGACGCCCCGCCGGTGAAGTTCCACGACGCCAGGTGCAGGGCGGGGGCCGTCCAGCGCGCTGCCACCCAACTGTCCGGAAGGTTCACGGCGGCGGAACCGATCCCGAGCACGGCTCCCGCCTCGAGGGCCTGACCGTAGGACTGGGTGAAGCGGAAATTGTGCAGCGGCTGGGTGACTTCGCCGTCCTCGATCAGCCACACGCCGTTGCGGGTCAGACCGGTGATCGCAAGCGTCTTCGGGTCGAGCACGCGGGTGTACCAGAAGTCGGTCACCAGCACTCCGCGCGCCACGCCGGCAACCAGCGCGGCGACCGCCGAGTCGGCGACCGGACCGTCGACCTCAGTGATCGTGTCGGCCTCGCCTCCGGCCGGCGCCAGTTGGAGGTGGAGCGGAAACGCCCCCCAGGAGGCGGCGCCGGTGGCGTTGCCAGTCGAGGTCGTGCCCGCCTCCGCCGCCGTGCGGCGATCGTGGCTCACCGCCACCGTGGTCCCCTCGTCGACGAGCACCAGCCGCTGGTGCGGCGTGCCGTCGGCGTCATAGCCGGCCCCGGCGACGAGCGGATCGTCGACGAGCGTCACCCTGGCGTCGAACTGCGCCGCGCCGACCTCGGCGAATGATCGTCGCTCGTTGACGGCCTTGCCGCTGAAGCACCAGACCGCCAGGTTCTGCAGCACGTCGGCGACCGCCTCCGGCTCGAGCACGACCTCATACCGGCCGGATGGGAGCTCGACCGGATCGGCCCCCGCCTTCACCTTGGCCGCCGCCCGGGCGCCGAGGACGCCCCCGTCGAGGTCTCCGATCCGGGACGAGGCGAGTCGCGCCACGCCGTCGACGCCGGCTTGGCGGGCGATCCCGTCCATGCTGGCCTCGGCGCTCTCGCCGGTGAGCTCCTGGCCGAGCGAGTTGACGAACGCCCCGGTCCAGTGACTCGTGCGGCAGTAGCCGGCGGCCTCGAGCCCTCCCGCGGCGTCGACGAACGCCCCGACGAGCGCCGCCCGCGCGGTGGGAGTGGCGTCGGCCGTCGCCGGGTCGATGGCGGCGACAGGCCCGGGTGCGGTTCGCGGCGCCACACCGGGCCACCCGGGATCCAGCGGCGCGACACGCACCGCATCGACGGTGCGCGTAGCGAGCGCGGCAAGGCCCGCTTCGTCGATGAGCGTCGACGAGCCGCTTGCCGTGCGGCCGTCGAGGTGCATCCGGATGCGCACTGCGGTGGTGTCGTCGGCGACGTTCTGGTGGATCACCGAGTTGGCGAACCGCGTCAACGCGAGGCGGGAGCGGTCGACCGATACCTCCACCTCGGCGCTCGAAGCCGCCGACGTGGTCAGCTCGAGGGCCTGCTGGGCGATGGCCAACTCCGTCATTGGTGCACCCTGACGGCATACGACGGGTCTCGCCCGGCGGCGGTGCACCAATGAGCCGAAGACCGTGCTTGATTGTTCGCTCGCTCGACGACTCGCTCGCTCACGCCGTCACTCCGACCCTGACGTTGCGGAACCGGGCCGGGGCCGACGGGTGGCCGGTGTGCCCGATCTGGCCCGGCTGGCCCTTCCCACAGTTCGGCGTGCCCCAGGGCACGATCTCCGACGACAGCATGTCCATCGACTGCCAGAACTGGGGCCCGATCCCCGTGTACGTCGGGTTGCGCACCAGGCGGCCAAGTTTGCCGTTCTTGACCTCGTAGCCGACCTCGCACCCGAACTGGAAGTTGAGGCGGTGGTCGTCGATCGACCACGACCGGTTGGTGTCCATGAAGATCCCGTCGTCGGTGGCGGCGACGATCTCGTCGAACGTGTGCGGCCCGGGCTCGAGGCCGACGTTCGTCATCCGCACCATCGGCAGGCGCGCCCACCCGTCGGCGCGCACGCTGCCTCCGTAGTCGAGGCCGGCGACGGCGGCGGAGTCCCGCCCGGCGAGCACGCCCACCCAACGCCCTTCGCGAACCGCGTCCCGTGGCGCCGCCGGCGTGCCCTCGTCGTCGAACCCGAACGACCCGAGCGCACCGGGAATCGTCGGGTCGATGGTGATGTTCATCAGCTCGGAGCCGAACTGCAGCGTCCCGAGCTGGGCCAGGTCGAGCCATGAGGTCCCGGCGAACGCCGCCTCCCACCCGAGGATGCGGTCGAGCTCGATGGCGTGGCCGACCGACTCGTGGATCTGCAGGGCCAGCTGCTCGGCGCCAAGTATGAGGGTGGTCTCTCCCACCGGACACGGCGGCGCCGAGAGGAGCGCCCTGGCCTCTTCGGCGATCCGTACCGCGTGCGCGTCCAGGTCGAGCTCGTCGACCAGCTCCCAGCCCCGTGTGCCGTACTGCCCGCGCGCCGCCGGATACGTGCGCCGCTGCGTCTCGCCGTCGCCGATCGCGGTTGCGGAGATTCCCGCGCCGCACTCGCGGACGTGCTGGTCGACGCGGTGGCCCTCGCTCGAGACGAGCCATTTCGACGTGTCCCAGATCTGGTAGAGGCCCTCGGCGAGGTCGGCGCCGTGCTCGCGGATCGTGGCCGTTGTGCGCACCATCAAGTCGCCCTTCTCGGACAGGGCGACGCCGAGGGGGTCGATCTCGCACCCGCTCGCCCATGACCCGGTGGCCGGTTGGCCGGCGACGAGCTCGGTCGGGGCACCGGCGACGCGGGCGCTGGCGGAGGCGATCTCCGCCGCACGGTGGCCGGCCTGCCGGGCGGCGCCGTCGGCCAGGTCGGGTACGGCGAAGAACCCCCATCCGGACCCGACGAGGGCGCGCACGCCGATACCGGCGTCTTCCCGCTGGACCAGATCCTCGACCGCCCCGTTGCGCGCCGCCATCGCCTCGTAGTGCCGGTGCATCACGCGGGCGTCGGCATAGCGGGCCCCGGCGTCGAGCGCGGCCTGCACTGCGGCGGTCGCGGCGTCGAACTCGCTCATGGAACGACCCTAAGTCATCTGCTCGCGTCCGCCCGTCGGCGATCTGGGCGCGTCTGTTTCCAACAGTCGAGAAAATCTGCGCCCAAATCGGCCCGTGAGAAGGATCGCGCCCAGATTGTCGGTCAGCGCAGGGCGATCTCGAAACACCGGTGTTCGATGCGTCCCATCGCGTACCGGGAGTAGTCCACGCCGTAGTCGGCATACAGACTGCGGCAGGCCTCGCTCCACGCCAACGCCTCCGGGGACGACACGCGGTGGACGCACCTGGAGGATGCCGCCGTCGTACACGCGGTACTCCGCCCACGTGCCGGGGAAGTCCTTGACGCAGCCGACCTCGATCGACGGCACCCCCCCGTCGACCGGGCGCACCCGGTGCCGATGGGTGTGACCGGCGGTGTAGGCGACGATGGCAGGGCGCCGCGAGATCACGGCCGTCAGGCCGTCGCTCGCGTCAGGGTCGATGCCGAAGTACTCGGGGTTGCGCTCGCCCTCGGTCCACTGCTGGTGATGGCCCATCGCGAGCACGGGCACGGTCGCCGCCGCGGCCCCCGCGTCGAGCCAGTCGAGTTGCTCGGGCGACAGGTGCCCGCTCGGGGCGTGGGGAATCGTCGTGTCGAGGAGCGCGACCGCGACCCCGGGTAACTCGAGCCACTGGTCGCCGGCGTAGTCGCGCTGGCCGCGGAAGGCGTCGTGGTTGCCCCGCACGACGTGGAGGCGCGACCCGAAGGCGGGGCGGTAGCACGCCTCGAAGGCGGCGAACTCCTCGTCGCGTCCGTCGTCGGTGAGGTCGCCCTTGACGACCACCGCGGCGAGGCCAGCCGCCGCCATCTCCTCCACTGCGGCCCGGTTCATCGTCTCCGGGTAGGGGTCGCTCGTCCGGGTCCGCGCGCAGGATCGGCCCGAGGTCGCTCCCGTCGATCCGGCCGGCCTCGACCTCGCCGAAGTGGACGTCGTTGACCGTGCCCAACCGGCAGCGCAGCGCGCCGGACGGCCGGGGCAGGGTGCGGAACCGGACGCCCAGGTGTTCGTAGTCGCGGTCGGGCTCGAGGCCGTCGAGCCGCTCGACCGTCGCTCCGTCGTGGAAGGTCGCCGCGTCCTCGGACACGGTGGTCAGCTCGACGGCCATCCCTTCAGACCCACGGACGCGGGCGCCGCAGCGGGATCGGCTGGCTCCACCAGCGACCGCTGAACCGCCATACCGACGGCCGACGGGTGTCGTTCGCCGCCGCGGCGACCGGGCGTGGCCACAGTGCCTCGATCGCGGCGGTGATCGCCGCAATCTCTTCCTCGCTCGCATCGGACGTGACGGAGACCTCCATCACCGTGCACGCTAGGGCGTTCGGCGGCCTCCGACCATCGCCGCGGTTGCCGCGTCGGCGGGATGGAACAGCTCGACATGGAGCTCCGTCGAGGGTGATGTCGACCGGCGTGCCGATCGACGTGTTCATCGAGAACCACGACTGCATCTGGTCGCCGACGCGCAGCTGCAGCGGAACGAGCACGGCGGGGGGCGTCGACCTCGTGCGCCACGTCGCGTCGAGCGCGGCCACGTTCGGGTAGTTGCGCACCTCGTCGAGCAGCTCGCGCAACCGGGCGTCGCGGGTGATCGCGACCTGCCGATCCAACGTGCCGAGCAGGTTGTGCGCCCACTCGGTGAGGTTCTCGATGCGGGAGGCCATGCCCTCGGGGTGCGAGGGTCACGCGGTACGCGTTGAGCGGTGGTGCGAGCAGGTGCTCGGCGACGCCCTCGAGCAACGCCTGCGAGCCGGCGTTGGCCATCACGACGTTCCACCACCGGTCGACGACGATCGCCGGGTACGGGTCGTGGGCGTCGATCAACTTGTGCAGCGCCTCCCGGACGCCGGCCATGGCATTGTCGTCGAGCGAGGTCTGCTGGTACTGCGGGGCGTACCCGGCCGCGAGCAGCATCGCGTTGCGCTCGCGCAGGGGGACATCGAGGTTCTCGGCCAGGGCGAGGACGAGCTCGGGCGACGGCTTCGACTTGCCGGTCTCGACGAAGCTGAGATGGCGGGTCGAGACGCCGACGTCGAGGGCGAGGTCCATCTGACTCCGTCGGCGGTCCTCCCGCCAGTCTCGCAACATCGTTCCGACCGTCGCCGTCGCCACCCGTCGCAAGCTAGGCGGCGACGAGGGTGCCGCCGACCGCGAATCGGCCGACGGCACCGTGGCGACTGACATCAGCCCGCCGGGATCGCCTCGGGCACGAACCCGATGATCCGGTGGAGCTTGCCGTCGCCGTCGTACTTGGCGACGTCGATCCCGGCGAACATCGGGTCGGCGCCGGGCTCACCGAGCGCCCAGTGGAAGCGCACCAGGTCGCGGTGGCCGTCGAGCGGGCTCGTCCGGCGCATGACGAGGCCGGGGAACTGGGCCTGAACGCCGGCGATCATGGCGTCGTAGGCATCGAGGCCGTCGGCCTCGAGCAGGGGATCGCGGTACCAGAGGTCGGCGCCGAGGGACGCCTCGACGAGCGCGCGCCGCTTCGCCGCGTCGGTTTCGTTCCACGTGGCCAGGTAGGTGTCGACGACGGTGGGGTCGAGGGCGGACTCGGCCTCGGGGGTGGCGGTGGTGGTGTCTGTCATGACCACCACGATGAACGACGGTCAGCCGTCTGGCGATGACTCGTCAGGTAATGGAGTCTCGGGCGTCGACCTGGTGCGCCGCGGCCACGGCAGGAGGGCCAGGCCGATGACCCCGGCGGCGATGGCGCACCACATGACGACGTTGTCGTCGTCGAGGTTCTCGAACCCGAACACCGCCACGAGCACACCGAGGAGCACCAGGGCGAGGCCGAGCACGGCGTCGAGCGGACGGAACGGATGCCGTCGCACGTCAGCCTCCTCCGAGTGACGGTCGTCGGCACGGTGCCGAGCAACTCACGGCGCTGACCGGGCACGTCGACGAGGATGCCGCTGGGGGTGATGATCATGTCGTTGGGCAGCAGCAGGTAGTCGCCGAACTCGCTGGTGATGACGCGGACGCCGTCGTTCCGCGGGACGGCCTCGTACGGTGACCAGAGCTCTCCGTTGGGCCCGATCGCCCCGACCCCGTCGGGCAGCACCACCGTGCCGTCGACCGCCATCTGCAGCCCTTCGCCGAGATCGAAGGCCGGTTCGACGGGGATCTCCGGCAACTCAGGGATCTCGGGGATCTCGGCAATTTCCGGCAACCGCGAAAGTCGCGGTCGACGTCGAGGTCGTAGCGCTCGATGTCGATGTCGCCGAGGCTGATCTCGGCGTCGACGATCACGTCCGGCTCGCCCTCGGGCCCGACGTTGATCACGTACGTTCATTGCGGACGGCGCCGTCGACGATGCACGTCACCGTCGTGGACGATCGTGTGGATCTCGACCGTCACCTCGTCGTCGACGTCGATCTCGATCTCCCCGATGCCGACGCGCACGTCGGCGCGCTGCGGAGTCCGAGGAGCATCGATGATGCTGAGGCGGACCTCGCCGGCAAGGCGCGTCGAGCTCACGACGCCTGAGGTCGCGCGCTCGATCCAGACGTCCTCGTCGCCGAGCGACAGCGAGTCGACGCCGGCCCGCGCCGCGTGACCGGCCAGGAACCCGGCGCCGGCGAAGAGGACGCCGGGGACGATCAGCCAGCGCCCGTTGCCGCGCCAGGCCCCGACGACCAATCCCGACTCCGCAGACCGCGGCGGCCGCGCCGAGCCACTGCTCGGGATGGAGCCGTCCGCCGTTCAGCTGGTCGATGAGCGCGCCGGCGGCGGCCACGACGACGGCCACGCCGAGCGTGGTGCGACCGAGCACCGACGGCTCCCGAGTTGGCGGTGCGGCACCCGCGGCGGCCAGCCCGTCGGCGCCGGCCCGGTCGTCAGCCAAAGTGCGGTGGCGCTCGACGACCGGGCCGGCGGGAACGGGTACGCCGCGGGGTGCCCACAGGGCGACGGCGACGCCGGCGAGCACTGCCACGAGCCACCACGGGCTCTCGATCGACGGGCCGCCCACGTCGTCGAGCACGAAGAGCGCGCCGAACAGCACGGCGGCGCCGACCACCCTCATCGCCGCCCAGCCCGGCCGGCGACCGACGATCAGCACCAACCAGAGCCCGAAGTAGACGAGGACGCCGAAGCCGTCGAGGAGGGCGAGCACGACGAAGGCCAGCCGGGGCCACACCGGGTCGACGCCGAGGCGCGTGGCCAGATCGAGGGCGACACCGCCGAGAAGCGGCGTGCCGGCCGGGGCGTGGCGGGGCTCGGGGCTGGGGGTGGGAGGCGGAAGCTCCTGACCGGGCGCGCCGTCGGTCGGGCCGTCCGGTCGGGCCGTCGATCGTCTCCACGTCCATCACGTTAAGAAACCCGAGGTGACGGCACCATCGGGGATCACCCCGATTCGCCCGACGGGGTCAGGAACGAGGCTGGGGGCGATCCCCGATGCTGATCGCGCCGCAACGGTGCGACGATGGTGTCCGTGGCCCGGACTCTTCGCGCCCCGTCGCCGCCCGTGGCGACCAGCCAACACGAGCGCGTGACGCGCAGCGCCGACCGGATCCTGGTCGGCGTCGCCGGTGGCTATGCCGCCCACTGGCGAGTCGAGCCCACCGTCGTGCGGGCGGCGATCGGCCTGCTCACCCTGGCCGGTGGGATCGGCGCCGCGCTCGTACGGCGTGGGCATCCTGACCACCACCCCGCCCGCCAACGGCGCCTCCCCGCCGGTCGCCGCGCCCACCAATCGCCGGCGCGAGCTCGCCATCGGCGCGGCGACACTGGCCCTGCTCCTCGTCGCCCGCGACGTGCGACTGTGGCCGGGTGACGGCGTGATGATCCCGGCCGCCCTGGTGGCGGTCGCGGTCGCGGTGATCTGGACGCCCGGCCGGCCGGACCAGGCATCTGGGGCGGCGCGGATCGCGCTCCACCCCGCCGTCCGGATCGCGGGCGGCGTCGTCGCTCGCCATCGCTGGCATCGCCGCGATGGCCGACCGCACCGGCGGGCTGGCCGACGTCGGTCGTTCCGTCAGCGCCGTCGCGATCGCCGTCACCGGCGTCGCCGTGCTCGCCGCACCGGCGATCGGCCGGCTCGTCGGCCGGCTCGACCAGGAGCGGCGGCTGCGGGTGCGCGAGGAGGAGCGGGCCGCGCTCGCCGCCCACCTCCACGACTCCGTGCTCCAGTCGCTCGTCCTGATCCAGCGCGCCGACGATCCCAAGCAGATGACGAGCCTCGCCCGGCGGCAGGAGCGCGAGCTGCGCTCGTGGCTGTACGGCGGGCGCACCGAGGCCGAACCGACCACGTTGCAGGGCGCGGTCGAGGCGACTGACGGCGGCGATCGAGCTCGACCACGCGGTGCGGGTCGATGCCGTCACCGTCGGCGACCAGCCGCTCGACGAGGCGGCCATCGCGATGCTCGGCGTGTTGCGCGAGGCGACCACCAACGCCGCCCGCCACGCCCGCGTCGAGCAGGTCGACGTCTACGTCGAGGTCGATCCAACGGCGCTGATCGGCTACGTGCGGGACACCGGGATCGGCTTCGAACCCGAGTCGGTCGCGGCCGACCGCAGGGGGATCGCCGAGTCGGTCGTCGGGCGCGCCGAGCGGGCCGGCGGGAAGGCCACCGTGGTGAGTCAGCCCGGCGTCGGCACCGAGGTCGAGATCCGCATCCCGAGGGTCAACCCGTGACCGCCCCCGTCCGCCTCGTGCTCGTCGACGACCATGCGCTCATCCGGGCCGGAGTGCGGTCCGAGCTGACCCGGGCCGGGGTCGGCGCGCCGACCATCGAAGTCGTCGGTGAGGCCGATTCGGTCGAGGACGCGGTCGCGGTCATCCGGGCCACCCGGCCCGACGTCGTCCTCCTCGACGTGCACCTCCCCGGCGGGGGCGGGCATGCGGTCATCGAAGGGCTGCGCGGCGACAAGCTCGACACCCGCTATCTCGCCCTGTCGGTGTCCGACGCCGCCGACGATGTGATCGGAGTCGTCCGGGCCGGGCGCGCGGGTACGTCACGAAGACGATCGCGGCCGAGGACCTCCGCGAGGCTGTCGTGCGCGTCAACGGCGGCGACGCCGTGTTCTCGCCCCGCCTCGCCGGGTTCGTGCTCGATGCCTTCGCCAGCGACGAGCCGGTGCCCCTCGATCCCGAGCTCGACCGGCTCACCACGCGCGAGCGCGAGGTCCTCCGCCTGATCGCCCGGGGCTACACGTACAAGGAGGTCGCGTCGCGGCTGTGCCTGTCGGTGAAGACGATCGAGACCCACGTGTCGGCGGTGCTGCGCAAGCTCCAGCTCTCCAACCGCCACCAACTCACGGTCTGGGCCAACGAACGCCGCCTCATCTGAGCCGTTCTGTCGTTTGGAACCTGCACCATCCGGCGCATTCCAAACGACAGAACGGGCTACAGCGGCATGTTGCCGTGCTTGCGCCTCGGAAGTTCCTCCCGTTTGGTGCGCAGCATGGCGAGTCCGGCCACGACCTTCTGGCGGGTCTCGGCCGGGTCGATCACGTCGTCGACGTAGCCCCGCTCGGCCGCCGCGTACGGGTTGGCGTAGCGCTCGGTGTACTCCGAGACCAGCTCGGCCCGGCGGGCCGCCGGATCAGCCGCCTGCTGGAGCTCGCGCCGGTAGACGATCTCGACCGCGCCCTGCGGCCCCATCACGGCGAGCTCGGCCGACGGCCAGGCGAAGGCGAGGTCGGCGCCGATCGACTTGGAGTTCATCACGACGTACGCACCGCCGTACGCCTTGCGGGTGATGATCTGGATGCGGGGGACGGTGGCCTCGCAGTAGGCGTACAGCAGCTTGGCCCCGTGGCGGATGATCCCGCCGTACTCCTGGTCGACACCGGGAAGGAACCCCGGCACGTCGACGAACGTGACGAGCGGGATGTTGAAGGCGTCGCAGGTCCGGACGAAGCGCGCCGCCTTCTCCGACGACTCGATGTCGAGCACTCCGGCGAGCACCATCGGCTGGTTGCCGACCACCCCGACCGTGCGCCCGTCGACCCGCCCGAAGCCGCAGATGATCGAACGGGCCCAGTGCGGGAAGTACTCGAGGAACTCCCCGTCGTCGACGACGGCGGTGATCACCGCGCGCATGTCGTAGGGCAGGTTCGAGCTCTCCGGGAGCAGATCGCGCAGCTCGAGGCACAGCCGCTCGGGATCGTCCTCGGTGTCCGCCCGCGGCGCCTCCTCCATGTTGTTCTGGGGCAGGAACGAGAGCAGGTAGCGCACGTCGTCGAGGCACGACTTCTCGTCGGCGGCGACGAACGTCGCCACCCCCGACTTCGACGCGTGGCTCATCGCGCCCCCGAGCTCCTCGAGCGTGACCTCCTCGCCGGTCACCGTCTTCACGACGTCGGGACCGGTGATGAACATGTGCGACGACTCGCGCACCATGAAGATGAAGTCGGTCATCGCCGGCGAGTAGACCGCTCCACCCGCGCACGGGCCGAGGATCACGGAGATCTGCGGCACGACGCCGGACGACAACACGTTGCGGTGGAAGATGCCCCCGTAGCTCGCCAGGCTCACGACGCCTTCTTGGATGCGGGCGCCGGCGCCGTCGTTGAGCCCGACGACGGGAGCCCCCACCTTCAGCGACAGATCCATCAGCTTGTGGATCTTCTCGGCGAACACCTCACCGAGGGCGCCACCGAAGACGGTGAAGTCCTGGGCGAACACGAACACCTTGCGCCCGTCGACGGTGCCCCAGCCCGTGATCACGCCGTCCGTGTACGGGCGCTCCTCGAGGCCCGAGGCGTTGGCGCGATGGCGGGCGAGCAGGTCGAGCTCGTGGAACGAACCCTCGTCGAGCAGGTAGCCGATCCGCTCGCGGGCCAGCATCTTGCCCTTGGCGTGCTGGCGCTCGACGGCTCGGGGCGACCCGGCGTTGAACGCCTGCTCGCGGCGCCGTCTCAGATCCTCGATCTTGTCGTTCATCGACACCCCAGGGACGCTAGTCCTGGCGGTTCCGCTTACCGATCGACACCGACGGGTACAGTGAGCTTCGTCAAGGACCTCGAGGATCAACGGAGATCGGAGGTTGGGTTGGTGGCCGACACCGACCGGGCCGGCGGACACCGCCGCGGCGGGCTGGCCGATCGTGCCGACGTCGTCGCCCGGCTGGCGGCGCGGGAGGCCGGAACCTCCGTTCTTGCATCTGAACGTAGGCCTATCGCGCAACAGGTAGATGCAGGAACGGCTCCTGGACCGGAAGCCAACGGTCCAGAGCCGGACACCGAAACTGACGCCGATGTCGTCCCGTTCTCGCCGATCCGCCGGCAGACGGCGCAGCACCTGACCCGCTCGCTCGCCACCGCCGCCCACACCCTGGTCGTCACCGAGGTCGACTACGCCGGCGTGGACGCGGTCCGTCGCCGGGCCGGGTTGACCTACCTACCGTTCATCGCCAGGGCCGTGATCGACGCGTTGCCGCGCTACCCGCACCTCAACGCCTGGGTCGTCGACGACGGCCTGCGGGTCCACCCGCACGTGAACCTCGGAATCGCCGTCGATCTCGACTTCCAGGGTTTGATCGTGCCCGTCGTACCGAAGGCCGACGAGCTCCGGCTCCCCGCCCTCGCCGCGAGGATGGCCGAGCTCGCCGAGCGCGCCCGAGCCCGCAAGCTCACGCCTGCCGACGTGCAGGGAGGCACGTTCACGCTCACCAACCCGGGCGGCTACGGCACCCTGCTCACCGGGCCGATCATCAACCAACCGCAAGTGGCGATCGTGTCCACCGACGGCGTGCGCATGCGCCCGGTCGCGCTCCCCGACCCGGACGGCGGCTGGCAGATGACCGTGCGGCCGGTCGGGAACCTCTCGATGTCGTTCGACCACCGCGCCGTCGACGGCGCCTATGCATCCGCGTTTCTGGCGTCCGTGCGCGAGACGATGGCCACTCGCGATTGGGAGGCCGAGCTGTAGGTGAACCCATGACCCATTGCGTTCCGGCACGCAGTCGCATCGCTCGACTCGCCATCGCACTGCCGACATCCTCGATCCCACGGTCGACGACATCCCGCCCGAGGAGGCGATCGCCGACTTCCGGCTCGCCTGCGTGTCGCGGGCGATCGACAGCCGCGAGCAGACGCTCCAGAAGCAGGCGAAGGTGTACTTCGAGATCTCCGGGGCCGGGCACGAGGCGCTCGGGCTCGGCCTCGCCCGCTCGCTGCGGCCCGGCCACGACTGGTTCTTCCCCTACTACCGCGATCAGGCGCTGGTTCTCGGGCTCGGTGTGTCGGCGTACGACCTCCTCCTCCAGGCCGTCGGATCCGTCGCCGACCCGGCGTCCGGCGGACGCCAGATGCCGTCGCACTGGGGCGCCGCCGACCGACACATCGTGACCCAATCGAGCCCGACCGGCTCGCAGGTGCTCGTCGCCCTCGGCTGCGCCGAGGCGACGCGCTACCTGCGCGACCACCGTGACCTTCCGGACTGCGCCGGCGGCGGCGACGAGATCACCTACGTCTCGCTCGGTGAGGGCGCCTGCTCGGAGGGCGAGTTCTGGGAAGCGCTCAGCGGCGCCTGCACGCTGCAGGTGCCGCTGCTGTTCGTCGTCGCCGACAACGGATGGGCGATCTCGGTGCCCCGCCGCGACCAGGCGCCGGGACCGATCGGCCGCCTCGTGTCGGGCTTCCCCGGGTTGGAGGTCTTCAGCGTCGACGGCTGCGACTACTTCGCCGTGCGCAAGGCCGGCTCGGCCGCGGTCGACTGGGTGCGGTCGGGTCGCGGCGTCGGTCTCATCCACGCCAAGGTCACCCGGCCGTTCTCCCACTCGTCGGCCGACACGCAGAGCAAGTACCGCTCGGCCGAGGAACTCGCCGACGAAGCGCGTCACGACCCGATCGACCTGTTCGCCGCGGCGCTGGTGCGCGCCGGTATCGTTGACGGAGGCGGAGGTCGAGGACGTCAAGCGGGACGCGGCCCGGCTCGCCGCCGACGCCGCCCGGGAGGCGCTCGCCGCGGCCCGGCCCGATGTGCGCTCCGTCGCCGACCACGTCGTCTCGATGCCCGAGCTCTCGCCGACCGAGGCCGCCGGTGACGGCGAGCCGGTGCTGCTCGTCGACGCCATCAACCGCGCCCTCGCCGACGTGATGGAGGCCGACGAGCGGGTGCGGGTCTTCGGCGAGGACGTGGCCGACGCGCCGCCCGAACTGCTCGCCGACGTCGAGGGCAAGGGCGGGGTGTTCGGGCTGACCAAGGGCCTGCAGCGACGGTTCGGATCGGACCGCTGCTTCAACACCCCGCTCGCCGAGGCGAGCATCGTCGGCCGGGGCGTCGGCCAGGCGATCCGAGGTCTCCGGCCGTGCGCCGAGATCCAGTTCTTCGACTACATCTGGCCGGCGATGACGCAGATCCGCAGCGAGGCGGCGACGACCCGCTGGCGGTCGGCCGGTGCGTTCCACGTGCCGCTCGTCATCCGCGTCCCGATCGGTGGCTACCTCGCCGGCGGCGCGATCTGGCACAGCCAGTGCGGCGAGTCGATCTTCGCCCACATCCCCGGGCTGCTCGTCGCCTTCCCCTCCCGCGCCGCCGACGCCGCCGGCCTGCTCCACGCCGCGTTCCGGTACGACGACCCGGTCCTGTTGCTCGAGCACAAGCACCTCCTCCGCCAGCCGTACGCCGCCGACCCGTATCCCGGTCCGGACCACGTCGTGCCGTTCGGGCGCGGCGCCGTGCGCCGGAGCGGCACCGATCTCACGATCGTCACGTGGGGGGCGACGGTCGAGCGGTCGCTCCAGGCCGCCGCGCAGCTGGACGAGGCGGGCGCGTCGCTCGAGGTCCTCGACCTGCGCACGATCGTGCCCTACGACCGCGAGCTGATCGCCGAGTCCGTCGCCCGCACCGGCCGCCTCCTCGTCGTCCACGAGGACACCCTCACCGCCGGGTTCGGCGCCGAGATCGCGGCGTGGGCCGCGGAGGAGCTGTTCGAACTGCTCGTCGCCCCGATCCGCCGGGTCGCCGCCCTCGACACGCCGGTGCCGTACGAGCCGACGCTCGAGGCCGTCGTGCTCCCGCAGACGGCCGACATCGTCGCCGCCGCCGCCGACCTGCTGCGCTGGCGCTGAGCCCGCTCAGAACACGAACGCGCCGTCGACGAGGTCCTTGAACCGTTCGAGGTCCTCGGCCGGGTCGTCGAGGCCGCGCCAGGGACCGCGGTCGGCGAGGTGCCACCGGGTGTAGAGGCGGGCGACGAGCGCCTTGCGGTCCGTGCCCAGCGACGACCGCTCCCAGCCGGCCTGCTCCAGCAGCAGGGCGGCGGCGTACACGTCGACCATGAACTGGGCGAGCGGGAACAGCCGGGCCTCGCCGGTCGGGCGGTCGAGCCCGCGCCAGGCCTCGATGGCCCCCGCCAGGTCGTCGATCCGCTGCCGCACGATCTCGGCGGTCGCGTCGTCCCCCTCGGGCGCCTCGGCCGCGGCCTCGCGCAGGCGGTCGAGGAACGGCGCCGCCGCATCTTCGCGCTCGATGCCCCGGCGCACGTCGAGGCAGAGGATGTTGTCCGGGCCCTCCCAGATCGTGTTGACCTGGGCGTCACGCAGCAGCCGGGCGACCGGCCACTCCTCGATGTAGCCGTTACCACCGTGGATCTCGATCGCATCGCTGGCCGCGGTGATGCCGAGCCGGGCGGCGCGCAGCTTGATCAGCGGGGCGCCGATCCGGAGGCGGGGACCGAGGTAGCCGTCGAACGTGAGCGCCTGGGCGGCCTCGACCTCGACGATGAGCTCGGCGAGCTTGCGCTGCATCAGCGGATGCTTGGCGAGCTCGGCGCCGAACGCCTCTCGCGCCTGCGCGTAGCAGAGCGACTCCACGAGGGCCCGCCGGGCACACCCGAGCCCCATCATCGAGATGCCGAGCCGGGCGCCGTTGGTCAGCTCCATCATCCGCGCCAGGCCGCGACCGTCGCCGGCGGCCTCGCCGGAGCCGGCCGGCCCGCTCGGCGCGAGCATGAACGCCTCGGCGTCGACGAACTCGACCTCGGCCGAGGCCACCGCCTTGGTTCCCAGCTTGTCCTTCAGCCGGCGGATGCGGATGCCGTTGCGGCCACCGTCACGGCGCTCCCAGAGCACGAGGAACGGGGCGATGCCCCGGATCCCGTCTGGCGCCCCCTCGGGCTTGGCGAGTACGACGAACGCCGATCCATTGGCGTTGGACGCGAACCACTTGAACCCGTTGAGCCGCCAGGCCTCGCCGACGGGCGTGGCCGTGGTCTCCAGTGCCGCGAGGTCGGAGCCGCCGGTGCGCTCGGTGAGCATCTGCGCCGCTTCGCCGGACATCTCTCCGGCGGCGAACAGCTCGCGGACCCGCGGCTTGACGTCGTCGGGAGCGAACTCCTCGGCGAGCCGCACGACCATGTCGCCACCGGTACCGAGGGCGCACGCCATCCCGATCTCGGCCTGGTCGAGCAGGTAGCTCCACGCCGCGTTCAGCGGGGCCGGATCGACGCCGGCGGCGCGGGCCTGCGTTCCGGAAGGCGTCCGACCCGAAGCCCAGCTCGATCAGATCCCGTCGGGACGCCTCGAACGTCGGCGGCATGACGACCCGGCTGACCTCGTGGCCCCACCGGTCGTACCGCTCCAGCCGCGGTGGGTTCCTGTCCGTCTCCTCCGCCCGTTCGGCGATCGGGCCGCCCATCAGCGCGCCGAGGGCGGTGAGGTGCGGCGCCGCCCACGCCAGCCCGTCGGCACCGAGGTAGCGGCGCATGAGGAACTGCAGCGTCGGATCGCACTCGTACCAGTTGCGGCCGACCGCCCCGCGGTACAGCTCGGTGCGGTAGCGCCGAGCCTTGTCCTCGCTACCGAACGGCAGCTCGTCCACCGGCTCATGGAGGTAGGAGGCCATGGCGCCGATGCTACGGGCCTTCTGTCCGCCGGAACCGGCCCTTTCGGGCCGGTTCCACAGGACAGATGCGCGGCTCACGTCATTGCGAACACAACCGATGACATCGACAACCAGTTCTTGGGAGCCGGGCTCGATGGCGGCGCCGCTGTCGGCGGCGAGCTCGCGGGCCTCCACCATGTACGGGATCGGGCCGCCCGTCGGCGTCTCGACGATCTTCACGATCTCGCCGACCTCGGTGCCGGCCGCGGCGGCGTACTGCCCGGCGCGGGCGCGAGCGTTCTCGAGGGCGGCGATGCGGGCCTGCTCGAGGACCGCCTCGGGATCCTCGTACGAGAACGAGATGCCCCCGATCGTGAGCTCGTCGCCGACCGACCCCTGCACAGCGTCGAGGAGCGCGCCGATGCCGTCGATCTGGCGGGCCCGGACGCTGACGTCGACCGACGCCGTGTAGCCGTTGATGGTCCGGCCGTTCTGGCCGTAGTTCGGGTACAGGCTCAGGTTGGACGTCTGGATGTCCTCGGCCGGGATGCCCAGTTCCTTCAGCTGGTTGACGAGCGCCTGCGACTTGGTCTCGATGGTCGTCATCGCCGCGTCGCCGGAGTCCGCCGTCGTCTGGACACCCAGCCACAGGTCGGCGACGTCCGGCGTGACCTTGACGGTCCCGTGGCCGGTGACGGTGATCGAGCGCTCCATCGTGTCCTCTGTCTCCTGCGTCGACTCGGTGCTGTCGGGGGGAACGGTGGCCGTGGCCTTGTCGGTCCCTCCGCCGGCCAGTGTGATCGCGGCGACCGCGGCCACGCTCGCCGAGATGGCGGCCACGAGGCCGATCTTCAAACGTGTGTTCATGACCCTTCTGACGTGACGACTCGTCCGCCGGTTCCCGGCAGGCCAAGATTGCAGCGACGATGACCCTCCCGCTCACCCCTCCGCTGAAGCCGATGCTCGCCAAGCTGGCCCGCACCCTGCCCGAAGGCGACGGCTGGCTGTTCGAGCCGAAGTGGGACGGCTTCCGCTGCATCGTGTTCCGCGACGGTGACGACATCGAGCTGACCAGCCGCAACGAGCGTCCACTGACCCGCTACTTTCCCGATCTGCTCGAGCCGCTGCGGGCGACGATTCCGGAGCGCTGCGTCGTCGACGGCGAGATCGTCGTGCCGGATCAGGCCGGGCGGGGACTCGACTTCGATGCTCTGCAGCAGCGCATCCACCCGGCGGACTCCCGTGTCCAGCGCCTGGCTGCCGAAACGCCGGCCTCGTACGTCGCCTTCGATCTTCTCGCCCAGGACGACGTGTCGTTGCTCGACCGTCCGCTGCACGAGCGGCGCGCCGCCCTGCTCAGGGCCGTCCGCGCGGTGCCGCCGGTCCACCTCACACCGGCAACCACCGACGCCGCCGTCGCGGCCGACTGGTTCGCCCGCTTCGAGGGAGCCGGGCTGGACGGGGTCGTCGCCAAACGCCTCGACGACCCCTACTTGCAGGACAAGCGGGCCCTCGTCAAGGTCAAGCACGCACGGACGGCGGATTGCGTCGTCGCCGGCTACCGCGTCCACAAGGACGGCCAGGGTGTGGGCTCGCTCCTGCTCGGGCTGTACGACGACGAGGACCGGCTGCAGCACGTCGGCGTGGCGGCCGGCTTCTCGGTCGCGTTCCGCCGCCAGCTTCTCGACGAGATCGAGCCGCTCACCCACAATGCCCTCGACGGCCACCCGTGGCGAGAGTGGGTGGAGTGGCAGGAGAGTCAGGCGCAGGTCGCGCGCCGGCCCGGGATGACGAGCCGGTGGAACGCGAACAAGGACCTGTCCTGGGTGCCGCTCCGCGCCGAGCGGGTCGCCGAGGTGACGTTCGGCCAGCTGGAGAACCGCCGCTTCCGCCACGGCGTGTCGTTCGTTCGCTGGCGCCCGGATCGGGAGCCCGAGAGTTGCCGCTACGACCAGCTCGAAGTGGCGGATCCGGTCCCGTTCGACGACCTGGTGAGCCAGGAGAGCAGCTAGCCCGTTCCCGTTGTGAGCGGTGAGCGGCCGATGAGCGCTCACCGCTCACCGCGGCTCAAGAAGTCGTCGTCGCTGTCGGCGCGGTCGTCGGACGCGGGGTGGCCGGCGGCGCCGTGGGCGAGGACTCGACGACCGAGGTCGCCTGCGACCCGTCGGCGCCGAGCACGTCGAACGTGCTCCCCGCTCCGGTCAGGTTGCCGGTCGGTGTCGTCGCGCTGACCTGCAGCGTCCAGGCTCCCGGAACCTCGAACGGCACCCCGCCGTTGGGACCCGAGTCGGCGATCCCGGCGCCGGTCAGGGCGATCCGCTGGATGACCTCACCGGCGTTCGTCCCGATGGGTGGGGTGAACCTGAGCTGCAACCCGTCGAGACCGGTCTCGGGCTCGCGGACCTCGACGCGCAGCCGGTTGAGCCCCACCTGTCCCGGGTCGAGCGAGACCGTGAGGTCGATCCCGGCGTCGGGATCGCTGACGTCCTCGGTGATCGCGAAGTCCACCCCGTCGTCTTCGGGGAGCTTCTCGGGGTCGAGCGACAGGAGCCAACCGCTGAGGGCGATCACGACCACACCGAGCACCGCCTCGGTGCCGAAGGCGCGGCGCAACCGGTAGGCCATCGGCACGGACAACTCGTTGGCGCGGGCGAGCCGCGTCTGCACGATCTGTCCGGCGGTGAGCGCGACGAACACCATCGCCGCGACGATCAGGGTCTTGAGGAGCAACACCTGGCCGTGGCTCTCGCTGAACAACGCGCCACCATCGAGGCGGTAGAGCTGGATCAGCCCGCTGACGACGGTGACGACGATCACCGTGCCGGAGATCCTGGCGAACCCACGCACGGCGTGCACGAGATCCTCCTCGCCGGGGCCGGCGAGCACGACGCGGGCGAGCAGGACGACGGCGCCGACCCAGATCGCCATGGCCAGCGCGTGGGCGATGCCCGCGATCACGCCGATGATCGCCCACTCCCCACCGGTGCGGGAAAGGCCGAGCGTCACGACGGCGAGGGCCGGGATCCCGATCGCCGGGAGTTGCGTCGTCGGATCGATCACCCGCTCCGGCCGCAGGACCACCCAGCCCGACGCGACGACGAGCACCAACCGGGCGATCGCGGCGCGCCCGGCCCATCCGGCGTCGAGCAGGTCGAGCCAGCCCGAAGGATTGAGGCCATTTCCGAAGGACTCGTCGTTCACCGCCGCGGTGAGGGCGACGACGTAGAACAGGGTGCCGAGGAAGGCGATCAGCCAGACCGCGCGGAGGAACCGGACGGCGACGATGTACTCCGGGCCCTCCGGCCAGGCGGCCACGATGAGCACGAGCGCACCGAACAGCACCGCCACCCCGAGGATCGACAGCACGCGACCGAGCCACGTCGGACCGTCGGACACCTCCGACGCATCGATCACGTCGTCGTCGCCCGCGGTGCCGCCGTTGGCGCCGGAGGGCGCGGTCGTGGTGGGCCCGGGCGCGGCGCCGCCGGGGTTCGTCGGGGGAGGCGGCTCCTGGACGGTGAAGCTGAAGCTGCCGTCGATACCGGCTTCCCCGCTGGTCTCGCTGACCTGCCAGCTCACCTGGCAGGTCCCGGGCGGGATCGGCTCGAGCACCTCGACGGTCAGGGTGCGGGTGTTGTCCCCGACGGCCGCCTGGCTGATGTCGGTGAAGGGGTTGTTGTCGCCGCCATTGCCGCACGCCATCGCGACGAGGTTGGCGTCGCCGATCTCCTCGGTGAACGTGAGCACGATCCGCGACGGCGACGTCGAGAGAACCGCACCGTCGGCGGGGTCGGACTCCTCGAGCGTGTTCTGCGCCCGCGCCGGCTGGCTCCCGGCGGCAAGGAGACCGAGGGCCGCGATCCCCGCGGCGAGGAAAAGCCGCAGCGTGCGGCGGGGAACACTGGTTCGGCTCGGCACCACCGGACCACGGTAGTTGGGCGGCCCGTCAGCCGACCGCACCCCGGTACGCGCTGACACCCCCTCGCTAGGCTCGGCCAGGTGGCAACGACCGCGCTCTATCGCCGCTACCGCCCCCGCCGGTTCGGCGAGCTCAAGGGGCAGGATCACGTTGTGCGGGCGCTGCGCGACGCCGTCGCCGGCGGTCGCGAAGGCCAGGCCTACCTCTTCTCCGGGCCCCGCGGCACGGGCAAGACGAGCTCGGCCCGCATCCTCGCCAAGGTCCTCAACTGCGAGCGCGCGGTCGATGGTGAGCCCTGTTGCGAGTGTGCCTCGTGCCTCGCCGTCGAGCGCGGCACCAGCTACGACGTCCACGAGCTCGATGCGGCGAGCAACAACGGGGTCGACGCGATGCGCGACCTCATCGAGCGGGCGTCGCTCGGCACCCCCGGCCGGCACAAGGTCTACATCCTCGACGAGGTCCACATGCTGTCCAAGGCGGCCGAGGCTGCCCTGCTGAAGACGCTCGAAGAGCCTCCGCCGCACGTCGTGTTCGTTCTCGCCACCACCGACCCCCAGCGGGTCAGCGAGACGATCCGCAGCCGCACCCAGCACCTGCGCTTCCACCTCCTCCCGGCGGAGACAATGGCCGAGCACGTCCGCTGGGTGGTCGCCGACGCCGGCCTCGACCTCAGCGAAGAAGCCATCGATGCCGCGCTCGAGCAAGGCGGCGGCTCGGCCCGCGACACCCTGTCGGCGCTCGAGCTGATCGCCAGCGCCGGGGCCGAGGCCGGCGAGACGCTTTCGTTCGAGGAGTTCGTCGAGGCCTTCATCGAGCACGATCCCGGCCGCGCCCTCGCCGCCATGGCGGCGGCGGTCAACTCTGGGCACGAGCCCCGCACCCTCGCCGAGACGCTGGTCCGCCACCTGCGCAACGGGTTCCTGTCGTTGATGGCGCCCGAGCTGGTGCAGCTGTCCCAGCATCAGGTCGACGAGCTCGCCGCCCAGGCTCGCCGGCTCGGCCCGGCGCGGATCGTGCGCGGCATCGAGCGGCTCGGCGAGATCCTCGTCGAGTTGCGCCACGCCCCCGATCCGCGGGTGCTCGTCGAGGTCGCGCTGGTCCAGCTCTGCTCCGACTCCGACGCGACGAGCGACGACGTCGGGGCGCTGGCGGCCCGCGTCACCCAGCTCGAACAGGCCGTCGCCGGTGGCACGACGACCGGAGGCGGGCCCGGGCCGGTCGATCCCGCCACCGGACGGGCCACGCTCGGCGGCCGAGCCCGGGCCGCGGCGACCACGGCGCCGGTGCCGGCTCCCCCGGCCGCGACGCCGACACCGCCGACACCGTCGCCAGCGCCTGCGGTCGACACCACCGACGCGGCCGCGCCCGGTCCCACCGACAACAACCTGACGCGCGAGTGGGAGACCCAGGTGTGCCCCTCGCTCAAAGGGATGGCCCGGGCCTTGTACACGCCCGTCGATGTCGTCACCGGCGACTCCGGCTCGGTCACCATCGCCGTGCCGAACGCCACCCACCGCACCAAGTGCGAGCAGCACCGGGCCGAGGTCGAGCAGGCCTGGTCAGTGGCCACCGGGCGATCCGTCACCATCGAGTTGGTCGTCGGCGCCGGCGTCCACGACGACCACACGCCGGTCGCCTCGCCGATCGGGTCCGCGTCCGCCGACGACGTCGATGCCGTCGCCATCGATGACGGCCCGACCAGCGCGACCAGTCCGATGCCGAGTGCGGTCGAACGGCTGGCGCAGGCGTTCCCCGGCGCGGAGCTGGTCGAAGGACGCGAGTGACAAGCGCGTATTCGCCACCCGTCCAGGCGCTCATCGACGAGCTCGGACGGCTGCCGGGCATCGGCCCCAAGTCGGCGCAACGAATCGCCTTCCACCTGCTCAAGATCCCCGCCGACGACGTCGCCCGGCTGGTCAGCGCGATCAGCGACGCCAAGGCCAAGGTGCGCTTCTGCCAGCGCTGCTTCAACGTCACCGACGAGGAGCTGTGCGCGTTCTGCCGTGACGACCGTCGTGACGCCCGCGTCGTGTGCGTGGTCGAGGAGTCACGGGACATCGTCTCCGTCGAGCGCACCGGCGAGTTCAACGGGCGCTATCACGTGTTGCTCGGCGCGATGAGCCCGCTCGAGGGGATCGGACCCGAGCAGCTCAAGATCCGCGAGCTGCTCGCCCGGATCGAGCCCGAGGGCATCGAGGAGGTGATCCTGTGCACCAACCCCAACACCGAGGGCGAGGTCACGGCGATGTACCTCGCGCGCCAGCTCCGCCCCCTCGGGCTGCGCGTCACGCGGCCGGCGAGCGGCCTCCCCGTCGGCGGCGACCTCGAGTACGCCGACGAGCTCACCCTCGGCCGGGCCCTCGAGGGCCGGCGTGAGGTGCCCAGCGAGTAGCTACCGGTGTTGTGAGCAGTCGGCGTCCTACGGGCGCCCACCACTCACCACGAAGGTCGGATGCAGCAGTGTTGTGAGCATTGAGGGCTGGGGCCCAGTGCCGGTCACCACTCACCTCACGCCAGCTCCTGCGTCGTGCTGTGAGCAATGGGCGGCGTATGGGCGCTCACCGCTCACCTCCGCCAGCTCCAGCCGCCTATCGGCGGAAAATGCCTGGGGCACCACCTCCCAAGCCGGTAGCGGGCGGACGGGCCGGCTCGATCGATGATGCCCCAGAACGAAGGAATCGGCTGCGGGAGGGAGTCCGACTTCCGATTCCGTTATGTGTCAATCACGTTACAACCACTAGTTGCGGATGTCAAGCGACCGACGTAGTCATGTTCTACCCCCGGAGGGCCGCGAGTCAAACATCGATGTTCGTCATGTGCTTCACGATTTGTACACACGGAGCAGGAGGGCGTCCCCCTGGCCTCCGCCGCCGCACAACGCTGCCGCGCCCAGCCCGCCACCCCGGCGGCCCAGCTCGTGGAGCAGGGTCAGGGCGAGCCGGTTGCCGCTCATCCCGATCGGGTGGCCGAGCGCGATCGCCCCGCCGTTGACATTTGTCACATCGGGCGAAATCCCCAGATCGGCCATCGAGGCGAGCCCCACGGCGGCGAAGGCCTCGTTGATCTCGAACAGGTCGACGTCGCCGACCGTGAGGCCGGCCCGTTCGAGCGCCGCCCGGATCGCCCCGCTCGGCTGGTGCAGCAGCGATGCCGAATCGGGCCCCGCCACCATGCCGTAGGAGACGAACTCGCCGAGGACGTCGATGCCACGCTCCTCGACGGCCCGCTTGGACATCACGATGACAGCGCTCGCACCGTCGCTGAGCTGGCTCGCGTTGCCGGCAGTGACGGTGCCCTCGGGATCGAACGCGGGACGGAGCCCGGCGAGGCTCTCCACCGTCGTACCCGGCCGCACCCCTTCGTCCTCGTCGACGACGACCGGATCGCCTTTGCGCGTCGGGATCGACACGGGAACGATCTCATCGACCATCCGGCCACCCTTGATCGCCGCCGCGGCCCGCTCGTGCGACAGCGCGGCGAGCTCGTCCTGGGCGGTGCGTGAGATCGTGCCGGCGGAGTAGCGGTCGGTGCCGAGACCCATCAGGCAGGCGTCGAAGGCGCACCACAGCCCGTCGGCGATGATTGCGTCGCGCAGCTCGGCGTTGCCGTAGCGGAAGCCGCTGCGGGCGCCGTCGGCAAGGTAGGGGGCGTTGCTCATCGACTCCATCCCGGCGGCGACCACGATGTCGGCGTCGCCCGCCGCGATCATCTGATCGGCGAGGTAGATCGCGTTGAGGCCCGACAAACACACCTTGTTGACGTTGACCGCGGGCACGCGCAGCGGGATCCCGGCCTTCACGGCCGCCTGCCGGCTCGGCACCTGCCCTTGCCCGGCCATCAGCACCTGGCCCACCACCACGTGATCGACCTCGTCAGGGGCGACACCGGCGCGGGACAGCGCCGCCGCGATCGCGATCCCGCCGAGATCGGCGGCCGGCAACGCGGCCAGTCCGCCGGAGAGCTTGCCGATCGGAGTGCGAGCGCCGGCGACGATGAGGGATCCTGCCATGGGGCCACGCTACGGCATTTCGGGTCCGCTGCTACCCACCGGTAACCTCGGCTGATGGAGCGGATCCTGGAGGCGATCGCGGCCGGGGCGAGCGGCGACGAGGTGGCCGCGATCCCGATCCCCGACCACTACCGCGCCGCCTACGTGCGTCGTGAGGACACGGCGATGTTCGAGGGGTTGGAGTCGGCCGAGAAGGACCCGGCGAAGAGCCTGCACGTCGGCGACGTCGCCACGCCGGAGCTGGCCCCCGACGAGGCGTACGTCGCGGTGATGGCGTCGAGCATCAACTTCAACACCGTCTGGACGTCGATCTTCGAGCCGCTCCCGACGTTCGGCTTCCTCGACCGGCTCGGGCGAGAGAGCGAATGGGCCGCCCGCCACGCGCTCCCGTACCACGTCGTCGGCTCCGATGCCGCCGGCGTGGTTTTGCGGGTCGGCTCGGAGGTGCGCAACTGGAAGCCCGGCGACCGGGTGACGGTGCATTGCAACCATGTCGACGATCAGGATCCGTCGTCCCACGACGACTCGATGCTGGCCTCGAACCAGCGCATCTGGGGGTTCGAGACCAACTTCGGCGGGCTCGCCGACCTCGCCGTGGTGAAGGCGAACCAACTGATGCCCAAGCCCACCCATCTGACGTGGGAGGAAGCCGCCGTCAACGCGCTGTGCAACTCGACGAGCTACCGCATGCTCGTCGGCCGCCACGGCGCCCGGATGAAGCAGGGCGACGTGGTCCTCGTCTGGGGGGCAACCGGTGGCATCGGTGGCTACGCGGTGCAGTACGTGCTGAACGGCGGCGGGACTCCCGTCGGCGTGGTGTCCTCTCCCGCGCGGGCCAAGCTGCTGCACGCCGTGGGCGTGGAGGCGGTGATCGACCGCGATGCCGAGGGCTACCGCTTCTGGTCGGATGAGAACACGCAGGACGAGTCGGAGTGGCGACGCTTCGGCAAGCGCATCCGCGAGCTCGTCGACGACGACCCCGACATCGTGTTCGAGCACCCCGGGCGGCAGACCATGGGCGCGTCGATCTTCGCCTGCAAGCGGGGCGGCACGGTGGTCACGTGCGCAGCGACGTCCGGGTACATGGTCGAGTTCGACAACCGCCATTTCTGGATGAAGCTCAAGCGGCTGATCGCCAGTCACTTCGCCAACTACGCCGAGGCCTACGCGGCCAACCGGTTGATCGACCAGGGCCGGATCCAGCCGCTGCTCTCGGTGGTCCACCCGCTCACCGACGTCGGGGCCGCCGCCCGCCTGGTCCACCGCAACGAGGCCGAGGGCAAGGTCGGGGTGCTCTGCCTCGCCCCCACCGAAGGGCTCGGCATCGACGACCCGGAGAAGCGGGCGCGCATCGGCGAGGACCGGATCACCGTGTTCCGCCGCTTCGGACACTGACGCGGCTGAGGCGGGTTTTCGCGCCCTGCGTGCGAGGATGAACGGATGCTGCTGACCGAGATCGACCACGTCGCCATCGCCGTCGGCGACCTCGACGCCGCGATCGAGTTCTACGGGCGGGTGTTCGGCGCCACCGTCGCCCACCGCGAGGTGGTCGAGTCCGACGGCGTCGAGGAAGCCCTCCTGCAGGTGGCCGAGAGCTACGTCCAGCTGCTCACGCCGACCCGACCCGACTCGCCCGTCGCCCGCTTCCTCGACAAGCGCGGCGAGGGACTGCACCACGTCGGCTACCGGGTCGACGACTGCGCGACCGCCCTCGAGGCGATGAAGGCCGCCGGTGCGGTGGCGATCGACGAGGCGCCCCGCCCCGGCAGCCGTGGCACCACCGTGGCGTTCATCCATCCCAAGAGCACGTACGGCACGCTGATCGAGCTCGTCCAGGAGTGACACCCACGTCGTTGACTCCGGTCGCGGCACCGCCGGCCGCCGTCCTCTGGGACATGGACGGCACCCTCGTCGACACCGAGCCGTATTGGATGGCCGCCGAGCACGCGCTGGTCGCCGAGTTCGGCGGGACGTGGACCGACGACGACGCCCGGTCCGTCATCGGCTTCGACCTGCTCGACACCGCGGCGGTGCTGCGCGAGCGCGGCGGCGTCGACCTCGAGCCGGTGCAGATCGTCGAGCGCCTGCTCGACGACGTGATCGCCCGCGTGCGGGAGCGGGCTCCGTGGCGTCCCGGGGCGTTGCGCCTCCTTGGCGAGCTCACCGAACAGGGCGTGCCGTGCGCGCTCGTCACGATGTCCTGGACCCGTCTCGTCGACGCGGTGACGGACGCACTCGCCCCGCTCACGTTCCGCGCGGTGATCACCGGTGACGCGGTCGACAGCGGCAAGCCACATCCCGAGCCCTACCTGCGGGCAGCCGCCGCCCTCGGCGTCGATCCCGTCGACTGTGTCGCCATCGAGGATTCGCCGACCGGCGCGGCGTCAGCGGGAGCGGCAGGCTGTGTCGTGCTGGCCGTGCGCAACCACGTCCCGATCGACCCCGCGCCCGGGCGCGTGATCGCCCCTTCACTCGTCGGCATCGACGTCGAGGACCTGGGCGCGTTGGTGACGACGACGCCGGCCCCCGCCGAGACGTCGCCGGCGGTCAAACCTTCGTCCGACGGTCCGGGCGACGCCATCAACGGGCGGCGCCGGTGGATGTTGATCGCACTCGGCGCGGTGATGGCGCTGGTGGTCGGTGTGGTCGCGTTCGGCCTGCTCGATGACGATGACGAGGGCGGCACCGGCCCCAGCGAAGAGCAGCCCGCGCCCCGGCCGGAAGGTTTGGAGCTCCACGCCTGGGTGCCGTACTGGGCGCTCGACGACGCGCTCCCCGACCTCGCCGCCCGGGCCGACGCCCTCGATGAGGTATCGCCGTTCTGGTTCGAGGCCACGGGCGTCGAGACCATCGCCACCAGCCCCAACACGCCCGCCGAGGCGGAGCAGTTCATCGAGACGGCGACGGCCAACGAGGTCCCGCTCGTGGCCTCGATCCTCGACGCCACCGGTCCCGGCGAGATGGCGGCGATCCTCGCCGACCCCGGGTCGCGGACCGACCACGTCGACGCCATCGTCGACTTCGCCGCCGACGGGGACTTCGCCGGCATCGACCTCGACTACGAGCAGTTCGCGTTCGCCGACGGCCGGGAGTCGTGGGCGACGACCCGCCCGAACTGGGTTGCCTTCGTCGCCGAGCTGGCGGAACGACTACACGCCGACGGTCGCACGCTGACCGTGAGCGTCCCACCGGTCTACGACGCGAGACGGACGCGGCAGAGTGGGTACTGGGTCTACGACTACGGCGCGATCGCGCCGCTGGTGGACAGCATCCGGGTGATGGCGTACGACTACTCGAACGCGTCCACCGATGCCGGCCCGATCGCTCCCCTCGAGTGGGTCAACCGGATCATCGCCGGCACGACGGCGGCGGCCGGCGATCCGTCCAAGCTCGTCCTCGGCGTCCCGCTGTACGGCTACAACTGGCCGACGGAGGAGTCCGGCGACTGCGATGGCGCCCGGGGCGTCACGACGGTCACCGGTCGAACGGTGGGCGCGTTGGCCGATGAGCGGGGCGCGACACCGGTCCATGATCCCGCGACCGGCGAGTCGTCGTTCACCTACGACCTCGACGTCGACGGGACGTGCACGCAACACCGTCAGGTGAACTACGTCGACACCGACGGGATCGAGCAGCGCATCCAGCTCGCGCTCGACGCCGGCTACGCCGGCGCGTCGCTGTTCGCCCTCGGCTACGACGACGAAGCGGTCTGGGACGTCGTCGCGGGCATCGACGAGGCGCTGACCGCTTCCGCTTCGACGGTGGGGACGACGCCGTGAAGGTGCACCTCATCGACGCCACCTACGAGTTGTTCCGGCAGCATTTCGGACGCACGGCGCGGGACCCCGGCGCGGGCCCGTACGCGGCGGCGATCGGTGTGCTCACGTCGACGCTGGAGCTGCTCGCCTCCGGTGCCACTCATCTCGGCGCGGCGAGCGACCACGTGATCGAGAGCTTCCGCAACGACCTCTGGCCCGGCTACAAGACCAGTGCCGGCATGCCCCCCGAGCTGCTCGCCCAGACGCCCATCGTGGAAGCGGCGCTGGAGGCAATGGGCGTCACCACATGGGCGATGGTCGAGTACGAGGCCGACGATGCCCTCGGCGCGGCGGCGGCGGTGGCGGCCGACGACCCGCGTGTCGACCAGGTCATGATCGTCACCCCGGACAAGGATCTCGGCCAGTGCGTGCGGGGCACGCGGGTCGTGCTCTTCGATCGGCGCAAGCGCGAGCTCATCGACGAGGACGGCGTGGTCGTCAAGTTCGGCGTGCCGCCCGCCTCGATCCCCGACTACCTGGGATTGGTCGGGGACTCCGCCGACGGCTTCCCCGGTCTGCCCGGCTGGGGGGCGAAGAGCGCCGCCGCCGTGCTCGCCCGCTACGGCCACTTGGAGGACATCCCTGGATCGGCACGGGATTGGGACGTGCCCGGCCTGCGCGGCGGCGCCAAGCTCGCCACCACGTTGCGCTCGGACTTCGAGCTCGCCCTGCTGTTCCGCCGCATCGCCACGGTCGAGGTGGGCGTCGACGTGGGCACGGTCGACGAGTGGCAGTGGAACGGGCCGACGCCCGAGTTCGCCCATTGGGCCGACGAGATCGGCGCACCCGAGCTGGCCACGCGGGCCACAGCACTCGCGGCGCGCTGACCCAAGACCGGCGTTCTTACGGGCCGTTGCGGATGCGGGCCCGAAAGTCGGTGACCCAGTCGTCCTCCGGCCACGTCGATTCGATCAGCCAGGTGACCCCGACGGCGGCGTAGTCGTCCGGCGCCACCCCCGGGCACCACGGCGCGACGACGTCCCAGGGGTCCGGACGCGGGACACCCAGGAGGTAGGAGGCGATCGCGTCCGGTCGCATCACCCCTTCGGGCAGACCGATCGGTACGACGCCGTCCCAGCGGACGGCGCGGGCCAGCGGTCGTCGATGGGGGGCGACCGCGGCGACCCAGATCGGCGGTCGCGGTCGCTGCACCGACGCCGGGAGGAGGTCGGCGTCGATGTGCGTGTGCTTCCCGTGATGGGTGACCTCGCCGCCGGCGAGCATCGCCGACACGGCAGTGAGCCGATCGTCGAGGATCGCCGCCCGCTTGAGGTTGTCCGCCTCGTCACCGAAGGCGGCGAAGTCGGCATCGGCCGGAGACCCGAGGCCGACACCGAGCACGGCCCGCCCGCCGCTCAGATGGTCGAGCGTCGTCACATGCTTGGCGACCACCTGCGGCCGGCGGCGGGCGAGCGGGGTCACGAGCGTTCCGAGGCGCACGCGCTCCGTGGCATTGGCCATGGCGCCGAGCAGGACCCACGGATCATGGATGGTCAAGTGGGCACCGGCCATGAACTGGAGGTGGTCCCACAAGAAGACCCCATCCCACCCTGCCGTCTCGGCGTCGACGGCGAGGTCCACGACCGTCGCCGCGTCGGTGAACGGCGGGATGTTCACGGCAAAGCGCATCGCCCCGACGTTACGACGCCGACCGATGAGGGCGGAGGCGACGGCCAGGCGGTCTGCGGCACACGGGTGGTGCCGCTGAAGGCTGCTACCTCCCGGTCCTGACCTGGTTCACGGTCACCCGTTGCACAGGACCCGACCGTCACCTCAGCGCTCATCGATCGGCGAGCGCCAGGCTACCGCGCCCCGAGCCGGTACCCTCAGCGCCGGTCTCGGAGGGATGCGAGAGCGGCCGAATCGGCACGCTTGGAAAGCGTGTGTGGGGCAACCCACCGTGGGTTCGAATCCCACTCCCTCCGCGGTGAACGCCATGAGCGAGCGAAGCGAGCGAATCAACGTCACGGCGCGAAGCGCTCACTGGTGCATCGCCCGTCGCCACGACCGAACCGCGCACGAGGCAATGGTGCACCAGTGAGCGACGAGATGGCGATGGAGCGCGCCATCGCCGAGGCGCGGCGGGCGCTCGCCCACGACGACGTCCCCGTCGGCGCCGTCGTCCTCCGGGCCGGCGAAGTGATCGCCGCGAGGCACAACGAGCGCGAGCTGACGGGCGATCCGACCGCCCACGCCGAGATCCTCGCTGTACGCGACGCCGCGGCCGCCGTCGGCCACTGGCGGCTCGACGACTGCACGGTGGTCGTCACGCTCGAGCCCTGCCCGATGTGTGCCGGGGCGATGGTCAACGCCCGCGTCGGCCGCCTCGTCTTCGGCGCCGCCGATCCGAAGGCCGGGGCGGTGGGCAGCCTGATGAACCTGGTCGCCGACCCCCGCCTGAACCACCGCATCCCGGTGACCGCCGGGGTGGGCGCCGGCGATGCCGGCCAGTTGCTCGTCGAGTTCTTCGCCGCTCGCCGGGCGGCGAGCCCGGACCGCTAGCGTGCCCTCCCGGAAGGATGCCAGAGCGGACGAATGGGACGGCCTCGAAAGCCGTTGAGGTCCTTCGGGCCTCCGTGGGTTCGAATCCCACTCCTTCCGCTGTAGCGATCTACCGTGACAAACGTTGGGAATCGGCTTCCGGGCACGATTGTTCTCAGCAGGTGAGAACGGCGCCCAGATCGTGTCGCACCTCGCCGGATAGATGACAGATCGCATCGCCGGTTCCGAATTCGTGTCCGACAAATCGGGTGCGCACTCTGAATCATGGCTCGTCAGCCGACCCAAACCAGTGGCTGCAGTACAGTGCGGTGCGTGCCGGGCCTCGATCGGTACATCGAGCAGTACCGGGCGACTAAGCCTGCCGGTGGCATCGCGGAGATCGCCCCTCCCGGCCGGCGGCGAATGTTGGCGCTCACCGCGGCGTTCACGCCGATGGTCGGCGTGGCCGCATTGCCGGCCACGGCGGTGATCGCCGTGGCCGCCTCGATCGTCGCCAACGCGACCGCGCGTTGGGTGGGCGCCATGGTGCTCGTCCCGGCCGTGGTCGCGCTGGGCTACCTCACGGCGCGGTGGGCCGCCAAGTACGACGATGTGCCGGCCACCCGCGGCTGGCGCCGATGGCTACCGCTGGCGGCGACGGTCGTGATCACCGGTTTGTGCCTGGCCGAGATCGTCTCGGGGAGTCACACGCCCGATCCGGTGATCATGCTGTGGATCGCGTCAACAGTGTGGGTGTTCGCCTTCCTCCCCCTGGCCACAGGCGTCTGGAAGCCGGCGCGACGGGCCCTGTGGGCGCTCGCCCCCGCGATCACCACCGCGGCCATCATCTTCATGTTCACGCAGGGCTTGTTCTCGTGGCGATTCGCCCGCGCGATCCCCGACCTCGACGAGCTCGCGCAACAAGCCGCCAACGGCGACGAAGTTCCAGACGGCACCCACGCCGGCGGCTTCGAGGTGCACGACGTCAACTTGGGCCGGCTCGCCAAGACCGCGGGCTGCGACGTCGAACTCTGGATCACCGGCTGGCACGAAGACGACACCCGCTACATCGCCCACTGCGTCGCTCCCCCGACCGAGGACTTCGCCGACTTCGCCCACCTCACCGGCGACTGGTGGGAACTCAAGGACAAGACACCACCAACGAACCTGTAGGGCACCTGAGAGGTCAGCGGGCGAGTGGCGGAGCGACTGCGTGCGATCGTGGTGACGTGAACGCGAGTGATGCGCTGGTCGTGCGTGATGTCCGGGTGTTCGACGGGCGTGCGGTGGTGCCGGGTCGGCGGGACGTGGTCGTGCGCGGGACGACGATCGAGGCCGTCGATGCGACCGGCCAGCCCGTGGACCCTGGGAGCCGGGTGATCGAGGGTGCTGGACGGTTCCTGATGCCCGGGTTGATCGATGCGCACTGGCATGCGTCGTTCGCGGCGGTCCCGGTCTTTGTCGCGCTGTCGGCCGACGCGGGATACGTGCACCTGGTGGCCGGCGCCGAGGCGACCCGGACCCTCGAGCGGGGGTTCACGACCGTGCGCGACGCCGGGGGACCGTCGTTCGCCGTGCGTCGGGCGATCGAGGAGGGTGTCGTCGCCGGTCCTCGGATCTACCCGTCCGGTGCGTTCATCACCCAGACGTCGGGACACGGTGATTTCCGGTTCCGCCACGAGCTGCCCCGCGACCCGTGTCGCCACCTCAGCCACGGTGAGATGATCGGTGCGGCGACGATCGCCGATGGCGTCGACGCGGTGCTGCGGGCCGTACGCGAGCAGCTGATGCTCGGCGCCACCCAGATCAAGGTGATGGCCGGCGGCGGCGTGACGTCGCCGCACGATCCGCTGGATGTGACCCAGTACACGGAAGCGGAGATGCGTGCCGCGGTCGAGGCGGCGTCGGACTGGGGCACCTACGTGATGGTCCACGCCTACACGCCGCATTCGATCGAGCGGGCGATCCGCGCCGGCGTGCGGTGCATCGAGCACGGCCACCTCGCCGACGATGCGACGGCGGCGTTGATGGCCGAGACCGGCACGTGGTGGAGTCTGCAACCGTTCCTCGACGACGAGGACGCGAGCCCGCTGTCCGATCCCGCTGCCCAGGCCAAGTACGGGCTCGTCACCGCGGGAACCGACCGAGCGTACGAGCTGGCGCGGCGCCACGAGGTGAAGGTCGCGTGGGGCAGCGACATCCTCTTCGACGCCGCCGTCGCCGCCCGTCAAGGGCGTCTGCTCGCCAAGATGACCCGCTGGTTCACGCCGCTGGAGGTGCTCACGATGGCGACGTCGACCAACGCCGAGCTGCTCGCCGCCTGCGGTGAACGCAACCCGTACGGTCGGCTTGGTGTCGTCGTGCCCGGCGCGCTCGCCGATCTGCTGCTCGTCGATGGGGACCCGAGCGTCGACCTCGGCGTGCTCGCCGACCCCGACCGCAACCTCGTCGCGGTCATCAAGAATGGCATCGTGTACCGCGACGCCACCTCCTGATGAGAACAAGACCGGCCATGCGGCGAAGCTCGACACCTCGACACTGCGACGGACCACACACCGAACCGGCGACGGAGACCCGATGAGCGACAACAAGAATCCCACCGAGAAGCAGGCAGCGAGCTCGTCGGCCAAGACCGGCTCCGAGCCGAGGCTCTTGTCCGGGGGGAACCCACAGATCCCCAAAGGCGAGGGCGACGGCCCGGTGCAGGACTACATCGCCGCCATGCCCGGCTGGAAGCGTGGCCTCGGGGAGCATCTCGACGAGCTGATCGGACGCACGGTTCCCCAGGTGCACAAGGCAGTGAAGTGGAACCAGCCGTTCTACGGCTTCGAAGGAGAAGGCTGGTTCCTCGCGTTCCGCTGCTACACCAAGTACGTCCAGCTGTCGTTCTTCCGAGGGTCCTCGCTCAACCCGCTCCCACCCAAGGAATCCAAACATCCCGAGGTCCGCTACTTCGACATCTACGAAGACGATGACGTCGACGAGGACCAACTCGTCTCCTGGATCGAACAAGCCAGCAACCTGCCTGGTGAGAAAATGTGATTTGATCGGCGACGCGGCGGCGCCGGCACGGCTCAGCGCATGGTCGACGATCAGCTCGGGACGGTCGGCGGCCCGAGAAACTCGACGCCGTAGCGGGCGGCGACAGCCGCCAGCCTGCCCATCTCGCTCCGCGGATCAGCGGACGGCGTGGCGATCGCCGCGACCTCCTCGAAGAACGCCTCGAAGCCTCCCGGCATGGTGAGGCTGAGATGGCGGCCGCGCTCGGAGTGGATCTGGTAGCCGTGGGGCACAGCTCGTGGCCCCCAGACCCACGCGCCGGGGGACGCCTTGATCACATCGTCACCCACGAAGACGCTGTACTCGCCGTCGAGCACGAAGAACGCTTCGTCCTCGCGGTGATGCACGTGGAGCGGAGGCGCCGCCCCTGCCGGACTCGCCACTTCGATGGCACCGAGTACGCCGTTGGTGTCGCTCGCCGACGCGAGCACCGCGATGGTCTGGTTGAAGAACTGGATCGGCACTTCTCCTCCTCGCCGAGAGCATGCCCCCACGGTCGCCCGCGAACACCGCCGACGGACATCCCTCGTCTGGGGCGACCTCTCGCCGAGAGGGGCCGGTGTCCCCCGTTGTGGTTCGGATTGGCGACCGCCGTCCGGTCGCCAAACGCTGGGGTTAGAAGGCGGGTGTGGTAGCAACGGCCACCATGTCCACGTACCTGGTCGTGAATTCGACCATTGACGATCCCGAGCTGCTCGACGACTACGTCCAGGCCGCCGGCGCGACCCTCGGCATCGTGCCGGTGAAGGTGCTCGCCGTCGACACTGAGTGCAAGACCATCGAGGGCGAGCCATCTGGACCGCGCACCGTGATCCTCGAGTTCGAGAGCGAAGACGACTTCCGCACCTGGTACGAGTCTCCGGAGTACCAGGCGATCGTCGGGATGCGTCAGGCCGCGACGACGGGTTTCGGTGTCCTGGTCAAGGGCCTTTGACGAGTCCAGGCGCGGAGTGGCCTCCTACTGTCGGTCGTCTTCGTCGGGTTGATCGGGAGGTGACGTCGCCTCGGGCCCCGTCGAGGCTCCGAGTTCCTCGGCCTTCTCCTCGAGATCTCCGGCAACGCCGGCGGGAGTGGTTTCCTTCTCTGGATCGGCTTCGTCCGAACCGGGCTGGTGGGGATGAGAGGTCATGGCCGTTCCATACCCGGGACGGGGGGGTCGTCAGCCGAGAGGATCCGCAACTCCGGGGTCCGCACCCGCGTCGTCCGCAGCGCGAGGAGCCGTGACGCGATCGCGTCGAGCTCCTGCGCCGCGACGCCGCTCGGATCGCTGACGACAACCGGCTCACCCCGATCGGCGCCGTCGCGGACGGCCGGCACGAGCGGCAGCTGGCCGAGCAGCGGGACCTCCAGCAGCGCCGCCAGCTGCTCACCGCCGCCGGCGCCGAAGAGCTCGTAGCGCACGCCGTCGCCGGCGACGAACCAGCTCATGTTCTCGATGACGCCGACGACGCGCAGGTTGACCTGGCGGGCCATGAACGCCGCCCGCTGGGCGACCCGCTGGGCGGCCGGCTGGGGCGTCGTCACGATCACCACCTCGGCGTCGGTGAGCAGCCGGGCCAGGCTGAGGGAGATGTCACCGGTCCCCGGTGGCATGTCGACGACGAGCACGTCGGGCTGGTCCCACAAGACGTCGGTGACGAACTGCTCGAGCATCTTGTGCAGCATCGGGCCGCGCCAGATCACCGGGCTGCTCTCCTCGGTCAGCAGCCCGACCGAGGCGACCCGCACGCCGTGCGCGGCGATCGGTACCAGCAGGCCGTCGATGACCATCGGTCGCCGGTGGATTCCCATCATCCGCGGGATCGAGAACCCCCACACGTCGGCGTCGAGCAGGGCGACCCGCCGGCCCTGGCGGGCGATGGCGACGGAGAGGTTGGCGGCGAGCGAGGACTTGCCGACACCGCCCTTGCCCGAGGCGATGGCGATGACCCGTGACCGTCCGTCGACGACCGGCGCGTCGGGGTCATGGACTTGCCGGCGCAGCGCGGCGCGGTCGGCGGCGTTCATCGCCGTCAGGTCGACCTCGACGTGGGTGACGCCGAGTCCCTGCACCGCGACCTTGACGTCGGACACGAGCTGCTCGACCGCCGGGTGGTCAGCGACCGGCAGGGCGAGCGCGACGTCGACGCGCCCATCACGGACGACCAGGCCGCGGACCATGCCGAGCTCGGTGATCGGGCGGCCGAGCTCGGGTCGGTCACCGTCGCCAGCGCCCCGCGGACCTGGTCGTCCGACGGGTTCACCGCGCTCGGTCCCGACCATCGACGCCGTCACACGCGCGGGGGCTTTCCATGCCCAGCCGCTGGGACTACGCTGGTATCGAGCGGGCCCACACTGGGGAGGGCCAAGCTGATGTTGGAGCTCAACCGTCGCCAGTTCCTCCAGGCGACCGGCGGGGGTGCGTTCGGTTTCGCGGCGTTCGGTTTCGACGGCGCAGCCGCGATCCGCGAGGTGCAGTCGACGAGGATCGAGCAGGCGACCGAGACGCGGACGATCTGTCCATACTGCGCCGTCGGCTGCTCGATGCTGGCGTACACCGTCGGCGGCGACGCCCTCAACACCCAGCCGGTGCTGGTGCACATCGAAGGCGACCCTGACAGCCCCGTCAACGGCGGATCGCTGTGCCCGAAGGGCGCGTCGACGATACAACTGGCGGTCAACGACCGCCGGCCGCAGTACCCGATGTACCGGGCGCCGGGAGGGACCGAGTGGCAGCGGATCTCCTGGGACGACGCGATGGCCAGGTTCACCCGGTGGACGAAGGACTCGCGTGACAACAACTTCGTCGAGACCGACGACGACGGCAACACGGTGAACCGCAACACCGGCTTCGCCTTCCTGGGTGGGGCGACGATCAGCAGCGAGGAGGGCTACCTCACCGCCAAGCTGATGCGCGCCCTGGGCGTCGTCTACATCGAACAACAAGCCAGAGTTTGACACGGTCCCACGGTGGCCAGTTTGGCCGCCAGCTTCGGCCGAGGGGCGATGACGAACCACTGGCGCGACTTCAAGAACAGCGACTGCATCCTCGTCATCGGGGCCAACCCCGCCGAGAACCACCCGTGCGGATGGAAGTGGGCCCACGTCGGGCGGGACGAGCGGGGGACGCGGATCATCCACGTCGATCCCCGCTTCACGCGGACGTCGGCGATCGCCGACGTGTTCGTCCCGATCCGCTCCGGCACCGATGTCGCCTTCTTCGGCGGTCTGATCCACCACGTGCTCGAGAACGAGCTGTACCACGAGGACTACGTCAAGCTGCACACCAACGCGTCGTTCATCGTCTCTGAGGACTACGAGTTCGACGACGGCCTGTTCTCCGGCTACGACGAGGCGGAGCGCCGCTACGACTCGTCGATGTGGGACTACGAGCGCGAGGAAGAGGCGGAGGAGGGCGAGAACGCCCCCGACCCGGGATTGGGCCAGGGCACGGCGCCGGCGGGGACGTCGTTCGTCCGCGTGGACGACACGCTGCAGGACCCCCGCTGCGTGTTCCAGCAGCTGAAGAACCACTTCAGCCGGTACACGCCGGAGATGGTGTCGCAGATCACCGGGATCCCGGTGGACAAGTTCCTCGCCGTCGCCGACGAGTTCGGGGCCACCGGCACCGCCGACAAGGCCGGCAGCGTGGTGTACGCCGTCGGTCTCACCCAGCACACCAGCGGGGTGCAGATCATCCGCGGCATCGGGATCCTGCAGATGCTGCTCGGCAACGTCGGCCGACACCGGCGGCGGCGTCAACGCCGAGCGCGGCCACGCCAACATCCAGGGCAACACGGACAACGCGATCTCCTGGGAGATCCTCCCCGGCTATCTCGCCATCCCCCGTCCGGGGATGGAGACGATGGACGACTACCTCGAAGCCGTTCCCGCCAAGCAGCTCCGCCCCAACTCGGTCAACTACTTCGGGTCGAACTACAAGAACTTCCTCGTCAGCATCCTCAAGGCGTTCTTCGGCGAGGCGGCGACGGAGGACAACGAGTACGGCTATGCGTGGATCCCCAAGCCGGCCCAGAACTCGTCGTGGCTGACCGTGCACGACGAGGCCCGGGCCGGGCGGCTCGACGGGATCATCTACGGCGGCTTCACCGGCGTGAGCGTGGGCCCCGACTCGAACCGGATGGCCGAGTCGATCGCCAACCTCAAGTGGATGGTGATCATGGACCCGTTGCCGACGACGGCATCGGAGTTCTGGCACGCGCCGGGCGTCGATCGCCGCGAGCATCCAGACCGAGGCCCTCTTCCTGCCGGCGACCCACTGGATCGAGAAGTCCGGGTCGTTCGTCAACTCGGGACGGTGGGCGCAGTGGAAGCACAAGGTCCTTCCGGCGACCGGCGAGTCGCGTGACGACAACTGGATCATGGGCCACCTCTACCAGGGCCTACGCGCGCTGTACGAGGAGGAGGGCGGGGCCCTGCCCGACCCGGTCCTCGGCCTCGACTGGTACTACGCCGACCCGGGCAACCCGTCGATGGAGGAACTGGCCAAGGAGGTCAACGGCAAGGACCTGACCACCGGCGAGCAGCTCTCGACGTTCGGCGACCTCCGCGACGACGGGACGACGTCGTCGGGCGACTGGATCTACTGCGGCTCGTGGACCGAAGAGGGCAACCAGATGGACCGCCGCGGCACCGACGACCCGACCGGCCTCGGCTACTTCCACGACTGGGCGTGGTCGTGGCCGCTCAACCGGCGGGTGATGTACAACCGCGCCTCTGCCGACGCCGACGGCCAGCCCTGGGACCCGACCCGGCCGGGGATCGAGTGGAACGGCTCGGCCTGGGTCGGCGACGTCCCCGACTTTCCCGCCGACTCGGCGCCCGACGGACGGCCAAGGGGCGTTCATCATGACCGGCGAGGGCGTCGGCCGGCTGTACGCGCCGGGGGCGTTGACGATGGACGGGCCGTTCCCGGAGCACTACGAGCAGACCGAGTCGCCGATCGACAACCTCCTCTCCGGTGTCCGGCGCAACCCGGCGACGTTCCTCTACGAAGGCGCGCCGGCGAGCTTCGCCGAGGACGACTGCCGAGTTCCCGTACGTGGCCACCACGTACCGGTTGACCGAGCACGAGCACTACGTCACCCAGAACGTGCCGTACCTCGTCGAGACGATGCCCGACTTCTTCGTCGAACTGCCCGTCGAGCTGGCCGAGGAGAAGGGGATCGACAACGGCGGGCGCGTCAGAGTGCGCTCCAAGCGGGGCGAGGTCGAGGGAGTCGCCCTCGTCACGAGGCGGATGCGGCCGCTGCGCATCGGCGACGGCAAGGTCGTCTACCAGGTCGGCATCCCCCTGCACTGGCACTACGCCGGCGGCAAGAGCGACAACACGGAGCGACCGACGATGGCCAACTTGCTGACGCCGTACATCGGCGACGCCAACGTCCGAACGCCGGAGTACAAGGGCTTTCTCGTCAACGTCGAGCGGGCCTAGGAGGCGTCTGATGCCAACCCCGATCACCGAACTGAAGGTGCGGCGCAAGTCGGCCACGCCGTCGTCGGGCACGAGCAGCGCCGGGCCGGCGAACGAGGTGTCCAAGCTCGTCGACATCGACCTCTGCATCGGCTGCAAGGCGTGCGAGGTCGCGTGCAAGGAGTGGAACGAGCTCGAGGCCGAGGAGACGTTCAACTTCGGCAGCTACCAGAGCCACGAGGATCTCACGGCCAACACGTGGGACCTGATGCGCTTCGCCGAGGTCGACCTCGACAACGGTGACCTCGCCTGGCTGATCCGCAAGGACAGCTGCATGCACTGCGACGAGCCCGGATGCCTGCTCGCCTGCCCCGCTCCGGGCGCGATCGTGCAGTACGAGAACGGCATCGTCGACTTCGATCAGACGAAGTGCATCGGCTGCCAGTACTGCATCGCCGGCTGCCCGTTCGACATCCCCCGCTTCGACTCGAGCTCGAAGAAGGTCTACAAGTGCACGATGTGCTCGGACCGCGTCGCCGACGGCATGGAGCCGGCCTGCGTCAAGGCGTGTCCGACGGGTTCGATCCGCTTCGGCACGAAGGAGGAGATGCTCGCGTACGGCGAGACCAAGGTCGCCAAGCTGCAAGGACGGGGGTTCGAGGAGGCGACGCTCTACGACCCGAGCGGCGTCGGCGGGCTGCACATGATGTACGTCGTCCCGCGCGGGGAGATGCTCGGCGACTACGGCCTGCCGGCGAACCCGGAGGTGAAGGGCAACGTCAGCTTCACCGGGGGGATGAGGTGGCTCCGCCGCGTCGGCGCGGTGGCGCTGTGGGCGGGCGCGATCGGGGGCTTCCTGTACTGGCTGCGCACCGGGCGCCAGCCCGTGCCGGCCGAAGGTGCCGCCGTCGCCGAGGCCGAGCGGATCGGCGCCGAGCGGGCCGCGGCGCAGCGCGAGGCGGAGAGCTGCAGAGGACGCGCGCAGCCGGGCGAGGCCGCCGATGAAGAGGCGCGCGAGCCCGTCGGGTCGGGCGGGGACGGACCGCGGCTCGATCCCGCCACCGAAGACGACGTGTCCGGGCGGGAGGACGAGCGATGAGCACCGCCGTCGCCTCCGAGGTCCAGCACCGGCGACGCCGCCGAACGCGGCGAGGGCATCCAGCGGTACAACCTGCTCGAGCGGATCGTGCACTGGACGGTGGCGATCACGTTCATCGCGCTGATGCTGTCCGGACTCGCCCTCGGCTACCCGCGGCTGTACTGGCTCTCCGGCCTGTTCGGCGGCGGGCAGACGATGCGCGCCGCCCACCCGTGGATCGGTGTCGTGTTCACCGTCGGCATCCTCGTGATGCTCGTGATGTGGGCCAAGCCGATGCGCACCGACGCCGAGGACCGGCGGTGGCGGAAGCAGCTCCGCCAGTACGTGTCGACGTTGCACAGCGACGCCGACACCGGCCGGTGGAATGCCGGGCAGAAGGGATACTTCTGGTTCTCGGTCGTCCTCGCCGTGGTCCTGCTGCTCACCGGCATCCCGTTGTGGTTCCCGTCGAGCTGGGGCACCGGATTGTTGCAGTGGTCGCGGTTCATCCACCACGTCGTGTTCCTGCTGACGGTGGCGGGGTTCATCATCCACGTGCTCCTGTCGGCGCTGATGTTCCCGGGAACGATGGACGGGATGACGTCCGGCCGGGTGAGCACCGCCTGGGCGGCGCACCACCACCCGCGCTGGTTCCGCGAGCAGCGCGACCGTCGGGCGGACGAAGCCGAGACCTCGACGTGAGACGCAGCCGGCAGGGCGGGCCCGGCGACTACGCGGCGCGCATCGCGCGTGCCGACCACCTCCTCGCGAGCGCGTCCGGGTCGCCCACGATCCGCTACGGCTGATGCGCGTCGTGCTCGGACACCAGGCGCCGCGGTTCGACGAGCCGCGCCCTCCGACTCTGGCTCCCCTGGACTACGGGCCGCTCCTCGATGCGTCGCGGGCGGCGGAGGAGATCGTGGCCGAGCTGCCGCTCACGATCACCGCCGTTCGCCCTGTCGCCACCGCGCCACTCGGCGAAGCGGCCGACACGCTGTCGGGGATGGCCCCGTCCGAGGTCGCCGCCTGCGTGGAGACGTGGCTCGACGACCTGGCGCTCGTCGAGGCCCGGCTCGGGTTCTGGCTCCATGCCGCGGCCGGACCAGTCCTCGAGCGGGCGGCGCGGGCGGCCACGGTCGCCGAGGACTGGAGCGGTTCGGCCTGCCCCGTCTGCGGCGGCCCCGCCCACGTGTCGGTGATCGCCGAGGAGAGCGGCGAGTTCATGGCCGGTTCGCCGCGCTCGCTGATCTGCGGTCGCTGCGCGACCGCGTGGCGGTTCTCCCGCGCCAGGTGCGCCGTCTGCGGCGAGGATGACTCGTCGTTGCTCAGCTCGTACTGCGCCGAGCGCCGCCGGGCCGCCCGCGTCGACACGTGCTCGACATGCCGGGCGTACATCAAGACGTTCGACCTCCGCCAGAAGGGTGGCCGCGACATCGTGCCGCTCGTCGACGACGTCGCCACCCTCACGCTCGACGTCTGGGCGCGGGAACACGGCTACTCCCGCCCCACCCGGTCGCTGGCCGGGGTGTAGCGCCTTCCCTCAACCCCGGCAGTTCCGCTCGCCCGGCACAGGTGGTGGCGGACGAACGAGGCCCGCTCGACGGCTGCCCGCAACACCGCCAACTCCGCCGCGCGCCCGACGAACGTCTCGGTCGCGGCCGGCACGGACATGCGCCGATGATCGCAGCGGCGCGGCGGGTCCGCCTAGTAGGAAACCTTCTCCGTCGCCTCCCGGACGCGCCGCGCCAGCACCTCCAGCATCCCCAGGAGAAGGTGGGGATCGCCGGCCGCGACGTCGACGAACGCCTTCCGCGACAGTTCGACCGCCAGGACCTCAGTGGTGGTCGTCACGGTGGCGCTGCGCGGTCCCGGATCCAGCAGGGAGATCTCGCCGAAGAATTCGCCTGGTCCCAGCTGGGCGATCCGGTGCCCCGCTCGGTGCACGTCAACCGTCCCCTCCACGATGATGAAGCAGAACTGGTCCTTCGATCCCTCGACGACGACCCTGGATTCGGGTGGCCAGCACCGGCTGGAGCACACCCGGGCCATCGCCTGCCGTTGACGCTTCGACAGCCCGGCGAACAGGGGCACGCGGGCGAGCACCTCCATGCGCTGGGTGATGGCCAGCTTGGCGCTTCGCGCCCCGGAGCGGGCGTCCACGCCCGGAACGGGTTTCTGGAACGGCCATCCATCGGAATAACTCACTGGTGCACCATGGCCCTATGGAGCACGACAGTCGATGTCCGTAAATGGTGCACCAGTGAGCCTTCGGCGCCGTAACGCTGATTCGCTCGCTCGAAGACTCGCTCGCTCACTGGACTCCCTTCAACGATGCGCGGCCGATGGTAGCCATCGGGTCCACGAGCCGGCTCACGCCGGCTTCCGACTACGTTGCGACCGGGCCTGGTCAGCGAAAGGGGACGACGGTGTTCGGGATCCAGGTGACGCGGCACGGTGGGCCCGAGGTGCTCGAGGGGGTCGACCTCGACGATCCCGAACCCGGCCCGAGGGACCTCGTTGTCGACTTGGCCGCCGCCGGGCTCAACTACCTCGACGTCTACCAGCGCAGCGGCTTGTACTCGATGACGCTGCCGTTCACGGCGGGATCGGAAGGCGCCGGTGTTGTGCGCGCCGTCGGCTCCGACGTCACCGGGTTCTCTGTCGGCGACGGGGTGGCGTGGTCATCCGTGCTCGGGTCGTACGCCCAGCAGGTTCGGGTGCCCGAGGCGGCGGCGGTCGCGGTGCCCGAGGGCATCGGGCTCGACGTCGCCGCCGCCGTGATGTTGCAGGGGATGACCGCCCACTACCTCGCGCTCGACACGTTCCGATTGCAGGAGGGCCATCGCTGCCTGATCCACGCCGGCGCCGGCGGGGTCGGCCTCCTGCTCATCCAGATCGCCAAGCGGTGCGGGGCGGAGGTGTTCACGACCGTCGGATCTGCGTTGAAGGCGGAGTTGGCCGCAGACGCCGGCGCCGACCATGTGATCACGTACGGAGGGACCGAATTCGGTTCGGAGGTCGAGAAGATTGCCGGTCCCCGTCCGCTCGACGTGGTGTACGACGGCGTCGGCAAGGCCGTGTTCGGCCGGAGCATGGAGCTGCTGCACCGCCGCGGCACGATGGTCACGTTCGGCAACGCATCGGGCCCGGTCGACCCGGTGACGCCGCTGGAGCTCACGCGTGGCGGCTCGCTCTATCTGACGCGTCCGACCCTCGTCGACTACATCGCGACTCGGGAGGAGCTGGAGCAGCGCTCAGGCGATCTGTTCGCCTGGATCGCCGACGGCTCGTTGCGGGTGCGGATCGGCGCCCGCCTGCCGCTCGCCGATGCCGCGGCCGCGCACCGCGCCATCGAGAGCCGCGAGACCACGGGCAAGACGCTGCTCGAGCCGTGAGGGCGGCAGCGCCAGGTCAGGACGTGTGGTCGGCGAGGAAGCGGTCGACAGCGGCTCGCGCGGCCGGCTGGTCCGCCGGATCCTTCCACCGCTCGACCAACGTCGCCGTCGGGACGTCCGCGGCGAGCCGCTGCGACGCCGCCCTCGGGTGGTACACGTCGTCGCCCTGAAGCACGAGGATCGGCGTCTCGATCTGGGCAGGGCCGCGTCGGGCACGCTCCAGAGGACGCTGTCGCCGCCGAACAGGTTGGACCACACGCCCTCCCAGTCGGCGTCGCTGGCCTCGGGATGCTCGCCGGCGATCCCCTTGCGCCACTCGTCGAAGATCGCCCGGAACTCGGCGCGGTTGCCGGCCAGTCCGATCGGCTGCATCGCCACCGCGGCGTTGAGGCGCTCGGGCGCCTCGGCGATCAGTTCCATGATGAACGCCCCGCCGATGCACATGCCGACAACGGCGAAGCGCTCGCTGCCGAGGTGGTCCATCAAGGCCAGTTGGTCGGCGGCGTAGCTCGGCCAGCCGTCAGCGGCGGTGATCGGGGCGAACGACGTGCCGGTGTTGCGTTGGTCCATCCCGATCACGCGGTACCGGTCGGCCAGCGCCTCGATCGGGTTCCATGGCGCGTTGGCCCAGGTCTCGATCCGCGACGCCCGCAGGCCACCCGGGGCGAGGAGGAGGACGTCAGGGCCCTCACCCCACGTCTCGTAGTGCAAGCTGACGGGCCCGTTCTCGACTGTCGGCACGCAACGGGACCGTACTCGGGTCGTATCGTCAGGGCGTGCGTCGTCTGGTCCTTGAACCTGTCGTTCGAGGGCGCCGTCATGTCGCGCTGCGCTACGGCGTCGACGACTTCGGGTTCAGCACGACCTACTGGTACGACGACGTCGACTTCTTCGAGCTCGAGGCTCGGTACGGCGACGACGCCATGCGCCGCGTGTACTTCCACCTGCTCGCCTTCGAGGCCAACAAGGCGGCCAGCCTGGCACCGGCGACGATCGATGCCGGCCCCTATGCCGACCTCGTGAGTGAGACCTTCTGGGACGTGTGGGAGACGCTCTTCCACAACGTGTGGGGCGTGTGGCGCTGGGAGAACGACCTCGCTGACTATCGGCTGCCTCGACCGGCCGGGCCGGCCGCGGCCGACGGCGCCGCGGCGATGGCGGTCGATGTCGGCGATCCCGAGCTGCTCATGCTCTGTGGTGGCGGCAAGGACAGCCTCGTGAGCATGAAACTGCTCGAGCGGGCGGGAATCGGCTACGACGCGTTCGTCTACTCGCACTCCACCTACGGGCCGGGCGAGCGCCAGCACCACTTGGTCGACGGACTGCTGGCGCACTGCCACCCCCGGAGGGTGCACCGAGCCTGGGTGATCGACGACGCGGTGGACGCGCCGATCGCCGCCGCCTACTCCGAGCTCGGAATCCGCCGAGTGGTCGCCGCGGAGACTGTGAGCTCGTACTGGACGGCCCTCCCCGTCGCCCTCCAGCACGGGTTCACCGAGGTTGCCCTCGGCATCACGCGGAGCACCGACGAGCACAACCTCGTATGGGACGCAACCGGCGAAGCGATCAACTACCTGTGGGGGATGAGCGCGGCGGCCGAGGAGTTGCTGGCCGGTTACGTCCAACGCCACTTGGTGGCGAACCTCACGATGTTCCATCTCCTGCGACCGATCTACGACATCAACGTGTTCTCGCTCCTGCGGCGCGACCTCGCCGCCGTTCCGAGCACGCACTCGTGCGCGCAGCACAAGCCGTGGTGCTGTCGGTGCGCCAAGTGCCTCTACGTGTGGATGAACTACGCCGCCTGGCTCCCGCCCGAAACCGTCGCCGCGACCGTCGCCGTCAACCTCTTCGATCTCCCGGAGAACCGGACCATTCTCCGCAAGATGCTCGGACTGGAGAGCCACAAGCCGACCGACTGCGTCGGCACGGTGAGCGAGGCCCGGCTCGCGTTCGCGATGTGCCGGGCTCGAGGCATCGGTGGCGTCATCACCGGCGACATCGACACCGCGGAGATGCTGGACGAGGCCGCGGCGACGCTCGCGCGCTACGCGGCGGCAGTGGATCCCGGACCGACGTACCCGCGCCGCCTGGTCGAGCCGCTCGCTGCGCAGTTCCACTCCGCTGCGATCGACAGCCGCGAGTTCGCCCACGACGTGCTGAGCGCGCTCGCGGTCGAGCGATAATGCCCACCGACCTCTGCGCGGCGTGGCGGCGCCGGCCCGGGTACCTCGACACTGCGACGTATGGCCTTCCGCCCCGGCCCACGGTGGAGATGTCGCGTCGCGTGATCGAGGACTGGGCCGACGGCTCGGTCGCGTGGACGACCTGGAACGACGCGGCCGACGAGGCTCGCCGCCTGTTCGCCTCGCTCGCCGGTGTCGACCCCGAGTCCGTCGCGGTCGGGCCGAGCGCCTCCGCCTTCGTCGGGCTCGTCGCGGCGAGTCTGCCCGCGGCCACCGAGGTCGTCATCCCCGACTGTGAGTTCACGTCCCTGCTGTTCCCGTTCCTCGCCCAGACGGCGCGCGGCGTCGTGGTCCGCCCCGTGCCGCTGGAGGCGCTCGCCGACGCGATCGGGCCACGAACAGGCGTGGTCGCGTGGAGCGCCGTGCAGTCGTCCGACGGGCGCATCGCCGACACCCGGGCGGTGCTCGACGCCGCGCACCGCGTCGGCGCCCTCACCGTCGTCGACACGACCCAGGCCACCGGCTGGCTCCCCCTGCCCCTCGACCACGTCGACGCCGCGGTGTGCTCGGCCTACAAGTGGCTGTGCTGCCCGCGAGGGACGGCCTTCATGGTGACGTCCGCGCGGGTGCGCTCCGACGTCGTCCCGCACGCCGCCAGCTGGTTCGCGGCCGACGACATGCACGCCGGCTACTACGGACCCCCGCTGCGTCTCGCCGCCGACGCCCGGCGCTTCGACGGGTCGCCGGCCTGGTTCGCCTGGATGGGCGCGGTGACGTCGCTGCGCGTGCTCGCCGAGCTCGGCATGTCGGCGATCCACGACCACGACGTCGAGCTCGCCGACAGTCTTCGCGACGCCCTCGGACACGAGCGCACGGGCTCGGCGATCATTGCGGTCGGCGGCGACGGTCTGGAAGCGAGGCTGGCGGCGCTCGGCATCAAGGCGGCAACCCGCGCCAACGGATGCCGGCTGTCGTTCCACCTCTACAACGACCACGACGACGTGGCCGCCGCCGCGGCCGCACTACGCGGCGCGGGGTGACGCAGCCGCGCCGGTCGCCGAACTCCTCCGCACGCGGCCCGCGCGGTTGGCAGACTGGTGAACCGATCAACCTTGGGAGGGAGCCGTGGAGCGTCACGCGCGGGACACCTATTTCATCGTCGGTGAGGGCGTGGTGGGCGCCGACCCCGCCGAACTCAACCTGGCCGGGAGCACGGACGGCGCGGCGCTGGCCGCCGTGCCGACATTCCGCTTCTCGCGTGTCGGTCCAGCTGGCCGCGTCGTCGGCCGCGCCCTGCGGCGCAAGATCGCCGAGGCGATGACGAGCGTGAACAGCCGGCCGGGGCCGATCCCGGCCGGGTTCACCTATCTCGGGCAGTTCATCGATCACGACCTCACGTTCGACAAGACGGAGGTCGCGTTCGGCGACGACATCAGCGTGGCGGAGCTGGAGCAGGCGCGCTCGCCGAGCCTCGACCTGGACTCGCTGTACGGACGGGGACCGACGCAGGCCGGGTCGCGGCGCTTCTACGAGGCCGACCGGGCCCATCTCAAGATGGGGACGACCGCCGCGGCGGGGGGTCGGGGCAATGAGAATCGAGACCTGGTGGGGTTCGACTTGCCGCGGGTCAACACGATCGGCGCCACCGCGTTGATCCCCGACAAGCGCAACGACGAGAACCTCGCCGTCGCCCAGACCCACCTGGCGATGATCCGCTTCCACAACCGCGTCGTGGATCGGTTGAAGGACCAGGGCGTCTCGGGAGTGGCGCTGTTCCGTGAGGCGCGGAAGCTGGTCGTGCGCCACTACCAGTGGATGATCCGGACCGACTTCTTGCCGCGCATCGTCGCCCCGGCGATCGTCAACGACGTGTTCACCAACGGGCGCAAGGTGTTCGAGGTCGGCGCGCCGCCGTCGAGTCTGCCGACGATGCCGATCGAGTTCTCCGTCGGCGCGTACCGCCTCGGACACAGCATGGTGCGCGACACCTACAACTGGAACCGAGTCTTCGACAACGGCACGGGATTTCTCGATCTGCTGTTCTTCTTCTCCGGAACCAGCGGCGGGCTGGGCGGCGGCGTGCGCCTGCCGTCGAACTGGGTCGCCGACTGGCGTCGCCTGTACGACTTCGCCGAGGCCGGCCGCGCCAACCTCGTCGTGCCGCCGGCGAAGTTCAACCGGGCCATGCGGCTCGACACCCGACTCGTCGACCCGCTCGCCTTCCTCCCCGACGGATCGTTCGGGGGCGACCCGAGCACGCCGCTGATTCAGCGCAACCTCGCCTTCCGCAACCTCACCCGGGCCAACATGTTGCGGCTCGCGTCCGGCCAGCAGATGGCCGGCCATCTGCAGTCCAAGGGCGTCAACGTGACCCCGCTCACCAACGCCCAGATCCTCACCGGCCGGCGGGGCGCGGTCCTCGCCACGCTCACCGCCGCCGAGCGCAGCGCGCTGGTCGCCCGGACGCCGCTGTGGTTCTACGTGCTGCGCGAGGCCGAGACCAGCCCATCGGGACGGTTGCGGGGCGTCGGCGGCCGCCTCGTCGCCGAGACGTTCCACCGGGCGATGGAGGGCAGCGTCGAGTCGATCGTGCGCGACCCGGCGTGGCGGCCGACCCTCGGCCCGAACTCGACGACGTTCCGCATGGTCGATCTGCTCCTGTCCGCGTTCCGCGGCCGGGCCAACCTGCTCAACCCCCTCGGCAACTGACCTCATCTGCGGTGAGCGGTGAGCGGCCTAGAGGCGCTCACTGCTCACAACAGGCCGCATCCGGTCCTCGTGGTGAGCGGTGAGCGGCCCAGGGGCGCTCACCGCTCACAGCGGTCCGCGGGCAGACTGTGGCCATGTCCCAGTACCCCGAGCTCAGCGAAGGCCGCGACGGCACGATGCTCGCCGTGCACGTCCAGCCCGGCGCCGGACGCACCGAAGTCGTCGGGCGGCACGGCGACGCCCTCAAGATCCGCGTGGCCGCGCCGCCCACCGGCAACCGCGCCAACGACGCCGTCGTCGAGCTGGTGGCGCGGGAGTTCGCGATCAAGGAGGCCGAGGTCGTCGTGACGTCCGGCAGCTCCAGCGGGCAGAAGCAGCTTCAGCTCACCGGTGTCGAGGTGCGGGCCGCCGAGCGCGTCGTCGACCGCCTCCTCGCGCCGACGGGGCCGGGCACGCGACGCTGACCGCGTCGCTCAGCACTCGGTTTCTTCGGAGGGCGCCTCGAGGTCGATGAGGAACCGGTGCACGACGTCGTCGACGCAGTCGTTGACGCTGTAGCCGGTGTGCTGATCGGCGTCCACCACCACCAGACGTCCGTCTTCGAGGGTGTCGGCCATCGCCCGCGTGCTCGACAACGGCGTGGCCGGATCACCAGTGGTCCCGATCACGACGATGGGTCCAGCGCCAGCTCCCGTGATCTCGGTCCGCGGGTCGCTCGACGGAGGGAAGAACGTGCAGAAGTACGTGCCCGTGGTGTTCGGCATGAAGCGGGGAGCAACTTCGATGTACCGCGGCGCCGTTGCGTCGTCCTCTTCGACGGAGAGGCGCTCCGGGTCGTCCATGCACACGATGGTCTGGAACGCCTCCAACTCGTTGCCCCACGTGCCGTCGGTCTGGCGCTGGTAGTAGCTGTCGTAGAGGGCGAGCAGACCGGCGCCGTCGCCATCCTGCGCGGCCGCCAGTCCCTCGGACAGCTGGTCCCAGAACGATGGGGAGTACATCGCCTGGGCGACCGCCTGGAGCGCCACCGCGCGGGTGACGTCGGGCCGTCCGACCTCTGACGGGATCGGCTCTTCGTCGAGCTCGAGCATCAGAGCGTCGAACGCCCCCTCGGCGTCGCCGTCGTTGTGGAACTCGCAGGAGGTGTCGTCGCTGCACTCGGCGAGGTAGGTCGCGAGCGTTCCCTCGAATCCGGCTGCCTGTTGCACGCCGCCCTCGACCAGGTCGGCGTTCGGGTCGGCGGCGCCGTCGAGGACGGCGGCGCGCACCGTCTCGGGGAACAGCGTCGCCCACGTGCCACCGAGCTCACTGCCGTAACTGAAGCCGAAGTAGCTGATCTGCTCCTCGCCGAGAGCCTGGCGGATCGAGTCGATGTCGCGGGCGCTGTTGTTCGTTCCCACGAACTCGAAGTACTCGGCGTTGTTCTCGACGCAGTTGCCGGCGAACTCCTCCGCGAGGTCGAGCGATCTCCTGCTTCTCGGCCGCGTCGTCCGGCGTGATGTCGGTGCCGGAGAAGTAGTGGTCGTAGTCGTCGATGCAGTCGATGGCCGGCTCGCTCTGGCCCGTGCCGCGGGGGTCCCAGCCGACGATGTCGAACCGCTCGCGCAGCTCCTCCCCGTAGATCTGGTCGGCGAAGATCGCGAAGTCGGACCCGCCGAAGCCGGGCCCGCCCGGGTTGACGAGGAGGGACCCGATCTTGTTCTCCTGGTCGTCGGCGAGCCGGCGGGCGACGAACAGCTCGAACGTCGGTCCGTCGGGGTTCTCGTAGTCGACGGGAACCTCGAGCAGGGCCGTCTCGACCCCCTCGGAGAGCTCGCTCCATTGCAGCGCGCCGGAGGACTCGCTGGTCGAAGGTGTCGCCGGGTCGCTCGGCGTCGACTCGGTGTCGGGCGGAGACGTCGGTTCGCTCGAGGTGGGGTCCGTCGCCGGTTCGGCCCGCTCGGTCGCCACGCCACTCTCGACCGTGCAGGCGGCGACGCCCAGGGCCAGCCCGGCGGCGGCGACGGGCCAACGCCGAAGAGGGGTCCGTCGCGACATGGGCGGCATCGTATGGGCCAATTCCGGCTCGTTGGCTTCGACCCGACGACGAAGTTGCAGCCGTAGCCTGATCGCGATGCGCATGGGTCCGCCGCACCTGCGCCCGCGGGATACGCGGGCCATCGAAGGGGCGAAGGTCACGCGGGTCACGCTCAAGAGGATCTGGTCGTTCGCCCGGCCCTACCGGGTGACGATCGCCTACTTCCTCGTCGCCATCGTGGCCTCGGCACTCCTCGCCCTGGTCGCGCCGTTCGCCATTCGGGCGATCCTCGACACCGCGATCCCGCAAGCCGACCGCACGATGATCACCTGGCTGGCCGGCGCCGCGGTCGTCGCCGCCATCGGCGACGCCGCCCTGCAGATCGTGCAGCGCTGGTGCAGCGCCCGGGTCGGCGAAGGGTTGATCTACGACCTGCGGCGTTCCCTGTTCGCCAAGGTCCAGCGGATGCCGGTCGCCTTCTTCACCCGCACTCCCACCGGCGCGCTGACGTCGCGACTCAACAACGACGTCATCGGCGCCCAGACCGCGGTGACGAGCACGCTCGGCAGCGTGGTCAGCAACGTCGTCGTGCTCATCGTGGCGTTGATCGCGATGCTCGCCCTCGAGTGGCGGATCACGTTGCTGGCGCTCGTCGTGCTCCCGCTGTTCGTCATCCCGGCCCGCCGCGTCGGGCGCCGGTTGCAGGACATCTCCCGCGAACAGATGCAGTACAACGCCACGATGAACACCCAGATGACCGAGCGCTTCAACGTGGCGGGGGCGATCCTCGTCAAGCTGTTCGGCGACCACCGGCGCGAGGACGCCGCCTTCGAGCGGCGGGCCAGAGGCGTCCGGGACACCGGCATCCGCTCGGCGATGTACGGCCGGGTGTTCTTCGTCGCCCTCGGTCTCGTCGGAGCGGTCGGTGCCGCCGCGATCTACGGGGTCGGCGCCCACCTCGTCGTCTCCGAAGAGATGAGCGTCGGCACGCTGGTGGCGCTGGCCGCCCTCGTCACCCGGGTGTACCAGCCCTTGACCGGGCTCACCAACGCGCGGGTCGACCTGATGACGTCGATGGTGAGCTTCGAGCGGGTCTTCGAGGTGCTCGACGCGCCCGAGGCGATCAGCGAGCGCCCGGGGGCGGTCGATCTCGTCGCCCCCGCCGGGCGGGTGACCTTCGACTCCGTCCGCTTCCGGTATCCGCCGGCGGCCGAGACGGCGATCGCGTCGCTCGAGCAGCGCACTCCCGAGCACGACCCCGACCGGGACGTGCTCGACGGGGTGAGCCTGGACGTCGTGCCGGGTGAGACCATCGCCCTCGTCGGTGCGTCCGGCGCGGGCAAGTCAACGCTCGTGTCGCTGATTCCACGCCTGTACGACGCGACCGCCGGCACAGTGCGCATCGACGGCCACGACGTCCGCGACCTCACGCTCGACTCGCTGCGGGCGGCCGTCGGCGTCGTCGCCCAGGACCCCCACCTGTTCCACGAGTCGATCGGCGAGAACCTGCGCTACGCCAAGCCCGACGCCAGCGCGGCCGAGCTCGTCGAGGCGTGCCGGTCGGCGCGGATCCTCGACACGATCACGGCGCTCCCGGACGGCTTCGAGACCGTCGTCGGCGAACGTGGCTACCGGCTGTCCGGTGGAGAGAAGCAGCGCTTGGCGATCGCCCGGCTGCTGCTGAAGGACCCGGCCGTGATGATCCTCGACGAGGCCACCAGCCATCTCGACAATGACAACGAGATCCAGGTGCAGGCCGCGCTGGAGACCGCCCTCTTCGGCCGCACCGCGGTCGTGATCGCCCACCGGCTGTCGACGATCCGCGGCGCCGACCGGATCGCCGTGCTCGACGGCGGGCGGATCGTCGAGCTCGGCACCCACGCCGAGCTCGTCGCCCGCGACGGTCGCTACGCGGCCCAGCTCCGCGCCGGTGACCTCGTGCGGTCACCGGTTGCCGACGGCGACCCGGTCGCCGAGCCGACCGAGCCGGCCGCGTGACTGAACAACGGCTTCCGCTGGCCGACGTCCGGGTCATCGACCTGTCCACGGTCATCGCCGGCCCGAACTGCGCCAGGTACCTCGCCGACTTCGGCGCCGACGTGATCAAGGTCGAGCGGCCGGGCGGCGACAGCCTGCGCTCGATGGCGTGGCGCGACGAGCGCGACGGCGAGGGCCTGTGGTGGAAGCTCGCCAACCGCAACAAGCGGGCGATCGTGCTCGACCTCAAGGCCCGTGCCGACGTCGACACGCTGCTGCACCTGGTCGATGACGCCAACGTGCTGGTCGAGAACTTCCGCCCCGGCACGCTCGAGCGACTCGGGCTCGGACCCGACGCCCTCCACGGCCGCAACCCGGGCCTGGTCGTCACCCGCGTCACCGGCTTCGGTCAGTCCGGCCCGTACGCCGAGCGGCCGGGGTTCGCGACGATCGCCGAGGCGATGTCGGGGTTCGCCGCGATCAACGGCGAACCCGACGGCCAGCCGCTCCTCCCGCCGATCGCGCTCACCGACGAGGTCACCGGGCTCGCCGCCGCGTTCGCGACGATGGTCGCCCTGCACAGCGGCATCGGCCAGGTCATCGACGTCAACCTGCTCGAGACGATGTTCCACCTGATGGGTCCACTGCCGACGCTGTACGGCCTCACCGGCGAGCAGCAGCCCCGGCTCGGGGCCGGGCTGCCGTACACGGTGCCCCGCGGGACGTACCGGTGCGCGGACGGGCGGTGGATCGCGGTGTCGACCAGCAGCGATTCGGTCGCCGGGCGCGTGCTCGAGCTGCTCGGGTTGACCGAGGATCAGCGGTTCGCGACGTTCGCCGGGCGCACCGAGCATCGCGACGAGCTCGAGGCGGCGATGGCGGCGTGGTGTGCCGAGCGCACCGGCGACGACGTGCTCGCCGCGTTCACGGCGGCCCACGCCGCGGCCGGGCCGGTGATGGACATGGCCGACATCGCCGCCGATCCGCACTACCTCGCCCGCCGCACCATCGTCGACGTCGACGGAACTCCGATGCAGGGGCTGATCGCCGGACTCAGCGAGACCCCGGGCGCGGTGCGGTGGGTCGGTCCGAGCCTGGACAACGACGGTGCCGCCGTCCGCGCCGCCGGTTGGGACGCGTTCGACGAGTCCGCGACCGACCCGGCCTGACCGGTCCGGCTACTTCTCGGAGGCGGCGTCCTTGGCGGCGTCGCTCACGTCCGCGGCGGCGTCCTTGGCGGCGGCGGAGGCATCGGAGCTGGCGCCCTTGGCGGCGTCAGCGGCGTCCGCAACCGCGTCCTCGGCGTCGCTCGTGGTGTCGCCGAACCCGAGCCGTTCCTTGACCTTGTCGACCAGATCGCCGGCCTTGTCCTTGAAGTCCCCCGCCGTGTCCTTCACGGATTCGGGGATCTTCTCCCCGATCTTGTCGACGATGTCGACGGTCTTGTCCTTGACATCCTCCGCCACGTCCTTGGCCTTGTCCATGAAGCTCATTGGGAGCGTTCCTTTCTCACGAAACGCGCCGCCCGTGAACGGCGACACTACTTCCGGTGCGGCTGATTCGCGTCAGGACGTCCCGGCCACGCCGACGGGGCAGCTGACGCCGGTGCCGCCGAGGCCGCAGTAGCCGCCGGGGTTCTTGGCGAGGTACTGCTGGTGGTACGGCTCGGCGTACCAGAACTCGCCGAGCGGGGCGATCTCGGTGGTGACGTCCCCGTAGCCGGAGCCGCGCAGGGCGGCGGCGAAACGCTCCGCGCTGGCGTCGGCGGCCGCCCGCTGGCTCTCGTCGGTGAGGTAGATCGCGCTGCGGTACTGCGTGCCGACGTCGTTGCCCTGGCGCATCCCCTGGGTCGGGTCGTGGCCCTCCCAGAACGCGGCGAGGAGCTGGTCGTAGCTCACGACCGCCGGGTCGAAGACGACGAGCACGACCTCGGCGTGCCCGGTGCGCCCCGAGCAGACCTCCTCGTAGGTGGGGTTCGGGGTGAAGCCGCCGGCGTAGCCGACCGCGGTCGTCCACACCCCAGGCGTCTGCCAGAACACCCGCTCGGCGCCCCAGAAGCAGCCGAGCCCGAACACCGCGGTCTGATAGCCCTCCGGCCACGGGCCCCTTCAGCGGGTGACCGTTGACGAAGTGGGCGTCGGGTACCGGCATCGTCTGGTCGGTCCGCCCGGGCAGGGCATCGCCCTCCGCCACCATCTGCGCCTTGGTGCGAAACATGCCCTCAGGCTACGGGAACGGTTCTGACGACGCGACGGGCCGGTTTCGCGTACCTAACGCTCCCAAGAATCGCGAGCGCGGCGACTACTTCAGCAAGAGCGCGGAGATGCGGCGGGCGGCGACGACGATGCCGAACAGCGCCAACCCGGCCAGCACGGCGACATGGCCGAGCATGGCCCACTCGAACTGGCCGAGGTTGACGGCCCGGACGAGGGCGACGCCGTGGTACAGCGGGCTCAGCTGCACGACCCAGGCCCAGCTGCCGTAGCTGGACAACGGGTAGAAGGTCGCCGAGAACAGGAACAGCGGCAGGGTGACCGCGGTGACGTACTCGAAGTCGGCCCACGAGCGCATGTACGTCGTGCAGGCCATCCCGATCGCGGCGAAGGCGAACCCGATCAGCACGCAGATCGGGAGCGAGAGCACCATCCACGGTGAGCCGACCATGCCCAGGGCCCACATCGAGAGCAGGAAGGCGATCGAGTAGATGAAGCCGCGCGCCACGGCCCAGCCGATCTCGCCGAGGGCGACGTCGGCCGGCACCATCGGCGTCGACAGCACCGTGTCGTAGAGCCGGTCGTGCTTCAGCTTGTGGAACACGTTCATCGTCGAGTCGTAGACGGCGCCGTTCATCGCCGACGACGCCATCAGCGCCGGCGCGACGAACTCGGCGTACGGGACGCTCTGCCCGCCGACGGTGATGTCGCCGACCAGGTCGCCGAAGCCGATGCGGATCGAGAAGAGGTAGAAGAGCGGCTCGAAGAACCCGCTGACGATGATCAACCACGTCCGCCGGTTGACCATCACCGCCCGCTCGAGCATCCGCTGCGGCCGCCGGGCGGCGACCAGCTCGGGCGGGAGGATGCGCAGGCCGCCGGTAGCGGCGCGGAGCGTCGCGGTGGTCATCGTCGCAACCGCCGCGTGAATGTGGCCTGGCAGACGACGAAGCCAGCCAGCGCGATCGCGCCCAGATAGGCGATGTGCCCGGCCGCCGCGGCCACGCCGAGGGTGCCGAGCACGGCGCCGCGACACAGCTCGACGCCGTGCCAGAGGGGCGTGACGTAGGCGACCGGTTGCAGCCAGCCCGGGAGCTGGTCGACGGGGTAGAACGCCCCCGCGAACAAGAACATCGGGATGATCCCGAACCGCATGATCGCCGGGAACGACTGATCGGTGTGTTCGCGGCTCGCCGACCACGCCGAGATCGGCAGCGCGAAGGCGAGCCCGGTCAGCACGGCGAACGGGACCGCCGCGACGAGGCCCCACGACCGCGTCGACGGGAAGAGGACGAGCACCGCGGCGACCCCGATGGCGGACACCGCGGCCCGCGTGGCGTGCCACAGCCCGACCCCGGCGGCGACCTCGCTCGGGCGCAGCGGTGTCGCCGCCATCGCCCAGTACGCGTTGCTCCACATGAACCCGTCCATCACCGGCCACATCGCTTCCTGGGCCACGACGATCATCGCGGTGGTGGCGATGAGGGCGGGGGCGAGGAAGGCGAAGTACTCGACGCCACCGAGCAGTTCGACCGACGAGGACGACTGGTCGACGAGCGTGCCCACACCGACCCCCATGCCGAGGAGGTACAGCAGCGGCTGCACGAAGCTGCCGAGCAGGTTCGACTTCCAGATCCGCTTGTAGACGGCGAGGTTGCTCTCCCACACCCTGACTGCCGCAGGAGTACTCATCAGTCGATGAGGGAGCGGCCGGTGAGGCGGAGGAAGACGTCCTCGAGACTGCTGCGGCGGACCAGCGCGCTCTCGGGGGTGATGCCGCGATCGTGCACGGTGACGAGCGCCTTCTCACCGTCGTCGGCGTAGATGAGGATGCGGTCGGGAAGGACCTCGGTGCGCTCGCCGATGTCGTCGACCGCCGGCGCCTGCGCCTCGTTGCTGCCGGCGGGGAAGCGGAGCTCGAGCACCTCCTTCGTCGAGTGCTCGGCGATCAGGTCACGGGGCGAGCCCGCGGCGACGATCCGCCCCTTGTCCATCACCACCAGCCGGTCGCAGAGCTGCTCGGCCTCGTCCATGTAGTGGGTCGTGAGGACCAGCGTGACTCCCTGCTGCTTGAGGCGGTACAGCCGGTCCCACAGGACGTGGCGCGCCTGCGGGTCGAGGCCGGTCGTCGGCTCGTCCAGGAGCAAGAGCTCGGGGTTGTTGATCAGCGACCGGGCGATGGTGAGCCGCCGCTTCATCCCGCCCGAGAGAGGATCCACCTTGCTCTTCGCCCGCTCACTCAGCTGGATGAACTCGAGCAGCTCGGCCGCCCGCCGCTTGCACTCGGCGCGCGGGATGTCGAAGTAACGGCCGTAGATGACGAGGTTCTCCTCGACGGTCAGCTCGTTGTCGAGCTGGTCGGCCTGCGGCACGACGCCCAGGCGGGCGCGGATCCGGCGCCCGTGGGTCGCCGGGTCGAGGCCGAACACCTGCAGTGTCCCCTCGGTGACCGGTGACGTGCAGCCGATCATCCGCATCGTGGACGACTTGCCGGCACCGTTGGGGCCGAGGAAGCCGAACGCCTCGCCGGGCCGGACCTCGACGTCGATTCCGTCGACGGCGGTGAAGTCGCCGAACCGCTTGACGAGGCCGCGCGCGGAGACGAGAGACACACCGCGACGCTATCGGTGAGGCCTTTCTGCCGTTCTGTCGTTTGGAATCGACCGGATCCGGCCCTTTCCAAACGACAGAACGGGGTTTCAGCGGCGGTCCTGGAGGAAACGGAAGTGGTCGCGGACCTCGCCCACGCGGTCGGCGGAGACGTCGGCGAGCAGGATCGTCTCGGTCTGGGCGGCGGTGGCGAGCAGCTCGCCGACCGGATCGACGATGCGGCTGTCACCGCTGTAGCGGAGCCCGCCACCCTCGCCCACCCGGTTGACCCCGACGACGTACGCCTGGTTCTCGATCGCCCGCGCCTGCAGCAGCGCGGTCCAGTGCAGGCGGCGCTGCTCGGGCCAGTTGGCCGGGACGAGGTAGAGGTCGGTGGCCCCGGCGAGCTGCCAGAACTCGTCGGCGAAGCGGAGGTCGTAGCACACCAACGGGCTGACCCGCAGTCCGGCGATGTCGACCGTGATGAGGTCACCGCCGGCGCGGAAGTGCTTCTCCTCGCCTCCGTAGCTGAACGGGTGGATCTTGCGGTACCGGTGCACAGTGCCGTCCGGGCCGGCGAGCACGAAGCTGTTGTACGGACGCTGGTCGTCGGGCGGCGCGTCCGCGGGGATCTCCGGGCAGGTGCCGCCGACCCACACTCCGTGCTCGGCGGCCTGCGCCCGGAGGAACTGCGCCGACGGGCCGCCCTCGGGTTCTCCCAGGTCCGGCACGTCGACGGCGAAGCCGGTGGAGAACGTTTCGGTCACCAGGACGAGCCCCGCGCCCGCGCCGGCGGCACCGGCGATCATCGGGGCGAGGTGGGCGAAGTTGGCCTCGCGGTCGTTCCACACGATGTCGTGTTGCACCGCGGCGACGCGCACGCTGGTCATGGCGACGCTCCGTCGGCGTCGAGCCCGGCGAGCCGCTCGGCGGCGCGGTCCAGCACGTCGAGGCGCTTGCAGCAGGCGAAGCGGACGAGGTGGCGGCCGTGCTCCGGGCGGGCGTAGAAGACCTCGTTGGGGACGGCGACGACGCCACAGCGCCCCGGCAACGCGCGGCAGAACGCCATGCCGTCGCCGTCGGGCTGGATCGGCCGAATGTCGACGGTGGTGAAGTACGTCGCCTGGGGCCGGAACACCGTGAACCCGGCGGCGTCGAGTGCGGTGACGAGGTGGTCGCGCTTGGTCGTCAGGTCGGCGGCCAGGCCGGCGTAGTAGTCGTCGCCGAGGTCGAGCCCGGCGGCGATGGCGGGCTGGAACGGCGCCCCGTTGACATAGGTCAGGAACTGCTTGGCCGTGCGCGCCGCGGCCACGAGGGGGGCCGGGCCGCACATCCACCCGATCTTCCACCCGGTGGTGTTGAAGGTCTTGCCGCCCGACGAGATGGTGAGCGTGCGCCCGGCCATCTCGGGCAGCGTCGCGATCGGGACATGGGTGGCCCCGGGAAAGACGAGGTGCTCGTAGACCTCGTCGGTGACGACGACGACGTCGTGCTCGATCGCGAGGCCGGCGATGATCTCCAGTTCGTCGAGATCGAACACCTTGCCCGTCGGGTTGTGCGGGGTGTTGAGCAAGATGAGCCGCGTGCGGTCGCTCATCGCCCGGCGCAGTTCGTCGGGATCGAAGGCGTAGCCGCCGGACCGCTGCGGCTGCAGTAGCACCGGAACGGCCCGGGCGCCCGCGAGGGCGATGCAGGCCTGGTAGCTGTCGTACATCGGCTCGAAGACGACGACCTCGTCGCCATCGTCGAGCATCCCGAGCAGGGCCCCGGCGAGCGCCTCCGTCGCCCCGGCGGTCACCAGCACCTCCGAGTCGGGATCGTGGGTGAGGCCGTAGAAGCGCTCCTGGTGACGGGCGATCGCCTCGCGCAGGACCGGCAGCCCGGGACCGGGTGGGTACTGGTTGATGCCGGCCCGGATCGCGTCGATGGCGGCGTCGAGCACCTCGGGCGGGCCGTCGGTGTCGGGGAAGCCCTGACCGAGGTTGATCGCGCCGGTGGCGACGGCCAGCGCCGACATCTCGGCGAAGATCGTGGTGCCGAACCCGGCGAGCTTGGTCGTGAGCGGGCTCCGAATCGTTTCGCTCGGCACGGCCGTCATGGTAGGGCGTCAGGTCCAGCGGACCGGGAGGCGATCGGGCTTGCGGAAGACCAATCCCGTCGGCGGGACCGCGCCGTCGGCGAGACGTACGTCGCGCAGCCGGGCGAGCACGCCGGTGATCGCTTCCCGAGCCTCGAGGCGGGCGAGGTCCATGCCGATGCAGACGTGAGGCCCGGCGGCGAAGGCGAGATGGCGGCGAACGTTGGGGCGATGCAGATCGAGGCGATCCGGGTCCGGGAACTCGGCCGGGTCGCGGTTGGCGCCGGCGAGCGACACGACGACGAGGTCGCCGGCACCGATCGCGGTGCCGGAGACCTGCGTCGCCCGCGTCGCGTATCGATCGACCCGCGTCGCCGCAGGCTCGAGACGCAACGACTCCTCCACCGCGGCCGACGCGAGGTCGGGCTGCGCCCTGACCTCCTCCAGCGCGTCCGGGTTGCTGAGCAGGTACCACAACGCGTTGAGGATCAATCCCTCGGTCGTCTCGATCCCGCCGAACATGATCACCGCGGCGTTCGAGATCGCCTCGTCGCCGGTGAGCGATCCACCAGTCAGGTCTCCGATGTGCGCCCGGAGCTGATCGCCGAGGGCATCCATCGCCTCGGCCCCTGCCGTCGTCGGGGCGGCGCCGGCAGCGATCCCGGATACCGAGGCGACGATGTCGCGGTACCACCCGACCAGCCGGGTGACGACCGCCTCGTCGCTCCCGTCGATGCCGGAGACTCTGCGCGACCACCGAAGCGGCGAGCGGCGCGGCGAGCTCGACGCGCAGCTCGGCAGCGCGATCGCGGGCCGGATCGGTGATCGCCGCCAGTCGCCCGTCGACCTGCTCGCGGATGAACCCACCGAACCGGGCCGCCACCTCACGCGGCCGGAACGCGGCGGCGAACGGCGTCCGGTGGCGGTCATGCTCGGCGTGGTCGAGCGACAGCATGCTCGGCCCGACGACCTGGGCGGTCGAGAAGCGTGGATCGGCGACGGTGAACGTCTCCGGATCGCGCAACACGTCGAGCGCGGCGGCGCGGCCGGTGACGACGAAGCCGCCGATCACCGGCACCCACGCGACCGGGCCGACCGCCCGTAGGCGCGCGAGGTGGGGGTGGGGCGCCCCGGCGAGGTCGTCGAGCGTGATGCCGGCGGTCACGGTGGACACGGTATTGACCGGCCCGCGCCCAGTCGCGTCGTCATCGATGCGTAACATTCCCGTCCGATGCGCTGCTCTCGCGGCGGTCGGGCGGCCGTCATCATCCTGACCGTGACCACCCTGCTCGCGTTCGGCGAGGCTTCCTCCACCCGGGCGGCCCCGGACGACGGCGACGGCGGCGAGGGGCAGGATCGAGCCGTCCCGGCGCTCGACGTCGAGGCCCAACTCGCCGCGGCGGGCGTCTCCACGGCGCCCGGCGAGGATCTCGCGACCCCGCTCGCGGTCGGCGCGCCGGACGACTTCCGGTACGACCCACAGCTCACGAAGGGACGCGCAGGGAACGTCTGCTTCGGGCGGCTGCGGCAGGGCACGGCGCGGGCGTTCGTCGAGTTGCAACGGCGCTTCGGAGGTTGGGCCGGGACGCTGTACGCGTGCCGCGAACGTTGGAACGCCGCCGAGGAGCCCGACTGCAACGGCACCCTCGTCAATCCCGCCGCCAACCCGAGGTTCTACAGCACGTGCTGGAGCAACCACGCGGCCGGGCGGGCCTTCGACCTGATGTCCACGAAAGCTCGCGGCGACGCCGTCGTGAACTGGCTCCTGGCTCCGGACGCCAAGGGCAACTACAGCGCCAACGCCCGCCGGCTGGGCGTCCAACAGATCCTCTGGTGGGACCGCTGCTGGAACACGGATGACGACCGCGGCATCGTGTCGGCGGGGAGGATGCGCAAGTGCGGGATCGGTCACTTCGACCATGTGCACGTCGACCTCACGTTCCGCGGCGCCCGCGGCCGCACCTCCTACTGGGGAGGGAGGCCCGTCATCACCCCCAAGGTGAACGGGCTCGTGTGGTGGGACCAGGACGCCGGTCGACGGATGGGCCAGTCCTGGTTCAACTACCGGTCGACCCTGCGCCGCACCGGCTACTGGAAGCGGCGGTGGGACGTCGTCCTGTCCGGTGACTTCGATTCTGACCGGGTGCGTGACGACCTCCTCCGATGGGACCGGAACACCGGCGACTGGCTCGCCGTGACGTCGCCGCCCGCCGCGCTGCGGCGGATGACGTCCAGTGGGCGGTGGGGGACGAACTGGGACCAGATCGTCGTCGGCGACTGGGACGGCGACCGCCGCGAGGACGACCTGCTGCTCTGGGACGTGCACACCGGGGCGTGGCTCGTCACGTCGTGGTCGACCGCAGGCCTGCAGAGCCGGGGCAGTGGCAGCTGGCCGACCGGCTACGACACGATCCGGGTCGGCGACTTCGACGAGGACAACCGTCTCGACGAGATGTTCCTTCGCGATCGCGACAGCGGTCGGTTCCGGATCATTTCCTGGAACGCCTTTGTCCCCTCGGTCATGTGGGAGCACTCGTGGTCGACGGCCTACAACCAGTTCGTCGTCGGCGACTTCGACAGCGACGGCGAACTGAACGACATGCTCATCCGGCGGTCCGGCCGCGGAGCCTGGCAGATGATGTCGTGGCGCGGATTCCGCCCGACCGAGCGGCGATCGGGCACGTTTCGGCCGCGCTACAAGCAGATCGTCGCCGCCGACCTGGACGCCGAGGGCCGCGTCGACGACATGGTGCTGTATTCCCGCCGGACGGGCGAGCGGCTCGTCATCGAGTGGCACTACTACCGATGGCGGCTCCAAGGTCTCAAGCGCACCGCCAAGGCCTGGGACCAGGTCATCGCCTTGCAGCTCGGCTGAGCCCCGCGGCTAGCGGTGGGGCAGGAGCGACGTCAGACGCATCCGGTACCGCTCCACGTAGTGGACGTCCCCGACCGGGCTGTCGTTGCGCACGTCGACGACCAGCCGGAGCTCGACGACAAGCCCGGTGTCCGGGACGACGCGCACCGTTCGTTCCGTCGTGCCCGTGGACGCGCCGGAGATCTCCTCGAAGGCGGAAGTCGCCGACGGCTTCGTCGACATCGACGGCGTCGACTCGTGGAGGAGCAGGAAGGCCACGATCGCCCCGACGGCCAGCCCGACGAGCGCGGCGACACCGACCACCAACCAGACGCGACGTGGCCGCGGCTCTGCCGCCATACGAGTCGATTCTGACGTAACGCCGCCGCCGCCGTCGACGACTGCAAGAAGTGCACGAGAAGCGCTCCAATGTGTGACCGTCGGCCCCGGGCCCTGCCTACGATGAGCCGACGTGGGCGACGAAGCCGAGCTGGTCGCGCGGCTGCGGAGCGGTGACGAGGACGCCTTCGTGGATCTGGTCGACCGCTATCACTCCTCGCTGCTTCGCCTCGCGGGCACGTTCGTGCCCAGTCGCTCGGTGGCCGAGGAAGTCGTGCAGGAGACGTGGCTCGGTGTCGTACGCGGCATCGATCGCTTCGAGGGCCGATCGTCGCTCAAGACCTGGCTGTTCCGGATCCTCGTCAACCGCGCTCGCAGTGCGGGTGTCCGCGAGCGCCGGTACGTGGTCGCGTCCTCGCGGGACCCGGCGGTGGCGCCGGAGCGCTTCGCCGCCGACGGCCACTGGTGCGATCCCCCGACGTCGTGGACCGACGATGTGCTCGATCGCCTCGCCGCCGCCGATGCCGTGGCGGCGATCTCCAGGTGCCTCACTGAGCTGCCCGACGCGCAGCGACAGGTCGTGCTCCTGCGCGACGTCGAGGGTCTCCCGGCCGACGACGTCTGCACCCTGCTCGGCGTCAGCGAGGGCAACCAGCGGGTGCTGCTGCACCGCGGCCGGTCCCGCCTCCGGGACCGGCTCGAGCGGGAACTGGGGAGGGAGTGACGATGTTCCGCCGCCGCCTCGTCTGCCGCCAGGCCGTCGAGCTCGTCACCGACTACCTGGACGGCGCGCTCTCGTCTCGCGATCGGGACCGGTTCGAGGAGCACCTGGCGGACTGCCCGCACTGCGCGGAGTACTTCGCGCAGATGCGGGTCACGGTCGCGACGGTGGGTCGCATCGAGCCCGAGTCGCTCGCGCCCGAAGTCCGCGACGAGCTGGTGCGGCTGTACCGGCGCTGGCGCGAGACCTGACTGGCGGCCTCAGCGATAGTCCGGGTTCGGGAAGTCGAACCGACAGCCGGCGTCCCACTCCGAGCGCTGGTTGCCGTGGGCGGGAAATCCGCCGGCGTCGCCGAGCATGCGGGCGGCGTGGAGCAAGTTCCAGGTCATGAACGTGGTGTTGCGGTTGGTGAAGTCGTTCTGCGGCCCGCCCGATCCCGGGTCGAGGTAGGACGGACCGGGCCCCGCCTCGCCGATCCAGCCGGCGTCGGCCTGCGGCGGGATCACGTAACCGAGGTGCTGCAGCGAGTAGAGGATGTTCATGGCGCAGTGCTTCACGCCGTCCTCGTTGCCGGTGACGAGGCAGCCCCCGACGCGTCCGTAGTAGGCGTACTGGCCGGCCGGATTGAGGAGGTGGCTGTTGCCGTAGAGCCGCTCGATCACCTGCGTGCAGATCGACGACTTCTCGCCGAGCCAGATGGGCGTGCACAGGACGAGGATGTCGGCCGCCATCACCTGCTCGGAGATCGCCGGCCAGTCGTCCCGATCCCACCCGTGCTCGGTCATGTCGGGCCATACGCCGGGTGCGATCTCGTGATCGACGGCGCGGATGAGGTCGACGGTCACGCCGTTGCGGCGCATGATCTCGATCGAGATCGCCGCCAACCCTTCGGTGTTGGACGGCTCCGGCGAGCGCTTGAGCGTGCAGCTGATGAACAAGGCTCGCAGCTTCGAGAAGTCCCAGCGCGACTGTTCGCAGAGCTGCGCCTGCATGTCGGTCAGAGTCACCGCAGCCTCCTTCCGTCGCGTCAGCTCCGAGCCGTCACGGGCGGGCTTCGAGGATGAGGTTCAGCGGCGTCTCGGCGACGCGACGGAACCGGCTGAAGCCCGCGCTCTCGAGCACTCCGCGCAACCGGTCCTCGCCGGCCTGGGCGCCCAGGCCGAGACCGACCTCCTGCGACAGCGAGTTCGGAGTGCAGATGACCGACGACGCCGTGTAGAGCAGCGGCGCCATGGGGTTGTCGCGGATGTTCGTCACCCGATCGGCGAGGGCGAACGGCTCGACCAGGAGCACGGTCCCGTCCGGTTCGAGGTGGGCGCGGGCGTGACGCGCGATTCCGACCGGGTCGCCCATGTCGTGCAGGCAGTCGAAGAAGCAGATCAGGTCGAAGCGGCCGTCATAGCTGGTGGCGTCGGCGACGGCGAACGACGTACGGCCGGCCACGCCCGCCTCCTCGGCGCGTTGGCGGGCGGTTTCGATCGACGGCTCGTGGAAGTCGAAGCCGGTGATCCGCGCCTCCGGGTAGGCCTCCGCCACCACGACGACCGACGCGCCATGACCGCAGCCGACGTCGGCGACGGTGGCGCCCGCCTTCAACTTGTCCGCGACGCCGTCGAGGGCGGCGATCCAGCCCGGCAACTCGGCCCGATAACCGGTCCGGAAGAACCATTCGGTGCCGGCGAAAAGCCGGGGGTGGTGGTCACCCCAGCTCAACCCGCCGTCACCACGGAACGCGTCCGTGACCTTGTCGATGTCCATGAACATCGCACCGAACGCGTTCATCGCCCGGGCGACGAAGGCGGGCGAGTTCTCGTCGGCGAGCGCCGCCTCGGCCTCCGGCGACAGCTCGTAGCGATCGCTCTCGCTGTCGTACTCGATCAGGCCGCCGGCGGCCTGCCCGTCGAGCCACTCGCGCACCAGGCGCGGATGGCACGAGGTCTTGTCGGCAATCTCGTCGGCAGAGGTGGGCCCGGCTCCACCCAACGCCTGGTAGAGGCCCAGCTCGTCCCCCACCCAGATCCCGAAGCACAACGCCGTCCCCGTCATGTGCCCAACCATCTGGCCCATGAACTGCTCGAGCTTCGCCCCGTCCACAGTCGCCGCCATCGCCCGCTCCTCTCATCCTGAGAAATACGACTGTTGCACAGTCCGCCGGGAGTCGCGCGCGTTACAGCGGCGTGCCGAGCGAGAGGGAGGAGGTCCCGGCTACCGTCCGACGGCGCTGGCGAGCTGGGCCTTGGTCATCTTCGAGCGGCCCTTGACGTGCTTGCGCCGAGCCTCCTCGTACAGCTGCGCCTTCGTCCGACCAGCAGGTCCACGGTGCGAACGCAGACCGCCCCGGCGCCCCGACGAGATGTCGCTCCTCGAGAGCCGGCTCGACTCCCTCGCCTCACCCGTCCGAGCCCGCTCCTTGTTCACCGTACGGGCGGCGATCTCCTCGGCCGTGTCCTCACTGCGCCCGCGTTCCTTCAGACCATCGCGGATGTGGCGGTACTGGCGTTCACGCTTGTTCGACCAGGCTCTGGGCATCTTGGTCACCTCCGTTCACGGTGTCCTCCGATACCCCTCGCCCGCCAGAGGCAGACGCCGTTCAGGCGATCCGCCGCTGCTCCGTGTCGGTGACGCGCAGCGCCTCCAGCGCCGCCCGCAGCAACCGGGAGATGTGCACCTGGCTCAGCCCGAGCCGGTCGCCGATCTCCTGCTGGGTCATCTGCCGGTAGAACCGCAGATAGATCACCGTCCGCTGCCGCGCCGGGAGGGTGGCCAGCATTCTGGCAACGTCAGGCCGGACGTCGGCTGACGCCAGTTCGGCATCCTCCACTCCCAGCTCGACCGGGTCGGCGCGATCCGCGCGACCGGCGGGGCCTTCGAGCGCGCACGTCCGATAACCGGCCGACGCCGTCAACGTCTCAATGACCTCGTCCTCCCCGACGCCCAACTCGAGAGCGAGATCGGCGACCGTCGGAGTCCGGCCGAGGCGCTGGGTGAGGCGATCCACCACCGCCGACGCGCCGACGGAGAGATCCTTCATCCGCCGGGGGACTTTCAACGCCCAGGTGTGATCGCGGTAGTGGCGGCGCAGCTCGCCGCGCATCGTCTTGGAGGCGTAGGCCCTGAAGGGCACCGCGAAGTCGGGGTCGAACCGATCCACCGCCTTCACCAGCCCGAGGAGGGCGACCTGAATGAGATCATCGAGTGGCTCGCCGCGGCGCGACAGTCGGCGGGCGCAGACCTCAGCCAGCCAGCGATGATCTTCGATGAGACGATTCCGGAGCGAACGGTCCGGTCGCTCACGCAGTCGTACGAACGCCTGCATGACTTCCTCGTCGCTCTCGGGCTTCGCCGCCCGCGCGCTTCCTGACGTCGGGTCCACCTGGTGGAACACCGTGCATCCTCCATGGTCGAGCCCGCGTCCGCGGTCACACGCAGTCTTCCCATGACAACGAACGCTGAAACCGCAGCCAGCGCAACCGCCCTTGGCGGACGACCCGGGCAATTCACCGGATCGCCCGCCGCGTCGCCTCACGAGCCGGCAGCAGCCTCCTGGCTACGACGGGCCGTGACATCGCCGAGCGGGGATCGGTCATGCTGGGCAGCGGTGGCCGAACGAGTCGCCTGCTTGCCCTGCAGCTCCTCCCAGAACTCCTTGGCCTTGCCAGTTCCTACGGCCCAGCCAGCGGCAAATCCGAGCAGGGCGCCGAGCTTCATCTTCAGCATTGTTCACCTCCAGGTCCGATGCTCTCTGTACCCCATCGGAGGGCGTCGAATACCCGCAGCGCGAGGGCGTGTGTCCGAATGCGCCGCGACGGGTATTCCACTGAGCAGAAACAGGGAAGGGAACGCCATGCTGCGATCGACACTGAAGTTCGCCAAGGGAGCCGCGCTCGGCGCGACGACAACCTATTTCTTCGACCCCGAAGAGGGCCCAGCACGAAGGGCGCGGCTGCGCGACCAGCTTCTGGCCGCCAGCAAACGCGGGGCGCGCTCAGCAGGCAAGCGGGCTCGCCATGAGCTGGGCCGGGTGAAGGGCCGCACCATGCGGTCATTGCGCCGTGGCCGGTTCGAGCCCGTTGATGACCGCCTTCTCAGCGGTCACCTTCGTGGCGTAATGGGCCGACTCCAGGTGCGAACCGAGCAGCTGACCACCGAGGTGGTCGACGGCGTGGTGCGGGTCCGCGGCGAGGTGCACAGTCGGGCCGACGCCCAACGGGTGATCAGCGCGTTGGCCTGTGAGCCTGGGGTCGTACGGGTCGAGGACCTGACGCATCTCCCCGGCGAAAGCGCGCCGAACAAGGCGGAAGCTCTGGACGTCTCGCGACACGCGACGCGAGGACGACGCGCCGGATAAGCAGCAACCGTGGCCGGCGGACGAGGGCTACCGTCGAGTCCGTGAGCGACCAGCAGGAGAAGGCGGCCCGATTCCTCGAAACCCATCGGAAGGGCTCGCCGCTGCTGCTGGCGAACGCCTGGGACCAGGGTTCGGCGCGGCTGCTCACATCGCTCGGCTTCGAGGCCCTGGCCACGACGAGCAGCGGGTTCGCGGCCACGCTCGGCCGGCGGGATGGAGCGGTTTCGCGCGATGAGGCCCTGTCTCACTCGGCCGTGATCGTTGCCGCGACCGACCTACCGGTTTCGGCCGACCTCGAGGATTGCTTCGCTGCCACCCCGGTCGGCGTCGCCGAGACTGTCGCGCTCGCCGTCGACACGGGACTGGCCGGGTGTTCGATCGAGGACTTCACGCGCGATCGCGAGGACCCGATCTACGAGCTGGCGCACGCCGCCGAGCGGGTGGCGGCGGCGGCCGAGGCTGCTCATGCCGGTCCGGTCCAGTTCGTACTGACCGCTCGCGCCGAGAACTACCTCTACGGTCGGCAGGACCTGGCGGACACGATCGCTCGCCTGCAAGCGTTCCAGGAGGCGGGGGCCGACGTGCTCTACGCGCCCGGCCTTGCGGAGCTCGACGATATTCGCGCCGTCGTAGACGCTGTCGAGCGGCCGGTGAACGTGCTCGCTCGGCCCGGCGGCCCGCCCGTTCCTGAGCTCGCCGCGGCCGGCGTGGCGCGCGTGTCAGTCGGCGGCGCGTTCGCCTTCGCCGCGCTCGGCGCGGTCGTCGAGGCGGCCGAAGAACTGCGCGGACCGGGGACCTACGCGTTCTCGGAGCGGGCGCGCACCGGGGGCGCCGCGGCCCGGTCGGCGTTCACCGACCAACCCTGATCACGCTTCGCAACTCCTCGGTGGAAGCCGACGCAGCGGGCACGTTCTGCAGCAGGATGAAGCCGACGAGGAACAACACGGCGAAGGCGACACCTGCCCACGCTGCCGGGTGCGGCCGCTCGACACGGCCGGCCGCTGGGCTGGCCATCTCGTCTGACACGGGAATGCGTCATCGTCGCACAAGCGGCCCGGCACGCCGGTGATCACTCGGGACGGCGGTGTCAACCGCGGGGTCAGCTCCACGTCCTGTCGCGCGCCGCCGGTCTGGCTGCTACGCGACCAAGGGTCTTCTTGAACAAGACGAGGGGGAGCAGGATCCCCGCCAGCACGGCCACGAGCCACACGATCAGGGTCGCCAGCAGCCAGGTCACGACGCCGGTGATCGACATGCCGTCGGAAAGGAAGTCGGCGACGATGAGCGCGGCGAGCGTCGCGAACAGCGCCGAACCGCCGGCCAGGGTGGACGAGTGCTGCCAGGCCAGCTTGACGGCGAGCGGCTGCAGGATCACGAAGGCCGCGGTGAAGATGAGCACCTCGACCACGAAGGCGGCGCCACTCAGCGTCATGTCCTCGAGAACGACGGCGGCCACGATCAGCCCGATGGCGTTCCCGAGCAGGGCGAGCACGGTCGTCGCCAGGAGACGCATCACTCGTCCACAGTACGGGGCCCGCCGGGCGGCAGCCCTACTTCGGCAGGGTCGCGATCCACACCGTCGTGGCGAGCACGATGCCGCCCGCCACGGTGACGAGCACGCGGCGTAACTCGAACACGCCGATGCGGGACTGGATGCCGAGCTGGAACAGGGCCGCCGCATAGAGCACCACCGCCAGGAGGTACTTGTCCGCAGTCGAGCCCCGCGACTCGCCCCGCAACGCGGCCGCCTCGGCCGCGACCTGCAACGCGGCGGCTTCCTCGGCCTTGGCCAGGCGGTACTCGGGAAGTTCGAACGGCGTGGCTTCGGCCTCGAGGTCGCCCAACCCTCCGGACGCCACCCATGCGTCGAACGCCGGCTTCATCTCGTCGCGAAAGCGCTCGCGGAGGAAGGTCGCCTTTCGCTGCTGTCCCGACGCCGTGGCGTCGACCCACTCGGAGAAGGCGGTCACGTCGATGAGCATCAGCCGGCCGGCCGCGTTGTCGGCCGCGGCGGCGTCGACCTGCAGCCGGATCGCTTCGGCGTGGCTGACGTTCTCCTGACTCGAGAACCGCGCCGACTGGAATGCGCACCACGCCGACAGCAGTGCGGCGGCGGCGAGAAGGATCGTGACGATGAGCTCGAGCCGCCGCTCCCGTGGTGAGTCGGCGACCTGCTCGGCGCCGGTCGGCTCCTCGTCACGCTCGGACACGCCGAGACGTTAGGCCCGCTTGGCGCGTTCTTCGCTTGTGTCACCCGAGAGGGCCGATGTCGGCCGATCCAGGTGACGAAAGCGACCCAGCCGGATCAGCGCTTGGCTCGCGACGTGTTCAGAGTCGCCGCCGCCCGGACGAGCGACTTCAACGCCTCCTCGTCGATCTCCTCGCCCTCGTGGAAGTCGATGGCGCGCCTCGTGTTCCCCTCGAGGCTGGAGTTGAAGAGGCCGGCAGGATCCTCCAGCGCGGCCCCCTTGGCGAAGGTCATCTTCACGTAGTTCTTGTACGTCTCGCCGGTGCAGATCATCCCGTCGTGCTCCCACACCGGGACCCCTCGCCACTTCCACTCCTCGACGATGTCGGGATCGGCTTCGTGGACCAGCGCGCGGAGCCGGCTGAGCATCTCGCCCCGCCAGTCGTCGAGATCCTCGATCCTCTCGTCGATCAGCTCAGAGGGAGTCCGGCTGCTCTCCGACGCGCTCTTCGTCATGCCCAAACCCTACGCGTGATCGAGTGGATGCGGGGCGTGGATGCCTTCGAGCCGATCGTCGAGAATGAGGACGACCTCGCCCCGCATCCCGTCAGGGTCGCTGAACCAGACGCTGTGAAAGGCACCGAGATCGTCGACGGCTCCGTCGCTCGCGCCACGCTCCGCGAGCCGGTCACTGATCGCCCGGAACGCTTCCGGCGACGCCGCTGTCAACGCGAGGTGGTCGAGGTGGCCTCGTTGGAACATCGCTGGTGAGCCCGTGGCGAAGTCGTTGCCGGTGACCTCGGCGGGGTGCAGCCACGAGGTCGACCCGGTTCGGATGATCGCGTGGCGGAACGTCGGTGTGGTTTCCTCGAAGACAACGTCGAGGTCGAACACACCGGTGTAGAACTCGATGAAGCGGTCGAGGTCGGTCGTCATCACGGCGACGTGGTTGACGCCGGCAAGCAGCCCCATGGCGGATCCCTTCATGACGGTGGGCTCGTGAGCAGAGCGTCGATGGCGATGGTGACGGCCGTGGCGGCCTGTTCGCCGTCGAGATCCCAGAAGTCCCGCAGCGCCCGCCACACGGCGGCGCTGCCGAGGACTTGCACCACGGCGGCGAGGTTGCGTGCCGTGTGCTGGTCCAACCCGGGGCGCGCACTGGTCACGACCGCCAGCGCCGCCGCGCGGCGGTCCTCGATGCCGTCCAGGCGAGCTTGTCGACCTTCCGGCGACGACAGCAACTCGTCGACGACGGGGGCGACGCTGTCGAAGCCTGGAAAGACGCGCTGCACCATGGCGGTCATCGCCGGCGCCGTGGTCGGGAGATCGCCGTCGAACCCGATCCGCCGGTTGACGTGCTCGAACAGCGCGCTGATGAGGGCCTGGCGGCTCGGGAAGTACCTGTACACGGTGCGCTCCGGGACGTCGGCGGCCACGGCGGCTCTGGTGAAGGTGATCTCCTCGCCGGCGCCGATCAGGCCGCACACAGCTCCCAGGACACGCTCGCGCACCAACTCGACCTGCGCTTCTCGAACCGACGACCTCGGCATGGCAGCGATAATGACACTACGGCAGTAATACTGTCAAGTGCCCGTCGCGTACGGTGCGTCGTGGCGGGACTGGCACGATGTGAGGAGGGGATGTGCGAGTAACGGGAGTCACGGCGAACCTGCCCGTCGCCGACATCGACGCGGCGCGCGGCTTCTATGCCGACTATCTCGGACTGAACGTGGAGGGTCTCAACCTCGGATGGGTGGCGCGCTACGTGTCGCCGGACGGGCGGGCGGGCGTCCAGTTGGTGACCCGCGACGCCACCAGTCCTGAGGATTCGGTGCTGTCAGTGCACGTCGGGAGCGACGTCGACGAGGCCTACGCGGAGGCGCAGCGCCGCGGCTACGAGATCGTTCATCCGCTGACCGACGAACCGTGGGGCATCCGCAGGTTCTTCGTGCGCGACCCGGACGGGAACGTGATCAACATCGCCAGCCACCGCGACGAGCACGACGGCGTGAGCCACGCTCACTCGCACGTCCACGAGGCTGGCCTGGAAGAGGATCACCACCACCACGACCGAGCCGGGCGCGGGGAGGAGTCACCGCCGCCTCACACTCTGGTCACCTACGTGAGATGCGAACCAGACGCAACAACTTGATTTGCAATCCATTCGCAACGTAGCTTCGAACCGAGGGCGTGGATCGGAGGTGTCGATGATCGGCATGCACATCCCGGATGGCTTCATCGACGCCCCGACATCGTTGGTGGCCGGACTGATCGCCATTGGCGGAGTCGCGTGGTGCCTCAAGCGCACCTCGGCGTCGCTCGACGACCGAGACATCCCGGTCGTCGGGTTGGCGGCGGCGTTCATCTTCGCCGCCCAGATGCTCAACTTTCCCGTCGCCAACGGGACGAGTGGCCACCTCCTCGGCGGGGTTCTCGCCGCCGTCCTGGTCGGGCCCTGGGCCGGAGCACTGGCCGTCACGGTCGTGCTGGTCGTGCAGGCGTTGCTGTTCGCCGACGGCGGTCTGTCGGCCCTGGGATTGAACGTGGTGAACATGGCGCTGGCCGGGGCATTCGTCGGCTACGGCGTGTTCTTGGTGCTGCGCCGAGTGTTCGGCAACCGATCGTGGTCGGTGACGCCGGCTGCGGGCGTGGCCGCGTTCCTGGTTCCGATCATCGCTTCGATCGTGTTCACCGTGGAGTACGCCGTCGGCGGAAACGACGCCGTGTCGGTGCCGACGGTCGCGACGGCGATGATCGGCGTCCACGCTCTCATCGGTATCGGCGAGGGGATCGTGACCGCGCTGGCGATCAGCGCCGTGATGAGCATGCGTCCCGATCTCGTGTACGGCGCCCGCGGCCTCGAGTCGGCCGCCGTGCCGATGTCACTGCAGGGAGCGATGCGATGAAGCGGATCTCGCTCCTGGCGTTCGTCTTGATCGGCATCGCGGCTGCGGTGGCGCTGGTGATCCTCGTCGCGCCGAACGCCAACCCGAACCCTGACGGCTTGGAGAAGGTGGCCGCGGACAAGGGCCTCGACACCGAGGTACGGGATCACGCCTTTGCCGACGGGCCGCTGGCTGACTACGGCGTGTCCGGGCTCGACAACCGCTACGTCGGGACCTGGGCTGCCGGTCTGATCGGTGTCGCCGCAACCTTCGCCATCGGTGCCGGCGTGGTGTACGTGACTCGGCGTACTCGTCGATCGTCGGAGCCTTCGCCACCGGTGACGGCGTGAGGGCCGGGGAGCTCGCGTGGGTGGGGCCCATCGACACCTGCTGATTCACGAGGAGGGGCTGCTTCACCGGCTGCCGCCGCAGTGCAAGTTGGCGGCGACGGTGCTGTTCGTGTTCGCCGTGGTCGCGACGCCGCGGGAGCAGTTCTGGGCGTTCGGCGTGCAAGCCGGGCTGGTCGTGCTGGCTGCCACGCATCGGGGGTGTCCCGTTGTTGGCGGTGGCGCGACGACTCGTGATCGAGGTGCCCTTCCTCCTGTTCGCCGTGCTGTTGCCGATCCTGGGACGGGACCCTCGGGTCGAAGTGCTCGGCGTGAGCTTGTCCGAGCCTGGGCTGTGGGCGGCCTGGAACATCGTCGTCAAGGGGACGATCGGGGTGGCGGCATCGATCGTCCTGGCGGCGACGACGTCGATCCCGCAGGTGCTCGACGGCCTCGAGCGATTGCGCGTGCCCCGGGTGATCGTGGCGATCACCGCGTTCATGATCCGCTATGGCGACGTGATCGGCGACGAGGTCCGGAGGATGTCGATCGCTCGGGAGTCGCGGTGCGGCCGTGGTGGCCGATTCGGACAGGTGCGCGCCCTCGCGTCGACCGCCGGCGCCCTGTTCGTGCGCTCCTACGAACGCGGTGAACGCGTCTATCTGGCGATGGAGTCACGGGGATACACCGGAACGATGCCCGTGCGCAGCGTCACGGCGTCGATGCAGTCGTGGGTGCTCTGTCTGCTGTGGCCGGCGATGGCCACGGCCGTCGCGGCCATCGCGTGGAGCGTGCAATGAACGCCGGCCGTGCGCTGGACCTGCGCGACGTCTCGTACACGTACCCCGATGGGCACGAGGCCCTCCGGGAGATCAACCTCACCGTGCCGCAAGGAGAGCGCGTCGCGGTGCTCGGTCCCAACGGGGCGGGCAAGACCACGCTGGTCCTCACGTTGAACGGGATCAGAGCACCGAGCGCCGGGACGGTGTTCGTGGGTGAGCTGCCGGTCGTCAAGGACAACCTTCCGGAGGTGCGTCGGCGGGTCGGGATCGTGTTCCAGGACCCCGACGATCAGCTGTTCATGCCGACGGTGCGCGATGACGTCGCGTTCGGCCCCGCGAACCTCGGCCTGCGGGGCGACGAGCTGGACGCAGCAGTGTCCGACGCGTTGGCCGTCGTTGGGATGCAGGGCGCGGTCGATCGTTCGCCGCACCATCTCAGTTTCGGGGAGCGTCGTCGGGTCGCCCTCGCCACGGTGCTGGCCATGCGCCCCGACGTGCTCGTCCTCGACGAGCCGTCGTCGAACCTCGACCCGGTGGCCCGCCGGGAGCTCGCCGAGATCGTCCTCGCCCTCGACGTGACCGTCGTGCTCGTCACCCACGACCTCCCCTACGCCCTGCAACTGTGCGATCGAGCGGTCGTGCTCGACGAGGGACGGCTCGTCGCCGACGGCCCGATCGTGGAGGTCCTGTCGGACGAAGCGACGATGGCCAGCCACCGCCTCGAACTCCCCTACGGCTTTCACATCGCGTCATCAACGTCGTCGTGAGGCCGCGGGTGGGATGACCGGCAAGGCCGACTTACACCACGGAGCTGGCCGGGACGCCGGCTGACTCCGACGCCGCGCCCTCCTCGACGCAGCGCCGGCAATACCCGCCGAGCGCGAAGTGGTGCGCGTTCAACCGGAAGCCGTGGTCCCGCTCGATGCGGCGGGCGAGCGCTTCGAAGACGTCGGCCGGCAGCTCGACAACCGACCCGCACCGATCGCACACCACATGGTGGTGCGCGTCATCGGCGAGGTGGTACACGGCCGGTCCGTGACCGAGGTGGACGTGGTTCACGACGTCGAGCTCGGTCAGCCGCTCGAGCGTGCGGTAGATGGTCGACAAGTGGATGTCGGGGTCGGCGCGCTGCACCGCATCCGCCAGCGACTCGGCCGTGACGTGTCCGTCCGCTTCGAGCAGCGCGGTGATGATCGCTCGCCTCGGCCTCGTCACCCGTCCGCCGCGATCTCGGAGACGGTCCAGGATCTCCTCGAGCCGATCGTCGTCAGGCACCCACTCAACTTACCGATCGGTGCCGAGTCCACTCGGCGACGAGCACGGCGAGCGCGAGCGCGACCGTGATGCTCTCCGAGATCACGGCAATCGCCGCCTCGGGCGCCGGATTCAGGCCGGGCTGATCGGTGAACCCGAACCATCCGCCGCTGGTGCGGGCGACGAAGAACGCGATCAACGAGATGGCGCCCCAGGCGATCGCCGCCGCTGCGGCCAGCCGGCCGACCCATCCCGGCACGATCCGCAGGACGATGGCCGAGACCAGCCCGACCGCGATCACCACTGCGCCGGCCGCGTTCAGGAGAAACTGCTCACCGATGTTGCCGACCGGGATGTCCTTGTACCCGTCGTTGTAGAGCCTGAGGTGAGCGAAGCCGCCGACCAAGATGCTCGCCGCGGTGGCGCCGGCGAGGACTCGCGGCACGTATGCCGTTGAGGTGATCGTTCGGACCGAGCTCATCTCAGTCGGTGATCAGGGCGCCAGAGATGCCGGCCAGGGGGTTGTCGCCGGGGAAGAACGCGCGCTGATCGGGGAAGACGTCCAGCGGTGGTTGACCGAGGGCCGCCATCCGCAGCACGGCCGCGTGGCGGGCCTCGACGCCACCGATGGTCATGATCGTCGAGCGCAGCTGCGGGGTCGACAGGGCACCGCCAGCGAAGACGTAGGTCTGCGCCGCGGCCTCTTCGAGTTGCAGCGCCAGGTTGACGGCGTCGCTTTCGGTCTTGGCGGCATCGATGGCCGGCTTGACGACGGCGTCGTAGACGGCCTGGTTCCTCACCGTCACGGCCTCGCCACCGGCGCCGGTGATCGCACCGTTCAGGGCGTCCAGATGCAGCTGGTGGTGCTCGGCGAACAGCGCCGCCGCCCTCCTGATCGGGCGCGTCGTCAGCAACCCGGCCGCCGCACCGTACGTGTCGACGGCGAGCTGCTCGAGCGAGGCGGCGGTGCGGGCGAGGACGAGATCCTGTGATCCGCCATCGGTCGTGGTCGGGGGGGCCGCCGTCGTCGCCGGCGCGCCGGTCGTGGCGGGCGGACGCATCGTCGTCGGTGAGCCAGGCGACGTCTGGGTGGCGCCGCTGTCGTCGTCGTCGCCGCAGGCGGCGAGCACGGCGGCGCCGAAGATCGCCGCTCCGCCGACCTTGAACAGCTGGCGACGGGTGGGCGACGGTACGCCCAGGATCGCCGCCGTCTCATCGGACGTCAGGCGCTCGTCGCCGCCGAAGATGCGCGCCAGCAGCTCTCGCCAACGTGGCATCACGGCGGCGTTGGCTCGGTCGATTTCGCGCAGCTGGCGGCGGATCTCGTCGTTGGGCAGGTCGTTGCGGTTCATCGTGGTCGTCCTCTGGTACGGGGGGCGGATCAGACGGCGAAGGTGGCGGGGTCGAGCCCGGCGAGCGGATCGGTGCCGTCACCGAGCGCGGCGGACTCGAACGCCTGGGTCGGGAACACGTCGGCGACCGACTTGCCGACGGCCAGGCCGAGCACGACGGCGTGCTGGGCCTCGATCGGCAGGATCGTCGCCGTTGCCGCCGCGTACTGCGGGTCCTGCAGCAGGGTGAGCGCCGCGGCGTACGTGTAGGCCGCCTGGTTCTCGAGCGTGAAGGCGAAGTTCAGCGCCGCCGGTTCGTCGGTGATCGCCGACAAGACCGGTCCGAGGGCGGTGATGAGCTTCTGGTTCGGCCCGGTCGCCCGCTTGCCGCCGGCGACGGCGCCGAACGCGTCGGCGTGCTGCTGGTGGTGCGACAGGAACAGCTCGGCGACGGGCAGGGTTCCCGAGGACAGCACCGGTGCCGCGGCCTTGTACGCCTCGACGGCGGCGAGCTCGATGCCCTGCGCGTAGCCGGCGATCGTCTGGTCGTCGAGACCCTGAGCCGCGGCCCGGGAGGACAGGAACGGAAGCGCGGCGAGCGCGGCGCCGCCGATGGTGGCGGGCACCGCGAGGTTCCGGCGCGAGGCGCGCACGGCGTCGAGGTGCAGGTCCGCGGTCTCCTCCTGGAACGTCCTCATCTGGTCGTGGTGCAGGTCGTCCACGTCGGCGGCGAGCTGTTGCAGCTGGCGATGGGTGATGTGCATGGCTGGGTCATGCTCCTTGTTCGGATGCGGATGTCGGTCCTCGAGAACGGGCACGCTCGGCGTCAGCCGACGGTGACGGTTCCCTTCATGAAGGGGTGGTACGAGCACACGTACGGAAACGCCCCCGCGGTGTCGAACGTGACGCTCTTCGACTCGCCCGGCTTGATCGCGCCGGTGTCGAACGTCCCGGTGCCGGTCGCCGTGTGCTGCTGCGAGTCGCTGTTCGTCCACGTGACGGTGCCGCCCACGGCGACGCGGACATCGGAGGCGACGAAAGCGAAATCACTGATGTCGACGGTCACCGACATCGGCGCCGCGCATCCCCGTTGGAAGATGGGGTCTCGCTGCTGGCCGTAGTGCCGTCCGTGGGCACCGTCGTCGGCGTCGCTGCACCCATGGACATCGTGGTTGCTGGGGCAACCGTTGGCGTGGTGGCGCCCGACGCGGCGTCGTCACCTCCGCAAGCTGCAGCTGCTGCCACCAGCGTCATGAGCGACAACCCGAACAGAGCCCTTCGTGCACGTTTCACGGGTCGTCATTCGGCGTCGACGACGTCGTGGATTGTCGACGGCCTCGAAATCACCGAAAATTTGGATCGCCACTCAAGGAAGCGCTCGGGTGAGCGAATACCGCGGCCTGACCCAACGTTCGCTTACCCAGATGTCAACCCGATGGCCCCCGACTCAGGAGCGCCCGTCGAGCCGGGACTGCAACCCGTCGAGCACCCGCTCGAGCCCGTACTCGAAGTCCTCGTTCGACGCCTGCTCGGGGTCTCTGCGCTCGTAGCTGGCGACGACGGCGCGGAGCCGCTCCAGACCCTCGGTCGCCTCTTCGTTCACGCGCAGCGCGTCGTCGACCCACTCTCGGGGGCTCGTGCCGTGACGGACGAGCCAGTTGTGCCAGGCGGCTTCACCCATGGCGACGCCGAAGACGTACGAGGACAGGGTGTTGAGGGCACGCTCGGCTTCCTGCAGCTCGAACCCGGCGCCCTCCAGCACGGCGAGCATGCGCTCGGTCGCCACGGCCATGTTGGGTCCGAGGAACGTCGCCCCCACCAGCCGGTCGAGCAGGGACACCACCCACGGGTGCCGCAGCGTGGTCGAGCGCACGCTGTGGGCGAAGCGCCGCGCCGCCTCCCGCCAGTCGTCGGCCCCGCCGCTGGCGCCCATGGCACCAGGTACGTCCAGCTCGCTGTAGGTCTCGTCGATGACCAGCTCGATGAGCTCGTCGCGGCTGGCGACGTGCCAGTAGAGGGACGTGGCCCCGACCCCGAGCCCGGCGGCGAGCTTGCGCATGCTCAACGCGTCGACGCCCTCGGTGTCGAGCAGGCGCAGCGCTTCGGCGACGATCTGCTCCCGGGTCAGCGACGAGCGCTGCTGCCGGCGCGGTCGAACCCACACCGAGGGATACGCACGTTCACTGGCTGGCATCGAGGCCTCCGCTCCGCGGTCGTCCAACTGTAGGTTGCGAACAGTGTACCGAGTTGTCGTACACTGTTCTATAAATCGAACACTGTACGAGAGCGACCACCTGATCGGAGCGCCATGAACATCCAGCACGCATCGAGATCGATGATCCGGGCCCGCGGACTGCGCAAGTCCTACGGCGCACAAGCTCGTCCTCGACGGCATCGACCTCGACGTCGCCGAGGGCACGGTCTTCGCCCTCCTCGGTCCGAACGGCGCCGGGAAGACGACCACGGTCCAGATCCTGTCGACCCTGATCGGCGCGGACAGCGGCGAGATCTTCGTCGCCGGCCACGACCTCGCCCGCGAGCCCGACGCGGTGCGGGCGCGATCGCGGTGACCGGCCAGTTCTCGGCGGTGGACAACCTGCTCACCGGCGAGGAGAACCTGCGACTGATGGCCGACCTGCAGCACCTGCCCAAGCCGGAGGGCCAGCGCCGGATCGCCGACCTGCTCGAGCGGTTCGAGATCGCCGACGCCGCCGACAAGCCGGCGCATCACCTACTCCGGGGGCATGCGCCGCCGGCTCGATCTGGCGATGGGCCTGCTCGGCGACCCGCACCTGATCTTCCTCGACGAGCCGACGACCGGGCTCGACCCGCGCAGCCGGCGGGTGATGTACGCAGATCATCCGCGAGCTGGTGCGCGGTGGGGTGACGGTCTTCCTCACCACCCAGTACTTGGAGGAGGCCGACCAGCTCGCCGACCGCATCGCCCTGCTCGACAACGGACAGTTCGTGGCCGAAGGCACCCCGGATGAGCTCAAGCGGCTCGTGCCCGGCGCCCACGTGCTCCTCCGGTTCCCCAACGTGGATCAGCTCGACGTCGCCGCCCACGCCCTCGACGGCTCCCGTCGCGACGACGAGGCACTCACCCTGCAGGTCCCCGGCGACAGTGGCGTCCCCGCCCTGCGGGCTCTGCTCGACCGGCTCGATCTCGCGGCCGTCGAGGTCGTCGACCTGTCGATCCACACCCCCGACCTCGACGACGTCTTCCTCACCCTCACCGGCCAGCCCGATCGGCAGCCCGACGAAATGGAGGTACCAGTCTCATGAACACGCTCTCCTACGCGGTGGCCGACTCGACCACCATGCTGCGCCGCAACGTGAAACACATGCTGCGCTACCCGACCGTGGCGCTGTTCGTCATCGGCATCCCGGTCGTCTTGATGCTCCTCTTCGTCTACGTCTTCGGCGGCACGCTCGGCGCCGGGCTCGGCGACTTCGCAGGTGGCCGCCGCGAGTACGCCAACTACCTCGTGCCCGGGATCCTCGTGCTGACCCTCGCCGGCGCCGGTCAAGGGACCGCGATCTCCGTCGCGATGGACAAGACCGAGGGCATCATCGCCCGGTTCAAGACGATGAACATCAGCCGGGCCGCGGTCCTCTGGGGTCACGTGCTGGGCACGATGCTCCAGACCGCGCTCGGCTTGGTCGCCGTGTCGCGGTGGCGCTGGCCGTCGGCTTTCGGCCCGATGCCACCCCCACCGAGTGGGTGGCGGCGATCGCCGTCCTCGCGATGATCACCCTGGCCTTCACCTGGCTCAGCGTCGCGCTCGGGCTGTTCGCGAGGAATGTCGAGAGCGCCAGCAACCTCCCGATGTTCCTCTTGCTGCTTTCGTTCCTCGGCAGCGGGTTCGCTCCCACCGACTCGATGCCCGCGGCCATGCGTTGGTTCGCCGAACACCAGCCGTTCACGCCGTTCACCGAGACCCTCCGCGGACTCCTACTCGGTACGGAGATCGGCGCCGACGCGATCGCCACGATCGGCTGGAGCGCGGCGATCACGGTGCTCAGTTACCACTGGGCGAAGTCGCTCTACAACCGCGATCCCTCGCGCAGCTGAGAACCGCTCGTTGGTCGATCGTTGCACCTGCGACGGCGCGCCGTCGCATGGGCACGCGGCCTATCGAAGGTGGCGCCTCAGTCGGGCACCGACGAGGACCGCTGCTGGGATCCCGACGGCCAGCCCGATTACTCCGCCGGCGAGGGCGGCGGTGTCGTTGTTCACCTGAGATCCGATGACGCCGCCGATCAGGATGCAACCGACCAGCACCACCGCGACGACTGCCTTGGTGAGCAGGTCGTGGCCGATCTGTTTGCCGACCTCGGCCCGCGGCTCGCCGACCGCAGGCGCTGGCTCGCTCATGCACCGATCCTAGGATCGGGAGCCTGCCCCGACGCCCGCCGAGCCCGACGCTCGCCAGGCGTTCACCACGAGGAGGTGGTTTCGATGGCAACGTTCGCGCTCATTCACGGCGCTGGGGACGTCGGGTGGTACTGGCACTTGGTGGAGGCGCAGCTCCGCGCTACGTGGTCACGACGTCGTCGCACCGGACCTCCCCGGCGACAACGACGACGCCAGCCTCGATGACTACGCCGACACGGTGGTCGACGCGATCCGCGGCCGAGGCAACCTGATTGTCGTTGGCCAGTCCTACGGGGGATTCACCGCTCCGTTGGTCGCCGACCGCGTTCCGGTCGACGTGTTGGTCCTGGTCGCCGGGATGATCCCGGCTCCGGGTGAGTCACCCGCCGATTGGTGGACCAACACCGGTCACGGCGAGGCCGTGCGCATGCAAGCCCGGCGCGACGGCGGGCAGACCGGCAGCGACGACCCCTTCGTCGCCTTCTACCACGATGTGCCGCGGGCGCTCGCCGAAGAGGCGCTGAGCAGGGAACGGGGCGAGTCAGAAACCGCGTACAACCGCCCGTGGCCGCTCGCGGCGTGGCCCGACGTGCCGACAAGGTTCGTGCTGTGCACCGAGGACCGCGTCTTTCCCGCTGAATTCATGCGTCGGGTCGTCGCCGAACGCCTCGGCATCCCGCCCGACGAGATCGCCTCCGGCCACTGCGCAGCGCTCAGCCGCCCGAGGGAATTGGCTGACCTCCTCGCCGGCTACTCGGTCGCTGCTCGTCGAGGATGACGACTCGCGGAAGACCTACTCCACTCCGGGGGCAGCCTCGACGGCGGTGAGGTTGGGGTCGAGCAACGTTGGTCGCCCCAACCTCCCGTCTGCGTCGTCCGGAAATCGATGACGCCCCGTCACGAACGATCCAGCGCGAGAGGTCACCGGGTCCGTCCTCTGGTCACGTGCTCGACGTGGTGGTGTCGAGCGTGGGCGCCGGTGAGGTCCGAACCAGCGTCGGGCGATGGGTGAGGTGGCTGATGCGGCTCAAGATCCTCCCAACGCGTGGCGGCCGGTCGGCGCGGCGAGCCGGTCGCACGCGCCGCTCAACGGCGACCTCGTTGCGAAGCTTGCCGATGCGCTCGTTGACCAGTTGCTCGTGCATGTAGTGCATGGAGCTATCAAGCGCGGATTGCGCCGCGTGCCGGTACTGGCGCCGCCGTCCGACTTTGCTCACCCTCGCGGTAAGGGTGATGTAGCGCGGCGGCTACCCCGAGTCGTGGGCAGCATCGAGGGCGAGTGTGACCGCGTCGTCGAGACCGAGTGCTTGGCCCGTGCGCCACGCCGCGTCGGGCGTGGCGTCGCCGGTGAGCACCTGGATCGCGCCGTTCACCGCTTGGAGGGCGCGAGGCGGGAGCGGGGATCCCATTGCGGTCCGCCACCGGGTGGCCGCCGCGAGCAGCGTCGCCGCCCGGCTGTTCCTTCCCTGACCGAGCGCGTCGACGGCTACCGCTTCGAGTTCCTCGATGACGGCCCGGTTGTCGCCGAGCAGCTGGCGGAGCCGAAGGGCTTCGAGGTGCAACGCTTCGGCCCGCTGGTTGTCGCCGCGGGCGGCGTCGAGCGCGGCTCTCGCCCGCAACAGCGCGGCACGCGCGACGATGGCCCGCTGCGGGTCGCCCGCCGCGTCGGCCTCAGGTTCGTTGAGCCAGCGCGCAGCGCGGTCGAGGTCACCGCTGGCCAACGCGACGCTGGCCAAGCCGGCCAACGCAACGCCGGCGCCGGTGTTCTCCTTGAGCTGACGGGCCGTGGCCAGGGCGTCGGCGAACCGGCAGGCGGCATCGCGATCGTCGCCACTGACATACAGCGTCTCGCCGAGACCCAACTGGGCGAGCAGGGTGCCTTGACCGAACCGGATCACCGTGGACTGTTGGAGGGACTCCTCGAGCAACGCCGTGGCCTCGGCGAAACGGCACTCCCAGGTGGCGAGAAGGCCGAGGCGAAACAGAACCCACGACATCCCCCACGCGTCGCCCTCGTGGCGCCGCACGGCGAGACTCTCCTCGTAGCTGTCGCGGGCAGCAGCGGTTGCGCCCTGCAGGGCCAGCACGTTGCCGAGATTGTTGAGGGCGCAGGCGTAGCACCAATGGTCGCCGGCCCCCCGGGCGCCTTCGACCGCGGCGCGATGATGTTGCTCCGCCTCCACGTGTCGTGCGCTGCCGCTCGCGACCAAGCCGAGCAGCATGTCGGCGCGGGCTACCCATCGTCGGCTGTCGAGGCGGCGGGCAAGGGCGCGTGCCTCGTCAGCGGCGTCGACCGCCCGGTCATAGTCGCCGGCGAAGCACGCCAGGTGGCCCAGCGCCCACAAGGCCTTGACGCGCAGCGGGTCGGGCGGCGGATATCGGGCGAGAGCATCCTCCAGCCATCCGCGACCCTCGGTGAGCCCGCCCCGCACCAGCCAGAACTGAGCCAACGCAGAGGCCAAGCGGACGTCGCCACCATCTGGCCCGTCGCGGCCTGAGGCGAGGGCGACGAGGAGGTTGTCGTGGTCGGCTTCGAGCAGGTCGAGCCAACGGGCCTGGTCGGCACCGGTCAGTTCCGCCTCCGCCCGCTCGGCCAGCGATTGATACCAAGCGAGGTGGGCGGCGCGCACCGCGGTGTCCTCCTCGGCTTGGACGAGACGCTCGGCGGCGTACTGGCGAGTGACTTCGAGCAGCCGGAATCGGCCCGGGCCTGGTTCGGTCTCCAGCAACGACTTGTCCACCAAGGCGGCGAGCAGGTCGAGAACGTCGGAGCCCTCGATGCCGTCGCCGGCGCACACCTGCCTGGCGGCTTCGAGGCTGAAACCCCCGGCGAACACCGACAGGCGACGCAGCAACGTCCGCTCGCGGTCGGAGAGCAGGTTGTCGCTCCACTTGATCATCGCCTGAAGCGTCGGCTGACGGGCCGACACCGACCGGGAGTTCCCCGCCAGCAATCCGAGATCATCCCCGAGCGTCGCCGCGATCTCGGCCACGGCGAGCACGTTGACCCGGGCGGCGGCCAACTCGATCGCGAACGGGATCCCGTCGAGTCGCTGGCAGATCGAGGCGATCGCCGTCAGCTCGTCGTCGCCGAGAGCGAGGTCGGGACGTCTGAGCATCGCCCGGTCGGTGAACAGACGCACCGCTGCGCACTGGCGGACCGTCGCCGGGGCCGCCGCCCGCGGCGGTAGCTCGAGTGGACCCAACCGGAAGGATTGCTCGGCGGCGAGGCCGAGGACTTCCCGGCTCGTCGCCAGGATCCGCACCCGCTGGCAGCGGCGCAGAAGGGCCTCGGCCAGCTGCGAGCAGGCCTCGACGACGTGCTCGCAGTTGTCGAGCACAACCAGCGCGCTCCGATACTCGAGATGATCGACGAGCCGTTCCACGGCGGTGCGCACCGTGCGGCGCCGTGGCGCCGCATAGGTGCCGGAGCCGCCCTCGCGTACTCCGAGCTCGGTGGCCACCGTGCTCGCCACCACCTCGCCGTTGGGGACCCCAGCCAGATCGGCAAGCCACACCCCGTCCGGGAACGACACCAGCACCTCGGCGGCGACCTGTATCGCCAGCCTCGTCTTGCCCGCCCCGCCGGTCCCGGTGATCGTGCACAACCGGTTGGCGTCGAGCAGGTCAACCAGCTGGGCGATCTCGTCTCGTCGCCCGATGAACCGAGTCATCGGTACCGGCAGATTGTGGGAACGGTTGTCCAGGGACCGGAGCGGCGGGAAGTCGGCGGCCAACGCGGGATGCTTGAGCTGGTAGAGGCGGTGCGGTTGGGACAGGTCGGTGAGCCGATGGACGCCGAGATCGAGCAGCTCCGCCCCGGCGGCGAGGCTGGTCACGGCGAGTGGCCGGGCTGCCTCGGACATGAGCACCTGACCGCCGTGCCCGGCCCGGCACACCGCCTGCGCGGTTCCCGTCGAAACGGGTCGGGCATCTTGCGGCCCTGCCGTCCGCTCGACGTGGATCCCCATTCGCACCCGCACCGGCGACAGCCCGGGTGGTGTCGACTCGAAGGTTTGCTGGGCGGCCACCGCGGCGCCGACGGCCTCGCCGGGACCGGGCAACGCGACCACTGCGATGTCCTCGACGCTGCTCAGCAGCGTTCCGCCGAAGTCGGTACAGGTCTCGGCCAGCACTCGCCGGTAGCGGTCCATCGCCGATCGATACCGCTCGGGTGACCGCTGCAGCAACCGGGTCGACTCCTCCACGTCGGTGCACAGCAGCCACACCGCCCTGGACGCGACTTCCCCGCTCCGGTCCGCTGGCAAGACGAATCGATCGGCCTCCCGATCGACGAGACCGAACAGTCGCCCGCCCGTCGCGTTCGCCGCTGTAGTCGAGGTCAAACTGCACCGCGCCGGCGGGAAGGCGGCCGGCGAGCAGCTCGGCAGTGGCCTGCGACACGACCGTTCTACCCGCCGGGACACTGGCCAGGAGCCGCCCCGCCAGATGCACGGCCCGGCCGTGATAGTCGCCGTCACGGAGCTCGGCCTCACCGCTGTGCACCGCCGCCCGGACGCGCAGCGCGAGGTTCGCGGGCCACCGTTCCACCATCACCCGCTGATGCAACGCGAGCGCCGCGAGCGCCGCCGCGGAAGCCTCGGCGAACACCGCCAACCAAGTGTCACCGCCCCCTGATCCGATCAGCCGCCCACCATCGCGATCCACGATCTCTGCGACCACGTCGTCGAGGCGGTCCACGACTGCCGCCATCACGTCGCTCTGCGCGTCCCACAGATTGGCGGCGTCGGCCACGTCGATCGACATGAACGTGACCACCCCGCGCGGCAGCGACTCGAACCGCCCGGCACGCAGCCGCTCGGCCAGCTCGCCAGCCGTCCGCGGCCGCCGGGCCGGGTCGGTCGCCAAACCTCGGCGAAGGACCCGCGCCAGCGTGCCCACCTCCGCCGGGTCGATCCCCTCCCACAACGGACGGGTGCCATCCGGCGGGCGACCTGTCAACAGCGCCACCGCCGTCGCCGCCAATCCGTAGACGTCGGCGGCCGGGGTCGCCCGGCCCTCGGCGGCCACCTCCGGGGCGGTGTAGCCGCGGCTGCCCGCCCTCCGCCGCGCCCACCCCGCCGACGCGATCCCGAAATCGACCAGCGTGATCCTTCCCGTCGGCGAACGAATCACGTTCGCCGGCTTCACGTCGCCGTGGACCACCGGTGGATCATGGTCATGAAGGTGATCGAGCCCGGCCGCAACCTGCGACACACAGTCCACCACGACCGACCGGGTCAGGCCGGGCTCGCCTTGCTCGACGAGCACTCGGCCGAGGTCCGTCCCCTCCACCCAATCCATCACCACCACGTAGCGAGCATCAACGAAGAAATCGTCCCGCACCGTCGGCAGACCAGGATGCGGCGACAAGCCGAGCAGCACCCGAGCCTCCGCCAACAGCGCCTCGCGCGGTACCCCCTCGGCGCATTCGTAGACCTTCAACGCCACCGGCCGATCGTGTCGACGATCGATCGCCTGGAACACTGACGCGTGAGCGCCCCGACTGACCGTCGCCAACACCTCATACCTGTCCGCCAGCACCTCCCCGGTCATCACTGTTCACCACCGCGTAGGTCGGTCATCGACACCGCGCCGCATTGCAACGCCGCGTTCGCCAACTGCACCCGCCGCGGCCCGGCGACGTCGTCGACCACGCCGAACTTCACATACAGCCGGCCCAGATGCTGCTTCACCGCCGCCTCACTGACCACCAGCACGCGAGCGATCTCGCGTGCCGACGCCGGCTGGGTGAAGACGTTGCCCGACAACAACGGCCGGCACAACTCCACCAGCACGACCCGCTCCCGCGGCGTCAACGCCGGGGGCGTCCGCAACGCCTCCGTCGTCGACGTGTCTGCGGACGACTCATCGCGAAACACCAGCCGGGTCCGCCCAACAGTGATCTCATCGCCGTCACGAAGTACCCGCTCACCAAACAGGCGCTCACCGTTCACGAACGTGCCGTTGCGCGATCCCAGATCTCGCACACACCACACGGCGCCGGCCCGCTCCAGCAAGACGTGCATCGCCGAGACCGCGGCGTCGGTAGCGATCGACAGGTCGGCGTCACCGCGTTTGCCGATGGTGTAACGCACCCCGCCCAACGCCGCCACGTCGTGACTCCCCGGCCCCCACACCTCGAGTACGGCCATCGGTTCTCCCTCGACATCGTTCCCGACGACAACGGTCGCGAACGCTCCACCCAGCACATCGATCCCGACAGCCGCACCACTGTCGAACTCATCTGGCCGAGCCGCCGACGACCATACCCTGCCGGTGCCTCGACGACGTTGTGGTGTGGCGCTGGCCGTCGGTTCAACGCGGGTCGCGAGAATCGAGCGCCCGCCGCAACCAGGAGGCGTCGGCGACTGCGTGGCCGTCCCAGTCGTTGTTGAAGTAGCAGTACACGTCTCGACCGGAGTCGAGCACTTCATTCAGCCGTGTCGCCCACCGTCGAAGTCGACGGTAACCGTAGGCCCCGTAGTACTTCCGTACGAGCGGGTCCGGGCCGTGGAAGCGAACGTAGGTCCAGTCGGTCGTCAACTGGAACGGATGGTCCTCGAGGAGGTCGTGCACGCACAGCGCAGCGTGGTGGCGTTCCAGCACGTCGTAGACCTCATCGTGCAGCCAGGACCGCTCCCGTACCTCGACGGCCCAGCGGGTTGTGCGCGGCGCGACGGTCAGGAACTCGTCGAGCCGTTCTGTGTTGCGACGCCACCGTGGCGGCAGCTGCACCAGGGTCGGTCCCGCCGCGTCGCCGAGCAGCTTCACCCGCACCATGTGGTTCGGAAGCCACGAGGCCGCGTCGCGCAATTTCATGCGATGGGAGCCGAAGGCGCCCAGCTTGAGCGCGAACACGAAACCGGGCGGCACCTGGGCCGCCCACCCGTTCACTGCGGACTCGCTGGGCAACCGGTAGAAGCTGTTGTTGACCTCCACCGTGTCGAACAGCGTCGCGTAGTGGGCCAGCCAGCTGCGTTGCGGAAGCTCCGCCGGATACACGACGCCGCGCCAGTCCCGGTACTGCCATCCCGAGCAACCCACCCGGGCACATCCTCGAACCGACACGCCGCTGGCATATCCGACCCGGTCGCCGCTCAATCCTGGATGAGACCGACCTGCGCGCAGCCACCGCCACCGAACCGGTAGCGACGAACCCAAGACGCAGCCCTCGCCTCGCCGACCGGTCGCGTCATCGACGAGTGCGCCGTGCGAGGTGCGCCGTGGCTCTTGGCTCGGTCGACGGCCACACGTCCGGCCGGATCACGACTGCCAGGGGGCCGAGCCGTCGTCTTCGGGGGCGTCTTCCTCGCGCGCGGAGGTCGGTCGGGCCGATCCGCACGCTTCCACCAGAGCGTCGGTGAGGACGCCCACACCTTCGACGTCGGTGAGCAGCGGCTCGTTGTCCGGGCCTCGGTCGGCGACGGTTCCCGTGACGATCCAGCAGCGTCGGTCGTCGTCGCGCTCCTTCAGATGTTGATAGGCACGGACCTGGCGCGTGACCCAGTCGGCGGCGGGTGGCCCCTGCCACCACGGTGGTGGGTGCAGCGGGTTCGCGGATACGCCGGGCAACGAGAGACCGCTTTCGTGGTCGATGCTTTCGTCGTGGTCGAGGCCGGAAGAGAAGCGCACGTACAACGGCTCGGGACTCTGCTCGACGAGTTCGACAAGCTGGTCCACAGACTCGACCCGGACGAGCGATCGCTCGCTACCGGCGGGCCGCCCGGCGGTGCTCATCGGTGGGTCAGCGTGACTTGGCGGCAGCCTTGCCTCCCTTGCGGCGGGGCTTCGTACTGCTTCTCGTTCTTCACGTTGGCGGACTTGGATGGCATCTGTTGTTCCTGGGGTTGAGTCAGGTCGGGGGATCGTCGACGTCGCCGTTCATCAAGACATCGGTCAGCCCGATCATCTCGAAGACGCGGGCCGCTGGCGGGCTCACGTTCTCGACCCGCAGTCCGCGGCCGTCAGCGACGTCCGCGATCCGATCGACCACGCTCGTCCCGTACCCCCGAACCGAGCCGATCTACACGCGAGCCTTGTGCCCCGCGACCTCCCCGGTCGCTTCGAAACTGGACCGCGGCGAACTCGCCCCGGGCGCTCGGTCACCGCTGACCCGACGGCGTACGCGCCGCTGTCGAGCGGCTCAGTCCTTGCGCTCGATGAACGAGATCCGGCCACTCGGTTCGAGCACCGCGAGCTTCACCTGACCCAGGTTCTCGATGCCGCGCTGGCGGGCGGCTTCGAGTACCTCGGCCAAGGGCAGCCGCTCGACCTCGAGGGTGCGCTCGATCGGCTCGCCGTCCTGCACGATCACGACCGGCACCCCACTGACCACCGCCGCCACCCGCCGTGACCGCCACGTCACGAACGACAGGACCGTGATCCAGAACGCGAAGGTGGAACCCGCCAGCACGGCGCCGGTCAGCGAGTAGTCCTCCTGGGTGATTCCCTGCTGCACGATGTCCCCCAACGTCACGAGCAGTAGCAGTTCGAACGGCGTCAGGTCGACGAGCGCCCGTCGCTTCAGGCCGCGGGTGAGCAGCAGCAGGAAGACGAAGATGACCGAGGCGCGGGCGATGATCTCCATCAGGGCAACACTCTCGTGGAGAACTCGACGGTCACGACCGGCTGCCCGTCCTGGAGCACCGCGACCGCCCCGTCCCGACCCGACTGCGCGCCCGGCTCGATGCGGGCGTCGTACCAGATTGTCAGCGTGTCGCCGTCCGGCGGATCGAACTCCCACTCGACCCACTCGTCACGAGTGGTCTCGGCCGACGGGGCGGGGACCAGGCCGTTCTCGTCCCACATCGCCAGGTACGCCCGGTCGACGACGACGGTGACGGGCGCGGAGAAACCTCCCTCCCGACGTACAGTGATCTCGAACGGTGTGGCCAGCGCCGGCCGCGTCACGGTGCCGTAGCGGACCGCCAAGTCGTATCCACCGCCCGACGCTCTCTCGGTGGCGTCGTCGACCCCATATACGTCGAGCCAGCCGAACGCATCGACCACACCGAGCACCATCAACGCGGTGAGGACGAACGTGGTGGTTCCATAGCGCCAACGGCGGCGGCGGAGTTCGCCCGACGGAGCGGCCTGCAGATCGTCGACCGTCGAGATCGCCACGAGCGAACGGTAGACGTCCGTCCCGGCGCCGCCGCGGACCTGCTTTGGTCCGCGTTGGGCGCGCCCACGACGGAAGCGGGGCGCAGCGGGTCGAACGCTTTGTCATCGCTGTCGTGATGGATCTCCTCATCGGCCGTGCCGTCCGTCGTGCCACGCCGGCGAGAGGTTGTGTGAGCCGGCAGAAGCGGGTATCCGAAATCGGTAAGCCAGCTCCGAAACGAGGCGACACATCATGACGAACACCGAAGCCGGTCGTATCACCGGCACCGCCGACAAGGACTACAACATCATCTGGTTCACCGAGCAGTCGCTCAGCAACGCGCTACGGCTCGAGACATACATTGCCGACGCCGAACGGGCAGGCGACACCGAACTCGTCGAGTTCTTCCGCCGCGCCCAAGATGCCAGCCGGCGTGGTGGCGAGGAAGGCAAGAAGCTGCTCGCCGCCCGAATCGGGAACGCAGTCGCTTCCAGCTGATCGGACAAGTATCGACTGAGGCACCGCGACTCGTAGAGATTCGATTTCATCTCGGAAGACCGACGCAACGCGAACTCGGCCCGGCCGACCCACAGCTCGACGGCTCGCCGAGCAGGCGGTGGGCGCCGATCGGCGGCCTTGACCCGCGTCCGCTGCGGTCACGACGCTTTCCGGTAGTGCGGCAGCAGCTCGTTCGTCGCCAGGTCGGCAAGGCGGTGTTGGTCCGGACCGATCTGATGGAGGTAGACGGTGTCGAACCCCGCGCCGACATAGCGGTCGACAGCGGCGACGATCGGCTCGGCGGCGGTGGCACAGACGACCGTGTCGCCGATGGCGTCGCGCGCTGTCGTGCCGGCGATGGCCTCGAAGTGTTCCGGACAGGCGAGCTCGCTCAGGACCGGGCCGGCCACGGCGCCGTTCGGCCACCACTCGCGGGCTTGGTCGAGCGCGGCATCGTGGCTATCGGCCAAGGAGACGTGAACTTGGGCGAGGCACGGGCCCTGGCCGCCTGCGCCGCGGTAGGTGTCGACCAGCCGGGCGTCGGGTGCTACGGCGATCAGGCCGTCGCCGAGTTCGCCGGCCAGGCGGGCGCTGCGCGGGCCCGAGGCGGCAACGTGGATCGGCGGCGGCGTGGCCGGCAGCTCCCACAGTCGGAGGTTCTCGACGCGCCAGTGCTCGCCGTCGTGGTTCACGTTGCCGCCGCGCCACAGCGCCCGGACGACCTCGATTGCCTCGCCCATCAGGTCAAGGCGCTCACCAGCACGCGGCCAGCGGGCGACGAAGGGCGCCTCGTTGAGGCGCTCACCGGACCCAAGGCCCAAGAAGAAACGGTCCTCGAACAGTACGGCTGCCGTCGCCGCGGCGTGCGCGATGTTGATCGGGTGTGAACGGTGGACCATCGCCGTCACGCCGGTGCCGACCTCCAGCCGGTCGGTGGCCTGCGCGATGGCTCCGAGCACGGTCCACACGTGTCCGGCGTGGCCCTGCCGCGGCACCCACGGCTGGAGGTGGTCGGAAATCATCGCCGTCTCGAAGCCGGCCGCCTCGGCGAGAGAGGCCTGCTCGACAAGCCAACGGGCGTCGTGCTCCTCGCTCGACAGCCACCACCCGAGACGCACGGGGCGCTCAGACATGGAGCTCCGCCGTGACGACGAGTCCGACGAGCGTGCCGTCGACAGCGGTGACGAGAATGTGGTCGAGACCGTCGCCGCGTAGCCGCTCGGCGGCCTCCTCCACACGCAGTTCGGGACGAATCGTGCCCGGCGCCGGGACCATCACTCGCTCGATCGGCGTGTCGGGCGGCAGCCCCGCGGCGGCCGGATCGACGGTTCCGATGAGGACTCCGTCACTGCTCACTACGGGCACCGGGAAGCGCAGCGGGCCCGAGGCCCGCACGTCGGCGATCGTCGCCCGCGGCCCCACCGTTGGCACCGCCTGGGCGTACCCCGAGATGCGGCGCCGGTCGCCGACGGAACCCTCCGTCGGCAGGCCCAGCGCGGTCCACCCCGCGCGACCGCCAATGAGATCGTGAACCTGATCGAAACCGAGCAGAGCGAACCGGCACGCGGCTCGTGCGGAAAGGTCTCAATGCTGGTCGAAGCAGTACACCAGCATCGGCGCACCCGTGTCGTACGGCGCCAGCTGCGACGGTTCGAACGTCTCCAGTGGGATGTTGACTGCACCGGGCAGATGCTCCTGGCCGTAGATCGACGCCGGCAGAACGTCGATCACCGGCACTCCGGCAGCCAACAACTCGCGCGCTTTCCACGCGTCGACTCGGATCGTCATGGCAGAAACATTCCCCGCCACGACCATGAACAATCCAGCCCCATCGCTCCTTCAAGCGATCTCGACGACGGGTCACCGTGTTCAAGCTGACTGGTTGACCGTTTGATCAAGCAGACGATCAATCTCAACAGAGAACCTCGACCCAGACCTGCTTGCCCGCGTCGGTCCGGGTCCAGCCCCACCCGTCCGCCACCCGCGACACGATCCGGAGACCGAAACCGCCCGCCTCCCCTGGCGGGCGCACCGTCGGCGGGTCGACGCTGTCGTCGTGGACGGCAAGGCGAAGCCACCCCTCGTCGAACACGGCCGTGATGCGCGGTGCCGCGCCGGCGTGCACCACCGCGTTCGTCACCAGCTCGGAGACCGCGAGAACCACCGCGTCCAGCGTGTCCTCATCGCAGGGAACTCGTCGCAGCCATTCTGAGACTGCGTCCCGTGCGGCCTTCGGTGCGAACGGAGACGGAGAGAGTCGGAGCTCGAACGGCGCCCGCTCCATCAGCTTGATGTCGACCGCGTTCGATTGGGACTCACCGAAGGTTCTTCTACCCATTGCACGCCTGGACCATTCGGCTCCAGGGCGGAGGCGAGGCCAGTGGCGCGACCGGGTGTTCGCGCCCGTCGAGCCAGGGCTACTGGAGTTGTTCATGACACTGCCGGTGATGGACTCGGGCCGGGCCCGGCGCGAACTCGGGTGGACGCCCCGGCACCCGGCGACGGACGCGCTGAGCGAACTACGTGCCGGACTCCGTGAGCAACGCGAGCCGGCAACGCCGGCCCTCACCGGACGCTGACCTGCGCGTCTCCGAACGCCGTCTGGGCGGCCTCCTCATGGCTGGCGATCACTCGTTCGAGCTGTGAGGTTGCCCGCTCGGCGAGGGCGGTCAGCTCGCCACCATCCAGTTCGGAGTAGCGGGCGGACACAACCCTGAGCGACCGCCACAGGCTGCGCTTGGCGACGATCCCTGCGGCCAACGCCTCGAGCTCGACCACCGTGCTCGAGGATGCTCGTCGGACGAGCCGACCGTTGCTCTTCAACCGGCCGACCATCTCGCTGAACGAGCCGACAGCCGTCTTGACTGCGCTCGGCGTGACGCCCAGCCGCGACATCATCTCCGCGAGGCGGCGGCGGTCCTCCTCGATCTCGGCTTCGATACCGTCCAACATGTCTCCGAGGCTGGTGCCCTCGTTCGCCCGGCGGCAGCGCCGCACAAGCGCCAGCCCCGCCGCCGACCCGGCAAAGTGGTCACGGAGGTAGATCGCCAACGCCCGCTCGTCGTCACTCCGCTGGGGCTCTCGCTCGCCGCTCATGGCGGTGTCCGTACCCGAGCCGCCCGCGGTCCATGCGCCCGCCATGGTCCTACTCGGCTTGGCTCCAGGGCTAACGCAGGGTCCGTGAGCTTCCGAACCCCCGCGGCCGGCGTCACCGGCACCCGAAGGGGTGATTCGACCGTACCGAGTGACATCGGTAGCCGAGGCGGTGTATTTTGGCGGTGCCTTCAACAGCCAGGGCGCATGACCGACCCGAACGTGTGGAGTCGCGATGGATGCGTTGTCTGAAGACCTGCGGTTGTTCATCACCAACGGCGGGTGTTCTTCCCGCCTCGAGGTCGGCGGCGAGATCGACTTCGCCTCCGCCGGCGTCCTGGGAGACCGCCTGACCATGCTCGTGGAATCGGGCAACGGCGATGTCGAGGTTGACATGTCGCAGGTCGACTTCTGTGACTCCACCGGCTTGTGCGCGCTGATCACCGCCCGCCGGCAACTGCACGACAGGGGGCGACGATTGCGGATCGTCAACCCCTCGACCGCCGTCACTCGGCTGTTCGAGCTCGCCGGTCTCTCCAGCTTCCTCGCAGAGTCGGACGGGGCGGATTAGGGCTGGAACAGCACCTTGATGGTTCCCTCCCGCTTGGCCTGGAAGTCGGCGTACGCCTGCGGGGCGTCCTCGAGGCTGAGACGGTGGGTGGCGAACTCCTCGACGCCGAGCGGGTCGGCGTCGTCGGTCACGAGCGGCATCAGGTCGTCAACCCAACGCCGCACGTTGGCCTGACCGAGACGAATCTGGATCTGCTTGTCGAACAGCGTCATCAGCGGCATCGGGTCGGTCATCCCGCCGTAAACGCCGACGATGGACAGAGTTCCGCCCCGTCGCACGAGTTCGATCGCCGTGTGCAATGCGCCGAGCCGGTCGACCCCGGCCTTGGTCATGAGCTTCTCCGCCATCGAGTCCGGGAGCAGCGAGGCCATCGTGTGCGCCGCCTTCCCGATGGGCGATCCGTGGGCTTCCATGCCAACGGCGTCGATGACGGCGTCAGGGCCGCGTCCGTCGGTGAGCGCCCGCGCCGCGTCCACGAGATCGTCCCGACGTTCGACGGCGAGAACGTCGAAGCCATTCGCCCGGGCGCGCTCGAGCCGTTCCGGGACGAGGTCGATGCCGATGACCCGCTCGGCGCCGCGATGTCGTGCGATTCGACAGGCCATGTCGCCGATCGGCCCGAGACCGAGCACGGCGACGCTGCCACCGGGAGGAATGGCCGCGTACTCGACGGCCTGCCATGCCGTGGGAAGGACGTCCGACAGGTAGACGAAGCGGTCGTCAATCGGTCCCTCCGGCACCTTGATCGGGCCGAACTGGGCCTGGGGCACTCGGAGATACTGGGCCTGACCGCCGGCCACTGCGCCATAGAGCTTGGAGTAGCCGAACAGGGATGCGCCCATCCCGTGCTCGCGTACCTGTGTTGTCTCGCACTGAGTTGGCAAGTCGTTGGTGCACATGAAGCACTCGCCACAAGCGATCTGGAACGGGACGACGACACGGTCTCCGGGGGCAAGGTTGATGACCGCGGATCCCACCTCCTCGACGACGCCCATCGGCTCGTGGCCAAGGATGTCCCCTTCGGCCATGAATGGGGCGAGGATCTCGTACAGGTGCAGATCTGAGCCGCACAGCCCGCTCGTCGTCACCCTGATGATGGCGTCGGTCGGCTCCTTCAGGATCGGGTCGGGGACCGTCTCGACACGCACATCACGCTTGCCGTGCCAGACAACTGCTCGCATCGTTGCCTCCTCGGTTGTCGGAACGGGGGGTTGTTCCCGCTGCGCCGGCGGCTCACACATCACCGCGGCTCGCGCAAGAGGTCCCGGTACGGTCGTTCTGTGACCGCGCCGCTGAGCGAGCTGGTCGCGTCGTTCCTGGAACGGCTCGATCCTGATCGGCGTCGGCGGGCGCACAGCCCGTTCGACGCACCGAACCACCGGCAGTGGACGTACCTACCTGGCGATCGCCCGGGTCTCATGCTCGCCGAGATGACCGCTGACGAGCGCGACGCCGCACTGGCTCTGCTCGACGTGGCGTGCAGCGCGTCAGGAGCGATGACATCGCGAGCGGTGATCGATCTCGACCGGATCCGGCGCGGACTGTCCGCGGGTGCAGAGGAGCCGCCGACCGATGACCAGTACTGGATCCGTGTGCTCGGCGACCCACGAGGCAACGGTCCCTGGGCCTGGCGGATCAACGGCCACCACCTCGCCGTGCACATCACGGTCGTCGGTGCGCAAATCGCGGCGACCCCGCAGTTCTTCGGTGCCGAACCGGCTGTCGTACCGCACGGCCCACACCGCGGGCTGCGAACGTTGCCGAACGAGGAAGAGCTGGCACGAACAGTCCTGGCAAGGCTCGACCCAGCGCAACGATCCCGAGCGATCACGTCTGTCATCGCCCCTGACGACATCGCCACGAGAGACGACCCGGTCGCCAACCCCGATGTCGTCCCCATCGGTATCTCGTACGGCGCGCTCACCGCCGCCCAGCAGGACATACTCGGCCGCCTCATCCGCCTCTATTTCGACCGCGCTGCTCCGGCGATCGCCGCCGAGGCGTGGCACGCCGCGATCGACGCGGGCATGAACCGGGTCACGTTCGCCTGGGCCGGACCCGTCGACCGGGGACATGGTCACTACTACGCCGTGCGCGGTCCGACGTTCCTGCTCGAGTACGACAACACCCAGGACGACGCGAACCACATCCACTCAGTGTGGCGAGACCTGCGCCGAGACTGGGGGCAGGACCTGCTCGTAGCCCACTACGCGGCGGCCCACCACTAGCAGGATGAGGCCCGCGACGGACGGGTGAACTTCTCCCTACCTAGCCGTCGCGCTCGGGCGCGGGATCGAGGCGTAACCAACGGTGGTCGTGGGCGGCGAGCTTGAGTTCGGCGGTTCCGTCGCGCAGTGGCACCGGTCGTTCCGGCCGGAGGAGATCACGTAGCTCAGCGTCGTCAGTGGCATCGATCCGCAACTCGACGACCCTCGTCCGACGGCCGAGGTTGTGCACCGTGATGAGCGTGCGTTCCTGCCAGTCGTGGCGGAGAGCGAGCACCGCCTTGGCCGCGACCGGGAGCACGGTGCACGTACCCCAACCGACTTCCGGCGCCTCCTTGCGCAGCCGGATCAACCGCTCGAACCAGTTGAGCAGTGAGTCGGGGTCGGTCCGCTGATCGAGGACGTTGACGGTCGAGGGCGCGAACCGCTCATCCCCCGGCAGCGGGCGAACGAGGGCGTCGGGCGGCGCCGTGGAGAACCCGGCGGCCGTGTCACCGGTCCACTGCATCGGTGTCCGTACGGCGAGCCGGTCTTCGACGTCGAGGTTCTCCGCCATCCCGATCTCCTCGCCGTAGAACAGGGTGGGACTACCGGCGAGGGCGAACATCAGGCTGTAGGCCATGCGGATCCACCGCTGGTCACCACCGAGCATGCTCGGGAGTCGGCGGCGGAGCCCACGACCGTAGAGCTGCATGTGAGGCTCGGGGCCGAACGCGGCGAAGACCTCGTTCCGCTGGGCTTCGGTCAGTTTGTCGAGGGTGAGTTCATCGTGGTTGCGCAGGAACGACGCCCATGCGGCCTCATGGGGCGTGGCCGGGCGCCGCCGAATGGCGTTGATGAGCGGTCTGGCGTCCGAGCGGGCGAGCGCGAGCCACGTCGCCTGCATTCCCAGAAAGTCGAACAGCATGTGCAGCTCGTCGCCGTCCTCGTCGCCGAAGAACCGCCGCTGCTCGTCCGCGGGGAGGTTGACCTCGCCGAGCAGCGCGGCTTCGCCGGCTCGGCGCGACAGGAAGGCGCGCAGGTCGCGCAGGTAGTCATGGGGGTCGAGTTCCATCTCGTCGAGGCTGCCGCCGGTCTCGAGGAGGAATGGGACCGCGTCGACACGGAAACCCGAGAGTCCCTGGGCGAGCCAGAACCCGATCAGTTTGCGGATCTCTTCTCGGACCGCGGCGGAGGCGACATTGAGGTCGGGCTGATGCCGGTGGAAGCGGTGAAGGTAGTACTGGCCGGCGTCGGGGTCGTACGTCCACACTCCGTGTTGCTCACCAGGGAAGACGACGCCGCTGGGTCCATCTGACGGGATCTCGTCGCGCCAGACGTAGAACTCGCGGAAGCGGGACTCACGCGAGCGCCGGGCCGCCTGGAACCACGGGTGCTGGTCGGAGGTGTGGTTCACCACGAGGTCGACGATCACGCGCATGCCGCGGTCCCGCGCGGTGCGGATGAACTCGGTGAAGTCGCCGAACGAGCCGAGGCGGGGATCGATGGCGTAGTGCTCGCAGATGTCGTAGCCGTCGTCCTTGTCGGCGGTCGGGAAGAACGGCATCAACCAGATGCAGGTGATGCCCAATCCGGCGAGGTAGTCGACCTTCGAGGTCAGCCCGGCGAAGTCACCCATTCCGTCGCCGTCGGAGTCGGCGAACGTCTGCACATCGAGGCAATAGAAGATCGCGTTCTTCCACCACAGGTCGGCGGTTGCGGCGAGGCCGGTCGAGGGTGGAGTCATGTCGTCCGCAGGGTGGGGAGGACGTGTTCGCCGAACACGTCGAGGAACGGCTGCTGTCGCTTTCCGACGTGGTGGATCCAGACCCCGTCGAAACCCAGGGCCACCAGCTCGGCGAGCCGGTCGCGGTGCCAGGCGGGATCGGCCGACACGAGCACAGACTTGCGGACGTCATCGGGCCGGACGTGGCGGGCGGCTTCGTCGAAGTGAGCGGCGAGCTCGAGATCCCAACAGACGGGCGAGGCGAAGACGTTGCTGCGCCACTGGTCGTGGGCGATCGCCAGCGCCTCGTCCTCGGTGGCGGCCCAGCACACGTGCACCTGGAGATAAGCGGTCTTGCCGGCACCGCCTCCGGACCGGAACGCGTCGAGGACCTCCCGCAGGTCCGCCGGATCCTGATTCATCGTGATGACGCCGTCGGCCCAGGAACCGACCCACCCCGCCGTCGCCGGCGAAACGGCCGCGCCGAGCAATTGCGGCGGCGCTGGAGGCAGCGTCCACAGCTGGGCGCGGTCGACCTCGATCAGCCCGTGGTGGGTCACCTCCTCGCCGGCGAACAGCGCCCGCAACACGTCGACGCACTCCGCCAACCGGGCCGTGCGGGTCGCCTTGTCCGGCCAGCGAGCGCCGGTGATGTGCTCGTTCGAAGCTTCCCCGGTGCCGAGCGCCACCCATAGACGGCCAGGGAACATCTCCAGCAGGGTGGCGATCGCTTGCGCGCTGACCGCCGGGTGATATCGCTGACCCGGTGCGGTGACGACACCGAAAGGCAGCGCCGTGCTGGCCAGGGCGGCTCCAAGCCACGACCACGCGAATCCCGATTCCCCCTGGCGAGCGCTCCACGGTGAGAAGTGGTCCGACGACATCCCAGCCTCGAAGCCGACCTCCTCGGCCTCACGTGCTGCGGTCAGCAACGCGCTCGGTGCGACCTGCTCATGGGACGCATGCCAACCGACGATCGTCACCGCGTCCGATTTCCCACATTTCGCTCCCCGCAACCCTGTCGCCGCGTCGCATCGCTGGATTGAGCGCGCGGAGTCTCGGGTAACAGGCTGCGGCATGGGTGAGGCGTTCGTCATCGAGGTCGCCCCTGGTCGGATGGTGTCGACGGCGGTGCATGCTGGACACGAGCTGCGACCAGGTCTCATCGACGTGGTTGCCGTCGATTCAGCGACTCGTCTCCGGGAGGAGGATCCGTTCACTGATCGAATGCTTGGCGATGTCGGAGTCCGGGTGGTCGTCCGTCGGTCACGGTTCGAGGTCGACCTCAACCGGTCGCGAGAGGGGTCGGTGTATCGCGCACCAGATGACGCGTTCGGTCTCCACGTGTGGAGGCGCGAGTTGCACCCTGATGAGCTCGAGGAGTCGTGGCGCATTCACGACGGCTTCTACGCCTTGCTCGCCACTCACCTGGACCGGCTGTCGGCCGACGGTCGGTTCCTCGTTCTCGATGTCCATTCCTACAACCACCGTCGCCAAGGGCGGGACGTTGTGGCGGAGCCCGCTGCCGACAACCCCGAAGTCAACGTGGGAACCGGAGCGCTCGATGAGGGGCGGTGGGGCAGCACCGTGGCGACGTTCGTGGAAACGCTGGCCGGTCAGCAGGTACTCGATCACCGGTTGGACGTTCGTGTCAACGTACGTTTCCGGGGCGGTTACCTCTGCCGCTGGGTGGTCGAGCACTACCCGGAGACGGCGTGCCCGTTGGCGATCGAGTTCAAGAAGATGTTCATGGACGAGTGGACGGGTGACTGCGATCGCGCTCATGTGAGCCAGCTGCGCGACGCGCTCGGGGTCGCCGCCAGGCGCACGCTGCACGCGTTGACGGACGGCGCGTGACCATGCCCGCAGCGATTCACCCGAGTGATATCGCGATCGACCACCAGCTGGCGGATGCGACCTCGAGCATTCGCTTCCTCCTCGATGTCACGCCCGTCAATCTGATCGAGGCCCGGAACGCGTTCCTTTCGGAAGGGACCACTCCCGAGTTCGTGTACGGGCCGCTCGCCGACGACCCTGCGGTCATCGAGACACGCCTGGCTGCAATCGCGATCGAGGCGGTGGAGGACGCCGCGTTGGCAGGGATCGTCGCATCGAAGCGGCACGAGCTGGAGCTGCAGTTGCGGATGTTGCGTTGCCGTGGCAGCGAGGAATTCCTCGAGCTGAGTGTGCAGCTCTACGGCCCGGTCAGTCCTGCCTTGGTCGGTGAGGCGGAAGCGCTGCTCACTCAGGTGCCGCCCCCTCGGACTGAAGGTGGCGATCGTCTGGAAGCCACCGCGTTCGCTCGCCTCGCCGAGGCCGAACTCGCTCTGTACCGGGCCGTCCACCCCGATCTGTCCGTCCGCGTCGAGCTGCGCGACGACAGCAGCGGTGTCATGGTGTCCAACGGCAACTTGCTGATCGCGCCGACCGCCGTGGTCCCATCCCACCGGGTTTACGCCCTGCTCCAGCATGAGATCGGGACGCACATCGTCACTCACGTAAACGGCTCGTCGCAGCCGTTGCGGCTGCTCGGCGCCGGGCTCGCCGGATACGACGAGACCCAGGAGGGGCTGGCCGTGCTCGCCGAGCATCTCGCCGGCGGGTTCTCGGCGCGCCGCCTGCGCCAACTCGCAGCCCGGGTCGTCGCGGTGCACCAGATGTGCGCCGGGGAGAAGTTCCCGACGGTGCATCGTTATCTCCTCGACAGTGGCGTTTCAAGGCGAGAGGCCTTCACGATCACGATGCGCGTGTTCCGGTCTGGTGGTCTCACGAAGGATGCTGTGTACCTGCGCGGGTTGCGTGACGTGATCGCCTACGTCGGCGCCGGCGGCGATCTCGAAGTGTTGTGGCTCGGAAAGATGGCCCTGAGCGATGTCCCTCACCTCGTGGCGCTGCGCGATCGTGGCGTGCTCGTCGATCCTGTGTTGGTGCCGCGCTACATGTCCGACCCGATGGCCCAGGAGCGGCTGGCAAAGATCACCGCGCGGACAGTCCCAATCGACTTGATCGGAGCAGCAGCATGAGGATCGGCTTCGTCGTCAACGACGTCCAGACCGAGAAGCCGCAGTACACGACCACCCGCCTGGCGATGGCCGCAATCCGGCAGGGTCACGAGGTGTGGCTCATGGGAGTCGGGGACTTCTCCCATCGGAGCGACGGCTCGATCGGCGCCAGGGCGTTGACGGCGCCGGGCAGGCGGTACTCGTCGCTCGAGTCATACCTACGCGCCGTACGGAGTCCCAAGCGGGAGCCCGAACGCGTGTCGATCGACGAGTTTGACGTGCTGATGATGCGCAACGACCCCGCGGAGGACTCCACCGATCGACCGTGGGCTGTGACCTCTGGAATCTTGTTCGGCCAGCTCAGTGTCGTTCGCGACGTCTTCGTGGTGAACGACCCGGCGAGCCTGGCCAACGCCGTCAACAAGACCTACTTCCAGCACTTCCCCGAAGCCGTGCGCCCACGCACGCTGATCTCCCGCGACCACGACGAGATCGCCGACTTCGTACACAAGCTCGGCGACTCCGCCGTGCTGAAGCCGCTGCAAGGGTCCGGAGGCGCGAGCGTGTTCATGGTGACCGGCGACGAGGCGCCGAACCTCAACCAGATGATCGAGGCGATCTCCCGAGACGGCTACGTCGTCGCCCAAGAGGCCCTCCCGGAAGCGTCCGACGGTGACATCCGCATCTTCGTGATGAATGGCGAGCCGTTGCGTGTCGGCAAGTCCTACGCGGCCTTTCGACGCGTCAACACAGGTCCCGATCTGCGCTCCAACATGCACGTCGGCGGCGAGGCCCGCCGCGTCAAGGTCACCGACGCGATGCTCGCGGTCTGCGACGCGGCACGCCCGAAGCTCATCGCCGACGGGATGTTCCTCGTCGGCTTGGACATCGTCGGAGACAAGCTGATGGAGGTGAACGTCTTCAGCCCGGGCGGACTGGGCTCATGTCAGAAGCTGTACGGGGTCAACTTCGCCGATGCAGTCGTCGCCGCCCTCGAGCGCAAGGTCGACCTCCGTCCCCACTGCGGACCACACCTCGACAACGCCCGCCTCGCCACGCTCTAAGCGAAGCGCCGAAGCAACAGGCCCAGTGCCGAGGTGACAGTCACGTCGGGTCGTGGTCGCCGCTTCCGATGGAGGTTGGCGCCCGAAAAGGAGGAATGGTCCGACAGGTCAGGAAGGACGAACGAATCCGGCGAGCAGCTTTCCGATCTCCAACTCAGCCGTTCCGCTGGTGACTGCCGGGTCGCGTGAAGCGAATGCGCGCAGTTCGTCCTCGTCCTCGGCGTCGATGACGCCGAGGCCCCACGATCCCGTGTCATCGAGCACTGGTCCGAAGACCACCATCTGGCCTGAGTCGATGTAGGGCCGCCAATAGGCGGCGTGCCGACCCATGATCTCGCGTTCCTCGTCGCTCATGTCGACAGCGAAGGTTGGACGCGGCCCCTTGAGTCTGAAGACGAAGGTCGTCATGGATCGGAGCGTACGAGTGATTGAGTGAGACCACCTCTGGCGTCATATGCCGGCCGCGATTTGCGCCCGATGGCCTGGGTCCGCGCAACGATGCATCAGCAGGACGATCTACGGGCACTGTTGCATCCATGACGAGCCGGATCTCACAGATCACCCTGGACGTGCACGACGTGGAGACGATGGCAGCCTTTTGGTCCGCAGTGCTGGGTTATACGAGCGACATCGGCGACGACGGGTGCGCCAAACTCAATCCGCCCGCCGGCGGTGACCCGACTATGTGGCTCCAGGCAGGAGCGTCGCCAAAGGTGAGCAAGCTGCGCTGCCACATTGACCTTCGGACGAGCGAACCCGTGGCTGAGCTCGATCGCCTCCTCAGCCTCGGTGCGCGCCGCGCCGACGTCGGCCAACGCGGTGACGAGGGCTTCGACGTTCTCGCCGATCCGGAGGGCAACGAGTTCTGTCTCCTCCACCGGTCGACGCCACGACTCCCAGGCGAACCAGGCTGACGCACGCTCCCGTGTTGTCGGACGGCCCCGCCGCATCGGCGGAACAGTGGGAGCCGGTCGGGTGGAGGCTTGCCGGCGTCCGCGGCGGGTACGAGGGGGTCATGACTGACGAAGAGCACTTGGAGAACACAGTCCCAGAGACGGGCCGCGATGACGAGCCGTTCGATGTGTTCCTGCCCGTCTCGCCTGCGCTGGATGGCGAGGGTGCTACGCACGTCGCCCGGATGCGCGGCAATGAGGCCGGCTTCGTGGAGGTACTCGCCGCGTTCGTCGCGACAGGTTCCGAGCTCTCCAAGCCACTCCGGTCGCCGATCGACGATGCCGACTTGGATCGCGTCAAGTTCGCCCTCGAGGGCTTGGGTCCAGCCCACGTCGAGTCGATCGAGACGGTCTGACGAGGGAACAGTGCCGTAACGGCGTCCAATGAGACGGAAGCCCGCCACCTGACCAGGGAAACGGGCGCCCGAAGTCGTCAGCTCGGCCCGATGGTCCGATCAGCGCCGACGGTGCTGGGCGCGAAGCCGATCCGCGAGCGAACGCATCACCTCGAGGGCGAACGTGGGGGTCTCGTGAACGAGGTACAGGAAGGTCGATCGGTTGATCACGGCGACGCGAGACGGTTCCACGGCGACCGCCGTCAGACTGCGAGGTGCGTCCGTGACGATCGCCATCTCACCAAACGTTTCGCTCGGACCCACGGTCGCGATGACCTCGGCGCCGTACCGCAGTTCGACCTTGCCGTCTACGACACCGAACATCTCCGAGCCCATATCGCCCTCGCGGAAGATCTCGTCACCGACGGCGAAGTCACGATGGTCGGACGCATTGACGAAGACTCCACGGACGGTCATGGCCCGAGTGTCGCAGACAACTCGACTCGCCTTCGCACGTTCGTCGATCGGAGCTCCTTCGCGTCGCGCTGCGGAACCGCAGACACCGACCAGTGCAGGCTTCGGCCCGCCACCCGCGACGAACCCCTCGATGCGCTTCGCTGATAGATGGACCGAAACGACCGAGGACCCCACCACTTCGGCGGGGCCCAGGGGTATCAGACCAGCTCGACCGCTGAATCTCTCAGCGTGCTCGGAGGGAGTCGAACCCCCAACCTTCTGATCCGTAGTCAGATGCTCTATCCATTGAGCTACGAGCGCAGTTGGTGCGACCAGCAAGTCTAGGTGACTGGTGGGTCGATCGGAACGTGGGACCTGGTCGGTCAGTAGTTCGTCGAGGCCCAGGGGGACCAACCGGACCGCTGGTACATCGCGTAGGCCACCGTGGCGTTCGTGCGGGCGTTCAGCAGCTGCTCCGGTGTGGTCACGCCGAGACCGGCCAGGAAGCTGCGGTTGGCGTCGAAATAGATCTGGAAGAGCCCGTAGCAGCACGAGCCGTTGTACGCGTCGGGCTGCAGGCTGCTCTCGCGTTGGGCGATGACGATGGCCCGGTCCTCCAAGTCGTCGGGCCACACTTCACGGATGATGGCTTCGGCGTCGCTCGGGCTGACGGGTGGATCCGGCGTCGTTGCCGGAGGGGTGGTCGGGTCCGGCGCCGAGGTGGTCGTCGGCGCCGGCGTTTCCGGCGGAGCCTCGGTGGTCGGCGGGGCGTCGGTCGGCGGGACAGTGGTCTCCGGCGCCTCGGTGGTATCCGGTACGTCGGTCGTTGGCGGTGCTTCGGTGGTCGTCGGCGCGGCCGTCGGAGGCGGCGCCGGTGCGCTGGCGCCCGGCGGGATGCACAGAACATCCCCGGCGTAGAGCGGGGTGTCGACCGTGGCGTCGTTGGCGCGCAGCCAGGCGCCGAGGTCACTGTCCGTCGATTCGGCGAAGCGCACCCAATAGTCGCCGGCGACCACGGTGTACTCACCCGCGCACGCTGGCTCCGACTCGGCTCGGGCCGCGACGGCGACGACCTCGCCATCGGTAGCCGGCGCGGCGGTCGCGTCGGTAGCGGGTGTTGTCGTACTGGATGCGGCCCGCCGCTCCCGCCGCTCCGCCCGGGTCATTGGCTCGGTCGTGCGCTTGGACACCCGGGCGCCGGGCGCGGCGAGGCCGGCCGGCTCCTGCGAGCGCACCTCTCCTCCGTCGCCGTCCTCGCGCAGCGCCACCGCGATCGGGATCATCAGCACCGCGGCGATGGCAACCGCGCCGAGCCGCAGCAATCGGGGGTCGACGCCGCCGCCGCGGGCCCGGCGACGAGGGTCCTGGGCCGGCTCCAAGGTCGGGATCCACGCGTCGACGTCCGTCCAGAACCCGGAGTCGTCGCGCTCGAGCGGAGGGAGCGGGGCCGACCGCCGGACCACGTGATGAGTGCGCGTCCGGGGGCCCGCCGCTCGACGCGACCGGCCCCGAATGGCAGCGTCGTCGTCGGTGAAGTCGGTCATGGCGGTCCCGGTGTCCGCCCTCGGGCGGCACGAAGGGCCCTGGTCTACACCGTTCGTCATGGAACCGCAACATCGCGGTCATGGGACCGACACGGACGGGAAGGGCGGAGAGGGTGGGATTTGAACCCACGGACCACCTTGCGATGGTCAACGCCTTAGCAGGGCGCCCCGTTCGGCCACTCCGGCACCTCTCCTGGAAGGCCTGCAGTGTAGCCGCCGCCCCGACAGCCCTCCGAGGGCCCGCACCCCCTGGCTAGCCTCGACCTCGGAACGGTGGCAGAGCGGACAAATGCACCCGCCTTGAAAGCGGGAGGCCCACAAGGCCCGGGGGTTCGAATCCCTCCCGTTCCGCTTACAGGTGTTTCGCGGTCCGCCACCGTTCAGCGCGGTTCGCGAAATACCTGGTAGATGCCCTGTTCGTTCACCGGCGTTCATCTTCGTTCCTGGAGCGTTACCGGGGCGGCCGTGTGTCTATGACCATGACGACGTGTTGCTGTTGGTCAAGACGGTGACCGAACCACCGCCTGATGGGGCAACACGGTGGACGGCTTCGAGGAGGCGCTGGGCACTTCGCTGACGCCACGGTGCCCAAGCTCAATCGGCTGTAGACGACCACGTGCTCGTGGGTCTCGATGTCGCTAGTGCGCTCACGTCGTCTTCCAAAGGTGGGCATCCGGTAACGACGAGGGCCACAGCAGCACTCGTGCTCCGGATCGGGCCGGGCCACGTAGGTGCGGGCCAGGGTTCGGTTTAACACCTCGTGATTGGTCGTGGAGGCGGCCTCGGGCGCCGAACACAGCTGAGCCGGTCGCGGTTGATCGTCACGGTGTGACCGTTTGGGCAGGTCGACCGTGCCAGCGGTGGTGTCGATGGCGAAGTCGTCGATGGTGAACCCGCCGGGGATCTGGCGAGTGAGCGGGATCGGTTTGATCGTCGCGGTGTGACCCTGCCCGGCGAGCTGCTGGCGGAACCCGCCCGACCCGTACGCGGAATCGGCGAGCACCTCGACCGGGGTGGTCTCGCCGACGAGCAGCCCCGGTGCGGCCTGGGCGTCGCCGACGTTGCCGGCGGTCAGCTCGCAGGCGGTGATCAGCCCACTGTCGGGCTCGACCCCGACGTGAGCCTTGAACCCGTCGCGATAGTTCGACGTGGTCTTGTGCACGTGCCGGGACTCGGGATCGTGCACTGACACCATCCGATCCGGGCGGGTCACCGGGGCGATCCGCCATGTCCCGTCCTCCTCGCCGGGCTCGACATCTTGGCCGGCAACCAGCGCCAGCAGCCCGACCGCTTCGGTCTGCTCGGCGTCGAGCTCAACACCGTCGAGGGCGGCCAGGATCGTGCTGGGCGTCGGTGACCAGCTCGGTGACGACCCGATCGATGTCGGCCCGGTCGTTCCACGCGCACGCTGGCTTGCCCGGGTCATTGTCATAGTCATGGGCGACCAACTCGAGCGCCTTGACCGCTGGGATCAGGCGCCGGACCCGGCGGATCTGGGCGACCAACTGCATGATCGCGTCCTGCCGCGTCACCGCATCATCGAGCACCGTCGAGTCCAACGCTCGCCGGGTCTTGCCCGCCAAAATGCTCGTCGCGTCGATCACCTCGCGCACCGCGTCGAAGATCCGCTGCGGGTGCTCACTGACGCGCAGCTTGTTGCGCCACAACGTCAACACCGTCGGATGGAACCCCTCGTCGTGCAACGGTCGCCCAGCCGCCACCTTCCAGGCGATGTTCATCCGCAACTGGGCCACGGCGTCTCGATCCGACAGACCCTCCAGCGCTTGCAGCACCATCACCGTCGCGATGACATCCCCAGGCACCGACGGGCGGCCCCGGCCAGAGCCGAACAGATCGGCGAACATGTCATCGGGGAACAGCCGCTGACGGTGCTCGGCCAAGAACCAGTGCACCGAGTCGCGGGCCACCAAATGCCCGCACATCGCCATCGCGTCCAACAACTGTGGGTTCGGATCCGACGTGCCCTGCACGCCTAGGTGCAATTGGGTTCCCGAACCACCTGCCGCGAACCGTTGGAGCCGATCGTGCGTAGTGGACGGTTGAGGGGGGCGCCACCGTGCGCGCCGTGGGAGGAGGAGCGATGAGCAAGCCTGTTGCGACAGGACCACGGCTGATCACGGTCGGGATTGCGCTGGCTGCCGTGTCGGCGGCGCTGTTCGTCGTGCCTAGGAATGCGGTCGCCGAGATGTTCGTCGACCGGGCCGAACTCGATGACGACGAAGGTCTGAGAGTCGAGGGCGAGGATGCGGTTCCGTTCGCAATCGTGCGGGTCACCTCGGCGCAGTCGTCGGCAAGCAGCCCCGCTGATGACGACGGTCGGTTCCGCGTGCTGAGCCTCGAGTTCCGATCGAGCAACTGCCGGGCGATGGTCACCGACGGTGTGACGACGGTGCAGGTGGTGCTCGACGAGTGCACCCCGACGACACCAACCACTCCGCCGCCGACGACGACGACACTGCCTCCCACCACCACGACCACGACTGCACCACCGACGACCACGACGACGGCACCTCCCGCGACCACCACCACTGCACAACCCACAACGACAACCACCACCACGACGACGACACTGCCTCCCACCACCACGACCACCACTGCACCACCGACGACCACGACGACCACTGCACCAACGACCACGACGACAACGACGACAACCGTGCCGACGGATCCATTGACGTTCAGCGATCTGCACGACAGCGTGCCGTATCGCTGTTACATCGCCGAGCAGAGCACGGTGAGCGCTGACCGCGTGAGCATCGCGATCGAGGATGGCGGCGCCGTCCCAGGCACGTTCCAGAGGCGCGCATGCATCGCCGCGACCACGGCCTTCAACCCCGGGAGCGTGACCGACACGTTCACCGTCACCGTCACCGCCCCGCCGGGAAAGCGACTCACCCGCGTGACCTACACGCAGACCGGTAACCGCCTGCTCGAGCGGAGCATCTACTGGCGGGCGAGCGGTACCGGCGAGTTGACGGCGAACGGGTTGACCATGCCGTTCGGCTTCACTCACCCCGGCCTGGCAAGGTCCATCGACCTCACTGGTCAGAACGTAGAGAGCACCACGATCTCGGTCTCAATCTCGATGTCGGCGGGTCGCAGCACCAACGAGCCCCGCGTGAAAGACCCGCCGGGGTCCGCCAGCATCTCCGTGACGAGCGCCGTGATCAGCGTCGAGTCCGCCTGAGGAGCGGGCCCAGAGGAGAGTCGCGCTGTACGGTCGTTCGTTCAGGGCACGGAACGGACCTCGCTCCCGAACCGCTGATCAGCGCTGTCCCGGATTCCGGATCGACTTCGAGCTCTCGCGCCCGACTCGGCGATCGACACACGTCGATCGGCGTCTGGCGACTCTGGTGCCGCGCCATAGCAGCACGCATAATCCCGGCCGCGGACGTCGGCGAGGCCGCTCGGTGTGACTCATGGCTGTCGCTGACGGTTCCGCGAGGAGGTGTTCCGGCGTGGACGGCGAAGGGTGGTGTCGATGAACTGGAGTGCGACATTGGCTGCGCTGGTGATGTCTCGGGCGGCTCCGGCCGTGGTCAGCTGCTCGTACCTGGCCGTTCCGAGTTCCGTGACCGCCCAGGCGCGGGCGTCGTCCAGCCGGGCGGCCTCTTCGCCGTACGTCGGGACGTCGCTGCGGTCGACGGTGCCGAGGAGGTCGGCCATCGCCTCAGGGGCATCGACGCGCTGGAAGAGCACGGCGAGGTTGCGCAGCGTCGTCAGCTGTTGCGTGGTGTTGGCGGCGCGTAGCCAGTGTCGCACCGCTTCGGCGAAGCTCCTGAGTGCCTCGTCGATGTCGCCGATGCGAGCTTGCAGCGAGCAGTACGACACGATGCTGGCACCTTCGAGGTAGCGGTTGTTGACCATGCGAGCGTCGGCGAGCGCGTCGCCGAACTGGGTGAGGGCGCGATGTGGATCGTGCCGCTGGCAGAGCTCGCCACGTGTGTAGGCCAGCCATCCGCGACCGGACGGAGGGAGCGTCAGCTCGTCCAGGCTGCTCAGCTCGGCTTCGGTGTCGGAGCTGGCACGTCCGCCGTAGGCGGCGGACAGGGCGACGCCGCTGTGGCCGAGGGCGAGGTAGAGGAGATCGCCATGGCGGCGCGCCAGTTCGATCACGGCCCGGCCCGAGACGGCACTGTCGGCGACATGTCCGTCGAACAAGCCGGCGTCGGTCAGAACGTCGAGTGCCGGGAGGGCGGCGGGGCTGTCGCCCGCACGTCTCACTGCTTCTCTCGCCCACCGGCGGGCTTGTGCGATGTCGCCGCGGCGCAGGGCGCGCCAGGCGGCCGAGGCGAGCAGGACGGGGCGACGCGGGTGATCGGCGGCGAGCCGGTCGAGGAGGAGATCGCCCCAGACGAGTGGCTCGTCGAGGAAGCGGCTCTGTGCGTAGAGGGGAAGGTGTGCCACCAGTTCGGCTGCGAGCTCGACATCATGTCGGGCCGCCCAGCCGTACGCCGCTCGAAGCTCGGCGAAGACCGAGGCGAGGCGCGTGTTCGCCCGTGCTTCGTCGACGGTGCGCAGCTGTGCGTCAGCGGCTCCGGCAACCGCGATGAACCACAGCGCATGGCGACGCGCCATCTCGTCGGCGCGTCCGGAGTCGGCGAGTCGGTGGCCGGCGAAGGAGCGAATGGTTTGGAGCAGGTAGAAGCGCGCCGGTGCGCGGGCGCGATCGACGCTGACGAGCGAGCGAGCGGCCAGTGAGCGGACGACGTCCGCGACGCCGGTCCCGCCGAGCACTCCTTCGAGGTCGCCTGCGCTGACGGGTCCGGCGAACACAGAGAGCTCGGCGAGCGTGCGAGCCTCGCGCTCGTCGAGTCGAGCTTCGGACCACGCCAGCAGGTCGCTCAGACTGCGGTGGCGGACGGGCACGTCACGTCGGGGGAAGCGCAGGCTGTCGAGGTGGTCGTCGAGGTCGTCGGCGAGCTCGTCGGCGGTCGTGGTGTCGAGCTGCGCGGCAGCCATCTCGATGGAGAGCGGCAGGCCGTCGAGGCGTTGGACGATGCGCATCACCACGTCCTCGTCAGGCGTCGCACCGATGGCCGACGCTCGTTCGCGGAACAGTCGTGCTGCGGGCGACTCGGAGCTCGACGTGGCGAGCGGCGAGACGCTCCAGACGTGTTCGCCACCGACAGCGAGCCGCTCACGGCTTGTGGTGAGGATGCGTGCTGCAGAGCCTCCGGTCAGGACACGCTCCACCGTGTCGGCGACGCCGTCGATGACGTGTTCGGCGTTGTCGAGCACGATCAGCACGTCGAGAGCACCGATGTTGGTCAACAGCTCCGCAGCGGGTCTTCCGTGGGAGGTCAGACCGAGTGCGGCGACGACGACGTCAGCAACGGCCGCCGGGTTCTCGACCGGTGTGAGCTCGATGAAGCATGCGCCGAGCTCGTAGCCATCGCTCGCTCGGCGGGCCACCTCGAGTGCGAGACGGGTCTTGCCGACTCCGCCCGGGCCGGTGAGCGTGACCAGGTGCGCGTGCTCGAGCAGTGCGACGACGACATCGATGTCGTCGTCGCGCCCGACGAATGACGACGGGACGATTGGTGGGCGGAACCGAGGTGGTGTGACCGGCGGTTGCACGCCTGACAGTGGGGCGCGGGTCGCGTCACCGCTGAGTGCGACACGTTCGGACTCCCGGAGCCGGCTGGATGGTTCGAGACCTGCCTCGGCCAGTGCATCCGCAGCCCGCCGGAAGGCGCGCAGTGCTTCGGCGTAGCGGTGGGCGTGGGCGAGCGCCTCGATCAGCACCGTCCAGCCGCCCTCGCGCAGCGGTTCGACCGTGACAAGGGCCTCGGCCGCGGCCACCGCCTCGGCCACCCTGCCGGCTCGGAGCAGTGCGGCGGCGTGGGCTTCTCCAGCCGCGACGCGACGCTCTTCCAGGCGGCGGGCTTCAGGCCGGACCCGCTCGACATCGGCGCGGTCACCGAACGCCGGCCCCTTCCACAGGTCGAGGGCAGCGGCGAGGACACCTGCGGCGTCGTCGGGGTCGGCAACGCTTGCCGCGTCGACGAGCCTGTCGAAGCGTTCGGCGTCGAGAACACCGCCGTCGATGTCGAGCGCAAAGCCGCCGCCACGACTGGCAAGCGCAGCTCCGACATGGGCCCGTAGGCGTGAGACGTAGGTCCGCACCGTCGCGACGGCACTGGCCGGGGGGGCGTCACCCCACAACGAATCGATGAGGGTGTCGATGCTGACCACCGCCCCGCGAGCGGCGATCAGGACGGCGAGCACCGTGCGCTGGTTGGGGCTGCCGATGGGGCAGGCCTGGCCGCGTTCGTCGATCAGCTCGACGGCACCCAGCACACGGAAGCGCACGTCACAACGCTAGGACTGGCCTCCGGCTCCGTGCGACGGACATGCGAGGCGGTGCGATCGGCCTGCAATCGACCTGCGAGCGCGGTCGTCATGGTGATGCCATGGCCGTCGACGAGCAGCTCACCTCCAGTTGGGGGAACGACTCCGCCGTGGGCGACACGCTGCTGCGTCGCTACCTGGCCCATCACGCCGCGCTCGATGCGGTGTTCACGCTCGCCGGCGGCGGGCGGACACTCGATGCCGACGACGTCTCGATGGCCGACCTCGGACGACCAGGCGGCTTGTTCAACGGTGCGGTCCTGCTCACTCCGCCCGCGCACTGGGACGACGTGCTGGGACGGATCGGTTGCTTCTTCCGCTGCGGCCGCGGTCAGGCCCGCCTGTGGAGCGCTTGGCCGACGCCCGATCTGCGTGATGACGGCTGGCGATTGTCGGGCCATCCGCCTCTGCTCATCCGTCCGCCGGCGTCGACGAACCCGGTCACATCGCCGACATCAGAACCAGAGGTTCGATCGGTGTCCACCGTCGAAGACCTCGCCCACTGGGAGCGCGTCGTCATCGACGGCTCCTCACTGCCGGAGCTCGAGGATGCTCCGGCCGGCGGTCTCGCACCGCCAGCGCTGCTCGACGACGAGCGGCTGCGGTTCCTCGTCGGCCTCGACGGCGACCGTCCGGTCGCCGCTGCCGTGTCATTCACGTCCCACGGCATCGGGTCGCTGTCCTACGACATCACGTTGCCCACGGTGCGGCGGCACGGCTACTGGCGCCCACTCGCCATCGAACGTCTCCGCGCCACACCTGACGTGTGGATGGCCGGCGTGTTCAGCGACGTCAGCCGGCCGGGCGCCGAAGCGCTCGGGTTCGTGCCGCTGCTTCGCCTCACGCTGTGGATCCTCGACCGTCCCTGATCCTTCGACTCCAACGGAAAGGACACGCCAATGCTCACGCTCACCACTCGCACCGACATCCACGGCAATCCGGTCTCGGGCTCACCGGCAGCCGTCGAGCGCTACGACGCCGCCGTCGATCACCTTCTCGCCTACCGCAACGACCTGTTGGATGCCATGACGTCGCTCGCCGCCGACGAACCGGGCTTCCCGATGGGACAGGTTCTGGCCGCGTATCTCTCGCTCACCTCGACCGACCTGCCCGACGTGGCCGGCGCCCGCCAGATCGCGGCCCACCTGGGATCGCTGACGCTCAACGAGCGTGAGGCCGCCCACCACGCCGTGCTCGACACCTGGCTCGCCGGCGACTGGCATGGCGCCGCCCGTCGCCTCGACAGCCTGCTGATCCGCTGGCCCGCCGACCTGCTCGGCCTGCTCGTCGGCCACCAGCTCGACTTCTTCCTCGGCGACGCCACCAACCTGCGCGATCGCGTCGGTCGCTCACTGCCCGCAATCGACCCGGCGCACCCACACCACGGCTACGTGCGCGGCATGTACGCCTTCGGCCTCGAGGAGAGCGGCAACTACCAGCTCGCCGAACGACACGGCCTGGCCGCGGTGGAGCGCAACCGCGACGACGTCTGGGCGACCCACGCCGTCGTGCACACCTACGAGATGCAAGGCCGCGTCGACGAAGGCATCCGCTTCTTGCAGGGACCGCAAGCCGACTGGCAAGAGGGCAACCTGTTCACGGTCCACAACTGGTGGCATCTGGCCATCTATTTGCTGGAAGCCGGTCGCAGCGACGAATCACTGTCGATCTACGACCAGCAGATCCACAACGACTACTCAGCGGGCGTGCCCCTCGAGATGCTCGATGCCAGCGCCCTGCTGTGGCGCGCCCACCTCGACGGCATCGACGTGGACGGTCGTTTCGCGCCGCTCGCCGATGCATGGGCGACACGCACATCAGACGAACCGTGGTACGTGTTCAACGACCTGCATGCCGTCATGGCATTGGCCGGAGCGGGCCGGCTCATCGACGCTCGCGCCGTTGTCGACCGCCTTGCCGCCTACGTCGCCGCCGGCATGCCGTCGTCGTCCAACGCTCGCATGACCGCCGAGGTTGGCCTGCCCGCCTCCCGGTCGGTGGTCGCCCACGCCGAGGGACGCCACGCCGACGTCATCGCCGACCTGCTGCCGGTCCGGACGATCCTCTCCCGCTTCGGCGGGTCGCATGCTCAGCGCGACGCGCTCCAGCGCACACTCGTCGACTCGGCAATGAAATCCGGCGATCTCGATCTCGCCCGTGCGCTGCTCGACGAGCGAATCGGCGTACGCGAGACGAGCGTCTGGTCGTGGCGGCGTCGCGGCCAGGTGTTCGCCGCCGCCGGTGATGCCAGCGCGGCCGAGCGCGCCGAACAGCGAGCCGCGGCAGCTGAGTCCAGGTTTGCCGCCGCCGCTCGTTGAACTCTCGCCGTCTCACACCGTGAGCTGCGCCATCACGCCTTCCCAATCGGCAAGGCAGACCGCCCTCGTCCACCAACAACCAGCCAACAGGAGACCACTATGCGTACTGACCCGACAACCATCACAAGGACACACCGCAGGACCGCTGCCCGCGCCGGGATCGCCGCCCTCGCCCTCGTCTCGATCACCGCGGGTGGCGTCTCGCTCGCCTCGGCATCCGACGGTGACCGCCATCGGCCCCGCACCCTCGAAGTCGACATCGCCGAAGACGGCACCCGCTTCGTGATCGACGAGACGCCGGTGTTCGACGACGGGTTCCCCGCCTACGGCAACCCGTTCGTCACCCAGGGCTACATCTACCCGGCCGGAACCCTCACCGACAGCAACGGTGTCAACCCCGACGGCACACCGGAGTTCCCCGACAAAGTCATCGGCGAGTGGTCCTGCAGCGGCTACTTCATCGCCGACGGCGCCCACACCACCGAAGGATCGTGGGTGTTCACCACCCAGCTGTTCGCCTTCGGCGACGACCCCGACAACGGCCGCAACACCGTCATCGTGACCGGCTACGAAGGTGCCGAAGTCGGAGAGACCGTCACCGGGGCGATCACCGGGGGCACCGGCCGCTACGCAACCGCTCGCGGCGAAGCCGACCAGGAACTGCTCGGCACGAACAACCCCGAGCTGCCAACGATGGGCATCAACAAGACCGTCGAGCTCGAGATCGAGCGATAGCGCGACCCACGACAAGCACGATTTCGGCACGCTCTACCCCTCACCGGGCTCGACGATCGACCTACGGAAATCGGCGGCTGGTTCGGCACCGACCACCAGCACGTCGCCACTACCGCCAGCGCCCTCAACCCGTGGCCCCCACGAACACCGCTACTCGATTCATCTGCAAGTTCTCCCACACACATGGAGGTCCCGTCATGACCACGACAGCTGCTCACCCGCCACCAACTCTTCGTGGACGACCGCGGCGATGGCCCGCCCGTCCTGCTCATCGCCGGGCTCGGCGATCCCGCCGAGGCGTGGACGTTCCAGCAGGAGGAGCTCTCCTCCCGCTACCGCACCATCGCCTTCGACAACCGCGGCGTCGGCCGCTCGCCGCTGCCTGACACTCCCCTCACGGTCGCGGGCATGGCCGACGACGCCGCCGCCATCCTCGACGAGCTCGGCATCGACCGGGCCGACATCGTCGGGTTCTCGGGCGGCAGCGTGACCGCCCAGGAGCTCGCCATCCGGCACCCCGAGCGGGTGAAGAGCCTCGTGCTCATGGGCACGTTCGGCAAGGGCGATCGCTACTTCGACGCCGCGGTCCGCATGTTCTCGTGGATGATGGACGTGGCGCCAGATCCCCACGCCTTCCTCGAGGCCTTCTACCTGTGGATCTACACGGCGGAGGCGCACGAGAACGGCTTCGTCGACCAGCTCATCGAGGAGGCCCTGGCGTTCCCGCACCAGCAGTCGCTGGAGTCGATGCACCAGCAGCTCGATGCCTGGGCGAACCACACCACGCTCGACCGGCTCGGACAGGTCACCGCGCCGACGCTCGTCATCGCCGGCGGCAAGGACCTCGTCTGCCCGCCGCACATGGGCAAGGCGGTCGCTGACGCCATCCCCGGCGCCCAGTTCGAGGTGTGGCCCGAAGCGGCCCATCAACCGTTCCAGGAAGAGCCGGCGAGGTTCAACGCACGGCTCGAGGACTTCTGGAGCAGTCTCCAACGCTGACCTCCTCGGCGGATGTCGTCCCGGAGGACTCGGAGAGCTGGCCCTGGGCGCGCATGACGGCGACACACGTCCGCCTCGAAAGCACCGGCCGAGGCGTTCCACATAGCGCCACTCATGACAACCCCACAGACGTCATCGGGACCGAGCAGCTGTCACGCCGATCACAGCATCACACGACCGGAAAGGAACGACCATGCCCACCACCACTGTCCCGCCCGCCGTGCTCGTCACTGGAGCCTCCCGAGGGCTCGGCGCCGTCATCACCGAGCGGCTCGCCGCTGAGGGCTACCGGGTCTTCGCCGGCGTCCGCCGCCCAGGCGCACCCGTCGGCAACGGGACCGTCCCCATCATCCTCGACGTCACCGCCCCGGCCAGCATCGCCCGAGCCGTGGCCGCGGTCGAAGCACAGCTCGACGGGGGTGGGCTGCACGCACTGGTCAACAACGCGGCCGTCCTCCACGCTGGACCGGCCGAGATGGCCAGCCCGGACCAAATCGAGGCGCAGCTTCGAACCAACGTCGCCGGCCCGCTCCTCACCACCCAGGCCTTCCTGCCGCTGCTGCGTCGCGGCCAAGGTCGGGTCGTCAACATCGGGTCGATCAACGCCCAGCTCCCAATGCCGAACTGGGCCGTCTACAGCGCCTCCAAGGCCGCCCTCCTCGCGCTCTCCGACGCACTGCGGATCGAGCTCGCGCCCTGGAACATCGGCGTCACCGTGCTCACCCTCGGCGCCTTCGCCACCGACATGCGCAGCCGCGCCCAGGCCGCATGGGCCGGCGGTACCGACAGTCGCTACGAACACGCCCGGCTCGCCAACGCCCGCCTCGTCGCCATGCTCGACAGCACCGCCGGCGATCCCGGTCTCGTCGCCGACGCCCTCGTCGACCTCCTCCGAGCCGACAAAGTCCCGTCACACCGTGCCGTCGGTGAAGGGATCGACGACCTTCTCGCCCTCGCCACCCAGCCCGCCGATGTGCGAGCGGCCGTGCTCCAGCAGCTGATAGGTGAGCCGTCCGCATCCTCCATCGCCAGTTGACGTTGTGCCCACCCGCCACGTGCCCCGGGGCCCCGTCTCATCAGAATCCCAGCGGCATGACTCCTCGTGGAGAACCTTCGTTGGCAGGCCACGGTGATCGGCTCGCGGCGTGTTCTGACGGAATGGCCCGGATGTTCCGCAGTCGGATACCTGCGACCTACGGGCGGGTGTCCTCGAAACTCAGGCCGATCCCCGTGGCTCGAGGGTCGACGCGGCGTAGCGCAAGCGTCGATCCTTGAACTCGACCAATCCCGCCGACGGTCCTCTAACAATCGATGTGTGAGGACCTCGCTGGCTCGAGTGTGGGCAACCATTCGGTTTCTCAACTGCCTGTACTCGAGCAAGGAGGTCCTCGATGAGCATGGTATGTGGGTTGGATCTGCATCGTCAGCAGATCACCTTCGACGCAGTGGAGATCCAGACGGGCGAGGCGTGGCGGGGCCGGGTGTGGCAGCCCGATCGCGAGCGGGTGCGGCGCTGGTTGCGTCACGATGTCGCCCTTCGGGCCAACGGAGAACCAGTGGCGATGGCGGTGGAGGGATGCACCGGCTGGCGCTACGTGGTCGAGGAGATCAGCGCCGCTGGGTTCGAGGCGCACGTCGCCGAGCCGGCCGACACCCAGGCGGCGCGTGGCCCCAAGCACCGCGCCAAGACGGACCGCTCCGACGCCCGGCTGTTGCGCGACTTGCTGCAGCGCGGCGAACTGCCCGAGTCGTGGATCCCGCCGGCGGCGGTGCTGGAGTGGCGGGAGCGGGTGCGCCTCTACAAGTCGTCGGGGGGAGCCGAAACTGTGTTCGCGTTGGCCAACGGCTACCTCGGCATCCGCGGCACCCTCGACGAAGGCCGACCGTCGCTGGCACCGGGCACCTACATCAGCGGGTTCCACGAGACCTGGCCGATCGTGCACGCCGAGGAGGCCTACGGCCTGGCTCGGGTCGGCCAGTCGATGCTCGACGCCCCCGACGCCACGGTGCTCGAGCTGTTCGTCGACGACGAGCCGCTGTTCCTGCCGACCGCCCGGGTCCGCGAGTACGCCCGGGTGCTCGACATGCGCGACGGCATCCTCCAGCGCGACCTTGTCTGGTCGACGCTTTCCGGGAAGCACGTCACGGTCCGCTCGTCGCGCCTCGTGTCCCTCGAGCACCGGCACGTGGCGGTCATCAGCTACGAGGTCACGACCGACCAGCCGGCGTCGATCGCGGTCGTCTCACGCGTCGTGAACCGCGCCGACGAGCACCTCGAACGTGGCGCCGCGACCCGGCCGAGCCCGAGGACCCTCGACTCGGGCGCCGGCTGTCGCACCGCGTCCTCGAACCTCGCCTCGCCGAGGACGCCGACGGCGGACGATGCTCGGCTACGAGGCCACGAACAGCCGGATGACCCTGGGGCAGTCGGCGTCGCAGCACGTCGTCTGAGTCCGAGCCCCCCACCGCGCACCTCGTCGGTGGCCCCCGATGAGCGAGGGGGTCCTCACCGTCGAGACCGAGCCGGGCGTGCCGGCGCGGGTCACCAAGTACGTCGCCTACCAGACGTCGCGGAGTGGCGCCGGCCGAATCTGGCGGCGCGATGCGATCGCACGCTCGATCGAGCGGTGCGGGACGGGTTCGAGGCCCTCGTCGCAGCGCAGCGGCGCAACCTCGACCGCTTCTGGGACGGAGCCGACGTCGTGGTCGAGTCGACCTTCGAGCCCGTCCGAGTCCAGCAGGCGGTTCGCTGGAACCTGTTCCAGCTCGCACAGGCCTCGTGGCGGGCCGAGGGACGCGGCATCCCGGCCAAGGGCCTCACCGGCGGCGCCTACGACGGCCACTACTTCTGGGACACCGAGGTCTACGCGCCGCCCGTTCCTCGTCGTACACCCATCCCCGGATCGCCCGGAACCTGCTGCGGTTCCGTCACGCATGCTGCCGGCCGCTCGGGAGCGGGCCGCGGACGCCTCGACCGCGGGGCACCGTTCCCGTGGCGGACGATCAACGGGGAGGAGGCCTCGACGCCCAGTTCCAGTCGGGAACCGCCCAGTACCACCTGAACGCCGACATCGCCTATGCGGTCCGGCGCTACGTCGACGTCCGGGGCGACGTCGGGTTCCTGGTCGAGGTCGGCGCCGAGATCCTCGTCGAGACGGCTCGCATGTGGGAGGACCTCGGCTTCTACGACGACGACGGGCGTTCCACCTGCACGGGGTGACCGGGCCCGACGAGTACACGACCGTGGTGAACGACAACGCGTTCACGAACCTCATGGCCCGCCTCAACCTCAACTACGCGGTGCCGGCCGTCCGTCTGCTCGAGGCCGAGCGACACCGAGGCGTACGCGGCGCTGTGCTTCGAGCTGGCGCTCGACCCGTCCGAGACGTCGGGCGTGGGCGGGGCCGCCGGTGCGATGCACATCCCGCTACGACGCCGAGCGGGGCATCACCCCCCAGGACGACACCTTCCTGAGCCGGGAGCCGTGGGACCTGGAGCACGGACGCCGCCGGACGAAGTTCCCGCTGCTGCTGCACTACCACCCGCTCGCGATCTACCGGCACCAGGTGCTGAAGCAGGCCGACGTGGTCATGGCGATGTTCCTGCTCGGCAACGAGTTCACGCGTCGAGCAGAAGCGTCGGAACTTCGAGTACTACGACCCGCTCACGACCGGCGACTCGTCGCTGTCGGCGAGCATCCAGAGCATCGTCGCCGCCGAGATCGGCGACTACCGCGCCGCCACCCGGTACTTCGACTTCGCGCTCCTCATGGACCTGGCCGACGTGGCCGGCAACGTGTCCGACGGCGTGCACATCGCGTCCGCCGCCGGCGTCTGGATGGCGCTCGTGTTCGGCTTCGGCGGCGTCCGCGACTTCGACGGCGACCTCTCGATCGACCCACGCCTCCCGCGGCGGTTCACGCACCTCGGTTTCTCGCTGCGCTTCCGCGGTCGCAGTATTCGAGTGACCCTGACGCACGACGCACGAGACCTATGTCGTCTGCGCCGGAGAGCCGGTCGAGGTGGCCATCCGGGGCGAGACCCACCAACTCGTGGCCGGCGTGCCCCTCACCCTGGGAGTTACGGGCGAGGGCTGACCGACGTTCGCCCTACTTCACCCGCGCCCGGCCTGGAGCGGCGCCGTCGAGGCGGCAAAGGTCATGCGCCTGCAACGGCGCCCGGTCCTTTCGGGAGCGGGCGCCGTTGTCCCCGTGAAGGCTCAGTGAGCAGCGGCCACTGGCTCGACGTGGAACTTCTCGGCGACGCTGGGGATGGCCAGACCGGCCAGGGCGACGCCCATTCCCCCGACAGCGATGCCGAGGACGAAGAGCAGGACGCCGATGCCGACGACCAGGGTCGAGACCTCGAACGCCATCACCGAGCTGAAGAGGCTCGTGCGGAGCGCGGAGGCCTGGAAGGCCGTGGTGCGCAGGTTGTTCGGGACGGGCCGACCGTCGGAGCCGATCAGGGCTTCGTCCTCGTTCGAGGTGCCGGCGGGATCGCCGTCCGGTGTGGCGAAACGGCCCATCTCGGGAATAGGCGAGCCCACCGGTGGACTCGAGGGCATGGTGGTCGATGATCGCCGCCATCGACCGGGCGGTGGCGACGTCATCGACCAGCGTGTTCGGGATCGAGGCATCCTCAGGGGTCGTGATGTTCTGCGCCACCAACTCGTCCTCGACCTGGTTGCGCGTGTCGATGCCGTGGTAGACGGCGTAGCCGCCGGCGGCCAGGAAGGCGACGCCGAGGACCATCAACAGGATGGGAAAGAGCTTCTTCACGGGGACCTCCTACGGTCGTTCTCTGCGCTGGTTCTGCGCTTGTGAAGAGCATCCGC
>CAVWJT010000032.1:0-104603 GCA_963755235.1 uncultured Acidimicrobiia bacterium
ATCAAGGTCAGCGGCGCTCGTCGTCCACACGACGGCCGCGGTGCGGGTCGAGACCCCCAGCTTCCCGTAGACGTGCTCGAGATGCTTGCGCACCGTCGCCGGGGAAGGACCGAGGGCGGTCGCGATCTGGGCGTTGGCGGCACCGCCGGCGACGAGGTCGAGGATCTCGCGCTCGCGCCGGGTCAGCCCGAACGGGTCCGACGGCTGCGCCACGCCGGCGTCGAGGAACAACCGGGCGTCCTGGGTGATGATGCTGGGCGCCCGTCCGGCGGGCGATGGCCAGCGCTTCCTCGACAAGGTCGCCAACCTCTGAGTCGCCAGTATCCAACCGTTGCCGCGGTGACGCCAGGACGATGAGTTCGCGGCCGAGGAAGATCGGTGTCCGGCGCCGCCGGCTGGCCTCGACGGCGAGGGCGCGATCTCGACCGCTTCGCCCACGTCGTCCAGCGATAGCCGCAGCAACGAGCGCAACTGATCGACCGTGTCCCATGGAGCCACGCCGGGTTCGACGAGTCGACCGGCGAGCGGTTCGAGCAGTTCACCGAGTTCCGCCGCGGCGTCGCTGTCCTTCAAGATGGCGGCAACCTCGGCCCAGCAGCTGACGGCCCAGGCCCCTGTATATCCGGCGTACATCGGTGGCCAGCCACCATCTCGGGCCTGATCGAGCAGCTCCTGCGCCCTCGACGGCCGGGCCGCCCGGGCCCAGGCCCGTGCGAGCAGCGCCTCGACGACGTTGCGGTAAGGCGTCCGGCCACGGAGCTGGCGTTCCATCCGCTGCGGCTCCACGCGGCCGTGGCGAAGGCACTGAGCCGGCGTTCCGCCGACGAAGCTGTGCCCGTGGACCTGGCCCGCCATGCCTGCCTGGCCGTACCGCGATTCGACCCCTCGACGGCCGCCGATCTCGCCCGGCGGGCCGGCGACGCGGCAGCGGACGCGACCGACCACGGCGCGGCGGCGGAGCACTATGGACGGGCGCTCGAGACGCTCGACCGTCTGTCGCGATGAGCGATCGGCCCGCCGCGAGGTCTCGATCCGCCTCGGCGCCGCGCTGGTCCTCCTCGGCGATGCCGACGGCCTGGCAACGCTGCGAACCGCAGCGAGTCAGCTCATCGACGAGACGATCCGGTTGCCCTGGCGCAGGCCATCTGCGCCATGTCTCCGATGCCGGGCGCCGGGACTGGGGACTCCGATCCACTGGTGACGTCACTGGCGGAAGCGGCACTGACGGCGCTCCCACCAGCGAGGAGCGATCCGAGTGAGCGCATCCGCGCGGTGAAGGGGTACCAGGCGGTCGGAGGTCTGGGGTCGAGATCGCGCCGCCGCGGGGAGCCGTCGCATGCCGGCCGGCGATCCGGCCACACTCGGTTCGGCGTCGCCGGTGACGCTGGCGTTGCTTCAGCTTACTTTCAGACCGTGGACATGGAGCCCTGGGACGTCCGTACTCGGCACCGATTGGCGTCGCATCGGCGCCGCGTAGATGCCCGAAGGTCCAGGTCACGCCGCACGCCTCGGGTACGCGCTGGTGGTCTGCGCGCATCGTCGTATTGCCCGGACCGAGCGGGGCGCAGAGGGTGGCAGCATGCTTATCGATCGTCCCGACCAGCTGCTCGCCCGGCATGTGACGCCAGAACTCGCGAACGCCGAACTGCTCCCCCACGTCCTCGACGCCCACCGGCGACCACGGCGCCCGTGGCGGCTGGCCCATTCCAGTGCTCGCTCGCGTCGCGCGATGGCGCCGCGCGGCGGTCAGACGATGTAGGGCGCGACGGCGTTCTTCGCCAGCAGGAAGCCGGCCTTGACCTTCTCGTCGGTGCCCTCGAACTGGCGGTCCTCGTGCTCGACGACGACGGCGTAGTCGTAGCCGGCCCGGTAGAGCGCGCTGATGTACCGATCCCAGCGCACCTCGCCGAGGCCCGGCAGGCGCGGGACCTGCCAGCCCATCCCGGCGGACAGCACACCGTGGTCGTACAGCCCGTCGCGGTCGATCTCCATGTCCTTGGCGTGGACGTGGTAGATGCGCGGGCCGAACTCTCGGACCACCCGCTCGTAGTCGATCATCTGCCAGACGAGGTGTGACGGGTCGAGGTTGAGCCCGAGGGTGTCGCCGTCGAGGTGGCCGAACACGTCGCGCCACGTCGCCGGGGCGTGCATCAGGTTGTCGCCACCGGGCCACTCGTCGTAGCTGAAGATCATCGGGCAGTTCTCGATCGCGATCTTGACCCCGTGGTCGGCGGCGAAGGCGACGATGTCGGGCCACACCTTGGTGAACTCGGCGAAGTTCTCCGACAGCGGACGGGTCTTGTCGTTGCCGATGAACGTGTTCACGACGGGCACGCCGAGCTTCTCGGCGGCGGTGATGACGTTGCGCAAGTGGGCGACCACCTCGGCCCGGTGGTCGAGGTCGGGGTGGAGCGGGTTCGGGTAGTAGCCGAGCCCGGAGATCTCGACGCCCCTGCCGGCGAGATCACCGACGAGATCCTTGGCCTGGTCGTCCGACAGGTTGGCGCAGTCGATGTGCGAGACGCCGGCGTAGCGGCGGCTGGGGCCTTCGGCCCGCGGCCAGCAGGCCACCTCCAGCATCTCGAACCCGTTGGCGGCCGACCAGTCGGCGACCTCGTCGAGCGGGGTCTCGGGGAAGGCGGCGGTGAGCAATCCGAGCTTCATGATCAGTCCCTTCTAGGTCCTCTCAACCTTGCACCAGGTTCCGGAGCGGGCGGAAGCGGAGACGGCCTCGCCCACGGCCATCGCGTCGTGACCGTCGGCGAAGGTCGGATACCCCGGCGCCGCCGACGGACCGCCCGCGGCCACGTCGCGGTAGACCGCGGCGAACAGGGCGCGGAACGTGTCGGGATAGCCCTCGACGTGACCCACCGGATAGCCCGCCGCGGCCACTCCCGCCGGCGTCATCACCGCCGGGTCCTTGGCCGCGATCTCGTTCGCCCGCTCGCGATGGCCGATCCAGAGGTTCTCCGGCTCCTCCGAGCTCCACGCCAGCGCCGAGGTGGCCCCGTCGAGCTCCCACTCCAACGTGTTCTTGCGCCCGGCCGAGACCTGGCTCACGGAGCACACCCCGCGGCCGCCGCCGTCGAAGCGCAGCAGCAGGCCCGCGGCGTCGTCGCTCGACATCGTCTCCCGGACCCGCTCGACGTCGTCGGCGACGCCCGCCGCCCCGAACGTCTCGACCTCGCCGATCGGGTGGTTGCGCTCGACCACGAACGTGTGGAGGTCGGCGAGCACCTCGACCACCTGCTGCCCGGTCAGGAAGCGGGCGAGGTCGAGCCAGTGCGACCCGATGTCGGCCACGGCGCGCAGTCCACCTTGACGGCCGCCGTCGAGCCGCCAGTTCCAGTCGGTCTCGAGGAGCAGCCAGTCCTGGTGGTAGCGCCCAGTGACGAACCGCGGCTCGCCGATCGCCCCGGCCGCGACGAGGGCGGCGGCGTTCTGGTTCTGCGGGTAGAAGCGGAGGTTGAAGCAGACCGCGTTGACGACCCCGGCGTCGTCGGCGAGCGCCACGAGTTCGGCCGTCTCGGCCACCGAGACCCCGAGCGGCTTCTCGCAGACGACGTGCTTGCCCGCGGCCAGCGCGGCGCGCACGTGCTGCGGCGTGGAGGTGGTTCGGGCTGGTGACGTGCACCGCGTCGACGGACGGGTCGGAAACCAACTCCTCGACGCTGTCGACCACCGGCGGCAGCGGCGCGGTGGCCGCCTTCGCCCGCGCCCGCTCGGGCGAGGAGCCGACGATCCCGACGACGTCGAGGCCGAGCCGCCGCAACGCCTCGGTGTGGGCGACGCCCATGAACCCGGTGCCGATCACGCCCACGCCCGTCATTGCTCGCCCGTTCCCGACTTCTGGCCGGTGAGGCGCACGTACAGCCAGGCGAGCGCCAACACGATGACGCCGTACAGCATCTGCTTGAACGCCTCGCTCACGTCGAGGCGCAGGAGCAGGCGGTTGAGGACGGTCAGGATCAGGGCGCCGAGGATGGTGCCGCTGTACCCGCCGGTGCCGCCGAGGATCGACGTTCCCCCGATGACGGTGGCGGCGACGGCCGGCAGCAGGTAGCTGTTGGTCTGGTCGACGCCGACCGATCCGGTGGCGCCGGAGAACAGCAGCCCGCCGGTCGCCGCCAGCAGCCCCGACATGACGTACACGGCGAGCAGCACCTGCCACACGCGCACCCCGGCGAGGCGGCAGGCGATGGGGTTGTCGCCGACGGCGTAGATCATCCGTCCGAGCCCGGACGACCGCAGTCCGAGCACCAGCACCACGGCGACGATCGCCCAGACGATCAGGTTCTTCGGCAGGGGCCCGGTGAGCGTGCCCGAGCCCACGTCGCGGACGACGTCGAGCACGTTGGTCGATCCGGACAGCCAGCCGCGCAGGCCGACCGTGACGATGCCGAGCAGCACGCTGGCCATGCCCAGCGTCATGATCAGCGGATTGACGCGGAACACCCCGATCGCCAGTCCGTTCACCAGACCCGACGGCGAGCCCGACGCCGAAGGCGAAGGCCAGGGCCGGCACCGTGCCCCGGCCGCTCTCGGTCGCGGCGACGTAGGCGGCCAGGTTGGCGGTCATCGCGATCGACAGGTCGATGCCGCCGGTGAGCATGCACAACGTCTGGCAGGCGGCGAAGATCGCCAGCGGGCAGGCGAGGAGCAGGATCGAGCGGACGCCGGCGACGCGCAGCAGGCTGTCGTCCTGCCACGCGGTGATCGCGTACAGCACCACGAACACGCCGGCCAGCACGAGCGTCGGCTGCTCCGCCAGCCGCACCCGCCAGCCGGGCCGCGCCGCCTCGCTGGCGATCGCCGCCACGACGGCGGTGGACTCGGCGGCGGTCGGAACTTCCTCGCGCGTCGCCAGATCGTCGCTCACGTGGGCCGCCTCCGTGTCTGCAGGAGGCCGGCGACGAGCACGACGAGGATGATGATCACGCCCCGCGCCGTCTCGGCGTTGCTCGGGTCCCAGCCCAGGCCGAGCATGATCGCCGGGATCAGCGTCAGGCACCCCGCCGCGAGCACGGGACCGACGAGGCCACCGACGCCACCCGTGAGCGCGACGCCACCGAGGACCACCGCGGCGACGCTGTTGAGCGTGGCGTTGGCGCCGATCGTCTCGCGCGGCTCGCCGCCGCCCGTGGACGCGGTGACGACGAGGCCGGCGAACCCGGCGAACAGCCCGCCGATCGAGTAGGCGAGCACGCGCGTGCGGGCGATCGGGACGCCGGAGAGGAACGCCGCCGTGCGCTTGCTGCCCACGGCGTACACCGCGAGCCCCACCCGGCTCCGCTTGAGCGGGAGCCACACGAGGAGCAGGGCGCCGACGACCCACAGGACCGACGGCCAGGGATTCGTGAGGCTGCCCGCCACGACGCGCTGGAAGTCGGGCGAGGTGCCGCCGCCCGGCCCGCCGATGATGAACAGGGCGAGGCCGGCGAGGAAGAAGCTGGCCGCCAGGGTGACGATGATGTCGGGCACACCCGACGCGGTGACGATGACGCCGGTGAGCGTCGACAGCGCGACGGTGACGACGAGCACGAGGGCCCCGAAGGCGAGGCAGGCGCCGAGGCCCTGATCCTCCATCCACAGCGCCGACAGGCAGTTGGCGAGGACCATCATCGCCCCCACCGAGAGGTCGACGCCGCCGGAGATGACGATGACGCCCTGGGCCATCGCCAGGAAGGCGAGCGGCATCGTGCCGGCGGTGATCGTCCTGATCTCGAAGCCACCGAAGTCGGGGAGTTGCGAGACGCGCCACAGCAGCAGCACGACCAGCAACAGGGCGACGCCGACGGTCCATCCCTGGCGGCGGGCGAAGCGGGAGAAGGTGCTCGACGGCTCCGGCAGCTTGGTGACGGCCCCGTCGAACGAGCCCGGCGTGATGGCCGCGTCGGTCATGCCGCGCCCGTCTCCAGGCCGTGCGCGGCGGAGAGCAGCGCGTTCTCGCCCGCGTCGGCGGGCAACTCGGCGACGATGCGCCCATTGTGCAGCACCGCGGACCGGTCGCAGACCAGCCCGACCTCGCGCAGTTCGCTCGTGAACATGACGATGGCCTGACCCTCGTCGGCGAGGGCCCGGATGAGGTCGTAGACCTGGTGCTTGGTGCCCACGTCGATGCCCCGCGTCGGGTCGAACAGCAACATCACGCGCAGCCCGCGGGCCAGCCAGCGGGCGATCGTGACCTTCTGCTGGTTGCCGCCGGACAACCGCCGGACCTGGCTCGCGGCGCGGGTGTCGATCGACAGCCGGTTCACCGATTCCTGGACCCGCCGGCGCTCCTCGCGTCCGTTGATCGGTCCCCACTTGCCGACGCGGTTGAACAAGGGCGCGGCGATGTTCTCGCGGATCGATCGTTGGGGCAGCAGGGCGTGCAGGCGGTCAGCGGGCACGAGGACGATGCCCCGGCGGATGACGTCGAAGGGGTGATGCGCCTTGACCGGTTCGCCGTCGATCAGCAGCTGGCCGCGATCGGGCTTGAGGTTGCCGGCGAGGATGTCGAACAGGGTCTCCTGGCCCTGCCCCTCGAGGGCGACGAGGCCGAGCACCTCACCGGGCGCCACGGCGAGCGAGACCTCCTCGAGTTGGCGCCCGGCGCCGACGTGGTCGGCCTCGAAGATCGGCCGCTGGTCGGTGGCGACCGCGGTCGTCCGCGTCCGGGCCTCGTCGCGGACGACAGTGGCGGCCTCGCCGAGCATCGCCGAAACGATCTGCGCCTCGCCTCCCTCTCCGGGAACGAACGACGCCACGTTCCGTCCGTCGCGCAGCACGGTGCACATGTCGCAGTGCGTGCGCACCTCGGCGAGGCGGTGAGAGATGAACAGCACCGACCGGTTGCGCTCCTTCCACCGCTGCATCACGGCGAAGACCCGCTCGGACAGGTCCGGGGGGAGGGCCGCGGTGATCTCGTCGAGCACGAGCAGCTGCGGGTCGAACGCCAGCGCCCTGGCGAGGTCGAGCATGCGCAGGAACGGCAGCGGCAGGTCGCGGACCTGCTCGTCGAGATCGAGGCCGCCGAGGTCCATCGCCGTCAGCTCGGCCCGCACGGCGTCGATGTCCGAGCCGGACAGGCGGAGGTTCTGGGCGATCGGTGAGGTCCGGCGCCAGCGCCGGGTCCTGGAAGACCGGCGCCAGCCCGGCGGCGTGGGCGTCGCTCGGCCGGCGCAGCTCGGTCGGCCGGCCGTGGAGGGCGATCGTCCCGGCGTCGGCGTGCAGCACGCCGGTGAGGATCTTCACCATCGTCGACTTGCCGGCCCCGTTGGCGCCGAGCAAGGCGTGCGCTTCGCCCGGCCGTACCGTCAGGTCGACCGCCCGCAGCGCGACGACCGGCCCGAATGCCTTGGCGACGGCCGTCGTCTGCAGCAGCGGTTCAGTCATGTCCGTTGGCGGGGGGTGCGCCCCGACGGACCGGCACCGGTCCGTCGGGGCGGATGATCACTCTCCTGGGCCCTTGCAGTCGAGCAGCTGCTGGGGCTCGTACGTGGTGTAGCCCTCGATCGTCACGGCGGAGCTGTAGTCCTCCGGCCGATCCGGGAAGTAGTTCGCCTCGAGCTCGGCCTGGCTGCTCTCGAGGTCCCACACCTCCGGCGTCAGCAGCGTCGTCTGCTCGACCTCCTCACCGTTCAGGACGCGCAGGGCGATGTTCGTCCCGACGCCACCGATCACGGCCGGGTTCGTCACGAGTGCGCCTGGCGTGCCGTCGAGCAGCTGCTTGACGAAGCCGTTGTTGTCGGCACCGACGACGGGCACCGGCTCCTTGCCGGCTGTCTCGAAGGCGTTGACGACGGTGTAGTCGATCCCCGACGTCCAGATGCCGTCGTAGTCGGCGGCGGTGAGCTCCTGCACGGCAATCTCGCCACCCTCGGTGAAGTCTCCAGTTGGTGAACACCTCTTTGAACTCGATGTCCGGGTACTCGGCCATCGCCTCCTGGAAGCCGGTGTCCCGGTCGGCGTCGGCCGGCACGCCGTCGATGCCCCGCATGTAGAGGACGCTGCCCTCGCCACCGATGGATTCGGCCAGCCACTCGGCACCGAGGCGACCGTAGGCGACCTGGTCGTTGCTGGCGACGTAGGCGCCCTCGGCCGTGACGGCCTGGTCGACGGCGACGACGACGATGCCCTGGGCGATCGCCTCCTCGATGACCGGGTTGAGCTGCTCACGGTCGGACGGGTTGACGATGATCGCGTCGACGCCCTGCGAGATGAGGTTCTGGAGGTCGGCGATCTGATCCGTCGGGCCGCCGTTCTTGGAGATCGCGATCACCTCGCTGACCTGCCCGCTGGCGAGCGACTCGGCCTTGACCGCGCAGATCATCTCCTCCCGCCAGCCGTTGCCGGCGAGGGTGTTGCTGACGCCGATGACGTACTCGCCGTCGCCCGCGGGTGCGCTGCCGCCCGTCTCCCCGGTCGTCGCACCGGTGGTGTCGCCGGTCGTCGTCGGCGGTGGTGTCGCCGGTCGTGTCGGCCGTGGTATCGCCGGTCGTCGCCCCGCTGGCGGCGGTCGTGTCGCTGCCGGCCTCGTCGTCGTCGTCGTCGCCGCACGCCACGCCGAGTGTGAGCGCGGTCACGGCGAGGGCGGCGAAGCCGAGCCTCGTCCTCGAGCTTCTCATGCTTGTCGGGTCTCCTTGTTCGGGCCGGGACGGTTACGTCCCGGCCGGCCTCCCCCCTGGTCCCCCAGGGCCCATCGCCGCTGACCCTACTCACTTCTGCCGGACGTCAAGCAAAAGTTGTCGTGGAAATGTCGAAGCCGGGTGTGTTTCACTGGCGCCAATGGAGGGCGCCGGCACACTGCTGCAGCTTCTGCGCGACGGAATCCCGCGGACCCGCAGCGAGCTCGCCGCCGCCACCGGCCTCGGCCGATCGACCGTCGCTCAGCGGGTGGATGCCCTGTTGGCGAGCTCGCTCGTCGGCTCCGCCGGCGAGGCGACGTCGTCGGGTGGGCGGCCCCCGACCCAGTTCGCGTTCAACCCGACGGCCCGCGTCGTCCTGGCCGCCGACGTCGGCGCCACCCACGTCCGCCTCGCCGTGACCGATCTCGCCGCGACCGTGCTGGCGAGCGAGCTCGTCGACCTCGACATCGCCCTCGGACCCGAGGCCGTGCTCCGGTGGGTGCTCGACCACGGGCGCAAGCTCCTCGACAAGGCCGACCGTGACGTCGCCGATCTCGCCGGGATCGGCGTCGGCCTGCCCGGGCCGGTGGAACACGCCACCGGCCGGCCGACCAATCCGCCGATCATGCCGGGCTGGGACGGGTTCGACGTGCCGCGGTTCATCAACGCCGAGCTCGACTGTGTCGTCGTCGTCGACAACGACGTCAACGTGATGGCGCTGGGCGAGCACTTCATCGGCTTCCCCGACGTCGACCATCTGATGTTCGTCAAGGTCGCGACCGGAATCGGGAGCGGGATCATCAGCGACGGGCGGCTGCGCCGGGGGGCGCAGGGCGCGGCCGGCGACCTCGGGCACATCCACGTGCCCCACGACGTCGACGCCGTGTGCCGCTGCGGGAACGTCGGCTGCCTCGAGGCCGTCGCCAGCGGTGCGGCGGTGGCGAGCAAGCTGCGGGCGACCGGAGTCGAGGCCCGGCTCGAGCCTCGATGTCGCCGCCCTCGTCCGCGGCGGATCGGTGCTCGCCACCCAACTCGTCCGGGAGGCGGGCCGCAACATCGGCGAGGTGCTCGCCAGCGCGGTGAGCCTGCTCAACCCGAGTGTCATCGTCATCGGCGGATCGCTCTCCGCCGCCGGCGACCCCTGCTCGCCGGCGTGCGCGAGGTCGTCTACCGGCGCTCGCTCCCGCTCGCCACCGCCCAGTTGCGGATCGTCCAGGCGTCGGCCGGCGACCTCTCCGGAGTGGTCGGGGCCGCGGTCATGGTGATCGACGAGGTCCTCGCTCCCGAGGCGGTCGACCGTTACGTGAGCTGACCGTTGCGTGAGCCGACGTCGATGAGCCGGCGCAGAAGTCGCTCCACTCGAGCGCACTTTTGCTTGACGAACGGCAGAAGTGGGCGTACGTTCTGGACCGTCAACGTCAGAAGTTCACATGATCGAGGGGGCAGGGGGCTCGGGCCACGCTGATGCGCCCGTGCGCCTCATCGATCAGATCATGAGCTAGACGCGTGAGGCCGTGCTCTCGCGCGCCGCGCTCACCATCGGAATAAGGCCAGCGGGGCGGCGCCTACGACATGGGCTCTGGATCATGGGGCCCGGGACGGAGGATTCGGTGCAGCTTCACGTCAGCCGACGGAGGTTCCTGTGCATGACGGCGGGGGTGGCCGTGGCGACGGTGCCCCTCGGCCTGACGAATGCCGTGGCCGCGCAGGTGCCGGAGGACAGGCGCCTGATCCCTGCCCACAAGGTCGGGACGATCACGTTCACGCAGCGGGATGTGCCGGGAAGGCTGGGCATCGCCGCGAGCAACGCGATGGGGGTCGCGCCGACGATGGGCTTTCTCGGCGGCCCGGACTTCCCGGAGGACCTGACTGACCTCGGTCCGCTCGTGCCGCTACCAGGCGGGCTGGTACGAGCTCTTCGAGTTCCTCGCCAAGGTCGGATACGAGCAGATCGAGTTCGCCGGCTACGGGCAGAACGCCGGCAACCCGGGCGGGGCTGCGCCCAACCCGGCGCCGGGCGGCGTGACGACGCCCGAATCGCGGGCCGCCTACCTCGCCTACGGCCGCACGCTGCGCGGGCTTCCTCGACGAGTTCGGGCTCGAAGCGATCGGCAACCACGGCTTCATCCCGAGCACCTGGCCGGGCCCGAACAGCCCGGGTGGCGCCATGTCGACGAACGATCGCGAGCGCTACCAGACCGAGCTCGAGTTCGCCGCGATCTTGGGCATGCCCTTCATGGGTACCGGCAACGACCCGACGAGCGCCAACAACCGCAACATCGAAGCGTGGACGATCGCCGGCGAGAAGTGGGACGCGCTCAACGAGATCAGCCTCCAGTCGGGTATTCACCTCTACCCGCACAATCACTCGCCGGCCTACAACTTCCTCCAGGACGGCCCGATGGTGACCGTGACCGAGGACCGCGTGACCGGTGCGCCGATCGCGCCGACGCAGGTGCGCGGAGAGTCCGGTAAGCGCCTCATGCAGCACTACCTCGACGTCACCGATCCGCGCCTCTGTGTCGTCGAGATGGACATCTTCTGGGCCCATGTCGCCCAGCACCAGCACCGCTGGCGCTACGACTTCGAAGGCAAGCGCGTCGAGGACATCTTCGATCCGCTGGCGACGGTCAGGAAGCAGCCCCGGCGCTACGCGCTGTGGCACGCCAAGGACGGCGACCGGACGATGGAGATGCCAGGGGTGGGCAATGGCTACACCATGGTGCCCTTCGGCGACGAGCGCAGCGACATCGACTTCCAGGAGTTCTTCAGCCGGCCCGCGCAGGGACGCCACAACCCGAACTACGAGCAGGACAACGCGCCAGGCGGATCGACAGATCCGGGCCAGTCCCTGCGGTTCTCCCACATCAGCGCGTACAACATGAACAACCTGCGCGGCTGACGACAGCGACGCAGCCCGGGCGGACGACCTCCACATCGAGCTCTACCGACCAGAGGTCGGCGATGGGAAGAGAGGAACCCATGAAGAAGCGTGACACCGCGCCGCGGCGGCTGCTTGCCCTCGCCGCGTCGCTCGGGCTCGTCGGTGCCGGTCTGGCCGCAACCGGGCCGGGCGCGGCGGCTCCGGCGCCGGCGCAAGACAGCGGGGGGAGGGAGTTCCGCGTCCTGGTGTTCACCGGTTCGACCGCGGGCCCCCACCCGGCGACGAACAAAGCGGTCAAAGCGCTCAGGGAACTGGGCCGGGAGCTCGACTTCACCGTCCGAGTCACCGACGATGCCCAACCGTTCACCGAGAAGTTCCTCAAGCGGTTCCGCGCCGTGGTCTTCCTCAACACGTCCGGAGATGTGCTGACGGACGCTCAGCAGGCTGCCTTCGAGGAGTACTACCACGCCGGGGGTGGGTTCCTCGGCGTCGGTTCCGCCATCGAGACCGAGCCGGATTGGCCGTTCCTCACCGAGTTGCTCGGCACGCGGGCAACGGGCCGAACCGACGTCCAGCCCGGAACGATCAAGGTCGCCGACCGCGTGCACGACGCGTCGAAGGACCTGCCCGAGTACTGGACCAGGACGGACGCCTGGTACAACTTCGAGGCGAACGTCCGCGGCGCGAGCCATGTCCTCGCCACCGTGGTCGAGCGGGTCGACGACCTCGGCTCGTTCGCGCTGCAGCCCTGGGGCGGCAATCTGACCGGCATCACGGGCGGCACGATGGGCCACGACCACCCGGTCTCCTGGTGCAAGGACTGGCAGAACGGCCGGTCGTTCTACACCGCGCTCGGCAACACGCCGGCGAGCTTCGACGAGGGCGCGCTGCGTGCGCACCTCGGTGGCGCGATCACGTGGACCGCGGGCGAGGCGGACCCGATCTACAGCGACTGCGGCGCGACGGTCCTCGCCAACTACCAGCAGACCAAGATCTCGGCGCCGCCGAGCCTCAGTGAGCCGATCGGGTTCGACGTGCTCCCCGACGGTCGGGTCATCCAGACCGACCGTCGCGGCGGCGTCCGGCTGCACGATCCCGCGTCGAACACGACGACGGTCCTCGCCCAGATCCCGGTCTACATGGCGAGCGAGGACGGGATGTACGGCCCGGGGATCGACAACGACTTCGCGGCCAACAACTGGGTCTACCTCTACTACTCCCCCCCGACGGTGGAGGACGTCGAGCTGTCGACGGGTGAGATCGTGACCCAGACGACACCGGCCGCGAACGCGCCGAACACCGGCGAATCACCGGCGGTGTGGGACCCGTGGGTCGGCTACTTCCAGCTGTCCCGGTTCAAGTTCGTCGATGCCACCGCGTCGGCACCCGCCCACCTCGACCTGGCGTCCGAGCAGGAGATCCTGCGGGTGCCGGTGAACCGGGGCGCCTGCTGCCACGTCGCCGGTGACATCGACTTCGACGACGCCGGCAACCTCTGGCTGGTCACCGGCGACGACACGCCGGCCGGTGGTGGCGGCTCTGGCGGCTTCGCACCGTTCAACGACCAGCTCACCGCGACCGGCCTCTTCAACGCACCGCACGTCGACGCCAGGCGCTCGTCGCTCAACACGAACGACCTGCGCGGCAAGATCCTGCGGCTCACGGTGAAGGCCGGCGACATCACACCGGAGGAGGCCAACCAGCGCGGCGGCGCCTACACGGTTCCACCGGGCAACCTCTTCCCGGTCGGCATGGAGAGGACGCGTCCGGAGATCTACGCGATGGGCTTCCGCAACCCGTTCCGGATCCAGGTGGACGAGAACGACGTCGCCTACATCACCGACTACTCGCCCGACTCACGAGTGCCGCAGGACTTCCGCGGCCCGGCGGGCACCGGCCGGATGATGGTCGTGCGGGGGCCGGCGAACTACGGCTGGCCGCTCTGCTACCGCACCGACCTGCCGTACTACCGCTGGAACTTCGTGACCCAGCTGCCGCTCGACGACCCGCCACAGTTGCACGAGTGCAACAACCCCGCACGCGGGCCGCAGAACAACTCCCGCTGGAACCTCGAGGGTGGCCCGACGGTCGAGCCCGGCCTCGAGTACAGCCCACCCGTGACGAACCCCGAGGTGTGGTACTCGTTCAACGACAACCTCGGGACCCCCCCGCTCGGTACGCCGTGCTTCGCCTACTACAACGGCTCGGGAGCGACCAGCTGCCCGCGCCTGTTCCCCGAGCTCGGGGCCGGCGGAGTCGGACCGCACGGCGCCGCGAAGTACACGTACGACCCGGCCAACCCTGACCCGACGAAGCTCCCGCCGTACTACGACGGCGCGATCTTCTTCGGCGAGTTCACCCGGGACACCCTGCGGGAGATCCGGCTCGACTCCGAGGGTCGCGTCTTCAAGCTGAACGACTTGTTCAACTGCGGTGGCCTCACTCCGGGGCAGGTTCCCCAGACGGACAACCCGTTCGAGTGCGACAGCCCGATGGACATGCAGTTCGACGAGCACGGACACTTCTACCTGCTCACGTACGGAGACGGGTTCTTCAACATCAACAACGACGCCGGGATGTACCGCTGGGACTACGTCAAGGGACTGCGCGCCCCGATCGCCGTGCTCTCGGCCTCACCGACCGACGGTCCCGCACCGTTGACCGTGCAGTTCTCGAGCGAGGGATCCCGCGACCCCGACCCGGGTGACTCGATCCGGTTCGAGTGGGATCTCGACGGGAACGGCACGATCGACTCGGTCGACCCGGACCCGACCTTCACGTACACGGCAACCGGCCAGTACACGGCCCGGCTGACGGTGATCGACTCGAGCGGGAAGTCCGCTTCGGCGAACACCACGATCACGGTCGGCAACACGTCCCCGACCGTGGTCGTGAACACGCCGGTCGAGGGCGGACTGTTCTCGTTCGGCGAGTCGATTCCGTTCTCGGTGACGGTCACGGATCCGGAGGACGGCCCGATCGACTGCGGCCGGGTCGCGGTGACGTTCATCCTCGGCCACGACGAGCACGGCCACGCCGAGGAGACGGTCAACGGCTGTACCGGAGTCCTTCCCACGCTCCCCGACGATGTCTCCCACGGGGGGAACGTCTTCGGCGTCGTCAGCGCGTCGTACACCGATCTCGGTGGTCCCGGCGGCGTGCCCGCGCTCACCACGGTCGAGCAGACCACTGTCCGCCAGAAGCGTCAGGAGGTCGAGTTCGCCGTCGATGGGTCGGGCACGAACGTCCAGACGACGAACGACCCCGAGGGCGGCGGCCAGCATCGCGGCAGCTTGAGCAACGGCGACTGGATCGCGACTCAACGGCACCCTCAACCTCCTGAACATCGACGCCCTCACGTTCCGGGTGGCGAGCACGTCGACGGACGTCCCGGCCGGCAATCCGACCGCGGTCGCCGAGGTCAGGCTCGACGCCGTCGACGGGCCGATCCTGGCGACCGCGACGATCACGTCGACCGGCAACAACACGACGTGGCAGAGCCAGACGCTCCCGATCACCGATCCCGGAGGCCCCCACAGGCTGTACTTCGTGTTCCGGTCGATCGCGGGCGGTCAGACCGGCAACAACCTGTTCAACCTCAACTGGGTCCAGTTCGAGGGTCAGGGGGTCAGCGCCCCCTAGCCCATGGGCTCAGTGGTCGTCGAGACCGGGGGCGCAGAGCCCTTCGAGCTCGCGGATCTGGATCCGGTCGCGGTTGGCGTACGTGACCTCGTTCGCCGGATCCGGCTTGAGGTTGAACGTGCGGAACGTCATGTCGGTCGTGTCGATGGTGAGGATCCGCCCGATGAGCGGCTCGCCGAGACCGAGCAGCACCTTGATCGCCTCGAGCGCCTGGATCGACCCGACGATGCCGGGCAGCACGCCGAGCACGCCGGCCTCGGCGCAGCTCGGAGCCAGCTCGGCCGGCGGCGGCTCGGGCACCATGTCCCGGTACGTCGGTCCGGCGAGCGGGTGGAACACGCTGACCATCCCCTCGAAGCGGAAGATCGAGCCGTGCACGACGGGGATGCCGAGCTTCACGCTGGCGTCGTTCAGGAGGTAGCGCGACGGGAAGTTGTCGGCGCCGTCGACGATCACGTCGTAGCCGGAGATGATGTCGATGATGTTGTCGGCCGACATCCGAGTGTCGTAGGTGACGACGTCGACGTCGGGGTTGAGCGAGACGAGCGTCTTCTTCGCCGAGTCGACCTTGCGGTCGCCGACCCGGTCGAGGTTGTGGAGGATCTGACGCTGCAGGTTCGACGCGTCGACCTCGTCCATGTCGACGATGCCGATCGTGCCGACGCCCGCGGCGGCGAGGTAGAGCGCGGCCGGTGAGCCGAGCCCACCCGCGCCGAGCAGGAGCACTTTCGAGTCGAGCAGCTTGGCCTGCCCTTCGGTGCCGACCTCGGGCAGCAGCAGGTGCCGCATGTAGCGGTTGCGCTGGTCGGGGGTGAGCACGACCGGCTGCTGCCACGGCCGGCCCTCGTCCTTCCAGCGGCCGAAGCCGCCGTCCATCGACACGACGTCGGTGTAACCGAGCTCCTGCAGCGTGCGGGCGGCGAACGCCGACCGGACCCCACCCGCGCAGTACACGACGACCGGCGTGGCCTTGTCGCTCAGCTTGTTCTCGACCTGCGACTCGAGGTGTCCGCGGGGGATGTGCACGGCGCCCGGCAGCGCCCCGGCGTCGTACTCGTCGGGCTCGCGGACATCGAGCACGAGCGCGCCGGCGTCGATGCGCTCCGCCGCGCCGGCCGTGGTGACTTCGCTGATCTCGGCCTTGGCCGCCGACAACAGATCCCGAAACGTGGCCATGCCCGAAAGTCTACCGGCGTGGTCGGGATTCGGTAGAGCCGATCAGGGCGGGGAGGATCTCGCCGATCTGGCCGTAGAGCACGGCGTCGGCGATGCCGTCCATCTCCGTCGGGCCGGCGTTGACGATGACGATCCGGGCACCGTGGGCCTTCGCCCGCGGCACGCACCCGGCGACGGGATACACGCTGAGCGTCGACCCCACTGCGAGGAGCAGGTCGCACTCGCCGCTCACCTGCATCGCCCGGTCGATGACCTCGGGCACCAGGGCCTGGCCGAACGAGATCGTGTCGCTCTTGATGATCGCCCCGCACACGAGACACGGCGGGTCGTCCTCGCCGCCGCGGACCCGCTCCAGGGCGTCGGCCATCGGCCGGCGATCGTCGCAGCCCATGCAGCGCGTCCACCACATCGTGCCGTGCACCTCGATGACGAGATCGGGATCGTTGCCGGCGCGCTGGTGGAGTCCGTCGACGTTCTGGGTGACGAGGGCGTGCAGCTTGTCGCGGCGTTCGAGGTCGACGAGGGCGCGGTGCCCGGCGTTCGGCTCCGCCTCCCAGGCCGGCGACCCCGCGCGGGTCTGCCACGCCGCCCGCCGGACGTCGGGGTCGGCGAGGTAGTTCTGCAGCGTGGCCGCCTTCTCGGCCCCGGGATTCTTCGTCCACACGCCCTGCGGACCGCGGAAGTCGGGGATCCCCGAGTCGGTCGAGATCCCCGCTCCGGTGAGCACGGTCACCCGCTCGGCCCCGTCGATCCACTCGGCGGCCCTGGTGACCTCGGCGTGCTCGCTTCGCTCGTCCATGCCACGAGTCTCGCGTTTCCCTTTCCCCCGGCCCGACGCGCCCAGGGGAGGTGCCGACACCCCTCCGTTCCGACCTGCCCGCAGGAGGTCCTCGTGCTCTCTCCTCCACCCGAAATCCCGCCCCTGCCGATGAAGGTCCGCGTCACCCCGTGGGTCGACCCGGTCGTCGACCGGCGCGGCCACGATCCCCGCTCGGGCTACGTCGAGTTGTTCTGGCTCAGCGTGCTCGGTCCGACCGCGACCTGGCTGCTGCGCCGGCTCGTGGCCGGGTTCGACCGGCAGCCCGACGGCTACGAGCTCGACGTGGCGGGCACTGCCCGCGCCCTCGGCTTGAGCGTCAGCAAAGGGCTGGCGAGTCCGTTCGCCAAGGCGGTCAAGCGCTGCGTCATGTTCGGCGTCGCCCACGACACGAGCGACGGCTGGGCGGTGCGGCGCCGGCTCCCCGCGATCTCCCAGCGCCACCTGGTGCGCCTCCCCGACGAGCTGCAGGCCGCCCACACCCACTGGGCCAGGGCGACGATCGATCTCGACACCCTCGAGCGCGGCCGCGCCCTCGCGATGGCGATGATCGAGTCCGGGGACGACCGGGGAATGCTCGAGCCCCAGCTGACGGCCGTCGGCGTCCCCGCTCCCGCCGCGGCCGAGGTCTGCGAACTGGTGCTGCGCCAGTCGCCTTCCGAGCCGTAGCGAACGGGTCAGGGTTTGGTGAACGACGTCGCCAGCTCGATCAGCAGGCGGGTGCCGAACCCGGTGGCGCCCTTGGACCGCCACGCCTCGTCAGCGTCGACCTTCATCGGACCGGCGATGTCCAGGTGGGCCCACGGGAGGTCGCCGACGAACTCGGACAGGAAGACGGCGGCCGTGATCGCCCCGCCGTAGGGGCCGCCGACGTTCTTCACGTCGGCCACGTCGGAGTCGAGCAGCTTGCGGTACCGCTTCTCCAGCGGCAGTTGCCACACCGCCTCGTCGGTCGCCGCCGACGCCGCCGTGACCTGTTCGACCAACGACTGCTCGTTGCTGAACACGCCGGCCACCGACGGTCCGAGTGCCACCATGCACGCGCCCGTCAGCGTCGCGATGTCCACGACGGCGTCCGGCTGCTCCTCGGTGGCCAGCGCCAGTCCGTCGGCGAGCAGCAGGCGACCCTCGGCGTCGGTGTTGTGGATCTCGACCGTCGTGCCGCCGTGGATCGTCAGCACGTCGCCGAGCTTCATCGCCGACCCCGAGGGCATGTTGTCGGTGCACATCAGATAGCCGGTGACGGCGTTGCGACAGCCGACCGCGGCCAGGGCGGACATCGACGAGAGCACGGCGGCGGCGCCGGACATGTCCATCTTCATCGCCGCGTGCATCGGGTCGGTGGGCTTGAGGCTGATCCCGCCCGAGTCGTACATCACACCCTTGCCGACCATCGCCAGGTGCGCCCGGGGGCTGCGCGGGCGATACGTGAGCTTGATCATGCGCGGCGGCTCGTCGCTGCCGGCGTTGACGCCGAGCAGCCCGCCGCAGCCGAGGGCGGCGAGCGCGTCGGCGTCGAACACCTCGACCTGCAGCCCGCTGCTCGCGGCGACGGCGACGGCCACCTCGGCCATCCGGGCGGCGGTCAGGTGGCCGGGCGGCGAGTTCGCCAGGTCGCGCGCCAGTTGCGCCGCTCCGGCGATCACCCGCCCGCGGCCCGCGCCCCGCTCCACCCGTCGCGCCCGGGCCGAGCCGGCCACGAGCGTGATCGCCGTGAGTGCGGACGCGGGAGCGTCCCGCTTCAGCGTGCTGTAGCGGTAGCGGGCGAGGAGCAGCCCTTCGACGACGACCTGCCCGGCGAGCTCCGGCTCGACCGCGGCGAGGTCGGCCAGCGCCGTCGCGACGTGCGAGTGCTTGCCGGCGGCGCGGGCGAACGCCGCGGCCGCGTCGCGGAGCGCGGTGGCGTCGAGGGCGGCGGGATCGCCGATGCCGACGGCGACGACGCTCGCCCCGGCCCGCCGCGGCACGACGAGCGTCTCGCCGACCTTGCCGTCGAAGCCCGAGGCGGCGAGCGTTGCCCGGTCGACCCCGAGCTGCCGGGGGACCGGACCGGTGATCGGGACCGGCACGCCGATCACGCCGGCACCGGCCGGCGCCCGGCCGGCGACGACGATGGCCACGTCCGATTCGGCGCGCGAAGGGGTCGGGTCGAACGGGGCGGCGGTGAGGACGTTCGTGGCGGTGGCAGGCATCGCCGTCAGTCTGGCGTCTCGACGTCCCGGGCGCGCAGGGTGGAGCCGTCGGTGGCGTCCTGGTACCTGGCCATCGTCCACAACAGGTCGGACAGCCGGTTGAGGTAGGGGCCGACCAGCGAAGGGTCGGGCGCGGCGGCGAGGGCCAACCGCTCGGCGCGGCGGACGACGGTGCGGGCCAGATCGAGCCACGCCGCGGTGACGTTGCCTCCGGGTACGACGAACTCGGCGGGAGGCTGAAAGCGCTCGTCGAGCTCGTCGATCCGGGCCTCCAGGCGGTCGACCATCTCCTGGCTCACCGCGGTGACTCCGGGCTCGAGCCGAGCCCTGTTCTCCTGCGCCGTCGCCAGCTCAGCCATCAGTACCCACAGGTCGCGCATCAGCGGCACGAGCGACCGTTCGAGCTCGCCGATCGCGTGCACCCGGGCGAGACCGAGCACGGCCTGGGCCTCGTCGACCGTCCCGTACGCCGCCGGCAGCTCGGAGTCCTTCGCCACCCGGCCGCCGAAGAGCAGCCCGGTCGTGCCGTCGTCGCCCGTTCTCGTATAGATCTTCCTGCTCCCGGGCACCGTCCCGACGGTAGCCTCGACGGTTCGATGGTGGAGCAGCCCTACTTGGACGCGGTCAATGAGCGGGTCGTCGTGTTCGACGGCGCGTTCGGCACCTACGTCCAGTCACTCGACCTCGGTCCCGACGACTTCGGTGGGCTCGCCCTCGAGGGCTGCAACGAGATGCTCTGCCTCACCCGACCCGACGTGATCGCCGGCATGCACGAGGCGTTCTTCACCGCCGGGGTCGACGCCGTCGAGACGGCGAGCTTCGGCGCCTTCTCCACCGTGCTCGCCGAGTACGACGTCAGCGAGCAGTCCCACGAGCTCAACGTCGCTGCCGCCCGCATCGCCAGGGAGGTCGCCGACGGCTTCGCCGCCGACGGACGCACCCGCTACGTCGCCGGCTCGATCGGGCCGGGCACGAAGCTGCCGAGCCTCGGCCACGTCGGCTTTGCCGAACTGCGCGACGCGTACCACGAACAGGCACATGGGCTGCTCGAGGGCGGCGTCGACCTGTTCATCGTCGAGACGTGCATGGACCTGCTGCAGGTGAAGGCGGCGATGGTCGGGTGTCGCCGCGCGATGCACGACCTCGGCCGCGCCGTCCCGATGCAGGTCCAGGTCACGATCGAGTCCACCGGCCGGATGCTCGTCGGCAGCGAGATCGGCGCCGCTCTGGTCTCCGTGGCGGCGATGCGACCCGACGTGCTCGGCATCAACTGCGCCACCGGTCCGGCCGAGATGCAGGAGCACCTGCGGTACCTGAGCAAGAACTCGCCGCTTCCGATCAGCGTGCTCCCCAACGCCGGCCTGCCGAGCATCGTCGACGGGCGCACCTTCTACGACCTCACGGCCGAGCAGCTCGCCGACTACCACCGTCGACACGTCACCGAGCTCGGGGTGTCGATCGTCGGCGGCTGCTGCGGCACCACCCCCGAGCACCTGCGCCAGGTCGTCGAGGCGGTGCATGGCGTCGAGCGCGCCCCCCGGGCGGCGACCCTGGAACCGAGCGTCACGTCGATCTACAGCCCGGTCCCCATCGAGCAGGACCTCAGCTTCCTGATCATCGGCGAGCGCACCAACGCCAACGGTTCGAAGGCGTTCCGCGACGCGATGCTCGCCGGAGACTGGGACACGTGCACGAAGATGGCCAACGAGCAGGTGCGCGAGGGCGCCCACGTGCTCGACGTCTGCGTCGACTACGTCGGCCGCGACGGCGCCGTCGACATGGACGAGATCGCCAAGCGCTTCGCCACCCAGGCCAGCGTGCCGCTCGTGTTGGACTCCACGGAGACCCCGGTGCTGGAGGCCGGCCTGCAACACATCGGTGGGCGGGCGATCCTCAACTCGGCCAACCTCGAGGACGGCGAGCTGCCCGGCAGTCGCTTCGACAGGGTCATGTCACTGGCCCGCGAGTACGGCGCCGCCGTGATCTGCCTGCTGATCGACGAGCGCGGCCAGGCCCGCGACGTCGAGTGGAAGATGGAGATCGCCCACCGCATCCACGAGATCGCCACCGAGCGTTACGGACTGTCGGCGAGCGACCTGATCTTCGACACGCTGACGTTCCCACTCTCGACGGGCGACGACGACCTGCGGCGCGACGCGATCTACTCGATCGAAGCGATCAAGCGGGTCAAGGCCGAGATCCCCGGTGCGCACACGACCCTCGGCGTCTCCAACATCAGCTTCGGGCTCAACCCGGCGGCCCGCCACGCCCTCAACAGCGTGTTCCTCCACGAGGCCGTGCAGGCCGGGCTCGACTCGGCGATCGTCCACGCCGGCAAGATCGTGCCGCTGAACCGGCTCCCCGACGAGCAGCGCGACGTCTGCCTCGACCTCGTGTGGGACCGGCGCCGGCCCGATTACGACCCGCTGCAGCGGCTCCTCGAGGTGTTCGCCGACGTCAAGTCGATGAAGACGGAGAAGCCCGACCGCAGCGGCCTGCCGGTGCAGGAGCGCCTGCACCATCGCATCATCGACGGTGACCGGGACGGTTTGACCGAGGACCTCGACGCGGCGATGGCGTCCGGCGTCGGCGCCCTGGAGATCGTCAACGACGTGCTCCTCGGCGGGATGAAGGTCGTCGGCGAGCTCTTCGGGTCGGGCCAGATGCAGCTCCCGTTCGTCCTCCAATCGGCGGAGACGATGAAGACGGCCGTGGCCTACCTCGAGCCGCACATGGAGCGCGTCGGCGGCAGCGCCACCAAGGGCAAGCTCGTGATCGCCACGGTGAAGGGGGACGTCCACGACATCGGCAAGAACCTCGTCGACATCATCTGCACGAACAACGGCTACGAAGTCCACAACCTCGGCATCAAGGTGCCGATCGGCGAGATGGTCGCCAAGGTCAAGGAGGTCGAGGCCGATGCCATCGGGATGAGTGGCCTGCTCGTGAAGTCGACGTTGATCATGCGCGAGAACCTCGAGGAGCTCAACTCGTTGGGGCTGAACGAGGTCCCCGTGCTGCTCGGCGGCGCCGCGCTGACCCGGCGCTACGTCGAGCGGGACCTGCGCGAGATCTACGAGGGTCGGCTGTTCTACGGGAAGGACGCGTTCGAGGGCCTGTCGACGCTCGACACCCTGATGGGAATGAAGCGCAGCGGTGAGTGGGATCCCGAGTTCGGCCGGGTCCCAACAGGGCGCGAGCTGCCGGCGCGGTCCACCGACGCCGACGTCATCGTGCGGGTGCCCCCGCGGGCACCGGACGTCGCCGGCGACAACGAGGTCTTCACGCCGCCGTTCATCGGGTCGCGGATCGTCAAGGGCATCGGGATCGACGAGATCGCCGAGTACGTGAACGAGACCGCGCTGTATCGCAACCAGTGGCAGTTCCGGCCGGAGAAGGACGCCGCCGGGACGCCCGAGAGCGACGACGCCTTCAAGACCCGCATCCGGGCGACGTTCCGCGAACAGCTCGCTGCGGCGAAGGCCGCCGGGGTGCTCGTGCCGCAGGTCGTCTACGGCTACTTCCCGGCCAACGGCGACGGTGACGACCTCGTCGTGTGGACCGACGAGTCGCGCTCGACCGAGGCGGCCCGGTTCACGTTCCCCCGCCAGAAGGCGGCGCCGTTCCTCTGCATCGCCGACTTCTTCCGCGCCGTCGCCTCTGGTCAGCCGGACTACGCGGCCTTCCACATCGTCACGATGGGCGCCGCGGTGAGCGAGCAGACCGCCCGCCTGTTCGCCGCCAACGAGTACCAGCAGTATCTCCTGCTGCACGGGCTCGGCGTGGAGATGGCCGAGGCGCTCGCCGAGTACTGGCACCGGCGGATCCGCGACGAGTGGGGGTTCGTCGGCGAGGACGGCCCGACGATGACCGGGCTGTTCCGCCAGCAGTACCGCGGCGGCCGCTACTCGTGGGGCTACCCGGCCTGCCCGGACCTCGAGGACAACGCCACCGTCGCCCGGCTCCTCGGCGCCGAGCGGATCGGCCTCGAGGTGAGCGAGGAGACCGGCTGGCAGTACCAGCCCGAGCAGACGACCTCGGCGATCATCTGCCATCACCCGCAGGCCAAGTACTTCGTCGCCCGCTGAGTCCGACCGGCTCGCGTTGTGAGCGATGAGCGGCCTGAGGGCGCTCACTGCTCACCGCGGCAATCTGCGTTTGTCGGCTCCTGACGACGAATCCTTACCTGGGTCGTTCACAATTGCCGGATGAACCGGTGGCTGAAGCGCGCGCTGATCGCGATCCCTGTGCTGGTGGCGCTGTTTTTCGGGGCGATCTTCCTGTACGCCAAGGTGCTCAACGACGCGCCGGAGGCGCTGAGCGAGGCGGACCTGTCCGAGGCGGTCGCGGGATCCGCACCGGCGACGACGTCCGACGTCAGCGAGGAGCGCGCCTCGACCGCCTCGACCGCCACATCGGCCCCGGCAGGCGACACCGCCGCCGAGGACACGACCGCCGACGGCGCCGCCGAGTTCGAGGGCACCTGGAACGTGACTCCGGAGTCCGAGTTCGGCTACCGCGTCGAGGAGGTCCTGTTCGGCGTGAACACCACGGCCGCTGGACGCAGCAACCAGATCACCGGGTCGATGACGATCGAGGGCACGAGCGTGACCGAGGCGTCGTTCACCGTGGACGTGGGTTCGATCATGAGCGACGAGAGCCGCCGCGACAACCAGTTCCGCGATCGGATCATGGAGGTCGACCAGTTCCCCGAGGCCACGTTCACGCTCGGGGCTCCGATCGACTTCGGGTCGGTGCCCGCCGCAGGAGAGCAGATCACGGCCACGGCGACCGGCGACCTCACGCTGCACGGCGTGACCAGGACGGTGACGTTCGACGTCACGGCCGAGGCCGGCGCCGACCGCATCGGCGTCCTCGGCACGATCCCGGTGCTGTTCGCCGACTACAGGATAGAAAGCCCGTCGGTCTCGGGCATCACGACGGAGGACAACGGCGTGCTCGAGTTCGTCCTCGTCTTCGAGCCCGCGTGACGGCCCGTGGCGCATGCTGGTGACGTTCGGGTCACCCCGAGCGTCACGATTCCGGCCGGCGAGCTGACGTGGCGCTTCTCGCGATCGTCGGGGGCGGGCGGCCAGCACGTCAACACGTCGGACACCCGGGTCGAGCTGTCGTGGGACCTCGACGCGTCCACGGTGTTGTCCGCCACCCAACGAGAACGGGCCCGCCGGCGGCTGGGACGCGAGCTGGTCGACGGCGTGGTCACGGTGACGGCATCGGAGCGCCGGTCACAGCTGCGCAACCGGACGGCCGCCCGCGAGCGGTTGGGGGAGCTGATCGCCAGGGCGATCGCGCCCCCTCCCCCGCCGCGCCGCCCCACCCGGCCCACGGCGTCGTCGCAGCAGCGGCGGGTCGCCGCCAAGCAGCGTCGATCCGAGACCAAGCGCCTCCGCCGGCCTCCGCCGGACGACGGTTAGCCCGGATCATGGCAAGACTCGGGCGACGCCGTAGCCGGGGGCAAGGTCGGTGGCGGATCCGCTGACGACGATCTTGCCGTCGTCTTGTATGGCCACGCTCCCGGCGGCGTCGCCGAAGCCGAAGAAGTCGATGACGAGGACGCCACCGTCGGCGAAACCGGTGTCGAGCGAGCCGTCGATGTCGAGGCGGGCCAGGCCGAAGTTGGCATTGGTGTTCGATGTCTTTCCGGCGACGACGATCTTGCCGTCACCCTGCAGCGTGACCGCAGCCGCGCTGTCGCGCTCGGCGCTGCCGGACGCGGGGCATCGTGCGCTGACCGAGACATTCGCCGTGCCCGCGGTGCCGAAGGTGAGGTCGGGGCTGCCGTCGCTGTCGAGGCGCCCGACGGAGAACTCGGTCGGGCTGGTCGGCGCGGCCGGAGGGACGTCGACCGTCCCGGCGAGCACGAGCCTGCCGTCGCCCTGCAGCGCCAGATCGTTGCCCAGGAGGGTGTCGGCGAGCGTCGTCTTGCCGCCGGTGCCGAAGCTCGGGTCGGGCTGGCCGTCCGCCTGGTAGCGGGCGATGTCGGTGTGATGGTCGATGCCGACTCCGTTGCTGCCGGGGTTCCGGCTGGAGCCGCTGACGACGAGTTTGCCGTCGGGCTGAACCACGATGTTCTGCGCCTCGTTGCTGACGTTGCCGAAGTCGGTCGCCAGCTGGCCACCGATGCCGAAACTCGCATCGGGCGTTCCGTCGGCGAGGTAGCGGGCGACGAGGAAGTCGGCAGAGTCGCTGCCGACGTCGAGAAAGACCGTGCCGGCGACGACGATCTTGCCGTCGGGGAGAACCGTCACGTCGCTGGCTCGTCCGCCGAAGTCGCTGATGACCTTGCCACCGGTTCCGAAGCTCTGATCCAGGCTGCCGTCGGGGTTGTAGCGGACGAGCAGGACCGTGCCGGGACTGAGGAGGCCGGCGCCGGCGACGACGATCTTCCCGTCTGGTTGCACGGCGACGCCGAGGGCTTCCTCCGGGGAGAAGCCCCCGAGGATGTCGGTCGTGACCTTGCCGTCGGAGTCAAAGCCGTCGTCGAGCGTGCCGTCGGCGTTGAATCGGGCGGCGAGAAAGTCGAAGCGGCCGGCGCCGCCGACCATGACGATCTTTCCGTCCGGCTGCAGCGCCATCGCCGACGGGCTGCCGCCGAATGCGGTGGTGGTTGCCTTGCCCTCGGTGCCGAACGTGGTGTCCAAGGCGCCGACGCACTCGGGCTCGGGCGGCGCCACGTCGTTGTCCCGGATCGTCAACTGGGTCGTGGTCGGGGAGCCCAACGCCGCGCAGCCGCCGGGCTCGGACAACGTGAGGTTGACGGTCTTGTCCGGCTCTCCGGCGACGAGGTCCTGCACGATCGGCACCTCGACGACCCGCGGCGCGGCGTCGCCGTCGGCGAAGAACACCGAGGCGTTGACCGGGGTGTAGTCGGTCCCGGCCACCGCGGAGCCGTCGCTCGTGCTGATCGTGGCCGTCACGGCGCCGGTGCTGCCACCGGTGCGGGTGACGGTGACCGTCGGTGTCGGGTTCGCCTCGGTGAGCGTGTAGCTGTCGGCGCTGAACTGGATCTCCCCGGCGGCCGGATCGGGATCGGGTTGCGACTCGCACGGAGCGGGTGCGACGGGTGCCTCGACGCGGCGGCGCCACACCGGGATCATCGATCGGCTCCAGGCCGCTGAAGCTCACGGTCGTCCCGTCGATGCCCTGGGGGTCCCGCAAGAACGCGGTGGCCGAGCTGCCGAACTCGAACCGGGGGGCACCGAGACGGTTGTAGGCCGTCGCCGCGGCGAACGACCGGAGCGTGAACTCCTGGCCGACCTCGAGCGAGGAGAGGTCGACGGTGAAGGTGCGCGGCGCTCGCAGGGTCATCAGCACGAGCCCTTCACGGGCCCCATCGAGGTCGTCGACGACGAAGTCGAAGTCCTCGACCTCCCAGAGCGGAACCCGCGAGTCGAACCGGCTCCACGCCTCGCTGTCCCAGTTCAGGGCGTTGCCGATCACGGTGGCGCCCCCGGCGACGCGGAAGAACCGGTTGAACGGCTCGATGTCGGGAGGGGGCGGAACGGTGAACGCCTCGACTTCGAAGTCCAGCTGGCCCTTGATCAGGTCGCAGCGCAGACCGTCCTGGTGGACCTCCGGGCAGGGAAACCCCTCGCTCGCCGACGTTGCCGGCGCCGCGATCGCTCGTCTCGATGAACGCCGCGCTCACCGTGAACGACAGCGACGCATCCGGGGCCAGCTTCTCGAAGCTCTGCGTCTGGATCAGGTCGGAAATCCCGCCGATGGGATCCTCGGCGACGTTCGCGTCCCCCGCGGAGCTTCGGCGCCGACCCAGTACGTCACACCGTCCGCCGAGGAGCTGATCTGACCCGTGGCGATGCCGTCGGAGGGAAGCGACGTGTCGTCGGGACCGAAGATGTCCGAGTCCCGGAACGTCGGCCCGAAGTCGTGCAACTCGTGCAACAGCCCGCCCACTTGTATGTCGCTGTTCAACTCGACGAGTTCCAGCGCATCGCCGCGGTACTCGCTGAACGACCATTCACGAATCGGCTCGCCACGGACCAACGGCGGCACCGTCGATGTCGTCGTGCTGCCGGGCTCAGTCGTCGACGGCAGAGTCGTCGACGGCAGAGTGGTCGACGGGGCCGGCGGCTCCGATGTCGCGGGTCCCGGGGTCGACGTGACCGGCGGGGCCGGCGTGATCGTGGTGCCGGCGGGGCGGACGTGATCGTGGTGCCCGACGGGCTGGTCGTGCTGGCCGGCGGGCTGGTCGTCGTGCTCGTCGGTGTCGTGTCCCCCGGCGAAGGGCAGGCGGCGAGGACGACTCCGAGCAGAAGACAACACCCCACCGACACGAGCGGTTGCGCCCGTCGCCGGGTGTTCTTCGATCGGTTCTTGGACATCGGACGTTGGACCTCTCGGTGTGGACGAGTGTCGAACATCGGATGCGAGACTGCTCGTGGTGACGAACGTCGAACCTACGGATGCGTCACGCTCGCGGATAGCGAGGAATCCCTACACCTCGTCGTGAAAACCCATCCGGGTTAGCTTGACCCGGTGGAGAACATCATCGCCTGGACGTTCACCGGGCTGATCGCCGGGTTCCTCGCCCGCTGGATCGTCAAGGACGAGCGCGCCGGCTGCCTGTACACGATCGCCATCGGGCTGCTCGGCGCGCTGGTCGGGGGCGGCCTGATGCAGCTCTTCAGCGACCGCCCGCTCGACGAGTTCTCGTTCCGCACCGTCGTGGTGGCCGCGCTCGGCGCGATCCTCCTGCTCCTCGTGCTCCAGGCGATCGCCGGGCGGGGGCCGCGCACGCGTCGGCGCTGGTGACCGGTCAGCCCGACAGCAGGTCCCGTACCCGCTCCGTCGGCCGGCCGATGATCGCCGTGTCCGGCGTGACGAGCAGCGGCCGCTGGAGCAGCCGGGGATGGGCGACCAGGACATCGACCACGCCCTCGTCCGTCGAGACGTCGGCGGCGGACACCCCGAGCTCCTCCCAGTCATCGTGACGGACGAGCTCGGCCGGATCGTCCTCGAGCTTGCTCAGGATCTCGCGCAGCGTCGCCGCGTCCGGAGGGGCGTCGAGGTAGCGCACGACGTCGACGTCCACGCCGAGCTCGTCGATCACCTGCATCGCCTGCCGGGACTTGGTGCAGCGGGGGTTGTGGTAGATCGTGACGGCGGCCATGTCTCATCACGCTAGGCCCGGGTTCGACGGCGATCTCCCCCCGGCGGGCGGCGGCCGCGATCGGCGCGGTCTTCTTCGTCAACGGCGCGACGTTCGCGTCGTGGTCGGCGCGGCTCCCTGAGGTGCAGGACCGGCTCGGGGTGTCGGACGCCGCCCTCGGGTTGACGCTGCTCGGCGCAGGTGTCGGCGGGCTCGCCGCGAGCACGGTCAGCGGCTGGCTGGTCGATCGTCGCGGCAGCCGCGCGGTCACCGTGACGACCTCGGCCGCATTGTCGGTGGGCCTTCCCCTCATCGGAATCGCGCCAACTGCGGTGGTGCTCTTCTCGGTGCTGATCGCCCTCGGAGCGCTCGACGGGCTGACCGACGTGGCGATGAACGCCCAAGCCGTGTCGTTGCAGCAACGCTTCCACCGCTCGATCATCACCCGCTTCCACGCGATGTGGTCGGCCGGCGCGGTGCTCGGCGGCATCATCGCCAGCCGCGCCGCAGCGGCGAACATCTCGCTCCGGTCGCAGCTGCTCGCCACCGGCGGGGTGCTGTGTCTGGCCACTGTCGGCGCCGCCTTCTGGCTGCTACCCGGGCGGACCCGCCCGACCGCCCGGCCCGACGAACCCGGCGCTCGGGAGCGACGGACGCCGCGCCCGATCCTCGTGCGCCTCTTCGTGGTCGGCGTCGCGATCGCCCTCGCCGAGCTCCCGCCGAACGACTGGGCCGCGCTGATGATGGACGATCGCTTTGCGATCACCGAAGGTCAGGCTGGGCTCGGATTCGTCGCCACCGCGACCGGGATGCTCATCGGTCGGCTGCTCGGCGACCGCGTCACCGACCGGCTCGGCGTCGAGTCCACGCGACGCGGCGGTGCCGTGATCGCCGCTGCCGGCATCGTGATGGCCACGACGCTTCCTGGTCCGATCGCCGCCGGGTGCGGCCTGTTCATCGCCGGTCTCGGTCTCTCGTCGCTGTTCCCCTTGTTGTTCCGCTCCGCCGCCGATCTCACCCACGGGTCGCACAGCGGGATGGCGGCCTTCTCCTCCGGCGCCCGGCTCGGGTTCCTGATCGCCTCGCCGCTCGTCGGCCTGGTGGCCCAGGGCACGTCCGTCGCTACGGCCATGCTGCTCGTGTCCGGGTCGGCTGCGGTTGCGGTCGCCGCGACCCGCCTGCCCCGACGTCCGGGCGTCGACGCATCGGTCGTTCGAACTGTCACACCCTTGTCGTAAGGTCGACGACACACCGGCATCCCCCTCGCCACGACCCCTCTCGGGGACAAGCGGAGGGACCATCCATGACCCAGTTCTGCGGCGCCCATCGCGCCCCGCACGCCGGAATCGACCCCATCGACTCGCCGTCGGCCGCGCTCGCCGTGATCAAGCTGGCGATGCACGTGCCGCTCGTCGCCGAGACCATCGGCCTCGTGCTCGACGCCGACCACCGCGGCCGCACCGTGGTCGTCGTCGACGGAACCGACGAGCCCGACTGCGTGCTCGAGGTGACGGAGCGTCTCGTCGACTCGATCGCCACGTCGGGTGAACCGGGCGCACTCGTGCTGACCTCGATCCGGCCGGGTGGTTCCCCGGCCACCGAAGACGGAGACCTGTGGCTCGAAGCCAGTGAGCTGGCCGAAGCGGCGGGCGTCGAGTTGCTCGAGTGGTTCGTCATCACCGACGACACTGGTCCGCCGACGGCCTGGTGCCCTCGTGACCTGATGGCCGAACCGCCCCGCTGGCGGCGATGAGCTTCAGCTCGCCCCAGCCCGGCGCTGGGCGGGCGTCAGGCGTAGCCCGGCGGCGCGCAGGCGGCGCACCAGCTCGCGGCTGCCGACCTCGACCGCTCCGGCGGCGACGACGGCGGGCCGATGTTCCTCGGGCACGTCGTAGTGGTCTCCCTGGAAGGCGCGGCGCGGGATCCCGAGCCGGCCCGCGAAGTCGTGTAGCTCGGCGAGCGAGGTGTCGCTCACCAGGTGGCACCAGCGACTTCCGCGCCACCACCACAGCGGTTCGTCGACGAGCACGGCCACCCGTCCAGTTTGATTCACTGTCCGGGTGGTGGTGCACCAGTGAGTGACGAGGTCGAGCTCCGCGCGGCGTGGACCGAGGCGATCGGTCGCGACGCCCGATGCATGGCCGCGTTCGACGACGTCGTCGGCCGCCACCGCGAGCCGCACCGCCAGTACCACGGCGTGCACCATGTGGTGTGGGTCGTGCGGCACATCCACGAGCTCGTCGTCGACGTGGCCGTGCGCGACGCGCCCACCGTCGCCGCGGCCGCGTTCTTCCACGACGCCGTGTACGACCCGCCGGCGAACGACAACGAAGCCGAGAGCGCGGCGCTCGCCGAGCGGGTGCTGGCCGAGCTCGGATGGGACGCCCGTCGCTGCCGGGTGGTCGGCGACCTGGTGCGCGCCACCGCCGGGCACGAGCCCGACGGCGACCCCGATCGCAGCGTGCTCATCGACGCCGACCTCGCCGTGCTCGGGAGCGAGCCGGCCGCGTACCAGGCCTACGCCACGGGTGTGCGCGCCGAGTACGCCCATCTCGACGATGCCGCGTGGCGGCGGGGCCGGGCCGAGGTGCTGCACCGGCTGCTCGCCCGGCAGCCGCTCTACGCCACCGAGCCGGGTCAGCGACGGTGGGAGTCGCGGGCACGCGCCAACCTCGCCGCCGAGCTCGCCACCCTGACCTGAACCCGATCCGATCTGGTTGACTGGGGTCGTGCCCGAGTTGGTCACCAAACCCGCCGAGACACGGCCGGACGTCGACGAGGTCGTCGAACCCGGCGAGCCGGCGAACGCCCACATCGTGAAGGTGGAACCGGGTGAATCGGCGGCCGCCAAGGTCCTCGAGGCCCGGATCTACGGCACGCCGGTCGAGGCGTTGTGCGGCTTCGTGTGGGTGCCGTCGCGCGACCCGAAGCAGCTGCCGTTGTGCGAGAAGTGCAAGTCGATCTACGAGCTGTACCAGAGCTTCAACGACGACCTCCCCGACTCGCCCGACGAGTGAAGGCCGGGGATCCCGACGCGCGGCGGATCCGCACCGCGGTGCGGGCGCTGCTCCTCGACGACGACGACCGGGTGCTCCTCGTGCGCTTCGAGTTCCCGCGGGTCACGGTCTGGGCGACGCCCGGTGGAGGCAAGGAGGCCGACGAGGACGACGAGACCGCCCTGCGGCGCGAGCTCGACGAGGAGCTCGGCCTGACGGAGGTCGCGATCGGCCCCCACATCTGGAACCGCCTCCACGTGATCCCCTTCCTCGACGGGAACTGGGACGGCCAGCGCGACCACATCTATCTCGTCCGCGCCGGGAGCTTCGAGCCCCGGCCGCGCCTGTCGTGGGAGCAGCTCCGCGCCGAGCGGCTCTACGAGATGCGCTGGTGGACGCTCGCTGAGATCGAAGCCGCCGGCGCGGCCGGGGTGCGCTTCGCCCCCCGGCGCCTGCCGGCCCGCCTGGCCGCCCTCCTCGCCGACGGACCACCGTCATCCCCGGTCGACGTGGGAGTCTGAGGAGATGGACCCGACCGAAGCGCAAGTCCGCGCCGCTGTCGCCGACCTCCCCGACGTGGACGTGATCGACATCGACCCCGCGCTCGCCGACACGGCGGAGTTCTGTGCCGCCTACGGCTACGCGATGGACGATTCGGCGAACGCGATCCTCGTCGTCGGCAAGTCGGACCCTCCCGTGTACGCGGTCGGCGTCGTGCTGGCGACGACCCGCCTCGACGTCAACCGGGTGGTCCGCCGACGGCTGGGCACGCGGAAGGCCTCGTTCGCGCCCCCCGATGCGACCCGCCAGCTCACCGGGATGGAGATCGGCGGGGTGACGCCGTTCGCCCTGCCCGACGGCCTGCCCCTCTGGATCGACTCCCGCGTGATGGCGCGGGAGCGCGTCGTGGTCGGCGGGGGCAGCCGCGCCTGCAAGGTCGTCGGACCGCCGGCGATGCTGCTCTCGGTGCCCGGCGCCGAGGTCGTCGACGACCTCGCGGTCCCTGCCGCTACGGAGACGTAGCGCGGGACCCGAGCCGTTCGAGCCCAGCGGCGAGGTCGTCCAGCTGCTCGACCGCGTCGGCGAAGTAGCGCCGTCCCCAATCCGCGACGAGGCGGGCCCAGCCGCGCTCGGGATCGTCAGGGTCGAGCGACATCGCCACGAGCTCCACCGCCTCGCGCTCGGCCTCCATCCGCGCCCGCTCGACGGCGATGTCGTCGCGCATCCGATCCGGATCGGCCAGATGACCGACGACGAGGCGCAGCGCGAGGTGACTCTTGAACACGGGGGCGGGGAGCGGGTCGTCGGCGAGCCAGCGCCGCAGCTCGTCGCGCCCGGCGGCGGTGAGGCTGAAGACGCGGGTCTCCCGGTCCCCGCCGCGCCGCTCGGGTCGGTCGGCCACCAGACCGGCGGCGGCGAGGCGGTCGAGCTCGGCGTAGATCTGGCTCATCGCCGGCGCCGCGAAGAAGTGGCGCACCGTGTTGTCGGCGCGCTGCTTCAACTCGTACCCCGACGCCGGACCGAACGACAGCAGCACCAGGGCGGCGTGGGCCGTCGCCCCCCACGTCGTCTGCTCGGGTCGCACCACTCGACAAGTATTCCAAAGTGGAAGAACCGGCGGTGGTCATCGGCCGCGGTCGGCACGGTCGACGTGGGCGGCGAAGTAGGTCCGCTCGGCGTCGGTGCGGGCGCACGACGCCGCCGCGGCCCACGCCTCCTCCGCGTCCGGGCGACGCTCGAGGCGGTCGAGCATCTGCGCCCGGGCGGCGTGGGCGTACGGATACCGCTCGAGCCCACCGAGCGCGAGCACCTCCTCGAGATCGGCCAATCCCGCGGCCGCGTCCAGGAGGTAGGACAGCGCGACACACCGTCCGACGGCGATCGTCGGGCTCGGTTCGATCGTCAGCAGTCCGTCGTACAGGTCGACGATCTGCCTCCAGTCGGTGCCGTCCAGCGATGGGGCCCGGGCGTGCTCGGCGGCGATCGCCGCCTGGACCGCGAGTGGTCCGCGGGGGTGGTCCGCGACGAGGGCCAAGCCCTCGGCGATGAGGTCGCGATCCCAACACCGGCGATCAGCGTCGGCGAGGAGAACCTGGGCGCTGTCGGCGTCGAGGCGGGTGGCGGCCCGCGCCTCAGTCAGTAGCACCAGGGCGAGCAGCCCGGTGGCTTCGCTGTCGTCGGGACGCAGGGCGTGGAGCCGGCGGGCCAACCGCACGGCCTGCGCGGCGACGTCGTCATCGCGCAGGCCGGCCCCGGACCCGGCTGTGTGCCCCATGGTGTAGGCGAGGTGGATCGTGCGCCGCACCGCCGGCATCCGCTCTTCCATGGCGAGATCGTCGGGGAGGTCGATTCCTGTTCCCGATTCCGCGATCCGCCGCTTGGCCCTGGTGAGCCGGGCGGCCATGGTGGTCTCCGGGACGAGGAACGCCGCCGCCACCGACGCGGTGGCGAGGCCACATCCGAGGCGCATCGTCAGTGCCACCTGGGCCTCGGCGGTCAGCGCCGGGTGGCAACACAACACGACCAGGCGCAGGTCGTCGTCGGCGACCACGGGCGCCTCGACGACCTCGGCGGGGGCGGCCGCAGGGCCGTCGGTCGCCGCGAGCAGTCGCAGCCGCTCGCGAAAGGCGATGGCGCGACGCACTCGGTCGATCGCGCGCCGCCGCGCCGCGGTGAGCAGCCACGCCTCGACCGACGCCGGCACGCCGCGCTCCGGCCACGTCTGCAGGGCGAGCACGAACGCGTCGGCCGTCGCCTCCTCGGCGATGTCGACGTCGCGGGCCAACCGCAGAGTGCTGGCGAGCACGCGCCCCCAGTAGCGCCGCTGCGCGTCGGCGGCGGCCGCCGCCGCGTCGTCCGTCACATTGGGATGTCCCAGACCGGACGCAACTCGATGTAGCCGGCGGGAGCGGGGCACTGCTCGGCGAGCTCGCGGGCCTGGGCGTCATCGGCCGCCTCGATGAGGTAGTAACCGCCCAGCATCTCCTTGACGTCGGGGGCGGGGTTGTCGACGACCGTGACGTTGGACGTGCGGGTGTTGCGCAGGAAGGTCGCCGTGGCCACCGGCTGGAGGGCCTCGCCGCCGAGGATCTTGGCGCCGGACTTCTCGACGGTCGCAGTGAAGTCGCCGTGCATCTGCATCACCTCGTTGAACTTCGGCGACCCGACCTCGACCCCTTCGAAGTCGGCCTCGTTCTCGACGATCAGCATCAGGTACTTGGGCATGGCTCCATCCTCTCTCACGACCGCCGCCGGATGCGACGAATGACACGTAGACGAACGAGGGGATCCGGGATCGACAACGCGCCGAATTCTTACGTGCGTTCCGTACATTTGATCCCACGAACGTCCCAAGGAGACGCTGAATCCCAAATGTTCAAGAACACCTTCAAGACCTTCACCCTGCTGGCCGGCCTGGGCGGCCTGGCTGTCCTGGTCGGTGGGTTGCTCGGGGGGTCGACTGGACTGCTGATCGGTCTGCTCTTCGGCCTCGGCATCGTCGGGTTCTCGTACTGGAAGAGCGACAAGCTCGCCCTGCGGGCCGCCCGCGCCCGGGTCGTCACCGCCGCCGAGGCGCCCGAGCTGTACCAGATGGTCGCCGGGCTCGCCCAGCGGGCGAACCTCCCGATGCCCACCGTCGCGATCTCGCCCGATCCCCAGCCCAACGCCTTTGCCACCGGCCGTAACCCCCACCACGCCGTCGTGTGCGTGACCGAGGGATTGTGGCAGACCCTGCCTCGCAACGAGGTCGAGGGCGTGCTCGCCCACGAGATGATGCACGTCCGCCATCGCGACATCCTGATCGGCTCGGTCGCCGCGGCGATCGCCACCGGCATCAGCTTCCTCGCCCAAATGGCGATGTTCTCCGCCATCTTCGGTGGTGGTGACGACGACGACGGCGGTAACGCCGTCGGCGCGCTGCTCATCGCGTTCCTCGCCCCCGTCGCCGCCGGGTTGATGCAGATGGCCGTGAGCCGGTCGCGCGAGTTCGAGGCCGACCGCGGCGCGGCCGAGTTGCTCGGCTCAGGCGAGTCGCTCGCTCGGGCGCTCGAGAACATCGAGGTCGTCGCCAAGCAGCGGCCGATGCAGCAGGTGGCCCCGCAGCAGGCGTACGCCTGGATCCACAACCCCCTGGCCGAGGCCAAGGCCCGCCGCAGCGGCCCCGACATGGCCCGCCTGTTCTCGACCCACCCGTCGACCGCCGAGCGCATCCGTCGCCTCCGCTCGATGAACCCCGCCCGCGTCTGACCGCTTCCATGGGAGGTTTCACGGCACCGGAGGGTTTCTGCGCCGGGCCGCAAACCCTCGGGTGCGAAACCTCGGATGCCGCGTTAGTGGAAGTCGCGGCTCAGGTGGAACGTGCTCCCGGGGAGCCCGAGCGGGCTGAGGTGCTCGGCGACGAGGTTGATCACGCCTTCGCTGCGCTCGAGGCGGCCGCGGATCGTCATCGCCGGGGCCTCCCTGGCCACCCGGCGGAAGCGAGCCCAGCAGCCCTTCGACACGACCACGTTGATCAGACCGGTCTCGTCCTCGAGGTTGAGGAACGTCGTGCCCTGCGCGGTCATCGGGCGCTGGCGGTGAGTGACCACGCCGGCGACCGTCACGCGTGAGCCCGGTTCGACGTCCCTCAACCCCGCCGACGTGACCACGCCGAGCCCGTCGAGCTGCTCGCGCAGGAACCGGGTCGGGTGGCCGTCGGGCGAGACACCGGTCGCCCACAGGTCGGCCACCGCCTCCTCCACCGGCGACATGCCCGGCAGCCGCGGCGACTCGGCCCCCGTCACGATGCCGGCGAGCCGGTCGGGGCGCGACTGGGCGACGGCCCCGACCGCCCACAGCGCCTCCCGCCGCGGCAACCCGAAGCACCCCTCGAACACCCCCGCGGTGGCCATCGCCTCCAACTGGGCGAGGTTCAGGGCCGGCACCCGCCGTACGAGATCCTCCGGCGACGTGTAGGGGCGACCGGCCTCGATCTCCTTGGCCAGGTCCTCGCCGATCCCGCGCACCGACCCGAGCCCGAGGCGAACCGCGAGCCCATCGTCTTCCAGGGTCGCTTTCGCCAGGGACGCGTTGAGGTCAGGGGTGCGGACGACGACACCGTGGCGGCGGGCGTCCTGGACCAGGGTGTGCGGGCTCCAGAACCCCATCGGCTGGGCGTTCAGCAACGCCGCGCAGAACGCCGCCGGCTCGTGGTACTTGATCCACGACGAGGCGTAGACGAGGTAGGCGAACGACACCGAGTGCGACTCGGGGAACCCGTAGTTGGCGAAGGCCTTCATCTTCACGTACAGCTCGTCGGCGACCTCGCCGGTGATTCCCCGCTCGGCCATCCCGGCGTAGAGCCGCTCGCGCAGCCGCTCCATCCGCGCCGCCGACCGCTTCGACCCCATCGCCTGGCGCAGCTCGTCGGACTCCGCCGGCGTGAACCCGGCGACGTCGATCGCCATCTGCATCAGCTGCTCCTGGAACAGCGGCACGCCGAGCGTCTTCTTCAGCGACTTCTCCAGCAGCGGATGGAGGTACGTCGGCTCCTCCTGGCCGTTGCGGCGGCGGATGTACGGGTGCACCGACCCGCCCTGGATCGGCCCCGGCCTGATGAGCGCCACCTCGACCACGAGGTCGTAGAACTCCCGCGGCCGCAGCCGGGGCAGCGTGGCCATCTGCGCCCGCGACTCGATCTGGAACACCCCCACCGTGTCCGCCTGACAGAGCATCTCGTAGACCTCGTCCTCCTGGGGGATCGTCGCCAGGTCGACCTCGTAACCACGGTGCTCGCGGATCAGGTCGATGGCGTAGTGCAGGGCCGACAGCATCCCGAGGCCGAGGAGGTCGAACTTCACCAACCCCGCGGCGGCGCAGTCGTCCTTGTCCCACTGCAGCACCGAGCGGTCCTTCATCCGCCCCCACTCGACCGGGCACACCTCGACCACCGGGCGGTCGCAGATCACCATCCCTCCCGAGTGGATGCCGAGGTGGCGAGGGGCGTCCTCGACCTGCGCCGCCAACTCGAGCACCGGCCCCGGAATCCCGTGGTCGGGCTGGCGAGCCGTCGCCGCCACATTGCCCCAGCCGTCGATGCGCTTGGACCAGGCGTCCTGCTGGCCGGGGGCGTGGCCGAGCGCCTTGGCCATGTCGCGCACGGCCGACCGCGCCCGGTACGTGATGACGTTGGCGACCTGCGCCGTGTGGTGGCGGCCGTGCTTGGCGTAGACGTACTGGATGACCTCTTCCCGGCGGTCGCTCTCGATGTCGATGTCGATGTCCGGCGGGCCGTCACGTTCGGGCGACAGAAAGCGCTCGAACAGCAGACCCAGCTTGACGGCGTCGGCGGCGGTGACGCCCAGGGCGTAACAGACCGCCGAGTTGGCGGCCGATCCCCGGCCCTGGCAGAGGATGTCGTTGCGCCGGCAGAACTCGACGAGGTCCCACACCACGAGGAAGTAGCCGGGGAAGCCGAGCTGCTCGATGATCGCCAGTTCGCGGTCGATGGTCTGCCAGGCGAGCGAGTCGGAGCGGCGCTCGCCGTACCGCCGCCGGCCACCCTCCTCGACGACGCGGCGGAGGTACTGCATCTCGGTCAACCCGTCGGGGCACGGGAACGGAGGCAGCGCCGGGGCGACGAGCGACAGGTCGAACGCGGCCGACCGCCCGATCTCCGCCGCCAGCTCGACGACGCCGGGATAGCGGGCGAAGCGACGGGCCTGCTCGGCGCCCGCGCGCAGGTGGGCGCCGGCCGCGGCCGGCAACCACGGGTCGAGCTCGGCCAGGCTGCGGCGGGCCCTGATGGCCGCGAGCGCCGTGGCCAGCCGGCGCTGGGCCGGCGTGGCGTAGTGGGCGTTGCTGGTGGCGATGCACCCGACGTCGTTGCGGGCGGCGAGCTCGGCCAGGGCGTCGTTGCGGGCGGAGTCGAGCGGGTCACCGTGGTCCCAGAGCTCGACGAGCACACGATCGCGCCCGAACGCCTCGATCAACCGGTGCAGCTCGCGCCGGGCCGCCGCCGGACCGTCGGCCACCAGCGCCGCCGGCACCGCTCCCTTGCGGCATCCGGTGAGCGCCCACACGTGGCCGGCCGTGTTGCGGGCGACGTCGGCCAGCGTGAACTGCGGCGCCCCCTTCTCCCCCGCGAGGTGGCCGAGGCTCACCGTGCGAGCGAGGCGGGCGTAGCCCTCCGGCCCGTCGGCGAGCAGCAGCAGATGATCGCCGTGAGGATCGGGCGCGTGGCTGTCGGGCACGCGCCCGGTGTTCACCTGCGTGTGCGTCTCGGCCTCGTCGAGCACGATCACCCCGTCGGGGGCGAGGCCGGGCGTCAGGGTGATCTCGGCGCCGAACACCGTCGGCAGCCCGACGGCGCGGGCCGCCTCGGCGAAGCGGACGACCCCGTAGAAGCCGTTGTGATCGGTGATGGCGAGGGCGTCCAGGCCCAGTCGGGCCGCCTCGGTGGCCAGCTCCTCGGGGTGCGACGCGCCGTCGAGGAACGAGAAGTTGGAGTGGCAGTGGAGCTCGGCGTAGGGCACGTCGCCCTCGCGGCGATGGACGCCGCCCGACTCGAACGGTTGCCGCCGCCGGCTCCACGCCGGCCCGTCGCCGCCGGCGTTCCACGACGGGCTGCCGGGTGCCCGCCCATCGCGACCCGGCTTTCCCGAGAGAGCTGCTTCGAGCTCCTTCCACGTCCACGACGGGTTGTTGAACCCCACCGCCCCAGTATCGAACGATTGTCCGCCGAACTCAAGTTCGTAATGAGGTCAGGAGTCCGGCCGCCAGTCCGGGTCCCGCCCGAACGCGGCGAGCAGGGCGGCGCCGCCGTCGGCGAACGTTCCGTCCACCCGCGGTCCGATCACCCCGGCCCCGCGATAGAGCTCCTCGCGGTCGGCGAACCAGGCGCCGATCGCCGTGACCAGCTCCGGATCGAGCGACCTCTCGCCCCCGGTGGCCGCGGCGAGGTCCCAGGCGTGGATCAGGTGGTCCGCCGCCAGTTGATGGACGTACTCGACCACGTCCTCGTCGCCGTACGACAGATGGACCCGACCGCCGGCGGGAAGGACCTCGGTGACCATCGCCACGGCTTCGTCGGCGGCGCGGCGAGCGGACGCCGCCGGGTCGTGGCCGAGCAGGTCACCGTCGAACTCGGCGCCGACGTCGGCGATCGTCGCCCCCTCCAGCAACGGCACCGTCCAGCGGTCCTCGCCGACGACGTGGTTGACGAGCTCGCGGGTGTTCCAGTCCTGGCACGGCGTCCCGCCGTCCCACCCGTCGGCGGGCACCGTCGCGACCCGGGCGACGAACTCCGCGACACACCGACCGTGCAGGGTGATCACGTCCATGACAGGGCCCCTCCCCGAGTGTGGAGGCAACCGTAACGCGGGTCAGCGGGCAGCGGCGAGGGCGCGGATGATGCCCTCCATGTTCGGCTCGGCCTTCGCCAGCGCGTCGTCCCACGAGAACCAGGCGACGTCCTGGCTCTCCTCAGGCGGCGGCGTCGGGTCGGCCTCCCCGCCGTCGAGGAGGTAGCGCAGGTCGAGGTGGGTGTGCCCTCGTGGCCCGGGGTGCACGTCGACGTGGGCCAGTTGCGGCACCCCGCCGGGATGACTCACGGCGAGGCCGGTCTCCTCAACGGTCTCGCGCAGGGCCGCCTCCCACGGGGTCTCTCCCGGGTCGATGTGGCCACCGGGCTGGAGCCAGACGCCGAGGACGCGGTGACGGTGCAACACCAGGCCGCGAGGCCCGACGACGAGTGCCGAGCCGGTCACGTGCATCGGTTGGGCGTGCTCGGAGAACGGCTCGTCGAGACCGTCGATCTCGGCGAGGAAACGCTCGATGCACAGCTGCTCGCGAGCATCGATCGGGATCCGCGCCCGGACCGCGGCGAGGACCTGGCGTCTGACTTCCTCGGAAGCGCTTCCATCCGCCATGGGCGGGGCACGGTAGCGCGGTTACTGACCGGTCAGTCAATTTCCCGCGGGGTGGGTGCCTACGATGCGCTCGTGGCCGCGCTGCCGTTGATCGACATCTCCCCGTTGCTCGATCCCGGCGCGGATCATCGTCCGACCGCGCGCCAGATCGACGACGCGTGCCGCCGGTTCGGGTTCTTCCGCATCACCGGGCACGGGATCCCCGGCGAACGCTTGGCGGAGCTCGAGCGGCTGGCGCGGGAGTTCTTCGCCCAGCCCGACGACGTCAAAGCGGAGATCGCGATGGCCCACGGCGGCGCCGCGTGGCGGGGCTGGTTCCCGCTCGACGGCGAGCTCACCTCCGGCCGGCCGGACCACAAGGAGGGGATCTACTTCGGAACCGAGCTCGGACCCGAACACCCAGCCGTGCGCGTCGGGCGGCCGCTGCACGGAGCGAACCTGTTCCCCGCCACTCCCCCCGGGCTCGGCCCGGCCGTGCTGGACTGGATCGACACGATGGTCGCCCTCGGGACCGTGCTGCTGCGGGCCGTCGCCCTCGGCCTGACCCTGCCGCCGGACTGGTTCGAGCGCCACGTGACCGACGAACCCACCGTCCTCTTTCGCATCTTCCGCTACCCGCCCGGCCACGACGACGGCTGGGGCGTCGCCGAGCACACCGACTACGGACTGCTCACGATCCTCGCCACCGACGGCCATGACGGCCTCCAGGTCCACGCTCCGAGTGGGTGGATCGACGTGCCGTCGGATCCGGAGGTGTTCGTCGTCAACCTCGGCGACATGCTCGACCGGATGACCGAGGGTCGCTACCGGTCGACGCCGCACCGCGTCGTCAACCGGACCGGGAGCACCAGGCTGTCGTTCCCGTGCTTCATCGACCCGTCATGGGACGCGGTGTGCCCGCCGATGCCGCTCGACGGGAGCCCACCGCCCGACGACGCCGCCCGCCGCTGGGACGGCGCGAGCGTGCGGGGGTGGGACGGGACCTACGGCGAGTACCTCACGGCCAAGGTCGCCAAGGTCTTCCCGGCCCTGGTCAACCACCTGAGCGACGCGACTACGCCGTCGGCTGACGCTGGCTGATGACCGTGGTGACCGGCAGCTCGAAGCGTTGCTCGACCCGGTGGGGGAGGTCGAGCTTGAGCCAGCGGGACACCCCGGACGGCAGCGTCGACAGGATGATCTCGTCGTACGGCTGAGCGATGAGGACGTCGTCGATGGCCCGGACGGGGTTGGCGTCTCCGACGACGCCGTCGGCCTCGGCACCATTGGCCCGGAAGCGCTCGAGCGCCTCCTCCATCCGCTTGCGGGCGATGGCCTTGGCCTCGCCCTCGGTCCACATCGCGTGCTCGTGCGGTGGAGTGGCCGGCACGAGGAGCGTGAACCGGCAGGCGCCGACGCCCATCCGGGTCTTGACCACGTCGAGCAGCTCGTCACCGCACGCGGTCTGGTTGGCGACGACGAGAATGCGGCGCGGATCCAAGGCGATCACCTCCCTGACCGTTTTACACCTTCTGTCGTTTGGAATCGACCGCTTCGGGCTGATCCCAAACGACAGAACGGGGGGCTTCAGTCGTAGGCGGCGGCGACCCACCAGCGGCGGTGCTCGGCCAGCACGAGGTGGGCCGCGCCGTCGGCGGTGACCACCTGCAGCCGGGCGAGGCGGCGGTGTGACTCCCACCACCGTTCGTCGAGGGGCCACGGCCCCGCCCATGCCGTGACCGGCCGGGGATCGCGGCCGTCGATCGCCAGCGTGGCCGGGATGGCGCTGAGCTCGCCCCGACCGCTCACCCGCACCGGGCGACCCTCGGCATCGGTCAGCTCCGCCGGACGCGCCTCCGGCAGCACCACCGCCGGCGCGGGCGCGGGGAGGGCTCCCGGCCACGGCCCGGCGTCGAGCCGGGGTCGCAGCCGCTCGGCGGTGTCGTCGGGATCGGTGAGATCGGTGGTGGCGGCCGGCACCCACCGGTACCGGTCACCGGGCAGTCGCCCGCCCTGCCACGCCGGGACCAGGACGGCCCGGTCGCCGACCAGCCCGGTCAACCGGGTGACGGCGCGCGCCGCCCGCTCGTCGGCCGCCGAACGACCACCCCACAGACCCAACTGATCACCGTCGTCGCCGCGGACCTCGTCGGGCGCCAGCCGGAGGAGGACGACTCCCCCGCTCAGCCCGCCCGGTTGACTGGCCCAACCGTCGAGCTGCCAGCGCACCCGCTCGACCATCGCCGGCGCTGACATCCCCGCCGCCCGGTACCAGGCCCGTTCGCACCGTTCCCCGTGTTCGGTCTCCGCGGTGACCACCAAGCGGGTGCACACGCGACCCTCGGCGGCGAGCCCGGCGACGAGCCCGTCGGCGAGGTGCTTGCCGACGAACACCAAGGTGTCGAGCGCGACGACGGGGTCGTCGAAGCTGTGCTCGACACGGCGTTCGGTCGGCGGGTCGGCGGCGTCGGCGGGACGGTCGTCGGACCCGCTCGCCAGGCGATGGGCGTGACGACCGGGCGGGCCGAACCGGGCCAGGACGTCGCCCGCCGGGAGGGCGGCGAGATCGCCGAGGCGGGCCAGCCCGAGCCGGGCGAACAACCCGACCAGTTCGGCGTCGATCTCGCCCACCTCGGACAGCCAGGCGACCGGCCGCGGGGCGAGGAAGTCCGCCGAACCGTTTGGAGCGACGACCACCGGGTGGCGCGCCGCCAGGCGCGCGGCCACCGCAGAGGTGAACCTCCCGTCGGCGATGCCGACGCGGGCTCCCACCATCTCGGCGAGTTGGTCGGCGAGGCGCTCGTCGCCGCCGAAGTAGCGCGACGGGCCGCGTGCGGCGAGGCACAGCCATCCGGGCTCGACGACCTCGAGGCGCGGGGCGAAACGGCTCACCGCGCGCACGACGGGCTCGAACGCTCTGGCGTCGCGGTCGGGATCGTGGTCGAGCAGCACGGCGTCGGGACAGCGCTGCTGGGCGATGCGCCGGCGCTGGCCGATCGCCACTCCCTCGGCGGCGGCCGCCGGCGAGCGGGCCACGATCCGGTTGGCGAAGAGCACGATGGCCGGCACGTCGGGGGCGACCTCGGCCGCCGTCACCGGCCAGTCCGGGCACCACACGGTGACCATGCGTGACGCGCTCATCACCCCACCGAGCGCAACCCCGGGCTGCTCGCTTCGCGCACGCCGCCCCCGGCGGCGGGGAGCCACAGGTCGACGCGGCGGGGCCGGGGAACGCGACGCCCGGAGGCCTCGACCGTGACCCTCCGCCCGCGCAGGTGTCCCCAACCGTCCTCGACGCCCTCCCACACGGCGGCGGACGACTCCATCACGACGTCGGCCGCCAGCGCGCCGGGCTCCCCCAGCACGACGAGCACGGCCTCCCTGGCCTTGACCCGGGCACTCACGCGGCGTCAGCGCGGCCGCGCCGAGGCGCCGGGGGACCCGCGTGATCACCACCTCGAAGCCGTCGAGCACCGCGGCCGTGAGGTCGGCCCAGCTGTTGTCGGGTCCGGGATCGACGCGCACCAGCCGTTCGAGGGGGATGCCGACCTCGGCCGCCGCCTCGACCCCGAGCCAGGGCACGTCGACGACCGCCAGCCAGGCCCCGGCCGCCGTGGCCTCGGCGGCCAGGGCGAGGGCGAGGGAGGTGGCGGCGATGCCGCGGCACGACACCGCCTGGCCCCGCACCAGGGACCCCGCGGGCAGCAACGGGACCAGCGGATCGATGACGGGCAAGGTGCGCTCGCGGGCAAGTGTCGTCGGGGCGACGGCAGCGGCCAGGTCCATGCGCGATTTCGAGTCTTACGAACGAGTGTTCGTGAACGCAAGGGCGCGATGCTGAACGCATGGAGGACCCGAGGAACGAGGCGCGCACCCTCAACCTGGCGAACTGGGAGAGCCGGGTGCCGCACCACCTCACCGGCTACCGGATCGCCCCGCTCCTCGCCGATCCCGAGGCGCTGTCCGGGGTCGTGGCGTTCGACCGGCCCCGCCTCGGCGACATCACCGGCCTCGAAACCGTGCACCTCCAGTGCCACATCGGCACCGACACCCTCTCGCTGGCCCGGCTCGGCGCCCGCGTCACGGGCCTCGACTTCTCCTCGTCCGCGATCGACGCCGCCCGTGACCTCGCCGCCCGAGCCGGTGCCGCCATCGAGTTCGTCGTCTCCGATGTCGACGACGCACCCGACGTGCTCGGCCGAGCGCGCTTCGACCTCGTCTACACCGGCATCGGGGCGCTGAACTGGCTCCCCGACATCCGCCGGTGGGCCGCCGTCGTCGGCGCCCTGCTCCGGCCGGGCGGGCGGCTGTTCATCCGCGAGGGCCATCCGGTGCTCCAGGCAATGAGCGATCCACGCGACGACGGGCTGCTCGTGATCGAGTACCCGTACTTCGAGACGCCCGGCGGCACTCGCTTCCACGGGCCGGTCAGCTACGTCCCGCACGAGGGCGAGCTCGACCAGCCGGACACGATCGAGTTCAACCATGGCCTGGGCGAGGTCGTCACCGCCCTGCTCGGCGAAGGGATGCGGCTGACGGCGTTGGAGGAGCACCGCAGCGTCCCGTGGATGGCGCTCGGTGACGCCCTCATGGTCGAGGGCGACGACGAGGAGTTCCGCCTCCGCGAGGGTTCCGAGCGGATGCCCCTCAGCTACACGCTGCAGGCCGTCAAGGAGACGCGTTAGCTCTGCTTGGCCTTCCAGCGCTCACGGGCGGCGCGGCTGCGCTCGAGCAGATGACCCGGCACCCGCTTGGCGGCTTCGCTCAAGGCGGCGTCGCTCCCGGCGTCACCGCCACCGCCCGCGGCCGCACCCGCTGACTCCTCCTCGGCCGGCTCGACGTCCTCGAACGCGGGCGGTTCCATGCCCGGCTTCCAGTACTGGTAGAGGTCGCGCACCACGGCGGCCAGGCCGCTCGCGCTCTGGCCGCTGCCGAGGTCGACGGTGACGATGTTCGAGTACACGTGCACGCCGGAGACCTGCCCGGTGGCGAACAGCCGCCGGGCCAGCTCGGCCGCGGGCGCGGGCCGAACGCCTCGTCGATGGAGCGGAAGTGCTCGTGACCCATCCCGGTGAGCGCCCGGTTGAGCTCGAAGCGCACGATGCCGGGCGAGGAGCTCGGCTTCTCCGTGACCGCCACCGGCTGACCCATGGCGCAGAACGTACCGCGTCAGCTGGCGCGGGCCTCGGCCACGCCGTGGCGCACGGCCCACGCCGCGATCTCGGCCCGGCTGGACAGGCCGAGCTTGGCGAGGATGTTGGAGACGTGCACGGCCGCGGTCTTCGGCGAGATGAACAACTGCTCGGCCAGCTGCCCGTTGGTCAGGCCGTCGGCGAGCAGCGCCGCCACCTCTCGCTCGCGCCCGGTCAGCTCACCGTCGGGGCGCGTCGAGGCGCCTTCCAGCCGGCGGGCGAGTCCGAGGGCGCGGTCCCTCCGCACGCCGGGCCAGCGGGCGAGGTCGTCGTCGAGCGCGAGGCGGACGGCGCGCCGTGCGCCGGCCCGGTCGCCGGTGGCGACGAGCGCGACCGCCAGCACCGTACGCATCGATCCGAGCAGCGGACGGGCGAGGCCAGGCTCCGGCTCGTCGAGCACGGCGCCGAGGGCGCGGATCGCGGCGGCGTGGTCGCCGGCTGCGGCCAGCAGGAGCCCGTCCACGTGGGCGCGGAAGACCTCCGCCGACGGGTGGCCGCCGAGCCAACCCTCGACCAGCTCGGCCCGCACCCGGGCCGGCGACACACCGACGCCGAGGGCCGCCTCCACCGCCATGACGACGAAGTTGAGCGCCGAGTGCACGTCGGGCACCGCGGGACCTCCGGCCAGCGCGACGAACGCGCGCTCCCCGGACGCTCCGTCACCGTCGGCGGCGGCCAGCTGCAGTTCGAGGAACGCCTTGTCGCCCGTCTTGTGCCGTGGAGCAGCCGAATCGCCGAGCCTGGCGACCCGTTCCCTCGCGTCGCCGAGACGACCCTCCTCCAGGGCGTAGTTCGCCTGCCACTCGAGCACCCAGCAGTTGTGGTCATCGCGGGTGCCCCACCACTGCTCGCCCTCGGTGTGGGCCCGGCGCAGCGCGGTCAGATCGCCGTCGTCGAAGGCGGCGGCGACCTCCCACAAGAGGCCGACGCTCGCGCCCAGCTTGTCGATGCCGATCCGCCGGCTCGCCTCGAGCAGCTCACCACGCATCGCCTTGCCCTCGGGCGAGCCGGGCGGCACCAGGTCGAGACCGTTGCTCAAAGCGCGGCAGAGCAGCACGGTGTCACCGACCCGCCGAGCGCGCTCGAGGGCGTCGTGCATCGCCGCCGTCGCCTCGACCCGGCTGGTCGAGCTGACCATCGCGCTCGCCGCCTCGACCCGGGCCCGGGCGGCGGTGGCATCGTCGCCGACGGCGCCCGCGTCCGCCTGGGCGAGCTCGGCCCACGCGATGGCCCGAGCCGCGTTGCCGACGAGCATGTGGACCTGGGCGAGGGCGGCCCGCGCCGGCCCCCGCAGCTCGGGCGCGTCGAGCGAGTCGGCGTATGCCTGCAACGCCTCCCGGGCGGTCGCGGCCGCGGACATGTCGCCCAGCTCGGTGTGGAGGCGGGCGACGAACCGCATCGCCTCGATCCGGTCGGCGGTCTCGACCGCCACCCGTTCCCACCGCTGGGCGGTGCCGAGGGCCTCGTCGAGGAAGTTCAGCCGCCACGCCGCTTCGGTGGCGACGGCGAGCAGCTCCGGGTCGTTCGGGGCCTCCCCCAGCGCGTCGGCGGCGAGCCGCAGCGCCTGGAACGTGTGCCCCTTGGCGAGGTACTTGGGCCCGCCCTTGCGGGCGATCGTGGGCACCTCGTCGTAGCGGCCGGCGCCGATGGCGTGATGGGCGAGGGCGGCGAAGTTGACCACCGGGCGGGCCCGTACGGCCTCGAAGCTGCGCTCGTGCAGCCGGCGCCGCTCGCGCCCGAGCAGCTGATGCTCGATCGCGTCGGCGACGAGGGCATGGGTGAACCAGAACGTGTCGTCGGCGACCTCGACCACGACACCGGCGGACGTCAGCGACCGCAGCGCGGCGAGCACCGCGTCGTCGTCGACGCCGATGACATGGACGAGGGCGTCGAACGGCGCGGCCCGGCCGTAGACGGCGAGCGCCTCCACGACCGTGCGCTCGGCAGCCTGCAGGCCGGCGAGCTGCTGTTGCACCGCCTCCTCCAGCGACCACGGCAGCTCGACGGTCAGGAGGTCGCCGGCGCCCGACTGCGGGCCGCAGCAGCGAATCAGCTCCTCGACCACGAACGGAACGCCGCCACTGCGCCGGTACACGGCCTCGACGACCGCCGACGGCGGCTGGTCGCCTCGGATCGCGGCGACGAGGGCGGCGACCTCCGTGCGATCGAGGCGATCGAGGCGGACCTGCTCGACCGCGTGCCGCCGCTCGAGCCGCAGCACGAGCTCGCCGCCCGGCTGCCCCCGGGAGAGCTCTGCCGGACGGTAGGTGCCGATCACGACGAGCTGGGGCCAGCGCTGCTGGGTGATGCGGTCGATCGCGTTGGCGCTGGCGGCGTCGATCCAGTGGAGGTCCTCGATCACGAGCACCGTCGGGCCGCGCTCGAGCGCCGAAGCGACCGTCTGGAACGCGCCCGCCTCGGGGTCCCCGTGATCGCCCGCGACTCCGTCGCCGCCGGCGAGCAGCCCGGCCACGGCGTCGCCGGGCCGTCCCATCGAGCCCGGCTGGGCGGTGGCGACGAGCGTCGTCGTCACGGCCGGCAGGGTCGCCACCAGCTCGCGAACGAGCCTCGTCTTGCCGATGCCCGCCTCTCCGGAGACCAAGGCGACCGACGGTTGGTCGCCGGTCATCACCTCGGCCGCCTCGACGATGCCGGCGAGGTGGGCGAAGGGTCCGGCGCGCCCGACCATCACGGGGCTCATGCCGGCCCGGCTCGTCAGCATGTCGTCGACGCTACCTCTGTGATTTCAAGCAACCTGCGTGTCGTGCTCGGCGGCCGCGCGCCGGGGAGGAGGCACGGCGACGAGACGACGGCGTTCGTCGGTCGACGATCGAGCCGGCGGGCCGTCCTTGCGGCGGCGCCGTCCGAACCAGTCGCGGCGGGTGCCCCGGCCGGGGTGCGACTGCTGGACGAGCTCGTCGTGACGCAGGCGGACGATGTCGTACTGGAGGTCGAAGTGGTGCATCGGGGGGTCCTCAGGGGCGGCGGGTGATGGGTTTCATGCTGCACGACTAAGGCACGCCGGCACATCCGCCGAGTTGCGTATTTCTCGTCGCCGGGCCCGCTAACGGCCGTGACGCTTGACACACGATGACCACCGCCAGCAGGCTTTCCGCGGCGGGCGGCGAACCGAGAGGGGAGGCGGATGGCCGAATCGGTGCCGGACGGACCGGTCAGTGCCTTCGCCGACTCCGTCCGCATCCCGGCCGATAGGCTCGCCCAGCCGCTCATGCGCCTTTCCCGAACGTCGTTGCTCGGCCGACTCGCCGGCGCCCACGCCCCCCGGGTGGTCGTGCTCGAGGCGCCGACCGGATACGGCAAGTCATGGCTCCTCCGCAAGGCTGCGCCCGTCGGCGTGCTGCGCCTGCGCGGCGAGCTCGGTCCCCTCGCCGAGCCCGTCGTCCCGTCCGACCTCGACACGGTGGTCATCGACGACGCCCACCTGCTCGACGTCGACGCCGTCGACCGGCTCGTCGACCGGATCGAGGAGACCGAGACGCTGCGACTGATCGTCGCCGGGCGGATCCTGCCCGACGCGGTCCACGAGGTCACCCAACTGGTCGACGGGTTGATCGTCGACGCCACCGCGCTGGCGGTCTCCGCGCCAGAGGTCGTCGACTACGCGCCGGACCGGTCGGCCACGATTGCCACCCGAGTCGTCGAGGCGGCGGACGGCTGCGTGCGCATCATCGCCACCGCCCTCGACCAGGCGATGCGGGAGCCGGGAGCCGATCCGATCGCCCTCGCCTCGCGGATGGTGCGCGCCGCCAACTCGGCGGCCTCGCAACATCTCGGCACTCGCGACAACGCGGTCATCGGCCTGCTCGCCCGGGCGCCGGGCATCGATCGCCGGCTCCTCGATCGGCTCGCTGGGCCAGGGTTCGTCGAACGGGCGCTCGCCGCCGGCGTGCCGCTGCGGCGACACCTCACGGGCGGTCTCGACCTGGCCACGGCGGACTCGTTCCGGTCGGCCGCGGTCGAGCCGGTGGCCGCCGCCCACCTCGCGGTCGAGCTCGTCGAGCGCGGTCGCCCCATCGAGGCGATCGGTCTGCTCCTCGACGCCGGCGCCCACGCCGAGGCCGCGCGCATGGTCATGGACCTGAGTGAGTCGGTCGCCGACACCGTCGAGCCCCGGCTCCTCCTCGGGCTGCTCGCCCGGCTGGGCACGGTCACCGAGCACGAGCCGCGCCTGCTCCTGATGCGGGCCGCGGCCACGCGCTCGATCGGGAGGGTCGACGACGCGGTGGCCGACATCGACCGGGCCGTCGAGCTGGCCGCCGGCCAGCGAGCCTCGGCTGCGGCGGCGGGCCGAGGTCGAGGCCGCCCGCGCCCGCCTCGCCGAAGGAAACCGCGTGGAGGCCGTGCGCGCCGCCGAGCAGGCGCTGGTCGATCTCGGCGCCGGCGAGGAGCACACCTACGCCCGCGCCTACGAGGTGCTGGCGGAATGCGCCACCACGTCGGACGCCCGGGTCGACCTGCAGCGGGCCGCCGAGTGCTACAGCATCGCCGCGGCGGCGTGGGAGGGATGCGGGGAGTACGCCCGGGCCCGGGCGTGCCGCCGCGACCTGGCGATGGGCGTGCTCGTCCAACTCGGACGCCACGACGAGGCGCTCGCCCAGCTCGGCCAGCTCTTGGCGACACCTGACCTGTCCGACGCCGAGCGTTCCTGGACCGTGCTCATCGAGGGCTTCGTGCTGTACAACGCCAACCGCCTCGAGAGCGCCGACGCTCGGTTCGTGCGGGTCACGGACGTCGGGTACGTGCACGACAACCCCCGGCTGATCGCCGCCGCGGCGTGGGGCCGGGCGCTGGTCGCGGCCCGTCGCGGTGACGTCGACAACACGTTGCGGTGGGTGGCGACCGCCGAGAACACGGCGCTGACCGATGCCGACGATGTGCTCGGCGTCCCGTTCCTGTGCGACGTGGCGACGGCACTCGGCGCGCTCGGCGAGACCGATGTCGCGTCGCGGTACCTCGATCGTGCACTCGCCCGCCGGTCTGTGTTCCCCGACCAGGTCGCGTCGACGGCGTTCCTGCTCGAGGCACGGCTCGGCCGACTCGGTGACGTCGACGCGCAGCTCCAGTCCACGCCGCCGGCCGAGTGGTGGCGCGTGCAGTTGGTGGCGGCCCACGCCGCCGCCCGGCAGGGCGAGCTCGAACGGGCGCAGCGGCTGCTCGGCGACTCCGAACGGGAGCTGGTCGCCCTCGGGTTCAGCAGCGCCACCGCGCTCGGAGAAGGCCGGACATACGGCGAGCTGCAGGCGATCCTCCAGCGGGCGCCGGCCCGCGCCAGTGGCGGAGCAACCCGAGCGACGGACGCGTCGAGCACGAGCACGGCGCACCGACTGCGGGTCATCGGGGGCGCGATGGTCGTCGAGGATGGCGACGCGGTGTACAAGGTCCCGCCGGGCAACCCGCAGCGCGTCGTCGGCGTCGTCGTCGCCAACGGCGGTTCGGCCACGTTCGACCAGCTCAGCGAGGCGATGTGGCCGGGTGAGGACGTCGACGTGAGCCGGCCGAGATTGCGCAACGTGCTGCTGCGGTTGCGTCGTGCGGTCGGCGACGTCGTGGTGCGGTCCGGTTCCGGCGTGCGCCTGGCCGATGACGTGGTCTGCGACTTGATCGAGTTCGACCGGCTCGCCCTCGATGCGCTGTCGTCAGCGCGGGCCGACCCCGAGCTCGCCGGCCGGGTGGCCGTGGACGCGGTCAAGGCCGGGGACGGTACGGTCTTCGCCGGTTTCGAGTACGAGGAATGGGCGATCACCGCGCGCCGCGCCGCCGAGCAACGGATGATCAACCTGCTCGACCTGCTGTCCGTGCAGGCGGAGGACGCCGGTGACCTGTCGGCGGCCCAGGCTCTCGCCGAGCGGGCGCTCCGCCTCGACCGGTACTCCGACTCGCGTTACGTCCGGCTCGCCGAACTGCTCACGCTTCAGGACCGGGTCGCGGCGGCGATCGCGGTCCTCGACGACGCCGCGGAGGTGGCGCGCGAGATCGGTGGTGCGTTGCCCGCGTCAGTGACCCGTCGCCGCGACGATCTGGTGCGGCGCACAGCGACAGGCGGGTGAGGGTGGTGACCTAGAGGAACTTCGGCCCGCCCCGCATGCCCGCCAACGCGGCGATCACGGGCAGGGCCGCCGCCACAAGGGTGCCGAGGCGGTAGATCAAACGGAACGGGCGCACGCGTGTCATGTCCTCATCGTGAGGGAGTGGGCGTACCCCCGGCGTACCACGTCGTGCGCCGGACGGCATCGCACGCTGATGCTACTGGCGTCCTCCACGATGCCCTCCGAATGCTGCTGACGATCGAACGCCATCGGGTCGACGGCGACGCCGGCACGGAAGCGAGCTCACCGCCCGCGGCCGACGCGCCGCCGCTGGTCATGAGCAGCAACGCCCTCATCGCCCTGCGCCATCGACCCGTGGTCGCCCTCGGCGCACTGCCCGATCGGGCGACGATCGACGGCGAACGCCTCGTCACCGCCGACGACCTCACCGGCCGGGCGTACTGGATCCCGGCCGACGCCGTGTGGTCGGACGCCGATCACGCCGAGCGTCCCCAACACCCCCGCCCGGTGGGTCTGGCGACCGCACGCACGCAGGAGCGGGCGTTCGGCGTCGGGCTCAGCGACCGGCTCGGCTGGGAGGCGGTCCTCGCCTTCGAGCGCGGCGATCACCTGCCGCCCGTCGAGACGGTCCCGGCAACAGAAGCCGCCGACGACCGCCTGATCGCGCTCGATGGCCGGCTGGGTCATGACGTCCCGACCGTGGTCGTCCTCGGCGACGACTTCATTCGCTGGGGGGCGGCGGCGACATGGTCGACCGCCGTGCATCGCGCCCTGTACGGCGACGATGGCAGCATCGCCGTCGAACGTGAGCTGGTTGCCATGGCGTCCGCCCTGCGACGCGGTGGACTCGACGTCGTCGGGGTCGACCTCGGCACGGACCTGCTGCGCCGGGCCGGTGTCGTCCGCCGCTCGGTACAGCTCGTGCCCCGGGCGTGAGCTGGCGCGCGGGCGTCGATCGCGGCGTCGAGTGACGAGCCGGGACGGTAGTGGGACGCGGGCACGGTGGACTGAGACCGTGCCGGCGGCGGCACATGGTTTCCGCGAGTCCTCTCCCTACAGACTCTGAGGTCGGGCCGCTCCTCGGGGTCGTGAAGTGTCCGCCCGCTCTTCGCGATCCCGATAGGTCCTTACCGTGTGCGTCCGCCGGCACAACCACCCCAGGTCAGCACCCCGTTGACCAACCGAGCGGCCCTGGTGAGCAGGGTCGTCGAAACCGTGCGCTGCAGCGTGTCACTCCCGGGAGCGATCCAGGGGGGCGAAAGGGCACGGATTCCCCGACCCTGCTCCCGCTCGGTGGGGTGGTGATCACCCCGCGCAGTCTCCGCTGCGTCCGGGCTTCTCCCGCTGGCGTACCTTCGATGTCGTGATCACCATCGACGAGTTCCAGTCCGAGGCCACTGAGTTCCTGCGGGCCAACGCCGAGGAGAAGGCCCCCGAGCGTCGCTTCGTGTGGGGTGAGGGCCCTGACAACGTGGCCATGTTCGAGGAGCGGGATCGCGACTCCGAACAGGAGCTGCTGGCGGCGGCCCAGAAGTTCCGGGCCAAGCGTTTCGATGCCGGCTTCGGCTGGATCACCGGACCCGACGAGTACGGAGGCCGCGGACTGCCCGCTGCGTACCAGCGCGCCTACGACGCCGTCGAGGCCCGCTTCGAGGTCCCCAACCAGCAGTTCTTCCTGATCGGCCTGGGGATGGTCGCACCGACCATTCTCGCCCACGGCAGCGCCCCCGCCAAGGAGCGGTACCTGCGGACCCTGTACCGCGGCGACGTCGTCGCCTGCCAGCTGTTCTCCGAACCGGGTGCCGGCAGCGATCTCGCCAGCCTGCAGACCCGGGCCGAGCGGGACGGCGATGAATGGGTGCTCACCGGTCAGAAGGTGTGGACGTCGGGCGCCCAGTACAGCGACGTCGGCGAGATCATCGCCCGCACCGATCCCGACCTGCCCAAGCACAAGGGCCTGACCGGGTTCCTGGTCGACATGAAGGCTTCCGGCGTGGAGGTGCGACCGTTGCGCCAGATGACCGGCGGGACGAGCTTCAACGAGGTCTTCTTCAGCGAGGTTCGGGTGCCCGACGACCACCGGCTGGGGGACGTCAACAACGGCTGGGCGGTCGCGCTCACGACCCTGATGAACGAGCGGGCGGCGATCGGAGCCGGCGGCGGCGGGGGCGGTGGCGGGCTGCTCACCCGGGCGATCGCGATGGCCAAGGCGTTCGGGGCCACGGACGACCCGCTGGTGCGCCAGCGACTGGCCGATCTCGTCGTCCGCTCGAGGGTGGCGCAGTACACCAACCAGCGGGCGCTGGACAAGATCCGCGCCGGGCAGACCCCCGGGCCGGAGCTGAGCATCGCCAAGCTCGCGGGGACGCAGCTGTCGGTGCGCCTCGCCGACTTCGTCGCCGGGGTGCTCGGTCCGAAGCTCACCGCCGACAGCGGCGAGTGGGGTACCTACGCCTGGAATCAGCTCGTGCTCGGGACGCCCGGCATGCGGATCGCCGGCGGCAGCGACGAAGTGATGCGCAACATCGTCGGCGAGCGGGTGCTCGGCCTCCCCAAGGACCCCGGGATCGACACGACGACGCCGTTCCGCGACCTCAAGGTCGGGACGCAGCCGGGCTGAGCGAGCGGCCTTCGAGCGCCGCGCCGAGCAGGTCCGGGAAGGCGTCGGGCGTGCAGGCGAGCACCGCCGCCCCGAGGGCGGTGAGGGCCGCGGCCTCGTGGTGGTCGTGGGCCGGCACGCCGTCGTCGGCCAGCGCGAGGAGGACGAGGACGGTGACGCCGTCACGCACCAGCTCGGCGACCAGCGCCCGCATCGTCGCCGCGTTCCCGCCCTCGAAGAGGTCGCTGATCAGCACGAGCACGGTCTCGCGAGGGCGGGTGACGAGCTGCCGGCAGTAGCCGAGCGCGGCGCCGATGTCGGTGCCGCCACCGAGCTGCACGCCGAACACGACGTCGACCGGATCGGCGAGCAGATGGGTCATGTCGGCGACGGCGGTGTCGAACACCACGAACGACGTGCGCAGCGTCCGCAGCCGGGCCAGGACGCAGGCGAAGAGCGAGGCGTGGACGACGCTGCCGGCCATCGATCCGCTCTGGTCGACGGCGATGATCACGTCCCGAGCGAGGCTGCGCTGGTGCCGCCCGAACCCGACGAGGCGTTCGGGGACGACCGTGCGCTGCTCGGGGAGCCAGTGCCGCAGGTTGGCTCTGATCGTCCGTGACCAGTCGACGTCGGCGGGATGGGGCCGATGGGTGCGGCTGTGACGGGCCAGCGCCCCGCGCACCGCCTGGCGCGTGCGGTCGGCGAGACGGGCCTCGAGCTGACCGAGGACCGTGGCGACGACCTGCCGGGCCGTCGCTCTCGTTTCCTCCGGCAGCGCGCGGTTGAGCTCGACGAGGAGCGTGACGAGGTGGAGATCGGGCTCGAGCTCGCCGAGCAGTTCCGGCTCGAGCAGGAGCCGGCGGAGGTCGAGCCGCTCGACCGCGTCCCGCTGGAGGACCTGCACGACGGGCGTCGGGAAGTACCGCCGGATGTCGCCCAGCCAGCGGGCGACCGACGGCGCCGAGCGGGCGAGGCCGCCCGAGCGTCCGCCGCCGCGTCCCGCCGGGGCGGTCCGGTCGTAGAGCGCGCCGAGTGCGGCGTCGACGCGGACGTCGTCGCCGTGCAGCCCCGCACCCGTGCCGTCCGCCTCACCGCCGCCGAGCACCAGCCGCCACCGGCGCAACCGCTCGGCCTCCGACACCCGTCCGCCGGCCCCGGCGGTCATCGCGGTTCCTGGTCGAGCCCGAGCATGAGCCGCACCGTCTCCAGCCCGGCTTGGGCGCGGTCGGGGTCGATGTCGTCACCCGCGAGCGGGACGCGCTCGACCTCGCCGTGACTGAGCAATCGGCCGAGCTGCCGGCGCTCCGCCGGTTCGAAGGCACCGAACGTCCGGCGCAGCAGCGGCACGGCGTCGGCGAACGGGTCCGGCGGCAGCGCACCGATCCACTCGTCGACGATCGCCAGCAACGCGGTGTCGTGGAGCAGAATCGTGCCGCTCCCGGCCAGGAAGCCCTCGACGAACGCGGCCCCGGCGGACGGAGGCGTGCCCGGCGTCAGCGCCTGACCCAGCCGCTGTTCGACCCGGTCGCTGCGGCCGAGGTCGTGCAACAGGCGGGTCGCCCGTCCCCGTACCAGCCCGTGGCCGCGCCGATCGTCGGCCAGCTGCTCGAGGGCGTGCGGCCACTCGTCGTGGCGGGCGGGATGATCGACCACCGCCAGTGCCGCCTGCACCGTGCTCATGCGCTCGATCAGGGCGGTCGCCGCTTCATTGGAGACGCCGCGCGCCGCCCGGTCGAGACCGGCCACGACACGGACCACCAGCTCGTCGAACACCTCGCGCAGTCCCCGGCGTCGGTTCCCCGGACGTCGCCGTAGCGCAGGGCCGACGCCACCGGTCCCAGCGCGTCCATCAGGTCGGCGATGTCGGGCGCGCGGGCGGCGAGCTCGCCGAGCGCCTGCAAGGCCGGCCCGAGGGCCCCAGGGAGATCGCTGAGCAGGGCGAGCTCGACCGTCGCCGTCGCTTCGGCCAGCCGGTCGGCCGCGGCCGCCCGCTCGGCGAGACACGAAGTGGCCGCCGCGACGACGGTGGTGCCGTGGCCGGCCCGCTCGACGAGGCGGACCGACAGCTCCGGCTCCCAGGCCAGCTGCCACGTCTCCCGGAACGTGCCGCTGGTGCCGCGACCGTCGCGCAGTATCCCCCAGGGCACGCCGAGCGCGACCAGGCGATGCAGCAGGTGCGATCGCCGCAGTCCGTTCGGTGTGCGCAGATCGAGTTCGACCGTGCGCGACGCGGCGTCGGCCCGCAGCCGGGCCGCCCGCTGGGCAGCGGCGAGATCGCGGGCCAGCGGGACCTGTGGCGCTCCGGGTGGCACCTCGCCGATGGCATCGCCGACCACCAACTCGTCGGTGACCAGCGCCAGTCCCCCGAGCACGGCGTCGGCGGCGTCGAGCACCTCGGCCAGTCCGGGCCGCGGCCGGGCGCGGAGGGTGGCGAGCGACGTCGCCAGGCGGGACGCGGCGATGAGGTGGTCCGGCGACGCCGGCAGGCCGTGGCCGCGCAGGGCGTGGGCGGCCTCGACGAAGAACCGGGCCACGCCCTCGGGGCCAGGATGGTGGAACACGTGGGCGTACCAGCCGGGGCTGGAGACACCGGCGCCGTAGCCCGTGGCCCGCCCGAGTCGCCGATGCGTCCACGGCACCCACGTGATCGCGGCCTTGATCTTCGGGAGGCCGCGCAGCGCGGCGGTGTCGGCCGCGACCGTGGCGACCGCCGGGTCGAGCGCCGGCACGTGCCACGCGCCGCAGATCACGGCGACGTTCGCCGATGTGCGCAGGGCACGGCGAATCTCGCGTCGCATGTGCGCCTCCCGCCACCGGTCGATGCCGGCGGCCGCCGCGCCGGCGCGCACCGCCGACATGGCGTCGCCGACGGCGGCGAAGACGGGCTCGCCGTCCCCGCGATGCTCGACCATGTCGTCCCACCAGCGCTCCGGATCGGGCTCGCCCGCGGCGGCGGCGAGCGCGGCCAACGGGTCTGGGACGGCACCCCGTCGAGAGCGGCCTTCGGCGGCGGCGTCATGGAGGGTGATGGCGACCGGCAGATCGATCGGGCGGACCGCGACGTCGTGCTCGTTGGCCCACGCCACCGCCTGCCACTCGGGGCTGAACGCGGCGAGCGGGGCGAACACCGCCCGCTCCGGCTGGCTGACGGCATACCCGAGGAGGGCGACGGGCGGCACCAGTCCCGCCCGGCCGACCCACCGCAACGCGGCGACGGCGTCGGCGGGCAACTCCACCAGCACGACGTCGGGGCGGACCTCGTCGAGCGCCCGGCGGACCGACCGGGCCGAGCCCGGCCCGTGGTGCCGGATCCCCCAGAGGTGCAGTGAGGGTGCCGGCGGTCGCTCAGCCGAGCTCCCGGCAGGCGTCGTAGAACTCCGTCCAGCCATCGCGGTCGCGCACCACCCCCTCCAGGTACTCGCGCCAGGCGACCTCGTCGTGGAGGGGATCGCGCACGACCGCGCCGACGATGCCGCCGGCCACGTCGGCGGACCGCAGCCGACCGTCGCCGAAATGGGCGGCGAGCGCCAGGCCGTTCGTGATCACCGAGATCGCCTCGGCCGTCGACAGCGTGCCGCTCGGGACCTTGAGGCTCGTGCGGCCGTCGGCGGTGACACCGTTGCGCAGCTCGCGGAAGATCGTGACCACGCGCTGGATCTCGTCGGCGGCGGCGGGCACGTCGGGCAGCGCCAGCGCCTCACCCAACTCACCGACCCGGCGGGCGACGATCGCCATCTCCTCGTCCGCCGTGGCGGGAAGGGGCAGCACGACGGTGTTGAAGCGGCGGCGCAGGGCGCTGGACAGCTCGTTCACCCCGCGGTCGCGGTCGTTGGCCGTGGCGATGAGGTTGAAGCCGCGCACCGCCGCCACCTCGGTGTCGAGCTCGGGCACCGGCAGCACCTTCTCGGACAAGATCGTGACCAGCGCGTCCTGCACCTCCGACGCCATCCGGGTGAGCTCCTCGACCCGAACGAGGCGCCCGGTTCGCATCGCCCGGTACACCGGGCTCGGCACGAGAGCGGCCTCGCTCGGACCCTCCGCGAGCAGGCGGGCGTAGTTCCAGCCGTAGCGCAACGACTCCTCGGTGGTGCCCGCCGTCCCCTGGACGAGCAGCGTCGAGTCGCCGCTGATCGCCGCCGCGAGGTGCTCGCTCACCCACGTCTTGGCCGTGCCGGGGACTCCGAGCAGCAAGAGGGCTCGGTCGGTCGCCAGCGTCGCCACGGCGATCTCGATCAGTCGGCGCTGACCGACGTACTTCGGCGTGATCACCGTGCCCTCGCCGGCCGGGCCGCCGAGCAGGTAGGTGACGACGGCCCACGGAGACAGCCGCCAGTTGGGCGGACGGGGGCGGTCGTCGGCGGCGGCGAGGACGGCGAGCTCGGCGGCGTACTGGTCCTCGGCGTGCGGACGGAGGATCGAGGCGGGCTCGTTCATGGTGCGAGCTCCGTGATCATGACATGACGCGTGGCGGCGAGATCAGCGAGCACGTGGGCCAGCCCGGGTCCGTCGAGCGTCCGCAGCGCCTCGGCCAGGGGGTGCAGCGTGGCGGGTCGGCAGCGGGCGACGAAGTTGACGAGCACGGCCCGGTGGGGCGGCCCGAGGTCGCCGCCGGCGAGACCACCGGCGATCGCCGTGACGACGGCGTCGGGCTCGGCGGCGAGCAGGGGCACGTGCTCCGGGCGAGACCGGCAGGTCCCGCCGCGCGGCCGGCTGGCTCAGCCCGTCGGCTCGGCGCGAGCCGGGCGCCGCGGCCAGCTCGGGGAGATGGTCGATCAGCCACGGTCCGAGCGGGCCGGCCATCCGGAGTACCGCTTCCCGCCGTCGGCCGTTGGTGCGATGCCGCCGCAGGAGCGCCACGAGGAGGTCGGGCGGCAGCCGCCATCCGCGCTCGTCGACGGTGGCGAGCCATTCGTCCTCGAGCACGGGCCAGGCCGCGACGACGTGGCGCCATCGGCGGGCCGCGGCGGGGCGCACCGCCGGCCGCCGGTCGGCTGCGGGCGGGGCCACCGCCGCCGCCGGCGGCTGCGGTTGGAGGCCGGTCCGCCGGGCGACGGCGCAGGCGGCCACGGCCGCCAGCATGCGGCCCGACGGCGTCGGCCGCACGGTGTCGGCGACGAGGTCGGCCAGCGGTCCGGCGGGCGGTGGGGCCGGGTCGCGCCGGTCGGTGCCGAGCAGCGAGCCGCTGACGAGCGCTCGCCAGAAGTCGGAGGTGGTGGCGGACGTCGCGCTCACGCCACGCTCACGAAGGACAGGTCGGCCCGGGGGCCGACGTCGAGCACACGGTCGTCGAGGTGGACGGTGAGCGGTACGAACCCGTCCGTGGTCCACTCGACGGTGAGGTCGATCGGAGCGCCGGCCGACGCGGCGAGCGCGACGGCGAGACCGGGGGCGTCGGGCGCGACGGGAAGCGAGCCGGTGTCGTCGCCGAGGACCCACCGGCCGCCGACCCGGGTGACGCTCGCCCGAACCGTCGTCGGCACATGGTCGGTCCACGGTTCGGAGACCATCGCCCGACCGATCTCGTCGCAGGCGTCGGCGACGGCGCGTGCGGGTGGGGAGCAGATCACGTCCGGTGCGCTCGTGCCGTGCACGGTGCCGACCAGGGCGCGCAGCCCGACGCCCGGATAGCGGTGCAGGTCGGCTTCGATCGCCGTGCCGACGGCCAGCGAGCTGTCGAGCGACTGGCGGTAGGCGGCGAAGGAGAGGATCAGCGCCCAGCGGCCCGTGCCGCGGCCGTGCAACCACGTGCGCCGCACCTCGATGCGGTCCTCCCGGGTGTCGCTGCGTCCGGCCACGACCCAGGTGTCGGTGTCGGGGACCCCGGCGAGCACGTCCGCCTGACGGACCTGCCAGCCGCACGCCGTGGCGACGGCGTCGGCCAGGTCGGGTGGCAGCTCGCCGATGCGCTGGCCGGCCTGGGCGAGCAGGTGCAGCATCCCCAGCTCGGTGAGCACGTGCTCGTGCCAGTCGGGCCGCGTGCCCACGAGGCCGGCCAGCCGCCGTACACGGTTGGCGAGGGCGCCGGCGCGGGCGTCGACGAGCCGGGCCGCCAAGGTGTCCCATGTGGCATAGCGGGCGAGGGCGGGGTCGGCCAGCCCCGTGCGGATGCGGTCGTCGAGCCAGCGATCGAGCTCGCTCAGGCCGTCCTGGAGGCGGGCCACGCGTTCGTCACGGGCCCGGTCGCGATCGCCACGTTCGCCGGTGTCGGGACGATCGGTGGTCGTGCCGTCCGCCGGCGCACCGGGTGCGTCGGGAGCGGCCTCCCGGCGGACGTGGCCGGCGACCCACGAGGCGACCGCGGCGGGAGCGGCGCCCTCGGGCACCTGGCCGCGGACCCACATCGCGAGCAGGGCCAGCGCGTGCTTGCACGGCTGGGCGCGGCTCGGGCACGAGCACCGCCACGCCACCTCGGCATGGTCGACCATCGTGTCGTAGGGCTCACGGCCCGACCCCCGGCAGCGCCCCCACGCGGCGCGTCGATCGGCGCCGAGCGCGGCCCACCGCGACGGCACCGAGATCCCCTCGGCCGCGGCGAAGCGGGCCGGAGACGGCGCCACCGCGATCACCTGCTCGATCGTCCAGCGCTCTCGCGTCACCCGACCGACGTTATCCAGGGGGTGTCAGCGTCCCGGGCCGGTTGACTGGGCGCCCGTGCACCCGGCCGCCGTCGTCGCCGCCTTCGCGACGATCTTCGTCGCCGAGTTGCCGGACAAGACGATGGTGGCGACGATCGTCTTGGCGGCGCGGTTCAAGCGTCCGTTCGCGGTGTGGGCGGGGGCGGCGATCGCCCTGACCACCCAGATGCTGATCGCCGTCACCGCCGGGCGGCTGCTGGAACTGCTTCCGGAGCGGCCGGTCCGGCTCGCGACGGCTGTCCTGTTCGCCGTAGGGGCCATCGTGCTGTGGCGGTCGAGTGACCACGTGGTGGAGGACGAGGCGGAGGTCGAGGAGAACATCGCTCGATTGGCCGGGGGTCCCCTGCCGGCGTGGCGGATCTCGGCGACGGTCTGCGGCGTGGTGTTCGTCGCCGAATGGGGTGACCTCACCCAACTGGCGACCGCCAGCCTCGCTTCCGGCGGCGAGGCGCTCTCGGTGTTCGTCGGCGCCACCGCGGCGATGTTGACCGTGGCGGCCATCGGCGTGGTCGCCGGCCAGTCGTTGCTGCGGGTCCTGCCGGAGCGAGTCCTCCGCCGGGTCGCCGCGGTGATCTTCGCCACGCTCGCCGTCGTCGCGCTCGTTTCCGCCGTCTAACCCGCTTCGGCGACGTCATGCGGTGGGGTCGAGCGGTGGGTGCTCGAGGACGCGGGGCCGGTACTCGACCAGCTGGATGCGGCCGTCGAAGGTGCGGTTGTCGATCATCTCGAGGGCGACGTCCGGGTAGCCGTCGTAGATGCGTTCTGCTCCCGTGGCGCCGGTGATCACCGGGAACATCACGACCCGGAAGCGATCGACGAGTCCGGCTCGCAGCAGCGACCGGCACAGGCTGAGGCTGCCGATCGTGCTGATGAGGCCCGAGCCGCCCTCCTTCATCGCCCGGACCGCTTCGACCGCGTCATCGCGCACGAGCGTGGAGTTGGCCCACGTCAGCGGCTCCTCGAGCGAGGTGGAGAACACCACCTTCGACGCTCGCGTGAGTCCGTCGACGGACGCCTGCTCGTCGGCGGTGAACTCGTCCGTTCCCGCGGGGGTCTCTCCGGCCGCGAAGCCCGACATCAGCCGGTACGTGTTCGCTCCCATCACGTACGTGACCTCGGGTTGCTCACCCAGCCAGGCGAGGTACTCAGGCCCCTCGAGACCCCAGAAGCCGGGCCAGCCCTCCCCCGACGCGTAGCCGTCGAGGGAGGTGATGAAGTCGATGAGGAGTTCTGACATGGTTGTGTCCTGTCCTTGGATGTCAGGTAGCCGCTCCTGCCTTCGCTACCACGGCGGCACGAGGTTGGACGGGCGTCGAGTCGAGAACTCATCGCCAGCGCGCGACCGACTCGTCCCGGCGCCGCCGGTAGCGTCCCGGTCCGTGCCCGATCCACCGTTCGTCCCGACCGACTTCGAGCCGCCGACGGGCCTCGTCGGCGACCACTTCCGGCTGGAGCCGCTCGGCCCGCAGCACAACGAGGCCGACCACGCCGCGTGGACGTCGAGTATCGCCCACATTCGCTCGACCCCCGGTTTCCCCGACGGCAAGTGGCCGCCGCCGGAGGGCATGTCGCTCGACCGGAACCTCGACGACCTCCGTCGCCATGCCGCCGACTTCGAGGCTCGCGTTGGGTTCACGTTCACCGTCCTCGAGCCGGTCACCGCTGATGTGATCGGGTGCGTCTACCTCTACCCCTCGGAGTCGCCGGACGCCGACGTCTCAGTCCAGTCGTGGGTGCGCGCCAGCTGCGCCGAGCTCGACGTCCCACTCGCCGACGCTGTCGCCGCCTGGCTGGCCGCCGAGTGGCCGTGGGAGCGCGTGCACCGGCCCGGCCGTTGAGCACCGCCGACGGCGAAGTCGACCGGGCCAGCAGTGTCTACCTGGCGGCCGTGCGATCGCCGGCCGAGCTTCGGGGCTGGGGATCGCGTAGCGAGGTGGCGGAGAGGAACGGCTGGAGTGGGCCGTCGTCGACGCTCTCCGGCATCCGCCGGGCCATTCCGGCAAGGAGGTCGGCGACCTGAACTCGCGGGTCGTTCCGCGAGTCGACCATCACCAGCCCGGCCAGGGGTGAGATCCCGGCCGGCTCCCGCCAGCCCGCTGCAGACCGCGCAACCGGTCGGCGGTGAGCGCGCTCTGCTCGTCGTGGGTCACGAGCACCTGTCGCTTGCCGCCGCTCCAGAACAACACGGTCTCGGCCAGCGCCGGCAGCAGCGGTTCCAGCGGTGGCGGGATCGACCGGTCGCCGGCGATCATTCTGGCCAGCACAGCCTGCACCCGAGCCCGGCTGAGCCCCTCGAGGACATCCTCGGCCTGTGCACCGAGCCGGTCTCGTAGCAGCACCTCCCGCGCCAGGAAGAACTGGTCCAGGGCCAGGGAATCAGGCTGACGCCGTCGTTTGATCCGAACCAGCTCGACAAAGGCGGAGAGGAAGACGCGCCAGTGACGACCAGCCAGGTGCCTGGCCCGGTACAGGGTGACGGCGGCCGGACGCTGGTCCTGGGTCAGGCGGGTGCCATCCGCGTACGACGGCTCGGCCAGCAGCAGATCGACGATGCGAGTGACGAGGAAGTACTCCTTGTCGACCAGATGGACGTGGGCCCGGCCGCGCAGCGCCGCCAGGAACCACTCCAGGGCCGCGCCCGCTGCTGGGTTGCGGAGGAACTGCCCGGCCTTGAACTCGCTCGGCATGAGCTGGAACCGGGACCGCAGCGACGTGATCAGCTCGACCGCCTCGTCAACGCACACGTCGACACTTGCGTGCGTGATCAATGGACTGGCCGGATCGAGCAGATTGGCGCCGGAGAAACCGGACTCGTCACATGCGATCTCCACAACGGCACCATCCACCGTGTCCACCAGCGGCAGCCCGCCCTGCAGTGGGGTCCTCATACCTGAGCGGGCCTCGCCGCCATGTGCCGAGACTTGCAGATCGCCAGATCATCAGAGCAGCCGGTAACACGCGCAGTAATGCCCCGTTCGGCGTCCGAGACCGCTTCCTCAGGACGTCGTGACGAGCGCGGAGACGGCGGCCGGGATCATGCGGGTGAGACGCTGGGCGAGTCGGGGATGGCCGAACTGCGGCACCCACTCACCGTCCGCCAGTGAGTCGCTGATGGCAAACGCCGAGGCAACGTCCACGCCGCGGGTCCGGCCGACCGTGAACAACGCGGCGGCCTCCATCTCGACGACAGCCACGCCGTTGTCGGCGTAATGCCGGGCCTCGACGACCGTCTCCCTGAACGGCGCGTCGATCGTCCACGCGCTGCCGGCCCGCGGTTCGAGGCCCGCTCGCCCGAGCGCGTGATGCAGTCGAGCGGTCAGCGTCGACGAAGGTTCGGCCCACATCGCGGCCGGTAGGTAGTGGTGGGAGACACCCTCATCGCGCACGGCGCGGTCGCACACGACAACCTCGCCCGTGTCGAGACCACCCTGCAGTGCACCGGCGGTGCCGATCCCGATGAACTCGCGCACACCGATCGCGGCGAGCGACTCGAGCGCGGACACCGCGGCCGGCGCCCCGATCCCAAAGCCGCCGATCACCCCCACCGTCTGATCGGTGTCATCGAACACGTGAAGATCGAGGAACGCGGTGTGGCGCCGGCCCCTCGGCGCGAACGGAGAAACGTTCTCGCTGGCAGATGACGGCGTCGAACACCGACCGCTGATACAGCATCACGACACCGTGGGGTGCCACGTACTGCGCCGGCAGCACCCCGTGCTCGACCCAGTAGCGCACGAACGCCGCGGGCTCGGTCAGCGCGGCGTGCTGGTGCTTGCCCTCGAAGTTGGGGTACGGCACGCCGTGCGACGATACCCGTGGCCAGACCGACGACCTGCTGAGAATCGACCCGACGGCCCGTCCGAGCGGCACGAACCGCTCGGATCTGGGAGATGCCTGCGATCGCCGCCTCGACGCCGGAGAACGTCCGAACTCCCCCCGCTTCGAACGTCGCCGGACGCCGTTCGGTCTCGACCACGCCTCGGTTGGGCTGACGCGGAACGGCTGGGGCCGGGGCGCATGGGATCGGCGTCACCTGAGTCGTCGAGCGGCTGGTCCTTGGCACCGCGATCCGGTCCGAGCACGCGCTCGATGGTCGACGTGTTGCCCGGCCAGGCTTCGAGTAGGAGCGATCGTGGTACCTGCCGCGCCGCGGTAACGAAACGCGTAGGGCAACGACCACGACGTCATCGAGTGGACCGATTACGGGCAGGAACTCGGGGATCAGGTCGATTGGTGACAGCACCCAAACGAGTGCGAACCCGATTGCAAACTTCGCCCGGGGTGGTACTCGTGGATCACCGCGGAGGCGCCGCGCCGTCGTGACACAGTCCGGCAGGAACCCCGCCAGCTCCTTCAGGCTGCCCTCAGGCAGGCGGGCTGCCAGCAAGACCAGCAACACCCAGCTCGCGCAAAGTACGCCGAAGCCGATCAAGACCCACGCCCACCAACTCATCGCCGCCCAGACTGCCGCTGTGGATCGGGTTCGCCCAAACGACGAGCGGCAGTTCGCTGTGTCGAGCGAAGCGTCTTAGCGTGAAGGCGTGTCCCGGCCAGGGGTGTGGAGTTGTGCGGTGGCTGCGCTGTTGTTCGGCGCTTCGACGCCGGCGGCATCGGTGTTGGCGCAGGACATCTCGCCGTTGGCCTTGGCCGGTCTGCTCTATCTGGGAGCGGCGCTTGCTGTAGCGCCGTGGTCGGTGGTGGATCGGCCAGATGTGTCGGCGCTGCGGCGCGACTGGCGGCTGGTGGCCGTGGCGATCGCGGCGGGCGGGGCCGTCGGCCCAGCCCTGCTGACAGCGGGGCTGGTCGACACCCCCGCGGCCACGGCCTCGCTGCTGTTGAACATGGAGCTGGTCGCCACGGTTGTCCTCGGCGGCGACCCTGTTCCGGGAGCATCTCGGCCGGAACATGATCACCGCTGCGGCCCTCGTCACGGCTGCAGGGATTCTCCTGGTGTGGGAGCCGGGGGCGGCGGTGAGCGTGTCGGCATTGTTGATCGTCGGGGCGTGCGTGGCGTGGGGAATCGACAACAGCGCGACGTCACGCATCGACCAGATCGCCCCGCAGCACGTCACGTTCCTCAAGGGCGCGGTGGCCGGAACGGTCAACCTGCTGCTGGCGGTCGTCATCACTGGACTAGGCACGGTCACGACGTGGTCGGTGTTCGGCGCGCTGGCCGTGGGAGCACTCGGCTACGGGGCGTCGATCACGCTGTGGGTGCGCGGCGCCCACCACATGGGCGCCGCTCGCGCTCAGGTGATCTTCGCCGCCGCGCCATTCCTCGGGGCGCTCGTGTCGTGGGTGGTGTTGACCGATCCGGTGGAGCCCCTGCAGGTCGCGGCGATGGCGATCGCCTTGTGCGGAATCACGCTGTCGCTTCGATCGAGCCATCTGCACGACCATGAGCATGACCCGCTCGTGCACCTCCACGACCACGACCACGCCGACGGGCACCACAACCATCCCCACGATGAGGCCGTCACCACGCGCCACAGCCACATTCACGAGCACCGTCCGCTGGTGCACGCGCACCCACACGTGCCCGATCTCCACCACCGGCACGATCATTGACCACCACCCGACGCCGAACGCTCGGTACGAGCATCGGCGCGGAGTCAGTTGACCGCGCCGGACCGCTCCGATCGACGGTGCTGGCGCGGTCGCAGGCCACGTCCGCCGGCCGAGGTCGACGCGACCTCGATGCCCGATCGGGAGCAGCGATCGCGACCCGACACGTACGCACCGAACGCTCGGACCTCGACCTCGCTGACGTTGTGATCACTCCACGCGCCCGGCGCTGGTGAGTCAGCCATTTGCCAGGGGTCGCTGTCGGGGCCGCGGCTCATGCCCGGGGGCTGCGTTGCCCGATCCGGCAGTTGCCGCTGAGCCGAGCGGAACCGAGGCGCCGCTCCGCCGTCGACCGACGAGATACCACGATTCCATCTCGCCCTTGCCCTTGACGGTGATCGTGCCCCTCGGCTCGCATTCGAACTCGTCCGCGAGCAGTTCGTAGGTCGCCCGAGTGATCTGGATCCGCCCCGACGTCCCGTGCGACTCCATCCGACTGGCGGTGTTGACGGCGTCCCCCCACAGGTCGTAGAGGAACCGCTTGCGGCCGATCACGCCGGCCACGACGGGTCCCGAGTTGATCCCCACGCGCAGTTCCAGCCCGAACTGACCGACCTCGTCGCTGGCGCGCATCGCGTCGAGCATGTCGAGCGCCATCAGCGCCACGGCACGGGCATGGTCCGGCCGCGGTGTCGGCACGCCGGCGGCCGCCATGTAGCAATCGCCGATGGTCTTGATCTTCTCGAGTCCGTACCGATCGGCAAGGGCGTCGAAACGGGAGAAGAGCTGGTCGAGGACGCCGACCACCTCGGCCGGCGCGCGGCACTCCGTCCACGGCGTGAAATCGACCACGTCGGCGAAGAGGATCGAAGCTGAGCTGAACTGATCGGCGATCGGCTGGGTCTGCGCCTTGAGCTGATCGGCGATCGAACGGGGCAGGATGTTGAGGAGCAAGTTCTCGGACTTGGCCTGCTCGCTCCGAAGCGCGTCGAGGGCGTCGCGGCGCTGTTGGGCGAACAGCGCCAACAGGGTGAAGACGATCGTGCCCCCGACCACCACGTTGAGCGCGAGCATCGTGCTCGTGAACCAGCGCGGCGGCGCCGGCGTGATGCCGCCCAGCATCTCCCCAGCGATTCCTGAGCCCAGGAAGATGACGACGTATGCCGCGTACCATTTTGCCGCCGCTCGGACGTCGCTGAACACGAGGGCCCCCAGCGGCGCGAGGATGCCCCACAAGCCCACTCCCCCGGAGTCGAGGAAGCCACCGAGCGGGATCATCGACAGCGTCGGCGCGAACAGGATGTCCAAGAGGTTCACGCGGAGCAGCAGGGCGAAGTCGCGCGTGCGCGAGAACACGCCGATCGCTCCGAGCAGGACGACGAAGTAGACGAGTGGCACGAAGCCGACCGGCGATCCAAAACTCAGGTAGAGGACGCCCCAGAGCACCGCGATCGGCAGGATCAGCAACGAGATCAGGACCAGGAGCTGCTTGCTGGCGCGGGTGTCCTCGTCGTCACGCGGATCGGCGCCGATCAGCGCCACCCGGGCTCGCACAGCACCAGCGACGGTCCGGGTGCGACGCACCGGGTTCACAGCGGAGACGCTACTGCTGCTTCTGTCCGCGGGAACTGACCCGAATGGGCAGGTTCCACAGGACAGAACGAAATCTTCAGGGCGTGGCGCAGTTGGCGCAGTGGCCGTAGATGTCGATGGAGTGGCCGGCGGGACGGAAGCCCCGGACCTCGGCGGCGTGGTCGAAGGCGTGCTCGAGCCGTTCCTCCAGGGGGGCGTCGAGCGTGACGTCGGTGATCGACCCGCAGCCGACGCACACCAGGTGGTGGTGATGCTCCGTGAGGTGCTCCGCCAGCTCGTAGTGGGAGTGCTCGGAACCCGAGACGATGCGCCGCACCACCTCGGCGTCCTCCAAGGCCGCGAGGTTGCGGTACGTGCTGCTCTGGGTGAGGTTGGGCCGCCGGTGTAGGAGCTGGGGCAGCGTCTGCGGCGAGGACGCCTCGGCCAACGCCTCGACGATGCGCCGCCGGTTCGCGGTGTAGCGCTGATCCCGCTCGGCGAGCCGCGCCTCGGCCGCCCGGTGCAGCTCACGGACACTCATGCCGTCCCCGGGTGGCCGTGCGCGTGGTGGTCGTGGTCGTGTTGGGGCAACAGCGCCTCGGGCTCACCGTCGGGGCAGTCGTCGTGGGCGTGGCCGTGCTCGTCGACGACCAGGGTCGCGGCACCGGACGTCACCAGCCGGTCGCCGAACGCCTCGGCCAGCAGTTGCGGCTGCAGCACGTCGCGGGGCGGGCCCGCGGCGAGGACGCACCCGGCGAGCAGCAGGACGCGGTCGGTTCGCCGGGCCTCTCCGAGGTGGTGGGTCGACATCACCACCGCCGTGCCCGCCTGGGTCTCGGCGGCGATGATCTCGAGGATCCGCTCCTGACTGGCGAGGTCGAGGCCGGTGATCGGCTCGTCGAGCAGCAGCAGGTCGGGCGCGGCGACGAGGGCCTGGGCGACGAGCACCCGCTGCCGCTGGCCACCCGACAGCTCACCGAACGGGCGGCGGCGCAGGTCGTCGACGTCGAGGCGCTGGGCGGCGGCGGCGACGGCGGCGTGGTCCGCCGGGCCGAGCCGGCGGAGCAGGCCGCGCTCGGCGTAGCGACCCATGCGCAGCACGTCCTCGACACTCAGCGGCATCCACCGGTGCTGGTGCTGCTGCTGGGCGACGAAGGCGATCCGCACGCCCTGCGCGACGGCCAGGGTGCCGGCCGTTGGTCGCACCAGTCCGGCGAGCAACCCGAGCAGGGTGCTCTTCCCGCTGCCGTTCGGTCCGACGAGCGCCGTCGACGTACCGGACTCGATCGCCAGCGTGCTCGGGGCGAGGGCGACGGTGGTGCCGTAGTGCACGCAGATGTCGACGGCGCTGACGACGGGGCGCGGGGAATCGACGACGTCGACTGCTCGAAGGGCCGCACGTTTGCTCATCAGCGAGCAGCAACGATAGCTTGCTGAGAATGATTCCCACTCCTGCCCGGGTTCGGCGGCTCACCGCCTGGCTCGCGGCGGGTGTGCTCGCCGCCGCCGGGTGCGGCGGCGACGGCGACTCGGCGGCGGAGGCCGACGGGGGCCCGTACGTCGTCGCCACCACCGCGATCTGGGCCGATCTCGTGCGGCAGGCGGCCTGTGACGGCACGTTCGAGGTGCGGACGCTGCTGCCGGCCGGAACCGACTCCCACGCCTACGAGCCGTCGCTGCGCGATCGGGAGGTGCTCGACAACGCCGCGCTCGTCGTCGCCAACGGGCTCGGCCTGGAGGAGCGGCTCGACGACACCTTGGCCGCGGTGGAGGACGGCGGCGTCCCGCTGGTGCGGATCGGCGACCACGTCGAGTCGCTCGACGGCGATCCGCACGTGTGGTTCGATCCGGCCCGGGTGGGCGCCGCCCTTCCCGCCCTCGGCGAGGCGCTGGTCGCGGCGGGTGGCGACGGCGACCGGATCGCCACCTGCGTCGCCGCCGCCCAGGACGCGCTGCAGGAACTCGACGCCGAGGTCGAGGCGACGCTGGACGCCGTGCCCGCGGATCGCCGGCTGCTGGTGACCAACCACGACTCCCTCCGCTATCTCGCCGACCGCTACGACTTCACCGTGCTCGGGTCGGTCCTGCCGTCGACGAGCACGCTCACCGAGGCCAGCCCCGGGAAGCTGGAGGAGCTCGGGGACACCATCGAGGCCCACGGCGTGCCGGCGATCTTCACCGAGACGATCAGCAGCACCGACGACGCCGACGCGCTGGCCGACCGGCTCGGTGTCGACGTCGTCGAGCTCTACACCGAAGCGCTCGGCGAGCCCGGCTCCGGCGTCGAGACCTACGCCGACCTGATGCGCTCCGACGCCCAGGCGATCGCCGGCGCCCTCGGCTCGTGACGATGGACTTCCTCACCGATCCCTGGAGCTGGTGGGTCGAGCCGTTCATCGGCAGCGAGGCCAACCAGAACGCGCTCGCCGCCGTGCTGCTCACCGCGCTGTGCACCTCGGTGGTCGGCACGTGGGTGGTGCTGCGCGGGATGAGCTTCCTGGGCGACGCCCTCGCCCACGGGGTGCTGCCGGGGCTGGCGCTCGCGTTCGTCCTCGGCGCCGACCCCACCATCGGCGCCTTCGTCGCCGCCATCGCCATGGTCGCCGGGGTCAACGTCGTGCGGGCGGCATCGCCGCTGCCCGACGACGCCTCGATCGGGATCCTCTTCGTCGGCTTCCTCGCCCTCGCCGTGGTGATCATGTCGAGCGAGCAGGCCAGCTACACCGGCGACCTCACCCGCTTCCTCTTCGGTTCGATCACGGGCGTCGACACCGCCGACCTCGGCCGCCAGGTCGTGTTCACGGTCATCGTCGTCGCGGTGGTCGTGCTGCTCTACCGCGCCCTGCTCGTGGGGACGTTCGACGAGCGCCAGGCCCAGGTGCTCGGGATGCACCCGCGGCTCGTCCACGCCGCCCTGCTCGTGCTGCTCGCCCTCGCCATCGTCGCCTCCTTCTCCACGGTCGGGAACCTGCTCGTGTTCGCCTTCCTGATCGCCCCGCCGGCCACGGCGACCCTGCTCGTGCGCCGGGTGCCGGCGATCATGGCGCTCGGCGTCGTGATCGGGGCCGTGTCCGGCCTCGTCGGGCTCCTCATCAGCTACCACCACCAGACCGCCGCCGGGGCGACGATGGCCCTGTGCACCGTCGTCGTGTTCTTCGCCGCCCTCCTCGCCCGCTCGCTCGCCACGCTGGTCCGACGGCGCTTCGTCCCGCGACCCGTCCCGTCCTCCTGACCGGAGCACGGACCCCCTGTACGATCCGGTCCATGGGTGACGCCCGCCTCGACGGGACCACGATCGCCGACTCGGTGATCGACCTGATCGGCAACACCCCCCTCGTCCGGATGAAGCGGATCAGCGAGCTCGAGCAGATCCCCAGCGTGCTGGCGATGAAGATGGAGACGAGCAACCCGGGCGGCTCGTCCAAGGACCGGCCGGCCCTGGAGATGATCGTCGCCGCAGAGCGCGACGGCCTGCTCCGCCCCGGCGGCACGATCGTCGAGCCGACGAGCGGCAACACGGGCGTCGGGCTGGCCATCGTCGCCGCCCAGCGCGGCTACCGCTGCGTCTTCGTGATGACCGACAAGGTGGCGCCCGAGAAGATGCGCCTCCTGCAGGCGTACGGAGCCGAGGTCGTCGTCTGTCCGGTCGCCGTCGAGCCGGAGGACCCGCAGAGCTACTACTCCGTGGCTGCCCGGCTCACCGACGAGCTCGACGCCTTCCGGCCCAACCAGTACGCCAACCCGGCCAACCCGCTCGCCCACGAGAAGACGACCGGCCCGGAGCTGTGGACGCAGACCGCCGGGCGGATCACCCACTTCGTCGCCGGGGTCGGCACGTGCGGCACGATCACCGGCACCGCCCGCTACCTCAAGGCGCAGAACCCGGACATCCGGATCGTCGCCGCCGACCCGGAGGGCTCGGTGTTCTCCGGCGGCTCGGGCCGCCCCTATCTGGTCGAAGGCGTCGGCGAGGACTTCTTCCCCGACGCGTGGGACCGCGAGCTCTACGACGAGGTGATCGCGATCAGCGACGAGGAGAGCTTCCTCACCGCCCGCCGGGTCTCCGAGGTCGAGGGGATCCTCATCGGTGGATCCGGGGGCATGGCCGTGGCGGCGGCCATCCGCGTCGCCAAGCGCGCCCGTCCCGACGACATCGTCGTCGTGCTCAATCCCGACTCCGGGCGCGGCTATCTCTCCCGCGTGTTCGACGACGAGTGGATGGCGAACTACGGGTTCACCCGCGAGTGCGACCAGTGCGTCGGGACGGTGATCGAGACCCGGTCCGACGTCCCCGAGCTGCTCTACGTGAATCCCGACCAGACCGTCCACGCCGCGATCGGGCTGATGCGCGCCAACGGCGTGAGCCAGCTCCCGGTGTGCAAGAACACGCCACCGTTCGCCGCCGCCGAGGTCTCCGGCTCCGTCGACGAGCTCGAACTGATGGAGGCGATCGCGCGCGGAGCCATCGGTGATGGGCACCGCCGTCGAGAAGGTGATGGGCCCGAGCCTGCCGACGATCGGTGTCGGCCAGAAGGTCGAGTGGGCCGTGAAGATGCTCGAGACCGCCCCCGCCCTGCTCGTCCTGTCCGGCGGCCGGCCGCTGGCCGTGATCACGCGCACCGACATCCTCAGCTACTTCGAGACGATCGCCGACGACGCCGACGTGGAGCTCCCCCGTGGGTGAGTCCGACGACATCGGCCAGCTGCACTTCGACACGCGGGCGGTGCACGCTGGGCAGGAGCCGGACCCCGCCACCGGCGCCGTCGTTCCCCCGCTGTCCCTGTCGACGACGTTCGCCCAGCACGGCGTCGGCGACCACCAGGGGTACGAGTACTCCCGGTCGGGCAACCCCACCCGCGCCGCGCTGGAGACGTGCGTGGGGTCGCTCGAGGCCGCTCGTCACGGAGCTCGCCTTCGCCAGCGGTCTCGCCGCCGAGGACAACGTGCTGCGGCTGGTCCCACCCGACGGGCGGGTACTGCTCGGCAATGACGTCTACGGCGGGACCTTCCGGCTCATCGACAAGGTGTGGGGACCGCGTGGGATGAAGTGGTCCGCGGTCGACCTCAGCGACCTCGCCACCCTCGACACGCTGGCCGCCGACTGGCCGGACGACACCGCGATGGTGTGGCTGGAGACGCCGACGAACCCGCTGCTGTCCTGCGTCGACATCGAAGCCGTCGCCGCCCTCGGTCACGACCGGGGCGCGCTGGTCGTCGTCGACAACACGTTCGCCACGCCGTACCTGCAGCAGCCCCTCGCCTTCGGCGCCGACGTCGTCGTGCACTCGGTCACCAAGTACCTCGGCGGGCACAGCGACGTCGTCGGAGGCTTTCTCGCCCTCGACGACGATGGTCTCGCCGAACGGCTGCGCTTCACCCAGAACGCAGCCGGCGCGGTGCCGGCGCCGTTCGACTGCTACCTCGTGCTGCGCGGCGTGAAGACGCTCGCCGTACGCATGGACCGCCACTGCTTCAACGCCAGGGCCGTGGTCGACCTGCTCGTCCGCCACCCCGCAGTCGAGCGGGTCTTCTACCCGCAGCTCCCCGACCATCCCGGCCACGCCGCCGCGGCCAAGCAGATGAGGGACTTCGGGGGGATGGTCAGCTTCACGCTGCGCGACGGCGCCGAAGCCGCCAAGCGGGTCGCCGCGGCGACGCGGGTGTTCACGCTGGCCGAGTCGCTCGGCGCGGTCGAGAGCCTCATCGAGCACCCGGGCGAGATGACCCACTCCTCGGTCGCCGGCTCCCCGCTCGAGGTCCCCGCCAACCTGATCCGGCTGTCGGTCGGCATCGAGTCCTCCGCCGACCTGGTCGCCGACCTCGAACAGGCCCTGGACGCGACATGACGGACCACGAGACCACCGACCCGCCGACACCGGGGAGCTCCCGGTCGTGCCGGGCATCGAACGCGATGCCCCGACCCGGGAGCGTGTCGTCCGTCCCTTCGACACCGGCCGGCCCCTCGTCGTCGCCGCCAACCGGCTGCCGGTGAGCCGCGGCCCGAACGGCTGGACGCCGAGCCCGGGCGGGCTCGTCAGGGCGTTGGTCCCGCTCCTGCGGGCTACCGGCGGCGACTGGGTGGGCTGGACCGGGGAGGCCGACGACGCCCCGGACCCGTTCACGTACGACGGCGTGCGCCTCCACCCGGTGAAGGTCACGGCGTCGGAGGTCCAGGACTACTACGAGGGATTCTCCAACGACACGCTGTGGCCGCTCTATCACGACGCGCTGCGCGACTCGACCTACGACGCCCGGCATTGGAGCGCCTACACCGCGGTGAACGAGCGCTTCGCCGAGATCCTCGCCGAGGTCGCCCCGCCGGAAGCGATCGTCTGGATCCACGACTACCACCTCCAGCTCGTCCCGCAGATGCTGCGCGACCGCCGCAGCGACCTCGTCATCGGGTTCTTCATCCACATCCCGTTCCCTCCGGTCGAGCTGTTCATGCGGCTGCCCTGGCGCACCGAGATCGCCGCCGGCCTCGCCGGCTGCGACCTCGTCGGGTTCCAGCGGGCGATCAACGCGGCGAACTTCACGACGGTGTGCGAGGAGCTGTTGTGGCGCCAGCCGCGGGTGGGCAGCTACCCGATCTCGATCGACGTCGAGGAGCTCGAGGCCGTCGCCGCCGGCCGCGCCACCCGCCAGCTCACGAACCGTTACCGCAGCCGGCTCGGGGAGCCGGAGGTGGTCCTGCTCGGGGTCGACCGCCTCGACTACACCAAGGGCATCACCCAACGGCTGCGAGCGTTCGAGTCGCTGCTCGAGGACGGCACGCTCGACGCCGAGCGGTGCGTGATGGTGCAGGTCGCCACGCCGACCCGCGAGGGCGTCGAGACGTATCAAACGGAGCGCCGCGAGATCGAGCAGCTGATCAGCGAGATCAACGGCTGCTACGGGCGGCTGGGGTACCCCGCGATCCACTACCTCTACCGCAGCCTGCCCCTCGAAGAGTTGGTTCCGTTGTACCGCACCGGGGACGTCATGCTCGTGACGCCGCTGCGCGACGGGATGAACCTGGTCGCCAAGGAGTACGTGACGACGCGGCTCGACGGCGACGGCGTGCTCGTGCTCTCGGAGTTCGCCGGCGCCGCCGACGAATTGACCGACGCCGTGCTGGTGAACCCCCATGACGGCAAGGCCCTGCGCGAGGCGATCATCACCGCCGTCGAGATGCACCGCCACGAGCGCCGGGCGCGCATGGCCCGCCTGCGCGAGGTCGTGCGCCAGAGCGACGTGCAGGGCTGGGCCGAGCGATTCCTCGCCGACCTCTCGGCCGCCGCGAGCTGACGGTGATGGGCGAGCGCAGCGAGCACATGGCAGGCGAGCGAGCGCCAGCGAGCCGTCTGCGATGGGGTGTGGGGGCGCAGCCCCACAGGTGATGGGCGAGCGGAGGGAGCACTACCACGACCCTGCGGTCGTCGCCGCGGAGGCGGTGACCCTGCCGCGCCCGCTCGTCGTCGGGCTCGACGTCGACGGTGTGCTGGCCCCCATCGTGAGCCACGCCGCCGATGCCCGGCTGCTCCCCGGCGTGCTCGAGGCGGTCGGCGAGCTCGCCGCGCTCACGCCGGTCGCGGTCGTGTCCGGCCGCAGCATCGAGGACCTCTCCCGGTTCGGATTCCCCGAGCACGTCGAGATCTTCGGGACCCACGGTCTCGAGCGGCGCGACGATGGCCCGGTCGAGTTGGGCCACCAGGAGCGCCGGCGCTACGAGCGGCTGGCCCGCCTCGCCGCCGACGCGGCCGACCAGGCGGGCGACGGGGCGTGGGTGGAGGTCAAGCCGGCCGGAGTCGTGCTCCACGTGCGCGAGGCCCCGCCCGACCTCTCGGCGGCCTCCGTGGCCGAGTTGCACCGGCGGGCCGCCGACGTCACCGGTGCGCACGTCCTGCCCGGCCACGGCGTCGTCGAACTGCTCGCCAGGGCGACGAGCAAGGCGACGGCGATCGCCGAGTTGTGCGCCGAGGTGCACGGCGGCGGTGTCGTCTTCGTCGGCGACGACCGCACCGACGAGGAGGTGTTCGAGGCCGTGGCGCGCAGCGGCGACGGATGCTCGGTCAAGGTGGGCCCAGGCCCGACGGCGGCCCGCTTCCGGGTCGCCGGGCCGCCCGAGGTGCTGCAGTTCCTCCACGCGCTCACCGTCGCCCTCGCCGAGCCTGAGTTGTGACCCGGCCGCGCGCTCAGAACAGGACCGGTTGCTCGGCGCGGTAGACGCGGTGGACGCCGGGCCACGGCACGTAGTGGTCCATGAAGACCCAGGTGCGGCGATGGATCGCCGACGGGCCGTACGCCTGCAGGGCGGCTTTGTGGACCGGGCAGGGGTACCCCTTGTTGGTGTCGAACGACCACGGCGGGTAGTGCTCCGCCTCGAGCCGCATCTCCCGGTCGCGGACGACCTTGGCGAGGATGCTCGCCGCGGCCACGCTGAGGCAATTGGCGTCGGCCTTCACCCGGCGTTCGACATGCCCGACGTTCGGCGACACGAAATCCCAGGTGCCATCGACGACGGCGGCGTCGGGCGCGACGACGAGCTGGGCGAGCGCCCGCTGCGCAGCCAGCCGCTGGGCCGCCGCCATGCCGAGCTCGTCGCACTCGGTCTGCGAGGCGCTCGCCACCCCCCACGCGAGGCACCAGGAGGCCACCCGCGCGAACAACCGCTCGCGCTCCTGGGCGGTCAGGAGCTTCGAGTCGCGCACACCGTTGACTCGTCGATCGCGGGGCAGGATCACCGCCCCCACCGTCAGCGGACCGGCCCATGCACCCCGCCCGACCTCGTCGATCCCGACGACGACTTCATGACCCTGTTCCCACAGCTCGCGCTCGACCGAGCGGGTGGGCGGGCGCTTCTTCGACATGACCGGACGGGCCGTCGGGCGCCGAGGCGCTTTGGGCGCGGGGCCGATCATCGCAGCACGACGCCCGGCGCGCCCGCCTCGATCGTGCCGACGCGCCAGAACCCGAGCCCCACGAGCCCGGCGACGGCGTCGTCGTCGACCGCAGCCAGCAGTCCCCCGGACGTCTGGGGGTCGAGGCACAGGGCCTCGATGCTCGGCGGCCCGCTCGAGTCGAGGTGGCCGGACACGTACTCGCGGTTGCGGGCGTCGCCGCCGGTCCGGACGCCCCGTTCGGCGGCGGCCACCGCCCCCGGGTAGGCGACGATCCCCTCGCCATCGATGACCAGCCGAACGCCGCTGCGCTCGGCGACCTCCCAGCCGTGGCCCGCCAGTCCGTACCCGGTCACGTCGGTCACGGCGTGGACCGCCCCACCGAGCGACTGCAGGGCCTCCGCCGCGGACCGGTTGAGGGCGCGCATGCCGGCCACGGCCACGGCCTTGTCGGCATCTTCCGCCCCGGCGAGGACCAGGCCGGTGCCCAGTGGCTTGGAGAGCACCACGGCGTCGCCCGGTCGGGCGCCCGACTTGCGGAACACCCGCTGCGGGTCGACGAGGCCTTGCACCGCGAGCCCGAACACCGGCTCGGGATTGCGGATCGTGTGGCCGCCGGCGACCGTGCCACCCGCCTCGGCGACGACGCGTGCGGCGGAGTCGAAGATCGTGGCGATGGCGTCGCGCGGGAAGTGCTCCGGAAAGGCCGCGATGTTGATCGCCAACACGACCCGGCCGCCCATCGCGAACACGTCGCTACAGGCGTTGGCGGCCGCGATCGCGCCGAAGTCGGCGGGGTCGTCGACGAGGGGCGGAAAGAAGTCCGTGGTCGACACGAGCGCGGTGGTGTCGTCGAGGCGGTAGATCGCGGCATCGTCGAACGGCGCCAGCCCGACGAGCAGGGCCGGATCATTGGATCCGGGCAGCTCGTGGACGAGGTCGGCCAGGAGCGCCGCGCCCCACTTCGCCGCGCATCCCCCGCAGGACGTCCACTCGGTGAGTCGAAGAGTCGCCGCATCGGCGGTCACGCGGGCGAGGCTACTGCGGGAACCGGCCGTCGTAGATGTGGCGCCAACGGGCCGCGGTGTCGTCGTCGGACGGGAAGAACGCCTCGAGGCGGAGCTCCTGGGCGGTGATGTCGACTGGTGTACCGATGGTCGACACGACCGAGAACCAGCGCAACGTGGCGTCGCCGTAGTTGAACTGCACGTCGATGACCGGCACGAGCGGGGCGATCGATCGGGGCGCGGCCGCGAACACCTTGGCGTCGGGCCCGGTTCGCAGCCGCTGGACGAGGTCGGCGGTGGCCAGGTCGAGCACTCCGCCGACCGCCTCGCGGCGGGCCCGCTCGAGGAGCGCCGGCGCGACCTCGTTCCAGTTCTCGACGGCGGAACGCACGGCGCCGGGTTCGAGCATCAGGCGCAGGACGTTCGCCGGATCGGGTACCGGGTCGGGGGCGCAGAGACCGGCGAACAGGTGGGCGGCGCCGGAGTTGACCCGGACGACGTCCCAGCGCCGATTCATCACCACGGCCGGGTACGGGGCGTGCTGCTGGAGCACGCGGTCGAGCGCCGCCATGACCCGATCGATCGCCGGGTGATCGAGGTCGTGCTCGGGGTAGATCGGGGCGAATCCGGCGGCGACGAGCAACCCGTTGCGGTCGCGGAGCGGCACGTCGAGGGCGGTGGCGAGCCGCAAGCACCATCTCCCGGCTGGGCTGGGACCGTCCGGTCTCCACGAAGCTCATGTAGCGGGGGGTGGTCGACGCCGCCGCCGCCAGGTCGAGCTGGCTCATCGCCCGCACCCGCCGCCAGTAGCGCACCAGATCACCGAACCCGCCCCGCTCCAGGCTCACCGACGCCGACATGACGGCGACGCTACGCCGCCACCGGCGCGGCGTCGCTTCCCTCCCGGGGAATGGCCGCCGGCTCGTCGAGCGCGGATGATCGGGGCCATGAACCTCAGCATCCTCACCCCCGAAGACGCCCCCGCCGAATCCCGACCACTGCTCGACGGCATCGCCGCCGACGTCGGCTTCGTGCCCAACCTGGCCGCCGTCACCGCCGCCAGCCCGGTCCTGCTCGCCGGCTTCGACGCGCTCCGCAGGGCGGTGTCGCACGCCACCCTCCCGCCGGTCCACCGCGAGATCGCCGGCGTCGCCGTCGGAGTCGCCGTCGACAATGCCTACGGCGTCGCGTTCCACTCCACGATCCTGGGCTCCCTCGGCGTCGACGAGGCAGAGATCGACGCCATGCGCGCCGGAACCGAGCCGACCGACCCCGTCCAGGCCGCCGTGTACGCGTTTGCCCGCCAAGTCGCCCTCGACCGCGGCAAGGTCTCCGACGACGTCGTGCAACGGGCCCACGACGTCGGGCTGTCCGACTCCGACCTCCTCCCGCTCGTCGCCGAGTGCGCGTTCGCCGGCCTCGTCGGCACCATCGACAACCTGGCCGGGCGCGTGCCCCTCGACGAGTTCCTCCAGGCCCAAGCGTGGAAGGCGCCCTGAGCCGAGCCGAACCGGGCCGGCAAGGCGGGGATCAGCTCCGCCAGAGGGCCTCGCCGGACGGGACGCGGGTTCGCCACGTCGGGTCGACGGCCGGAGCACGGAGCTCGACCGGCTCGCCGGTGACCTGCCACAGCACAGCTGGGTGGACGCCGTGCCAGCGCACGGCGAACGACAGCGTCGTGGCCGGGCCGATGGCGAGGTCGTGCGCCTCCAGCGGCGCCCCTCGCCATGCCGCCGGGATGCCGTCGGGAAGGATCGTCGGGCCGCGAGCGAGCCGCCGCTCGATCGCCGGGACCGCCCTGATCCCGGCGACCGACGTCACGGGCGGAGGCCCGGCCCTCCGGCCCCCCGCGATCCGGACGAGGTCGGCGAGGCCGCGTCGTTCCTCGGCCCTGGCGAGCACGACGGCCGCGGCATCGAGCGCGGCGTCAACGTCCCAGCCGTCGGATCGGGCCACCTGCTCCGCTGCCGCCGCCACGTCCGGCCCGAGGTGGCGGGCGGACGTCTGATCCAGCTCGCCGAGCCGTACGAGCTCGCCGGCCGCGAGCAGGAAGGCCACCGGATCCTCGGCCGGCCCTGGCAGCCCGCCCAGCAACAGGTCGCAGCGGGCGGCGACGAGCCCGTCGACGAGCCGTTCATCCGAGAGCACCAGCCGGCTCGCCCGTTCGGCGAGGGCTCGCCAGCCGCGCGCGACCGCGTCGGCCGGAGCGAGGGTGCGGGGCAATGATTGGCTGGCCCGCGGCCCCTGATGGCTGAGCCCGACCGTCACCGAAGCGCGGTGACCGACCGGGAGTACGACCGAGGTGGCGGGGAGCTCGATGCCCACGATCGGGACGTCCGCCGGCGTCCGGCTGGTGGCGATGTCGGATCGCGTGAAGGCGCACGCGAACGGCAGCGGCGAGTCGTTGACCACCTCCATCACCGTCCACCCACCGGCGTCCGCAACCGACCACACCCGGTGCACCGCATCGCCGCCCGGCACCCGCAGCCGGGTCTCGAAGACCGGGGCGCCCGAGAGCCGGCGCTGCCGCACGGCCTCTTCGTCGCACGGCGAGTGCCAACGATCGTCGGCCGCGACGTGCCAGTCGAGTGCCGGCGAACCATCCCAGGGCGCGAGCGCCCCCCAGCGGTTCACATCGGCGCGCCAGGGCTGGCCGAGCACCCCGGAGACCCCTGTGACCCCGGTGACGGTCATGGGTGGCGACGCTACCGACGAGAACCCACCCGTACAGTGGGCACGATGGACGCCGCGGTGCTGATCCCGGTCAAGCGGTTCTCGGCGGCGAAGCGGCGCCTGGCCGCGCTCCTCGACGCCGACGCGCGGGCCGAGCTCGCGCGGTGGCTCGCCGGTCGCGTCGTCGAAGCCGCCCAACCGTCGCCGGTCTTCGTCGCCTGCGACGACGACGGTGTCGCGACCTGGGCCGACTCGGTCGGCGCGGAAGTCCTGTGGAGTCCGGGCCTCGGCCTCAACGGCGCCGTCGACGCCGGGCGAGCGACGATCGCCGGCAAAGGTTTCGACCATCTCGTGATCGTCCACAGCGATATCCCGCTGGCCCACGATCTCGGCACGGTGGCGCGCCCTGGCACGGTGACGCTCGTGCCCGATCGCCGCCGCGCTGGCACCAACGTGCTCGCCCTGCCCGTTGCCGCCCGGCTTCCGGCGTCGTACGGCAGCGGGTCGTTCACGCGGCATCTGGACCTCGCGATGCGCGCCGGGTACCGCGTCGAGGTCCGGGTCGATCCCCTGCTCGCCCTCGACGTCGACAACCCCGACGATCTCGCCCATCCCCTCCTCGCTCATCTCCTCCCGCAGTGGCTGCGAACGATCCTGGCCAGCCGCCGCTGAGCCAACATCCGGCGGACCCGGCCACGGGCTGGACGGTCAACCGCCCCGCGCCGGCGTCGGCCCTGGCTGTCGGCGCCCATCCCGACGACGTCGAGTTCGGCGCCGGCGGCACGCTTGCGAAGTGGGCAGGGGCCGGATGCGTCGTGCACCACCTGGTGTGCACCGACGGGTCGAAGGGGACGTGGGATCCGTCGGCCGACCTGAGCGAGCTCGTCCGCCGGCGAATGGAAGAGCAGCGCGAGGCTGCCCGGCGGCTGGCCGGAGAGCGGGCCGGAGAGGTCGTGTTCCTCGGCCGCGTCGACGGCGAGCTCTCCAGCGACCGCACGACCCGCGGCGAGGTGGCCGCGACCATCCGCCGGCTGCGCCCGGAGGTCGTGCTCGGTCACGACCCCTGGAAGCGCTACCGGCTCCATCCCGATCACCGCCACGCCGGCGTGCTCGCCTGCGAAGCCATCGTGGCCGCTCGCGACCCTCACTTCTATCCCGAGCACGGCCTGGAGCCGCACCGACCGTCAGCGTTACTGCTCTGGGAGGCGGACCAGCCCGCGCACGTCGAGGACGTCAGCACCACGATCGACACCAAGCTCGCCGCCCTCGAGGCGCATCAGAGCCAGTTCGAGTCGACGATGAAGGCGATCGACGACGAGCAGCTCGCGGCCTTCCGGGCCCGCGTGCGCGCCCGCCTCGGCGCGATCGGCGCGCCCCACGGCTTCGCCGCCGCGGAGGTGTTCGCGGTGATCACCGACCTCTGACCGCGGGCGCGTCCGTGCGGCCCGTGGGCCCCGCGGTGTCAGCGGGTGGACTTGCGCGCGGCCGTCTTCCTGGCCGGGCTCTTCCGCGCCGTGGTCTTCGCGCGCCGTCGACTTCTTGGCCGTCGACTTCTTGGCCGCCGTCTTCCTGGCGGGTGACTTCCGTGCGGCGGCTCTTCCCGCGTTCGCGGCGGCCTTCTTCCGCGTCGCGGCGGCCTTCTTCGCCGCGGTCTTCCGCGTCGCGGCGGCCTTCTTCCGCGTCGCGGCGGCCTTCTTCGCCGCGGTCTTCCGCGTCGCGGCGGCCTTCTTCCGCGTCGCGGCGGCCTTCTTCGCCGCGGTCTTCTTGGCGGGTGACTTCCGGGCGGTGGTCTTCTTGGCTACTGCCATGCGCACTTCCTTCTGGGATGGAGCGCCGGTTTGAGCGTGGCACTCGCTTCAACGTGTGGCTCAATGACACATGGGCATCGGTACGGCGCGCAAGCATCGATAAAGTTGCAGATGCAACTGCTTGAGTTTCGGCTCAGGAAAGCACGCTGCGCAGCCGGTCGGCGACGCTCTTCGCCTCCCCCGGCGCGTACCTTGCGCGCGGCCAGAAGAACCCGCGTAGACCGTCACCTTTCGTGCGCGGCACCACGTGGACGTGGAGGTGCGGGACGCTCTGGCTCACGACGTTGTTCATCGCGACGAACGTGCCCTGCGCACCCAGCGCCGTCGGCACGGCGGCCGCGATGCGTTGCACCGCCGAAAAGAAGGGCGCGAGGTCGGCGCCGTCGAGGTCCGGCAGCGTGTCGACGTGGCGGGCGGGCACGACGAGCACGTGGCCCGGGAACAGCGGTCGTCGGTCCAGGAACGCCACCGCGGCGCCGTCGCGGTACACCACCTCGGCATCTTCGTCGGCGCCGGCGACGATGGCACAGAAGGGACAGTCGGGCACGGCGCCATCTTGCCGCAGCACCCGCCATCCACCACCGTGCCCTGCCGCTGCGATACAACAAGGCTCCGTTGCGTACTGCGCGCCCTCGACCCTGCATCCATCTCAAGGAGTGGCGGTGACCGATCTCCTGCCCACCGGGTTCGACGCGATCGGAGGTGAGCAGGGCGAGGAGCCCGGCTCCACCGGGCGCACCCGAGTCGTCCTCGACACGTCCGTGCTCATCGCCGACCCCTCGTGCGTCATGTCGTTCGACGACGCCGACGTCGTGATCCCGCTCACGGTCGTCGAGGAGCTCGACGGGTTGAAGACCCGTCCCGACGACGTGGGACGGGCTGCCCGCACCGCGCTGCGCACGATCGAGGAGCTCCGCCTGCGCAACGGCGGTTCTCTCGCCGACCCGGTGCCCCTCGGGGACGGCAGCCTGCAGATCGAGATCAACGGGATCCGCAAGCACCTGCTCGTCGAGCACGGCCTCGATCCGGTGAGCTCCGACAACCGCATCATCGGTGCCGCCCTCGGACAGGCGGAGCGGGGCCCGACCACGATCGTGTCCAACGACGCCGCGCTGCGGATCAAGGCCGCCCATCTCGGGATCACCGCCGCTGAGCACCGGCCGACCCGGCGCGTCACGCCGACCCGCCTCACCGGATGGTCGACCATCGAGACCGCGCGCGAGGTCATCGACGAGCTGTACGCCGCGTCCGCCGTCGACGCCGCCATGATCGCAGGGGCCGAAGCCGTGGCGGAGAACGAGTTCGCCGTGCTGCGGGCGGGCTCCCAATCGGCCCTCACGCGGCGGGTCGGGGCCGAGCTCAGGCTGCTCTCGCACGCCGTCCCGGAGGCATGGGGACTGCGCGCCCGCTCGAAGGAGCAGCGCTTCGCCCTCGAGCTGCTGCTCGATCCGACGATCGAGGTCGTCGCCCTCGACGGGCGGGCCGGGACGGGCAAGACGCTGCTCGCCGTGGCGTCCGGGCTCGAGCAGGTCGTCGAGCACAGCCGCTACGAACGCCTCGCCGTCTACCGCCCCCTCGTGCCGGTCGGCCGGGCCGACGTCGGGTTCCTCCCCGGCGGGCTCGACGAGAAGCTCGATCCGTGGATGGCTGCGATCCACGACGCCGTCGTCGCCCTCACCGACCACGGGTCGAACACCGACGCCCGTCACCTGATCGACGAGCTGACCGCCCGCGGCCAGCTGTCGCTCGAGTCGGTGACGTTCCTGCGCGGCCGCTCGTTGCAGCGCCAGCTGGTGGTGATCGATGAGGCGCAGAACCTCGAACCGACCACGCTGCGGACGATCCTCACCCGCGTCGGTGAAGGCACCAAGGTCGTGTTCACCGGCGACACCAGCCAGATCGATGCGCCCTACCTCGGGGAGCACAACAACGCGCTGGCCGTGCTCACCCAGGCCTTCAGCGGTCAGTCCTGCTTCGGGCACGTCACCCTCACGGCCTGCGAACGCAGCGACGTCGCCAGCCTCGCTGCTGAGCTGCTGTAGGCACCCCGCGCCCCGATCTGGGCGGGAATCGTGCCAGACGGCGATCTGGGCGGGATTCGTGCCAACTGTTGGCAACGGATCCCGCCCAGATCCTGCGGTATCCGCCGCTCCTGCGGCCGCGGGTCGACGTGACACCCTTTTCGTAGAGTCCAAAGGCGTGGGACTGCCCCGGTTCGCTGTCGTCGACCTGGAGACGTCCGGATTGTCCAGCCGGCGCCATCGGATCCTCCAGATCGGTCTCGTCACGGTGGGGCCCGACGGCACCGTCATCGACCAGTGGACCACGCTGATCCGCCTCGCCTGGCCGTGGAGCCGGGTCGGGCCCCGCCGGGTGCACGGCATCACCCGGCGGTCCTTGCGCGACGCGCCGGCGGCGCGCATGGCCCTCGAGGAGCTCGGGCGCCGCATCGACGGGGCCGTGTTCACCGCCCACAACGCCGACTTCGACGGCGACTTCCTCGAGCAGGCCGCCCGTCGCCACGGCGTCGCGCTGCATCTCGACCGGCGGTTGTGCACGCTGCGGCTCTCTCGCCGACTCGATCCCGAGCGACAACTCACTCACGGCCTCGCCGACCTCTGCGCGCGCTACGACATCCCACTCGAACGCCCGCACGACGCCCTGCACGACGCCCGCGCCACCGCCGCCGTGCTCCCTCACCTCCTCGCCGCCCACGGTGTCGTCGACGCGGGCGACCTCGACGCGCTCTACACCCCCCGGGCCGTGTAGCGCTCCAGCAGGCGCGCCGCGGCGGCGCGCCCCAGGCCCCGCCACTCCGGCGGATCGACCACCTCCGCCTCCCGGCCGAGGCGCAGCAGGAGCCGCTCGAGCCAGCGCTCACTGGCGACGGGGAAACGAGCTTCGACGGTGTCGCGACCGACGTCGACCACTTCGTCGACCGGATAACGCTCGGTCACCCACGTGGCGGCGGGACTGAGCCGCAGGGTCACCCGGGGCAAGCCACCGTCGGCGAACCATTCGCCCACCGCCACGACGTTGGCGTCCTCGTCCGGCTCGCCGAACTCCCCCGTCGGCTCCACCGACTCGATCCGATCGATACGGAAGGTGCGCCGCTCCCCGGAGCGCTCGTCGTCGGCTGCGACGTACCACTCCCCGCGATCGTGGAACACCTGGCGGGGCGTGATCCGCCGCTCGGTGACCTCGTCGCGCGACGGCGTCCAGTAGCGCACGGAGAGGCGCTCGACCCGGCGAACCGCCTGCGTGAGGGTCTCGATCGCATCGTCGAGAGCGTCGGAACGGGGCAACTCCACGACCACGCCGTCGTCGCCGAGCGCCGCCGCCAGCTTCTGCAGCCCACGACCGAGCGGCCCACCGGGGTCGGCGCCGGGAAGCTCCATCGCCGCGCGACCGGCCGCCACGAGGGCGAAGCCCTCGGGCGCGGTGAGCCGCAGCGGCCGGGTGAAGAGTCGCGGCACACCGACCACCACCACGTCGTCGTCGATGAACACGTCGATCAGCTCGTCGACGAACGGGGGCAGCCCGCACATCGCCGCCAGCTCGAGATCGGCGGCGACGGCATCAGGCGTGGTCCGGAAGTGGCGGGCCACCTCGGCGAGCGGCACCTCCCCGCGCTCCATCAGCCACGGCAGCATCACGAGCAGGCGACGGAGCCGTTCCTCGGCGGAACGCCGGCCCCCGCTCATTGCCCACCGGCCGTTTTGCGGCGCGACCGCCGGCGCGGCGGCGCCGACGCCACGCCGGTGAGCCAGTCGACGACGTCCGCCCGCACCTCCGCCGGACCGAGCACCTCGGCGTGGTCGAGCAGGCCGAGCACCCACGAGCGGAAGGCGGCGACGTTCGCGCACGGGACCTCGACATCGATCGCCCCGCCACGGCGGCGGGCGACGACGCGCGCCGCGCCCAGCTCGCGCTCGACCGCCGCGGCCCGCCGCCCGTCGACCCGGACCCGGGCGACGGCGGCTTCGCCGACGGCGCCGAGCTGCTTGGGGTCACTCGGGAACGCGGCGGGCAGATCGAAATCCTCCGGCCGCACGAACTCGTCACGATCGCCCGCCGTGACCTCGCCGGCGATCCGGTCGACGCGGTAGGTGCGGATCTCGCCGTGCTCATGATCGTGACCGACGACGTACCAGAATCCGTCCCGCAACAGCAGGCCGTAGGGGTCAAGGCGCCGCGGCCGACCGCGGTACTCGAAACCCACCGTCGCCCGCCGGGCCGCAGCCTCGCGCAGCGCCGGTAGGGCGGCGACCTCCGGTACCGAAGCGGTGACGCCGAGGCCGCCATCGTCGACGTCGACCCCCAGCTTCCACAACGCGTCCTGACCCGCCGTCGGCCGGACGGCGGCGACAGCGACCTGCAACGCCCGCATCTCGTCGGGTTCGAGGTTGAGGTCGCCCAGCTCGTAGCGGTCGCGGTCGATCCAGTACGCACTGACCCCTGCCTGATGGGCGGTGAGCACCACCGTTTCGATCGGCACTCCGATCGCCCGCAGCGCCGCCTTGTCGCGCTCGAAGGCTGCCCGGCGCGTGGCCTCCTTGTCCGGATACTGGCCGTCGAGCGCGCCGGCGATCTCGACCAGCGTCAGCGGCGCGGAGGTCTCCAGCAGCAGGGCGACCAGGTTGGTCAGGCGCTCGACCCGATCGATCATCAGCGGCGTCGCTCCGCGCTAGTGCCGCGACGCGATCGCATCGCGCACGACCGCCACGACCTGCTCACCGGTGGCCCCCGGCGTCAGCACGCCCGCGACGCCCGCGGCGAGGAGTTTGGGCACGTCGGGGTCGGGCACGATCCCGCCGACGACGACCGGGATGTCGACGCCCAACGCCCTGACCTTGTCGACCACGAGCGGGGCGAGCGTCATGTGGGCGCCGGAGAGCATCGACAACCCGATCGCATCGACGTCCTCGTCGATCGCGGCCGCGGCGACCGTGTCCGGCGTCTGGAAGAGCCCGGTGTAGATCACCTCGTACCCGGCATCGCGCAGGATCCGGGCGACGACCTTGACCCCGCGGTCGTGGCCGTCGAGACCGACCTTGGCGACAAGGACCCGCCCGTGCTCGGCCCTCCCGCTCACGATCGCGAGTAGTCGAAGAAGCCGCGGCCGCTCTTGCGTCCGAGCAAGCCCGCTTCGACCATGCGCGACAGCATCGGCGGCGGCGCGTAGAGCGGCTCTTTGAACTCCTCGTACAGGCTCAGGGCGACGGCTTGAGTGGTGTCGAGGCCGATCAGGTCGGCGAGATGCAGCGGGCCCATCGGGTGGTTGCAGCCCTCGACCATGCCGGTATCGATGTCGTCGGCCGTCGCGAATCCCGACTCCATCATCCTGATCGCGGAGAGGATGTAGGGGATGAGGAGGGCGTTGACGACGAAGCCGGCGCGGTCCTGACTGCGGATGACCTGCTTGCCGAGCACGCCGGTGGCGAACCCGTCGGCGGCGGCCACGGTGTCGGGCGAGGTGAGCAGACTCGTGACCAGCTCGACCAGGCGCAGCACGGGGACCGGGTTGAAGAAATGGATGCCGATCACCTGCTCGGGCCGGGACGTGGCGATGCCCAGCTTCATGATCGGGATCGAGCTGGTGTTGCTGGCGAGGATCGCCTTCGGGTCGGTGACGACACCGTCGAGGGCGCGGAACACCGCGACCTTCGTGTCCTCGTCCTCCACGACCGCCTCGATGACGAGCTGGCGGTCGGCGAGCTCGGCGACGTCAGTGGTGAACCGGATGCGCTCGACCGCCGCGTCGCGGTCCTCGTCGGAGAGCTTTCCGGAGCGCAGGCCGCGATCGAGCGACTTGGCCACGCGCTCCTGGGCCGCTTCGGCGGCGCCGGCGTCGACCTCGGCGACGACCACGTCGAGGCTGGCTCGGGCGCACACCTCGGCGATGCCCGATCCCATCAGCCCCCCGCCAATGACGCCGACCCGATCGATGTCACTCATTTCACACCCTCCGTGTGCGGATGGTACCGGACCACCTGCGCTGCGAGGATGGGGGCATGTGCCGCAACATCACCACCCTGCGCGGGCTCGAGCCCGCGGCGACCGTTGAGGAGATCGAGGCCGCGGCCCGCCAGTACGTCCGCAAGGTGAGCGGCGTCCAGGCGACTTCGCGTGCCTCCGAGGACGCCTTCGAGCTCGCCGTGCGGCGGGTCACCGACGCCACGACCGAGCTGCTCCGGTCCCTGCCGCCCCGCCGGCAGCCGCCCAAGAACCTCCCCCCGCTGCGCCGGCTGCGCGCCGCCGGCTGAACGGGGTGAGCCCCGCGTACGAGCTGGTCACCGCGGCCCAGTTCCACGACCGTGCCGACCTGCCCGCATGGCGCGTCCTGCTCGATCGCATCGAGGCGACGTTCGTGGCCCCGTCGTTCGCGCCGGCGGCTGCGTTCGTCGCGGCAGATCGCCGCCGCCGCCGACGCGCTGGACCACCACCCGGACGTCGACCTGCGCTATCCGGGGCGCGTCCACGTGACGCTGACCACCCACGCGGTCGGCCGGCTCACGACCGCCGACGTCGACCTGGCGACGACGATCTCGGCGCTGGCGACGGCCGCCGGCCTGACCACCGAACGGGTGGACTCCACGCTCGAGATCGCGATCGACGCCCTCGACATCGACGCCGTGCGGCCGTTCTGGCAGGCGGTCCTCGGTTACGAGGAGTGGCCGCCCAGTACGCCCGGCGGCCAGGTCGAGGTGCTCGTCGACCCGCGCCGGATCGGTCCGGTGTTCTGGTTCCAGCAGATGGATGCGCCCCGCCCCCAACGCAACCGCATCCACGTCGACGTGACGGTGTCCCACGACGAGGCGGACACGCGGATCGCCGCCGCGCTGGCGGCCGGCGGTCGGCTGGTCAGCGACAAGCGGGCCAGAGCGTTCTGGATCCTCGCCGATCCGGAGGGCAACGAGGCGTGCATCTGCACGTGGCAGGACCGTCGCTGACCCGTGCCCGCCGAGATCGAACCCCCGGCCCTCGCTCGACTGGTCGAGTTCGCCGAACGTCCGCGTATCGAGGACTGGAGCCTGCGCGCCGCGCTCGTGCGCTACGCCCAACCGCAGCCGCAGCGCGTCAACGACCTCCTGGATCTCGTCCGGCGCACCGAGTTCGCCCTCGGCCAGCACTCCGCTCTGCTCCAGCATGACGGCGCCGCGCTGTGGGACGCGCTCGAGGACGGCACGGTCCCGGGCGACGCGCGCCTGGCCCACGTCGTCGACCTCCTCCGGGTCATCGAGAAGCTCGACCGGATCGGAGACGTCCTCGCCGCCTGGGCGGTCGACATCTCCGGCGATCGTCCCGACGCGGCGGTCGACGCGGCCATCGAGGACATCGGCAAGGACCTCGACGAGCTCGGTGTTCCGCACGAGGAGCGGACGCCGCCGCGCCGGCGCTAGCTCGGATGGTCCGGCGAGACGAAGATGCAGAAGGGATGCCCGGCCGGGTCGGCGAACACGTACAAGGCTTCGGCGGGGTCGGTCGACCGGTCGAGCAGCAGCTTCGCGCCGAGGGCGAGCGCCCGGTCGCGCTGCACGGCGAGCGCGTCGACGTCCGCCACCGTGAGGTCGAGGTGGAGCTGCTGGGGGACCTGTGGATCGGGCCAGGTGGACGGCGGCAACTCGGCGACGTGTTGCACGGCGAGGCGGGCTTCGCCAGTGCGGTCCCTCAGCACGAGCCAGTCCGCTCCCTTCGGGTCGGGTTGCCCCGGCGGCGGAGCCTCGTCGCCCGGCCGGTACGTGTAGCCGAGGAGCTCCCGGTAGAAGTCGGCAACTTCCCGGGCATTGGTGGCATCAAGGGCCACGGCACGGAGGGCGGGATAGGCGTCGGACATCGACGGCATGTTCGCACGCCCTTCGGGCGCCCGGCGAGTACGTTCGATCGGGCGTGGTGACGTTCGACTGGGCCGGGATCGTGGAACGGGAGGGCCGAGCGCTCGGTGCGGCCGCGGCGGCCGATCCAACGGCGCCGGTTCCCGCCGCGCCCGGGTGGGACACGACCGAGCTCCTCCGTCACATCGGGGTGATCCACGCCCGGACCAGCGTGATCCTGCGGACCGGCACGATGGAGCGACCGACGCGGGACAACGGGCTGCTCCCCGTGGCGCCCGGCGACGGCGTCATCGACTGGTATCGGGAGACGCTCGACGAGCTCGTCGCCGACCTCCGCGCGGTCGACGATCCGGACCGGCCGGTGTGGGCGTTCTCGCCGCACCACCAGCGGGCCGGGTTCTGGCCCCGGCGGATGGCCCAGGAGACGACGGTTCACCGCGTGGACGCCGAGCAGGCCGTCGCGTTGCCGGTCGGCCCGATCGAGCCGGAGTTCGCCGTCGACGGGATCGACGAGGTGCTCTCCGTGTTCGTGCCCGCCCTCGGGGCTCGTCGCTCGCCGGGAGACGGTCGCACCGTGCACGTCCACGCGACCGACGCCGAGGGTGAGTGGCTGATCCGGTTCGACGAGGACGGCGTGGTTGTCGAGACCGGTCACGCCAAGGGCGACGCGGCGGTGCGCGGTCCGGCTGGGGAGCTGCTGCTGTGGCTGTGGGGCCGCGTGCCACTCGACCAGCTCGAGCTGTTCGGCAACCGCAGCGCGGCGGAGGCGCTCCGCGGGATCACGACCTTCTAACCCCGAAGCAGCATGATCGGTCAGCGACCTCGCCGCTCGTTGCCGCGCTTGTAGTTGCCGGTGAGCCGGGCCATCCGCGCCTGGAGATCACCGCAGCCGGTCTCGGCGTCGGTGAGGAAGCGAGCGGCGGCCTGGCCGCGCAGGACGGTGGCGACTCGACCGTGGTGCCGGATCACCACCTCGCCGGACTTTCGAGTCTCGAACGTGAATCCGGTCGGCGCGGACATGCAGTGACCAGTCTGCTGTCTGGAACCCGGCAGGGTCACGGGTCGGTCCGGGTGCCCGCAGCGATCCCAGTGCGGGTCCGGCGTCGAGGATCGCCATCGCTTCCGGCTGCGACTCCGATGCCTTGGGAGTCGGGCGCAAGGGCGAACCTTCGCTCACGGTCATCCTGTCCAGCGTCATCGACGCCACGATGGAGCAGCTCCAACTGTTCTTCGAGAACGGGGCGCCGTTCCGGAGGTGCGATCGTGAGGAGGTCGTTCAGCGCCGCCGCGAGCCGTCTACTGACCTGCGGTGACGGCGTGCCCGCGATCCGAATCTCGTCGAACGCGAGGTGCACGTAGGCCTCCCAGTCCATGACCGGAACGGTGAGTCGCAGCAGCCCGTTCTCGTCATGCCAGCGCCCATTGGGAAAATCTCGCACCACCAACTGCCGCAATCCGTCGTGGAGGCGGTCAAGGGCCTGCACTGCGGTGGTCGGATCGAGGAACGGCGAGTCTGACAACGCCCGCTCCGCCATGTCGACAAGCATCCGGAAGCCGTAGGCGACGTCCTGGTCAAGAGTTCGTTCCAGGCCCGAGGCCAGCGCGGCCGCTGCTGCGTCCCGATCGAGCCGTGCTCCGTCACCTTCGATGCGGATCAGCGCCGCGCCGGACGGAACAAAGCTGCCGAGCGCCGGGACGACATGGACGACGCAGTCCGCGTCCGCCGCCAGCCGCACCAGGCGCTCCCGGTCGATCGAAACCAGCACGCCTGACTTCGGCGCGGCGACGACGTCGAGATCCTCGTCCTCGTCGAGGACCACGAAGTTCGGGTACTGCTGGTCCAACAGCTGTCGGGTGTCGGTGCCGACCAGCTCGATCAGCGCCGACACACGCAGGGAGCGGCCGATGTGATCGACGTAGAGCACCAGCATGGCGATGCTCGTCAGCACGAGCAGGTACCCGACAGCGACGGCGATCCCCGGGACCTGGCCCTCTCCTTCGAACTGCACCTCGCGCATCGCGACCATCGAGTGCGCGAACGTGGCCACGAACAGCCCAATGGCGAGTTGGCTCGGCTTGTCGCGCAGGAACGTCTGCACGATCCGGGGGGAGAACTGCCCCATCGCCAACTGCACTACGACCATCGTGATCGTCAACACCAGCGTCGCCAACGACACCATCGACACGGCGATCGTCGTCAGGATTCCCATCGCCGCATCAGGCCCGCCCGTGAGCCAGCGAGGGATCACGTCGAATCCGAGCACCCGGTCGACCGCCAAGGTGACAACGGACAGCAGTAGACCGGCCAGCACGCAGAGCACCGGGATGAACCAGAGGCTCGACGAAATCCCTGATCGGCGCGCCGAACTCACAGGCCCGTCTCTACCCGCTCGGACGACGTCCAAGCCCCGACAACCCGAGGATCAGCGTCTCACCCATAGCCGATCTCTACCGAGCGGCGGTCAGAATGTCCGCTGCAGACGCAAGGTCGCGCTCAGCGGAGCTCGTCGTGCTGGCCACTGTTCGTCTCGGAGCGCACGGCGTCGGTCGCCTCGCGAGCAGTCTGCTTGCTGGTGTCGGCGGCCTCCTTGACGGTGTCGGTGACAGCCTGTTGCCCCTCGGCGGCCACCTGTTTCACCTGCTCAACTGCCTCGCGGGCCGGCTCCTTGAGGCGCTCGGCCATCTCCTGACCGGCTTGCTTCAAGCCGTCGGTCAACGGCTGCGCCTGGTCCATCAACCCCTCGGCGGCCTGCTTCTCCTTCGCGCTGGCCGGGAAGATGGAGGCGAGGAGCACGCCGAATCCGAAGGCAACGGCGCCCGCGGCCAGCGGATTGCCCTGAGTCTGTCCCACCACGGCGTCGGGAGTGGACTTGAGTGTGTCCACCGCCCCGCCGGCGGTCTCCCCGATGGCGTGGCCGGTTTCGGTCGCCGTGCCCATCACTCGGTCGCGGACGCTGTGCAACCCGTTCACGACGCGGTTCTTGCGCCGCTCGACGATACGCCCCGGGCTGACCCGGTCGCCGATGGCTTCGAGCGTCTGACCGAGGTCGTTGCGGGTGCCCTCGATCTCTCGCCTCAGCTCTTCTGCGCTTTGGCCCATTCGACGTCCTCCTTGATCGTGTCTCTTGTAGCTGGCAGACCGCGCACCCGGGCGAGTGTGGCTCGGCCGCTGCGCTGGAAGATGAACGCGGCCACGACCCACACCAGGCCGACGATGGCGAACGCCAATGCCGTGTTCATCGCCTGGTCGAGCAGCCAGGCAAGCGCGAACGACAGCAGCAGCAGCGCCAGCCAGCCCGCGACCGCGGCACCACCGAACATCGCCGCGGCCTTTCCGGCCTGTTTCAACTCGTCGCGGGCCTCAGTCTTGGCGAGCTCGATCTCCTGGCGGAACAGCGTGCTCAATTCGGCAGTCACCTCGGATACCAGCTCGCCCAGCGAAGCATCAGGCCGTTTGGGCTCCGTCGCCGGGTCGGAACTGACTCCCGCTGTCGACGCGGCCGTGCTGGCTCGACGTCGAACTGGTGCTCACGACCCAGTCCCTTCGGGACTCGAGGGCGGCGGCAGCGGGGTCGGCTCGCTGAAGGCCGATCTGTCGGGTCGTGTCGTGATCGCGTCGCCCCGGCTGGCCGGGCTGGCCGGCGGCGGCTTGGAGCCTCCGACCGGCGCCGTCTCGGTCGACCCATGGTCACCTGACCGCCGACCGTCGTCCTGTCCCGTGGCCGCGCCGGCGCGAACGACACGGCCAACGACGAACCCGACGCCAGCCGCACCGGCCAGGAACAAGCCGGGACGGCGGCGCGCGAACCGCGTGACGTCGTCGACGATGCCTTGCGGACCCCCCTGCTCCAGACGCGTACGCCACGCTCCGGAGCTGGTGCTGCACATCGTTCACGTAGCCGACGAGCGGTCCGGCATCCCCCGGTCGCCCATCGACCAACGCGCTGAACTGCTCCGAGAGCGTGCGCAACTGGCCGGCGGCTTGGGAGCTGCGCTGCTCGGCTTGCAGACGGACTTCATCGCGCCCTTGGGTGACGAGCCGATCGAGTTGCTGCTTCGCCTCGGTGGCCACGGCCTTGGCCTGGGTCCCCGCTTCACTCGCCACGTCGCGGGCGCCTTCCGCCGCTGCGGATGCGACGTTCGAGGCTTCGGCCATCGTGGTATCAGCCACCCGTCCCGCCTTCGACTGGTCATCGCCGGCGGCACCTGCCGGCGCTCCGCCGGTGTCCTCTTCAGCTGTCATGCGGCGCTACCTCCAACTCTGATCAGGGCTGGTCTCGCAGTACCACCCACCCGCAGGAGATAACCGTGTCCCGCCCATCAATCGGCCGAAGCACCCCTGGGGGTGGAGACAACGACCGAGGGCGGACCGATGCTGCTCTCACCAACCCCTTGCGGGGAGACGAAGGGGAACCATCATGCGGAAGGCAGCAGCGGCGGCAGTCATCGCTCCATGCCGAGAAAGGGGCGCAGGTGAGCCGGTCCGACCGCTTGCGGGTGTTGGTGACCGGAGCCGGGGGGTTCATCGGCCATCACTTGGTCAGCTATCTGCACGGTCAAGGGCACGTCGTGCGGGGAGTCGATCTGAAGTATCCGGAGTACAGCGATGTTGACGTCGACGAGTTCGAGCTCCGTGACCTCCGCCGTTTCGACGACTGCCTGCAAGCCACGCGCGGTATCGACCACGTCTATGCGCTGGCCGCCGACATGGGTGGCATGGGATTCATCTCCGCCAACCATGCGACGATCTTCCGCAACAACGCCCTGATCAACACCCACACGCTGGAAGCAGCTCGGGTGAACGGCGCCTCTCGATACCTGTTCACTTCGTCGGCGTGCGTCTATCCCGAGCACTTGCAGGCCGAGGCGGGTGACATCGCGCTGCAAGAGGACGATGCATATCCGGCCAACCCGCAGGACGCGTACGGCTGGGAGAAGCTGTTCGGGGAGCGGCTGTGCGCCTATTACACGGGCGAGTTCGGTCTACCGACCAGGGTGGCCCGCCTCCACAACGTCTATGGCCCATTCGGCACGTTCGACGGAGGCCGGGAGAAGGTTCCGGCGGCGCTGTGTCGCAAGGTGGTTTCCGCCGAAGTGGGCGGCGAGGTGGAGATCTGGGGCGACGGCGAGCAGACCCGCTCCTTCTGCTACGTCGACGACTGCGTCGAGGGGATCGATCGGCTGATGCGATCGGACCACGGCCAGCCGATCAACCTGGGCACCGAGGAAGTCGTGTCGATCAACGAGCTGGCCCGAATGATCATCGACGTGTCCGGCAAGCAGGGTTTGGCGCTGCGCCATGTCGCCGGTCCCCAGGGCGTACGCGGCCGCAATTCGGACAACCGCCGTCTGCGCGCGGTGCTGGGCTGGGAGCCGTCGGTCAAGCTACGCGACGGCCTGGAACCTACCTATCGGTGGATTGCCCAACAGATGGAGGGTGATTCGCCGAACGGTAACGGTGCCCACCGCCGGCTCGTCCTTGCTCGGTGAGCGACGAGCGGCTCCGGCCTCCGCTGGCGGGGCGACCCAGCCTCGGTCCGCGTCGCGGCCGGCTGGCGCCGGGCCATGGCGAGAAGGTGGATCGCCGGTGACGGCCGAACGCTTGCACGTCATCTGCGAGCGCGACGTGGGCCTGTTCTCGCTGATCCAACAGGTGGTCGCCAACGTGCCGTGGGCGTTGACCGAAGGTCGGGTGCCGATCGTCCACTTCGGATCGCGCACCTGCTACTGGACGCCCAACGGCTTCCGTGGTCGGGACAACGTGTGGGAGTACTACTTCGAGCCGCTCGTGGCTTCCCGGCCAGCCGCCAGCATGCCCGACGGTGTCCGAAGGGTGATGCTGGCCGAGCCACCAGCTGCGTCCGATGTCGGCTACGTGACTGCTGACGACTGTCTTGTCACGTCGCACTTCGGCGACCACCCCCACCTCGCCGGGGCCACGATGTCGATCCCGTACGAGTGGAACGATCCCGACGACCGCTTGCGTGTCGAGGCGAAGGGGGTGCTCGACCGCTTCGTACATCCCCGCGCCGAGCTTCAGGCGCGAGCCGACCGGTTCGCCTCGCGCTACCTCGACGGCCATGACGTCATCGGTGTCCACGCCCGAGGGACCGACGCCGTATCTGAACATGAGCCGCGGGCGCATCGGCAGGGGTCGCTGGTCCTGGATCGCTATGTGGCTGAGATCGAGCGGCTCCTCGAGCTCGCTCCGGCGGCCAAAGTGTTCGTGGCCACCGACGACGAGTCATCACTCAGGTTCCTGTCGCGCTCCTTTCCTGACCGGGTGATTGCCCATCCCAGCCTGCGCCATCAGGACGGCCACGCTGCCGGACAGGGCCCGACCGGTTGGCTCATGCCGGCCTACATCGCCTCCGACCCTGACGCGGCGGCACGCAACGGCGAGGAGGCCGTCATCGAATACCTGTTGCTCAGCCGATGCAACTACCTGGTGCACAACGGCTCGAGCCTGGCTCGGACAGTTCTCTTGAACGCGCCGCACCTGCCGCACACGAACACCCACACATCGAGCCGATGACCTCCGGTTCCTCTCTGCCTGCCCACGGACCCGGCGCAACCGACGCGGCGAACACGGTCGATCCCCACATCGTCGAGCTGGTCAAGGCGAGCAAAGCGCGTCGCCGCCAGTCGATGCTGCGCCACGTCGATCGTCCTCGGCTGGCGTTCATCGTTCACTCGTTCAATCGCGTCGCCAACGTCGACCAACTCGTCCACGGACTTCGTTCGCTCGGTGCGCACGAGCTGATCGTCTCTGATGATGGATCCGTCGATGGGTCCTTCGAGAAGTGGCTCGCCTATCTCGACCGTCCGAATGACTTCCTCATGCGTTCCAACGACCTGCACGAGATCCGGGCGATGGATCGCGCCATCACGTACGCCCGCGCCGAGATCGTGTGCATCGTGCAGGACGACGACCAGATCCCCTACGGCGCCGGCTGGCTCGAGCCGATCCTGCAGCGCTTCACCGACGACCATGCGCTGGCAGTGGTCGGTGGCTTCATGGGGTTCGAGAGCTTCCACCCCGACCCGGCACGGGCCCGGCCGATCTGGGGCGGCGGATTCCGCTACGTCCACCACGCCAACATCGGGCCGTACTTCATCCGCAGGCGCAGCTACGAGCAGCTCGGAGGGTGGGATCATTCGTTCTCCGCGCCCGGCGAGCCGGGCATCTGCTTCGAGAGCGAGTTCTGCCTGCGGGCCTGGACCGAGGGCCATCGGGTGGGATACAGCTTCGTCCCGTTCAAGGGGCCACCAGGCCACTATGCGATGGACGGAGGCACCATGGTCTTCACGCCTCACGTTCGGGAACGCAACCGGATCGTCAACACGCGCCAGATCTACGAGACGTACCGATCGCGGTCCGCGCACATCGACCGGCTGGTCGAGCAGGCCAACGCCGAGGACGGTTCGCCGGCCTGAACCAAGCGGGCGTCCAGACCGTCAAACCTGTCGATCACGCGGATTGGCGCGTCCGCGGCGAGCGGTTGCGCCACCCCGGGGGACTTATCGTGGAGGCGTGCCGCGGCCGATTTGCATCGCCCTCGTCGATGACTACGACGTCGTGCTCGTCGGACTCGCCCACCTCTTCGATGAGTACCGGGATCGCATCCTGGTCGCCGAGATCGACTCCAACCAGCCTGTCCTCGATGACGTCGACATCGTGCTGTACGACTCGTTCGCCCAGCCAGAGGCTGATCACGACGAGATCGAGGTCCTCATCAGCAATCCACGGGCGGGCAAGGTCGTCGTCTACACGTGGAACTTCCATCCATACCTCGTCGACAGCGCGATCCAGAAAGGAGCGAGCGGCTACCTCTCCAAAGCGCTGCCGGCAAGCGAGCTGGTGACGGCACTGGAGGCGATCCACGCCGGCGAGGTCGTGATCAGCGACCAGCCGCCACTGTCCCGATCGCACTCCGCTCTCGATTGGCCAGGACGCGCCGAAGGGCTGACCGACCGCGAGTCCGAAGTCCTCGCCCTCATCACTCAGGGAAAGAGCAACGCTGAGATCGCCCAGGCGATGTACCTCAGCATCAACACCATCAAGTCCTACATCCGCTCGGCCTATCGCCGGATCGGCGTCACCAACCGCACCCACGCGGTGCTCTGGGGAACTGAGCACGGATTCAGGCCCGACTACCACCGCATCGACCACTGGCGCGGTGGTCCGTGATGACCACGCTGGGGTCGGCAGGGAACGGTGCCCGCGATCGTGAACTCGCAATGCCGAGGCCAGTGACGCCGATCTCGCGGCGCACGTTCCTGGCCTTCGGCGCGACGGTCGTCGTGGCCGGTGCCTGCACGACCGACGACGCATCGTCGTCCACCGCATCGCCGTCCCCGGCGTCCCCACCACCGGAGCCGCCGGACGTACCGTCGACGGTCGGGGCCGCGGCGCCGGTGACAACCGATGGGACCACGACAACCACGGCGCCACTGGCCGCCAACCCGTTCACGCTCGGTGTCACCGCGGGCGATCCCGACGAGCGTTCCGCGGTGCTGTGGACCCGGCTGGTAGCCGGGAGTGACGCCCCCCTCGCCGACGAGGTCGCCGTGGCCTGGGAGCTCGCCCGCGAGCCGGCGTTCGGCGACGTGCTGGCGTCAGGCGTCGTCACGGCGTCGGCCGCCGGTGGCCACAGCGTGCACGTCACCGTCGACCTCGACGGCCCGGCGTGGTACCGCTTCCGCGCCGGCGGCTGGACGAGCCCTGCCGGCTGGGTCGCCCCCACGCCCGCGGCCGGGGAGGAGGCCGCGCTCCGCATCGCCGCCGCGAGCTGCCAGCACTTCGAGACCGGCTTCTACGCCGCCCACCGCGACATCGCCGAGTGGCAACCCGATCTGGTGCTGTTCCTCGGGGACTTCATCTACGAGGGCGCCGCCCAGCCCGTGGGTCCGGACCGGGTGCGGTCGCACGACGGCGACGAACCCACCGACCTCGCCGGCTACCGGTCGCGGTACGAGCAGTACCTCGCCGACCCCCAACTGCAGGCCTCGCGGGCCGCCTGCCCGTGGCTCGTGATCTGGGACGACCACGAAGTGGAGAACAACTACGCCGGGCTGGTTCCGGAGGATCCCTCGGAAGCGGACGGCTTCGCCGCCCGCCGCGCCGCCGCGTACCAGGTGTGGTGGGAGCACATGCCGGTGCGCCTCCCCCCACCGGCGGACGGTGAGGCGTATCCGATCCACCGGCGCGTGCAGTGGGGCGCGCTGGCCGATCTGCTTCTCCTCGACGGGCGGCAGTACCGCTCGGATCAGGCGTGCCTCGATGTGACGCTGAGCTTCGAGCCGCCGTGTCGGGAGGCCGTCGAGCCGACGCGCACGATGCTCGGCACGGACCAGGAACGCTGGCTCGACGACGCGTTCGCGGCGGCGACCGGGACGTGGACCGTTCTCGGCCAGCAGACGGTGATGACCGACCTCCGGCTGCCCAACGGGGCGATCCTCAGCCACGACCAATGGGACGGATACGCGCCCGCGCGCGACCGGTTGCTGGGCCGCGCCGCCGGCGTCGACCGGGTCGTGGTCCTGACTGGCGACATCCATCTGTCGGCCGTCGGGACCCTTCCGGGCGTCGGGGTCGAGTTCGTCACCACCTCGATCTCATCGGCCAACGACCTGGAAGGGCTCGTGGATCCGGCGGCGCTCGCCGGCTTGTTCGACACCGTCGTCGAGGCCGAGCTCGCGCACCGGGGCTACACCCGCCACACGGTCAGACCGGACTCCTGGACCGCCGAGTTCCGCACCGTCGACGACGTGGCGTCCGCCGACTCGCCGGTGTCGACCTGGCGAAAATTCCGCGTGCAGGCCGACGCCCGCGACACGGCGAGCCGATTGTAAGGAACCCTGACATATGCTTCATGATGAGCGATCGGTGACGAGGGGAGACGTCGGATGAAGGGGGGCGCGCCCGAACTCGTCGTCGAGCCCGGCTGCCTCGACGACGCCGTATTGGTCGCTGCGCTGGGTGCCGGGGGGTTCACGGTGAGCGTCCCGGCGACGCGTCCCGAACCGCTGCGGCGCACGTGGCTGGACACGTTCGACCGGCGGTTGCATCGCGCCGGGCTGGAGCTGGAGCAGGTCGAGATGAACGGCGGGACCTCGTTCGAGTTGCGGACGGGCGACGGACACGATCTGAGCGTTCCCGCGACGGCGCCGGTCGACTGGCCGGCGCAGTCCGAGGCGCTCCCCCCTGGTGGGGTCAGGGACCGGGTCGCCGCGGTCGCCGGCATCCGCGCCCTCCTCGCGACGGCCGGCTTCGACGGGACCCGCCTCACGATGCGAGTGCTCGACGACGAGGACAAGACCGTCGCCCGGCTGCACGTCGACACCGCGGCGGGAGATGACGTCACCACGGCCCGCGTCTCCCTGAGCCCCTTGCGGGGATACGACCGCGAGACCGGCCGGGCCAGCGCCCTCCTCGCATCGGTGAACGGGGTCATTCCCGCCGCGACCTCGACCGACGCCGAGGACGCCCACCCTGGCGCGGCGATCACCGCCGACATGCCGGCTGCGGCCGCCATCGCCCGCGTGCTCCGGACGTTCCTCGCCACCGTCGAGGTCAACGTGCCGGGCGTGTGCGCCGACATCGACACCGAGTTCCTTCACGATCTTCGGGTCGCCGTGCGTCGCGCCCGTTCGACCGTGAAGCTGGCTGGCGACGTCCTGCCCGCAGCCGGGGCGGTGGAGCAGTTGGCGGTCGATCTGAAGTGGCTCGGCGACGCCACGACGCCGACCCGCGACCTCGACGTGTACCTCCTCGACGTGCCCGGCATGGCCGAGCGCCTGCGGGCAGCCCGCCCGCACGACCTCGACGCCTTCCGAGCTCAGCTCGCCGGCTACCGCGCCGAGGCGTTCGTCCGGTTGGAGGCCGACCTCCGGTCGCCGCGTTTCGCGACCCTCCTGGGCCGGTGGAGGACGGTGTCCTCGCTCGAGTCGCGTGATGCGCCCCCTGGCCCGACGGCGATCGAGTTCGGCGCCGCCCGGCTGCGCCGCGCCCACCGCCGGGTGATCCGGCTCGGATCGACCATCACTCCCTACACGCCGGCCGCCCAGCTCCACGCGTTGCGCAAGCGGTGCAAGGAGCTGCGCTACCTGATCGAGATCTTCGCGCCGATCGAGCCGCCGCGGACGCGAAAGCGCGTGCTCCCGGCGCTGAAGGCGTTGCAGGAGTGCCTCGGCGAGTTCCAGGACAGCGAGGTGCAGGCGGCCGCGATCCGCTCCTTCGCCGGCGCGATGATGGCCGCGGGGACGGCTCGGCCGGCGACGCTGCTGGCGATGGGCGAGCTCGCCGGTCAGCTCGATGCCGACCAGCAGCACGCCCGGGCCAGGTTCGGCGGCATCTTCGGCGACTTCACGACGGCCACCCGCAAGTTGCACTGGAACGGCGCGCATCAATGAAGGTCCTCGCGGCCTACAACCTCAAAGGGGGCGTCGGGAAGACGTCGGCCGCCGTCAACCTGGCGCACCTCGCCGCCCGCGAGGGGCGGCGCACCCTGCTGTGGGACCTGGACCCGCAGGGCGCGGCGACGTTCACGTTCCGCATCAAGCCGCGCGTCAAGGGCGGGAGCAAGGGGCTCGTGCGGAGGACGACGCGGATCGACCGGGCGATCAAGGGCACCGACTTCGAGCGGCTCGACCTCCTCCCCGCCGACTTCTCCTACCGCAACATGGACCTCCACCTCGACGCCCGGAAACAGCCGGTCCGGCGGCTGCGCCGCCTGCTCGCCCCGCTCGCCGACGAGTACGACATCGTCATTCTCGACTGCCCACCCAGCATCTCGCTGGTGTCGGAGAGCATCATGGACGCCGCCGACCTGCTCCTCGTGCCCCTCATTCCCGCGACCCTCTCCCTGCGCACGCTGGGTCAGCTCGACGTCTTCCTCGACGGATTCGACGGACGAACCCCGCGCGTGCTGGGCTTCTTCTCGATGGTCGACCGCCGCAAGCGCCTCCACCGGGACATCGTGGCCGCGCCCCCTGCACCGGCGCGCGGCACCCGCATCGCCTCCACCGCGATCCCGTCGCTCTCGATCATCGAGCGCATGGCCGAGGTCCGCGCGCCGGTGACGGCGACGGCGCCGCGGAGTGCCGCCGCCCGCTGCTACGAGGAGCTGTGGGCGGAGGTCAGCGGAGTGCTCGGGCCATGACTCCGTCGTCCGGCTCCACGCAGGTGGAGATCGAGTCGAAGTTCGACGTTCCGGCGGAGTTCGCCCTGCCGCCGCTCGGCGGCATCGACGCGGTCGCGGCGGTGGCCGAGCCGATCGAGCTGCACCTCGACGCGACCTACTTCGACACTGAGGACCTCCGCCTCGCCCATGCCGGGACCGCCCTGCGCCGCCGCTCGGGGGGACTCGACGACGGATGGCACCTCAAACTCGCCAAGGCGCTGGACGAGCGCATCGAGATGCAGCGGCCACTCGGTCGGGACCCGACCCACGTGCCGGCGGCCATGGACGATCTGGTCCTCGCCCGGACACGGGGCCGCCCGCTGGTGCCGATCGCCATGCTGCGGACCCACCGCATCGTCCACCACCTGCTCGGTCCGGGCGGCACGCCGATGGCCGAGGTCGCCGACGACCGGGTCACCGGCGAGAGCGGCTCCGCGGTCACGGCCTGGCGCGAGGTCGAGGTCGAGCTGATGGACGGCGACCGCGACCTGCTCGCCGCCGTCGGCGGGCGTCTGCAGGAGGCAGGGGCCGAACCGTCGGGTGCGTCGTCGAAGCTGGCCCGCCTGCTCGACATTCGGCCCGATGGCGACGAGGCCCCAACCGTCGGACCCGGCTCGACCGCCGCGGAGGCGCTGCTCGCCCACCTCGCCGAGCAGGCGGCGGCGCTCGTGGCCCTCGATCCGCTGGTCCGGGTCGACAGTCCCGACGCCGTGCACAAGATGCGCGTCGCCGTGCGGCGCCTGCGCAGCGCCCTGGCCACGTACCGGCGCCTCCTCGACCGCTCGATCACCGATCCCCTGCGCGACGAGTTGCGCTGGCTCGGCCATGTGCTCGGTCCCGTCCGCGACGCCGAGGTCACTCGCGACAACCTGCGCGACGAGATCGCCGCGCAACCCCGCTCGCTGGTCATCGGTCCGGTGGCGCGACGCGTCGACCGGACCCTCGGAGCAGAGCACCGCGAGGCCCATCGCCGGGCCCTGACCGAGCTGCGCAGCGACCGCTACCTCCGCCTGCTGGACGACGTCGACGCCGTCGCCGGCGGGAGCGCGTTGAAGGGCAAGCGCGGGAAGCGGCCGGCGCGCAAGCAGCTGCCGCGGGAGGTCCGCCGGGCGTTCGACCGCCTGGCCGGGTTCGTCGACCAGGCCGCGGCGGCGACGTCGCCCGAGGAGGAGGACCGCCTGCTGCACGAGGTGCGCAAGGCGGCCAAGCGGGTGCGCTACGCGGCCGAGTCGGCCGTACCCGGCGATCGGCTCGGATGCCACGGATCTCGCCGACGCGATGGAGCAGGTTCAGGACGTGCTCGGCGAGCACAACGACAGCGTCGTCGTCCGGCCGTTGCTGCGCCGCCTCGGCGCCGAGGCCGAGGCCGCGGGCGACAGCGCGTTCACGTTCGGGCGCCTGCACGCGCTCGAGGAGTGGCGCGCCGCGCGTACCCGGCAGCAGTACGACGACATGATCAGCGGCCTCACCAAGCCGCCGAAGTGGCTGCGCTGAAAGACCCGCGCGACGATGTCGCGATGGAACTGGCGCACGATGCCGGACCGACTGACGTCCCGCTGCTCGACGACACGATCGGGGCCAACCTCGCCCGGACCGTCGCCGAGCACGGCGACCGCGAAGCCCTCGTCGCCCGCCACCAGGGCGTGCGGTGGACCTACACGGAGTTCGCCGAGCGGGTCGCCCGGCTCGCCCGCGGCCTGATCGGGCTCGGGCTGGAGGCGGGCGACCGCGTCGGCCTGTGGAGCCCGAACTACGCCGAGTGGACACTGGTGCAGTACGCCACGGCGGAGATCGGCGTGATCCTGGTCAACGTCAACCCGGCGTACCGCACGCACGAGCTGGCTTTCGCCCTCAACCAGTCGGGCTGCCGCATCCTGTTCGCCGCTCCGTCGTTCAAGTCGTCGGACTACGTCGACATGGTCGAGCAGGTCCTGCCGGAGGTGCCCGGCCTCGAGCGGGCGGTGTTCTTCTGGGAGGACGACTGGGACGAGCTCGTCGCCGGCGCCGGCGGGGCGACCGACGCCGAGCTGGACGAGCGGCGGGCCCGACTGCGACCCGATGACCCGATCAACATCCAGTACACGTCGGGCACCACCGGATTCCCGAAGGGCGCCACCCTCACCCACCGCAACATCCTGAACAACGGGTACTTCGTGACCCGCCTGCAGGGGTTCGGGCCGACCGACCGGCTGTGCATCCCGGTGCCCTTCTACCACTGCTTCGGGATGGTGATGGGCAACCTGGGCT
>CAVWJT010000033.1:0-7234 GCA_963755235.1 uncultured Acidimicrobiia bacterium
AGTTGTACGCTTCGACCGGGGGATCCGCGGCCGGGCCCGGGCACACGTCGACACCGTGGTTGAGACGGGTGACCTCCCATCGCTGGCGCACGTGGCGCCGGCGCAGAGGTTGACACTCAGAGGAGACGACGTGACGCCCAGATCACCCACCCGAACGCTCCAGGATCTCCTGGACTCCGTTCCCAGCTTCGTCGACTACCTGTACAGCAACCGCAAGGGATCGGTCCTCAAGGACGCCGTGCTTCGCCAGCCTCCCGAGTTCGTCGCTCCGGAGTTCACGACGTGGCGTGACGAGCAACGTGCGTGGCGCGAGGGGATTGCGTTCTACGACCAGTCGTTCCACATGACGACGACCTACGTCCGCGGCCCAGACGCCCAGCGGCTCCTGTCCAGCTTGGCCGTCAACAGCTTCGAGACCTTCGGTGTCGGTCGCTCCCGGCACTTCGTCTGCTGCAGCCCCGACGGCTACCTCATCGGCGACGGGATCCTCTACAGCCTCGCCCCCGAGGAGATGGTGCTGGTGGGTCGGGCGGCCGGCCACAACTGGGTGCGGTTCTGCGCCGAGACCGGCGGTTGGGATGTGTCCGTCGAGGCCGACGAGATCTTCTCCCACAATCCCGCCGGCCGGCGCACCGTGTACCGGTATCAGGTGGAAGGGCCTCACGCGTTGGAGCTCGCCGAACGGCTCACCGGTGCTCCTCTGCCCGAGGCGCCGTGGTCGCACATCTTCCCTGTCTCCATCGCCGGCCATCAGGTCTGGGCCCAGCGGCACACGATGGCCGGCAACCCGGGGTGCGAGTTCTTCGGGCCCTGGGACGAGGGTCCCGCGGTCAAGGAGGCGATCCTGGAGGCCGGATCCGCATTCGATCTGCGCCGGGTCGGGTCGCTCGCGTACTTCACGAACGCCCTGGAGCTGGGCTGGATCCCACGGCCGATGCCGGCCATCTTCACCGGCGACGAGCTCCGCCCCTTCCGTGAGTGGCTGCCGTCGACCAGCAGCGAGGCGACCTGGGGTCTCGGCGGCAGCTTCTATTCACCCGACATTCAGGACTACTACTTCACGCCGTGGGAGCTCGGGTACGGCAATGTGGTCAAGTTCGACCACGATTTCGTCGGGCGAGAAGCGCTCGAACGGACGGCGGGCGACGACCATCGGCGGAAGGTGACGCTCGTGTGGGACCCCGCGGACGTTGCTCGAGTCGTCGAGTCGTACATGCGGCCCGAGGAGACCCCGCCGCTCTACATCGAGTTCCCGCGGGCGACGTATGCGACATGGCAGTACGACGCGGTCCACGACGACCAGGGACGAACGATCGGGGCCTCGACCTACACCGGCTTCAGCTGGAACGAGCGGGCGATGCTCTCACTCGCAGTCGTCGAGCCCGAGTACGCCGAGCCAGGGACACGCGTGTCGGTTCTCTGGGGCGAACCGGACGGTGGCGCCAAGAGCCATCCGTGGTTGGAGCCCCACCGCCAGGTGGAGATCGGCGCCACGGTCGCTCCGGCTCCGATCGGGCGGCGGTAGCTCGCGGCGCTGATGATCGAGGTCGCCGAGGCATTGACCAGGGAGCTCAAGACACCGCAGCTGGCGGCACGCCGGGGCACCGCCCTGGGCGGTGCGACGCCGACGTACCTCGTTTCGCTCCACGGTCTCGGTCGACACCCGGCGCACCACGGCTAGCGCCGCGAGCGGGCTCAGCCACCCGTGGTGCCGGTGACCACGGTGTCACCCTCGTTGAAGAAGAAGGCGCCCTGCATGCCCATGTTGGCGTGGAAGCGGCAGTAGAAGCGCACCGCGCCCTCCTGAGGGAGGGTGACGTCGACGGTGGCGCTGTCACCGGGCGCGACCTCCTGGTCGATGCCCAGCGAGTCGATCGTGAACGTGTGGGTGTCGTCACCCTCGTTCTCCAGCTCGACGTGGATGGTGGCACCCGGTGACGCCTTGAGGAACGTCGGCTCGAAGTAGTAGTCGTCGAGCTCCAGGCTGACCTCGTCGCCGACCTCCTCCGTTCCCTTGTTGTTCACGGTGCCCTCGAGCGAAACGGGCGCGCTGCCACCGGTCGGTCCCTCGGTCTCCTCCGGCGCGGAGGCCTCGCTCCCGCCGGAGGTCCCGGCCGGCGCCGAGGTCCCGGCACTGGCGGCGGGCGTCCCGCTCGGCGCGGTGGATCCTTGCGAGCCGCCGTCGTCGTCGTCGCCGCACGACGCGGCGACCAGGGCGAGCCCGGCGAGGGCGATCAGGAGCTTGCGCTTGCGCATGGTTGGTGACCTCCGGTCGATTGGGGCTCTCGGCCCGTGATCTCAGCCGGGGTATACGAGTTTGGGGCGACCAGGGATTGCCGTTCGGCGGCCGTCAGAGGAATCGGGCTTCGTAGCCGAACTCGCCGTCGGCGTCGATCAACCGGACGGAGTGGGCGCGGCTGCCCTGCAGATCGAGCGTCACGGCGAGTTCGCCGTGCCCGTCGCGAAGGTCGATCCGGCCGACGCGCGCCGTCTCGCCGCTGTCGAAACGGATCTCGACGTCGTATCCGGCGCGCTCCTCGCCCGGCTCGTCGAGGCTGACGAACAACCACGCCGGATCGACCTCGTTGATCACGGCGCGGCACACCGAGCGGCCGCCGTCCTCCGTCGCCACGGCGGTGCGCACGGTGTCGGCGTTTTGGCCGTCGTCGCGCAGAAGGGCGACGATCGTGAACACGAGCACCGCGAGCACGGCAGCGGCGATCGATCCGGCGAGAACCCAGCGCCGCCGTGGAGTCCGGCGCTCGGGCACTCCGTCAGCCGGCTGCTCACGGACGGTCCGCGCCAGCACGCGCGCCTCCAGGTCCGGCGACGGATCGTCCTCCGGTGCGAGCACCAGCAACGAGTCGACGACCTGCGCCAGCTCGGCCACTCGGCGTTGGCAATCGGGACAGGAGGCGAGGTGCTCGACGGCCTCGGCGCGCTCGGAGCCGGTCAACGTCCCGAGGGCGAGCTCGGGCGCCAGCTCCTCCATCTCGTCGCACCGGAGCTGGGACGGCGTGCTCATCGCACTCCCTCCGCCTCGCCGGTTGCCGCGTCCAGCAAGTCGCGCAGCGCGAGCAGGCCGCTGCGGATCCTCGTCTTCGCCGTCCCGAGCGGAACCCCTTCGCGCTCGCTGACCTCCTTCGCCGTCCACCCGCCGATCGCGGCGAGCACCACGGCGCGCCGCTGCAGCGGAGGCACCTGACGGATCGCGATCACCACCCGAGCTACCTCGTCCCGTCGCTCGACGGTTTGCGCCGGGTCGTCGGCACTGTGGAGGACCCGCTCGACGCCATCCACGACCTGGTGGTCGGCGGGCCGCCGCGATCGCCTGGCGTCCAGGGCGGCGTTGCGGGCGATCGCCAGCAGCCAGGATTCGACCGATCCGCGCGCGGGTCGTAGCTGGCGGCGTGCCGCCACGCCCGCACGAACGCCTCTTGGGCGAGGTCCTCGGCGAGCTCGCGCTCCTCGACGATCGAACGGGCCAGCCCGAACACCCGCCGCTGGTACCGGCGCACGAACGCCACGGCCGCGTCCGGATCGCCGACGGCAAAGGCGGCGAGGAGCACGTCGTCGGCGACCTCCCACATGCGCCGGCGATCCTACGACTCGTCGGAGTCCGTGCGTCCCACATCTCGCCGGGATCCTTTCCACCGGCCACGGCTCGGCATCACAAGGAACTGGTGAATCAACCCGACCGCGTTCACTGATCCGCGACGCTGTGACGATGGTGCTCTCAGAGCGGATCAAAGCCGAGGCGACTCAGCTGACCGGCCACCGATCGACCGCACGACGACGCAGGTGGGTTGATGCACGACGAGGGCGATGAGCGGTTGACGACGGTGGAGCGCTACGTGCCCGGCGTCGCGTCGCTGCGCACCTACGAGCGGCGTTGGCTGCGCTCCGACCTCGTCGCCGGGATCGTCCTGGCGGCGATCCTGGTCCCCCAGGGCATGGCCTACGCCGAGCTCGCCGGGCTGCCGCCGGTGAACGGTCTCTACACCACGATCGCCTGCCTCGTCGGCTACGCCCTCATGGGGCCGTCGAAGATCCTCGTGCTCGGCCCCGACTCGTCACTCGGGCCGCTGATCTTCGCCGCCATCACCCCGCTCGTCGTGGCCGGCGACGACCCCGCCACCGCCATCGCCCTGGCCGGCATGCTCGCCATCCTGGTCGGCCTCATCGAGATCGGGCTCGGTGTCGGCAAGCTCGGCTTCGTCGCCGACCTGCTCTCGAGCGAGGTCCAGGTCGGCTACATGAACGGACTGGCCATCGTCATCATCGTCGGGCAGCTGCCGAAGCTCAGCGGGTTCTCGACGGACGCCGACACCTTCGTCGAGGAGGTGCGGGAGTTCGTGACGAACTTCGACCAGCGCGACGCCACGGCCCTCGGCGTGGGGCTCGCCACGCTCGCCGTGCTGCTCGTGCTCCCGCGCCTCACCCGCAGCGATCCCCGCCGTCCTCGTCGCGGTGGTCGGCGCCACCGTCGTCACCGCCGTGTTCGACCTCGACATCGGCACGGTCGGCACGCTTCCCGAGGGGCTGCCCACGCCCGCCGTGCCGTGGACCGACATCGGCGACGTCGTGCCGCTGCTCGTCGCCGCGGTGGGCATCACGCTCGTGTCGCTGACCGACACCATCGCCCTGTCCACCTCGTTCAACGCCCGCCGCGGCGAGCAGGTGAAGCCGAACCAGGAGATGATCGGCATCGGCTCGGCCAACATCGCCGCCGGCTTCTTCCGGGGGTTCGCCATCTCGGCCAGCAGCTCCCGCACGGCCGTCGCCGAGCAGTCGGGGGCCAAGAGCCAGCTCGCCGGCATCGTCGGCGCCGGTGTCGTGGTGCTGCTGCTCGTGTTCTTCAACGGACTCCTCGCCGACCTGCCGAACTCCGCGCTGGCCGCGGTGGTCATCGCCGCGGCGCTCTCCCTCGCCGACTTCTCCCTGCTCGCCCGAGTGTGGAAGGTCCGACCGCTCCGCGGTGGTGCTCTCGCTCGTCGCCAGCGCCGGCGTCATCTTCCTCGGGGTCCTCGAAGGCATCGTCGTCGCCGTCGTGCTGTCGATCCTGCTCTTCTTCCAGCGGAACTGGTGGCCGCACGGCGAGGTGCTCGGACGTGTGCCCGGCCGCGAGGGCTGGCACAGCGACCCAGGGCGGCGACGGCTTCGCGGAGCACCCCGACGTGGTGGTGTTCCGCTGGGAGGCGCCACTGTTCTTCGCCAACTCCGGCATCTTCGCCGACCAGGTGCGCGAGCTGGTGCAGGAGCGCCGGCCGGCGTGGGTGGTGCTGCAGTGCGAGGCCATCACCGACATCGACGTCACCGCGGCCGGCATGCTCGAGCGCCTCGACAACGAGCTCAACGCCAAGGGCGTCCACCTCGCCTTCGTCGAGCTGCGCACCCGCCTCCGTGACCTCGTCCACGACTACGGGCTCCTCAAGACCCTCGACCGCGACCACTTCTACGCCTCGATCGACGAAGCCCTCACCGACATCGCCCGGACCGTCGGCGCAAGTAGCGTCCGGACCGTGGCCGACCCGCCGTTCGTCCCGACCGACTTCGCGCCGCCGACGGCCCTGGTTAGCGACCATTTCCGGCTGGAACCGCTCGGCCCGCAGCACAACGAGGCCGACCACGCAGCCTGGACGTCGAGCATCGCCCACATCCGCTCGACCCCCGGCTTCCCCGACGGCAACTGGCCGCCGCCGGAGGGGATGTCGCTCGACCGGAACCTCGACGACCTCCGCCGTCACGCCGCCGACTTCGAGGCTCGCACTGGGTTCACGTTCACCGTCCTCGAGCCGGTCACGGGCGATGTGATCGGATGCGTCTACCTCTATCCGTCGGAGTCGCCGGACGCCGACGTCACCGTCCAATCGTGGGTGCGGGCCAGCCACGCCGGGCTCGACGTCCCGCTTGCCGACGCGGTCGCCGCCTGGCTGGCCGTCGAGTGGCCGTGGGAGCGCGTGCACCGCCCCGGCCGTTGAGCGCCGCCGGGCGCACACGATTCTGTCCGTTGGTACCACGCCGATCGGGCCGGTACCTACGGACAGTTCGAGTGTTGTATGCGGTCAGCCAGCGATGCTGTTGATGAACGCCAGGTCGTCGGGCTGGTCGATGCGGTAGCTGCCGCTGGCATTGCAGTTGTAGTTCAGGCCGAACGACGTGACGGCGACGATGACGTTCCGGTCGTCGAGTGCGGGCGTCGAGATGTCGAAGGTCGGGCCGCCGGAGTCGCCGAAGCAGGTGCCGCCGTTCGTCGCAGCCGCCCGGGAATGGCTGAACTTCACGGCGATGTCCGCAGTAGCCGTAGGCACCCCGGAAGCTGACCAGGCGGCGGTCCGCCTTCCGTCGGGTGTCGCCACCGAGCCGACGTCTTCGGTCAGCTGTCCTCGAGCCCGTAGCCGACCGACTCGAATGGCCGGTCTGCTTGGCCGTGCCGGCGTACCGGTCGAGGTAGCCCTCCTCGGGCAGCGCGCCGTACTCGTCGAGCACCACCGGCTCGCTGAGCGTCGAACGACACCGAGGTCGTGGAGCAGGAAGGCGGCGTCGACGTACTCGGGATGGGTGTACGTGGACTCGGTTTCGTGCCACAGTCGGAGCTGGCGTCGAGGACCGCCGACCATGCGTCGTAGCGGCCCTGCGTTGTCGATCCGGGACGAACGTCGCAGCTGGGCGGCAGGATCGGTAGTCGGGCGCCTCCGTCGACCGAGAACCAGATGTCGGTGCCGCCGAACAGCGGACCCCGGTGTCGACGCCCTCACGTCCGACGTCGAACGTGCAGTGGCCGGCGGTGACGACGGTCGTGGCGTCGATGAGCGTGCCGGTGCAGTTGAACCAGCCGCCCGGGTCGTCGAACCGTGGGTCGATCGGCGGTGGGGACGTAGAAGAGCAGCTGGCCGACGTACGGATGCTCACCATCATCGGGTGCCCCGCCGACGATCGCGTCCGCCGGCCACGACATCGACAGGCCGGCCGTCACAACGGCCGCGCCCGCAAGGATTCGCTTCATTTCTGGGATGGTCCTTCCTCGAATGCCCACGGGCGGGAAGCTAGCGGTCCCATCCGAGTCGTCCACTCACGGGCCGCTGAAGCTTCGGTCCCGCTGAGCAATAACACCCGGTTGCGGGCGCGGTGTCCGCGCTGGTGGTAGCGGCTGGACGGGGTTGATTCGCCGCGCCGAATCGGCGCTCGGTCGGGTCCCGCCGCCGTTTTCGGATCCGATTGTCATACGGCGTGG
>CAVWJT010000034.1:0-15152 GCA_963755235.1 uncultured Acidimicrobiia bacterium
CCCAGCTCGGCGAACAGCGACTCGGACCCGTCGGTCATCTGACCGTGAGCATGCACCAGGCGCCGAGGCCTCGGCAAGGAGGCGCACCCCCGGATTGCTGACGGGGGTGTACACCACCATTTTGTTAACGGCGCTCTACGGCCGTCCGTCACGAGGCGAGCTCGACGATCCCCTTGACGACCAGGTAGGCCCCGACGCTCCCGAACATGATGACCAGGATCATCTGCTCGCGCGCCCGTACCCACGCGTTGATCTGCGTGATCTTCGCGTGCGCCCGGGCAATGTGACGGCCCGCAGCCGCGAACGCCGCGATCGGAATCGCGAACCAGATCGCGTTGTAGATCAGCACGGCCACGATCGCCTCCACGAGCGGCGGCGATCCCGCCGAGATCGCGTTCAGCGCCACGAGGTAGAAGAGGCCGGGCAGGTGCGTGGCGGCCCCAGCCACGGCCGCCACCTTGAGCGTCGGCCGGCGCAGCGCCGTGACGATCCTCCCGGGCTGGTCGGGGGCGCGGCGGCGACGACGGAGGCGCTCGACGTGGCCGGACCAGGCGCCCGCCGCGAACCCGATCATTGCCGCCCCGGCCACGAGCTCGATGATCGCGGTGCGGTCCGACTCACGGCCGGGCAGCGACACCCCGTGGAGCGCGGAGACGACGAGGATCCCGAACGCGCAGCTGAAGGCCAGGCCGCCGATCGTGAAGGCGGCGAGAACCGGGCGCGGGCGCTCGGACGAGAGCAGCGCGTAGACCGCCGCGGTGCTGGTGCTCGGACGCAGAGCGCTCGCGGTCGCCAGGACCAGGACCTCGACGTTCATTGCGTCACATCGTCGCTGGTCGGCGCCGTGTCCGCTGTCAGGCGTCGAAGTCGTAGCCGAGGGCGAGCCCGAGGCGGGGCGCGACGCCGACCACGCGGGCGTGCCCGACGGCCGGGGTGATCGCGAGCAGCACGCCGACGATCTCGTCGTCCGTCGCCCCGGCCGCGCTCGCCATCTCGACGGTGCAGCGCACCGACACGGTCGCGGCGCCGACCGAGAGCAGGGCCCCGAGCCGGATCAGCGCCTGCGTCTTCGCGTCGAGATCGCTGGCCGATCCGGGGTCGGCGAGGGCGGCGCGAAGCGACCGCTCGTCGTTGAGCGCGAGGCGACGGAGAGTCCGTTCCACGCGGTCCACGGCGTTAGTACCCCGGGTTGGTCTTCACCCGCTGCCGGTCGAGCTCGTGCAGGCCGCCCTTCTTGTCGAGCGTCTTGCACGCCTGCGCGATGTCGTCGGCGAGCGTGGACGCAAGCGTGTGGCTGAGCGTGAGCTTGACCAGCGCGCGCATGATGGTGACGTGGTCGGCGTTCGGCGGGAGCGTGTAGGCCGGGACCATCCAGCCGCGCTCGGCGGCGAGCTGGGAGGCGACGTCGAACTCGTCGTACTCGTGCCCGTCGGTGAGCTGAAAGGCGACGAGCGGAAGCTGCTCGGCGCCGTCGTGTCCGATCAGCTGGAACTCCCCGATGCCGGCGATGCGCTCCGCCAGCGAGCGCGCGTTCGCCTGCATCGTCTCCATGATGTAGCGGTAGCCGTCGAACCCGAAGCGGACGAAGTTGTAGTACTGGGCGAGCACCATCGCCGAGCCGGTCGAGAAGTTCAGCGTGAACGTCGCGTCGGTCTTGCCGAGGTAGTTCTCGTAGAACACGAGATCCTCGGCCAGGTCGGCTCGCTCCCGGAAGATCAGCCAGCCGATGCCCGGGTAGACGAGCCCGAACTTGTGCCCCGACACGTTGATCGAGCGGACCTGCTCGAGCCGGAAATCCCACTCGGAGTCGGGGTATAGGAACGGCCACACGAACCCGCCGCTGGCGCCGTCGACGTGCAGCGGGACGTCGATCCCACGCTCGTCGCGCAGCCGGACGAGCAGGTCGTTGATACCGCGGACGTCGTCGGCGTGGCCGGTGAAGGTGGTGCCCACCACGGCAGCGACCCCGATCGTGTTCTCGTCGACGTGGGGCTCCACGTCCTCGGGGCCGATCGTGTACTTGTCGGGCTGGAGCGGGATGATTCGCGGCTCGACGTCGAAGTAGCGGCAGAACTTCTCCCACACGACGTGCACGTCGCCGCCGAAGACGAGGTTCGGGCGCGCCGTGTCCTTGCCGGCCGCCTCGCGCCGCTCGCGCCACTTCCACTTCAGCGACAGGGCGCCGAGCATGATCGCCTCCGACGACCCCTGGCAGCGGGCGCCGGTCGTCTCGCCCGGGGCGTGGAACAGGTGCGCGAGCATGCGGATGCAGCGCTGCTCGATCTCCGCCGTCTGCGGATATTCGGCGTGGTCGATGAAGTTGCGGTGCAGGTTCTCGACGATCACCCGCTCCGCCTCGGGCTCCATCCACGTGGTGACGAACGTCGCCAGGTTGCGCATCGGGATCCCGTCGAGGACGAGCTCCTCCCCGATCAGGCGCATCGCCTCCGTCGCCATCATCCCGTGCTGCGGGAGCTGGTTGTCGGGCGCCGCCTCGCGCAGGAAGCGGTTCCCGTACTGCTTGGCCAGCGTCTCGAGCTCCGTCGCGACCTCATCGTGAATCGTCATGGGTGACTCCTGTCTGGTGGCGGGCGAGCATGATCGCGCCTGCGAGGAAGCACGCGGCGCCGAGCGCGGTGTTCCAGTTGGCGGCGGCGAGGTCGAGGATCGAGCCTGTGTCGGGGACGACGTACGCGGCGACGGCGGAGATCATGAAGAAGACGCAGCCGGCGAGGTTGACGGCGGCCATTCTGCGCGGCTTCTCGCTGACGCGGTAGCCGATCACGCCGGAGACCAGGAAGCAGATCGAACCGAGCACGTCCGGAGTCCACACGAGGCGGTCCTCCTGGAGGGCCGACGTGTCGCTGAGTAGGACATCGCCGGTACTGATGTTGAAGAACAGGGTGCCGGCGAACTGGATCGCCGCCGACCACCAGGTCGCGTCGCGGGTCGGGCGGTCGCGGGTCGCGTGCAGCAGCTCGAGGCCCCCGGCGGCCGTGAAGAAGAGCGAGCCGATGAAGAAGACCCAGGCGTCCGCGCGGGCGCCGACGAGCTGGACGAAGCCGGGGAACGGGCCGACGAGGAAGCAGACGGAGCCGATCCCGAAGCCGGCGGCGACCCAGCGCTCTGACAAGGGATGGACGGCGTGGCGCGGCGCATGGATCAGCGCGTGACCGATCACGACCCGCGCACGACGACGACCGGGCGCGCGCACTGCGCGAGGATGTCGCGCGACGTGCTCCCCATCAGATGCGAACGCAGGCCCGACAGCCCGTGCGAGCCGATCACGACCGCGGCAACCGAGCGCTGCTCGGCGAGGTCGGCGATCATGGCGCCGATCTTCGTTTCGTCGGCGATGGCGTGCGCTTCCGCCTCCAGGCCCAGCGATCGCCCGAGCTCTGCGCCCTGCTCGGCGACGAGCGCTGCGCGGTCCTCGACGGCGTGGTCCAGCTCGGTCGCCAGCTCGGGATCGAAGCGCGTCGGGAACGTCGTGTCGAACCCGGTGGGCATCATGGCCAGCGAGGCGAGGCCCGGCTCCCAGACGGTGACCACGACGGCCGGGCGACCAGGGAACAGCGCCGCCGCCTGGCTCACCGCAGCCTGGGCGAGCTCCGAGCCGTCGTAAGCGATCAGGATCGGCGGCGTGGCCATGGCCCCATGCTCGCCCGCCGCCCCGCTCGGCGTGTCACCCGTTTCGGATGATGCGCCCGTAGGCGGACTGGCCGAAGGTCTTCGGCGGACCGAAAGGAGACAGCCACCGATGTCCGAGACGACGCAGACGGCGATCCTGGTCGTCGCCAACCGAACCGGGTCGACGCCGGCGCTGCTGGCCGAGGTGCACCGGCGCGCCGGGACCGCTCGGTTCGGGCTCATGATCCCGCCCGAAGCGGAGCACGACTGGACGCTCGAGGACGCGCTGCGCCTCGTCGGGCGTGCCGCCGGCGCGTAGGTCGCCGCCGTCGAGCCGGGCGCCGAGGCGGCCACCACGGTCCACGATCTCGTCGAGGCAGGCGAGTACGACGAGATCATTCTGTCCACGGTGCCGGAACATCACCTGCGCTGGCACCACCACAAGCTGCCGGACCGGATCCAGAAGCTCGGCATCCCGGTGACCGTGATCCCGATCGAGATCGAGAAGTGGGGCCCGGTCCAGGGCTTCCCGGAGGAATGGGCGCCGAAGGAGATCAGTCCCGCGGCCATGGCGGGATTCGGCAACTACTGATCTGCCGGGGTCATCCGCAGGACGAGCATCCCGCCCTCGAGCAGCCGGGACTCCGTGATCTGGAGCGCGCGCTGGGTGCCGTCCTCGGGCAGCAGCTTCTTGCCCTGGCCGCGCGCGATCGGCGAGACGAGCAGGACGAACTCGTCGACGAGGCCCTCGTCCATCAGCGTCTTGACGAGCCCCGGGCTGCCCCACACGAGCACGTTCTCCTGCTCGCGCAGCGCGCGGATCCGGCCCGCGACGTCGTCGGCGATGATCGTGGTGTTGTTCCAGTCGGCCTGCTCGAGCGTCGTCGTCACGACGTACTTGGGCATCGCGTTGAACTTGTCGGCGAACGGGTCGCCCGAACGCGACGGCCAGGCGGCCGCGAAGCCCTCGTACGTGACCCGCCCGAGCAGCATCGAGTCGACGTCGCGGAGCTCCTGGTCGTTGAAGAGGCCGGTCTCGTCGCTGAAGTAGGCGCCCGACCACAGGTGGGGATCTTCGGCGACGTTGTCGAGCGTCGTGTAGGCGGTGACGGTGAGCTTGCCCATGGGGATCTCCTAAGCGGTGGGTTCACCTGCGCATCGAACACGCCGTGCCGATCTCGACACGGCCCGTCATCCTGGCGCGTTGCCGCTCAAATGAGCTCGATGGCTACGGGAGTCGGGTCCTTGTCGTTGATCGGGACGATGTCCTGCGGACAGGCCGAGACGACGACGAGGCAGTCCATCACGGCCCGCAGGATGACGTACTCACCCGGCCTCGTCGGCGCCGGCTCCCAGCCGAGGCCGCCCTCGCCGTCGACCGGGATGTTCATGAAGAGGTTGATCGGTTGCGGGATCTCGATGCGCGGCTGCCCGAGCTCCGCCATCGCCCGCTCGAGGTTCTCACGGCAGGAGGCGTGCCAGCCGTCGACCCCGAGGCCCGCGTAGCGCTCAGGGTCGCAGGCCGCGCACAGCATGTCGTGGATGCCGGGCGTCCGGTCCTCTTCGAGCAGCAGGATCGGATGTCGGTGGTTGGTGACGAAGTGCTCGCCCGGCCGCGGAAAGAGCCGGTTCACGTGCACGCGTGTGTGCTCGGCGGAGTGAAACTCCGAGACGTCGTCGGCCCGGAACGCGAACGTGTCCGCGACCTGCCCGCCTTCGACGTCGATCACGCGAAACCGCTGCCCGGCGGCCACGCGCACACCGCGTCCCTCGCGCGCCGGGATGTCGATCCTCATCATGAGGAGGCGAACGTCTGGCCGGTCGACCGTCGGACCCTGTCCCGGGCCAGCAACCAGTACAGACCGCCGGCCACGAACATGCCCGCCGCCCAGGAGAAGTCCGTGTTGCCGGTGGCCTTGGCGATCGGCCCCTGCAACGGCCCGACGAGCCCGTACTCCCACGCCCAGCCGGCCGCCAGGCCAACCACGAGCGCCACGATCGCCGGCCAGTTGACGTCGCCGTACGGCGAGCGGTCGGGCGGCTCGTAGAGCGCCGGGACGTCCACCTTCCCGCGCCGCAGCACGAAGTACTCGACCAGCGTGATCCCGGCCCACGGGCTGATCCAGACGACGATCGAGACGATCCACTGATCGAACGACGTCGCGAAGCTGTCGGACTGGATGAAGGCGACCAGCGCGATGCTGCCCACGACGGTGGCGCCCGCGGTGACCTTCCAGCGCGCGGTTCGCAGGCCCACCGACAGCGCGGCCAGTGAGCACGAGTAGAGGTTGAGGATGTTCGTCGCGATCGGGCCGTGCATGATCAGCAGCAGCACCGGGATCGTCATCACGCCGAACACCGACGCCACGAGCTGCGACGGATCCGCGTCAGTGCCCGCCGACGCGATCGATGCGCCGAGCGCGGCGAGCCAGACGGTGGGCAGGAACATTCCGAGCGCGGTCGCCCAGAACACCTGCCGATCGCTGTAGCGCCGCGCCACGAAGCGCGTGTAGTCCGACGAGTACGTCAGCCAGGAGATCCCCCAGCCGACGCCGATCGCGGTCAGCAGCTGGGTGATCGCGGTGAACTTGTCGGCGCCGCTCACGGTCGACTCGTTCCAGACGACGTCGGTCTCGGTCCACGCGAGGACGCTCATGACGAGCATGATCAGCGCGGCGACGGGCACGGTGTACTTCTCGAACGTGCGGATCAGGTAGAAGCCGTAGATGGCGATCAGGCCCTGGACGGCCATCAGCGCGAAGCCGATGACGTACTTGAGCCCGGTGCCCCCCTCGATGCCGAGCTCGGTGAGGACGCCGAGCGTGAGGTCGAGCACCACCCAGGTGTTGACACCCACCCAGCCCATTGTCAGCAGCAGCTGGGCGACGCCCGGCACGTAGGCGCCGCGCCGCCCGAACGCGCTGCGCGAGAGCACCATCTGGTTGACGCCGGTGCGATGGCCCATGACGCAGAACAGGCCGAAGATCGCGCAGCCGACGAGGTTACCCAGCGCGATGACGATGATCGTCTCCAGCAGACTCAGCCCGAGCACGATGCCCAGCGCGCCCAGGACCCAGTTGATCGGCGCGATGTTCGCGCCGGCCCAGATCCAGAACTGCTGCACCGGCGTCGAGTCACGATCCTTGTCCGGGATCTGCTCGATCCCATGCGGGTCGATCTGGACCGCCTCGGAGAGCTCTTGACGCTCGTGGTCGGCAATCGACATCGGTCCTCCTCACAGCTCCGGATAGATCGTGGCGTCCACCTCGACGGGACGCAGCTCCCGCCTGGTCGCCTGCGGGTCCTCGCGCACGCGCGCGGCGACCTCGGCCGCCGTCGCGAACTCGACGTCGCCGCGGTCGAGCGCGTGCTCGATCAGGGCGCGCAGCGTCTCCACCCGCCCCGGGCGCCCGGACAGGAACGGATGGTTGGTGAGCATGAACAGGCAGCCGTGGCGGCGCATCGCGTCGAGCTCGTTCGTCCACAGGTCCAGCACCTTCGCGGGCGACTCGATGTTGACGCCGATGGGCGGCCGCGGCAGGTACGCGTACTGCTCCCAGTCGTCGAGGCTCCAGTGCGGCGGAAGCTCGGCGATCGTGCCTTTCGGCGTCTCCAGCAGGTAGGGCTTGTCGTCGTCCATGAGCGTCGAGTCGTACTCGAGGCCGTATTCGGCGACCAGGGAGGGCGTGCCCCAACTCGCCTCCCACAGCGCCGACCGATGACCTTTCGGCCGGACGCCGACGCGCTCGAGCGCCGCGAGCGCGCGCTCGAAGTCCTCCCGCTCGCCGGCCTCGCCGAGGTCGACCGGGCTGCGATGGCTGTACGAGTGGTGACCGACCTCGTGGCCGGCGGCCGCGATCCGCTCGACGGTCTCCGGGTATCGGTCGGCGGTCAGGCCGGGCACGAAGAACGTGGCCCGGATGCCGAAGCCGGCGAGCAGCTCGAGCAGGCGCGGGACACCGACCAGCGGGCCGTACGCCTGGTGGGTCATGACCATCGCGTGGTCGGCGTAGCGCCGGCCCTGGGCGAGAATCGGCGACTCGGCATCGACGTCGAACGACAGCACCGCAAGCGCCGCGCTGTCCCCTAGCCAGCTCATCCCACCGGACAGCAAATCACTTCGAGCGGCGGCCGAGCGCGACCAGCGAGAGCATCTCGAAGATCGCGTTGGCGGCGAACAGCGCCGTCACCTGCCCCGGGCCGTCGTACGTGGGCGCCACCTCGACCACGTCGAAGCCGACGAAATCGAGACCGCGCAGGGCGCGGAGGTAGCCCATCGCCTGATGGCTGGTCGGGCCGCCCACCTCCGGCGTGCCGGTGCCCGGGCAGAAGGCGGGATCGACGAAGTCGACGTCGAACGTGCAGAACACCGGTCCCGCTCCCAGCCGCTCCCTGGCCCGCGCGGCGAACGCGGCGGGCGACAGCTCGGCGAGCTCGATCCAGGGGATCGCATCGACGCCGAGCGTGCCGGGCATCGCCTCGTCGTCCTCGCCGTAGAGCGATCCGCGCATGCCGGCCTGGATCACCCGCGAGGCGTCGACGATGCCCTCCTCGATCGCGCGGCGGAAGACCGTTCCGTGCGAGTAGGCGACCCCGTAGTACGTGTCCCAGAGGTCGGTATGCGAGTCGAGCTGTACGAGCCCGAGCGGGCCGTGGACCGAGGCCACCGCACGGAGCTCCGCCAGCGTGACCGAGTGGTCGCCGCCGATCCCGAGCGGCACCACGCCCGCCGCCGCGATCGGGGTCACGTATCGCTGGATCCGGTGCAGCGTCTCCTCGATGTAGCCGGGGACCGTCGGCGCGTCGCCGTGGTCGACGACGGAGAGCGCGCCGAAGACCTGGACCTTCTGGACCGGGTTGTAGGTCCGGAGCATCCCCGAGGCCGAGCGGATCGCCTCGGGCCCGAACCGAGCCCCCGAGCGGAACGTGGTCCCGCCGTCCCACGGCATCCCGAAGACGGCGCAGTCGACGTCCTCGAGCGTGGAGAGGTGAGGCAGGCGAGCGAACGTGCGCGGGCCGGTGAAGCGCGGCGCCGCGAGCGCGTCCGGCGGCTCGTAGATCGGACCCATGGCTGGTTCGCGAGGATACGGGCCACTCAGCGGCTGAGGACCACCGCCTTCCGCACGCGTCCGGCGCCCGTCCGCGTCGCGGACCGTCGTCACCAGCGTCGCCCGCAGCCGCCGCACGCCCGCCTCGCGCATGGCGGCGATCAGCTGCCGGCGCACGCGCCGGTCGAGCCGCACGACGATCGTCCTCGACGCGCCGGCGCGGACGCTGCGCGACCTCGCCGCGCCGAGCCGCTGCCGCTCGCGCCGGCCATCCGCAGGACGGCCGACACGCGGCAGGCCGCCTCGCAGGCGACGCGGTAGCGCAGGCCGCGCCGCACGACGCGGCTCGCCGGGTACGTGCGGGCGAGCTTGACCAGCGGCTGGGCGGCCGCCTCGCCCGCCACGTCGCGGGCCGGCGCCGGCGCCGCCTGGACGGCGGCCGCCGTCACGGTGACGCGCACGGTCGCCGTCGCGCTCCGCCCGCCGGGATCCCGCACGGTGACCTTGGCGTCGTACGCCCCCGGCCGGGTGTACGTGTGCACGGCGCTCGTGCCGCCTGCCTGCCCGCCGTCGCCGAAGTCCCACACCGAGATCAGCGGGTCGCCGTCGGCGTCACGCGCGGACGAGGTGAAGCGGACGCGCAGCGGCGCCGTCCCGGAGGTCGGGTCGGCCGCCGCCTGGACGGTCGGCGCCACGTTGCCGGGCGGGTTGGCGACGGTCACCGTCACCTCCGCCGTCCCGGACGCGCCGTGCCGGTCGGTGACCGTCACCTCGGCGGTGTAGCTGCCCGGCGCGGTGTAGGTGTGCGTGGCGTTCCGCGTGGCCGCACTGCCGCCGTCGCCGAAGTCCCACGCGTAGGTGAGCGCCCCGGTCTCGGTGTCGGTGGCCTCCGAGGTGAAGCGCACCTGCAGCGGCGCCGGCCCCGAGCCCGGCGCCGCGGCGGCACGTGCCACCGGCGCCGAGTTGGTGACCGTGATCGTCGACCGTGTCGGTCCCGGTCGCCGCCGTCGGCGTCGGTGACCGTCACCTCGGCCTCATAGGTCCCGGGCTCCGCGTAGCGGTGCACGGCGTTGCGGCCGAACGCGGTCGCCCCGTCGCCGAAGTCCCACGCGTACTCGAGGTCGCCCTCGGGCCCGTCCGGGTCGTCGCCGGTCGCCGCAAACCGCACGCGCAGCGGCGCGTCGCCGGTCGTCACGTCCGCGCCCGCCTCGACGGTCGGCGCGTCGTTGACCCGCGGCGTGACCTCGACGGTGACTGTGTCGGAGGCGGTCTTGCCCTCCTCGTCGGTCACCGTGACCGTCGCCTCGTACGTGCCCGGCTCGGTGTAGGTGCGGACGACGTTGCGCGACAGCGCGGTGCCGTCCTCGAACTCCCACTCGTAGTCGAGCCGGCCGCCGTCCGGGTCGAGCCCGTCGGCCGTGTAGCGCACGCGCAGCGGCGCCTCGCCCGTCGCGGGGTCGGCGAACGCCTCCACGATCGGCGCGGTCGGGTCGACGTCGTCCGGCACCACCCGGAAGTGGTCGAAGTCGACCGTGATCGGCGCCGCCTGGTCCGGCCCGATCGCCATCACGCCGATCGCCGGGTCCTCGAGCGCGGCCGTCACCGAGCCGGGCGTCTGCACCCAGGTCTCGCCGTCGGCGCTGATCGCGCCGGTGTAGGTGTCGCCGGTCTTGGTCAGCCGCAGCCACCAGGTGTCGGTCTCGCTCGCCGGCGGCGCCGGGTCGCTGCCGCCGGGCCCGGTCAGCGGCCCACCGTCCTCGGAGCGCAGCTCGACGCGGCGCACCGGCGGCTGGCCGGGCGCGTTGTCGGCCACCACGTCGTACTTGACGTAGTGGTCGTCGTCCTCGTAGAGGATGAGGCCGGCGAGCTGCCAGCTGTCCTGCAGCGGCGCGGTCATCTTGGTCTCGACCGTCCAGTCGCCCTCGGGCGGCGTCTGCAGGATCAGGTTCTCGATCGGTCCGTTGTCGGCGCCGTTGATGTCGCCGGGGAACGTCTCGATCGAGAGCTTGCCGTCGGCCACGCTCAGCCGGTCGGTCTTGTAGTGGTGGATCCGGTCCCAGCGGCAGCCGTCGAGGCTCGTGCCGTCGAAGCTGTCGTCGGGTCCCGGGTCCTCCGCCACCGGGTCGGGCGTGACGCGGAAGTAGTCCACCGTCGCGTTGACGTTCTGCGCGTCGGTGTCGCCCGCGGCGAGCACGCCGATCGTGCCGCCCGGCTTGAGCGTCGCGGTCCCGCTGATCGGCGTCCACGTCGTGCCGTCGAGCGAGTACGACGCGGCGAGCGTGTCACCGGTGCGCGTGAGGCGCAGGTGGATCGTGCTCGGCGCGCTCGCCGGCAGGTTGATGTTGTTCGCGTGCCAGGTCCGCGACCCGCCGGTCTCGGTCTGGAACTCGAGGAACCGGGTGCCGCTCGCGTTCATCGTCACCGCGAACTTGACGTAGTTGTTGTCGTCCACGAGCTGCGCCAGCGCCGCGTGCTGCCACTCGTTGTCGTGCGCGATGTCGACCTTCGTCTCGACCGTCCAGTCACCGCTCGGAACGGGCTGGCCGGCGTAGCTGATCTCGCCGGTGTTGGCCTCGTTGATGTCGCCGTTGGTGACCGGCAGGACGAGGTTGCCGTTGCTGGTCGCCGGCGTCGCCGCGGCGCACCGTCCAGCGGCCGGTGTCCAGCGGGCCGTCGAACTCGTCCGACAGGCCGCCGGTCGAGCAGCTCGGCGGGTCGTCGTACTCGGGCTCGGGATCCGGGATGTCCGGGTCGGTGTCGATCGCCCAGTCGGTGAACTGCGCGGTCGCGTTCGCCGAGCTGATGTGCGAGATCACGAACAGGCCGATGTCCTGCACCTCGGCGGCTGCCGGGATCGTCGTCCTGGCGCCGACCTGCGTCCAGTCGGTGCCGTTCTTGGAGCACGAGACGATGAAGTCCGTGCCGTACTTCTCGACCTTCAGCCAGGTCGGCTGGTTGTCGCCCGGGCAGGCGGTCGCGACCGGCTCGCCGGTGTTGTTGACCTGGCCGTTGCCGCCGGCGTCGTGCATGTACTCGGTCTCGCCGTTGCCCTTCTCGGACACGACGAGGTAGCCGCGCCCGTCCGGCGTCGCCGGAGATGTCGTTGCGAACGATGATCCCGGCCTTCGAGTTCGAGTGCGTGCCGTCGAACGACGCGACCTTGACGGTGGCCACGAAGTTCTCCGGCGCGCCGTCCTCGAGGTAGACCGCGCCGAACTGGTTCGTGGCCTGCCAGAGGTCGGCGCCGGCGGCGGTGACCGTGAAGTTGTCGCCGAGCTGGTCGAACGCCGGATCCGGCTGGCTGTCGGGGATGCTCGAGAACGTCTGCCACGGCGGGCGGACGCCGAACTCGCCGACCGTGAAGCGGACGCGCCGCGAGTCGGAGCTCAGGCCCTGGCTGTTGGTCGCCACGGCGTGGACGACGTAGTAGTCCTCCTCGGTCTGCGTCCACTCGACGCTGTAGGGCGCCGTCGCGTCCTCGCCGACCTTCTCGCCGTCGATGAAGAACTCGACGTTGGTGATCTCGTTCTCGGCGTCGGTCGCCTCGGCCACCAGCGTGTTCGGGCCGGGCTCGAGCGCCTGCATCGGCGTCGGGGAGGTGATCCGCACGCTCGGCCGGCGTGTCGGGCGAGAGGCCCTTGCCGCCGATCTCCCAGAAGTTCAGCCGGAAGTTCGCCGTGCCCTTGAAGACCAGGTACAGGCTCATCGTCTCGGTCGACTCGGGGGTCGGGATCGTCACGTCGGCCCACGACTGCGAGCCGCCGGTGGCCGGGACCTCGGCGGTGCCGAGCAGCGCGCCGTCGGGCGCGCCGCTGCGCAGCTCGATCGCGCCGCCCGCCTGACTCGACGCCACGCGGAACGTGATCGTGTCGGTGCCGGTGAAGTTGACCGGCTCATAGGCGGCCCAGTCGCCCTCGGCGAGCTCGGTCAGCGCGGAGGCGCCGCCCTCGGGGTCGCCGGTCGCGTCGGCCGTGCTCGTGCCCAGCGTCCGCTCGGCGTGCTCGGCCTCCTTGTGCTTGGGCTGCAGGACGACGGTGTCGGAGCCGGTGAGCGGCGGCACCGTGCCGTCGCCCTTGTCGGTGTAGCGGGCGTCGAGCGCGAAGAACACCTTCATGTCCTCCGAGTGGCCGCCGCCGAGGTCGGTGGTGACGGTGCCGCTGGTGCCGCGCTGCTCGACGGTCGGGTGCGTGTGCGAGTCGTGCCCGAGCGCCGGCTGCATGATCACGTCGTTGGCGTTGATCGTGCCGTCCTCGGGATCGGTCACCGACACCGACCACGGGATCGTGTCGCCCCAGTCGACGAAGCCGCCGTCGACCGGGCCGGTGATCTCGACCACCGGCTTGGTGTTGCCGACGGTGACCGGGATGACGGTCGTGCCGTCCTTGCCGGCCGGGTCGGCGACGGTCAGCCGCGCCTGGTAGACGCCGGGCTGGGCGTAGACGTGGGTCGGGGTCGGCTCGGTCGAGTCGGTCGTCCCGTCGCCGTCGAAGTCCCAGGCGTACGTCAGCGTGCCGCCCTCGGGGTCGGAGCTGCCGAGCCCGGAGAACGCGACGGTCAGCGGTTCCTGGCCGTTGTCGGGCGTCGCCGTGGCGACGGCGACCGGCGACCGCGAGCCGGAGATGTACTCGATGCGGTAGATCCCTGAATTGGGGTTGTCGCGGCCGAAGCCGCCGCCCCACTCGAGCGTGTAGAGCGCGCCGTCGGGCCCGAACTTGAGGTCCTGCGGCGACAGGAACGACTCGGTGGGCAGGAAGCGGCTGATCTTCTCGAGCGCGCCCTCGTCGTCGAGGATCATCGAGTAGATCCGGTTCTTCGACCACTCGTAGAAGAACGGCTTGCCCTCGAAGTACTCGGGGAACTTGACGTCGGACGTCCGACTCCGGGTCGAAGTCGTAGAACGGGCCGCCCATCGGCGCCAGGCCGCCGCCCGCAGGGATCACCGCCGGGACCGACGACCGCGTGTAGCCGTAGTACATCTCGGGCGCGCGCGCGGGCGGCAGGTTGGTCAGGCCGGTGTTGCGGACCGAGTCGTTGACCGGGTTCGCGCAGTCGAAGTAGCCGCCGACGGTGACCGGGTTCGTGCGGTAGTCGACGTCGCGGTACGGCTCGTTGGGGCCGATGCAGAGCGGCCAGCCGTAGTTGCCCGGCGTCTTGATCAGGTTCCACTCGACGATGCCCGCGGGGCCGCGGTCGGCCGGGCGCTCGGCGCCGGAGTCGGGCGCGTAGTCGGCGAGGCCGATCCAGCCCGTGTTCGGGTCGACCGAGAAGCGGAACGGGTTGCGGAAGCCCATCGCGTAGATCTCGGGCCGGGTCTGCGCGGTCCCCGGCGGGAACAGGTTGCCCTCGGGGATCGTGTAGCCGCCGTCGGCGCCGGGCGTGATGCGCAGCAGCTTGCCGCGCAGGTCGTTGGTGTTGGCCGACGTCTCGCGCGCGTCGTGGAAGGTGCCGGGCCGCTCCGACAGCGGCGCGTAGCCGCCTGAGGGCTCGGAGTGCGGGTTGACGTCGTCGCCGACGCCGAGCAGCAGGTTGCCCTGCAGGTCGAAGTCGAGGCCGCCGCCCGTGTGGCCGGGCTCGTCGGGCTCGCGGCTGGCCGGCACCTCGATGATCAGCTCCTCCGAGGCGGGGTCGATGTCGGAGCTCGCGTCGACGGTGAAGCGCGAGATGCGGCTCTTGAAGTTCGCGGGGTCGGAGTTGTTCGCCGAGTCGGGCGAGTAGTAGACGTAGAGATGGCCGGTGGTCGCGAAGTCGGGCGCGACGGCGATGCCGAGCAGGCCGTCCTCGCCGCCGGAGTAGACGTCGAGCGTGAGCGCGGTCTTGACCGTCTGGCGACTGCGGGTCGTAGACGCGGATCTGGCCGCGCACGAGCTCGGTGAAGAAGACGCGGCCGTCGGGGGCGACGTCGAGCGCGAACGGCGCGCTCGTGTTCTCGTCGAGCGCGACCTTCTCGAAGCTGTCGTTGCGGGTGCCGCCGCAGTCGCCGGGCGCGACGCCGGCCGCCCAGGCGACGCCGCCGACGATGTGCTGCATGAACGCCGGCTCGGAGTAGTGGGCGCCGAAGTGGCCCATCGCGGTGACCCAGGCGCGGCCGCCGTCGTAGGGCTTGCACCACGAGATCGGGTGGTCGTAGCCCATCGCGTTGCCACCCGGGTCGTACGTGGTCTCGTCCATCGTGGCGAGCACGTGGGCGTCGCCGCGGACGTTGGTCGAGAAGTTGTACCACTCGTCGGCGCGCGCCCAGCGGCCGTCGAGATGGGCGGTGGAGGGGTGCGTCTGGTCCTCGACGATGACCTGGCCGGGCTGGCCGGGGCTCGTGCCGGTGGCCGCGTGGCCGGGCATCAGCGAGCCGATCAGGTCGTCCCACCACTCGTAGTTGCCGCGCATGTCGGCCGAGTTGTGGATGGCCACGATGCCGCCGCCGGCCTGCTGGTAGCGCTCCATCGCCGCCTTCTCGGCCGCCGTCCACGGGTCGCCGGA
>CAVWJT010000035.1:0-60684 GCA_963755235.1 uncultured Acidimicrobiia bacterium
GGTCCGTCAGGCGTTGCGCTCCGGTGAGCCCAAGGGCGTCGAGTGGCAGGAGGGGGACGCCTGCGAGGTCGGCCTGCTCGACAAGGCGCATGTCGAGCACGCGGACGTCGTCGCCGCGGTGACCGGTGACGACGAGGACAACCTCGTGATCTCGTTGCTGGCGAAGCAGGAGTTCGGGGTGCCCCGCGTGGTCGCCCGGGTGAACAACCCGAAGAACGAGTGGATGTTCAACGAGCTGTGGGGGGTCGACGTCAGCGTCTCCACGCCGCATCTGCTGACCGCACTGGTCGAGGAGGCGGTCAGCGTCGGCTCGTTCATCCGCCTGCTGTCGTTCGAGGGCGGGCGGGCAAGGCTGGCCGAGGTGACGCTGGCCGACGGCTCACCGGCCGACGGCAAGACGATCGTGGAGCTCGGCTTCCCCCGCGACGCCACCGTGGTCGCCGTGCTGCGGGCCGAGCGGCTGATCGTCCCCCGCGGCGACACCATGCTGCGCCAGGGCGACGAGGTGATCGTCCTCGTCACGACGGACTCGGAGGACGACGTCCGCCGCCTCCTCATCGCCGCCGACTAGCACCATCCGAGTGTTCGGCGGATGCGGTTCGCCGACCTGCAACCTCGGGTGCTACGCGACGAGGGTGTAGGCGGGGTTGAAGACCAGGGTCTGGTCGCGCTCGCGGACCGCCACGCCCTCGAGGATCACCGCCCGACCGTGCTCGAGCCCGGCGATGCGCCGGCGGCCGGTGAACACGGCGGTGATCGTGCCGGTCCCGTCGGTGACCATCACCTCCAGCGTCGGCACGCCGCTGCGGGGAGCGATCACGATGCGCGACACCTCACCGCCGACGCGGATCGGCCGGCGCAGGGCGACGTCGGCCAGGGGAGTCAGATCGAGCCCGCGGAAGCGCTTCTGGAGGCGGGTCCGCTCCAGCTCGGTGACCGACGAGCCGAGCCGCTGCCGCAACGATCGCCGAGCCATCGGCCATCACGGTATCCCCGCTCACCAACGCCCGGCTGAGCGCGCGCACCGCACCGGTAACCTCGGAGGTCTGTGAAGAGTTCGGTGGAGCCCCTCGAGGGGAACAAGGTCAAGCTCTCGGTCAACATCGACGAGGCCGAGTTCGATCGCGACATCGACCAGGCGTTCCGCAAGATCGCCCGCGAGGTCCGGCTGCCCGGATTTCGCAACGGCAAGGCGCCGCGGCGGGTCCTCGAGGCCCGGATCGGGCTGGCGCCGGCGCGGGAGCAGGCGCTGCGCGACGCGATCCCCGAGTACCTCGCCAAGGCCGTTCGCGAACACGACGTCGATCTGATCGCCACCCCCGAGGTCGAGATCACCGGCGGCGAGGAGGAAGGACCGGTCGCCTTCGACGCCACTGTCGAGGTGCGCCCCGAGGTCACCGTTCCCGGCTACGGCGGCCTGCGCGTCGAGCTGCCGTCGCCCGCAGCCACCGACGCCGAGGTCGACGAGGCGGTCACCGCCGAGCTCCGCCGGCACGGCGAGCTCGCCGACGCCGGGCGCCCGTCGATGACGGGCGACTTCATCACGCTCGACCTCGTCGCCACCCGCGACGGCGAAGAGGTCGCTGGGCTCAACACCGAGGACTGGTCGTACGAGGTCGGCCAGGGCTGGATCGCCGACGGCTTCGATGACGAGGTCACGGGCGTGCTGCCGGGAGTCGAGAAGCGCTTCACCGCCGTCCCGAAGGGCACCGAGGAACCGGCCGACTTCGTCGTCAAGGTCTCGCGCGTGCAGTCCCTGGAGCTTCCCGAGCCGACCGACGAGTGGGTCGCCGAGAACCTGGGCGATCACGACACGGTCGACGAGTGGCGGGACAGCATCCGCGAGCGGATCTCGTCGGCCAAGCTCGGCCAGGCCCGCTCTCAGCTCGTCGGCCGGGTCACCGAGGCGCTCACCGGGCTCAGCGACATCGAGGCGCCCGAGCCGCTCGTGCAGAGCGATCTGCGGCGCCGGGTCGAGGCGATGGTCCGCCAGCTGCAGTCCCAGGGCATCACGATGGAGCAATGGCTGTCGGCCACCGGGCAGGACAGCGCCCAGTTCGTGGAGAGCATGAGGGGCCAGTCCGAGCAGGCCGTGAAGGTCGACCTCGCGCTGCGGGCGGTGGCCGCGGCCGAGGCGCTCGAGGCCGACGATGACGACCTCGGCGCCGAGTACGACCGCCTCGCCAGCCAGTTCAACGAGAAGCCGAACCAGGTGCGCAAGGCGTACGAACGCAACGATCTCGTCCCCGAGCTGGTCGCCGAGATCCGCAAGTCGAAGGCGCTCGACTGGCTCCTGCACCACGTCGAGATGGTCGATCCCGACGGGCACGAGCTCGATCGCGACTCGATCCTCGGTCACACCCACGACGAAGAAGACGAAGACGAAGACGACGAAGCGCCAACCCCCCAGGAGACGGAGTCATGAATCTCGACGCAGTGAGCTATCTCGTCCCCAACGTCGTCGAGCAGACGAGCCGCGGCGAGCGGGCGTACGACCTCTACAGCCGGCTGCTCAAGGAGAACATCATCTTCCTGCAGACGCCGATCGACGACCAGATCGCGAGCCTGGTCTGCGCCCAGTTCATCCACCTGGAGAGCGAGAACCCCGACAAGGACATCAACCTCTACATCAACAGCCCGGGTGGCGACATCACCTCGCTGTTCGCGATCTACGACACGATGCAGTTCATCCGCAACGACATCGCCACGATCTGCCTCGGCCAGGCGGCGTCGGCGGCGGCGGTGCTGCTCGCCGCGGGCACCAAGGGCAAGCGGCTGGCCCTGCCGCACTCGCGGATCCTGCTCCATCAGCCCTACGGGCAGGTCGGCTACGGGCAGGTCACCGATCTCGAGCTGGCGGCGAAGGAAATCCTCCGCCTCCGGGAGCTGATGGAGGCAATCTTGGTCAAGCACACCGGCCAGACGGAGGAGCGAGTGCATGGCGACACCGACCGTGACTTCATCATGGAAGCGGACGAGGCCGTCGCGTATGGCATCATCGACGCAGTGATCGAGTCCCGCGAGGTCGCCGACCGCACCGGGCCGATCCGGTGACGAGTCGAAGAAGGAACTGGCGAGGGGACGAGGCCCGTGGCGAAATTCGGTGACACCGGGGAGCTGCTCAAGTGCTCCTTCTGCGGCAAGTCCCAGAAGCAGGTGCGCAAGCTCATCGCCGGGCCGGGCGTCTACATCTGCGACGAGTGCATCGACCTGTGCAACGAGATCATCGAGGAGGAGCTCGCCGAGACCGCTGAGCTGAGCTTCGACCACCTCCCGAACCCCCGGGAGATCAGGGCGTTCCTCGACGACTACGTGGTCGGCCAGGACAGCGCCAAGAAGATCCTCAGCGTCGCCGTGTACAACCACTACCGGCGGATCCAGTACCAGCAGTCGTCCGGCGTCGGCCGGCGCGACGAGGTCGAGCTCGCCAAGTCGAACATCCTCCTGCTCGGGCCCACCGGCTGCGGCAAGACCCACCTCGCCCAGACCCTCGCCCGGCTGCTCAACGTGCCGTTCGCCGTCGCCGACGCCACCGCACTCACCGAGGCCGGCTACGTCGGCGAGGACGTCGAGAACATCCTGCTCAAGCTGATCCAGGCCGCCGACTTCGACGTCAAGCGGGCCGAGACCGGGATCATCTACATCGACGAGATCGACAAGATCGCCCGCAAGAGCGAGAACCCGTCGATCACCCGGGACGTGTCGGGGGAGGGCGTGCAGCAGGCGCTGCTCAAGATCCTCGAGGGCACCACGGCTTCGGTGCCCCCGCAGGGCGGGCGCAAGCACCCGCACCAGGAGTTCATCCAGATCGACACCACGGATGTGCTGTTCATCCTGGGTGGCGCGTTCTCCGGACTCGAGCAGATCATCGAGGCCCGCATCGGCCACAAGGGCGTCGGGTTCCACGGCACGGTGAAGTCGAAGACCGAGCGCGATCCGGGCGAGCTGTTCGCCCAGGTGCTCCCGGAGGACCTCGTCAAGTACGGGATGATCCCCGAGTTCATCGGTCGCCTCCCGACGATGGGCGCGGTCCGCAGCCTCGACCGCGATGCCCTCGTGCGCATCCTCACCGAGCCGAAGAACGCGCTCGTCCGCCAGTACCAGAAGGTGTTCGAGTTCGAGGACGTCGAGCTCGAGTTCAGCCCCGACGGTTTGGAGGCAGTCGCCGACCAGGCCCTGCTGCGGGGCACCGGCGCCAGGGGGCTGCGGGCGATCCTCGAAGAGGTGCTTGCTCAACACGATGTACGACCTGCCCGGCCGCACCGACGTCGGCAAGGCGGTCATCGACGAGGACACCGTGCGCGAGAAGGTCAACCCGACGCTCGTGCCGCGCGAGGCCGGCCGCGCCAGCCGTCCGCGCCGCGCCGCCAGCTGAGAACCCGTCGACCGCTGCGAGCGACCGAGCGCCAGCGAGGGAGCGGCCATCAACGGCCTGCGTGGCCGGGGAACGCAATGAATAGTCAGGCCACTCGACGGGACATCTCCGGCGCGCCGGGATCGGCGGCATGCAGGGCCAGCTGCGCGTGCGCCGAGCTCGGCCACCATCCGGCGGTCGCGCCGTCGGGGCGCACGATCAACGCGCCATCACGCGAGATGCCGAGGGCCCGGGCGGTGAGCAGGTCGACGTGCTGCACGGCGACGGGGATCGGCTGACGGAATCGTGCCGCGGCCTCGTCCCACGCCCCGCGTTGGGGGCCGGTCAGCACGGTCAGGCCCGGCCCGATCAGGTCGAGCGTGGACACCGGAGCGGCGGGGCCGGCGATCGAGAGATGGGGGAGACGACCGCCGAGGTCGGCGCGCAGCTCCTCCTCCGTGGCCCGGTACGAGCCGTGCGGATCAGCCGAGCGGGTGACGTTGTGCTCGGCGACCGGGCGCCGCTCGGCTTCGTAGGAGTCGAGGAAGCCACGATCGGCCCACCCGTTGAGCACCCAGGCGAGCTTCCACCCGAGGTCGAAGCCGTCGTGGATCGCCGTGTTCAGACCAGTGCCGCCGCGCGGCGTCACCCGGTGGGCGGCATCGCCGATCAGGAACGTGTCACCCTCCCGGAACCGTTCGGCCAGCTGCGCGGCGAACGAGAAGCTGCCGGTGAGCAGGATCTCGACGGGTAGGTCGGCAACACCGGCCCCGCGCCGGATCAGTTCGACGAGCCGCTCCGGCGGGAAGTCGGCCAGGGACTGCTGCCCGGGCTGCCACTCGACGCCGTAGATCCAGCGGTCCCGACCGGCGGGCACGAACACCCCCGCCGCCTCCGGCTCGTTGATCCCGTAGACCGCGAAGATGTGGTCTCCGACGACATCCATCAGTGGGGCGTGGAAGAGGACCGCGATGACCTGCGACAAGTCGTCGGGGCCGTGCATCGCGATGCCGAGACGGGCCCGTACCCGGCTGTGGGCACCGTCGGCGGCGACCGCGTACCGGGCCTCGACGATGCGCGTCGAGCCGGTGGTCGTGTCGCGCAGCGTCACCTCCACGCCCTCGACGCGCTGATCGATGTCGACCACCTCGGTGCCCATCTCCACCCGGGCATGGGGAAAGCCGCGGAGGTGGTCGAGCAGGACCGGCTCGAGATGGTCCTGGGGGACGCACGACGGGGTCGTCGGGCTGATCAGGGCGCACTGCTCGGGCGTCGGATAGCCGACGGGGAGGCTGATGCCGCGGTCGACCGTGGCGAGGGTCTCGCAGCTGCGCAGCAACGACTCGGCCTCGATCTCGCCGGCGCGGACGGCGGCCTCGATGCCCCACGACCGCACCAGTTCCATGGTCCGCACGCTGACCCCGGTGGCCCTCGGCAATCCGGACAGCTCCGCGCGCCGCTCGACCAGCAACGACGCCACTCCGTGGTGGGCGAGCGTGATCGCCGTGGTCAGGCCGGCCGGGCCGGCGCCGACGATCAACACCGGAGTGTCTGTGGTGCTCTCCATGTCTCCCGCTTCCATCGTCATTCCTCGCATTTCATCGGACAGACTGTATTTCGCAGGACAACGATGTCTTACATCGGACATCATGTCAAGTGGAATTGCTAGACTGTGACCGATGGCCACCACCCGCAGGTACGAGCAGCGGCGTCGGGCCGAGCTCGCCGAGGCGACCCGCCGGCGCATCCTCGACGCCGTCCACGACGAACTGCGAGACGCGCCGGCGCAACCTCCGAGCGTCGAGCAGGTCGCCGAGCGGGCCGAGGTCTCGCGCTCCACCGTGTACACGATCTTCGGTTCGCGTGCCGGTCTGTTCGACACGTTCGCCGAGGACCTGATGCGACGCAGCGGGTTCGACCAGCTCGTGGCCGCCGTCTCGGCCCCGGACGCCCGTGACCACCTGCGTGGCGCGTTCACGGCGGGCTGCCGCATGTTCGCGACCGAGCGCGACGTCATCCGGGTGCTGACCTCGATGTCGGCGATCGACCCCGAGGCGGTCGGAGGGGCCATCCAGCGACTCGAGTCCGACCGCAGCGGCGGCATCGCCTACCTCGCCCACCGGCTGGCCGACCAGGAGCTCCTTCGACCCGACGTGACCGAGGCCGAGGCAACCGACGTGCTGTGGCTGCTGTCCAGCTTCGAGAGCTTCGACGCCTTGTTCACCGGACGCGGCCTCGCCGCCGATGCTGTCGCCCAGCGCCTCATCGTGACGGCCGAGCGGACGCTGTACCGAAGGACAACTCGCCGAGCGGCATAGCCTCCCGCCGTGGACTACGCCGCGGCCGTCGCCTACCTCGACGAGCACGCCAGCTACGACAAGACCGGGAGGGTGACGTCACCCTCGCTCGACCACATCTCCCGGCTGGTCCACGCGATGGGGGAGCCCCAGCACGCCTACCCGGTGATCCACGTCACCGGGACCAACGGCAAGGGGTCGACGGCGCAGATGATCACCCGGCTGCTGACGGCGCAGGGGCTCACCGTCGGCACCTACACGAGCCCGCACCTCGAGCGGGTCAACGAGCGGCTGGCGCGGAACGCGGTCGCGATCGACGACGAGGAGTTCGCCGAGCAGGTCGCCGCCATCGCCGACCTCGAGGGGGTCACCGGGATCCGGCCCAGCTACTTCGAGGCGTGCACCGCGGCCGCCTTCCGCTGGTTCGCCGACGTCGCGGTCGACGTCGCCGTCGTCGAGGTCGGACTGCTCGGCCGGTGGGACGCCACCAACGTCGTCACCGCCCAGGTGGCGGTGATCACGAACATCGGGATGGACCACAACGAGTTCGCCGGACCGACACTCGTCGACATCGCCCGGGAGAAGGCGGGGATCATCAAGCCGGTGTCGGCGGCCGTCATCGGGGAGATCGAACCGGAACTGGTCGACGTGCTCAGCGAGCCGCCCGCAGCCTCGCGGTTGCGGCGCGGGGTCGACTTCGAGACCGCCGGCAACCAGTTGGCCGTCGGCGGCCGGCTCGTCGACCTGCGCACGCCCACGACGATCTACCCGGAGGTGTTCGTGCCCCTGCACGGCGCCCACCAGGGGGACAACGCCTCGATCGCGCTCGCCGCCACCGAGGCGTTCTTCGCCGCCCCGCTGGCCCCCGACGTGGTCGAGGAGGGCTTCGGCGGGGTGGTCGTCCCCGGCCGCTTCGAGATCGTCGGCCATCAGCCGCTCGCGATCGTCGACGGCGCCCACAACCCGCCGGGGGCGGACACGTGCGCCCAGGTCTTCTTCGACGACTTCGCGCCCGAGGGGCGGCGGATCCTCGTCGTCGGCACGCTGCGCGAGCCGACGGCGATGCTCGAGGCGCTGCGCGCCGACGAGTTCGACGTCGTGGTGGCGTGCACCGCCCCGTCGCCACGTGGGGTCCCCGTCGAGAAGGTCGCCGCCGCGGCCCAGGCCCTCGGCTGCGACGAGGTCGTGGCTCTCGAAACCGTCAGGGAGGCCTGCGCCTACGCCGTGCGCTCCACCGACGGTGACGACGCCGTGCTCGCGGCCGGGTCGCTGTACGTCGCCGGCGAGGCCCGCCGGGCCCTCCTCGAGCTCCAGCCGTGAGCTCCGCCGATTTCTGCAGCTAGATCGGCCCCCAGAGGGGCCGATCTAGCTGCAAGAACCGGAAGCGGGAGCGGTTACCGGCCGGTAGCCTGGTCAGCCGTGCCCGCCGCCAGCCCGACCCCCGACCGGACCCTCGTCCTGCTCAAGCCCGACGCCGTCGAGCGGGGCCTGATCGGTGCGATCATCGCCCGCTTCGAGGCCAAGGGGCTCACCATCGCCGCCCTCGACATGCGCACCCTCGACACCGACACCCTCGCTCAGCACTACGCCGAGCACGTCGGCAAGGGGTTCTACGACGACCTCGTCGCGTTCATGAGTCGGGGTCCCGTCGTCGCCCTCGTCGTCGAGGGCCCGGAGGACACGTGGGAAGTCGTGCGCTCGATGATGGGCGCGACCAACCCCCGCCAGGCCGCTCCGGGCACGATCCGCGGCGACCTCGGCGTCCTCTTCACCGAGAACCTGGTGCACGGGAGCGACTCGGCCGAGTCGGCCGGGCGCGAGGTCAAACTGTTCTTCCCCGATCTGTAGCATTCGACGAACACGAGCAGCCAGGGAGTCCGGCCGAGTCGGGCTCCATTTAAGGAGTGCCGGCATGGCTCGCAACAATCCGCTCAGCCTCGGCCGGGACCTTGCCATCGATCTTGGAACCGCCAACACCCTGATCTACGTGCGCGGCCAAGGCATCGTCCTCGACGAACCGTCGGTCGTCGCGATCAACATCAACGACGGGCGGCCGGTCGCGGTCGGGCTCGAGGCCAAGCGGATGATGGGCCGCACCCCCAACCACATCAAGGCCATCCGCCCGCTGAAGGACGGCGTCATCGCCGACTTCGAGGTCTGCGAGAAGATGCTGCGCTACTTCATCCAGCGCGTGCACGCGAGTCGCTGGAGCAAGCCGCGCATGGTGATCTGCGTGCCGTCCGGGATCACCGGGGTCGAGCAGCGCGCCGTGCAGGACGCCGCGGAGTACGCCGGCGCCCGCAAACCGGTGCACATCATCGAGGAGCCGATGGCGGCCGCGATCGGCGCCGACCTGCCGGTGCACGAGCCGTCCGGCAACATGGTCGTCGACATCGGCGGCGGCACTACCGAGGTGGCCGTGATCTCGCTCGGCGGCATCGTCACCGCCCAGTCGGTCCGCGTCGCGGGCGACGAGCTCGACGACGCCGTGCTGCAGTACGTGAAGAAGGAGTTCTCCCTCGCGATCGGGGACCGAACCGCGGAGGAGATCAAGATCCAGATGGGCTCGGCGTGGCCGATGGAGGAGGAGCTGACGGCCGACATCCGCGGCCGCGACCTCATCAGCGGCCTGCCCCGCACGATCCAGCTCACCACCGAGCACGTTCGCGAGGCGCTGGCCGAGCCAGTCGCCGCGATCGTCGACGCCGTCAAGACCACGCTCGACAAGACCCCGCCCGAGCTGGCCGCCGACATCATGGAGGACGGCATCACGATCACGGGTGGTGGCGCGCTGTTGGGGGGTCTCGACGAACGCCTGACCCACGAGACCGGCATGCCGATCCATGTCGCCGAGGAGCCGCTGTACAGCGTCGTCATCGGCGGCGGTCGGGCACTGGAAAACATCGATGCGATGCGGGGGTTGATGTCGCTCGGTGGCGATGAGTAGCTCGAGCGCGGAGCTGCGCGCTCGCTGATGCAATGCCCCTGTACACCCCCGGCCGCCGCCGTGCCATCGTCCTCCTCCTGCTGACGTCGGTTCTCCTGTTGACGCTCGACCTGCGTGGGAATGCCGTCCTCGATGCCGTGCGCGCCGGCTACAACAAGGTGCTCGAGCCGTTCGAGTCGGCGGCCGACGTCGTGACCCGGCCGATCCGCAACGCCTGGCGGGGCATCACGGACTACGAGGACAAGGCCGAGGAGGTCGAGCGCCTCCGGGAGCAGCTCGACGCCCAGCGCGCCGATCAGATCTCCGCCCAGGCGACGCTCCAGGAACACGAGGAGCTCCTCGCCCTCAACAACCTGCCGGCGCTGAGCGACTACGAGAACGTCGTCGCCACCGTCGTCGGCGCCCGCCCGACGAACATCGACCAGGTGATCGAGATCGACAAAGGTCGGGACGACGGGATCGACGTCGGGATGGCGGTCGTCAGCCGCGCCGGCCTCGTCGGCAAGATCACCACCCCGCTCCTGCCCGACCGGGCGTACGTGATGCTGCTCAGCGACCTGCAGTACGCCACGCAGGTGAAGGTGGTGCCCGGGGCGCCTCCGGCCACGACGACGACGACGAGCCCGACCACCACGGCCGCCGGCGGCGCGCCTCCGGCGTCGCCGCCGACCGAGGCCACGCCCCCGGCATCCTCCACGTCCACGACGACGACCGTGCCCCCCACCGACACCACGCCGGCGTCGACGAGCACCTCGACATCGACCACGACCACGCTCGACCTCGACAGCCCGCGCGAGACGGGGCTGCTGCGCGGACAGGGCGACGGCGATCTGCCGCAGGTCGAACTGCTCGCCGACACCCCGGTGATCGGCCGCATCCGCCGGGGCGACATCGTCCTCACGGCCGGCGGCACCGAAAGCCTCGCCCCGCAGAACATCCCCGTCGGCCGGGTCGTCAACCGCATCAGCCGGTCGACCGCCGAGGGCCCGCTGCTCGAGATCGAGCCGTACGCCAACCTCGACGAGCTCAACTTCGTCAGGGTCGTCCTGTACAAGCCGGCGTCCGAGGTCGAACCGCCGCCCGACGGCACGCAGGCGGGCGACTGATGCTGGCCTCGCTGGTCCAGGGCCCGCTGCTCCGTCTCGTCTCGGTCGGGCTGATCGTCGTCGCCCTGCAACGAACGTTGTTCAGCGACCTTCGGCCGGCCGGCGTGTCGATGCAGGTCGTGCTCGCCCTGGCCGCCGCCGCGGGCGCCGCCGGTGGACCGCAGAAAGGTGCGTTGGCGGGCTTCGTCCTCGGCCTGATGTACGACCTCGCCGCCGGGACGCCGCTGGGGTCGTCCTCGATCACCATGGGGCTCGGTGGCTACGCCGCTGGCTACGTCACCTCGATCACGATCGATCCGCAGTGGTGGCTCGCCGCCATCTTCACCGCGCTCGGCGCCGCCATCGGGGAGGCCGCGGTGCCGGTGGTGCGCGCCTTCATCGGCGAGGAGGGTGTGTTCAGCCCGCGGCTGCTCACCGTCGTCGGCGTCGTCGCCGTCGGCGCGCTGGTCCTCAGCCCGGCGCTCGTCCCGGTCGGCCGATGGTGCCTGCGCATCAAACGTCCTGAGTGGAAGGCGCCGGCCGAATGAGCCCGCCGGCGCGACGCGAGAGAGCAGACTGGGCCCGTGGCTGCTGACAAGCGCGCCGCGCGCCTCGGGGTGCTCGCGCTCGTCGCGACCCTGCTGTTCGGGGCCGTCGGCGCGCGACTGTGGTTCCTGCAGACCGTGCAGGCCGACTCGTTGCAGCGCACGGTCGACGCCCGGAAGACGAAGGTCATCCGCCTCGTCCCGGAGCGGGGACGGATCTTCGACACCGAGGGGCGGATCCTCGCCGACAACACCCGGGTGCTCACCGTCGCCGTCGAGTGGGACGTGATCCGCGACGACACGGACCGGGCCGCGATGTTCACCCGTCTGTCCGGGTGGTTGCAGATGCCGGTCGACGAGATGGAGGCGCGCTACGACTCCAACACGTACAGCCGGTACCGGCCGCTGCCGCTCCAGGAGGACGTCGAGGAGCCGGTCGCGATCGCCCTCGAGGAGCGGGTCGAGGACTTCCCCGGCGTGACGATCGTGACGGAGTGGCGCCGCACGTACCCCTACGCGCCGCTGGCGAGCCACGTCATCGGGTACATGGGGGCGATCACGGCCGAGGACGAGCAGCGCTACCAGGACAGGGGGTACGACACGTCGGTCGGCGGTGAGGATGTCGGGCGGGCCGGGGTCGAGCTGAGCATGGAGAACGTGCTCCACGGGCAGTGGGGCGAGGAAGTCGTCGAGGTCGACGCCAACAACCGCGTCGTCCGCACGCTCAGCTTCCAACCCCCGGTGAACGGGAGGGACGTTCAGCTCTCGATCGACCTCGACCTCCAGCAGTACGCCGAACGCCTGCTGCAGACGCAACTCCAGCGCCGGCGCCGGGAGACCGCCGCCAATCCGATGGTCACGCGCTTCCTGGACGACGGCACGGAGGTACGGGAGCCGCAAGATCCGAACCGACCCGCCGGGGCGCGCGTGGCCTACAAGGCGCCGGCCGGATCGGTCACGGTGATGGACCAGCACACCGGCCAGATTCTCGCCATGGCCAGCTATCCGACGTTCGACAACCGCTGGTTCAGCGCGGACATCGAGGACGACAAGTTCGAGGAGCTGTTCCCGCAGGGCGAGGGCGAGGATCCCGACCTCGCCGTGCTCCCGAACCGGGCGATCCAGGGCCAGTACAACCTCGGCTCGGCCTTCAAGCCGTTCACCGCCTACTCCGCGCTGGCCTCGGGACTGCTCGGGCCGGACGTCACCTACAACGACACCGGCACGTACAAGCTGGTCTCGATTCCGGACGACCGCTGCGCCGAGGGCGTGCGTTGCGAGTACCGCAACGCGATCTGCTCGTTCAACAACCGACCGTGCGTCTACGGGTCGATCAACACGTCGACGGCGCTCGCGGTGTCGAGCGACGCCTTCTTCTACAAGCTCGGCGAGGAGTTCTACCTCGCCCCCGGCACCCAGCTCCAGGACCAGGTCCGCAAGTTCGGCTTCGGCGGTGAGACCAGGATCGACCTGCCCTACGAGTTCGACGGCCGGATCCCGACCAGCGAACTGAAGCAGCAACTACTGGACGCGGGGGTCCTGGATCCCTCGGAGACGCCGAACCTGCAACCCGGCGACCTGATCCAGATGGCCGTCGGCCAGGGACTGCTGGCCGCAACCCCGCTGCAGGTCGCCGTCGGGTACGCGGCGATCGCCAACGGCGGGAACGTGCTCACGCCGCGCGTCGTGAAGGCCATCTATGAGCCGGGCGTGCCCGATGGCCAGCCGGGGAAGGCGGCGCTGCGCAACGGCACCGTGGTGCGGACGGTGAAGCCCAAGCGGGAGAAGATCCCGATGACCGAGGGGATGCGCGAACCGATCATGGAAGGGCTGCGGCAGAACATCCTCGGGGTCGGCGCCAACGGCCGGAGCACGACCGCGGGGGAGCTGTTCGCGGACTACCCCGAGAGCGCGATCCCGGTCGGCGGAAAGACTGGGACCGCGCAGGGATTTCCGAGCTACCCGTGGAACGACTCGTCGGCCTTCGCCGCCGTGAGCATGGACGAGCAGCGACCGTTCACCGTCGTGTCCTATCTCGAGAAGTCCGGGTACGGCTCACGCGGCGCGGCGCCGGTCGTGAAGTGCATGTACCTGGCCCTCTCGGGCATCACGCCGCTCGAACCGGTGAACGTCTCCGAGCCGCTCGACCTCGACAGCTCCGACCCGGCGCCGCCGGCCACCCCGGTCGACACATCATGCATGGGCACCGCCGGCCCGCCCGAAGCCCGACCGGTCGACTGACGCCATGGCGCTCTCCATGCTTCAACGCAAGCCGGACTCGGGGCTCGGCAACATCCGGTCGAGCCCGGGTGATCCCAGCCGCAACATCGACTGGGTACTGCTCCTGGCCCAGTCGGCGCTCACCGTCATCGGGTGCTTCATCGTGTTCTCGGCCACGCGCACCCGGACCGCGGATCCGTACACGTTCGTCACCCGTCAGGTCATCTTCGCCATCGCCGCCACGGTGGCGATGGTGGTCGTGATGGCGTTGGACTACGAGTGGCTGAAGGGCCACGCCCGCGGGTTCTACGTGCTGACGATCGCCGCCCTCGGCGCGGTGATCGTCGTCTCGCAGTCGTCGGGCGACACCGTGCTCGCGTTCTCGCTCGGCCCGATCCAGATCCAGCCGGCGGAGTTCGCCAAGTTCACCGTGCTCCTCGCGCTGTGCGCGTACCTGTCCCAGGAGCGGAGCAACGAGGTCAGTTACGCGCGGTTCCTCGGCGGGCTGCTCATCGTCGGCGTCCCGTCCGTGATGCTGATCGTCCAGCCCGACCTCGGGTCGGCCTCGGTGCTGATCGCGATGGCGATGGGGGTGCTGCTCGTCGCCGGCGCCAAGGCCCGTTACATCGTCACCATCAGCGTGCTCTCGCTGGTCACCGTCGGCGCCGCGTTCGTCGGGAACCTGGTGAACAAGTACCAGCTCGAGCGGGTGCGGGTGTTCTTCGACGAGGACAACCCGGCTCTGGCGGAGCGGGTGTATCAGGTGACCAACGCGGTGCGGGCGGTCGGTACCGGCGGCCTGCTCGGCAAGGGGTACCTGCACGGCCCGCTGACCAACGGTCGCGACATCCCGCTGATCTGGGCGGACTTTCCGTTCGCCGCGGTGGGCGAGCAGTTCGGTCTCGTCGGGTGCAGCATCCTGCTCTTCCTGTTCATCGTGGTGCTGGTGCGCATCTGGCGCATCGCCCACCTGTCCCGGGACCTGTTCGGCACGTACCTGTGCGCGGGCGTGTTCTCGATGCTGCTCTGGCAGATCTTCCAGAACGTCGGGATGACGATCAAGATCATGCCGGTCACCGGGCTGCCGCTGCCGTTCATCTCCTACGGCGGGTCCGGCCTCATCACGTGGTTCGCCCTGCTCGGCCTGGTGCAGAGCGTCCACATGAGAAGGATGCGATAACCCGTGTTCTTGCAGCTGGATCGGCCCCTCTGGGGGCCGATCCAGCTGCAGAAACGGACGGAAGCTACGCTCGGGAGTGTCATGACCGCGCTCTGGACGCGGATCGAACCGCTCCTCGGACACGTACAGAAGCCGGCTCGTTACATCGGCTGCGAGGACGGCGCGATCGCACCCCGCCACGCGCCGGGTCGGGTGTCGTGGCTGCTCGCCTATCCCGACACCTACGAGGTCGGGCTCCCCAACCAGGGTCTGCAGATCCTCTACGAGATCCTCAACGAGCGCCACGACGCGGTCGCCGAGCGCACGTACGCCCCGTGGCGGGATCTCGACGGACTGCTCCGCCGGCACCGCATCCCGCTGTTCTCGGTCGACACCCACCGCGCCGCCGGCGACTTCGACCTGCTCGCCTTCAACCTCGCCGCCGAGCTCGTCTACACGAACGTGCTGGAGATGATCGACCTCGCCGGCGTTCCTGTCCGGGCGGCGGACCGGCGGCCCGACGATCCGTTGGTCGTGATCGGAGGCCATTGCGCGTTCAATCCCGAACCGCTGGCCGACTTCGTCGACTTCGTCGTGCTCGGCGACGGCGAGGAGGTCGTCGGTGAGATCACCGAGGTCGTCGGCGGGTGGATCCGGGGAGGGCGCGCCGATCGGGCTCCCGTGCTGCGTGACCTCGCCCAGATCCCCGGGGTCTACGTCCCGTCGCTCTACGACGTCGTCTACGACGGCCCGTTCCTGAGGGCCGTCACGCCGCTGTTTCCCGACGTGCCCGCGGTCGTCGACAAGCGCACCGTCGCCGACCTGGCCGAGTGGCCGTACCCGAAGCGCCAGCTCGTCCCGTTGACCGAGGTCGTGCACGACCGCCTCAACGTCGAGGTGTTCCGTGGCTGCACCCGCGGCTGCCGCTTCTGTCAGGCCGGGATGATCACCCGGCCGGTGCGCGAGCGTCCCGCCGACCAGGTGCGCACGATGGTCGCCGCCGGCCTCGCCAGGACCGGCTACGACGAGGTCAGCCTCACGTCCCTCTCGACCGCCGACTTCAGCGACATCGAGTCGGTCGTCGGCGGCGTGCTCGCCGACCGCGAGGCAACGCCCCTGGGCTGCCCCACCACCGTCAACCTGCCCTCGCTGCGGGTCGACGCGTTCACCGTCGGACTCGCCGGCCAGGTCAACAGCGGGCGGCGCAGCGGGCTGACGTTCGCCCCCGAGGCCGGCTCGTGGCGGCTGCGATCGGTGATCAACAAGCTGATCACCGAGGACGACCTGTACGGCGCGGTGGAGGCCGCGTACTCCGCCGGATGGACGCGCATCAAGCTCTACTTCATGATCGGGCTCCCGACGGAGATCGACGAGGACACCCTCGGCATCGCCGAGTTGGCCCGCAACTGCGTCGAGATCGGGCGGCGGTTCACCGGGCGAGCGTCGGTGACGGCCAGCGTCGGCGGATTCGTGCCCAAGCCGCACACGCCGTTCCAGTGGTTCGGGCAGAACACGCTCGCCGAGCTGCACCGCAAGCTCGAGCTTTTGCGCAGCCACAAGCCGCGCCACGTCCAGCTGAAGTGGCACGACCCGGCGGCGAGCGTCGCCGAGGGCATCGCCAGTCGCGGGGATCGGCGCGTCGGCCGGGTCATCGAGCGGGTGTGGCGGGCCGGCGGAACCTTCCAGGAGTGGGGCGAGTGCTTCGACCTCGGCCGTTGGACCGAGGCGATGCAGGCCGAGGGACTCGACCTCGACTGGTACGTCTTCCGTCATCGCACCGTCGACGAGGTGCTGCCGTGGGAGCATCTGCGCGCCGGGCTGCACAAGGACTTCCTCTGGGCCGACTGGCAGGCGGCGCTCGCCGGCAGCGGGGTCGAGGACTGCCGGTGGACACCGTGCTACGACTGCGGGGTGTGCACCGGGTACGGCATCGAGCATGTCGTGGCGTCCACCGCGCCCCCGGCCGGTGGGAGCCAGGGCACGGGGCAGAGACCTGTCCAACCTCGTGCGGGTCGGAGTCCGATGATCGCTCCGCGCCTGCGCTACACCAAGCTGGGCAAGGTGCGGTTCACGAGCCATCGCGACACGGCGCGGATCTGGGAGCGGGCCGTGCGCCGGACCCGGCTCCCGGTGCTGACCACCGCGGGATTCACCCCGCGGCCCCGGCTGAGCTTCGGCCTGGCGCTGCCCACGGGTGCCGAGTCGATCGCCGAGTACCTCGATCTCGACGTCGCCGACGGAGCAATCGATGAAGCGGAGCTCGGACAACTGCCGGACCGCCTCACCGACGCCCTGCCCAGCGGGTTCGACGTGCTCGTGGCCGTCGAGGCGGCAGCGGGCAGCGGCTCGCTCCAGGACGTCGTCACGTCGGTCACCTGGGAGCTGACCGCTCCCGGGGCTGCCGACAACGTCGCCGCGGCCGATAGCCTGCTCTCGGCCGAGGCACTCCCACTGGAGTGGGAGCGCAAGGGCGAACGTCGTGTCGACGACGTCCGCCCGCTCATCGTGTCGCTGGCGACGTCCGCCGACGGCGCCACGATGATCGCCGAGTTGGCAACCGTCGGGCGGAGCCTGCGGCCGGCCGAGTTGGCCACGCTGGCCTTCCCGGACACCGACCCGGTCGGAGTGCGGGTACTGCGGACACATCAATGGATCGAGCACGACGGGAACCGGCGCGAGGTGTTGGCGCTGCCGGCTGTCGTGCGGGCGCCCACCGCAGAGGTGGGCGCGTGAGAAGGGAACATCATGGACGAGACCGACACTGGGTCGGGCAATGCGGCGGAGAACCAGGCAGGTGACGGAACCGCAGCCAGCCGCAAGCGCCGGCGCGGGTCACGGGGCGGACAACGCCGGCGCAAGCCGCTGAACCCGTCGTCGGCCGCGGCATCGTCGGCCGACGGCGACGGCGCATCCGTCGACGCGGCCTCCGCCGAACGACCGGAGCTGCCCCGGCCGCTCCGTGAAGGACGCGTGTCGCCCGAGGTCGCCGAGAAGGCCCTCGTCCGCAAACCGCAGATCGGCGACACCCGACCGGCGCCCCCCGCTCCGGAGGAGCCAGAGCCGGCGCCGGCGCGGCGGGGCCGGGGCAAGGCGGGTGCCGCCAAGTCGGCCGCGCCGCCGGCGGCGCGGGAGAAGCAGGACGCGGAGGAGGCCGGAACGCGGCGCAAGCGCGGCGGACGCAGCGGACGGCCGAGCCGGGGCGCGCCCGCGGCCGAGCTGACGGCTGATTCGCGTCGGGGCGCGAGCGCAACGGCAAGCCGGTCGGCCGCTACCTGATGTGCGTGCAGGTGCGCCGGGAGGTCTCCCAGGTCGCGGTATTGGAGGGACGCAACCTCATCGAGCACTACGTCAGCCGGCCCGCCGACGACATCAGCCAGATCCACGGCAACATCTACATCGGCCGGGTGCAGAACGTGCTACCCGGGATGGAGGCGGCGTTCGTCGACATCGCCACGCCGAAGAACGCCGTGCTCTACCGCGGCGACGTGCAGTACGACGCCGAGGACATCGAGGAGCGCAGCGAGCCGGCCCGCATCGAGGACATCCTCCGCGCTCGGCAGCTGATCGTGTGCCAGGTCACGAAGAACCCGATCGGCGCCAAGGGTGCCCGGCTCACCCAGGAGGTGTCGCTGCCCGGGCGGTTCGTCGTGCTGATCCCGAACTCCAAGACCTATGGCATCTCCAAGCGGCTGCCCGACGACGTGCGCAAGCGGCTGCGGGTCATCCTCGACCGGGTGAAGCCGGCCCAGCACGGGCTCATCGTGCGCACCGCCGCCGAGCACGCCACCGAAGCCGAGCTGCGGGCCGACATGACCCTGCTGCTCGAGCAGTGGGAGCAGATCGCGGCCCAGGCAGCGTCGGCCAAGCAGCCGACGCTGCTCTACCGTGAGCCGGAGCTGGCCGTGCGGGTGATCCGCGAGGAGTTCAACGCCGACTACCGCGGCGTGGTCATCGACGATCGCCGGCTGTACGAGGAGGTCAAGGCGTACATCGGCGCCTTCAACCCCGAGCTCGCCGACCGCGTCGAGTTCTACGATCCCGAGACCAACGGCTTGAGCCTGTTCGAGCACTCCCACGTGCACGAGCAGGTCCACAAGGCACTGGACCGGAAGGTGTGGCTGCCCTCCGGCGGCTCGCTGATCATCGAGCACACCGAGGCGCTGACCGTCATCGACGTCAACACCGGCAAGAACGTGGGCTCGTCGAGCCTGGAGGAGACCGTCTTCCACAACAACATGGAGGCCGCCGAGGAGATCGCCAAGCAGCTGCGGTTGCGCGACATCGGCGGGATCATCGTCATCGACTTCATCGACATGGAGCAGCGCGAGAACCGGGCCAAGGTGGTCGAGGCGTTCCGCAACGCCCTGTCGCGGGACAAGACCCGTTCGCAGGTGTTCGACATCTCCGACCTCGGTCTCGTCGAGATGACGCGCAAGCGCATCGGCGAGGGTCTGCTCACCGAGTTCTCCGAGTCCTGCCCCGAGTGCGAAGGCCGCGGCGTCATCGTCGACCACGCCCTGCTCGACTGAGGTATTTTCGGCGGCATGCCCGTGCCACCACCCGACCGCACCGAGCTCGCCCGGATCGCCGACTCCTACGGGCTCGACTTGTCGACTGCCGACCTCGAGTCGTTCAGCCCGTTCGTGGCCGGGCTGCTCGAGTCGTGGTCGACGGTCGAAGACCTCTACGCCCGAACCGCGCCGGAGGCGCCGACCGATCGCGCCTGGCACCGGCCCGACGAGGCCGACAACCCACTCGGGGCGTGGTACGTCCGCACCGACATCACCACTGGCGAGGGCCCGCTGGCCGGCCGCACGGTGGCGATCAAGGACAACACGATGGTCGCCGGTGTCCCGATGATGAACGGCTCCGAGACCCTCGAGGGGTTCGTGCCGACGCGGGACGCGACGATCGTGACCCGACTCCTGGCGGCCGGGGCGACGATCGCCGGCAAGGCGGTCTGCGAGGACCTGTGCTTCTCCGGCGGCAGCCACACGTCGCGCACCGGACCGGTGCGCAATCCGTGGGACCTGACCAGATCAGCGGGCGGCTCGTCGAGCGGCAGTGCGGCGTTGGTCGCGGCGGGTGCCGTCGACATGTCGACAGGCGGCGACCAGGGCGGTTCGGTGCGCATCCCCAGCGCCTACAGCGGCACCGTCGGCCACAAGCCGACCCATGGCCTTGTGCCCTACACGGGTGCGTTTCCGATCGAGTTCACGATCGACCACCTCGGTCCGATCACCCGCAACGTCGCCGACGCCGCGCTGATGCTCGGCGTGCTCGCCGGATTCGACGGCTTCGACGCCCGGCAGCCGCCCGGAGTGGCGGGCGAGGACTACGTCACCGCGCTCGGCACCGGCGCGAGCGGACTGCGCGTCGGCGTGGTCACCGAGGGGTTCGGCCTGCCCGGCCTGTCCGACCCGCAGGTCGACGAGACGGTGCGCGAAGCGACCGAGACGTTGCGCAACGCCGGACTCAAGGTCGAGGACGTGTCCGTCCCGTGGCACGGCGACGCGATCCATGTGTGGAACGTCATCGCCACCGAGGGCGCGGCGGCCCAGATGGTCGACGCCAACGCCTACGGCATGAACTGGAAGGGGCTCTACGACCCCGAATTGATCGCGTTCTACGGTCGTCAGCGGCGGGAGCGGGCTGCCCGCTTCTCCGAGACCGTCAAGCTCGTCGTGATGTCCGGCCGCTACCTGGCCGAGCACGAGTTCGGTCGGCACTACGCCATGGCCCGCAACCTCTCCTACGAGCTGTCCGCGGCCTACGACGACGCCCTCGCCAGCTACGACGTGTTGGTGATGCCCACCCTGCCGATCAGGGCGACCATGCTGCCGGGACCGGACGCGGCGCGCGAGGAGTCCCTGGCTCGGTCCCTGGAGATGATCGCCAACACGGCGCCCTTCGACGTCACGGGGCATCCGGCGACGTCCGTGCCGGCGGGCATCGTCGACGGTCTGCCGGTGGGGATGATGGTCATCGGCCGGCAGTTCGACGACGCCACGTGCCTGCGCGTGGCCGCCGCGTTCGAGGAGGCCGTCGGCGGTTTCCCCAGCCCGCCCAGGTAACCTGGCCGATCGCTATGTACGCAGTGATCGAGGCCGGCGCCACCCAGCAGAAGGTGGCCGAGGGCGAGCAGGTACAGGTCGATCTCCTCGACGCCGAGGACGGAGCCGAGGTGACGTTGGCGGCCAAGCTGCTCGTCGACGGCGACCGGGTGCTCGCCACGCCCGACGAGCTCGCCGGCGTCTCGGTCACGGCCAAGGTCGTCGGGATGGCCAAGGGGCCGAAGATCAACGGCTTCACCTACAAACGGCGCACCAACCAGCGCCGTCGGTTCGGCCATCGCCAGCGCTACACCGTCGTCGAGATCACCAAGATCACAACTGCGTGATCGAACTGTCGTAGAGGAGATTGCGATGTCGAAGACCAAAGGTGGCGGGTCGACCCGCAACGGCCGCGACTCCAACGCCCAGCGGCTGGGCGTGAAGGTGTACGACGGCACCCGCATCACCGCCGGCGCGATCATCGTCCGCCAGCGGGGCACCAAGTTCCATCCCGGCAAGAACGTCGGCATCGGCGGCGACGACACCCTGTTCTCGCTCGTCGACGGGAGCGTCAAGTTCGGCGAGCGGAAAGGCCGCAAGGTCGTCGACGTCAACCCCGTCGACGCCTGATCGCCGATCTCGTTCGATTCCGCGTCGTGGTGTCCGGCCACGTGCAAGGGGTGTGGTTCCGCGAGTCCTGCCGGCGCGAGGCTGCGCCGCGGGGAGTGGCCGGCTGGGTGGCCAACCGCGCCGACGGATCCGTGGAAGCGGTGTTCGAGGGCAAGGAGCCCGATGTCGCCGAGGTCGTCGCGTGGTGCCGGGCCGGCCCACCCCGTGCCGTCGTCACCGACGTCGACGTGACCCAGGAGGAGCCCGAGGGCCTGGTCGGCTTCCGGGTCAGCTGACGCCGGCGGGGAGCTTCGCCGGATCCCAGTCGAGGAGGGCCATCGCCTGGCGGCAGGCGAAGCGGTCGGTCATCCCGGCGACGTAGGTGACGGCCGCGCGCACCGCGTCGTCGCTGCCCCCGGCGGCGCGGGGCGGATCGGGAAGCAGGTGGGGCCGGTCGGCGTAGTGCTCGACCAGGGCGCGGAGCAGGGCGACGACGGAGTCGGCCTGGGCCCGGCTGGCCGGACGCAGGTACACGTGGTCGTAGTTGAAGCGACGGAACTCGGCGAGGGCGTCGGCGACCGGCTCGACCATGCCGATGCGGCCGGTCTCGGCGGCGGCGGCGACCATCGCCCCGATGAACGCGCCGAGTTGTCGGGAGCGGCTCGCGCCGCCCCGATCGGCCACCACGGCGGGCAGCATCTCGGCGGAAACGATCCCGGCGGCGACAGCGTCCTCGAAGTCGTGGCACACGTAGGCGATGCGATCGGCCCATGACACGACCTCGCCCTCTGGCGTCGAGGGGGCCGGCCGGCTCCACGAGTGGTTGCGAATGCCGTCGAGCGTCTCGGCGCAGAGGTTGAGCGGGGCCAGCGTGACATCGGCGCCCCACTGGGCGTGGTCGTAGCCGCCGGACACGTACGGCGACAGGGCATCCTCACTGGCGTGGCCACCGGGCCCGTGGCCGCAGTCGTGACCCAGGGCGATGGCCTCGGCGAGGGCGACGTTGAGTCCGAGCGCCCGGGCCACCGACGTGGCGACCTGGGCGACCTCGAGGGCGTGGGTGAGGCGGGTGCGTTGGTGGTCGGCAGGGAAGATGAACACCTGGGTCTTGCCGGCTAGGCGGCGGAACGCCGGCGCGTGGAGGATCCGGTCGCGGTCGCGCTCGAAGCACGTGCGCCACTCATCGGGCTCCTCCGCCCGGGCCCGATGCCCGGCGCCAACGGCACGCGTGGCCCCGGCGGACAGCACGAGATCCTGCGCGCCCTCCCGGGCGGCGCGGTCGATCACCCCTTCGCCGGCGCGGGCGTGCGAGTCGGCGTGGGCGAGCCGGATGCGCGTGCCCGCCGTACCGTGTCCAGCCATCGTCGACGCCCACCGCTCGGCGCGCTCGGCAATCGTCCCGTCGCTCACCCTGTCGAGGATAGAGAAGGGGTGTCACCGTTTCGCGGCCCTGCGAGCGAGCGAGCGCCAGCGAGCGAGCGGCCAGCAACGGCCGCGTGGCCGGGGAACGCAATGGACGTAGCGTGGATCTGGTGTCCCAGTTCGTCGACGAGTGCCAGCTCAACGTGCGTGGCGGCGACGGCGGCGCGGGCGCGGTCAGCTTCCGTCGAGAGGGCCCGGTCGTGCACGGCGGCCCGAACGGTGGCGACGGCGGCAAGGGCGGCGATGTCTGGCTGCTCGCCGACCACAACGTCGCTTCCCTCCTGGCGTTCCGCGACCATCCACACCGCCGGGCGACGAAGGGTGCCCACGGCAAGGGAAAGGACCTCCACGGACGCCGCGGGGAGGACGTCGAGGTCGCCGTGCCGCAGGGCACCGTCATCTACGACCTGCACACCGGCGAGTTGCTCGCCGAGCTGCTCGAGCACGGCGACCGCTGGCTCGCCGCCGCCGGCGGGCGAGGCGGTCGCGGCAATGCGAGGTTCCTGACCAACCGGCGGCGCGCCCCGACCTTCGCCGAGCAGGGCGAGCACGGTGAGGAGCGCTGGCTCCGGCTGGAGATGCGGCTGATGGCCGACGTCGCCCTGGTCGGCTTCCCGAACGTCGGCAAGAGCACGCTGATCAGCGTGATCTCCCAGGCGAAGCCGAAGATCGCCGACTACCCGTTCACCACGCTCGAGCCCCACCTCGGAGTCGTGCGCCTCGACGACGCCACTGAGTTCGTCGTCGCCGACATCCCCGGGCTGATCGAGGGGGCGAGCAGCGGGCGCGGCCTCGGCGACCGGTTTCTCCGGCACGTCGAGCGGGCCCGCGTGCTGTGCCTGCTCGTCGACCTGGCGGCGCTCGATGGGACCACGCCCGCCGAGCAGGAGCGGGTGCTCCTGGCCGAGCTCGGTGAGTACCGGCCGGAGCTGCTCGACCGGCCGCGTCTGGTTGTCGGCACGAAGGCCGACATCACCACCACGACCGATCCCGCGGAGCTCGGCTTCGCGGCCGACGGCGAGACCCGGTACGTCATCTCGGCGGTCACCGGCGACGGCGTGGCGCGAGTGGTCGGCGCGATGGCTCGGCTCGTGCACGAGGCCCGCGAGGCGGTCCCTGAGCCGGACGGTGTCGTGCTCATCCGCCCGGTGCCCGCGGGCGCGTCCGTCGAGCGGGTGGGCGCGGGCGAGTTCCGCCTCAGTGGCCGCGATGTCGAGCGGGTCGTGGCCCTCAACGACATCACGACCCCCGACGCCGTCTCGTACATCAGCCACCGTCTCGATCGGCTGGGCGTGATGAAGCTGCTCGCGCGCGCCGGCGCCAGCGAGGGCGACGTGGTCTGGATCGGTGAGTTCAGCTTCGAGTATCAACCGTGACCCGGATCGTGGTGAAGGTCGGGACGTCGTCGGTCACCGACGAGCGGGGCGGCATCGACGACGGCGCGATCGCCAAGCTCAGCGCGGACGTCGCCGAGGTGCGGGCGACAGGCGCCGAGGTCGTCGTCGTGTCGTCCGGGGCGGTCGCGGCCGGGGTGGCGGCGCTCGGTCTGGAATCCCGGCCGGGCGATGTCGCCACGCTGCAGGCCCTTGCCGCCGCGGGCCAGCCCCGGCTGATGCGCAGCTGGGACGCCGCGCTCGGCACTCATGGCCTCGTGCCGGCCCAGGCGCTGCTCGTCCCGCACGACTTCGTCGATCGCCGGCAGTACCTCCACGCCCGGCGCACGCTCACCCGGCTGCTCGAGCTGGGCACGGTGCCGATCATCAACGAGAACGACGCCATCGCCAGCAACGAGAGCCGCTACGGCGACAACGACCGGCTGGCCGCACTCGTCGCCCACAACATCGGAGCCGCGGTGCTCGTGCTGCTCACCGACCTCGACGGCCTGTACACGACCGACCCTCGTGCCGACCCCACCGCCGCGCTCGTGCCCCGGGTGGGTGCGGACGACCCGCTGCTGGCGATCAGGGCCGGACGCACGGGAAGCGACCGGGGCAGCGGCGGCATGGCGAGCAAGCTCGAGGCCGCCCGCATCGCCTCGTGGTCAGGAGTGCGCACGGTGATCGCCAACGCCGCCCGACCCGGCGTGCTCGCCGGCGCGGTGGCCGACGAGGCCGTCGGGACCAGCTTCGCCGCCCACCGCCGCAAGCTCGCCGCCCGCAAGTTGTGGATCGCCTTCGCCGCTCGCGTCGCCGGGTCGGTAACGGTCGACGACGGGGCGCGCACGGCGCTGATGGAGCGCCACACCAGCCTGCTCCCCGCGGGCGTCGTCGACGTCGCCGGCCGCTTCGGCGAGGGCGATACCGTCGACGTCGTCGGCCTCGACGGGATCCCGTTCGCGCGCGGGATGGTCTTCGTCGAGGCCGCGCAGCTGCGCAAGGTGGCCGGCCGCCACACCACCGACCTCCCCCCGGGCATGGTCCACGAGGTCATCCACCGCGACGACCTCGTCCTGCTCCCCGGCTGACTCCATCCGAGGGTTTGGCGGCACCGGAGGGTTTCGTGCCGGAAGGCGACGAAAACCTCGGGCGCCTCGAAACACCTCGGATGCCTAGGCCGGGGGCTGCTCCGCGGGGGCCGCCTGCTCCGCGGGCTGCTCCACCGCGGCGGGAGCCGCCGCCGGGGCGGGCGACTCCAACCCGAGCTCGGCGCGCAGCTCGCTGAGCCGGCTCTGGGCCTCGACGTTCGCCGTCGCCTGCTCGATCTCGAGCACGCTCGACTCGACGGACGTTTCGGTGAGCTCGGCCGTGGCCTTGGCCTTGGCGTAGCGCGCCTGGATCTTCTGCTCGACCTCGGAGAACGACGGCACGTCCGAGCCCACGCTCTCCTGCAGCTGGGCCATCGCCGAGTTCATCTCCTCCTGCATCTTCGCCTGGTCGAGCTGGCTGAGCAGCTTGGACTTCTCGGAGATCTTCTGCTGCAGCATCCGGCTGTTCTGGCTCACCGCCGCCTTCGCCTGGTCAGATGCCTGCGCCGACTCGAGCACCAGGCTCTTCAGGCTCTCGACGTCCTTCTCGACCTGGATCAGCTGGTTGGCGATGGTCTCGGCGGCCGTCGAGTAGCTCTGCGCCTTCTCGGCGTTGCCGGCCTTCTCGGCGTCGGCGGCCATGATCAGCGCCTGCCTGGCGTTGCCATTGAGCTTCTCGAGCTCGCCGAGCTTGGCGTTGAGGCGGAGCTCGCTCTGCTTCTGGTTGGCGATGACGTTGGCCGCCTGTTCCTTGAGCCGGCGATGCTGGTCCTGGGCCTCGGTGATCGCCTGCTCGAGCTGCACCTTCGGATCGGCCCGCTCCTCGAACGACCCGGTCAGCTTGGCCGTCAGGTACTTCCACCACTTCTTGACGAGCTTGAACATGGCCGCAGCTTAGGTCTGCGACGGCACGGGGCGGCCGAGCCGTCGGATCCGATCGCCGATGGCCCTGACCTCGGGCACCCGCAGGGCGAACAGGATCGCGACGTACACGGCCACGCCGACGATCGCACCCACCACCAACCGCACGAACGCCTCACCACCGACGTTGCCGCCGACCTTCGTGGCCACCAACCACATCACCTCGCCGGCGACCACGCCGGCGAGCGCCATCGGCCAGAGGTTGCCGAGCACGCCGCGCAGCGGGAAGCCGGGCACCTTGTACGACAGCACCTGCAACGCGAAGAGCGCACCGACGACGTTGGCGATGGCGAAGGCGAGCCCGAGCCCGAGGATGTCGTAGCGGGGGACGAGGGCGAACGCCAGCACGATGTTGAGGACGCATTCGAAGACGTTGATCACGAACGGGGTGCGGGTGTCCTGGTGGGCGTAGAACCCGCGCAGCGCGAACAAGTAGATCGAGAACCCGATCAGGCCGATGGCGAAGCCGGCCAGCACCCGCGACGTGTTGTCGGCGGCCGCGGCCGTGTACTCGCCATGCTGCAGGAACGCCCCGACGATCGCCCGACGCAGGACGAACAGGATCATCGCGGCCGGCACGATGAGCAGGGCGATCAGGCGCACGCCGAGCGACGTCTGAGCGGTGAACGCGGCGCGGTCCCTGTGCGCGACGCTGCGGGCCATCTCGGGCACGAACGTGGTCGCGATCGACATCGCCAGGAGCCCGTGGGGGAGGACGAAGAAGGTGTAGGCGTCGAAGTAGGCGCTGGCGTCGCCCGAACCTGGATCGGCGAGGTTGCGCACGACCACGATCACGACCTGGTTGGCGACGACGTACCCGAGGGTCCATCCCGACAACGTCAGGAGACGGCGCACCGCAGGGTGCCGGAAGTCGAGCTTGGGCCGGAACCGCACGCCCGCCCGGTGGACGGCGGGGATCAGCACGAGCGCCATCGCCGCGATGCCGGCGGTGGCGCCGAGCCCGAGCGTCCACCGCACGCGGTCGTCGTCCAGCACGTCGCCCAACGTCCACTCCCTGCTGCCGGCGTCCGGGAGGGACAGGAGCGAGGCGATGATGATGAGGTTGGGCAGGATCGGGCTCCACGCGGCGGCGAAGAACCGGCGGCGGGAGTTGAGCAATGCGTTGGCCACCCCGGTCGCCCCGTAGAAGAAGATCTGGAGGAGGAAGATCCGCGTGAGCAGGGTCCCGACATCACGGAACTGATCGGCGTCCACCGTGCCGCTCGGATCGAGCGTGTAGAGACCGAAGATCAGCGGCGCGCCGATGACCGCGACCACCGTGATCCCGACGAGCAGGACGAGGCTCACCGTGACCACGGCGTTCGTCGACTCCTCGTCGTCGTCCACGTCGAACGAGGTGAACAGCGGGACGAGCGTTGCGGAGAGCACGCCGCCGAGGAGCAGCTCGTAGACGATGTTCGGGGTCTCGTTGCCGATCCGGTAGGCGTCGGCAAGCGCGGTCTGCCCGATGACGTACCCGAACACGGTGATGCGCGCCAGCCCACTGATCCGCGACAGCGCGGTTCCCGACGCGACGACCAGATTCGATCGGAGCAGCGAGCTCACGGGGTCATGGGTCCGGCTGGGGGAGCGCGGTGGGGTCGCCCGCCCGCCCGGCCTCGTCCATCGCGATGCGGAGCGACTCGAGCTCGCTGACGAGACCATCGACGTCCTGACCGAGCACGTCGGTGTCCCCCGATCCGACGCTGACCTCGACGGTGCGGGCGAGGAGCTCGTCGAAGCGGGCGTCGAGCAGGCGCAACCGATCGCGGCTCCCTTCGGCCAGGGCGATGAGACGGTGGGCGGAGGCGAGCTGCGCCTCCAGGGCCTCGATCGTCTGCGCCTGGGCCGGGGAAGGGGAGTCGCTGCCGAGCCGGCGCCGGAGGTCGGCGAGCTCGGCCTCGGCCGACACCGTGTCGATCTTCCCGATCGCGTTGCCGATCTCGTGGCCGCGGCGGGCGATGCGCCACGACTCGTCGACACCGTCGTCGAGCCGTCCCGACATCAGCTCGAGGCGTTGGCGCAGCGGACCGGCTGGCACCGACGCGACGACATGGTCGAAGCGGCGCTTGGCCTCCTCGGCCTGCACGCCGTAGGAGCGCCACGGCTCGCTGAGACTCGACGGGGACACCCGCGCCGACGACGAACCCCGAGGTACCGAGGCCAGCACGCGACCACCCCAGGCGAGCACGCCGACGCCCGCCGCGGCCGCCAACGGCAAGCCCACGAGGATGGCGCCGGCGGTGCCGGCGCCGGCGAGGAGGATGCCGAGCGGCGACATGATCGACTCGGCGACGCCCTTGGTGAGGAAGCGGTCACGGAACGAGCGCCTCGCCATGTCAGAAGTTGCTGATAACGGCGGTGAACACCTGCTCGATGGTCGCCGGGTTGCTCGCGTTGTACGTGGCCGCCCGCGTGGCCTGGGCGACCGTCCGCAATGTGGTCGCGTCGGCGTCCTCGCCGTAGGCGATCGTGAAGAGACGCACCGGTTGCGAGCTCGACCCTTCGCTTCCGGCCTGCAGTGACTGGATCAGCTCGGCGAACTGCTCCTCGTCGTCGCCCGGATTGCCGTCGTCGTTCTGGCCGTCGGTGAGCAGCACGATGGCGTTGATCTTCGCCGGGTCGTACTCCGCGAGCATCGATTCGTAGGCCTGCTGGGTGACGTCGTAGAGCGGCGTCCCGTTCGTCGGGCGTTGGGCCTCGATCTGCTGCGCCAACACGTCGCGCTGGGTGCCGATCGGGGCGATCGGCACGAGGTCGAGCACGTTGGGATCGGGGCCGCCGAGATCGGTGCTGAACACCCACAGTCCGACCTCGTCGGCGTCCTTGAACTGGTCCAGCGCGCTCACCGCGGCTTCGATGGCCAGGTCGAGCTTGGTCCGCCCGTCCCCTCCCGCGTCGCCCATCGAGCCCGAGATGTCGAGCACGAGCAGCACCCGCGCGTCCTTGCGCAACTCGGCCCACGAGTCGAGGATCCCGATGAGCACGTCCGGCGACGGCACCTCGAGCTCGGTCGTCGGCTGCTCGGGGTCGACGCCGTTGGCGGCGACGATCGGCTCCGCCAGTGGGACCGCCGGGTTGTTCGGACGGAACCCGAAGTCGAGCACCTTCTGCTGATTCTCGGGACGTTGGACGTACTCCTCGAACAGCGCCGCCGCGGCCTTCTCGTCCGCGTCGACCCACGTGGTCTCGAGGATGATGAACGGGTTGTCGGAGAAGAGCGTTCCCTCCTCCGGATAGATCGCGACCAGCGGATCACGGGGCGCCCGGGGCTCCTCGCCCGGCGCGAGCACGCCGTCGGGGTTGCCCAGGTTGTAGTCGATCACGCTCTTCTCCTCGACGGCGACCGCACTCGCGTAGGTGAGCGCGGTGCCCCGCACGTCGGCGGCGAACCAGTTGTTGAGGAACGTCATCGTGATGTCGCCGTAGTGCACGACGGCGGACTCGATCTGGGTGGCGAAGTCGACGGCCGCCGGCCGGGCGAGATCCTCGGTCGTGAGATCGGCCGTCTTGCCGGTCGCCGCGTAGTACTCGGCGATGGTGAAGTTGAGCCCGCTCGTGGAGTAGTTGGGGTTGGTCTTGCCCAGCCGGAACGGGCCCCACTCCGGATGGCCCACAGCGGCCCATCCCTCGGGGTTCTCGGCCAGCGTGGCCAGGTCGGCGAAGCCGATGGACTCGTCCGGCCAGCCGAGGGCCTCTGCCATCGGCCGGGGCATGGCGATGACCAGCGGCGTGAGCATGAACGGGGTGCCGGCCGGGGCCAGGACCTGCCCGGCCCGCTCGTTCACGATCGCCGCCCACCCGGACGCGGCGGGCGACCAGATCACCGGCGGCTCGCCGTTGACCTCCGGATTGGGCCACCCGTCGACGATCAGGTTCGCCGCGTTCCCCGACGCCACGCTGCGCGGGCGGACGAACACGCACCGATCACTGACCGTGGCCTCGTCGCTGTTGTTGAAGTCCTCGGCGAGCTCGGTCAGCAGGGCGATCTTCTCGCTGCTCACGGCCATATCCACGACGACGCAGTCTCCTGGGTCGGCGCCGGAGAGGTCGCTCGTGTCCGGTTCGGCACTGTCGTCGTCGTCGCCGGAGCACGCGGCCGCAAGCAGCACCGCGGCGGCTGCGGCGGCGACGACCCTCCGAACTGGGCGGGAATTTTCGCGACGTCTGGAACGATTCCCGCCCAGATGCCGGGTTGGCAGGAATCCCGCCCAGATGGGGGAGCTCACTGGATCTCCTCCCACAACGTCCGCAGGGCGATCATCGTGGTCGCCGACGGGAGCGGTGTCGTGGCCGCCGCGGCGGGGTCCCAGCCGGCGGCTCGAAGTACGTCGGCCGCGTCCCGCGCCAGATCGTCCGGGACGTCCACCCCTTCGGGCGCCGCCAGCACCGCCTGCAGCCACATGGACGGCTCAGGGTAGCTGGGCGTCAGTTCTTCCGGGGGTGCAGCGAGCAACGCGATCTCGGCGTCGTTGGTGGCGGCGACGTTCACCGCGCTGTCGCGGACGATCATCGTGGCGGCGGGGGTGCCCGAGGTCAGGTTGTCGAGGGGGACCTCCCGGACGAGCGCCTGAACCCACGGGAGGAACTGCAGGTCGGCGGCCCACATGTTGCTGTTCAGGTCGGCGGTGCCGAAGTAGCCGGCGACGGCCGCGGCGAACGACGCCAGTGCCGCGGCCGAATCCCCGGCGTCGCCGACACTCGGCTCGACCCGTCCGGGGACCTCACCCCATTCCTCGCCCGCGAGGTCTCCGATGCAGCGCCACAGCGGCGCCGACTCGCACCGCGCGTCGAGCACGGACTTGCGATCAGCTGAGGTCCCGATGGCGAGCTCGCTCGCCGCAAGGACATCACCGGCGAGCAGCGTCCCGGCCATCGCCGGGAACGGCTCGAAGGTGAGCCACAGCGGGACCGGATCGCCTTCGGCCAGGCGGTCGAGCGTGATCCCGGCGTCCTCGACGGTGACGTCGAGATCGGGGCGGGTCGCGGCGAGCTCGACGCAGATGTTCTCCAGCTCGGTCAGGCACACGAGCTCGGACGCGTCCTCGACCGGCGGCGGCCCCGGGTCGTCGTCGCCCTCGTCGCCTTCGATCACGTTGCGGCGGATGAGGAACGCTCCGACGATCATCGCCGCGGCGACGACGACCGTCGCCACCCGTCGGGCGATCATTGCGGCGTTTCTTGCACGGCGAGACGCAGCGCTTCCACCTCGAGCACGAGGTCGTCGACGTCGTGGGCGAAGCCGTCGGTGTCACTCGCCCCGATGCTGACTTCGGCCGCACGCGAGACGAGCTCGTCGAGCTGGGCCTGGGTGAGCCGGAGCCGATCGGCGGTGCTCGCCGACAGTTGCTTGAGCCGCTCGACGCTCGCCACCTGGCTCTCGACCGAGGCGATCGCCGCGGCGAGATCGTCGCTCGGGCCCGACGTCGCCTGGGTCCGCAGGGTGTCGAGCCGCGACCGCAGGCGGGGCGGGTCGAGCGTTTTCACGGCGGAGTCGATCTGGTCGCCCCGGCGGGCGATCTGCCAGCTCTCGACGATCGCATCGTCAAGGCGGTCGACGATGCCCTGCAGCCGGTCCCGGAGGGGGCCGGGGCGCGCCGCCCGAACCGTGTCGGCGAGCTGGCGCTTCGAGCGCTGCGCGCTCTGGACGAAGTGCCGCCACGGCTCGCTGAGCGCGAACGGGTCGAGCTGCGGCCGCTTCGCCGGCTTGGGCGCCGCCAGCGCCACCGCGCCCACGTAGACGACCAGGCCGATCGCGACGGCGCCGAGCCAGGGCACGCCGAGGAGGCCGGCGATCACTCCCGCCGCGGCCCCGGCGACGATCCGCCACGAGAGGATGGCCTTGGCGGTCGTGGCCGTGAAGAACCGGTCGCGCACGCCCATCGTCGTCGAGGCTAACTCCGGGCTTGGCCGACGTCCGGTGGGACCACGTCGGCGGCGGTGAGGGTCGTCAGGTCGTCATCGGTCGGTGCGGCCACCGTGGCCAGCCGCTCGGCCTGGTGGGCCACCGCGGCCTCGAACACGTTGCGCACGAACCGGGCGTTGCCGAAGCCCCGGGTGCGCGGCTCCGCCTCGATGACCTCGGCGAGCCGCGCTCGGCCCTGATCGTCGAGGTGGTACTGCTTGTCCTTGCCCATCAGCTCGAAGATCGCGACGAGCTCCTCCGTCGTGTAGTCGGGGAAGTGGACGGTGCGCACGAAGCGGCTCTTCAGGCCGGGATTGGCGTCGATCAGCTCGGCCATCTCGTCCGGGTAGCCGGCGGCGATGACCGCCAGGTCGTCGCGGTGGTCCTCCATGAACTTGACGATCGTGTCGATCGCCTCGCGTCCGAAGTCCTGCTCGCTGCCCCGGGCGAGCGCATAGGCCTCGTCGATGAGCAGCGTCCCGCCGAGTGCGGACTCCATCGCCTCCCGCGTCCGCACGGCCGTCTGGCCGACGTAGCCGGCGACGAGGTGGGAGCGGTCGGTCTCGACGAGGTGGCCCTTGGACACGATGCCGAGGGCCCGCAGGATCTGGCTCAGCAGACGAGCAACGGTCGTCTTGCCGGTGCCCGGATTGCCGGTGAACACGAGGTGGTGACTGGTCTCGAGGGTCGGCAGCCCCCGCTCCTCGCGGAGCTTCTGGATCCGCAGCAGGCTCGTCAGGCGCCGGACGTCGGCCTTCACCTGGTCCAGCCCGACGAGCGCGTCCAACTCGGCGAGCAGCGCCTCGATCGGCCGTTCCGGCGGCAGCGTCTCCCCAAGGGGAGGTTCCGCCGCCGCGGCGGCGGGGCCAGGCGCCGCCTTCGAGGCGACGGGTGGAGCGACACTTGCGGCTGCGCCGCGTCCGGGACGGGCGACTCCGGCGGCGTCGAAGGCGGCGAGGAGCACCGCGCGGTAGCGGTCGATGGCGGCGACCTCGTCCGGCGACGGGACGAGGTCGACCGACGCCGCGGCGTGGGCGAGCCGAATGGCGAGGTCGTAGTACCGGGCCGCCCTGCGCCCGCCGTCGCGAGCGTCGGCGCGCAGCAGCAGGTCGGCAAGGGTGCTCGGACCGTCGAGCCACCGTCGCTTCCCTTCGAGCATCGCCGACTCGCGCAGGCGGTCGGACGCGACGATCACCGGCGGTTCGAGCCGGGGGCCGATGTCGTCGAGCCACGCCTCGAGCTCGGCGGCCGTCTGGCGGGTGTCGCTGTCGATGACCGCAGCGGTGAGATCGCTGGCTTCGACCTCTACCTCGGCGCGGTGATCACGCCCGGACAGCTCGGACAGGTCGGCGCTCACCCCGTCGACGAACGCGTCGACGTACTTGGCGAGGGCCCCGGCCACGGCGGGATGGTATCCGGGCGTGTTCCAACCGCTCCGCCGGCACGGTCACTGGATAGCGTGCAGTGGGTGACGGAACACTTCGAGAGCGTGCCGGCGGTCCGTGACGGGTTGCGCGACGTGGCCTACTTGGCCGACGAGGGGATCGCCGGTGTGGTGTTCCTCGCCGAGCGCCTCGGCAAGCCGGTGCTGATCGAGGGACCCGCCGGCACGGGCAAGACCCAGCTCGCCAAGTCGGTGGCCGAGATGACCGGTGCCCGGCTGATCCGCCTGCAGTGCTACGAGGGACTCGACGAGTCCAAGGCGCTCTACGAGTGGAACTACAAGAAGCAGCTGCTCCGCATCCAGGCCGACAAGAGCACCGACGCCTGGAGCGACGTCCACGACGACATCTTCTCCGAGGAGTTCCTGCTCACCCGCCCGCTGCTGGAGGCGATCCGCGCCGCCGAGCCGGTGGTCCTGCTCATCGATGAGGTCGACCGGGTCGAGGTCGAGACCGAGGCGCTGCTGCTCGAGATCCTGTCCGACTACCAGGTCTCGATCCCCGAGCTGGGCACGATCGAGGCCAACCAGATCCCGCTCGTGTTCCTGACGTCGAACAACACGCGTGAGCTGTCCGAGGCGCTCAAGCGGCGCTGCCTCTACCTCCACGTCGACTACCCGACGCTCGAGCGGGAGAAGGCGATCGTGCTGGCCAAGGTGCCCGGGGTCAGCGCCAACCTGGCGGACCAGGTCGCCCGCGTCGTCCGCTCCATCCGCCAGCTCGACCTGAAGAAGGCCCCCAGCGTCTCGGAGACGCTCGACTGGGCCCGCACCCTGCTCCTCCTCAACCTCGACTCGATCGACGAGCAGACGGCGAAGGAGACCCTGCACATCCTGCTCAAGTACCAGACCGACATCGCCAAGGCGGCCAAAGAGCTCTCCGTGGAGAGCTGACGATGAGCGTCGCCGAGCGCGCCGGCGCCTCCATGCTCGAGCTGCTCAACGGATTCGTCGTCGAGCTGCGCAACGCCGGCCTCCCGGTGAGCCTCACCGAGAACCTCGACGCCCTGGAGGCGGTACAGCACATCCCTGTCGATGACCGGGACGCGTTCAAGTACGCCCTCGGGGCGACGCTCGTGAAGAACAACGCCCACTGGCGGGCGTTCGAGACGGTCTTCGAGGTCTACTTCAGCCTGCGCGGTCCGGAGTACCGCCTCGCCGAGAGCGACGAGTCCGAGCTGGACGAGATGTGGCGCGAGATGCAGGACCAGACGCGCCAGGGCGAGGGCCGAGGGGCGGCGGGCGGCGCGATGGACGCGCTGACACCGGAGGAGATCGCTCACCTGCTGATGCAGGCCCTGCTCAACGGCGACCAGGCGATGATGCGGGCGATGGCCCGGCAGGCGGTGCAGCGCTTCGCCGGCATGGAGCCGGGCCGGCCGGTGGGCGGCACGTACTACCTGTACCGGACGCTGCGCAACCTCGACCTCGAGGCGATGCTCGAGAAGCTCATGGAGGCCACCCGCGAGCAGGTCGGCGGGGAGCTGACGTCGCTGGAGGAACGCCTCGAGCGGGAGGAGTACGAGGACCGCATCGAGAAGTTCAAGAGTGAGGTCGAAGCGGAGATCCGCCGTCGGCTGGTGGCCGACCGGGGCGCCGAGGCGATGGCCAAGACGCTGCGCAAGCCGTTGCCGGAAGACGTCGAGTTCATGCACGCCAGCCGCGACGAGATGCAGTCGCTGAAGAAGGCGCTCTACCCGCTGACCCGCAAGCTGGCCGCCCGGCTGGCGCGCAAGCGGCGCCACGGTCGCAAGGGCCCGCTCGATTTCCGCAACACCGTGCGCCACTCGTTGTCGTACGGCGGAGTGCCGGCCGAGCCCAAGTTCCGGTACCCGCGCCCGGCCAAGCCGGAGCTGATGGTGGTGGCCGACATCTCCGGGTCGGTGGCGGCGTTCGCCCGGTTCACGCTGATGCTGGTGTACGCGATCCAGAACCAGTTCGCCAAGGTGCGGTCGTTCGTCTTCATCGACGGCATCGACGAGGTCACCGACTACTTCAAGGCGACGGAGGACATCGCCGAGGCGATCCACCGGGTGAACACCGAGGCCGACGTGGTGTGGGTGGACGGGCACTCCGACTACGGCCACGCCTTCGAGGTCTTCTGGGAGCGCTGGGGCCGTGAGGTCGGTCCGAAGACGACTGTGCTGCTGCTCGGCGACGCGCGGAACAACTACCACGCCAGCCAGTCGTGGATCGTGAAGGAGATGCGCCACAAAGCGCGCCACGTCTACTGGCTCAACCCCGAGCCGCGGTCGTACTGGAACACCGGCGACTCGATCGTGGGGGAGTACGCCACTCACGTCGACGGCGTGTACGAGTGCCGCAACCTGCGCCAGCTCGAGGGTTTCGTCGAGAAGCTGACCTAGGGAAGAAAACACAGCGATAACTGTTTCAATCGGTTAACCTTTCGTCAAGACACGAGGAGGAACCGTGAGCGGAACAGCGATCGTCACCGGAGGTTCCCGGGGTCTCGGGCTGGCCCTCGTCAGGGGGCTGGCGGCGGCAGGGTGGAGAGTGGTCACCGATGCCCGCGACGGCGACGCTCTCCGCGACGCCGTATCCGGTCTCGGTGATGCCGTTGTCGCCGTGCCCGGCGACGTGACCGATCCGGCGCACCGCGCCGAACTCGTCGCCGCCGCGGGCGGCTCGATCGACTTGCTGGTCAACAACGCCGGCGGCCTCGGCCCATCCCCGCTGCCCGGCCTGGCCGACTACCCGCTCGACGAGCTCACCGACCTGTTCACGGTCAACGTCCTCGCCCCCCTCGGCCTGATCCAGGAGGCGTTGCCGAAGGTGGCTGCCGACGCCGTGATCATCGACATCACGTCCGACGCGTCGGTCGAGGCGTACGAGGGATGGGGTGGATACGGGGCGACGAAGGCGGCGCTCGACCATCTCGGCCGGGTCCTCGGCGTCGAGCGCCCCGACCTCCGGGTGCTGACCATCGACCCTGGCGACATGCGCACGCAGATGCACCAGGACGCCTTCCCGGGAGAGGACATCTCCGATCGCCCGTCGCCCGAGCAGAGCGTGCCCGGCATCCTCGCCCTGATCGGCGGCGATCGGCCGAGTGGCCGCTACCGGATCGCCGAGGTCGTGCCGTGACGGCCGTCGACGTGCGGCTCGACGACTTCGTGCTCCCTCCCGAGCTCGAGGCGACCGAGCCGCCCGAGCTGACCCTCGGCCGGCGCGACGCCGTGCGGATGCTCGTCTCGATCGGCGACCGCGAGCCCAAGCACACCACCGCCCGCGACCTCGCCACGTGGTTGCGGCCGGGCGACGTCGTCGTCGTCAACACCTCGGCGACGGTGCCGGCGGCGGTCGACGCGACCACGCCGGACGGGACCGCCGTCGTGGTCCACATCTCGACCGAGCTCCCGACCGGCCTGCACCTCGTCGAGGTCCGTCACCCGGCGGGCGACGGCACCACCGAGCCGGACCTCGCCGATCTCACCGGAGCGACGCTGGCGCTACCGCAAGGAGGCGGCGTCCACCTGCTCGGACGGATGCCCCGGTCGGTGCGCCTGTGGGTGGCGACGCTCGACCTGCCCGTGCCGCTGCTCGAGTATCTGTGCAGATACGGGCGACCGATCCGATACCGGTACGTCCCGGACGCGTGGCCGATCAACGCCTACACCAACGCTTTCGCCACCGAGCCCGGCTCGGCCGAGATGCCGTCGGCCGGGCGGGTCCTCACGACCGACGTGATCACCGACCTCGTCGCCCACGGCATCGTCGTCGCACCGATTGTGCTGCACACCGGTGTCGCCTCGCTCGAAGCCCACGAGACGCCGTACCCGGAGCGCTATCGGGTCCCCCCGGCGACCGCCCGGCTGGTCAACGACGTCAGGCGTGGGGGCGGGAGCAACGTCGTCATCGCGGTCGGCACGACTGTCGTGCGGGCGCTCGAGACGGTGGCCGACGAGGATGGGTCCGTGCATCCGGGGGAGGGCTGGACCGAGCTCGTCGTGACGCCCGAACGCGGTGTGCGCGTGGTCGACGGCTTGCTCACCGGATGGCACGAGCCGCAAGCGAGCCATCTCCGGCTGCTCGAGGCCGTGGCCGGCCGCTCGGCGTTGGAGCTTGCGTACGCGACTGCGCTGCGGGCAGGGTATCGCTGGCACGAATTCGGCGACGTCCACCTGATCCTTCCCGAGCGCGGGCCGAGAACCAGTTGATGAGCACGACGACCAGGCCCGGAGTCAGCGTGGCGCCGCCGATCTCGGCGGCCCAGCGAAGTGTCCTGTACGCGGTTCGCCGCCGCGGGGAGGCGACCGTCGCCGACGTCGCCGAGATGCTCGCGATGACGCCCAGCGGAGCGCGCCAGCACCTCACCGCGCTCACCGACGCGGGCCTGGTCGAAGTCGGCGACGCCGCCCGCGAGCCGGGCCAGCAGGGCCGGTCCGAGCGCTGCTACCGCGTCGCCGCGGCGGCCGAGTCCCTCTTCCACGCGCGCGTATGGCGAGCTGACCAATCAGCTCCTCGGGTACCTGCCCTCGGGCGCCGTCACCCGCGCGTTCCAGCATCGGCGCGACGACCGCATCGAGGCGGCGAGAAGTCGGCTCGATCGGCAGCGCAGCTTCGCCGCCAAGGTCCGGGAGCTGGCCAAGATCCTCGACGAGGACGGCTACCTGGCGGCGCCCGAGGAGCTGCCCGACGGTTCGTTCCTCATCGCCGAGCGCAACTGCGCGATCTTTGCCGTCGCCCGGGAGCACCCGCTGGCGTGCTCGACCGAGCTGGAGTTCCTCCGCGCCGCCCTCCCCGAAGCCGAGATCGAGCGGGTCACCCACATGATGGCCGGCGCCCACGCCTGCAGCTACGAGATCCGCCGGCGCAGCTAAGCGAGGGCCTTGGTGAGGGTCTCGCCGGCGAAGGCAACCGCCTCGGTGTCGTCGGCATCGGCGGGGAGATTGAAGACGACGCCGTCCATCCCGACGCCGACGATCTCCTGCACGCGGGCGGCGACCTCGTCGGGATCGCCCCAGACGACACGCCCGAGCAGTTGGGCACGCGCCGCCTCGTCGGCGAGCAGTGCGTCGACGTCGACTCCCCGGGCGCCGAGGAACCGACCGAGCTTGGCGCGGGCGGCGTCGTGGCTGTCGCCGAGGACGAGCGTGCCGAGCGGGGTGACGTTGATGTCGCTGCGGTCGCGTCCGAGGTCGTCGAGGTGGCCCTGCAACGCATCGAGTTTGCGCGGGTGATCGGCGAAGGAGGCGGTCGTGTTGAGCTCGTCGGCGTACTCGGCGGCGAGGCGGAACGTCCGGCGCTCGCCCTGGCCCCCGATCAGGATCGGGATGCGGCCGGCGATCGGGGCGGGGGAGTTGTAGGCGTCCTTCACGGCGTGATGGGTGCCGGTGTACGTCGTCGCCACCTGGGTGAACATCCCGCGGCAGATCTCGAGGGCGTCGACGAGATGCTCGTAGCGCACCTTGAGGGGCGGGAACTCGAAGCCGAGGGCGGCGTGCTCGACGTCGAACCACGCCGCGCCGATGCCGAGCAGCGCCCGCCCGCGTGAGATCACGTCGAGGGCGCTGACCGCCTTGGCGAGCAGCGCCGGCTCGCGGTAGGTCACTCCGGTGACGAGCGTCCCCAGGCGCACCCGCTCCGTGCGGGCGGCGAGGGCGCCGAGGAGGGTGTAGGACTCGAACATCTCCTGCTCCGGACGCCCGAGCAGCGGGAGTTGGAAGAAGTGGTCCATCACGAAGACGGTGTCGAAGCCGGACGCCTCGGCGGCCACCGCCTGGGCGGCGACGCGCTCGAACAGGTCGGCCGGGGCGACCCCGGGATACGTGAAGTTGGGGATCTGGAGTCCGATGCGGGTGGGCATGGTCGCAGTCTCGTCGGTCAGGCGCACCTGTGCAGCCTGGTCTGTGTCACAGAATCCGCGTTCGACGACCGACGCGGCGACACAGATCTCGGAACTCAGCCGCGTTGGTAGTTGGGGGCCTCGTTGGTGATCTGGACATCGTGCGGGTGGCTCTCCTCGCGGCCGGCTGCGGTGACCCGCATGAACCGGGCGCCGGTGCGTAATGACTCGAGGGTGGCCGCGCCGGCGTAGCCCATGCCGCTCCGCAGCCCGCCCATCAACTGGTAGATGACCTCCCCGAGCCCGCCGGCGTAGGGCACGCGCCCCTCGATGCCCTCGGGGACGAGCTTGCGCGTCGCCGCGCCGATCGTGGACTGGGCGCTCGGATAGCGGTCGGCCCCGAGCCCCTGCATCGCGCCCAGCGAACCCATTCCCCGGTAGCTCTTGTACCGCCGGCCCTCGAACAGCTCCATCTCGCCGGGGCTCTCCTCGGTGCCGGCGAGCAGCGAGCCGAGCATCACCGTTTCCGCGCCGGCGGCGATCGCCTTGACGATGTCGCCGGAGTAGGTGACGCCACCGTCGGCGATCACGGGCACGCCGCGCCGCCGAGCCCGCCGTGTCGTCTGCCAGATCGCCGACAACTGGGGCATCCCGGCCCCGCTGATCACGCGCGTGGTGCAGATCGAGCCCGCGCCCACACCGACCTTGATCGCGTCGGCGCCGGCGTCGGCCAGCATGTCGACACCTTCCTCGGTGACGACGTTGCCGGCCACGACCGGAAGGTCGGGCCAACCGCCCTTGATCCGCTCGATCGCCTTGATCACGCCGGCGGAGTGGCCGTGCGCGGTGTCGATGGCCACGGCGTCGGCGCCCATCGCGACGAGCGCCTCGACCCGCGCCTCGACGTCGTCGCCGACACCGACGGCGGCGGCACAGCGCAGCCGTCCGGCGTCGTCGCGTGACGCGTTCGGGAACTCCTGGCGCTTCTGGATGTCCTTCACCGTGATCAGCCCGGCGAGGCGCCCGTCGCTGTCGACCAGGGGCAGCTTCTCGATGCGGTGCCGCTGGAGGATCGCCTTGGCCTCGTCGAGCGTGGTGCCGACGGGCGCGGTGACCAGGCCGTCGGCGGTCATGAACTGGGCGATCGGGCGGTCGAAATCGGCCCCCTCGCAGAAACGGATGTCACGGTTGGTGAGGATCCCGACGAGCCGGCCGGCGGCGTCGGTGATCGGCACGCCGGAGAACTTGAAGCGATGCATCAGGGTCTCGGCCTCGTGCAACGCGGCCGTCGGCGGAAGTGTCACCGGGTCGGTGATCATGCCGCTCTGGCTGCGCTTGACCTTCTGCACCTCGGCCGCCTGGTCCTCGATCCTGAGGTTGCGGTGGATCACGCCGATGCCCCCGTAGCGGGCCATGGCGATCGCCATGCGCGACTCGGTGACCTTGTCCATCGCCGCCGAGACGAGGGGGGCGGACAGGGTGATCCCGGCGGCGAACGTGGCGGCCGTGTCGACGGTGTCGGGCAGGGTCTCCGAGTAGCCGGGCACGATCACGACGTCGTCGAACGTGAGGGCCTCGAACCGGTCGAACAGTTCGTCATTGGGGTGAGCGGGCGGAGTGGTCACGGGCGTACCTCCTGGCGGCACAGGTCGGCGAGGGTCGAGATGAGCAGGCGGTGCTCGGTGGCGTGGATGCGGGCGGTGAGGGACTCGAGGCTGTCGTCGGGTTGGATCGGGACGGCGGAGGTCGCGAGCACCGGGCCGGAGTCGACCCCTTCGTCGGGGACGAGGTGGACCATCACCCCGGTGCGGGTGCGTTCGCCGGCGAGGGCCTCCTGCCAGGCGCGCTCGATGGCGTGGGTGCCGGGGAGCTCGCCGGGAAGGGCGGGGTGGAGGTTGACGACGCGGTCGGGGAACCGGCCGAGGAAGCTCAGCGTCAGGATGCGCATCCATCCGGCGAGCACGATGAAGTCGGGGTCGTGCGCCGCGACCACGTCGGCGAGCCGGGTGTCGTAGCCGGCGCGGGATTCGCCGGGGGCGAGCGGGAGCGGGACCGCCGGCACGTCCGCCGCGGTGGCCCGGGCGAGGGCCTTCGCTCCCGGCCGATCGGACACGACGGCGACGACCCGGGCGGGGAGGGTGCCATCGGTGCACGCGTCGACGATCGCCTGCAGGTTGGAGCCGCTCCCCGACGCGAGGATCACCAATCGGGCCGTCATGGCTCGACGCTAGACAGTCGGCGACCGCTGTCGGTGGCTCGTGAACAGAATGTTCACGGGCCTTCCCTCATCTGGGCGGGATTCTTGCCAATCTGCGATCTGGGCGGGATCTGTGCCAACAGTTGGCACAGATCCCGCCCAGATCGAGGGAGTCGGTAGGTTCGATGACGATGGCCGTCTACCTGTGTCACGAGTTCCCCGACCTCTACGAGCACGAGGCGAGCGTGGTCGACTCCCGCCCCGGACGGGTGCTGCTCGACCGCTCGGCGTTCCATCCCGGCGGCGGGGGCCAGGTGAGCGACGTCGGTTGGCTCGAGCACGCCGGCGGGACGGTGCCGGTCACGGGCATCGAGACCGTCGACGGGGCGGTCTGGCACGTCCTGGCGGACGACGTCGAGGTGGCCGGTCAGGTCGTCGTCCGGGTCGACGCCGAGCATCGGTCGCGGGTGGCTCAGCTGCACACCGACTCCCACGTCCTCAACGCGCTGGTCTACGAGCGGTTCCCCGGCACGCTGGTCACCGGCGCCCAGATCAACGCCGACGGCACCGGGCGGATGGACTTCGACCTGTCGGAGATCGACAACGACGTGCTGCGGGCCCTCGACGGTGGGGTCAACGACGTGATCCGCCGCGAGGTCGAGGTGCGCAGCGTGTATGTCGACGCCGGCGATGCCGACGTCGTGGCCGGTCTCGTCCGCAGCCTCTCCGTCGCCCCGCCCCCGACGCCGGACGGCACCCTGCGGGTCATCGACATCGAGGGCGTCGACCGGCAGGCGTGTGGGGGCACCCATTTGTCGAACACCGGCCAGTCCCGCCCGTTCCGCATCACCAAGGTGGAGAACAAGGGCAAGCGCAACCGCCGCATTCGCTTCGAGCTGGAGTAGCCCGAGCGCCTCAGACGAGGCGGACGGCGGCCGGTTCTCCCGGCGTGCCGGGGACCAGCTCGCCGATGATCCACGTTTGCTCGCCGATCGCGTCCCGCACGGCGACGGCGTCGGCGGCGGCGCAGATGGCGACCATGCCGATCCCCATGTTGAGGGTGCGGTAGAGCTCATCGGGATCGAGCGCGGTGGCGAGCTCGCGGATGAGCGCGAAGAGCGGCGGCAGCGGCCACGACCCAAGCTCGATCCGGGCGTCGACGCCGGATGGGAGCACCCGCGGCACGTTCTCGACGAGCCCGCCGCCGGTGACGTGGGCGAGGGCCTTCACTCGGCCGGTGGCGAGGGCGGGTTCGAGCACGCGGAGGTAGCTGCGGTGCGGCTCGAGCAGGGCGTCGCCGAGCGGACGGTCGAGGCCGGCCGGGGTCACGTCGAGCGGGATCCACTCGAACAGCCGCCGGAGCAGCGAGTAGCCGTTGGTGTGCGGACCGCTCGACGCCACGCCGACGAGGACGTCACCGGCCGCCACGTCGGGGCGGGGGAGCAGGGCCGACCGTTCGGCAACCCCCACCAGGGTGCCGGCGACGTCGAACGAACCCGGCGTGTAGACGCCGGGCATCTCGGCGGTCTCGCCGCCGAGCAGCGGGCAGCCCGCCGCCTCGCACGCCTCGGCCATGCCGGCGACGACGTCGGCGACGACGTCGGGGTCGAGGCGGCTGGCCGCGAAGTAGTCGAGGAAGAACAGCGGCCGCGCCGCCTGCACCAGCACGTCGTTGACGCAGTGGTTGACGATGTCGTGGCCGATCCCGCGCAGCCTTCCCGTGCGCGCCGCGAGCTCGACCTTCGTGCCGACCCCGTCGGTCGATGCGACCAGCACCGGGTCGTCCATCGCCGCGATCGCCTTGGCCGAGAACACCCCGCCGAAGCTGCCGACCCCTTGCACGACCTCGGCGCCGTGGGTCCGCTCGACGGCGACCCGGATCTGGTCGACGGCCTGGGTGCCGGCGTCGATGTCGACGCCCGCCGCGGCGTACGAGGGCAGTGTCGCGCCCGGGGCCCGCCAGCCGATGTCCCGGCGCACCTGCATCCCGTCGAACTCGATCCCGGCCATCGCCTCGTACGCCGCGGCGCGGGCGGCGGCGAGATCCGGCCCGAGGCCGGTGACCGCGAGCACCCGCCCGCCGGTCGTCACACCGTCGGCCATCCCGGCCGGGAACACGAGTGCTCGCGATTCTTCGGTGAGTTCGGATCGCTCAGCGATCCCGGGGAGGCTCAGAACCGGTTGTCCGACCACCGGGGCGTCGGGGTAGCCGGGGGAGGCGGCGACGACGGTGCAGGCGGCGCCGTCGGCGATCTCGACGGCGACGTCGGCAAGGCGGCCGTCGGTCGCGGCGAGGGCGAGGGCGGCGAGGTCCGAGCGGAGCAGCGGCAGGACCGCCTGGGCCTCCGGGTCGCCGAAGCGCACGTTGTACTCGACGAGGCGGGGGCCGTCGGCGGTGAGCATCAGCCCGGCGTAGAGCACGCCGACGTAGGGCGTGCCGGCGCCGGCGAAGTGATCGAGGACCGGCTGGACGAACGTCGCCAGCAACTCGTCGGCCGCATACGGAACCGGCGCGGGCGCGTAGGCGCCCATCCCGCCGGTGTTCGGCCCGGTGTCCCCCTCGCCGATGCGCTTGTGGTCCTGGGCCAGGGGCAACGCCCGGGCGACCCGGCCGTCGCACAGGGCGAGCAACGAGCACTCCGGGCCGTGCATCCGCTCTTCGAGGACGAACGGCCCGGAGGTGGCCCCGATCGCGGCGACCGTCTCGCTCGGCGATTCCGGAACCGTGACCCCCTTGCCCGCGGCGAGCCCGTCCAGCTTGATGACAACGGGGTGCCCGAGCTCGTCGGCCCACTCGACCGCGGCGTGATGGTCGCCCGCCGCGAAGCGGGCGAAGCGTGGTCCCGGGATGCCGAGCGAGTGGGCGAGCTCGCGCGCGAACCCCTTGGACGACTCGAGGCGGGCCAGCGCCGCGGTCGGCCCGAAGCACGGGATGCCCTGCTCCGCGCAGCGGTCGGCGACGCCGGCCACGAGCGCCGCCTCCGGCCCCGGGATGACGAGGTCGGGCCGCTCGTCGTCGGCGTCCGGGACGTCGGCGAGCAGACGCACGTCGTGGCCGTGCCGCCGGCACGCCCAGGCGATCGCGTGCTCCCGCCCGCCCGAACCGACGACGACGACGCGCATGACTAGGCGAGCACGCCTTCGAAGCTCAGCTTGCCCTGCGCGTCACCGACCTCGAGGGGGTAGCGGCCGGTGAAGCAGGCGTTGCAGTACCCGGTCTCCGAACCGTCTTCCCGGCCCACGGCGCGCATCATCCCCGCGACGGAGAGAAACGCCAGGCTGTCGGCGCCGACGTGGTCGCGGATCTCGTCGACGGTGAGGCGGGCCGCCATCAGGTCGCCGTCCTGGCCCATGTCGACGCCGAAGTGGCACGGATGGGTGATCGGCGGGCAGGTGATTCGGACGTGGACCTCGGTGGCGCCGGCGTCGCGGATCAGCTTGACGAGCGGCCCGGCCGTGGTGCCCCGGACGATCGAGTCGTCGATCATCACCACCCGCCGACCGGCGAGGTTCTCGGTGAGTGCGTTGAACTTCAGCGCCACTCCCCGCTCCCGGATCTCCTGGGTCGGCTCGATGAACGTCCGGCCGATGTACCGGTTCTTGATCAGCCCGTCGTTGAACGGCACTCCGCTCGCCCGGGAGTATCCGATCGCCGCCGGGATCGACGAGTCAGGCACGGGGATCACCACGTCCGCGTCGGCCGGCGACTCGGCGGCGAGCTCGGCCCCGAGGCGCTCGCGCACGAGGTGCACGTTGCGCCCCGCCCAGTCCGAGTCGGGGCGGGAGAAGTAGACGAACTCGAACGTGCAGCGCGCCTGCTCCACGGCTGGGGCCAGCGCCTGCCGGCGGTGGAGCTCGGCGCCCTGGAGGGTGACGATCTCGCCCGGCTGGACCTCGTTGATGTCGACGCAGCCGAGCGTCGCCAGTGCGCAGGTCTCGCTGGCCACGGCGTGTCCGCCCCGGGGCAGGCGGCCGACCGACAGTGGCCGGAAACCCCACGGGTCGCGGACCGCGATCACGCGGTCGGAACCCAGCAGCACGAGTGAGAAGGCGCCCTTCCACGCCGGGAGGGTGCGTTCGATGCGCTCCTCCCAGGTGCGTCCGCCGGCCGCGGCGAGCATCAGGGTCATGACCTCCGAGTCGCTCGTGGCGGTGAGCCCGAAGCCGCGCGCCAGCAGCTCGTCGCGCAGTTCGGTGGTGTTGACGACGTTGCCGTTGTGGGCGAGGGCGAGCGGGCCGTGCATCGTCTCGACCATGAACGGCTGGATGTTGCGCTCGGTGCTCGCGCCGGTCGTCGAGTAGCGGGTGTGGCCGATGGCGTGGTAGCCGATGAGCGGGTCGAGGGTCTCGGGCGTGAACACGTTGGAGACGAGGCCGGGCTGCTTGTGCACCCGCGCCCGGTGGCCGTCGCTGACGGCCAGGCCGGCCGCCTCCTGGCCCCGGTGTTGCAGGGCGAACAGCCCGAAGAAGGCGAGCTGCGCCACGCCCTCGCCGTGCGGCGTCGAGATCCCGAGGACCCCGCATTCCTCGCGTGGGCTCATGACCACTCCTCCCGGATCTCGTCGAGGGCGGCGGCGATGCGTTCGCCGACCGGGTACTCGCCGCGTTCGAACGTCGCGCCGGTGAGCCGTTCGTAGGCGTCGATGTAGCGCTCCGACGTCTCGGTCCACACGGCCTCGGGCAGCTCGGGCGGGTCACCGTCGCCGCCGTAGCCGGCGTCGGCCAGTGCCCGGCGGACGACCTCCTTGTCGAGGCTCTCCGGCTCCTCGCCCCGCGCCAGCCGGTCGCCGTAGGTGGCGGCGACCCAGAACCGCGACGAGTCAGGGGTGTGGACCTCGTCGATGAGCAGCAGCTCTCCGTCGGCGCCGAGTCCGAACTCATACTTCGTGTCGGCGAGGATCAAGCCTGCCTTCGCCGCCACCTCTTGGCCGCGGCCGAAGACGCCGAGGGCGGCCGCCGTCACCCGGTCCCACAGTTCGGGCTCGACCAGCCCGCGCTCGGTCACCTCGGCACACGTCAGCGGCTCGTCGTGCACGGGCGAGCCGGCGGGCGGCTTGGTGGTTGGCGTGATCAGCGCCTCGGGCAGGGCGGAGTTCTTGGCCAGCCCGTCGGGGAAGTCGTAGCCGTAGATCGTCCGGGCGCCGTCGGCGTACTGCCGCCACAGCGACGTCGACGTGACGCCGGTGATGTAGCCCCGCACGACGACCTCGACCGGCAGCGGTGCCGCCGCCTTGGCCACGAGCACGTTGGGGTCGGGCAGGGCGACGACGTGGTTGGCCACCACGTCGGCGGTCTCGGCGAACCACCACGCGGCGAGCTGGTTGAGGACCTGGCCCTTGTACTGCACGCCGGCGACGATCCGGTCGAACGCCGAGAGGCGATCGGTCGTGACGAACAGGCGGTGACGGTCGCCGAGGGCGTACGACACGCGCACCTTGCCGACCCGGCGATCGGTCAGCGGCAGGTCGACGTCGACGAATGGGGCGAGATCACTTGACATGGCGGACCGCCGCTTCGAACAGGCGCAGACCGAGGAACCGGACGGTGCCGGGGTCGTGGCGATGGCGCGGATGTTGGCGTGGGATCACGTGGTTCTCCGGGTGGGGCATGAGTCCGAGGACGACGCCGGTGGCGTCGCAGACGCCGGCGATGTCGGCCACGGACCCGTTGGGGTTGGAACCGTTGTAGCGCAGCGCCACCTGGCCGGAGGCGGCGAGCGCGATGGGATCGGGGTGCACGTACCGGCCCTCGCCGTGGGCGATCGGGCAGTGCACGTCGGCGTCGAGGCGGTTGGTCCAGATGCAGCGGCTCGCCGGCTCGGGCGCGAGCTCGACCCAGCGGCAGTCGAACCGGCCGCCGGCGTTGTGCCCGAGCGCGCCCGGCAGCAGGCCGGCGCGGGTGAGCACCTGGAACCCGTTGCAGATGCCGACGATCGGGCGTCCGCCGGCCACGAACGCCCGCAGGCGCTCGCCCAACCGCCCGCCGTCGCCGCTGACGAGGTCGAGGGCGAGCATGCGCCCGGCGCCGAGGGCGTCGCCGTAGCTGAACCCGCCCGCCACGACCACGATGCGCGCCGCGTCGAGCAGCTCCGGCCGGGCCGCCAGCTCGGCGGCGAGCACGACCGACGGTTCGGCTCCGGCGAGATCGAGGGCGAGCACGGCATCGGTGTCGCGGTTGGTCCCCGGCCCGGTGACGACCATCGCCGCCGGCCGGGTCACGCGTCGGCTCCGGTGAAGGCGGCGACGAGGTCGGCCACCGGGATCGGCTGGGTGTCGGGCAAGGTCAGGAAGGGCTCTGCCGTGACGACACCGATGCGGTGGACCGGACCGACCGTCTCGACGAGCCGCTCGAGATCGTCCGGGCGGACTTCGACGACGAACCGCCCGGTCGACTCGGCGAACAGGGCGGTGGCCGGGTCGTCGTGGGGGAGCGACTGCACGGCGATCCCGAGTCGGCCGGCGATGCACAGCTCGGCCAGGGCCACGGCGAGGCCGCCTTCGCTGACGTCGTGGCAGGACCGGACGAGGCCGGCGCGCATCGCGGCGTGGAGGCGGCGGTACCGCGCCGGTGCCTCCGGGTCGGGCTGCGGGGCCGCGCCGACGGAGTCGTGCGTCGGGCTCACCGGCGACGAGGTCGAGATGGCTGCCGGCGAACTCGGCCCGCGTGTCGCCGACGAGGACGACGACGTCGCCGGCCTCCACGAGCTCCGGGGTGACGCAACGCCCGGCGTCGGGGACGTGGGCGACGGCGGTGATGACAAGCGTCGGCGGCACCGCGTGCCGGCGGCCGTCGGCGCCGGTGTACTCGTTGTTCAGCGAGTCCTTGCCGGAGACGAACGGCGCCCGGTGGGCCACGGCGGCGTCGTGGCACCCGTCGACGGCGGCGACCAGCTCGCCGAGCGTGGCCGGGCGGCGGGGATCGCCCCAGGAGAAGTTGTCGAGCAGGGCGACCCGATCCGGATCGGCTCCGACGGCGACGACGTTGCGGATCGCCTCGTCGACGGCGGCGTGGGCCATCGCCTCCGGATCGTGCAGCCCGTACCACGGGTTGACGCCGATGCCGACGGCGAACCCGTGGGTGTCGCGCGGGTCGGCGATCACGACACCGTCGGCCGGCCCGTCCTGGTGCACGCCGACGAGCGGCCGCACGACCGTCCCCCCGCCGATCTCGTGGTCGTAGCGGTGGATCGTCGTCGCCTTGGACGCGATGTTGCGGTGGGCGAGCAACTCGAGAAGCGTCTGCGCCGGGTCGGTGACCACGCGCCGCCCCGGCCCTCGCTCCGGGGTCGGGAGCTCGGCCGCCATGCGCCGGCGGGGCCGGCCGTGGTGCAGGAAGTCGGTGGTCAGATCGGCCACCACGGCATCGCCGTGGCGGACGACGAGGCGGCCGTCGCCGGTGAACTGCCCGAGGTCGGTGAGCTCGACGCCGTGACGCGCGCAGCGGGCCTGCAGCGCGGGCAGCCGTTCGGGATCCACCGCGACGACCATCCGCTCCTGCGCTTCGGAGAGCCAGATCTCCCACGGCTCGAGGCCCGGGTACTTGAGCGGCACGAGGGCGAGGTCGACCTCCGCGCCGACGCCGTCGGCCATCTCACCGACGGCGGACGAAAGACCGCCCGCCCCGCAGTCGGTGATCGCCGTCCAGAGTCCGTCGGCGCCGGCCAGCACGTCGACGAGCAGCTTCTCCGTGACCGGATCGCCGATCTGCACGCTGGCGCCAGCGACCTCGCCGGTGGTGGCGTCCATCGCCGCGCTGGAGAACGTCGCCCCTCTGATGCCGTCCCGGCCGGTGCGTCCGCCGAGCACGACGACCCGGTCGTCGGGGAACGGTCCGCGGGGGAGCGGCCGGTCGGGCGCCACGCCGATGCAGCCGCAGAACACCAGCGGGTTGGTGGTGAACCCGGGGTCGTAGAGCACGGCACCGGCCACAGTGGGAAGGCCGATCTTGTTGCCGTAGTCGGCGACGCCGGCGACGACCCCCTCCCGGATGCGTCGCGGGTGCAGGGCGCCGTCGGGCAGCTCGTCGACGGGGAGATCGGGCGGACCGAAGCACAGCACGTCGGTGACGGCGAGTGGATCGTGGCCGGCGCCCATCACGTCCCGGATGACCCCGCCCACGCCGGTGTTGGCACCGCCGAACGGCTCGACGGCGGACGGATGGTTGTGCGTCTCGGCCTTCAGGGCGAGCGTGGTGCCCTCGGCAAAGGACACGATGCCGGCGTTGCCGTCGAACGCCGAGCGGACGAAGGGGGCGTCGACCGCGTCGGTCGCCGCGCGCAGTCGATCGAGGAGCGACGGTCGCTCGGCACCGTCGACGACGATCGTGGCGCGGAACGTCTTGTGCGCGCAGTGCTCGCTCCAGGTCTGGGCCAGCGTCTCCAGCTCCACGTCGGTCGGCTCCCGCCCCTCGCCGCCGGAAGTGGTCGCGGATCACCTCGAGCTCCTCGATGTCGAGGGCCAGGGCGCGATCGGCACCGAGGCGGGCGAGGCCGGCGGCGTCGAGATCGCGGACCGGGACCTCCGGGGCCGCGGTCGTGGGAGCCTCGGCCGCCGGGGTGCCATGCCGGCGTGGCCGAGCCGTACGTCCAGCGCTCGACGACGGGGTTGGCGAGCACGCGGCGCAGCAGGAGGTCGGTCGTTCGCGGCATCAATGGTCGGGGGGAACTCGATGCGGCGTCCCGTCGCCGCGGCGGCGAGCGGCACGCCGAGGCGCGCACTGGCGCGCCGCACGGCCCCGGCGGCGACGTCCGTGACGCCGGGATGCAACGTGATCTCGACGTGGTGGTGGTGGTCGTCGTCGTCGTCGGGCGGCGATTCCCACGTTCCCGTCTGGAGCAGCGGATCGATGAGGAAGGCGCCGAGCCGGTCGAGCTGTCCGGCGTCGAGGACGCCGTCCTCACCCTCGACGAAGATCACGTCGGCGACGTCGACCGCGCCGCCGACGGGCACGCCGAGGGCGGCCGCGCTCGCTTCGATGGCGGTGGCCCGAGGGTCAGGGTCCTGCGACCGAACGGTCAGTCGGTACGCGGACGCCACTGCCCCGACCCTACGAACCGCGCCGTGGGCCGGTCACACCATTGAACGAAAAGTCTCACGCGGGAGGCTGTTGCGTGAGCCCGCACCGGCCGAATCTCCATCGATGCCGGACCGTTGTGAGTGGTGAGCGGCCATACGACGCCTACTGCTCACCGCACGCCGCAAGCGTTGGCGTGAGGTGAGCGGTGAGCGTTCATAGGACGCCTACTGCTCACCACCCAGGGTCTCGAGCCGGGCCCAAGAGATCCCATCGATTGCCGGCGATGTCGAGGAACACGGCGACCCGGCCGTACGGCTCGTCGCGCGGCGCCGTCACGAACACGACGCCGGCGCTCGTCATCCGTTCGTACGTGCCCTCGAAGTCGTCGACCCGCAGGAAGAAGCCGACCCGGCCGGCGTGCTGTCGACCGACGATCGACCGCTGGCCCTCACCGTCGGCGCGCGCCAGCAGGATCCCCGTGGTCGCCCCTGGCGGGCGCACGACCACCCAGCGCTTGGCACGACCGTCGTTCGTCGTGGCCGGTGAGTCCTCGACGAGGTCGAAGCCCAACCCCCGGACGAAGAAGTCGATGGCGGGGTCGTACTCGTCGACGACGACGGTGATCAGCTCGAGGTGCATCGCGCCACCACTCTCGCGCTCGGCTGCAAGATTGCGGATGGAAGAACTTCCACGCCCCTGACCCTTGACAGCGCCAGCGGGCGGCGAGAAGGTGCGCCCGGAAGCGCTTCCACGACTGGGATGCGAGGAGGAGACAGCATGGGGGACACACCGAGACGGCGACGTTGCCTCGCCGGCCTGGTCGCGACGGCGTTGATGACGGCGTTGATGTCGGCGCCGGCGTCGGCCGTACCTCCAGTCGGAGACGACCTGTACGTCCCCAAGCCGAACCGCGGGGCGAAGCGGCAGATCGCCGCGCTGACCGCCCAGGGCGAGCACGCCGCCGCCGACCGCATCGAGGCGATGATCGAGACCCCGCAGGCCGTGTGGTTCACCGCCGGGACGCCGCGGTCGGTGCGCCAGGGCGTCCGGGCGACGGTCAAGAAGGCGGCGGCCAAGGGGGCGGTCCCGGTGATCGTCGCCTACAACATCCCGTTCCGCGATTGCGCCCAGTTCTCCGCCGGTGGGGCGACGACCCAGGACGAGTACGAGGCGTGGATCGACGGCTTCGCGTCCGGCATCGGCAAGCGTCGCGCGATCGTGATCCTCGAGCCGGACGGCCTCGGCATCATCCCCTGGTACGACCCATACGGCAGCGCTGACCGCTCCAACACCCTCGAGTGGTGCCAGCCCGCCGAGGCCGACCCGGCGAACGCCGCCTCCGAGCGCTTCGAGATGCTCAACTACGCGGTCGACGCCCTGGCCGCGTTGCCCAACGTGACCACCTATCTCGACGGCACCCACAGCGGGTGGCTCGGGGCAGGTGACATCGCCCACCGGCTGGCTCAGGCCGGCGTCGCCGATGCCGATGGCTTCTACCTCAACGTCTCCAACTACCACTTCACCAGCAACAACACGCAGTACGGCCGCTGGATCTCGTCCTGCCTCGCCTACGCCGCCGAGGTGGTGCCGAACGACTTCTTCAACTGTCCCAACCAGTACTGGAACGGTGGGCCGCTGCCCGCCAAGATCGCCGTGCTGCTCGGCGAGTGGACGGGCGTGGCGCTCAGCAACTTTGGCGTGTGGAGCGACGAGTCCGACGATCCCGCCCTCAACTCGTCCGGGATCAACCTCCGATACAGCACCATGCTCGGCGCCGTCGCGCCGACGGCCCACTTCGTGATCGACACCAGCCGCAACGGCGTGGGCCCATGGCGACCACCGACACCCCCGTACCCCGATCCGCAGGACTGGTGCAACCCGCCGGGCCGGCACGTGGGTGCCGCGCCGACCCTGGACACCGGTGCGCCGCTGATCGACGCCTACCTGTGGGTCAAGATCCCCGGCGAGTCCGACGGTGAGTGCACCCGCGGGCTCGGCCCCGCGGGTGAGACGGTCGACCCCGAGTGGAACCGGATCGACCCTGCGGCCGGCAAGTGGTTCCCGGAGATGGCCCTCGATCTGACCGACTGAGCCGTTCTGTCGTTTGGAACCGTCCCGTTTCGGTCGATCCCAAACGACAGAATGAGTGGTGTGAGCCGATGAGCCGACGCGACTTGTTCTCGTTCGACATGGAGAATCGCGCTCCAGTGTGGCGCGGGTCGATCGCTGGGGCGGGCAGTTGCGAAGGGCTGTCCGAGCTGGGTCGCCGGCAGTGCGAGCGGCTCGCCGTGCGCCTGGGGGAGACCGACGAGCTCGCCGGCGCCGTCCTCTACGCCAGCGACTACCGGCGGGCGATCGAGACCGCCGAGCTGCTCGCGCCGGCCCTCGGCGATCCGCCGGTGGAGGTCGACCCCGGCTTCGGCGAGCACGATCCCGGGCCGGAGTGCGACGGCCTGACGTTCGAGCAGTTCCTCGAGCGTCACGGGATGCCCGACTGGGAGAACGATCCATTCGCCGTCACGTTCCCCGGCGGGGAGACGCTGGCGGAGATGCACCATCGCGTCGGGCAGACGCTGCAGAGCGTCATGGCGCGGCACGCCGGCGGCACCGTCGTCGTGTGCTGTCACGGCGGCGTGGTCAACGCCGTGCTCCGCCTCGCCCTGCGCACCCCGAGCACTGGCGGCTTCGAGCTGTACACGGCGAACGCCTCGATGACCGAGCTCCTCCTGGTGCGCCCCGGCCGCTGGCGCCTGTTGCGCTACAACGACACCGCGCATCTCGCTGGTCTGCCGGGCGAGACCCCGCGCCCCTGAGCGCCGTTCGGTGACCGACTGGGTCGTGGTCGGCGGCGGGTCCGCAGGCTGCGTCGTGGCCCGCCGGCTCGCCGACACCCCGGGCCACCACGTGACGCTGATCGAGGCCGGGTCCGACCGACCGCCGAACGGGGGCCGCGGGGCGAGCTTCTTCGATGCCCTCGCCGAACCAGGCCGCGTCCACCCGGGCCCCTTCGTCCGGGGGCGAGTGCTCGGTGGGTCGAGCGCGGTGAACGGCATGATCGCCACCCCCGGCGACCCTCAGCAGTACGAGTCGTGGGGATGGCGCGACGCCGGCGCCGCGCTCGACCGCGTGCTCGTGCCGCGAACGCCCGCCGGCGCTGACGAGCTCGGCCCGCTCGACCGGGCACTGCTCGCCGCGGCGCCTGACGCGACGCTCGCGCCCCTCACCCGGCGCGGCCGGCACCGAGTGACGTCCGCCGACGCCTACCTCGCCGTGCGCCCGCCCAACCTACGGATCATGACGGACGCCACGGTTGCCGCGGTGAACCTCGAGGGCCGCCGGGCGACCGGTGTCGTGCTCAGCGACGGCACGACCGTCGAGGGCGACATCGTGGTCGTCGCCGCCGGCGCGATCGGCTCCCCGGCGCTGCTGGCCCGGTCGGGGGTCGAGGCCGACGGACTCGGGGACGGGCTCCGCAACCATCCGGCGGTGCCCGTCACGCTCACGCTGGCCGAGGGCGTCGACGTCGACGGTCACGGTCTCGTCACCGCCACCCTGCTGCGCCGCGGCGACATCCAGGTCCATCCGCTCAACCATCTCGGTCCGGACGCCGATGGACTGGCGATGCTGCTCGTCGTGCTGATGGCGCCGACGGGCTCTGGCCGCGTTCGCCCCGGCGACGGCGAGCCGGTCGTCGAGCTCGGGGTCAGCGACGACGACCGTCGCCGGTTGGACCAGGGCGTCGACCTCGCCCGGGAGCTGCTCACTCACCCGGCCTTCGCCGCGCTGGTCGTCGGAGGTCACCGTGGGCGAGCCACCGGCCGGCGTGTTCCACGCCACGTCGTCGTGCGCGATGGGCCGGGTGGTCGACGACCGCGGGGCGGTGTTCGGCTACCGCGACCTCCACGTCGTCGACGCCTCGGTCTTCCCTGACATTCCGACGACCAACCCGTACCTGCCGACGCTGATGCTGGCCGAGCGGTTGGCCTCCCGCCTCGCTACTGCGTAGCGTCGAGCAGCTCCTCCAGGGACTCCTGCAGCAGGTCGGTGAGCCGCCACAGGTCCGGGACCAGCTCCCGACAGGCGACGAACCCGAAGTCGAGGTTGCCGTTGTAGCTCTGCACCGTCATGTTGAGTCCCTGGCCATCGGTGAGCGCCGAGATCGGGTAGAAGTGCTCGAGCCGGGCTCCGGCGAAGTAGAGCGGCATCGGCGGACCGGGCACGTTGGAGATCACCACGTTGAACGGCGGCGCCGTTCGGTCGGCGACACGGAGCCGGCTGTACATCCGCATCGCCCTGGCGACGATCGCCGGCGGCGCGAATTGGGTGAAGTCCTGCAGGGACTCGGCCGGGATCGCCGCGAACCGGGCCTTGGCGACGTTCATGCTCTGCTGCACGCGCTTCAGCCGGGCCAGCGGATCGGGTTCGTTCGTCGCCAGGTCGGCGAGCACGAGCGACACCTTGTTCTCGTACGTGTCGCTCTCCGAACCGCTGCGCACGCTCACCGGGACCATCGCGACCAGGCTCTCGTCGGGCAGGGCCCGCTTGGCGAGCAGATACTGCCGCAGCGTGGCCGAGCACAGGGCGAGCACGACGTCGTTGAACGTGCACCCGGCGGATCGGCGGATCTTCTTCGCCTCCTCCAGCGGGATCGTCGTGTAGGCGAACCGCCGGTGCGGCGTGATCGTCGCGTTCCACGGCGTGCGCGGCGCCGCCGTCGGCGGCAGCGGAGGTGGCTCGTCGACCTCGTTCGGCGCGTTGCGCAGGCGCTTGCGCACCAGGTCTCCGAGCGGCCCCGGGATCGGCTGAGCGACCATGTCGGCGAGGGCGAGGACACCGGCGCTGCGCGTGAGCCAGCCGAGCTCGCGCAGCGTCTTGACCGAGAGCCGGATGAACTTCTCCGGCCGCCGGGCGTACTCCACCATCGTGCGCCCGAGCAGGCTCACCTCGCTGGGGATCGGGTCGGGTTTCCACGTCGCCGGCTCGCCCGTCGGGCGGGCGTCGGGTTCCACGTCGAGCATCGCGGCCAGCATGAGGGCGCCGGCGGCGCCGTCGATCGTGGCGTGGTGCACCTTGGTGAGCTGGGCGATCCGGCGCCCTTCGTCGACGCCTTCGATGACGTACAGCTCCCACAACGGGCGGCTCCGGTCGAGCGCCCTGGCGTGGATGCGACTGACCACCTCGGCCAGTTGCTTCGGCGTGCCGGGTGGCGGGACGGCGTGGTGGCGGACGTGGTAGTCGAGGTCGAAGTGGGGGTCCTCGATCCAGTACGGCAGGTCGATCCCCCATGGCACGTCGACCAGCCGGCGGCGGAAGGGGGCCAGTTGGTCGATGCGCTCGAGAATCGTCTGCCTCGTCGCCTCCACGCCCGCGCCGCCGGGTGCGCCGGTCGGGTCGTAGATGTTCAGCGACGCGACGTGGCCGAAGGTGGCCTCCGTCTCCATGTTGAGGAATCCGGCGTCGATCCCCGAGAGCTGTTTGATGGGCCCGAGCGTACGCCGAGCGAGACGAGCGCTCGACGAGGCGGTCATGGACGAGCGGTGGTCCGACTACTGAGCGAGTGGCGCACGGCGAGCACCCACCCGACCGCGACGCACACCGCGAAGATGAACCACTGCACCGCGTACGACAGGTGCGGGCCCTCGTCGAGCTCGGGGACCTCGATCGGTTCCGGGAACGGTCCGTTCTCGGCGGGGGTCGAGCTCACCAGCTCGGCGTACATCGGCACAACTGGTCCCGGCAGCTGGCCGGCGAGGCGGTCGATGTCGATGCGCTGGACCTCGGCGAGTTCGCCCTCGGCGGGGTCGCTGAGCTGACCCCGGCGGCGCTCCTGGGAGGGACGGAGCCGGCCGACGATCTCGACGTCGCCGGTCGGCGCCGCGACGCTGTCAGTGTCGAGGGGGACGAAGCCCCGCTCGACGAGCAGGATCCGGCCGTCGTCGAGCTCCAGCGGAGTGACGACGAGATCTCCGGCCCGCCCACTCTGGGAACGGTTGACGACGACGAACTGCTCGTCGGGGAGGTAGGTGCCGCGCGCCCGGACCGACCGCCACTCCACGGCGTCGGGGTCGGTCGTCGAGGTGACGATCTCGTCGATCGGTTCCGGCGGCAGGTCGACGCGGGTCGACACCTGCTCGTTGAAGTCACGGCGCTCGTCGAGCCGGCGCAGTTGCCAGAACCCGAGGTTGATCATGGCGATGATCGCGGCGATCACGAGCAGGTGGAACGCGATCCACCGCGGCCGGAAGAGGAAGCCGTACCTGACGCCCATGGCGGCGAGGACGGTACCGTCGGACACGTGGCGAGCGACCTGCCCGACTTCCACCTCCCGCATGCCGAGAAGATCGAGTGGATGGTGGAGACCGACGGGTTCGCCGTCGAGCCGGTCCTCCCCGACGCGGAGGCCGATCCGCCGCGCCCGGCGTACGCCTACACGATCGGGTTCCCCGCCCACGTGGCGTTCCCCGAGGTGGCGGTGTTCGGGCTCACGCCGGTGGCGGCGCGGGGCCTGCTCGGCCTCGTCGCCGACGCCCGCCTCGGCGGCACCGAGATCCCCCTCGACGTCGAGCTCGTCGGCCTGCTCGACAACGACCTGCGCTGCCGGTTCAGCCCGATCGACCTCGGGCAGCGGGTCGGGTGGTTCGCCACGGCCGATGCCTGGTACCGCGGCGAGCCCTTCGACGTCGTGCAGTTGATCTACCCCGACCGCAACGGGTTCCTCCCGTACGAGGCGGGGTTCGAGCCGCGACTGCGGCTCGCCCAGCCGGTGATCGCATCCGTCGCCGACTAGGGGGTCCTGCTACCCTCTGCACAGCATTTCGAGCGGCCCGGCAACGGGCCCGGCAACCTGGGTGAACGCCCCTAAGGTGCCTCCGCCGGCAGGCGGGATGTGGCCGGAGCGATCCGGCAACCCCGGCGTTCGGGCCACTCGCGATGCCGGACAGCAGCGACGCGTCGACGAGGAGGATGATGAGAGCGGAGGCCCTGCCGGTCACGGGTGCGTGGCGTCCCGGCGACCCGCCTGGCCGGCGGCGTTTCTTCACCTTCGCCACGGACCGCGGCTTCGCCCTCGAGAGCGGGGTCGCGCTGACCGACGTGACGGTCGCGTACGAGACGTGGGGGACACTCGCCGCCGACGCCAGCAACGCCGTGCTGCTGTGCCACGCGTGGACGGGTGACAGCCACGTCGCTGGTCCGGCCGGACGCGGCCACCCGGCTCCGGGCTGGTGGGAGGGCATGGTCGGGCCTGGTCGCCCGATCGACACCGAGCGGTGGTTCGTCGTCTGCCCGAACATCCTCGGGGGATGTCAGGGCACGACCGGGCCGGCGTCGCCGCATCCCGACGACGGCAAGCCGTACGGTTCGCGGTTTCCGGTCATCACGATCCGCGACATGGTGCGCGTGCAGGCCCGGCTCGCCGACCACCTCGGTATCGGCACGTGGCACTCGGTCATCGGGGGCTCCCTCGGCGGGATGCAGGTCCTCGAGTGGGCGATCATGTATCCCCGCCGCACGCGCTCGATCGTGCCCATCGCCACCTGCATGCAGGCGACGGCGCAACAGATCGCCTGGGGTGCGATCGGTCGCCGGGCCATCGCCCTCGACGCCCGGTGGCGCGGTGGTGACTACTACGACGCGCCCCCGGGTGACGGTCCGGCCGAAGGACTGGCGATCGCCCGCATGGTCGCCCAGGTGACGTTCCGCAGCGACAACATCTTCACCGACCGTTTCGGCCGTGAGCTCGCCGACCGCGCCCTCCTGGGCGACACGTTCGGGTTGTGGCAGCAGTTCGAGGTCGAGCGGTACCTCGAACACCACGGCACCAAGCTCGTCCGACGCTTCGACGCCAACAGCTACCTCGTGATCGGCAAGGCGATGGACCTCCACGACGTCGGCCGTGGCCGCGGTCACCTGGCCGGTGCGATGGCCCGGATCACCGCGCCGGCGATGGTCGTCGGCATCTCGTCAGATCTCCTCTATCCCAATTACCAGCAGCGGCAGATCGACGAGATCCTGCGGTCGGAAGGGGTGGCCAGTCGCTACGTGGAGATCGACTCGCCCCATGGTCACGACGCGTTTCTGATCAACCTCGATCAGCTCGCCGGCCCCATCGCGTCGTTCCTCGATCAGAAGGCGCAATAGGCGGGATGTTCGGGTCGCGAGGTGAGCTCGGCGGCACGAGTTCGTCGAGCGTCGGCACGATGCGGCTCGTCGCCGGGAGCCGCAGGGTGAGCAGGTCGTCGAGCGGTTCCTCGGGCACCGGTCGGAGCAGATAGAGCACGCGGCCGCGCGGCGGCGTCGGCGCCTTCGCCTGGATCCGCCAGATGCCGGATCTCGTTCGCAAGAACGACCGCCTCGAGACCATCAGCGTGCCGTCGGTGAGGATCAGCACGCGCACCTCCCGCACGCGGCCCACGGGGGCGCCCGAGCGGTCGATCATCTGCGCCGTGGTGAGGAAGCGGCTGCTGTCCTTGGCCACCCAATGCGGCTCGATGCGGTGGGCGAAGTACAGCAGCCCACCACAGACCGCGACGGTGCCGAGAAACCACAGCAGGGCGCTCACCGCCGGCCAGTGTGGCGCATCCGCGCCACACTCGCGGGTCGTGCCGGAGGTGCTGGAGGTCGAGTTGACGCGGCGGGCGGCCAGCGGCCTGATCGGGCGCACGCTCGTCGCCGTCGAGCGAACCGACCCCTTGCTCGTGGACGAGGGCGTCGACGTCGCTGTACCGGGATCGCAGATCGTCGGCGTCGACCGTCTCGGCAAGCTGCTGCTGTTGGAAACCGATGGGCCGGTCGTCGGGTTGCACTTCGGGATGACCGGGCGGCTGATCGTCGACGACGAGGCGGCGATCGATCGGCTCGCCTACAGCGGAGCCTCGCGGGACCCGGTGTGGGACCGGTGGGCGGTGCGACTGGACGACGGACGCCTGGTGCGGTTGCACGATCCCCGCCGGTTCGGGCGGGTCCGGCTCGATCCGGATCTCTCGCGGCTCGGTCCGGACGCGTTGACGCTGCGCCGTCCCGAGCTCGCCACTGCGCTGGCCGGACGGCGGGCGCCGCTGAAGGCGGTGCTGCTCGACCAGAGTGCGATCGCCGGCCTCGGGAACTTTCTGGTCGACGAGATCCTGTGGTGGGCCTCACTCGACCCGCGGCGACCGGCCGGCCTGCTGCCGCCGGACGAGGTCGATGGCCTGCAGCGGATGATCCGCCGGCGGCTGGCGATCATGCTGCGGCGGGGAGGGAGCCACACGGGCACGTTGTCGCCGGCCGTGCGGTCGAGCGGCGGTCATTGCCGGCGCGATGGCGCGGCGCTCGCGCGCACCACCGTCGGGGGGCGGACGACGGTTTGGTGTCCGTCCCACCAGCATTGAACGTGCGATGATCGCCCGCTGTGCCGACGAACTCCGTGATCGCCTCGACCGGCACGACGGTGGCGGTGTTCGTCACGGTGCTCGTGCTCCTCGGGTTGGCGATGATCGTGTTGGCGTTGTGGCTGGTGCGGTCGACGCGCACGGACCCCGCGGCGTTGGGTCCCCTGGAGGTGATGGGGGAGCGGCGCTGGCGCAAGGGGGATGCCGACGTTCGGCAGGCCAACCTCGAAACGGCCCGCCCGCCCGGCGCGCCGCCACCGGCGCCGATGGTGCCCGTGGTGCCGGTGGTGGCGCTCGACGTCGCCGAGCCGGTGGAGGCCGATCCCACACCATCCGAACTGCCGACACCCGAACACTCCGAGCCCGATGCGTCGGCCGAGACCGAGACCGAGCACCTCGGCCGAGATCTGTGAGCCCTCGATGCAGGAATCGGCTGTTTCCGCTCACAGTTCCGAGGGTGGCGACGCCGAAGGCGACGCTGGGCGCCCGGAGTGACGTTCCGCCGCCCCGGGGTACTGTCGCAGCCGTGGCTTCCCTCGACGTCGACGAGATGCTGGCCCGATTCCGCGAGCGGGCGGCAGCCGTCAAACGCCGCCCGCTCCCGCCCGTTGCCGGCGAGGAGCGGCAGCAGTTCATCGCCCAGGCCCAGGCCGACTTCCAGGACTTCGCGCTGATCGGGGACGCCGACGGTGCGGTGGAGGACGGCGTGCTCGTCCTCCGGGTCGACCTCCGTCCAAAGGAGGAGTGAGCGGTCGCCAGGCTGTCCGGTGATCCGGGCCGGCTGCTAATCTGAGGTACCCACGCGGACGTGGCTCAGTTGGTAGAGCATCACCTTGCCAAGGTGAGGGTCGCGGGTTCGAGTCCCGTCGTCCGCTC